>NZ_JBHSWA010000001.1:1895000-3419131 GCF_042661425.1 Sulfitobacter profundi | reverse complement strand
TATCATGCTCGGCGTTGACCGACGCGAACTTGAGCATGTCAACTATACGCTGGCTCAGCTGGTCTTCGCTTTCTTCCCGGTTCTCCGCCCGGCCATCAACAAGGGTGCGGTAGCATTTGTCGATCAGCTTTTCTAATGCCTCAAACCGAGCCTCGTAATTTGGCGCCGTGGCATAGGCCAATGTCAGCCGCAGCTGTGGTTCAGGATTGAACTTGAAAAGGTCTTCAAAGGCAGAAGAGGCAGGTGAACGCTCAGACAAAGGCATTTTCCCGTGCAGAATAGTAAAGGTGCACCTTAGTCCAAGGATTTTCGATCAATTCACCGCTCTCGTCGTCGACCAGCTCTCCAGTGACCAACAATTCGTGAAAGTCTTCGTCGTCAAGCGGCCGGGGGTCTTCGTTGGAAAACTGGAGATATCCATGCGCCTTCAACAGAGCATGCTCTATCGTGGTCAAGAGGTTTAATGCTGGCAGAATGTACTGAAGATCCGCCTCGTCACCCAGTTTTGAATAGAAATAGCTCGCGGGCATAAAATGCAGCGTACCTTCATCTAAACGCTGCAGATGTTCGGCAATTGCTACGCATGCTTCATAGAGGCCAGGCGGCAGGTTCGCCGACCCCAGATCGTCTAGTGTCTGATCTATTCTGATCTGCGTCAGTGACCTGCGAGCTCCTCTAGTTTGGCTTTCTCACCCAAGCGTTCGATGACAAATTCATAATCAGCGGCGCGGATACAGTTTGCAATTGAGGCCCCTGAGATCGTTGGCATGTTACCAGGCCCGTTCCCAGAGGGACCGGATGCTGACAGTGCGACCGAGGGAACATAGTCGATGCCTTCCTCTGGACGCGGCCATTCCACAGTGACCTTGTACACTATAATTTCGGCGTCGTCGCCAAGTCCCTTCTTCCCTGCGAGATGGTACACTTCCTTTCGCTGATCTAGATACTGTCGATTTCGACGTAACATTTTCTCGTTCTTGATCGCTGAGGTTGGTGTGGCAAAGGTGATTTCGGTTACGGTACCCTCGTCTTCGTCGTCATAGAGCGCACGCACAGCAGGAAACAGATTTATTGGCCTCTCTAAGGCAACGATACCCCAATCGTTAACTTTGCGTTTGAGTATTGAATGAAACCCGTGCGCCTCCACCTCTTTCATGCCTTTGGGGTAATCGACACGTATTTCTAGGTAATCGCGATGATGTGGTAGCCAGATGACGTGAAGGAGCTGCGTGCGGACGTTTTTTAGACCAACGACCTCTTCGTATTTGTTCCGCATCTCTGACGGCTCATCGAATACACTAAATTCGATGCTTTCTCGTTTCGTATAAGTAAACACGCTGCTCAAGACCATACCGATGCCATCTTCATTGCTGGTGACATTGACGATCTCGAAATCACTACCCAACTCGTCAAGTTCGTCATCAGAAACGGTGTTCGGGAAAGCTTCAGTTGCTTTGCTCTCGGTCACTTCGCATTGAGTAAAGAACGCATATAGGCGGTCTCTAGCATCCTCATTGAACCGGTAAAGCTTGGTAAATTTGTCGCCGCACAAATTATGTTCGGTCAAAGCATCCTGCAACTCTCCAACAGGGAGGGCTTTATCGTCACCAGAGTATTTTTCGATCGTCCGCTGCCAACCTACGCTTGGCGAAATGCCCGCAAGGGCCAGCATTTTCCGCCCGTTGGTCCAAGACATCCGTTTTTCCATAGACCGTAATGTTTCAGTAATCATAATGTCTCCTCGGCAATAGTCGCGAGGCTTTCAGATCACTGTTGATTCTACCATACCTAAGCATAATCCGCGTGTTGAAAGGACGCCCCTGCTAGCAGGGGCGTCGTGGGCGTCAAGCAGGCAAGGGTTAGCCAGTGGCAATTTTGGTCAGGCGATCGATCTGCGGCTTCAGTCGGGCGATTGTGGCAGCGTCGCGCTTGCTGGTGGCCTCATAATATTCGCCACCGGGGCTTTGCATCTTCGATAACTCCGCACGCGCTTCGGCCGGCGTGGTGCTCAGCGACGTGCCACCATTGCCCATCACCATCTGATCATCGCCCATCATCTCGCCGATCGCGGCAAAGATGCGCATGGTCCCCGCGTCGCCAATCTTCGGCTTTAGGCTCTCGGCAAGGTTCTGCATTGCGGTTTGATCCAACCCCGCTTTTTCGGCGATGACCGACGCGGCCTGGCTGGCCAGCGTGAGCTTGGCTTCGGTTTGTTGCCCCCAGTCCTTTTGCAGATCGGCCATCATCTCGCTGTTGGCTTTGGCCAGATCGTCCGCCGAATTCTTATCGAGGGCCATGATGTTCTCTGCGTAGAGACCGACCATTGCGTTGACCGCGTCGTTCGACATGCCTTTCTCGAGCCCCAGTTCGCGCACCTTACCCTCAAGGCCCTCATCCCACTTGGCATCCTTCGGCCAAGCCTCGGGTTTCTTGATGTCGTATTTGTCGGCGCTTTCGGGGATCCCGAAAATATCAGCGTTGGTCTTCATCCAGTCGGTGACGCTTTCGTCCTTGCCGGGCTTGGTGAGCAGCTGATCGGCTGGCTTGCCAAGTTTGGTCTGGGCAGATTTTTCCATCTTGGCCAGTTTGATCACAGCGTCCAAAGGATCGTCGACGGTCAGGCCGGTGGCTTCGAGCATGTCGCGATGGTCTTTGAACTTGTCGCCCTCCCACCATTTGGCTGAGCCACCGTCACCACGTGTGAGGGTATCGTTGCCGCCGCCGGTGAGGGTATCGGCCCCGGCACCGCCATTGACGGTGTCATCGCCCGCGCCGGCGGACACTGTATCGTCCCCCACGCCGGCAGCGCCACCTTCACCGCCAGCGCCGCCACCGGCGTCGCCTTCGGGCGCAAAACAGATCAGGGGTTTGAGGAAAAATTTAACGTACATCGAGGCTCTCCATCAGTTGGCTCAATTCGTGGTGGGAAATATTGCCCTGTGCCAGCAGCAGCAGGGCGAGGTCGCGTCGCCCAGCGTCATATGCAAGGCGGTAGGGGTCGATGGGGGTCGGCTGGGGATAGCCATCCACCATGTCGATCGGCTGCAAGGCCATGAGGCCCGATTGCCGGATCAGATCTTCAGCGAGCTCCGGATCGCGCGCGAAAGCGCGGCGCCACCGTTGTGCAACCAGGCTGGCGGCATCGTCCGCCGCCGCAGCGCCGGCCGGGTCCACCTCCGGGCTCGGCCCACCGAAGAAGCTGCGGATGATGGGGAGGCGCTGCCAGATCATTGGATCCCTCCGTTTCCGAGCGTGACGCCCAAGTCCTTGGCCACGCCACCGGCGGCTTCAGCCATTTGCATCTGTTCAGCCTGCTGCTCTTTCTCTGCACGGGCCTTCGCAATCTCGTCGGCATCCTCCCGCGAGCGGAGGATCCGTGCCGGCAGCGATGGGCTGGCGTCATGCAAGGCTTCGGCAATAGCGTCGGGCTCCAAACGGTCGACATAACGCCGGTTCAACTGGGCGAGGGGGCCGAGATCGCCGATGAATTGGCGGATTGCGGTGCCTTCGCGCGCGCGCATCGCCATTGCCGCGGCTGACTGGTACCGCACCCGCAGGGGCATGCCGCTGGCCTCGGGCGGCGGTGGCGGCAATTGTCCGGCGCGCCAAAGCAGGCGGAAACGCCGCTCAAATTTGCGCGCCGCATATTCCTCCATGATGCGATCGGCGTGTGGGGCCCAGTTGCGCAGCCGCGCTTCTTCCATGATCCGGGTTTCTTCCTCGGTGACCCCGGTTCGGCCGGACAACGACATCACCGCATAGTGAAACGCTTCCTTGACCGCCTCGGTCTTTGCGCGTTTTTCCTCGATCGTGAGGCCGATATTTCCAGCCTGTTCGAGGTTCCGGATCAGCGGATTGCCCCGCATGTCCACCGCGCCATAGACCACCGATCCGGGCCGGAATGTCCCGTTCAGTGGCACCGCTTGACGGTCAGGTGCAAGCCGTGTGGGGTCTGCGGCCTGCTGTGCTGCTCGGATCGTAGCGCCATCCATCAAATTGACCATGCGCGCGGAGGGTAGGGCGATCATGCCGGGCCCCGTGCCATAGGTCATCCCGCTGTCGACGTCCCATCGGGGGTAATAGGCCGGCATGTCTTCGTGCCCAGCCATTTTCACCAGAGAGCGCCCCTCCTCGCAGGCAGTGATGCCCAGCCAAGGCTTACCACGTGGCCCGAGCTTGCCTTTGACGAACTGGTCGTTGTTCAGAATGTGGTAGTAGAAGGTCACATCGTCGGAGCTGCCCTTGTCCGCCATCTCATTGACTTTTTTCGGCAGCATCTTTGCCCCGTACTCGCGAACCGCTGCACGCGGTTTCAGGGTGAACTTGCGCACCATTTCCACGACGCGGCCATGGGCGTCGATCTCCACCACCACTTCGGCCAGCGACATCGTGACATCGATGAACTTTCGGTTGACGGTGTCGATCTGGTCATAGCCCGCCGCGTTGCCGAACCCCGCAAGGTCGGAATAGGCTTGGAAAGTCGCGCCATAGAAGCCGGACACCGACGGGCTGAAGCTGGCCAGCACGCGGTTGGTCACTAAATCATTCCACTCGGCCATCGGCCGCCACTGGTTCAGCTCCTGATCCGGTGTCTCAAAACCGCCCCAACGGTTGGCCGGGTTCGTCAGCGCGGCGTACATGCCTGCTGCAAAACTGCCCAAAGCCATGATTGGCTCACTGGACAGCGGCTTTTCCTGCTGCCGCCGCTTGTGGTCATAGAGACCAAAACCGCCGCGCTGCGGCCGCATCAGGTTGGCAATATCCTCCCAATCCTGCTCGTGACGGCTTCGGCTGCTTTTCAGCTCATCCCAACGCCGGATCGCCTCTTCGGCGCGGGGATCATTCTCGATCACGGTGTCCGGCTTCATGCGGACTGACCTAGACGCGGGGTCGAGGGGATGCCGACACTGCTGGTGAGGACGTTTGCCGCGGCGCCGGCGCGTCGTTTGCGCAGGCGAGCCTCGATGTCGGCTTGCTGGGTGGCTTCACGGTTGTCAGCTGCCGCGATACGAGGGGCCGCAATGCTCGGGGATTTCGGTGCAAAACACATGGTTCAGGTTTCCTTCTCGGGGGTGGGGTGGGTCCAGGCGAATTGGCTAAACATGGTGGCGGCTGCCCCGCCGAAACCGGGCATGTCTGTTTCGTGGACAAAGCCACAAGCGCGCAGAAACTGGGCGGCACGGGGGTGACCTGCCCAACTGCGGGCTTCGATGCGGTAGATGCCGTTTTCAGCGCAGAACACGGGCATCTGGGCGCGGATGTGCCGGGCGGCACCGATCAGCGCCCCCGGAACTTCTTGTGGTCGCGGGCGAGGAGTGCCGCTTGCGCAACACCGGCCTGGCCAGTGTTGGAAAGCCCGAGGACCGCGAAGGGGCGCGGCGCAGCTTCGGATCCGGTGCTGAGCACCAAAGACACCACCCGTGCTGGCTCGATCGCGCGCCAGTCAGCGAACAGTTCGAGGTGCGAGATGGGGCGACCGCGCATCTGCTCGGCCTCGATGTGATCCATCACGTCCAACCGCGACAAAACGTTCATGGCCGCATGATCGCTGTAGGGCTGGACCAGCACGGGTGGTGTAGCTCTCATGGCCTATGCTGCCTTCAGCAAGGCGCGCCGCGCTGCGTTGGCCCAGTTTTCCAAGGTCTGGTCGGGACCAGCACGCAAGCGACAGGAAACACCAGCCATCGTCATCTTCGGTGCTGCGGTCTCGTCCCCTTCCGCCATCTGCATACCTTCTTCGCGCTCGAACCGGTGGACCAGGTCCATGATCCGGTGGCCATGGCGGTTTTCGACCTGTTCGATCAGGTCTTTGACGCGCTGCTTGTCGATTTGCACCGGCTCTTCGGTTGGCTGCGCCTCGGCCGCCGCTTTTTCATCAGCCGCCTTCTTGTCTTCGGATGCTTTCGCCTCCGCCGGAGCCTTTTCATCAGCTACCTTTTTGTCCTCGGTCGCCTTCGCTTCGACTGAGGCCTTTTCATCAGCCGCCTTCTTTTCTTGGTCGATTTTGGCGTCGGATGCCTTTTGGTCCGTCTTGCTCATGCTCTCACGCTCCATAGGGGTTGGTGATATCCCAACCGGTTTGCAGGCCGCCGGTATTCCCCGACAGGGGCGGCCCTCCGTTGTGGCCCATCTGGCCACGTCTGTCGGTGTCGGGCATTTTCTTGGCGTAGGGGCTGGTGCCGTCCGCCTGGTGTTCGCTCAGGAGCAGGTACTGCAGCCCGTCATGCACGTTGGCTTCGGTGAAGCTCTTGTCGGGGACCTTCCGCTTGTCGCCGCTCTTGTTGGTCTCTTCGGTCCACACGTAGCGGGCCGCAAAACCACGGATTAGGAACTTGCAGGAGGGGTCGATCAGCAGACCGGGCTCACCGCGCGTCAGAGGGGCTTCCAGCGCTGCGCGAACCGCCTCAAGACGCGGTGTGATCCGGTTGGTGCCGATCCGCTGAGGCCGGATGTAGAAACCCGCAGCCTTGCCGACCATCAGGTTCCAAGTCGCGTTCTCGTCCGCCGCCTGGGAGGCACCGTGCTCGCCCGCCATGTCGCCCCAGCCCGCCTCGACACGGAAGCCGTTGAACCGTTCATCGAGGAGGTCCGCGAGGCGATTGCCAAAGACCGCCGCCATCAGCCGCTCTTCGGGAAAATGCAGCTCGGCGTAGATGCGCCAGCGGTAATCCTCAAGACATTGCGCGATCACTGCCGCGCCCTTGAAGCCCTGATCGAGGCCGATGCGCAGAGGAACGCCTTGGACTGGCTGCAACGGGGTGTCACTGACGTGCACTCTGCGGCTGAACTCACGTTTCCAGACCGGATCGCCCACGCGCAGATAGGTAACCTTGTTGTACACCAGCCGGTCGACCATATCCCCACGCCCAGCCAGTCGCTGTGTCGCGATCTGACGCTGGTAATAGGTCGGCGAGAGGTTCTGCATGTTCTCGCAGCCGTCCATGCCGTAGCCGGGCTGGTTGTAGAACTTGATCTCGATTTGTTTTGCGCCCTCTGGCAGATCGGCCGACAGCGCATCCAGCAACAACCGTCGCTTTTCTTCGTCGTGGAAAACCTCAAAGGTCCAGTTGTCCTCATCCGGGGCGTTGAAGTCCCCCACGATCTGACCGTAGCCGCGCAGATGCACCGGCAGGCCTTCGAAGTGCTGGCGGGCAGGCCAGCGGTCGATCCGGCCAATACCAACAGTCAAAATTTCCACCGGCATGGTATCGCTTTCGTTCAGCACGATATCGGTGGTCTGCACCCCGCGCATCGAGGCGACGATGTCGTCACCAAACGCCATGAACTCAGCGACGAATTCGATCGGCCCATGATCATCTTCGAAGTGGATCACGTGGGTCACCGGGTCGCCGCGGCCGCCTGACCATTTCCCGAGCTCCTTTGGAAAGGTTTCCAGATAGGATGGGATCGAGGTCGACCACAACTGGCGATAGGTTTCGCGGATGAAGAGCACCTTGTAGCGCCGCACACCGTCGATTGTGGACCGTGGCATCTCAATCGCGCGACGCAGGCGCGATTTCATCAGCGTGGTGGTCTTGCCCGAGCCTACCGGGCCCTGGATGCCGCAGACATCGGCATTGGACCAGTAGAACGCCTCGGAGATCGGTCCGGGAAAAGTGACCGTCTCGACATCCGGCAGGTTGCCAGTGGCGAATTCGCCCTCTAGGCTGTCAATTGCCTCTTTCGCCGACTGCCCCGCCAGGGCGGCAATCTGTTCATCTGTCAGTCCGAGCTTTGCACCCGAAAGAGGTGCATTCCCCCAACCCCTTCATGGGCAGAGGAATAGGTTCTCCCCCAACCCCATCCATCAAATCCAACAATCGCGCTCATTCTGAAACCTCCGGAAGGACCAAAAGGCTGAATGGGGTCGGAAACAGGGCCATAGAGACGGAGCGCGGGACCTCCCCCGGGGGTCGCGGCGGCCGCGCCCAGCAGCGCGGGACACCCGCAGATCGGACCGGCCGGGATGCTGTCCAAATGATTTTCAATCAGTGATACAGGCACCGCTTTTCCCTTTTGTTTCAACCCGTTGTTCATTCCGTCCGACTTTCATCGTCCGAAGCTGAATTGTCCGCTTCGGTAACCTCTTGTTTTTGCTGGTCTTTGTAGGCCACGTCCGCAGGCACCATCCGACCGCCCGATCGACCGCTGATCACGCGGGCATTGTCGCCCGGATGGGCGGTGCTCGGGGCGGAGGGAACGTTGACGAAGACCGACTGCTGGACGCTGACGTCCGGTGTCGCTTTGGGCGCGCCATAGGGCAGCAGTGCGTCGGCTGCGCGCAGCTGGATCGTGTAGAGCTGGATGAACGTCGACAGCCGCGTGCCAGCACCGGGCACGGCAGGCTTGGTGCCGCCACCCTTCACCTTCTGGGTCGCACCGTCGAAGGCCCAGGCGAGGACCAGCTCCGCGCGCTCCATGGCTGCCATCACGGCATCGCCGCTCGACGCCAGCCCAGCCATCTGCGCCAGAACGTCCTCTGGCATGGAATAGCCCTGAGCGGCGAGCCAGTCGCGCATCTGGTTGTTCACCTTGCCCTTGGCACCCTTCGGACGGCCGACTGGCTTGTCCTCGACCAGATCGACCGCGTTGCCCTGCTCATCGGGGAGGAAGGTCAGCTGCTCACCAGCTTCGCGGACCTTGTCCAACCGCTCAGCAGCGGTGCGAGCCATGACTTCGAAGGAATTCTTGGGCTTAGCCATGCTCAAAAACCCCTTTTTTATTAGATAACAGGGGGTTAAGTGCTGCCCACAACGCTACCCACAACGGTTTTTGGCCCTTTTGGCCTAGCGTTGTGGGTAGCGTTGTGCCTCTTTCTCTATATATATCAATGTCATAAGGTTTAGTCACAACGCCACAACGGAAAAACGGAGTTGCTCTCGTACGCGCGCACGCGTGCGTGCACACACACGAGAGGGGGCCAGTTTGGCGTTGTGGCGTTGTGGGTAGAGAGTAACCCGCTGTAGTTAAACGTCTTTTGCCCACAACAGAGGGCACAACGCTGGGGTTTTCATTTTGTGCGCCGTTGTGCCCCTGACCCATGGTCTGCGGCCCTCGTCGCGCGTAGATAATGGCATCCCAGCGGGTGCGGGGGAAGCGCAAAGAATAACGCGAATTCAGGTAGTTGATCACAGCGTTCATCATCTTAGCCCCAATCCTCGACGTCATGCTTGGAGACCGGTGTGCCCACAACGTCATCGGCGCGCTCACGGTCCATCGGGAAGCTGGTCAGGCCCGGGATCGACTTGATCGGCATCAGGTAGCCGCGTGATCGAATACCGGCCAAGGTGAGAGGGTGCGGGGTTGGTGTGGCACCCGGAACGCGGGACGCTGATTGCTTCCAGACACCACCGGCCCAGTCCGAGTTCCGGAACAGGTCCTTCAGCTGCTGAAGCTGCTGGTTGGCGATGAACAGCTGCGCCTCTTCGCCCGTGCCGCTGACCCGCAGGCCGACGCTGGCCAGCTGGGTGTTACATCGCTGCTGGGTGATGCGCAGGCTGCTGTGGCCCTCATCGTCCGGGTGTCGGAGCCCCTCTGGTGTGCCAGGCAGGCCAGCCGCGCCCATCACCCACTGGGCGATGTTGTACTGCTGACCCTTTCGGTAGGGATCATACTGCTGACCCATAAGGTGCAACAGCATGGCATCGGCATCGTTCACCGTGTCTTCGCGATCGGCGTTGGCGATGAAGGCGATCTTCTTGGCCCAGCTGGCCATGACATCTTCTGTCGCGATATCCGCTTGGCTCGCCATATCCGCCATTGCGAGGACTGTGCCCCAGTTGTCGGCATCGCGGCCCATAACACCTTCATGCTCCAGTGCGTGACGCCACGCGGACATGCGGTCCGGCCAGCTCTCCCACCGATCGATGAGCAGCTTCTTCAGACGTGCGCCGCGTGCCCGCCATGTGCGGGGCTGCAAGTTCAGCTTGGCCGCGCCCTTATCGAGCGGTTTCATCTCCAACCGGATCAGACGCTGAACGTCCTGTGTTTTCATTACGCCCGGGATCAGGATCGAGCTGAAGAGGAAAGCCGAATAGACCTTGCCGCCCACGCCTGTCTGGTCGGCCGACCCGCGAAACCATTCTCCACCCGATGCCGCGACCCGCGCCAGCGCGATGATGTCCCGTTCCTTGGTTGACCGCTCATCGCCGGGTTCGAGCTCGTCGACGGCCACTGGCAAGCTCGACTGCCCCAGCTTGGACGTGATGCCGGATTTGGTGGCGTCGGTGGTCTGCACAAGGCCGTCGTCGCCGTGCAGCAACTTGATCAACTTCTGGAACTCAGACTTGCCTGAGGCAGCCGGCGCAACCAACCAGAAGACCGGCCGCCAATCGAGGGCACCGCAAAGCATCTGCGTCGCGATCATGCCCAGAGATATGAATGGGTGCACATCCGGCACCGCCCAGTTCCAGGTCTCAATGGTTTTCAATATCTCGGGCACGGGGTCCGGGGCTTCATCAGCCTCGTCAGGGTGGGGGATTGGGGGTTGTGCGGGATAGATATGCTTGCCCACCTTGCCGGGGCGTTTCTTCTCGCCGCGCACCAGCACCGCGTCACCGGCGTGATAGATCAGCCGGCCGTCGTCATCCGTCCAGGCACCCACACCGCGCACGTCGTGCAGCGGGTTGAAGACGCCCAGCTCCGACGTCGCCTCGTACATCGCCATGCTGGCCTTGTAGGCATCGAAGCGGCCGGGTTTGCGCACCCAGCTGTCGCCCTTGTATTCCCACTGGGCGAAATTGAAGCACAGCTTGGGGATCTGATGGCCGAACAGCGACTGCATGAACTGGCCTTCCAGCTTCTTGGCGCCACGCATCTGACCCAGCACATCGAGAAAGTAATGATGATCTCCGCGCACGCCCAACGGCGTAACAGGGCAGCCATCGTAGATTTCTCCTTTGGGGCGGCCGCGATAGCTGCGATCTCCGTCCTCCGGGGGCTGTCCCGGCGGGGAGGGGCGTCACCACCGCCACCTGCGCTGTCATCCGCTCGTGGGGCCTCCGGCGCATTGTCCAAAGCATCGCGCAGCTCGTCCTTGGTGGGACGGTTTGGGGCCTTGCGGTAGCTGGCGCGATCCTGATTTCCAAGCCACGCGTCGTTGCTTGCCTGCTCTGTCACGTCTGTTGTGCCTCCAATTCATTGGCGACCGAGGCAACGCGATCGCAAAACTTGCGCCGGCGGGCGCTCTTCTTTTCCCCGTAAGGGCCGGGTGCGAGGGTGCGAGACGCCTGCAAGGCTTTGTCCAGCAGGCCTATGGCGCTGGCGTAGAACTGGCGATCGAGGACATCCTTCTCCTTGAAGTGCGGATGCAGCAGGCCGAGATGATCGATCCCGGCCCAGCTGCCGTGTCCAAAGGCGACGCCGTAGCGGCCGAGGCGGATTTCAGTGCGAAAATTCATGTGATCCGCCCGTGATTTTTGAGCTGCTGCGCTTCGGCAATGTCAGCACATTTCAGAAGATCGGCCGCCACACGGCGCGCGGTCTCAGGCTGCATCGAGGCAGCCGCGAAACCATCGCCGCCCGCGTCGTTCATGACCAAGTGGATGGACTGGCAGTCGCAGTCTGGGCCGCAGTTTCCGACCTCGAGTGTGTCGGCTGCTAAGAGGGCATTCATTGCATCACCCAGATGCAGCCTTTGCTCTCACAGGCCATGTGCAAATGCGCTTTGGAACCAGCCAAATAGGCACGGATTTTCGACCCGCAAACCGGGCATTTTGTCCAGGCACGGCGCTTGTTCTTTTTCAACATTGCCGTGCGCATACGGAGCGCCAAATCTAAGGTTTCGCCAATCCGATCGCGCGCATCGCTTTTGATTTCAGCTTGGGTCATCCGGCTTCCTTTCCTTGCTCATGCCCTGCGGCCGAGGCGCGCAGAGCGTCGTTCAAATCCTTGCCGCCCCAGCGGTTCTGAAACAGCTTCACCCGGCGGCCAGCCTTCTGGTGCTGCGCGACGGCGCGCTCCAGCTGCTCGCGGGCCGTGTCGTTGTCGTCGAGGTCAGCGACCAAGGTGAGATCGGTCACCGTGTCGGGCAGGGCGACAAAGCCGAGGTTTCCGAGGAGATCGCCGCCAGAACGCGGGCCTCGGGCTTCAGCATCACGATCGACAATGCGTCCTCGATGCCTTCAGCCATGAACAGATGGGTGCCCGCAGGCGCATGGCGCAGGCCGACCGGCTTGCCGCCACGGGGGCCAATGCCTTTCCAGATGTGGATCGCCGAGCCGTGGTATTCACCCAGCACCTTCTTCGCGGCCGGCACGGGCGCTTTGTTCCAGCGGCCCTGGGCATCGCGTGCCAGATAGGTGCGGTGGACGGCCACGTTCTCGCCGCGTTGGTTTGTGGCCATCGCTACCATTGCAGGATAGCTGCCTTCGAACACCTCGCCGGTTTTTGGATCCTCGTGGTAATAGCTGCACTCGGGCACAAAACGCAGAACCCGCGGCTGGCGGCCTAGCGCCCGCAGATCGATGCAGCGCTGGTCGCGCAGATAGAACTCCACAGGCGTGTCGGCGATGCGCTCTTGACCGCCCAGCCAGATCGCTTGCGCCTGGGCGCTGCGAGCCCTTTTGCGCGCTCGATCTTCTGCTTCAGCTTTGGATCGGCGCACGGCGGCTTTGCGCGCCGCTTCTTTCCGCCGCGCGAAGTCCTCGGGGCTGTCGGAGCGTAGGCCGAGAAACGAACGGGCTTCGCGCACCGCCTGGGCAAGGTCACAGTCCAGCGACAGGGCGATCAGATCCAGCACGTCGCCATATCCTTTTCCGGGTACGCTGCCCACGGCATAGTCATTCCAGCGCCCCGCATCCGCTCCTGTCATTGTGACGCAGAAGCTTCCGACCGAGCGATCTGCGCGGCCGGGGTTTAGGGTGAAATACTTGCCAAACGCTGTGTAGGAGCCTTTGGCCGGCGGCGCGTATTGCGCCACCACGCCGTCGAGCTGGTCCAGCAGCATGGATTTGATCTCATCCAGAGAGTATGTGGGGCGCTGGGACATGATCAGTCCGGGACGATCTGCCAATCGTCAGCGAGCATGTCTGTTTGCGATGCAAGCCAGCCCACCACCATAGCGCCATCTGCTGCGCGCATATCGATGTGCGGCAACAGTTCGATCTCACCCTCCGGGTCATCGATCTCAACAGCACGCTTCGCAGCTGCGTGACCACATTTGGCATGCTTCGCGGGAAAGGCCGATCCCGGCGTCAGCGCGACCCACATCCCTTTGCCGTTCCAACCTGCCCGAGCGACTTTGGCGCCAGACTTCATGGCCATAATCGCGTGGCCAAACGACATCGCGTCCTGAGGCTGATAAGCCCGGGCAAATACATCAGCCGGCGACCAGCTGATATAGCCCGCATGGTCAGGATGGTTCGATGCGCCACCGTCGATGTATTCGACCAAATAGCCGTGATCCGCACCGTCCTCATCAGCAGGAAGGGTCCAGCCACGATAGTTGTTATAGGCTTGCCGGGTCATGGCGGTGGCCTTGATCTGCTTAGTTCCGAAAAACGTCTGCATCAGAATGCTCCATTCGTTGGATTGGGTTTCAGGTGTCGGCGCGCAGCTCTTTAAAAACCTCGTAGGAACGACCCGCCCGCCATGCCGCGAATTTCGCGACGGCCGTGTTGGCATCGAGGTGCGCTCGAAACGAGAGCTCCCCGCTAAAATCGACAGACACGATGACCTGCTTTGCCGCAGCCACCATCGGCGCCACGATTGGATGATCCTCGGTGACCAGCGGCAGGACATCCCGGAGGATCTCCATCCACATCCTCTGATTGGGCTGCGACACCACGCGTTCGGTCGCGAACCACGTGAGCGCAAATGCGAGCGTTTGGTCTGCCGCCGAAAACCGTGCATCGATGCCTACCGGATCAGCCATAGATATCAGCCCTCCCGGCATCGACAGGTTCGTGCTGGACCAGCGTCCGGATCGCGTCAGTCAGTGTCTGGCCGATCGCGACCAGGCGTTCTCGATCGAACCGGCATTCCTCGTACTGGACGGCAAAGTCGGTGATGGCACGAAACAGCGGTTCGTCAGAAGACATGGCCTCTTCAGCGCGGGTAACCATGGCATCGACATCGTCGCGGCTCAGATCATTGCACCGTGCCCGCATCCCGATCGACAGAGCCTCAAGGCGGACGGACTTGCGCAGATCAAAGCCCATTGCGCACCTCCGGTAAAAAAGCGTGCAGACCGTCCGCGCCCACGGCGGCCTGCACGCAAGTCCGGATCGCGGCGCACCTAGCGGCGCTGTACCTCATGGGCCAATAGCAATCCGGTTGTCCGGTAGGGAGGAGGTGCCGGGCAACTCTCATTCCGCTGCAATCTCTTGCGCGGACATATTCTCCAGCAGTGCTTCGATCTCGGCGCGGCTTGCGCCCCAGATCAGATGTTTTTCGGCCAAGGGAATGCCTTGGCGTCTGGCATATTTAAGAAGCTTGCGATTGACGCGGGGCGGCATGTCGCCGGCATCACGATATTGAGATGCGCGCCGCCAGCCATAACCGGCTTTTTCGCCCATATCGACGATCCGCCCCAACTCGCCAATGGGGGCGATAAGGCGCTCACATACTTCCAGTGGTGTCAGGTTGCTACTCATGACACGACATCTAGCTGCGGGACGTATATCTTGGCAACTATAAAATACAGAATTTGTATCGTGAAATTATAGTTGTGAGTAGCTACTTGCTGACAAATGGATGACAAGTGGTTCAAGCAGCAGCAGAAACGCGTCGGTGCGACAGCCGAAGATATCGCGCAAAAAATGGGTCGCACGCGCGCGAACGTTTCGAATATCTATACTGGCCGTCAAAAAATGTCGCTGGAATGGGCTCGGGCATTTGCTGAAGTGCTACAGGTTCCTATCGATGAGGTCTTGAAGCGCGCAGGAGTGTTGAAGCCTGTTGAGGCGCGCCGGGTCACGCCCGAGTTTGCAGATAGTGATGCGGCACCCTGGGGCGACAAGGGCAATAGCAGTGATGGTGTATACAATATCGCTGCTGCGTTGGGCGGCGCCAGGCCGGGTGTTGACGTTTGGCAGATAGAAAGGGGCGCGCTGAGCCTTATGGGCTATTTCCCTGGTGATATGATCTTGCTCGACACCCATCAATCAGAGCTCTGCAAGGCCGGCGATGTGGTGATCGCGCAGAAGTATGACGGCAAGACCGGTGCATCTCGGATGTTGCTTCGCAGGTATGAACCTCCTGTCTTGGTTGCCGCAAGTCCTGAAGCGGCGGATCGCCGCGTTGACGTTGTAGATGGCTCCAATGTTCTTATAAGGGGCAAAATCATAGGTAGCTGGCGAGTTGTGTGACGGCCAACCTAAAATAAAAATATAGTAAAACTATAAAAGTCAGTTGACAGTTGCGGGTATCAACTCCTAACTCTTGTGTGAAGACATCATACAGGAGCTGACATGACACAGGTTGCCAACCTTCCCACGGTCCCGAATGCTATGGCTGGGCCGATCACCGACAAAATGCTCGAACAGGTCATCTGCGCCGGCACAACCGCGCAGAAATGTACTGGGCTTTCCGACGCCGATGCGGCGTTGATCATCCTCACTATCCCTCAGATCGCTACGGAACTGCTGCATCGCCGCCGCGCGATGGGCGTCATCGCCGATATGACCGAACTCGACAACGTCACGTTTATGCCCTCGGTCCGCGACAATGGCTGATCTTGCTGATCCTGCGGACATGATCCGATCCATGGCGCCCGAAGAGCGGCGCGGCTTCCTTTATGCCTGCGACGTGATGCACAACTGGGCGGGGCAGATCGAAGAGAAAGCCCCGACGCTTCGGGGCGCCGACCTCGACATTCCCCTTAGCCTTCAAATGCAGAATTCTGCCCGCTTCGCGCAAGGGCTTGCCGACGCAATGAAGCGTCAGGCGTCTGCATAGACTTTCTGCCGGGGGTCGCCAGCGGGTCTGCTCGACCGCCCTCACAACCCACAAGCCCGACAGGCTGGCGACACTGTCCGGTAAACCATCAGGCAAAGACATGGAACTCATTCGAGACATACTGACAGCGATCGGCGGGGTGACAGTCTTGTCGGCCGCGCTGGCCGTGGTTCTCCTGCTGGTGCCACCTCGGCGCCCCCAGCCACGCAACCACCCGGAAACGCAAGACGACTTTTCGGTCTCGCTGCAACGCTGGGGCGATGTTCAGGAAAGGAAGGGGCAGTGACTTTCATAACCGCCGCTGATGTCGCGGCGCTTACCGGGTTCTCCGACGGCGCTGCATTCCTACAAGCGCGTCCGCGTCTTGAGCGTGACCACGATTTTCCACTGCCTATGCCAACCTGCTTGCGGCCGTTGAAATGGCGCAAGGATGCGGTGACGTCTTGGGTTGATCTGCAATGCCGGCCGACTTCCGACGATCCCTTCGTGGGCGGACCAAATGTGGTGCTGCTTGAGGAGGCGCGTCGGGCATGAGTGGCGCGGCACCCATCACCGACAAGATCGCCAGCCTGCGCCAGCGCCGTCGCGCCGATGGCGGGTGGCGGGTGTGGTGGGAGCCGAATGCATCCGCTCGGAAACTTGGCTTTCAGCCTGTCGAGCTCAATGGCGATCGTCCGACCTGGTCAGCCCGTGAGGCCAAGCGCCTGAATGATGACGTTGATCGGAGGCGCCGCGGTGACACCGCGCCAGCGCGCGGCAGCGGCGGCAGGACGATTGATGCTCTGATAGCCGACTATCGGCATTCCGTAGCGTTCAAGGAACTCTCCGATGCGACCCGGCGCAGCTACGCCATCAATTTGGCCGTGATCGAAACAAAGTGGGGTCCAAGCAACGTCGTGGACTTCTCCAAGCCGATCCTCCGCACTTGGTACGAGACCGTATATTCTGCTTCGGGTCCGGCGCAGGCCTTAGCCTTGATCCGCATGTTTTCGATCCTCATGAGCCACGCCGAAGTGCGGGGCTGGCGTGCCGAAAATACCAACCCTTGTTTCAAGCTGAAGATGAAAGCGGTCCGCAAGCGGCACCGCACGGCCACCTGGGCAGAGTTTGATGCTCTGGTGCAGGCTGCGCAGTCTTTGGGTTATCATGCCGTTGCCTGCGGAATTGTTCTGGCGACCCTCCAGGCGCAACGTCAGACTGACGTCATCAATGCCAAGGTTGCTCATTTCCGTGAGGTTGAGGTGGCGGGCATCGATGCGCCGGTGATGATCTGGGAATTGATCCGATCCAAGCGCGAGAACTATGGCGTGATGCCAATACACCCCGAGGCGCAGCCTTACTTGCGCATGCAGCTACCAGTCGAAGGTGAAGATCGCACTTACCTGCTGATCGATGAGGCGACCGGGCAACCCTATTCTGGCGATCTCTTCCGAAAACGCTGGGCCGCGATACGCGCACTGGCGTCCAAGTCTGTGCCAGGTCTCGCAAGTCTCCAATTCCGAGATCTGCGTCGAATCTTCGGGGTTTGGTCCCGCGCCGGCGGCAGCACAAAAGAGGATGTCGGTGATGTCCTGGGCAACTCGGCCGCGCTCGATCCGCAGCTGGGCGAAATCTACATGCCACCCTCATTCCACACGGCCGCGCGTGCGGTGGCATCAATCCAGCGGCCAGCTGAAACCAAGAGGAAAAAGCATGACCCAATTCAGCCTAGAACCAGAACAGGCACAAATCGTCGCAAATGCTCTTAGAAACCATGCGGCCGATTGGCGGCGCTATATCAAAGGCACCGCCCCAGCCGACGCGACGGCCGAGGAGTTGGCGACCTTTGAACGCCAAGCTACCGAGCACATGGCGATTGCCGAGATTTTCGACCCGTCTGGACCCGCCCCGGAGGCACCATGATCCCTAAAAGCATCAGAAAGAAGCTGCCCACGGCGAGGCTAATTTCTATTGAAAACGGTGGATACTATCGCAAGCCATATTTCGCACGGTTCAGGTGCGCGAATTTCATCCGCTGGCAGATTTGGCGCATTTGTATCACGCATCGAGCCCCATGGATCGAACGGTCAGCGCGCCAAATCCATCCCCATCTATTTAAAACCAACTAAGCCTGAGGAAAAAAGCATGAACCAGAAACAGGAAATGGGCAGGCTGGCGATGCGTGTCGAAGGTGATCTATGGGTCGCATACTACGCATTGCCAAAGACCATGGATGGCGCGCTGTTTTTGGGCTCGATCCAGATGGCATTCGTCCAAGACGAGAGTGCGAAGCAGATTTTCATGGCGCTCATGCGCGATGCAGTGTCTCTTGTCATCAAGGGGCAGACTGGCGTCGATCCGCAATGGCCTGATCCTTTCGGAAAACCAGCTCCACAGCACGAACGTAGCGGGCGAGCCTGATAGCTTTATTGGAGGAACTCATGTTTGACGTAATTGGATGCGGTGAAGGTTGGCAGGTGCATAAGAATGGGCGACCTGTAGGCAGTGTTTATAAAACTGAAGAGCGGGCTTTTGCATTCATTAATCGTCTCACACGCGACGAGAAGTTATCCCAGCGGCCGTGCATCACCTGCCGGACTGCATTCAAATCCGAAGGCCCACATCATCGCATGTGTCGACCCTGTCGACAGCTGGCAACTGGGATGCTGGCGATATGAATGGCCGCCGTCCGACTCGGACGGGTTCGGACGGTCGGACGGCCAAATTCGGACGAAGCGCCAAAGGTCTGAATTTTAAGGATTAAGTGGTGCCCCCACACGGACTCGAACCGCGGACCTACTGATTACAAATCAGTTGCTCTACCAGCTGAGCTATAGGGGCACTGAGGGCTCATTTAGAGAAATGGCGCGGGGGGTGCAAGAGGGGAAATGAGAGTTTCTTTCGGATTTTACACGCGGCGCGGGACGGGCTATTCATCGCCAAGATTTTCAAGGTTGAGCGGAGTATCATGCAACTCGTTTTGCACACAGGTGTTCATTTCACGGAAGACGAGCGGCTGCTGAAATGCCTGCTGCGCAATCAGGATGATTTTGCCAAAACCGGCGTCAAAGTGCCCGGGCCCAGCACCTATCGCAATCTGTTTCGCGATACGCTCAACGCGATGCACAAGGCAGAGCCTTCTGAGGTGGCGCGGGATGTTCTGCTTGATGCGATTCTTGATGAGGGCACAGCCAGCCGGGTGATCCTGTCGGATGCGAATTTCTTTCGCTCGCCCGCCACGGCGTTGCAAGAGGGGGTGCTCTATCCCGCCGCCGCCGTTCGGATGTTGCGCATGGCGCAGCTGTTCCCCGAGGACGAGATCGCATCTTTATGGCGATCCGAAACCCCGCGTCGCTGGTGCCGGTGCTCTATGACAAAGCGGCCGACAAGACTTCGGCGGCCTTCTGGGGGAGCGGGGGCCGGAAGACCTGCGCTGGTCTGAGACGATTGCCCAATTGCGCGAAGCGGCGCCGGGCATTCCGATCACGGTCTGGTGCAACGAAGACACGCCGCTGATCTGGGCGCAGATCATCCGCGAGATGGCCGGATTGGAGCCGGAGACCAAGATCAAAGGCGGCTTTGATCTGCTGCACGCCATCATGTCCGAAGAGGGGATGCGGCGGTTCCGCAGCTATCTCGACACCCATCCAGAGATGTCCGAGGCGCAGAAACGGAGGGTAATCACAGCGTTTCTCGACAAATACGCGCTGGAAGAAGAGATCGAGGAAGAACTCGACATGCCCGGCTGGACCGAGGAATTGGTCGAGCGGATGACGGCGCTTTATGACGCGGATGTCGAAGTCATCCGCGCCATGCCGTGCGTCAGCCTGATCGCGCCTTAAACATTGGCTTCAGCCAGTTTGGTGATCACGTCATAGGCCATGGCCACATCCTCGGCTGTGGCGGTGAAGGCGCCTGCCTGAAAGCGGATCACCAAAGCCCCGTCGATGCGGGTCTGGGTCAGGTAGATCCGCCCATCGTCGTTGATCCGATTGAGCAACTTTTGGTTATGCGCCTCAAGGTCTGCGGTCGCCAAATGGCGGAAGGTGAAGAGGAGAGCATTGGCGGGGTCACGATCTCGAACCCTTCCGTCGCCTCCAG
Organism: Sulfitobacter profundi; assembly: GCF_042661425.1. Taxonomy (NCBI): domain Bacteria; kingdom Pseudomonadati; phylum Pseudomonadota; class Alphaproteobacteria; order Rhodobacterales; family Roseobacteraceae; genus Sulfitobacter; species Sulfitobacter profundi. Next base: position 3,399,154 of record NZ_JBHSWA010000001.1, on the reverse strand, counting down.
CCGTGCGGCCAAGTCCTGCGCCCATGTCACATGGTTGCGGATCATCTCGCGCAGCCCTTCCAGCCCATGGGCACGGATCAGGAACCATAGTTTCAGTGCCCGGAAGCGGCGGCCCAAAGGCACCGACCATTCGGAATAGTTCACAATCCCATCCGCGCCGTGGGTCTTCAGATACTCCGGCTGGATCGCCAGCGTGCGGACCAGATCGTCAGGATTGCGCAGAAAATGCGTGGTGCAATCAAACTGCGCGCCCAGCCATTTATGCGGGTTCATTACCACGGAATCGGCGCGTTCGACCCCGGCCCAAAGGGCGCGGAACTCTGGACAGATCATCGCTGATCCGGCCCATGCGGCATCGACATGGGTGTAGAGCCCTTCGGCCTCGGCCACATCCATCACGGCGGCGATGTCATCGCTGGCACCCGCGCTGGTGCCGCCGGTGCAGGCGATGATCCCCGCCGGCAGATGCCCCGCCGCGCGGTCGGCAGCGATGGCGGCGCGCAAGGCATCGGCATCCATCGCGCGGGTTGGGCCGTGGGTAGGGATACGCACAAGGTTCTCTTCGCCCAGCCCCGCAATCCAAATGGCGCGGTCGACCGAGGTGTGCACCTCTGCCGAGCAATAGACCCGCAGGCGCGGCTGGCCCGACAGACCTGCCTTGTTGCCCTGCCAATCCAATGCCCGCTCACGCATCGTCAGCACGGCGCAAAGCGTGGCGGAACTGGCGCTGTCTTGGATCACGCCGGTGAACCCATCGGGCAGACCGATCGCTTGGCGCATCCAATCGCAGACGCGGGTTTCCAGCTCTGTCGCCGCCGGAGAGGTTTGCCACAGCATGCACTGCGCCGCGATGGCAGAGACGAAATATTCCGCCAGCACCGAGACAGGCGCGGCATTGGCCGGGAAATACGCAAAGAACCGGGGTGCTGCCAATGGGTCATGCCGGGCATGATGGTCTGCTCAAAATCGTCGAAAATCGCCTGCATCGCCTCGGCCCCTTCGGGCGGGGCGTCGGGCAGGGCAGAGAGCACGGCACCGGGGGCGACCTGTGCGCGGACGGGTTCATTGCGCAGGCCCGCGTGGTAGTCTGCGGCCCAATCGGCCGCACGGCGGCCCCACTGGCGGAAATCCTCCCAGTTCATCCGCGGCTCCTTTGGCCTATAATCTTGGTTGTCATACGTGATCTGTGCCCCATGTTGTTGTATTGTCTCACTGTTGTTCCGCGCGGCTTGGCCTCTTCAAGAATGATGCCGCAGCGGTTATGGTGATCGTCACGCCCTTTTGGGCGCTCTTTGACTTGGTAAGTAGCGATCAGGAAACCGTCAAGAATGGCCACAATGCCCCCTGCGCCGCACTGCCCGCTCCCTTCCGATTGCGCTTTTGCGCGCGCGGGAAAGGGTGATGGGGCCGATCCGGGAAATCCTGAACGAAAGCGGCATCTCGGAACAGAAGTTTCGCGTGTTGCGCGTCGTCGAGGAATCTGGCCCGATGGAGCAGACAGCACTGGCGCAGCAAGCCTGTCTGCTGCTGCCGAGCTTGACACGCATGTTGCGCGCGATGGAGGAAGAGGGGCTGCTGAGCCGTGCCAGCGATCCGGACGACGGGCGCAAGTCCATCGTCACGATCACCGATCAGGGCCAACAGATTTTACAAGACCACGCGGGCGATGCCGCGGCGCTGTTTTCCGATTTCGAGGCCCGTTTCGGCAAGCAGCGGATGGAAGACCTGCTGGATATGCTCGAAGACCTCGTCAATCTGGACATGCAGAAAAAGACCGACGGGCCAAAGAAAGACTGACGCGTAGGGGTTAGCCCCCTTTGCTGCCCGCCGCACCGCGCAAATTCCGGCCAGCGCCATGCGGCTGCCCTCGGACTCTGTCGCCGGGGCGCCCTGCTGGGTCAGGGCCCGCAGGTAAAGCTGCGCCGCGCCGCCCGTGCCGATCACCGCCAGCGTTTGCCCCAGCCAATAGGCCCGTGCCGCCGCAAGTTCCGCGCCGATCAGCGTGCCAGCCAACCGCGCCTCTGCCGTGGGCGGCGGGATATCGTTCAAAGCCAGATCAGCCCGGATGGAGGCCAAACGCCCCGCCAGCCGCTCGGGCCGCGACAGCCCATCGCTGAGCGCATCGTCAAAGGCCGTGTCGTCCAGCGCCGTGCCCTCGGCTGGGGTGCCGTCGCCCAAAAGGTCCAGCAATTCCCCGGTCAGGAAAGTCTGAAAGCTCACCACTTCGCCCGCGCTGATCTGCGCCCAGACCGAAGTCGCGCCTGGCAAGCAGATCACCCCGTCCCAGTCTTTGTTGAGGCTCAGAAAGCCCGCGATCTGTGTCTCGGCCCCTCGTAGCAGCCCGCTGGGGCTTTGCTGCCGCAGGGCGGGGATGACCTGAAGGTCGAAGTTATCCGTGGGGAGAGGCGTCGCACCTTCGGCAGTGGCGGTGCAGGGCACCATGCGGGGCGCGGCGTCGGTCCAGCCTACGGGCAGGCCCGCCACGAAGACCGGCAAACGCGGCAATTGCCACGGCGCGGTGAGTGTCTTGAGCGCGGCGTCAAAGGCCGAGGCGCTGGTCAGGCCCGCCGGGTCGCACTCCGCCGTGGCGGTCTCTAGCGCCGATCCGCCCTGCATCGCCCAGACCTGCAACCGCGCGTCTTGGACCTCAACCGCCAGCCAGTCTGCTTTGCTTACATCGGTCATCGCACCGCCTCTCGTCGTGAATTTCCGTCTGGCATAGGCCCTGTGGGCTGCGGGTTCAATGCGTCCGATGCCCTGTCAGCCGTGCGACTGCCCGATTACTTCAAGCATAAAATATTTATCCTTGAATGAAAAAGCGACTCAGCCTAGGCTCCGTTCCAAAGCGAACCAGAGGGGAATTTCGATGCGTGCAATCTGTCTTGGCGGCGGTCCTGCGGGGCTGTACTTCGCGATTTCGCTGAAACTGCGCCAGCCCGAGGCCGATGTGACGGTGCTGGAACGCAACCGCGCCGATGATACCTTCGGCTGGGGCGTTGTGCTGTCGGATGAAACGCTGGATAATCTTGAGGTTAACGACCCCGTCTCGGCACGCGAAATCCGCAGCCATTTCGCCTATTGGGACGATATCGCCCTGCACCACAAGGGCAACGTGATCCACAGCACCGGCCATGGTTTCTGCGGTATTGGGCGCAAGCGGCTGCTGCTGATCTTGCAAGAGCGGGCGCGCGCGTTGGGCGTGAACCTGCAGTTCGAGACCGAGGTCAAGGATGCCTCCGAATACATGGATGACTACGATCTGGTGGTCGCCTCCGACGGTCTGAACTCCAGAACCCGGATGGAATTCGAAGAAACCTTTAAACCAGACATCGACGTGCGCCGCTGCCCCTTCGTCTGGCTCGGCACGCATCAGAAATTCGACAACGCTTTTACCTTCATCTTTGAAAAGACAGACAAAGGCTGGATCTGGGTCCACGCCTATCAGTTCGACAAAGACACGGCGACTTTCATCGTCGAATGTAGCCAAGACACCTTTGACGCCTATGGATTTGGTGAAAAGACCCAAGAAGAGACCATCGCGATCTGCGAAGAGATCTTCAAGGACCACCTCGACGGCCACAAACTGATGACCAACGCCAGCCACATCCGCGGCTCGGCTTGGATCAAGTTCCCCCGCGTGCTTTGCGAAAAGTGGAGCCACGAGAATGTCGTGCTTCTGGGCGATGCCTCGGCCACGGCGCATTTCTCGATCGGGTCGGGGACGAAACTGGCGCTGGAATCTGCGATCTCGCTGGCGAAACATGTCAGCGACGACAAAGACCTGACCACGGCGTTCGAGAAATACGAAGAAGCCCGCCGCCTTGAAGTGCTGCGTCTGCAATCGGCGGCGCGCAACTCGGTCGAATGGTTTGAGGATGTTGAGCGTTACCTCGATCTGGACCCGGTGCAGTTGAACTATTCCATGCTGACCCGCAGCCAGCGGATCAGCCACGAAAACCTGCGCGAGCGTGACCCCAAGTGGCTGGAAGGAGCCGAGAAATGGTTCCTCGACCAAGCGGGTGCCGACAGCAATGGCCCCGTCCGCGCGCCGATGTTCGCGCCGTTTCAACTGCGTGACATGAAGCTTGAAAACCGCATCGTCGTCTCGCCGATGGCGCAGTACAAGGCCGTCGATGGCTGCCCGACCGACTGGCATTTCGTGCATTACGCCGAACGCGCCAAGGGCGGCGCGGGGCTGGTCTATACCGAGATGACCTGCGTCTCGCCCGAGGGCCGCATCACGCCGGGCTGTCCGGGCCTTTATGCACCCGAGCACGAGGCCGCGTGGATGCGCCTGACCGATTTCGTTCATGCCGAAACCGAGGCGAAGATTTGCTGCCAGATTGGCCACTCGGGCCGCAAGGGCTCCACCCAACTGGGTTGGGAAGAGATGGACGCGCCGCTCAAGGCGGGCAACTGGGACATCATCTCGGCTTCCGCGATCCCGTGGTCGGAAAACAATGCCCTGCCCAAAGCGGCGACACGCGCAGACATGGACGCGATCCGCGACGAATTCGTCGCAGCCACCCGCATGGCCGAGCGGGCCAACTTCGACATGGTCGAACTGCATGCCGCGCACGGCTACTTGATCTCGTCCTTCATCTCGCCGCTGTCGAACCAGCGCGAGGATGCCTATGGCGGCAGTCTTGAAAACCGCATGCGCTACCCGCTTGAGGTCTTCAAAGCGATGCGCGACGCTTGGCCCGGGGGCAAGCCGATGGCGGTGCGCATCTCGGCCAACGATTGGGTCGAAGAAGACGGCGTGACCCCCGACGAAGCCGTTGAAATCGCCCGTATGTTCAGCGACGCGGGGGCCGATATCATCGACGTCTCGGCAGGCCAGACCTCGAAACAGGCCAAGCCCGTCTATGGCCGCATGTTCCAGACCCCGTTCAGCGACCGCATCCGCAACGATGGCGGCATCAAGACCATGGCCGTGGGCAACATCTATGAGGCCGACCACGTCAACTCGATCCTGATGGCGGGGCGTGCCGATCTGGTCTGCCTTGCCCGGCCACATCTGGCCGATCCCTATTGGACCTTGCACGCCGCCGCCGCCATCGGCGACCGCCACGCCGCTTGGCCGCTGCCTTACGGCCCGGGCCGCGATCAGGCATGGCGTCTGGCAGACCGCGCGGCGGAGATGGAGAAAGTATGAGCCATATCGTCATCACCGGCGGCGGCACCGGCGTAGGGGCCGAGATCGCCCATACGGTGGCCGGGACCGGCGCCAAGGTCACGATCATGGGCCGCCGCGAAGCACCCCTGCGCGAGCAGGGCCTGCCGTTTCAGACCTGCGACGTGACCGATGCGGATGCCGTACAAGCGGCCTTCGCCGCCGCCCGCGCCGAGAATGGCCCGATCACCGGCGTCATCGCCAATGCGGGGGCGGCGCATTCCGCGCCTTTCCACAAGATCACAGCGCAGGACATGAGTGATATGATGGCGGTGAACGTTACCGGCGTCTTTAACGTCTGGCAGGCCGCGCTGTCGGAGATGAAAGACGCCGGGCAGGGGCGTTTGATCGCCGTGGCCTCCACCGCGGGGCTCAAGGGCTATCCTTACGTTGCGGGCTATGTCGCGGCGAAACATGGGGTCGTCGGTCTGACCCGCGCGCTGGCGTTGGAACTGGCGCGCACGGGCATCACCGTGAACGCGATTTGCCCGGGCTTCATCGACACGCCGCTCTTGGAACGCTCGGTCGAGAATATTACCGCCACCACCGGCAAAAGCGCCGAGGAGGCCCGCGCCTTGCTGAAACGCGCCAGCCCGCAGAACCGCTTTGTCGAAACCTCCGAGGTCGCCGGTGCCGTGCTCTACCTGCTGTCGGACGCCGCGGCTTCGGTCAACGGCCACGCGCTGGCGCTATCGGGGGGCGAAGTATGAGCGACGTGGCCAAGGATCGCGTGCGCCTCTGGCTGCGGCTGCTGAAAGTCGTGCGCGGGTTGGAGCAGGAATTGCGCGATACGCTGCGGCGTGAGCATAACACGACGCTGCCGCGGTTCGACGTGATGTCGGCCCTCTCGCGCCATCCCGAAGGGCTGAAGATGAGCCAGCTTTCGGGCGTGCTGCGCGTGTCCAACGGCAATGTCACCGGCATCGCCGATCGTCTGAGCGAGGAGGGGCTGGTCGAACGCATCCCGGTCCCCGGCGACCGCCGCGCGATGATGCTGCGCTTGACCCCCGCGGGCACGGCGCAATTCGCCCGCCAAGCGCAGGCGCATGAAGACTGGATCAACGAAAAACTGCGCGGAATCTCCTCCGAGGAAGCCCGCGCCATGGCGGCCCGCCTGCAGGCTTTCGCCGCCCAAACGGAAGAAAAGGAAAAAGCCAATGCGCAGTGATGTGACGCATTTCCAATGTGAAATCAAAGACCGGATCGCCACCGTGCGGCTTGACCGGCCTGACCGCAAGAACCCGCTGACCTTCGACAGCTACGCCGAGCTGCGCGACTGGTTCCGCGATCTGGTCTATGCCGATGATGTCGATGTGGTGATCTTCGGCTCCAATGGCGGTAACTTTAGCTCTGGCGGAGATGTGCATGATATCATTGGTCCGTTGACCCGCATGAACATGAAGGAACTGCTGCGTTTCACCCGTATGACCGGCGATTTGGTCAAGGCCATCGTGAACTGTGGCAAGCCGGTCATTGCCGCCGTCGATGGTGTCTGCGTGGGCGCGGGCGCGATCATCGCCATGGCCTCGGACCTGCGGCTGGCAACGGCAGAGGCCAAGACCGCCTTTTTGTTCACCCGCGTAGGCCTTGCGGGCTGCGACATGGGCGCCTGCGCGATCCTGCCGCGCATCATCGGCCAGACACGGGCGGCCGAACTGCTCTACACCGGGCGCGCCATGTCTGCCGAAGAAGGGGAACGCTGGGGTTTCTACAACCGGCTGGTGACAGGTGAGACGCTGGAAGATGAGGCGCTTAAACTGGCGCAGAAAATCCAAGCCGGCCCGAATTTCGCGCATATGATGACCAAGACGATGCTGGCCCAAGAATGGGCGATGTCCATCGAACAAGCGATCGAAGCCGAGGCGCAAGCACAGGCGATCTGCATGCAAACGGGCGATTTTGAACGCGCCTACAACGCTTTCGTCGCCAAGGAACGCCCGGTCTTCGAAGGGGACTGAGATACGAATAGCCAAAAGATAAACACGCGGGGAGGCGTAAACCATGGCTGACAAAAGTTTTCTCGACTGGCCTTTTTTGAGCCGCGCCACAAGGAGTTGGCGCTGGCTCTGGACGAGTGGGCGGCACGCGAGTTGAAGAACGTGGATCACGGCGACACCGATGGGGCCTGCCGCGATCTGGTGACGATGATGGGCCAAGACGGCTGGCTGCGCCACAGCGGCGCGGAGGGGGACGAGGTGCTTGATGTGCGCAGCCTTTGCCTGATCCGCGAAACGCTGGCGCGCCATGACGGGTTGGCGGATTTTGCCTTTGCTATGCAAGGGCTTGGCACCGGCGCGATCTCACTTTTCGGGAGTGATGAGCAAAAGGCCGAATGGCTCCCCAAGACCCGTTCGGGACAGGCGATTTCGGCCTTTGCCCTAACCGAGCCGCAGTCCGGCTCAGACGTGGCAAACTCCACCATGACAGCCACGTCAGACGGCAACGGCTATGTGCTCGACGGGCGCAAGACGTGGATTTCCAACGGCGGCATCGCGGATGTCTACACCGTCTTCGCCCGCACCGGAGAGGCACCGGGCGCCAAGGGGTTGTCGGCCTTCATCGTGCCCGCCGACACACCGGGGCTTAGGGTCGAGGAACGGCTAGAGGTTATGGCGCCGCATCCACTGGCCACCTTGCATTTCGATGGCGTGAAACTACCCGGCTCGGCGCTTCTGGGTGAGGCGGGGCGCGGCTTTGCCATTGCCATGTCGGTGCTGGATGTCTTCCGCTCCACCGTCGCCGCCGCCGCCCTCGGCTTTGCCCGCCGTGCGCTGGACGAGGCGCTTTTGCGCGTCACCAGCCGTCAGGTGCAGGGCGCGCCGCTGAGCGAATTGCAACTGGTGCAGGGCCATATCGCGGACATGGCGCTTGACGTCGATGCCGCCGCTTTGCTGGTTTACCGCGCCGCTTGGACCAAAGACAGCGGCGCGCCGCGCGTCACCCGCGAGGCGGCGATGGCCAAGCTTTTCGCCACGGATCAGGCGCAAAAGGTGATCGATAAGGCCGTTCAATTGCACGGTGGCGACGGCGTGCGCAATGGCGAGGCAGTGGAGCGACTTTACCGCGAAATCAGGGCCTTGCGCATTTACGAGGGCGCGTCGGACGTGCAACGTATTGTCATCGCCCGCCAGACTTTGGGAGCCATGTCATGAAGCTGCACCCGACCGGACATGAAGACACCTTCGCCCGTGAAAACCTGCCGCCCTTCGACCAGTGGCCGGACTTGCTGTTGGACCGCTTCGACTATCCCGATCGCCTGAACGTCGGCGTCGAACTCACTGACAAGATGGTGGAAAAAGGGTTTGGCGACCACACCGCACTGATCGGCAACGGGCGGCGTCGAACCTATAAGGAACTGGCTGACTGGACCAACCGTCTGGCTTCCGCGCTGGTCGAGGATTTGGGGGTGAAACCCGGCAACCGGGTGTTGATCCGCTCGGCCAACAATCCTGCGATGGTGGCCTGCTGGTTGGCGGCGACCAAGGCGGGGGCGGTTGTGGTCAACACCATGCCGATGCTGCGCGCGGGCGAGCTTGCGGCCATCGTCGACAAGGCCGAGATCACCCACGCGCTCTGCGACACGCGGTTAATGGATGAGATGACGGCCTGCGCCAAAACCTCCAAATTCCTCAAAACGGTCGCGGGTTTTGACGGCACCAGCAACCACGACGCCGAGTTGGACCGGTTGGCGCTGGAAAAACCGGTGCAGTTCGAGCCGGTGGACACCGCGCAGGACGATGTGGCGCTCTTGGGTTTTACCTCAGGAACCACCGGTAACCCTAAGGCAACAATGCATTTTCATCGCGATCTTCTGATCATCGCAGATGGCTATGCGCGCGAAGTGCTGAACGTCACGCCAAGGGATGTTTTCGTCGGCTCGCCGCCCTTGGCCTTTACCTTTGGCCTTGGTGGCCTCGCGGTTTTCCCGCTGCGCTTCGGGGCCGCCGCGACGCTTTTGGAGACCGCCAGCCCGCCCAACATGATCGAGATCATCGAGAAGTACAAAGCCACCGTCTGTTTCACCGCGCCCACCGCCTATCGCGCGATGTTGCAGGCGATGGAAGAGGGCGCGGACCTCAGCAGCCTGCGTGCCGCCGTTTCCGCCGGAGAGACGCTGCCTGCACCGGTTTATCACGAGTGGCAGGAAAAGACCGGTAAACCCATGCTTGACGGCATCGGCGCGACGGAAATGCTCCATATCTTCATCTCGAACCGCTTCGACGACCACCGCGCCGCTTGCACCGGCAAGCCCGTCACGGGCTATGAGGCGCGGGTGATTGATGCGGACGGAAACGAGGTGCCGCGCGGCGAGGTAGGCCGTCTGGCCGTGCGGGGTCCAATCGGCTGCCGCTATTTGGGCGACAAGCGGCAGGCGGATTATGTCAAGGACGGGTGGAACATCACCGGCGACAGTTTCACCATGGACGAGGATGGCTATCTGCATTTCGCCGCCCGCAACGACGATATGATCATCAGTTCTGGCTACAATATCGCCGGGCCGGAGGTCGAGGCGGCGCTGTTGAGCCATCCTTGTGTCAGCGAATGTGGGGTGGTGGCCGCCGCGGATGACGCGCGCGGCTCTATCGTTCAGGCGCATGTGGTTCTGGTTGACGGAACTCCAGAAGACGCCAATACTATCAATCTATTGCAGGATCATGTTAAAGCGACCATCGCACCCTATAAATACCCGCGCGACATTCGTTTCATCAAAGAACTGCCCAAAACCGCGACCGGCAAGATCCAGCGTTTCGCGCTGAGAGAGGATACATGAGCAGTTTCGACGAAGCCTCCAAAGGCGCCAAGATGAATTTCGCCAAGGACAAGTCCTATGGCGATTACCTTGGGCTGGACCAAATCCTGACCACCGAGAACCCGCTCGACATGGCGCATGATGGGCTGCTTTTTATCATCCAGCACCAGACCTCGGAGCTATGGATGAAACTGGCGATCCATGAGTTGACCGCCTGCCGAAAGGCGCTTCAGGCAGGGGAATTGCGCCAGAGTTTCAAGATGTTGACCCGTGTGGCACGGATTTTCGAGCAGCTTAATTCGGCTTGGGATGTGTTACGGACTATGACGCCGAGCGAATATACCCAGTTCCGTCCGCACCTTGGTGCCTCTTCTGGGTTTCAGTCCTACCAGTACCGTCTGATCGAATACCTGCTGGGCAACCGGATCGCGGCGCTGACCAAACTGCATGAACATACGCCCGAACCCCATGCGGCGCTGGTGGCGGAGATGCAGCAGCCGAGCCTCTATCAGGTGGCGATTGATCTGCTTTGCACGCGGCTGGGGGAGCCGTCGCTTGCCGGCAGCCCCGAGCCGCAAGCTTGGCAGCCGAAGGCCGAGGTTCAAGCCCTGTGGAAACAGGTTTATGAAGACCCGACAACTCATTGGGAACTCTACGAATTGGCGGAAAAACTGGTCGATCTCGAAGACTACTTCCGGCGTTGGCGGTTCAACCACGTGACCACCGTGGAACGTATCATTGGTTTCAAGCGCGGCACCGGGGGCACCGCTGGGGTGACCTATCTGCGCAAAATGCTTGAGGTGGAGCTTTTCCCTGAGCTTTGGCATGTGAGAGGAGCACTGTAAGTGTCTGTTTTGAAAAAAGATCAGTTCATCCTACCGGAGGGCGTCATCTACCTCGACGGCAATTCGCTGGGGCCATTGTCCAAGGCCGCCGCCGCGCGGGTGCAGGAGATGATCACTGCGGAATGGGGTGAGATGTTGATCCGAGGCTGGAACCAAGCCGGTTGGATGGAACAGCCCGCCCGCGTTGGCAATATGGTGGCCGGGATCGTTGGCGCGCCGGAAGGTTCGGTCGTTATGGGCGACACCCTGTCGATCAAGGTTTTTCAGGCGCTGGCCTCGGCGCTGAAGCTGCGCCCGAACCGCAAGGTGATCCTGTCGGACAGCGGCAACTTCCCGTCGGACCTCTACATGGCCGAGGGGCTGGTGGGGCTTTTGGAGCAGGGCTATGAGCTGCGCACCGTGGCGCCAGAAGAGGTGACGGGGGCCATCGGCGAGGATATCGCCGCGGTGATGCTGACCGAGGTCGACTACCGCACTGGCCGCAAGCACGACATGAAGGCGATCACCGAATTGGCCCATGCCAATGGCGCGGTGATGATCTGGGATCTGGCCCATTCAGCGGGCGCGCTTCCGGTGGACCTTGCGGGCAGCAACTGCGAGTTCGCGGTGGGCTGTACCTACAAGTATCTCAACGGCGGGCCGGGTGCGCCGGGCTTCATCTACGTCCGCCCCGATCTGGCCGACGAAGTGCAACCGGCGCTGGCCGGTTGGCTGGGGCACCGCCAGCCATTCGCTTTTGAGCAGAGCTACCAGCCCGGACAGGGGATCGAGCGGATGCGCGTCGGCACCCCGCCGGTGATCCAGTTGACCGCGCTTGAAGTGGCGATGGAGCTTTGGGCGGATGTGGACATGCAAGAACTGCGCGCGGCCTCTATCGCGCTGCAAGAGCAGTTTATCAAAGAGATCGAGCGCGACGTGCCGCAGCTGACCCTGGCCAGCCCGCGCAACAGCGCCGAGCGGGGCAGTCAGGTGTCGTTCCGCTTTGACGAAGGCTATGCCGCGATGCAGGCCGTGATCGACCGCGGCGTGATCGGCGATTTCCGCGCGCCTGACATCATGCGTTTTGGCTTCACGCCGCTTTATATCGACGCCGAAGATGTCTCCAAAGCGGTCGCGATTATCCGCGATGTGATGGAGAACCGTCTCTGGGATAACGAAAAATACAAGACCCGCGCGCGGGTGACCTGACAGCATCAGGCGCAGGCGCTAAGCTGGCAAGACGACCCAATTGAACGGGCCCGGTAAAGAGGCCCAAACCAACCAAGGGAGACTGAAATGAAGATGAAATCACTTGTGATGGCGGCCTCGGTCGCGGCACTGGCGGCAGGCGGCGCATGGGCCGAAGAGGGAAAGGTGAAGGTCGGCATGATCACCACCCTCTCGGGCGGCGGCGCGGGCCTTGGCATCGACGTGCGCGATGGCTTTATGCTGGCCACAAAGATGGCCGGGAACGAGAACCTAGAGGTCGTGGTCGAAGACGACCAGCGCAAGCCCGAGATTGCAGTGCAACTGGCCGACAAGATGATCCAGTCCGAGAAGGTCGACGTGATGACCGGCATCATCTGGTCCAACCTCGCCATGGCCGTGGTGCCCGCGGCGACGGCGCAGGGCAAATTCTACCTCTCACCCAACGCAGGCCCTTCGGCGCTGGCGGGCAAAGGCTGCAACCCGCTTTACTTCAACGTGGCATGGCAGAACGACAACCTGCACGAAGCGGCGGGCGCTTATGCCAATGACACGGGCTATGAAAACACCTTCATGCTGGCGCCGAACTACCCGGCGGGCAAGGACGCGCTGACGGGCTACAAACGGACCTATGATGGCGCAGCGGCGGGCGAGGTCTATACTGATCTGGGTCAAACCGACTATGCCGCCGAGATCGCGCAGATCCGTGCCTCGGGCGCTGACAGCGTGTTCTTCTTCTTGCCCGGCGGGATGGGGATTTCCTTCCTCAAGCAATATGCCAACTCGGGCGTGGACCTGCCTGTTGTCGGCCCGGCCTTCAGCTTTGATCAAGGCATCCTTCAGGCCGTGGGTGAGGCCGCTCTTGGGATCAAGAACACCAGCCAATGGAACAAGGATCTCGATAACGAAGCCAACAAGACCTTCGTCGAGGCCTTTCAGGAGGAATACGACCGTCTGCCGTCGCTCTATGCAAGTCAGGGTTATGATACCGCGAACCTGCTGCTAAGCGCGATGGAGAAGGCGGATGTGTCGGATGCCGAAGCCTTTGGCGCGGCGCTGAAAGAGGCTGATTTCGACAGCGTGCGGGGCAAATTCTCGTTTGGTAACAACAACCACCCGATCCAAGACTACTACGTGCGCGAAGTGGTCAAAGAGGGTGATGTCTATACCAACAAGCTGATCGGCCCCTCGTTGACCGATCACGCTGATGCCTACGCGGCTGACTGCAAAATGTAATCCCGCGCGGCCCCGGGCGCCGATTTGGCGCGCCGGGGCCGACGTATCAACGCTTTCACGCCGGTCCTCGCGACCGGCGCGCCGGGAGGCTTTGCCAAATGTCACTCATCCTGCTGATTGAACAGGTGCTGAACGGAGTCCAATCCGGGGTCATGCTGTTTTTGATGGCCGCGGGGCTCACGCTGATCTTCGGGGTCATGGGGCTCATTAACCTCGCCCATGGTTCGCTCTACATGGTCGGTGCCTTTGCCGCCGCGGCGGTTGCGGCGGCGACGGGGTCGTTTCTCTTGGCGCTGGTGGCGGCCTTGGCCGCGGCGGCGCTGGCGGGCTGCTTGATCGAGATGACGGTGATCCGCAGGCTCTATGACCGCGACCACCTCGACCAAGTGCTGGCGACCTTTGCGCTGATCCTGATTTTCTCAGAAGGCACACGGTTTCTCTTTGGCTCCTTCCCGCTGTTTCTCGACATTCCGGCGGCCCTGTCCGGCCCGGTGACCCTGCCGGGGGCATCCAGTATCCGCTCTACCGGCTCGTGATCATCGGCGTCGGTCTGGTAATTGCTGCAGGTCTGTTCCTGCTGATCGCCCGCACGCGCATCGGCATCCAGATCCGCGCAGGTGAGGCTGACCGCGAAATGATCGGGGCGCTTGGCGTCGATATCGCCAAACTCTACACGCTGATCTTCGCCCTTGGGGCCGCCCTTGCGGGTCTCGCCGGTGCGCTGGTGGGCGCGATCCAGTCGGTGCAGGTGGGCATGGGGGAGCCGGTGCTGATCCTTGCCTTTGTGGTGATCGTTATCGGCGGCATCGGCTCAATCAAGGGCGCGCTGATCGGGGCGCTACTGGTGGGGCTGACGGACACGCTGGGATCGGTCCTGCTGCCGCTCTTTTTGCGAATTTCATGGAGGCCTCGGCGGCCACGTCCGTCGGCTCCTCGCTCGCCTCCATGTCGATTTACATTCTGATGGCGGGGGTCTTGCTGTTCAAACCCACCGGCCTCTTTGGGGAGGCCTGAGCCATGATGCGCGAAAAACTCGTAAACCTCTTTCTCTTCCTGCTGCTGCCGGTGACGGCGTTGGCGGCTTTCGCGTTGGACGAGCCATTCATCATCACGCTGGCCACCAAGGCGGCGATCCTCGCCCTTGCGGGCGTGGGGCTGAACATCGCGCTCGGCCTCGGCGGGCTGGTGAGCTTTGGTCATGCAGCATTCTTTGGGATCGGCGGCTATGCCATGGGCATTCTCGCCGCCCATGCGCAGAGCTACACACCGATCATGGAGAGCCCATTTCTGATCGAAGGCACCAAGTCGATGCCGGTGATCTGGCTGGTGGCGATTGTGGTCTCTGGCCTTGCTGCGCTGCTGATCGGGGCGCTGTCTTTGCGCACCTCGGGCGTCTATTTCATCATGGTCACGCTCGCCTTCGGGCAGATGCTGTTCTACTTCTCGATCTCATGGCCCGCATATGGCGGCGAGGACGGGCTGTCGATCTATGTGCGCAACGGCTTTCCGGGGCTCAACACGCTTGATCCGCTGACTTTCTTTGCCATCACCTTTGCGGTGCTGGCGCTGGTGCTGCTGTTTGCAGGGCGTCTGGCGCGGGCTCCTTTCGGCCTTGGGCTGTCGGCGGCGCGGCAGAACGCCGAGCGGGTCGAAGCCGTGGGCCTCGCGCCCTTCCGGCTGCGGCTGGTGGCCTTTGTCATCTCGGGAGCGGTGACGGGGCTGGCGGGCGCGCTTTTTGCCGATCTCAACCGTTTCGTCAGCCCGACGATGTTCTCGTGGCAGACCTCTGGTGAGATCATGATCTTCGTGATCCTTGGCGGGGTTGGGCGGCTCTTTGGCCCGGTGGCCGGGGCGGCGCTATTCATCTTGCTTGAGCATGTCTTGGGCGGGCTATCGGAGTTCTGGCACATCTATCTGGGGCTGTTGCTGTTGCTGGTGGTGCTCTTTGCGCGCGGCGGCATGATCGGCCTCGTTGCCGGACGGGAGGTGGCCCATGACTGAAGGGATGACAGATGTGCTGTTGGACGTGCGCAACCTGCACAAAAGCTTTGGCGCGTTGAAGGCGACTGATGATGTCTCCCTCACCCTGCGGACGGGCGAAATCCACGCGCTTATCGGCCCCAACGGGGCGGGCAAGTCGACGCTGATCAAGCAGATTGCGGGCGGGCTGCGCTCGGACAGCGGGTCGGTCCATTTTGCCGGGCAGGACGTGACACCGATGACCACCGTGCAGCGGGCGCGGGCGGGGCTGGGGCGAACGTTCCAGATTTCGTCGCTGGCGATGGAATACACGGTGCTGCAAAACGCGGTGCTGGGCGCGCTTGGCCAATCGGGCCGGGTGATGCGCTTTTTCGCGCCAGTGATGCGGCAGCAGAAGTTGCGGGAAGAGGCGATGCGCGCCTTGGAGTTGGTAGGGCTCGCGGATCACGCGGCCAAGCGCACCGCGGACCTGTCGCATGGGCAACGTCGCCAGCTTGAGGTCGCCGTGGCGCTGACCCTACGGCCCAAGGTGTTTCTGATGGATGAACCGATGGCGGGGCTCGGGGCCAGCGGCTCTAAGGAGATGACAGGCTTTCTCGACGGGCTGCGCCGCGAGGCGCCGATCCTGCTGGTGGAACATGACATGGACGCGGTTTTCGCACTGGCGGACCGCATTTCGGTGCTGGTCTATGGCCAGATCATCGCCAGCGGCACGGCGGCCGAGATCAAGGCCGATCCGCAGGTCCGGGTGGCCTATCTGGGCGAGGAGGACGCAGCATGAGCTTGCTGGAGTTGAACGACATCACCGCCTCCTACGGGCCGACGCAGGCGCTTTTTGGCGTCGATCTGTCGCTGGAGGCGGGCGAGGTCTGCGCGCTGATGGGGCGCAACGGGATGGGCAAATCCTCGACCATCAAGGTGATCTGCCGGATGCTGAAACACGATGGCGGTGGGCTGCGCTTTGACGGGCGCGACATCGCGGGCCTGCCCAGTTTCCGGGCCGCGCAGGCCGGGGTGGGTCTGGTGCCCGAGGGTCGGCGCTGTTTCGCGCCGCTGACGGTGCACGAAAACCTCATCGCCGCCGCTCGCCCCGGTGCATGGGACGAGGCGCGGGTCACGGCGCTTTTCCCACGGCTGGGGGAGCGGCGCGATCAGGCGGCCGGCTCGCTTTCGGGCGGGGAGCAGCAGATGCTGGCAATTGGCCGTGCGTTGATGACCAACCCGAAATTGCTGCTGCTGGATGAAGCGACCGAGGGCTTGGCCCCCGTGGTGCGCCAAGAAATCTGGGCCGCTGTGGCGCAGCTTAAACGCGACAGCGGGCTGGCGCTTTTGGTGGTGGACAAATCCCTCGCCGAGCTGCGCCGCGTGGCCGATCACGCCGTCATTCTCGAACGTGGCCGCTCGGTCTGGTCTGGCCCGATGCCCGCGCTCGATTCCCAAATCGCCGATCAATTTCTCGGCGTGTGACTGTTAACAAAAAGGAACACGACATGTCGCATCAAATCATTCAGCCCAAGGGCTGGGCCCCGCGAAGGGCTATGCAAACGGCGTGCTGAGCGCGGATGGTCACCTGTTCGTCGGCGGTCAGATCGGCTGGACCGCCGAGCAGAAGTTCGATTGCCATGACTTTATCGGCCAGATGAAACAGGCGTTGCAAAACATCCGCGAGGTGGTCGAAGCCGCTGGCGGCACGCCCGAAGACATCACCCGTCTGACGTGGTATGTGACGGATAAGAAAGAATATCTTGCCGCGCAAAAGGACGTGGGCCGTGCCTATCGTGAGGTCATGGGCAAGCATTTCCCGGCCATGGCGATGGTGGTCGTCGCCGGATTGGTCGAGGATGCCGCCAAGCTTGAGATCGAAGCCGATGCGGTGATCAACCGCTAAGCGATCCCGCCGCCGGGGTCAGCCCCGGCGGCGCAGCGCCGGAAGCGCCGCCGAAAAGGCCGAGGACAGCGCAAAGAGACCTGCCGCGATGCTGACGATGCTGGGCCCCGTCGGCGTGTCGAATTCCAGTGATGCCATCAGCCCGCCCAACGCCGCCAGAGCGCCCAGTCCCATCGCCCAAATCGCCATAGTCTCAGGCGTGCGGGCAAAGGGGCGGGCGGTGGCGGCGGGGATGATCAGCATGGCGGCGATGAGCAGGGCGCCTACGACCTTGATGGCCACGGCGACCATGATCGCCAGTGCCAATGTCAGGATCAATTGCTCGCGTTTCGGGTTCCCGCCAGAGGCTTGGGCAAGATCGGGGTTCAGCGTGGCGGCCAGCAGCGCCGACCAGCGCCACGCCAACAGCAGCGCCACGGCCAGCGCACCGCCCCAAATGACGGCAAGGTCAAATCGGGTGACGGCGAGGATTTCCCCAAAAAGGTAGGACGACAGATCAACCCGCTGCCCCGGCAGCAGGGACACGGCCACCAACCCAAGCGCCAGCGCGGAATGGGCCATAACGCCCAAAAGCGCATCGGCGCTGACATTGCGGCCCGAAAGCGTGCTGATCACCAGCGCCATGACCAGCGCCACCAAAAGCACGCCCGCGGTGATCGGCAAATCGGTCGCCAGCGCCAAGGCCACGCCCAGCAAGGCCGCGTGGCTCGTGGCATCGCCGAAATAAGCCATGCGCCGCCAGATTACGAAACAGCCCAACGGCGCGGCGGCCAGTGCCACGCCAAGCCCGGCAAGCGCTGCGCGCAGAATAAAATCGTCAAGCATTCTCAGTCTCTTGGTGGTGGCCTTCACAGGCGTCGCCGTGATGGTGGTGGTGGTGATCATGGTCATGGCGGTAAAGGGCCAGAGCTCCTTGGGTGCCACTGCCGAACAATGCGCGGTATTCCGGCGCATCGGCCACGGTCTCGGGTGTGCCTTCGCAGCAGACATGACCGTTGAGGCAAAGCACCCGGTCGCTCGCCGCCATGACCACATGCAGATCATGGCTGACCATCAGCACGGCGCAGCCCAAATCTTGGCGTACGGCCTCAATCTGGCGGTAAAACGCAGCAGAACCGGGTTGGTCGAGCCCTTGGGTCGCCTCGTCAAGGATCAACAGGTCGGGCTTCTCCAGCAGGGCGCGGGCCAGAAGCACGCGCTGGAACTGCCCGCCAGAGAGGTCGACCATCTGCCGCTCGGCCAATTCCGGCACACCGGCGGTGGCAAGGGCATCGCGGATCGCTTCGGGCGTTTGGCGGCGCGGCAGGTTGACGAAACGGCGCACGGTCAGCGGCAGGGTCGCGTCGATCTGCAACTTCTGCGGCACATAGCCGATGCGCAGCCCCGGTTTGCGGGACACCTTGCCCGCCGCCGGTTTCAGCGCCCCGATCAGCGCCCGAAGCAGGCTGGATTTGCCCGACCCGTTGGGGCCGACGATGGTGACAATCTCCCCCGGTTCGATGTTGAAGTTCACATCGCGCAGGGCGACTTGTCTGTCGTGGCGCAGGGTAAGGCCACGGGTCTCAATCAGGCTCATGCGCCGGTCTCCTGACAGGCGGGGCAAAGACCCTCGGCCTCGACCACGCTGCGCTCAATGCGGAAGCCTGCGGCCCGGGCGGCATCGCCAAGGCGGCTTTTCGTGGGTGAGGTTTCGGCCTCTGCCACCGACCGGCAGCTGCGGCAGATCAGAAAGGCGGGCGCGTGGTCTTCGCCCGGATGTACGCAGCCCACATAGGCGTTGAGCGCTTCGATCTTATGGGCTAGCCCGGCTTTGACAAGAAAATCCAGCGCGCGATAGGCCACAGGGGCTGCGCGCCCAAGCCTTCGGCCGAGAGATGGGCCAAGAGGTCGTAGGCGCCCAAGGCGCGGTGTTCGGCCAGCAGGATTTCCAACGCGCGGCGGCGTACGGGCGTCAGCCGCAGCCCGCGCGCGGCGCATTGTGCTTCGGCGGCCTGCATGGTGCTGCGCATACAGGCGGCATGGTCGTGATCGCGGAATTCGATGGCGCTCATGGGGGACCTCAATTCGTTTGGGTATTGATATGTTATAACAGCGGTGTTAGCAAGGTGATACTATAACATTTGAAGGTCTGCCATGTATCGTTTCACGCTCCCCGCTGCCATTCTTGCCTCTGCCGCATCGCCGCTTTGGGCGGAGGTGCCTGCCGTCGCCACGGATATCGCGCCGGTCCATGCGCTGGTGTCTCAGGTGATGGAAGGGGTTGGCACGCCTGACCTCATCGTGCCGCCGCGCAGTTCACCACATGGCTATGCGATGCGCCCTTCCGAGGCGCGGGCGCTGAGCGGGGCGGACTTGGTCGTCTGGGTCGGCCCGTTGCTGACCCCTTGGCTGGCCGATCCGCTGGAATCTCTGGCCAGCAGCGCGAGCCATCTGGCTTTGCTGGAGCAGCCGGGCACCCGCGTCTTGGCGTTCCGTGAGGGGGCGACATTCGAAGCCCATGATCACGGCGATGAGGGAGATGAAGACCACGGGGCGGAGGAGCATGCCGAAAAGGGGGATGATCACGAAGCGCATGGTCACGACGCGCATGGTGACGAGGCGCATGAGGAGCATGACCACGAGAAGCGTGACGATGAGGAGCATGACCACGAAGGGCATGACAACGCAGAACATGACGCGCCAGCGCCTGACGAAGACCATGACGATCGCGGGCATGATGAGGCTCATGCGCATAGCGGCGTTGACCCCCACGTCTGGCTTGATCCGCAGAACGGTCAGCTTTGGCTGGGCCAGATCGCCGAGGCGCTGGCCGAGCTAGACCCCGACAACGCCGCACAGTACCGTGAGAACGCCGCCGCGGCGCAGGCCGAGCTTGCCGCCTTGGAAGAGGACATCGCCGAAACCCTCGCGCCGGTTAAAAACCGCCCCTTCATCGTTTTCCATGATGCCTACCACTATTTCGAAGCGCGTTTTGACATCGAAGCACGCGGCGCCATCAGCGAGAATGACGCCCGCGCGCCCGGCGCGGCGCGGGTTTCTGAACTGCGCGACTTGGTGGCCGAAAGCGGCGCGAAATGCGTCTTTGCCGAGCCGCAGTTCAACCCCGGCCTAATCGCCGCCGTGACCGAAGGGCAGGGCACCGGGACCGGCACGCTCGATCCGCTGGGGGCTGATCTGGAACCGGGCGCTGCGCTCTATGCCGATCTGCTGCGCGGCATGGCAGAGAACATGGCCGCTTGCCTGTCGGATTGAGCCTAGCGCCGAAACGAAAAAGTGGTGCAGCCGGGGAAGCTGCACCACATCTTACATGCTGAAATAACTTTTATAGAATTCTGATCAGACGGCGATTTTACCGCCGCCCTCTTTGGTGATGACAACCACCGCCGGGCGCGGAGGCATCTTGGGGTCGAAGTCGGGCCACCGGGTGGCTGGGTCTTCGAACGTGCTTTCCCGCTCAAAGCCGGGGATGTCCTTGGTTCCGTCCGTACCGGGGTGCTGCACCGCGACGAAAAGCGTCTCGCCATCCTCGGTGAAGTAGGGGCCGCACATCTCACCGCCCACGGGGCAACGGAAGAAGAGCTTTGAGGTCCCGCGCGCCTCGCCTTCGGTCTCTAGCGCGTAAAGCCCGTCGGATTTGCCTGTCTTGCCCCAGCTGCTGCCCTGATCGGTGCTGATCCAGAGCCGCCCGTCGGCGTCCATCGCGGCGTTGTCGGGGCTGCCGAACCAGCCGTTTTCGGACGTCTCAGGGTTCCACTGCGCGCCGACCTCGGCAACCTTTGGGTCACCGCATTGCACGAGGATCGACCAAGTGCCGCTGGTGGCGGCGTGGTCGGCGTCGGCCTCTTTGATCTCGATGATATGGCCAAAGCTGCTGTCGGGGCGCGGGTTGGCGGCGTTGGTGTCGCCTTCCTTGCGCTTGGTGTTGTTGGTCAGCAGGATATAGGCCGTGCCATCGCCGCGCGGCTGCGCGTCTTCGGGGCGGTCCATGGGGGTGGCACCCAGCAGGTCGGCGGCCAGACGGGTGTCGATCATCACGTCGCCTTGATCGTTGAAGCCGTTTTCGGCGGTCAGCGGGCCGGCGCCATGCACCAGCGGCAGCCAATTGATCGTGCCATCCTCCTCAAAGCGCGCGACATAGAGCGTACCCTCGTCCAGCAGAGCGCCATTGGCCGCCGGATCATCGGAAACGGTGCCTTCGGAGACGTATTTGTACTGATAGTCAAAGCGGTTGTCGTCGCCCATATAGACCACCAGCTTGCCATCTTTGCTGACCGTGGTCTCGGCACCTTCGTGGCGGAAACGGCCCAGAGCGGTGCGTTTGACGGGGGTTGAGGTCGGGTCCATTGGGTCGACCTCGACAACCCAGCCGAATTTGTTGGGCATGTTGGGTTCGGCATCCACGTTGAAGCGGTCGTGCTTTTGGCCCCAAGCGTACCACATGCCCGGTACGCCGTAGCGGTCCCAAGATTTCTCTTCCGCGGCACCGCTGATGTCGGGATTGCCATCGGCATCCAGCTTGTCGGTCCAGAAATAGCCGTGGAAGTTCTCTTCGGCCATGAGCCATGTGCCCCATGGGGTGAGGCCGCCCGCGCAGTTGTTGAGAGTGCCGATGACGTGGGTGCCGCTGGGATCGTCATTGGTCTTCATCCGCGCGTGACCAGCCGCAGGGCCGCTCAGCGTCATCGCGGTGTCGAGCGGGGTGATACGACGGTTCATCTTGCCATCACGCACCACCTGCCACTTGCCTACCTCATCGCGGGCGATCTCGACGACCGAGCCGCCGTGGGCGGCCATCTCAATGTCGATCAACTCAGGCGTCATGCCTTTGAAGTCGACTTTGTCCTGACGGCCAAGGCCGGGGAACATGACCTCTTCGTTGGTGTATTCATGGTTCACGCACAGGAGGCCACGGCTGCCGTCTTCGTTTAGGGGCACAAAGCCCACGTAGTCGTTGTTGTAGCCGAATTGTTGTAGCTGCGCGGCGGCGGTCTGGTTCATCACGTCGAACTCGGGCGCGTTGGCGGTGATCGGATCGCCCCACCGCAGCAGGATCTGCGCGTCATAGCCGGGGGCGACATGGTGGGTCTCATCATTGCCCCATGCCAGTTCATCAAAGACATAGCGGCTGGTGGCGGCATTGGCCTTGGACGGGGCGATGGCGGCAGCGGTGCCGAAAAGTGCTGTGGTGGCGGAAACCCCAAGCATGCCGCGCAGGATGTCGCGGCGGCCATAGCGGGCGTTGATCACATCACCGATGGTGCGCGAAAGGTTCGCGTTCGTGGGGATGTCGTCAAAGGCCTCAAAGGCTTCGGCCTTGTTGCCGATGGCGGGGTCGTTGAGAATTTCGCGGCGGGTCATCATGCTTCCTCTGGTGACTTGGCTGGCCCCCATCTGCACGATGACTGTCACGGTTTTATGACGCGCTAGATCGGGTTGTTGCGAAATCCGACGATGAGTTGACGCAGACCAATCGCAGCCCCGGCAAAGATCGACGCCAAGGTAACAGGTCCGCTGAAGGCCAAGACCGATATGGCCGAGATGCCTTGCCCGATGGTGCAGCCCATGGCGATCACTGCGCCAGCGCCCATAAGCCCCGCGCCGAATATCTGGCGGCGCAGCTCGCGCGGGTCTTCGCAGGCCTCCCAACGGAAATGCCCTTGCCAGAGAGAGCCGAGGAAAGCGCCGACCCAGACGCCCGAGACAGAGCCAATGCCAAAGCTCAGAGGGCGGACAGAGCCTTGCATGGCGTAGAGCAGTGTCTCTCCCACGGGGGCGGCATAGCTGTGAGACATGAGCGTCTGTGCGCCAAAGCCGGTTTGCGCCAGCCACGCCGTGCCCGCCCAGCCTGAGACGATGGCGAGACCGGCGATTATGCCCCAAAAGACCATACGGAAATCACTGCGAAAGCTGCGGGCGCTCAGCATGAGGGCGCAGATCACGAGGCCCAGAGCCACACCGATCATTGGCACCGACCCGCCCGTGAGCGCAGAAAGCGTATGGGCAATGCCATCGGGCGGGCCCACGCTCAACTGGCGGGGGAAGAGAAACACACGCGCCGGGGCGAGGGGGCCGGAAAGCACAGCAAAGGCTGCCAGCCCCATGACCACGACAATGACGAAGGCGCGCAGATCACCGCCACCAAGCCGCGCCAATGCGCCAAAGCCGCAGGTGCCCGCCAGTGCCATGCCGTAGCCGAAGATCAGCCCGCCAAAGATCGCGGGCGCCCAAGAGAAAGCGATGGTCAGGTGAAAGGCGCGGTCGATGTTGATCAGCCCAAGCCCGCCGAGGGTGAAACTGCCCAGCATCGCCACACCGATCGCCAAGCCCCACATGCGCATCCGGTGGCTGGAGCCACCATAGAGCAGGTCTTCGATGGCGCCCATTGTACAGAACCGCCCCAAACGTGCGGCAAGGCCCAGCAATACGCCGCCCAATCCACCCAAGACGGCGGCGGTCAGCGGCTGGCCCAGAAGTTCAATCATCCTTGCAGAATAATTCGTAGACCAGTTCCAGCATTTTGCGGGGCCGATCATCGGCCAGACGGTAGTAAATCGTTTTACCGTCGCGCCGCGGTGTCACCAAACCTTCGAGCCTGAGCCGCGAGAGTTGCTGCGATACCGCCGCCTGCCGGGTCGAGAGCAGGGCTTCCAACTCGCTCACCGATTTCTCACCCGAAACAAGGTGACACAGGATCATCAAGCGCCCCTCATGGCTAATCGCTTTGAGGAAATTCGATGCGGTCACGGCATTGGTCAGCATCCGGTCCATGTCTTCTTCAGACATGTCGGGTGTCATCACGGGCAGGGCTGTCATTCGGTTGGTTCCTCGAAATCGGTCTTGTCGCGCAATAGCATGTTCAGCATGGGCCAGAAAAATTCCGCGCCGGGGTAGCCTTCGAGCCGGCCCAGTTCGGTGTCATCTTCAACCAGCAGGAAGGTCGGCGTAAAGACCACCGCGCGCTGGGGGGTGACGCTGTCTTCGACGACAGAAATATCAACGCGGCGCAGCGGAGCAAACTCCCCTTCGGCGGTTTTGGGATAGGCGGGGGCGATCTCTTTGTCCCAGCGTTCGCAATAGATGCAGCCGGGCTGTTCGACCATGACCAGTTCCACCGCCCAAACGGGCAGGGCGGTAAAGGCCGCGAGGCTCAGGGCGGTCACTGTGCGGATCATTGGCTTGCCTGATTGACGTTTGGACAACACTCAACGTAATTTGAATATGTGAATTGTTCAAGCGCGGCGGCATGTGTCGGCGCGGGCAGGGGGTAACATGTTCGACATCACCTATGCAGGTGCGCTTCTGGCGGGGCTGCTCAGCTTCTTTACGCCCTGCATTCTGCCTATGGTGCCGTTCTACCTCAGCTATATGGCGGGGCTCAGCGTGACCGAGTTGCGCGGCGATGGCGCGATTGCGCCGGGGGCGCAGCGGCGGTTGGTGCTGTCTTCGGTGCTCTTTGCGCTTGGGGTCTCGACGATCTTTGTGCTCTTGGGCATGGGGGCCACGGCCTTGGGGCAGGTGTTTACGCAATACCTTGAGCCGCTCAGCTGGGTGGCGGCGGCGATCTTGTTGGTCTTTGGCCTGCATTTTCTGGGCGTCATCAAGGTGCCGCTGCTCTACCGCGAAGCGCGGTTAGAGGGGGCGGCAAGCCCACGTCGATCTGGGGTGCCTATGTGATGGGGCTGGCCTTTGGCTTTGGCTGGACACCTTGCGTGGGCCCGGCGCTGGCGGCGATCTTGATGATAGCGTCGGGCATGGGGGACATCACGCATGGGGGCTGTTGTTGTTCGCCTATGGCGTCGGGATGACCGCGCCCTTCGTGGTGGCGGCCCTCTTTGCCAAGCCGTTCCTCAACTGGGCCGCGCGGCATATGGCGCTGGTGCAAAAGGTCGAAAAGGCGATGGGGGTCATGCTGATCCTCTTTGCCGTGCTGATCGTGACGGGCGGGGTGCAATTGATCGCGGATGCGATGATCCGTTGGTTCCCCAGCTTCACGACGTTAGGGTAACCGCAACAAGGAGGAGGACGCCAAGATGATTATCTCAAGGATAGGGGCCGCAGTGGCGGCAGCGATGCTGGCTTGGCCATTGGCCGCGGCGGAACTGGGCGACGACGGGCTGCACAAGACGGCATGGATCCGTGACACCTTCAAAGACCTTCGCGAGGATCTGGAGGAGGCCGGGGCCGAGGACAAGCGCTTGATGCTGATGTTCGAGCAGCGCGGCTGTATCTACTGCACAAAAATGCATGAGGAAGTCTTTCCCGCCGCTGAGATCGCCGATTACATCGAAGAAAACTACTTCGTTGTGCAGCTAAACTTGCATGGCGATATCGAAGTGACCGATTTCGATGGCGAGACCCTCTCGGAAAAGCAGATGGCGCGGAAATGGGGGATTCTCTTTACCCCGACGATGATGTTCCTCCCGCCTGAGGTGGCCGAAGGCGCGACAGCGCCGCAAGCCGCGGTGGCAGTGATGCCGGGTGCCTTTGGCAAGGGCACGACGCTGGATATGCTGACGTGGGTCAATGAGGAACGCTACGCCCTTGAGGGGGCTGAGGATTTCCAACGCTACCACGCGCGGATGATCCAAGAGCGCAACAACGGCAGCACGGATTGACCGATGAAAAGCGGCGCTGCGCGGGTAAAGCTATTCAAAAGTTTGAATTTGTTGTTGCGCCGCGCCGCATCCCTGTCTTAGGGTCAGGTAAACCGGATCACACATCACCGTGATCGGCACTGGGAGGAAGTTTTCGATGATGAGATGGATCGCCGCCGCAATTGTGTCGGGCGCGCCCGTTCTGGCCGCCGCTGAAACCGTGGCACCTGCCGACGTGACCTATGATGACTATGGTTCGGTTGAACAATCCTTGACCGGCACGGCCGGAGACGCCGCCAGCGGTGCCGCCATCGTCGGCAACAAAAAGGCGGGCAACTGCGTGGCCTGCCATCAGATCGGCGCGCTCAGCGATGTGCCTTTCCAAGGTGAGATCGGCCCGATGCTTGACGGGGCGGGCGACCGCTGGACCGAGGCAGAGCTGCGCGGCATCGTTGCCAACAGCAAAATGACCTTCGAAGGCTCGATGATGCCGTCTTACTACAAGACAAGCGGGTACATCCGCCCCGGCGATGGTTTCACCGGCAAGGCCGGGTCTGAGCCGCTGCCACCTCTGTTGGACGCCCAGCAGATCGAAGATATCGTGGCGTTCTTGGTCACGTTGAAAGAGTAACGCGGGGCCCGTCGCGGCCAAGGGGCGGCGGAAGGCTCGACAGATCATCGCGGTCAGCGCACCGCGGCAATGGAATAACGGCGCAGAGCGCCGTTGACGCATAAGGAGATGAGAGATGAACTTCTCAAGACGTGAAACTTTCGGCCTCGGCCTTGGTGCCGTGGCGCTGACCATGCTGCCCGTGGGGGCCTCTGCCGCCACGGTCGACGAGCTGATCGCGGAATTCACAGGCGGAGCCGATATGGCCGACACCGGCGTGACCCTGACTGCGCCCGAAATCGCTGAGAACGGCAACACCGTGCCAATCTCGGTCGAAGCGCCGGGTGCTTCCGCGATCATGGTGCTGGCCACTGGCAACCCGACACCGCCCGTCGGCACCTTTAACTTCGGCCCCTTGGCAGGGAGCCGCAGCGCCTCCACCCGCATTCGTTTGGCCACGACCCAAGACGTTGTTGCCATCGCCAAGCTGGAAGACGGCACATTCGCCCGCACCAGCGCAGAGATCAAAGTCACAATCGGCGGCTGCGGCGGCTAAGCCCGCGCGCCCCAATTTTCAGGAGTTTTCAAAATGGCAGAAGGTGTAACCCCTCGCGTCAAAGTGCCGAAAAAAGCCGAGACAGGTGAGGTCATCACGATCAAGACCCTTATCAGCCACCCGATGGAATCGGGCCAGCGCAAAGACGGCGACGGCAACGTCATCCCGCGTTCGATCATCAACCGCTTCACCGCCGAGTTCAACGGCGAGAGCGTGATCGACGTGAAGATGGAACCGGCGATGTCGACCAACCCTATTTCGAATTTGACGCCACCGTGCCAGAGGCCGGCGACTTCAAATTCACGTGGTACGATGACGACGGTTCTGTCTACGAAGAAGTCAAATCCATCACGGTCGGCTGATCCCGCATCAGCCAGCACCATGCGTGGAACAGGGAGGAAAGACATGAAATTCAAGGCAATGACCGCTGTCGCGGCGCTTTTGG
Organism: Sulfitobacter profundi; assembly: GCF_042661425.1. Lineage (NCBI taxonomy): Bacteria > Pseudomonadati > Pseudomonadota > Alphaproteobacteria > Rhodobacterales > Roseobacteraceae > Sulfitobacter > Sulfitobacter profundi. The sequence goes on along the minus strand of NZ_JBHSWA010000001.1, from coordinate 3,371,889 downwards.
TGGCCGCCCCCATGCTGGGGATGGCCGATGAGGAGGCCGAGCTTGTCGTCAACGGCGAGATCGAGATGGTGACCAAGACCGATGCGCCCGCACATCTTGAGGGGGTTTTGCCGGAAATCATGTCTGGCTGGCGCTTTCGTTCGGCAGAGACCCAGCAAACGCAGATGGACGACTTCGACAACCCCGGCATGATCTTTGTCGACCAAGCCCAAGCGGCTTGGGACACGGCAGAGGGCAGCGAGGGCAAGTCCTGCGCGTCGTGTCACAATGACGTGGAATCGATGGAAGGCGTCCGCGCGGTCTATCCAAAATGGAACGAAGAGGCGGGCGAAGTACGCACGCTTGCGATGCAGATCAACGACTGCCGCGAGAACCAGATGGGCGCAGAGCCTTATAAATACACTGGCAACGACATGACCGCGATGGAGGCGCTGATCTCGGTCCAGTCACGCGGCATGCCGGTCAATGTGGCGATCGACGGCCCGGCCCAAAGCACTTGGGAACAGGGCAAAGAGATGTACTACACCCGCTACGGTCAACTTGAGCTGAGCTGCGCCAATTGTCACGAAGACAACTACGGCAACATGATCCGCGCCGACCACCTGAGCCAAGGTCAGATCAACGGCTTTCCGGTGTACCGCCTGAAAAACACCAAGCTCAACAGCAGCCACGCGCGTTTCAAGGGTTGCGTGCGTGACACCCGAGCCGAGACTTTTAGCCCCGGCAGCCCCGAGTTCGTGGCGCTTGAGCTTTACGTCGCCAGCCGCGGCAACGGCCTGTCGGTCGAAGCGCCTTCGGTGCGTAACTGATATCATATTCGGGCGTTTTGCCTGGCCTGATCCCGCCCCTCACGAGGGGGCGGGACTTTTCCCTGTTTTCAAGTGATGGAGCGTAACATGCTGTCTCGCCGTGATTTTCTGCAAATGTCTATGGCTGCGGCCTCCATCTACGGCGGCTCGGGCTTCGGCAACTGGGCGCGGCTGGCGGCGCAGGACCGTTTCGATCAGGACGCGCTTCTGGAATTCGAGAAGTTCGGCAATGTCACCCTGATGCATGTGACCGACATCCACGCGCAGCTGAAGCCGATCTATTTCCGCGAGCCCTCGGTCAACATCGGCGTCGGCGATAACCGCGGCAAGGTGCCCCATATCACCGGCGAGGATTTCCGCATTCGCTATGGCATCGGCGGCGGCACGCCGCTGGATTACGCGCTGACCTATGATGATTTCGTCGCCCAGGCGCAGGCCTACGGCAAGGTGGGCGGGCTTGACCGCGTGGCGACCGTGCTCAACGCGATCCGCGCCGACCGGCCTGATGCGCTGCTTTTGGACGGCGGGGATACGTGGCACGGCTCGATGACCTGTCTTAAGACCCAAGGGCAGGACATGGTCAACGTGATGAACGCGCTGAAGCCCGACGCGATGACCTTCCATTGGGAGTTTACGTTGGGCTCCGAACGGGTGCAGGAGATTGTCGAGGGGCTGCCCTTTGCCGCCCTTGGCCAGAACATCTTTGACCGCGAATGGGACGAGCCTGCGGAACTGTTCAAACCCTACGAGTTTTTCGAGCGCGGCGGCGTGAAGATCGCCGTGATCGGGCAGGCTTTCCCCTACATGCCCATCGCCAACCCTGGCTGGATGTTCCCCGAATATTCCTTTGGCATCCGCGATGAGCATATGCAGGAGATGGTCGACGAGGTCCGCGCGCAAGGCGCCGAACTGGTCGTCTGCCTCAGCCACAATGGCTTTGATGTCGACAAGAAGATGGCCGGGATCGTCAAGGGGATCGACGTGATCCTGTCGGGTCACACCCATGACGCGCTGCCCGAACCGGTGTTGGTGGGGCAGACGCATATCATCGCCTCTGGCTCGAACGGGAAATTCGTTTCCCGCGTGGATCTGGACGTGCGCGATGGCAAAATGATGGGCATCCGGCACAAGCTGATCCCAATTTTCTCGGACCTCATCACCCCCGATCAAGAGGTGGCCAAACTGATCGACGCGCAGCGCGCGCCTTATCTGGATGAGTTGACACATGTGGTGGGGCAAAGCGACGCGCTGCTCTACCGCCGGGGTAACTTCAACGGCACGTGGGATGACCTCATCTGCGACGCCCTGCTGAGCGAACGCGATGCCGAGATCGCGCTGAGCCCCGGTGTGCGGTGGGGGCCGTCGATCATGCCGGGCCAAGACATCACGCGCGAAGATATCTTTAACGTTACCTCGATGACCTATCCCAATGCCTATCGCACGGAAATGACAGGGGAGTTTCTGAAGGTCGTACTGGAAGACGTGGGCGATAACCTGTTCAACCCCGACCCCTATTACCAGCAGGGCGGCGACATGGTGCGCGTCGGCGGCATGGGCTTTAAGATGGACATCGCCAAGCCGCAGGGTGAGCGGATCAGCGACATGACCTTGCTCAGTTCCGGTGAGCCGATTGACCCGCAGCGGAACTATGTCGTCGCCGGATGGGCCTCTGTCAACGAGGGCACCGAAGGGCCGCCGATTTGGGATGTGGTCGAAAGCCATATCGCTAAATTGGGAACGGTTTCCGATGGCGCACGCACGCCAGTGGAAATCGTTCTGCCAGACTGAGAAAAAGCAGAATAGGGGTTCTCACGCACCAACAAATTCAATAAAATGAATTTGAATATGTGAGGGCCACGACATGACCGACGAAAACCAAACTGGGCCATCGCGCCGTGCCTTTCTGACAGGGGCAGGGGCGGTGGCCGCAGGGACGCTGGCGGGCCGCGCCAGCGCCCAGACGGACCCGGCAATTGCCATTCATCCGTGGATGCAGGAATTGGGCGACGGCGTTGATGCCGCGCCTTACGGGATGCCATCACCGCATGAGGCGGATGTGAAACGCCGCACAGTGGAGTGGCTTACTGCCGATCCGGTAAGCTCGATCAATTTCACGCCGCTGCATGACCTCGACGGGACGATCACCCCCAATGGTCTGTGTTTTGAACGTCACCACTCGGGCGTTGCCCGCGTTGATCCGGCCCAGCATCGGTTGATGATCCACGGGTTGGTCGACAAGCCCTTGGTGCTGACCATGGAAGACCTCAAACGTTTTCCCCGGCAGAACCACGTCTACTTCCTTGAATGCGCGGCGAATTCCGGGATGGAGTGGCGCGGCTCACAGCTTAATGGCTGCCAGTTTACCCACGGCATGATCCATAACGTCATGTACACCGGCGTGCCGCTGCGGCTGGTGCTGGAAGAGGCGGGAATCAAGCCCGAGGGCAAGTGGCTGCTTGCCGAAGGGGCCGATGCCGCCGCCATGACCCGCTCGATCCCGATGGAGAAGGCGCTCGACGATTGCCTTGTCGCCTTCAAGATGAACGGCGAGGCGCTGCGCCCCGAACAGGGCTACCCGGTGCGGCTGGTTGTGCCCGGCTGGGAAGGCAACATGTGGGTCAAATGGCTGCGCCGCCTCGAAGTGGGCGATCAACCTTGGCACCACCGTGAAGAAACCAGCAAATACACCGACCTCATGGCCGATGGCGTGGCGCGGCGCTTCACTTGGGAGATGGATGCGAAATCCGTCGTCACCAGTCCCAGCCCACAGGCGCCGATCACCCACGGACCGGGGCCGACCGTGCTCACCGGTCTGGCGTGGTCGGGTCGCGGCACCATTCCGCGCGTTGATGTGACCCTTGATGGCGGTATTACATGGCATCAGGCGCGGATGGACGGGCCAAGCACGCCCAAGGCGCTGCACCGTTTCTACTATGATTTCGAATGGGACGGAAAACCGCTGCTTTTGCAAAGCCGTGCGCATGACAGCACCGGTTATGTCCAGCCCACCAAAAATGCCCTGCGCGAGATCCGGGGTGAGAATTCGATCTACCACAACAATGGCATCCAAACTTGGGCTGTTGACGCTGACGGAAAGGCCGAAAATGTCGAGATTTCTTAAACTTGCGCTGCTGGCCAGCGCCATGGCCAGCCCCATTGCCGCCGAGCCTCTGGGCCTAGGTCGCGCCGCCACGCCCGAGGAAATCGCCCTTTGGGACATCGACGTGCGCCCCGACGGTCTGGGCCTGCCTGCGGGCAGCGGCGATGTGCTGACCGGAGATAAAATCTACACCGAGAAATGCTCGGCCTGTCACGGGGTCTTTGGGGAAGGCACAGGCCGCTGGCCGGTGCTGGCGGGCGGGCAGGGCAGCCTGTCCGATGCACGTCCCGTCAAGACGATCGGCAGCTATTGGCCATATCTCTCAACGGTTTACGACTATGTGAATCGGGCGATGCCCTTTGGCAACGCGCAGTCGCTGACCGATGATGAGGTCTATGCCATCACGGCCTATCTGCTCTATCTCAACGATGAGGTGGACGAGGATTTCGTGCTTTCTTCGGACAACTTTGCCGAAGCGCGTCTGCCGAATGAGGAGGCCTTCAAACCCGATGACCGGGCAGAGGTGGAGTTTGCGGCCTTTAAAGAAGAGCCCTGCATGAGCGACTGCAAACCATCGGTCGAAATCACCATGCGCGCCGCCGTGTTGGATGTGACGCCCGAAGAAACCGCCGCCAAAGCCGCCGCCAAGGCCGAAGAGGCACAAGCCGCCGAACCCACCCCCGAAGCGCCGCCCGCCGAGGCACCGGCGGTTGAGGTCGCCGAGGCTCCTGCCGCCGACCCGGCGCTTATCAAAGCCGGCGAAAAGGTGTTCCGCAAATGCAAATCCTGCCACCAGATCGGCGCCAAGGCCAAAAACCGGGTCGGCCCGGTGCTGAACGGCATCGTGGATGGCCCGGCGGGCGCGGTCGATGGGTTCCGGTATTCCAAGCCGATGGCCGCCGCCGCCGAGGCCGGGCTGGTCTGGACCGAAAGTGAGCTGAGCGCGTTTTTGGCCAGCCCCAAAGGCTATATGAAAGGCACGAAAATGTCTTTCCCCGGTGTGCGCAAAGAAGAAGACATCGACGCGCTGATCGCCTACCTGCGTGATGCGTCGGAGTGATTGCGGCGATTAGAGAAAACTGACGTGCCTGCCCCCTTGAACCCCCATACCGGGGGGACTAATCTCTGGGTAACAGTTTTGCGGGTATGGTCCCGCGAACAGGAACTGAGGCAGGCACGCATGAACGATCCGATCAACACCTATATGAATACGCTTGTCCCGATGGTGGTTGAGCAGACCAGCCGGGGCGAGCGGTCCTACGACATCTTCTCGCGTTTGCTGAAAGAGCGGATCATTTTCGTCAACGGCCCGATCCACAGCGGGATGAGCCATCTGGTCGTCGCCCAGCTTCTGCACCTTGAGGCGGAGAACCCGACCAAGGAAATCAGCATGTACATCAACTCGCCCGGTGGCGAGGTGACGGCGGGTCTGTCGATCTATGACACGATGCAATACATCAAACCCAAGGTCTCGACCCTGATCTGCGGCATGGCAGCCTCCATGGGGTCGGTCATTGCGATTGGCGGCGAAAAAGGCATGCGTTTCGCGCTGCCCAATGCCGAAGTGATGATCCACCAGCCGTCGGGCGGCTCGCAGGGCATGGCCGAAGACATCCTGATCTCGGCCCGCCATATCGAGCGGACCCGCGAGCGGATGTACCAGCTTTACGTCAAACATTCCGGCCAGCCGCTGGAAACCGTTCAAAAAGCGCTCGACCGTGACCTGTGGATGACCCCCGAAGAAGCCAAAGAATGGGGCCACTTGGATGAGATCGTCGAAAGCCGTGGCAAGGCCGATGATGCCGCCGCCAGCGGCAAAGACAAGAAAGACAAGTAATAGAGGGGCCCGGCGCTGCATATTTTGCGATTGTAGCGCCGGGGTCACTGGCCTAAGCTTGAGGCCAAATCTCGCAGCCTCACGTTCGGGGCGAACATACACGACAGACCTGAAAGGTTTGAGATGGCGAATAATTCCGGCAACGACAGCAAAAATACGCTCTACTGTAGCTTCTGCGGCAAGAGCCAGCACGAGGTGCGCAAGCTGATTGCGGGGCCGACCGTGTTCATCTGTGACGAATGCGTCGAGCTGTGCATGGACATCATCCGAGAAGAGACCAAAGCCTCGGGCCTCAAGGCGACCGACGGCGTGCCGACACCCCGCGACATCTGCGGCGTGCTGGATGATTACGTGATCGGTCAGGCGATGGCCAAACGCGTGCTCTCGGTGGCGGTCCACAACCACTACAAACGGTTGAACCACGCCCAGAAGGGCGGTGATATCGAATTGGCGAAATCCAACATCCTGCTGATCGGCCCCACCGGCTGCGGCAAGACGTTGCTGGCCCAAACGCTGGCGCGCATTCTGGATGTGCCTTTCACCATGGCCGATGCGACCACGCTGACCGAAGCCGGTTATGTGGGCGAGGATGTGGAGAACATCATCCTCAAGCTGCTGCAATCGTCTGAATACAACGTGGAACGTGCGCAGCGCGGCATCGTCTATATCGACGAGGTCGACAAGATCACGCGCAAGTCCGAAAACCCCAGCATCACCCGTGATGTCTCGGGCGAGGGCGTGCAGCAGGCGCTGCTGAAACTGATGGAAGGCACCGTGGCCTCTGTGCCCCCGCAAGGCGGGCGCAAGCATCCACAGCAGGAATTCCTGCAGGTGGACACGACCAACATCCTCTTTATCTGCGGTGGTGCCTTTGCGGGCCTCGACAAAATCATCGCGGCGCGGGGCAAGGGTTCAGCCATGGGCTTTGGCGCTGACGTGCGTGACAATGACGCGCGCGGCATCGGTGAGATTTTCACCGATCTTGAGCCGGAAGACCTGTTGAAGTTCGGTCTGATCCCGGAATTCGTCGGTCGTCTGCCGGTTCTGGCGACCCTCGAAGATCTGGACGAAGACGCGCTGGTCACCATTCTGACCGAGCCGAAGAACGCTTTGGTCAAGCAATACCAGCGTCTGTTCGAACTGGAAGACACGCAGCTGACCTTCACCGATGACGCGCTACAGGCGATTGCCAAACGCGCGATTGAACGGAAAACTGGCGCGCGGGGCCTGCGCTCCATCCTCGAAGACATCCTGCTCGACACGATGTTCGAACTGCCGGGGTTGGAGACGGTGACCGAGGTGGTCGTCAACGAAGAGGCCGTCACATCCGAGGCCAAGCCGCTGATGATCCACGCCGACAGCGAAAGCAAAGAGCCAGCCAGCGCGGGCTAAGACGCGACGCTAGGCAGAAAGATAGAGGGCGGGCCAAAGGGTCCGCCCTTTTGCATGAAAGGGATGATCATGAAGCGGATTTCATCGGGCGGCGCCTATGAGGAAAAGATCGGCTACAGCCGCGCCGTGATGGCGGGCGGCATGGTCTATGTTTCGGGCTGCGTCGGTGAAGGGGCTGATGTCAAAGCGCAATGCGCAGCCGCATTGGCGACGATTGAGCGGGCACTGGCAGAGGCGGGCAGTGATTTCGCCCATGTGGTCCGCGTCACCTACATGCTGCCCGACGCTACGGAGTTTGAACCTTGCTGGCCGCTTTTGCGCGCGGCATTTGGCGCGACCCCGCCTGCGGCGACGATGATCGAATGCGGGCTGATTGACCCCAAATACCGCATTGAGATCGAAGTCACCGCGATGCTGCGCACGGGGGTAGAAGGCTAGTCTTTCTCGGGCACCAGTTCAAAGTCATCCCCCAGCCGGGCGCGCACCTCTGCGGGATCAAGGTTTGCCCAAAGCGGCCCGCTGTCGTCGATAAAACCCGTCTCCCGTAGGCTATCCTGCAACGCGGGCATATCAAGCTCCCCCATCCAAAGCCGCGCCTTGGCCTTTCCGAGCGGTTTCCACGAGCGGGTAAGGTGGCAGAGCGTGGCGGTGGTGATCCCCGCAAAACTCTGCAGGTGCTGTTCCAACCCGCGCGTGGCAGAGGACGGGCGGCGCACGACGATGGCCACTTGCTGCGCGGGCCGGGCGACCATTCCCAAGAGATGCAAGGCCGACCCTTCGGCGGCGATGATCTGCCTTGCCGCCTTATAGACCGCGATCTGTTCACGCAGCCCGTGTTTCTCGGGGTGAAAGACGGTGTAGCCCTGCGCCGCCAGATAGGTTTCCAGCGCCTCTTCACCGATCAGATTGCCGCGCCCTGCGGGCAATTTACTGCGGCTGATATAGAGCTTCTCTGGCCCCTCGGGCGCGATCTCTTGCGCGAACCGATTGGCGATGGTGTTGCGGTAGGGTTCTGTGCCGGTGATCAAACTTCCCAGGCCAAAGCCTTGCCCCGGTACGATCAACCGCTCGACCTGCGCTGGCGCGTCTAAACTCACCAGCGGCTTATCGCAGCCCAGAAGGGCAAGGAAATCACGCTGATACCCTGCCACCTCTCCGCCGTTTCGGGGGCGTTTGGGGATAAAGAGAATGCCGTCGATCTCTTCTTCAAGGTGATCCAGCGCCCAAAGACGCGCGGTGCTTTCAACCAAGAAATGCCCGAAATGCAGCCAGAGGACACCACCCCAAAGCCATGTGCCCCTGCGCTCAGCCACCTTGCCCTGCGGTGCTTCTGGCGGCGTGGTCAGCGCGCGACCGTTGCGCCAAAGTGCGGCTTGAGGGCAGGGGCGGCCATCGCTGTGCAACACCCCGGCGGGCTGCACCAACCCGCTGTCCTCAGGCAGGATGACCAGCGCATTATCTAAGGTCGTGATCTCGGTCGACCAGCCCCCTCGGGGACGGGCGGGCGCTCGGCGGGATCAAAAGTACAGGCCCAAACCTGCCGGGTGCAATGCCCGGGTGATTTGCGAAATCCGGCGCGCTCAAGGATGCGTTTGCATTCGCGCATCCCCTCGCGGCCATAGGCCTCGGGGTGGAATTCCATCACCACGGCGCGCAGCCCGTCGAGCGCGGCATGGCGCAGAAACTCTAACTCGCCGCCTTCGATATCCATCAACAGCACGTCGGGTTTAAAGCTGCGGCGGATGTCATCAAAGCTTGCGGTGGGCACCTGAACCTCCGTCGTCTCACGCATGTCGCTGTCGATGAGAGAGGAGCCGAGGAAAGAGTTGCGCAGGTGAAACGGCAGGGTTTCTGGCCGGTCGGGGGCAGAGATCACCACCTGATTTCGAAGAGTGATTTTTTCTTGAAGTCCGTTGAGCGCATAGAGCGCGCGGATGTGGGGGATCAAGTTTGGGTTTGCTTCGAACGAGAGCACCGCTTCGGGCGCGGCCTTTTTGGCGACGATCGCACCCACCAGCCCCAGACCCGCGCCCATCTCAAGCACCCGGTCACCGGGGCGGACGACCGCCAACGCGCCATCGATCTCTTGGCGCTCGTAGCGGCCTGCATTGATCCGCTGGATGCGCGTCTCGTTCAGAAAGGGCGACTGGGGCACATTGATGCCATGACATTTCGCCGCTGCCGGTGCGGCCCCTCTTGCCTCAGTCATCGCTGCCCTCTTTCGTTTTTCTAACCCTAGCCAGAGGTCGCCCGCGCGCCAAGCTCCTTTGCGGCGAGGCTGGACGCCAAAGCCTCCATGGTGCATATAACGGACAACAGGAACGGAGACCTCGATGGGCATTCTCAATTCACTTCTGCGCGGCGTCACTTGGTGGAACGGCCAGACGCTGAACACCCAGCTTTTCACTTGGCGCAAGGGCAGCAAGGTGGGCGAAGACGCGCAGGGCAATATCTATTACCGCAACGCCGATGACAGCAAACGCTGGGTCATCTTCAACGGTGAGGCCGAGGCCAGCCGCGTGAGCCCCGATTGGCATGGCTGGCTGCACCGCACATGGGACGAGCCGCCAACCGACAAGCCGCTGATCCACAAACCGTGGGAAAAGGCGCATGTCGAGAATCGCACCGGCACCGCCATGGCCTATGCGCCCGCCGGGTCGCTGCGCCGCGCCGAACCTGTCGAGCGTAAGGACTATGAGGCCTGGCAGCCTGAATGATCGGTTGGCCGCGCCTGAGGTGCGGCCCCAAGTTTCACGCAATCCGGGTGGATGAATGAAAAAGCTTCTCTTGGCCGCGCTTTTGCTGGCCGCGCCGCTGCATGCCCAAGAGGGCGCACAGATCGCCAGTGCCACGGGTGGCGTTTTGCGCGCTTTGGACAAGATTTCCGGCGATACGATCGATCTGGAGATTGCCAAGGGCGACAGCCTTTCTTTGGGCAATTTGCAGATCTCCATGGTCGATTGCCGCTATCCGGCGGGCGATCCGGCGGCCAATGCCTATGCCGCGCTTGAGATCACCGAAGAGGGCAGCAGCGGCGCGCTTTTTTCTGGCTGGATGATCGCTTCGGCCCCGGCGCTGCACGCGCTGGAGCATTTTCGCTATGACATCTGGGTCATGCGCTGCAGCACGTCCTGAAAACTGACTAACCCCCGCGTCGAACCGTGCAGTGCCGCGTTTGGCCACATCGAGCTGCGCGTGATATTCCGCGCGGCTGATCTCTTGCGCCCCGAGAGAGGCAAGGTGATCGGTCAGAAACTGCGTGTCAAAGAGGGTAAAACTCGCATGGCGAAGCCGATCCACCAGCGCCGCCAGCGCCATTTTTGAGGCGTTGGTCCGGCGGGAGAACATGCTTTCGCCGAAAAACGCGCGGCCCAGCGTTACGCCATAGACCCCGCCCACCAGTGCTGTGCCCTCCCAAACCTCAAGCGAATGGGCGTGGCCTGCGTGGTGCAGCGCGGTGTAGAGGGCGGTGATCTCGGCGTTGATCCATGTGTCTTCGCGGTCTGCGCAGCCGGCGACGACACCATCGAAATCGCGGTTGATCGTGTGGTGAAAAGTGCTGCGTCGCATGGCGCGGGTGAGCGAGCGCGAGATGTGGAAACCATTGAGCGGCATCACCCCCGACGCCGCGGATCGACCCAGAAAATCTCTGGGTCGTCGCGGTGTTCGGCCATGGGGAATATCCCGATGGAATAGCCGTGGAGCAGGATCTCTGGTGTCAGATCCGACATCGGTGTCAGGCGTTACCGAGGTTGGTTTCCAGCCAATGCTCAAGCCAGTGGATGTTGTAGCCACCCGACTGGATGTCTTCTTCGGCCAGCAGCGCGTGGAACAGCGGCACGGTGGTATCGACACCATCCACGATCAGCTCACCCAAGGCCCGACCAAGACGCGCCAGCGCTTCGGGGCGGTCGCGGCCATGCACGATCAGCTTACCGATGAGACTGTCGTAATAGGGCGGGATCGAATAGCCGTCATAAAGCGCCGAATCCATCCGCACGCCAAGCCCGCCGGGGGCGTGATACTGCGTGATTTTGCCCGGGCAGGGCGCGAAATTCGGCAGTTTTTCGGCGTTGATGCGGACTTCGATGGCATGGCCATTGATGGTCAGATCGTCTTGGGTAAAGGACATCGGCAGCCCTTCGGCCACGCGAATCTGTTCGCGCACCAGATCGACACCAAAGATCGCCTCGGTCACGGGATGTTCCACCTGAAGACGGGTGTTCATTTCGATGAAATAGAACTCGCCATTCTCATAGAGGAATTCGATCGTGCCCGCGCCGATGTAGTTGATATTGGCCACGGCGTCGGCGCAGACCTTACCGATCCGCGCGCGTTCCTCTTCGGTGATCGAGGGGCCGGGGGCCTCTTCGAAAACCTTCTGGTGGCGGCGCTGAAGCGAGCAGTCGCGCTCGCCCAGATGGACCGCGTTGCCCTTGCCATCCCCAAAGACCTGAATCTCGATGTGGCGGGGGTGGTGAGGTATTTTTCAATATAGACTTCGTCATTGCCGAAGTTCGATTTCCCCTCGGCCCGCGCAGTCTGGAAGGCTTTTTCCATGTCTTTGGCGGTTTGGGCGACTTTCATGCCCTTGCCGCCGCCGCCTGCCGTGGCCTTGATAATGACCGGATAGCCGATTTCTTCGCCCAAGCGCTTGGCGTCTTCGAGCGATGCGACGCCACCATCCGAGCCGGGCACGCAAGGCACGCCGAGCTTTTTCATCGTGTCCTTGGCGGTGATCTTGTCACCCATGACGCGGATGTGTTCGGCGGTGGGGCCGATGAAGGTCAGACCGTGGTCTTCGATCACCTGCACAAATCCTGCGTTTTCCGACAGGAAACCGTAGCCGGGGTGAATCGCTTCGGCCCCGGTGATTTCACAGGCCGCGATGATCGCGGGGATCGAGAGGTAGGATTGGGTGGAGGAGGGCGGGCCGATGCAGACGGATTCGTCGGCCATGCGCACATGCATCGCGTCGCTGTCGGCGGTGGAATGCACCGCGACAGTCTGGATGCCCATCTCGCGGGCCGCGCGGATGACGCGCAGCGCGATCTCTCCCCGGTTGGCGACTAGGATTTTGCTGAACATGTCCGGCCCTTATTCCAGGATCACCAGCGGGGCACCGAATTCAACGGCATCGCCGTCGCCGACGAGGATGCGCTTGACGGTGCCGGCGCGGGGCGCGGGGATGTGGTTCATGGTTTTCATCGCCTCGACGATGAGCAGCGTGTCGCCTTCGGAAACCGAAGCGCCAACGGAGATGAACGCAGGCGCGCCCGGCTCACCCTGCAGGTAGACGGTGCCGACCATGGGCGATGTCACAGCACCCGGGTGATCAGCCGGATCGGCGTCAGCGGCAGGTGCGGCGGCTGCGGAGGCAGCAGCGGCGGGGGCCGGTGCAGCGGCAGGCGCGGGGGCGGCTTGATACTGCTGCTGGGGGCGGCCATGACCTGCTGCGGCGGCTTGCGGCTGACGCGCACGTTCAGGCTGTCATCCTCGGCATAGTCGCGTTTCACCTGAAGCTCGGTCAGGTCGTTTTCGTTCAGCAGCTCGGCGAGGGCCTTGATGAAGGCCACGTCACTGTCATGGGTGTTTTTTGTCATTGGATCCTCGAAGATTTCGACAGGCCGGCAGCCCGTCGCTGCGCGATTGATTGGCTCGCTTATAGGGCATGGGCAAAGCCATGAAAAGCCAACTGTTGTCTAGGGGTAGGATCGGTTTTTTGCCGCGCAATGGCCCCCGGGGCGCAAGAATGAGGCCGCGCCACATCTTCGCGCACCGGGTCAAGGTCACCTAGGGTCAGATCGCGAGGTATTCCGCCCGCAGTTCCGCGTTGTCCAACACCTCTGCCGCGGTGCCGTCAAAGACCACGCCGCCGGTATCAAGGATCACCGCACGGTCGGCCAGTTTCAGGGCGCGCACGGCGTTCTGCTCAACCAGAATGGTGGTGATGCCCTGCGCCTTGATCAGCCCCAGCGTCTTTTCGATCTCATCTACGATCACCGGGGCAAGACCTTCGTAGGGTTCATCCAGCAGCAGCACCTTAATGTCGCGGGCCAAGGCGCGGGCGATGGCGAGCATCTGTTGCTCCCCGCCCGAAAGGGTCACCCCTCTTGGTTCCGCCGTTCGCGCAGGCGCGGGAAGAGGTCATAGAGCCGGTCGAGTGACCAGCCGATGGGCGGGGCGATCTGGGCCAGCTTGAGGTTCTCTTCGACCGTGAGGCCAGAAATGATGCGCCGATCTTCGGGCACCAGCGCCAGCCCCGCAGCCGAGGCTTGGTGGCTGGCCATATTGTGCAGCGGTTGATGATCAAGCCAAATCTCGCCGCGCTTGAGTTCCGGGTCGCTGACCCTTGAGATGGCCCGCAGGGTTGAGGTCTTGCCCGCGCCGTTGCGGCCCAGCAGCGCGAGAATTTCGCCTTCGTGGACGTTAAAGCTCACCCCCTGCACGATATAGCTCTCGCCGTAATAGGCGTGAATGTCCCAGACCGAGAGGAAGGCCGGGGCGGTTTGGGCGTGGTTGGCGTTTTTGTCTAGCGTGTCGGTGCTCATCGGGGTGTCCTTGGGGTTCGGCAACAGGATAGATCAGGCGGCGTCTTGGCTCTCGCCCAGATAGGCTTCGCGGACCTTGGGGTGGCCCTTGATCCGGTCGGGGGTGTCTTCGACCAGCGGCGTGCCTTGGGCCAGCACGGTGATCCGCTCGGCCAGCGAAAAGACCACATGCATGTCGTGTTCAATGATTGCGATGGTAATGTCGCGTTCGTCCTTGATCTGTTTCAGCAGGTCGATCGTATTGTTGGTATCGGCCCGCGCCATCCCCGCGGTAGGTTCGTCCAGCAGCAGCAGGCGCGGATCTTGGGCAAGGCACATCGCGATCTCCAGCCGCCGTTTGTCCCCCGCGAGAGGGACGCCGCATGCATATGCCGCTTGTCGATCATGTTCATGTCGCGCAGCATTTCCTCGGCCTTGTCGATCACATCTTGCTGGCCCACGACGCGCGACCAACCGTTGAGTTGGAATGCCCCGTCGCGTTTGGCAAGGCAGGGGATCAGCATGTTCTCCATCACCGTGAGATCGCCAAAAATTTCAGGCGTTTGGAATACGCGGCTGATGCCCATCTGGTTGATCTCATAGGGTTTGCGCCCCAGCACCGACTGGCCGTCGAACATGACCGAGCCGGTATCGGGGATAAGCTTGCCCACCAGACAGTTCAGCAGGGTGGATTTGCCTGCCCCGTTGGGGCCGATGATCGCATGGACAGAGTTCTCTGCCACGCTCAGGTTCACATCGCTCAGCGCCTGCAGACCGCCAAAGCGTTTGCCGACATTTTTGACTTCGAGAATGGACATGATGTCTCTCCTATTCTGCGGCTTCGCTGCGGCGTTGGGCGGCGTCGGCCTCGACCGAGCCTGCATTCTTGTCCCGGCGGCGGAAGACACGGCCCAGACGTTGGCCACCTTCGACCAGCCCACCGGGCAGGAAGATCACGACCAGCATGAACAGCAAGCCCAGCGTGAGGTGCCAGCCCTTGCCGACGAAGGGGTGGATGATCGCAACCATCGCGTCTTCGATCCCGTCGGGCATGAAGGCAAACCAGCCGTGCAGCACGTTGTCGTTGATCTTGGCAAAGATGTTTTCAAAGTACTTGATGAACCCTGCGCCCAGCACCGGCCCGATCAAGGTGCCCGCGCCGCCAAGGATGGTCATCAGCACCACTTCGCCTGAGGCCGTCCACTGCATCCGCTCAGCCCCGGCAAGCGGGTCCATCGCGGCCAGCAGGCCACCGGCCAGCCCGGCATACATGCCAGAGATCACAAATGCCGCCAGCGTGTAGGGCCGGGTGTTCAGGCCCGTGTAGTTCATCCGCTGCTGGTTGGACTTCACCGCCCGCAGCATCATCCCAAAGGGCGAGCGGAAGATGCGGATCGCCAGATAGAAGGCGAGGATCAGGAAGATTGCGCAGAAGTAGTAGCCAACGGAAAAGGTAAAGGTCCATCCGCCGAAGAACAGCGTCGTCGAAGAGTTCATCGCCGCGCCGAAAAGGTTGGGGAATGACGGTGCATCGACAGACTGAAGATACTGCGGATCAGAGTTGTAGATCTGCAATCCCGTCTCGCCATTGGTGATCGGTGTCAGCACCGAATAGGCGAGGTTGAACGACATCTGCGCAAAGGCCAGCGTCAGGATGGAGAAGTAGATGCCCGACCGCCGCAGGCTGATAAAGCCGATGAGCGCCGAGAACAGCCCCGCCATGATGACGGCCAGTACCAGCGCGGGCACGACATTGTAGCTGAGCAGTTTGAACATCCAGACGGCAGAGTAAGAACCGACACCCAGAAAGGCCGCGTGACCAAAGGAGAGATAGCCGGTCAGCCCAAAGAGGATGTTAAACCCGATCGCAAAGATGCCAAAGATCACAAAGCGTTGCATCAGGTCGGGGTAGCCTGCGTTAAATTGCGCAAGGCCCGAATCCGCCGGAAAGGGGTTGAGGATGAAGGGGGCAAAGAGCGTGAGAACGACCACGACCCCCAAGAGAAGCGTATCGCGTTTTTCCAGTCCGAACATGTCTTATTCCTCCATCACGCCGCGGCGACCCATCAGACCGCGCGGGCGGACCAGCAGGATCACGATGGCAACGACGTAGATGATGATCTGGTCGATACCGTAGATGATGCTTTTGATTTCATTCATGGAGGCGAGACTTTCGAGGATTCCCAGCAGGAACCCCGCCAGCACCGCGCCGGGCAGAGAGCCCATGCCGCCGACCACGACGACGACGAAGCTCAGCACCAGAAAGTCCATGCCCATGTGATAATTGGGTGAGTTGATCGGCGCATACATCACGCCCGCAAGCCCCGCCACGGCGGCGGCGATGCCGAACATGATGGTAAAGCGGCGGTCGATGTCGATGCCCAAAAGCCCAACGGTTTCGCGGTCTGCCATGCCGGCGCGGACAACCATGCCGAAGGTGGTGAATTGCAAGAAAGCAAAGACGGCGGCGATGATAACCGTGGAAAAGCCGAAATAGACCAGACGCCAGTAGGGGTAGGCCAGCGACGTGTCCAAGCCCAAGAGCGGCGCGAAGTCAAAGCTGCCTTTGAACACTTCGGGCGCGGGTGTGGGAATTGGGTTGGCACCGTAGAAATACTTGACCACTTCCTGCAGCACGATGGCGAGGCCAAAGGTCACAAGGATCTGATCTGCATGGGGACGTTTATAGAAATGCTTAATCAGCCCGCGTTCCATGATGAAGCCGATCAGCAGCATCACCGGGATCGCAAAGAGGATCGCCAGCGGCACCGACCAATCGATTATGGCCTGTCCCGTCTCCGTACCAAACCAATTCTCGACATAGGGGTTTTGACCTTGAGCGGGTTGCCCAGAAAATCTTTCTGGGTCTCGTCGATGGTATCGAAACTCAGCGTCAGTAGCCGTTGCAGCGTGACCGAGCAGAAGGCCCCGATCATGAACAGCGCCCCATGAGCGAAGTTAACCACGCCAAGCGTGCCGAAGATCAATGTGAGCCCAAGCGCGATCAGCGCATAGGCCGAGCCCTTGTCGAGCCCGTTAAGTATTTGCAGAAGAACAGCGTCCATGGACCCCACCTGTAAGGGATGCGTTCACATGAGGGCGCGCCCCATGTGGTGAGAAAAGGGGCGCGCGGCGCAAGGCCGATGCGCCCCCAAAGGTTCAGTGGATCAGGCGCCCGGGTTGCACTTGCCCAATTCGCCGCCGGCGAACATGGGGTGATCCGGGGCGTATTCGACCTGTGCACGCGGGGTGACCTCGACGATCTCCAGCGTGTCATATTCGTTGGTCGGGTTTTCCTTGCCTTTCATGACCAGCACGTCTTTGAAACACTGGTGGTCGTCGCCACGATACAGCACCGGACCGTTGCCCAGACCGTCGAACTCGAAATCTTCGAGCGCTTCAACGACACCGCAGGGGTTGAAGGTGCCCGCACGTTCCACCGCATCCGCATAGAGCAGCGTCTGCACGTAGCAGGTGTGTGCGGAGTTGGAAGGCGGACGGCCATATTTCTCACCAAAGGATTTCACAAAGGCTTTGGAGCCTTCATCCTGTAACTGCCAGTTCCAGTTCATCGAGCCGATAACACCTTGCACGTTGGCACCGGCACCCGCGGCCATAAGCTCGGAATAAAGCGGCACGACGATCTCGAATTTCTTGCCGTTCACTTCTTTGTCCAGCAGGCCGAACTGCACCGCGTTGGTGAGCGAGTTCACCATGTTTCCGCCGTAGTGGTTCAGCACCAGCACATCGGCACCGGAGTTCAGAACCGGCGCAATGTAGGAGCTGAAATCCGTGCTCGCCAGCGGCGTCAGCACGTTGTTCACGGTCTCCCAGCCCATCGCTTCGGTCGCGGCGGCGATGGATTCCTGCTGGGTCCAGCCCCATGTGTAGTCGGCTGTCAGATGGTACGCGCGGCGGTCCTCGCCGTAAGCGTTTTTCAGCACCGGCGCGAGGGCGGCGGCGGACATGTAACCGTTAAAGAAGTGACGGAAACCATTGGCCTTTTTGTCTTTGCCCGTGGTGTCGTTGGAGTGTGTCAGACCGGCCATGAAGATCACGCCCGCTTCCTGACACAGGCCCTGAACCGCCACGGCCACGCCTGAGGACGAGCCGCCGTTGATCATCACAGCGCCGTCTTTTTCGATCATCGCCTTGGCGGATGCGCGGGCGGCGTCGGATTTGGTCTGGGTGTCACCAGTGACATATTCGACCTTCTTGCCCAGAATGCCGTTCCCTTTCAGCGCCTTGGAGCTGAAGGTGTTCATCATGCCGCCGTCGCCCCCGCCATTAAGGTGCTCGACCGCAAGCTCTTGGGCGCGCAACTCGTCCAGCCCTTCTTCGGCATAGGGGCCGGTCTGGGGCACGTTAAAGCCCAGCGTGACCGTGCTGCCCGTGGGGGCATTGGTAAAGCCCGCGTGCGCCTCGGCGCGCAGATAGGTCGGCAGCGCCAACCCTGCACCGGCAACCGCGCCGGTCTGAATCAGCCCGCGGCGTGTCAGTTTCGTAAACGACATGAAGTCCTCCCATTTTTGTAAGTCGCGGCACCGGAACCTCCCCCGATGCCACAACACGCAATAGTGCAAAGAAACTATGGCGCGGAAACTGAAAACCGATCAATAAGGCGCTTGATCGAAACGATTTTTTTGTAAATATATTCGCAACCGTCCAGGGAGGTTTGTAAAGAATATGATGTTGCGCCGCAGAAAGACCTTGAAACAACGCATGAATTATCGGGCGGCGCGGTCCCATGCGTGAGGGGCTGACCGGCAGCCGCATCCGTGAGCGGCGCGTGATGGCGGGGCTGAAACAGGCCGAACTGGCACAACAAAGCGGGATCTCGGCCAGCTATCTGAACCTCATCGAACACAACCGGCGCAGAATCGGCGGGAAGCTGTTGCTCAATATCGCCCATGCGCTTGGTGTCGAGCCGCAGGCGTTGACCGAAGGGGCCGAAGCCGCGCTGATCGCCACACTGCGCGAAGCGGCAGAGGATGCAGCGCTTACCGGGCCCGAGAGTGACCGGGCGGATGAATTTGCCGGGCGGTTTCCGGGCTGGGCCAAGGTGCTTGCCAGCAGCCAGCGTCGCATCGCGGCCCTAGAGCAGACGGTTGAGGCGCTGTCTGACCGTTTGGCCCATGACCCGCAGCTTGCCACGTCGATGCATGAATTGCTGAGTACGGCCGCCGCCATCCGCTCGACCGCCTCTATCTTGGCAGAGACGGACAGTCTGCAACCCGAATGGCGCGACAGGTTTCACACGAATATCCACCAAGACAGCCGCCGCCTGTCCGACAGCGCGCAGGCGCTGGTCACCTATTTCGACAATGCCGCCGAGACCCGTGAGGTGGCCCATTCCCCGCAGGCGGAGGTGGAAACCTTCCTCGCCGCGCATGACTACCGCTTTGACCCGTTGGAGCAGGCCCGCGCCCCGCAAGAGGCAATCGCGGCGCTTGTGGCGCAGGCCGATGCGCTCAAGACCAAGGCCGCGCAGCATATCGCGACGGGGGTGTTGCAGCAGATCGCGCGGGACGCGGCGGCGTTGCCCTTGGCGCGTTTGGAGCGGACCGTTGAGGAGACGGGCCATGACCCAGCCGAATTGGCGCGCCGGTTGGACCAGCCGATGGGCCGGGTGCTGCGTCGCTTGGCCTCACTGCCCGATCTGGGCGCGGGGCTGGTGGTTTGTGACCGGTCGGGCAGTGTGACCTTTGCCAAGTCGATCGAAGGGTTCACCGTGCCGCGTTTTGGAGCCTGTTGCCCGCTTTGGCCTCTTTTTGCGGTGCAGGGCCAGCCGGGGCTGGTGGTGAAATCCCGCGTCATGCAGATGGGCCGGGGTCAGGCGCAGTTCGAAGCGATCGCGACCTGCGAGGTTCAAGCCGCTGCCGCCTACAATACGCCGCCCTTGAGCCAATCGGTCATGTTGCTTTTGCCGGTGCCATCAGGGGCGGCCCCCGCGCAGCCCGTGGGCGCAACCTGCCGCATTTGTCCGGTGGAAGGATGCCGCGCGCGGCGTGAGCCGTCGATCCTGCGCGACGGAATCTAGCAGGGGTTCAGGCAGTTTTTGACAGCGCTGCCAAACCGATGCATGCTCGCCCCGGTGCGCGTGACCCCGCAACAAGACGGGGCGAACGTACACCGAGGGGGAGATTTTTTGCCGATGAGCAAACTCGTAGTTCTGGTGGAGGACGAGGTGAATATCGCCGAGGCCATCCGCTTTTTGTTGGGCCAAGAGGGCTGGCGGGTGGAGACGCTGGCCAATGGATCGGGTGCGGTAGAGGTGATCCGCAAGGCATCGCCCGATTTGGTGATGCTGGATGTCATGCTGCCGGGCAAAAGCGGGTTTGAAATACTCGATGAGCTGCGCGGCGACCCGGCGATGGGGGAATTGCCGGTTCTGATGCTGACCGCGCGCGGCCAAAGCCGGGACCGCGCCATGGCCGAGAAGGCCGGGGTCAGCCGCTTTATGACCAAGCCGTTTTCGAACTCAGAGATGCTGGACGCGGTGCGCGACCTGATCGCCAGTTAACCCACCATGCCACGCCCTCCGATCTTTTTGGAAAAACGCGGCTACCGCCAGCGGCGCATGATGGATGCGGTGCGGTTGCTGCCGTTTCTGGGGCTGATGCTTTGGATGGTGCCGTTGCTGTGGCCCGTGCCAGAGATCCTGCCTGACGCCACCCTCGAACCCAGTGAGCCGACAATCGCGATGAGCGTGGCGCTGCGCTATCTCTTTGGGGTTTGGGCGTTGCTGATCTTGGCGACATGGGCGCTCTGGCGGCGCACGCGCGATGTGGCGTCGGACGGGGGTGCCGATACCAAAGACGGGCCGCGCTGATGGTGTCGCTCAACCAGTTGGTCGCGGTCTGTCTGATGTATGTCGCGGGGCTGTTCATCGTGGCCTTTGCCGCCGAACGCGCGGCCCTGCGCGGGCAGGGCGGCTGGCTGCTGCGCTCGCCGTTGGTCTATACCCTGTCGCTGTCGATCTATTGCACCGCTTGGACCTTTTATGGCGCGGTCGGCTATGCCGCGCGGTCGGGATTGGAATATGTGACGATCTACCTTGGCCCGTCGCTGGTGATGATCGGTTGGTGGTGGGGGCTGCGGCGTTTGGTGCGCATCGGACGAAGCCATCGTGTGACCTCTATCGCCGACCTGATTTCTTCGCGCTACGGCAAATCCAACACGCTGGCGATCGTGGTGACGGTCATGGCCGTGATCGGCGTAACGCCCTATATTGCGCTGCAATTGCAATCAGTTATCTTGTCTCTGTCGATTTTTGCCGCCCCCGATGTGCCGCTGGCCGAGGCGGGGGCGATGTCATCAACCGCGGGCAGGCCGCCCTGTGGGTGGCGGCGGGGCTGACGCTGTTTACGGTGCTTTTCGGCACACGGAACCTGAACGTGAACGAGCGGCACCACGGCGTTGTCATCGCCATCGCGGTGGAGGCTGTGGTCAAGCTGCTGGCGCTGGTGGCGGTCGGTATCTACGTGATCTGGGGTCTTGCCGGAGGCTTGGGTGAGACCTTGGCGCGGATCGATGCCTCGGCCATTGGCCAGTGGGAGGTGCAGGGCAGCCGTTGGGCCGCGCTGACGGTCCTTTCGGGGGCCGCGCTTTTGTGCCTGCCGCGCATGTTTCAGGTGATGGTCGTTGAGAATGACGACGAGCGCCAGTTGCAGATCGCCAGTTGGGCCTTCCCGCTTTATCTGATGCTGATGAGCCTTTTCGTCGTGCCAATCGCGGTTGTGGGGCTGGACTTGATGCCTGAAGGCGCGAACCCCGATCTGTTTGTCCTCAGTCTGCCGCTTAGCCAAGGGCAGAACGGGCTGGCGATGCTGTCCTTCTTGGGCGGTTTTTCCTCGGCCACGTCGATGGTGATCGTCGCCACGCTGGCGCTATCAACGATGGTCAGCAACCATATCGTCATGCCGATCTGGCTGGCCTTGCGGCGCGATGGGGCGACGCAATCGGGAGATGTGCGCAACATCGTGATCCTCGCGCGGCGGCTGTCGATCTTTTGCGTGGTGGGCTTGGGCTATCTTTACTACCGCGCCTCGGGCGGCAGTGGGGCGCTGGCGGCGATTGGCACGATCTCTTTCGGCGGGGTGGCGCAGTTTTTGCCAGCGATGCTGGGCGGCGTGCTCTGGCGCGGTGCCACGCGGGCAGGCGCGCTTTGTGGGCTGGGCACGGGTTTTGTGCTCTGGGTTTTCACCATGCTGCTGCCCAGTTTCGGCGCGGATGTGGCATTGTCGAGCGCGACCTTGGAGAGCGGGCTTTGGGGGCTGGCATGGCTGCGCCCCGAGGCGCTGTTCGGCATCGCCGGGATCGATCCGACCGTGCATGCGGTGGTCTGGAGCCTTGCGCTGAACACGCTGGTTTTTGTGGTCGTCTCACTTTTCAGTTTCCCCGCGCCGCTGGAGCGGCTTCAGGGCGCGCAATTCGTCAATGTCTTTGACCACTCCGGCCCGGCGCGGGGGTGGACGGCATCGGTCGCGGGCAGCGAAGACCTGATGATCATGGCGCAGCGGATCTTGGGCGCGCGGGAGGCGCAGGCGTTTTTCACCCGTGAGGCCGAGCGGCAGGGGCAGGGGCAACGCTTGCCGGAACCCACACCGCGATTCGTGCAGGCGTTGGAGCGGGAGTTGGCGGCTTCGGTCGGGGCGGCGACGGCCCATGCGATGGTGGCGCAGATCGTCGGCGGGGCGTCTGTTTCGGTGCAAGACCTGCTCGCCGTGGCCGACGAATCCGCGCAGATGTTGGAGTATTCCAGCCAGCTTGAAACCAAATCGCGCGAGTTGACCGAAACGGCGGCGCAGCTGCGCGCGGCGAATGAAAAGCTCACTCAACTGTCGCTGCAAAAGGACAGTTTTCTGAGCCAAATCAGCCATGAATTGCGCACGCCGATGACGTCGATCCGATCATTTTCGGAGATTCTACGCGACGCGCCGGGTCTCACGGACGCGGATAAGAATCGCTACGCCACGATCATCCACAGCGAGACGATCCGCCTGACCCGGCTCTTGGACGATCTGCTGGACCTGTCTGTGCTGGAGAACGGGCAGGTGACGCTGAACCAGCGGGAGGGCAAGCTGCGCGATCTGCTTGATCTGGCGGTGACCACTGCGCAGGCCGGGGCCACGCGACCGCTTAAAGTGCTGCGCGATCCGCAGGCTGAGGATATCACCCTGACCAGCGACCTCGACCGGCTGGTGCAGGTGTTCATCAACCTTGTTACCAATGCGCGCAAATACTGCGCTGCAGATCAGCCGCAACTGGTGATCTCGGCACAGGTCACGGCGCAGGGGCTGGTGATCGATTTCGTCGACAACGGCCACGGGATCGACGCGGGCTCAGAGGCGCTGATTTTCGAGAAATTTTCGCGCATCACCGGAGAGGGCGATGGCGCGGGGCTTGGCCTTGCCATCTGTCGCGAGATCATGTGCCGCTTGGGCGGCGAGATCAGCTTTTTGGGGAATGTGCCCGGCACGGCGTTCCGGGTGCAATTGCCGCAGAGCGTCCTGACACCGCCTGCAAAGGACACCGGCCCAGTAGTCGGCCCCGTGGTCGGGGCCGATACGCGGTCTTAGCTGTAGCTCTGGCCCAGCATCGGGCGCATGTTCTCAAGGTCATAGCCCCCTGACGCGCCGCTTCGATGATCGCGTCGCTGTCCATCTCCCCGGCCTGACCCAACGCCCAAGCGATGGTCGAACGGGTGCCAGAGGCGCAATAGGCCAGCACGGTGTCATCCGTTTCAACCCCAAGCGCGCGGTTGTTGGCAATGACATCGGGGGTCATGGTTTGATGGGTCAGCGGCTGTTCGGCAAAGGCGATGCCTGCGGCCTCGGCCGCCTCGCGCATGGCGGCGGCTTGGTGGCTGGGCGGCACTTCCGCATCGGGGCGGTTGCACAGAATGCGGGTGATGCCTTGGGCGCGCAGGTTTTCCATGTCATCGGGCTCGATCTGCGGGGCGACGAAATAGCGGGGGTGATTTGGCGAATATCCATGCGTCGATTTAAGCAGATGCAGCGGCCCTGTCCAGAGACGGCTAAGACCCGCCGCGACCGCCCGCCGATCAGCCGCCTCGATCAGCCCAGAGAGATGCCCAAAATCACCATCATCAGGCCGATGACGGATAGAAACAGCGCGCCCATGTTCAACGGCACCACTTTGCGCAATACAACGCGCATCGCCTCATCGTCCAGCTGCGCGCGTTTGGCACGGCTCACTTTGACGATGCACCAGCCAAGACCGAGCAATCCCAGAAGGGACAGACCCGCGCCGCCCCAGACCATGAGATCGAAAATAGATGTGTTTGCGCTTTCCATGGCGGCAGAGCTACGCCAAACCGCCAAGGGGGCAAGTCCCGCTTGCGGGCTGGGCATCCAGCCTGTAGTCACACCCGCCAGAGCCAGCCAATCCGTGAGGACTTTCCATGAGCGATACCAGCACCAACCCCGATGTCGTCGAATCCCAAGGCGATGCGACCTACCGGGTCACCGCCAATGAGCTGCGCCAGTTCGTCGAGCGGATCGAGCGTTTGGACGCCGAAAAGAAAGACCTCGCCGAGCAGCAAAAAGAGGTGATGTCCGAAGCGAAATCGCGTGGCTACGACACCAAAGTGCTGCGCAAGGTGATCGCCCTGCGCAAGCGTGACAAGGACGACATCGCCGAAGAAGAAGCGGTGATGGAGATGTATAAAGAAGCCTTGGGCATGTGAGCGCCCGGCCGCAGCGGAACTGAATTTTCCGCGCGGCCTTGAATGCCGGTCACCCGTGCCCATTTGCATCGGGCGTCTGCGCGGTCTCCGCGACGCCCGATGGTCTGAGACCGGTGAGTTTTTCTCGTGAACATTTTGTTTGTCCTTGGCGGTTTGCTGGGGCTCGTGCTCGGTGGTGAGTATCTGGTGCGCGGTGCGGTGGCGCTGGCGCAGCGGGTTGGGCTATCGCCACTGGTGATCGGTCTGACGGTCGTGGGGTTTGGCACTTCGGCGCCTGAATTGGTGACTTCTGTTCAGGCGGCTTTGCTGGGGGCACCGGACATCGCGCTTGGCAATGTCGTCGGGTCGAACATCGCGAATATTCTGCTGATTCTCGGCCTTGCCGCACTGATCGCGCCGATTGGCATCGCGCGGCGCAGCTTTGCGCGCGACGGGACAGTGATGCTGGCGGCAAGCTTGCTTTGTCTGGGCCTCGTGATGCTGGGCCGCATCGACCGGCTGGCGGGGATTTTGGCCCTCGTGGGGTTGGCGACCTATCTGATTTATACCTTTCGCAGTGATCGAAACAGCCAGCAGGCGGCGGAGCCTTTGCCGGATCAAGCACGGATCGGGCTGGCGTTATTGTGGTTGTTGGGTGGGCTGGTTCTAACCATCGTCTCGGCTCGCTTTTTGGTCACGGGATCGGTCGCCTTGGCGCAGGCCGTGGGGCTCTCTGAGGCGGTGATCGGGTTGACCATCGTGGCAGTGGGGACTTCGATGCCGGAATTGGTCACATCGGTCATCGCCGCCCGGCGCGGGCAGAGCGATGTGGCTTTGGGCAACGTGGTCGGCTCCAATATCTTTAACATCCTTGGTGTGCTGGGGGTCACGGCGGTGATCCAGCCGGTCAATGTGGCCGCTCAGATCGCCACACTCGACATCTGGGTGATGCTGGGGGCCAGCGTGGCGCTGATCGCCTGCGCGGCCTTTGGCGGGCGCGTGACGCGCGGTCAGGGGGCGACCTTTGCATTGGCCTATGCGGGCTATATTGCGGTGCTCTTGGTCTGAGGTCTGGGCGGGTTCCGCCGTGGGGGCGGGGGCGTTTTCTGCGGATGTGGTGCGATGGGCCGCGGACCCCCTTGCGCAGGCGGTTCAACCCCCATAGAAGGGCACAAATTTTCGCCCGCGCCCCCGCCGCGCGGCCTTACCCTATGGAGCACACATGCAGGTCAACGAGACGCTGAACGAAGGTCTGAAACGCGGTTACAACATCACCGTGACTGCCGCCGAACTCGAAGCCAAGGTCAACGAAAAGCTGGCCGAAGCGCAGCCCGAAGTCGAGATGAAGGGCTTCCGCAAGGGCAAGGTTCCCATGGCGCTGTTGAAAAAGCAGTTCGGCCAGCGGATCATGGGCGAAGCGATGCAGGAAAGCATCGATGGCGCCATGGCAGAGCATTTTGAGACGTCCGGCGACCGCCCCGCGATGCAGCCCGAGGTCAAAATGACCAATGAGGACTGGAAAGAAGGCGACGACGTCGAAGTCTCCATGGCTTACGAAAAGCTGCCCGAAATTCCCGAGGTTGATCTGAGCAAGATCGAACTGGAAAAGATGGTGGTCAAGGCCGATGACGCCGCCGTCGAAGAAGCCCTGGCAAGCCTTGCCGAAACCGCACAAGACTTCAAAGCCCGCAAAGAGGGCGCCAAGGCGGAAGATGGCGATCAGGTTGTGATCGACTTCAAAGGCTCCGTCGACGGTGAAGAATTCGAAGGTGGCGCTGCCGAAGATTACCCGCTGGTTCTGGGTTCTAACTCCTTCATCCCCGGCTTCGAAGAGCAGCTGGTCGGCGTTAAGGCGGGCGAAGAAAAGTCCGTCGTCGTGAACTTCCCCGAAGAGTATCAGGCCGAGCATCTGGCCGGTAAGGAAGCGACCTTCGCTTGCACCGTCAAAGAAGTGAAAGAGCCCGTCGCTGCTGAAGTGAACGACGAGATGGCAAAGAAATTCGGTGCCGAGGATCTCGACGCGCTGAAAGGTCAGATCGCCGAGCGTCTGGAAGCGGAATACGCCGGTGCCTCGCGCGCCGTGATGAAGCGTAACCTGCTGGACGCGCTGGACAAAGAAGTAAGCTTTGACCTGCCGCCCTCGCTGGTTGACGCCGAAGCAAAGCAGATTGCACATCAGCTGTGGCACGAGGAAAACCCTGACGTAGAAGGCCACGATCACCCCGAGATCGAGCCCTCAGACGAGCACAAGACACTGGCCGAGCGCCGTGTGCGTCTTGGCCTGCTGCTGGCCGAACTGGGCCAGAAGGCCGACGTTCAGGTGACAGACGCCGAGATGACCCAAGCGATCATGAACCAGGCGCGTCAGTACCCGGGTCAAGAGCGCCAGTTCTTTGAATTCGTTCAGCAAAACCAACAGATGCAGCAGCAGATGCGCGCGCCGATCTTTGAGGACAAGGTTGTCGATCACGTGGTCGAACAGGCCAAAGTGACCGAGAAAGAAATCTCGAAAGAAGAGCTGCAGAAGGCTGTTGAGGAACTGGAAGACGAATAAGTCTTACCGGATCGGATTACGGGGCAGGGGCGACGGGCGACCGTCGCCCTTGTTTCGTTTGGGGGTGTTGTTGTTGAAATGGGCCGTCCGGCGGGATGGCGGGCATCACCCTCAGTTGCAGAGGGCGGTTTCGCTATGTCCAAACTTGGCAGTGGTGAGAGTCGGTTTGCTGGCCTTCTTGCCGCCTCCAATGACTGAGCCAGAAGGTTTACCGAACCTTGGCAGGAACATCAGCCACGGATCACAGATGTCCCGCCCCGGTGGTACACCGGGCATCGCTTTCCCTCCGGAGGGCGATTTTGCAACGTCAGATGGTTGGCGCGTTAGCGGTTTCGGCATATTACCGGGGAACCCAAGCGTAGCAACGCCCCACGGGGAGGGTGATGCCCTCTGTGGCAACATCGAAACTTAAGTGGCGGCGGAGAGAGGCGGCCTGCTATAGTCCGCCCCCCAACTCGTACAGCTTACAACGTGATCCGGAACTGGGCGAAGCCGTTTTCCGTATCGCCGACCTGTTCCATCGCCACGCCGGTCACCTCATCCACGTAATCCGCGGCCTTCGGTCCGGTTTCGAACATCACGCTGGTGCCCTCCATGGGGGCAAAGCGCCAGTTGCCATCGGCGCGGGGGCTGATGGTGCCTTTTTCGACGATATAGCGCACAATCACGTCGCGGTTGGTGTCGGGGCCTTCAAAGACGATGGTATCGCCCTTCGCGCCGGGGAATGCGCCGCCACCGCTGGCGCGGTAGTTGTTGGTGGCGATGATAAATTCGGCGTTGGGATCAAGCGGTTGCCCTTCGAACTCAAGGTTCACGATCCGGTTCGCCTCAGAGTCCGCCACGGTTCCCTTGGGGCCGAATTTGGACGGCTGGCTGAGGTCGATCTGATAGCTTACGCCGTCGATCACATCGAAGTTGTAGCTGGGGAACTCTGGGTTCAGCAGCGGCTGGTTGGCCTCGCCGGGGGTGATCTGGTTGAACATGCCCGCTGACCGCTCAAGCCAATCCTTCACCTGCGCACCGGTGACGCGCACGGCGCGGGCGGTGTTGGGATAGAGGTAGAGGTCAGCCACATTCTTGATCGCCACATCACCCTTGGGGACATCGGTGTAATACTCTGGCCCGCCCCGGCCACCGGCCTTGAAGGGGGCGGCGGCAGACAGGATCGGCAGCCCCTCATGCTCGGTCCCTTTCAGCATCTGTGCGATGTACCAGCGCTGCGCGTTTGAGACGACCTGCACCGACGGATCATCGGCCACCAGCGCGAAATAGCTGTGTAGATTGGCGTCGGTCTTGCCCACGGCGCGGCGGACATAGGCGAGCGTTTCGTCGTGGTCTTGCTGAACCGAGGCCAGAACCTCTGCGTCGCTTTCCACCAGCGGCATGACCGAGCGGTCTTCGTTGCGCTGCGAAATGGCCCGCGCCTCGGCGCTGTGGCTGGCGATGCGCCAACCGCCCGCGTCGCGTTCCAACATCAGGTCGATAAGGCCCAGATGGCTGCCCCAGAAGCCGCCCATGGTGGCGGGCTTGCCGTGGATCGTGCCGGCGCTCACATCCACGCCGGGATAGTCCGCATAGCTGCCCGAGGGGAAGACGAGGTGGCTGTGCCCGGTCATGATGGCGTCGATCCCGTCAACGGCGGCGAGGGGGACGGAAGCGTTCTCCATCATGTCTTCTTCTTTGGCGGCCCCAATGCCCGAATGCGACAGCGCGATGATGATATCGGCGCCAGCCTCTTTCATCTGCGGCACCCAAGCGCGGGCGGTCTCGAGGATGTCGCGCGCCTGCACTTTGCCTTCGAGATGGCGGCGGTCCCATGCCATGATCTGCGGCGGGACAAAGCCGATGATGCCGATCTTGATTGGATGGGCCTCGCCCGCGCCATCGGTCAACATTCGGTCCAGTAAGACATAGGGTTTGACCAGCGTGTCATCGTCACTGGGCTTGGCCCCGACCTTTTTGACGACATTGGCGCTGACCACCGGGAAGTCGGCCCCGGCGAGGGATTTCATCAAGAAATCAAGCCCGTAGTTGAATTCATGATTGCCCAAGGTCGAGGCGTCAAAGCCAAGCGTATTCATCGCTTGGATCACCGGATGCATGTCGCCTTCTTTCATGCCGCGCTCATAGGCGATGTAGTCGCCCATCGGGTTGCCCTGCAGGAAGTCGCCGTTGTCGAGCATCAGCGTATTGGTCGCCTCGGCGCGGATCGACTTGACGATGCTGGCGGTGCGGGAAAGCCCGACGGTGTCGACCTCTTTGTCGGCGTAATAGTCATAGGGAAAGACATGCACATGCAGATCCGTCGTCTCCATCAGTCGCAGGTGCGCTTGATTGGCGGCAGCGCGGAGAGAGAAGGGGTGAAGGGCCAGCAGTCCGGCAGAGCCGGCGAGAAAGTGACGGCGGTTGAGGCGGAGGGTCATGCGGCGTTCCTTCTTAACGTGATTAACACCTACCTGCGGCGAAGCGAGAGGCCGCGCAAGCCTAAAAATTAATCACCCGCCCCTCAGGCCGGTTTCCACCAGCATACCGCGTTTCTTGGCTTCGTAATAATAGCCGCGGGCGTACCACTTGATGGCGGTGCCGTGGTCTCCGTCGGACAAAAGCCAAGCGCCGCGCAGGTATTTCAGGGCGTATTTCAGATTGGTGTCGGCGTCCAAAAGGTCAGACGCGCTGCCTTGGAACCCCATGGAGCGGGCGGTGGCGGGCAGGATTTGCAGCAGGCCGTAATATGGGCCGTTGCGGGCGCGCGGGTTATGGGTGCTTTCGCGGATGGCCAGACGATGAACCAGAGGGCGCGGCAGATCGTAGAAGTCGGCCCAGTGGTTGATCTTGCGCCGCAGGTCGGGTGTCTCATTCGGGTGCAGGGGCAGGGCCGGGCGCTGCGGGGGCGTGGGGGAGACTTCGGGCGCAGCGCTGCACGCGGTGATCGTACTGGCAGCGATGAAAGAGAGAAACATGCGGCGTGTTGTCTGAGGCATGATGCACCGAGGCTTGTTATATCGGCGCGAAGATCACCGCTGCGGGCCTTTCGGGCAAGCGGGTCGGCAAAACATACGCGGCCCCTTGCCCAGCGGTTGGGGCGCAAAGCGCGGCTTTCCGCCACGCTTAGACGTCGGCGACGATTTCGCCTTTCATTTCACCGGTCATGCGGGTCTGATCTTCGCGCTTCACCGAGCGGCGAACCTCGTCGATCTTGAGTTCGGCAGCGTCGCGCGTGGCCTTGTCGGGCCATTCGGTGATTGCGGCACTGGTGCGCTCAGAGGTGCGGACCACGGTAACGCGGCTAGCGCCAAAGCTTTTGAGGGCGGGCAGGCGCTTTTCTTCGATGGCGCGTAGGGCCACGTCGTAATCCGCCCCGTCGGCGATCTCCCAGGTGGTGATGGTGATGTAACGCATGTGTCATCCTCCATGCTGAATGGAGGTAGCATAGCACAGAATGGACTGTTTTTACAGGATTTCGCGCGAGAGGTGCAGACGGGCCTTGCGACAGGCTAGCGCATAAAAAAACGCCGCGCGGAAAGCCGCGCGGCGTTTCATGTCAAATCGGGTCGGATCAGCTGTTGCTGTCGTCCTGCGCGTCGCCCTCAGGGGTGCGCACCACGTCCGAGTCGCCGTCTTCGTCAGCGGCAGAGCCGATGTCGTCGAAGAGTTCGGAGATCTCGAATTCAGCTGCGGCTTCCTCTTCGGCGGCCAGTTCCTGAATCGATTTGCCCGACGCCTGAAGCTCGGCCTCTTCGGGCGAACGTGCAACGTTCAGCTCGATTGTGGCGGTCACTTCGGGGTGCAGAACAACCTGAACTTCGTGGACACCCAGATCTTTGATGGGCTGCCCCAGAACAACCTGCTTGCGATCGACCGAGAAACCTTCGGCTGTTGCAGCTTCGGCGGCGTCACGTGTGGTGACAGAGCCATAAAGCGCGCCAGCGTCGGAAGCAGAGCGAATCACGACGAATTGCTGACCGTTCAGCTTTTCCGACATGGCTTCGGCTTCTTTTTTGGTCTCGAGGTTTTGCGCCTCAAGTTGGGCTTTCTGACCTTCGAAGGCTTCGACGTTGGCCTTGGAGGCCGACAGCGCCTTGCCTTGGGGCAGAAGGTAGTTGCGAGCGTAGCCCGACTTCACGTCGACGACTTCGCCCATCTGGCCCAGTTTGGCCACACGTTCCAGAAGGATAACTTGCATGTGCTCTCTCCTTACTTAACGGCGTAGGGCAGCAGGGCGAGGAAACGAGCGCGTTTGATGGCACGGGCCAGTTCGCGTTGCTTCTTGGCCGATACGGCGGTGATACGGGAAGGAACGATCTTGCCACGCTCAGAGATGTAGCGTTGCAGCAGACGTGTGTCCTTGTAGTCAATCGCAGGTGCGTTGTCGCCCGAGAAAGGGCACACTTTACGACGACGGAAAAATGGTTTTGCAGCCATGATTTAAGTCCTTTTCTTCAAGCGTTGATCAACGGCGTTCGCGGCGGTCGGGCCGCTCGTCACGCTTTTGCATCTGTACGGACGGCAGTTCTTTGTGCTCATCAACTTTGATGGTCAGAACGCGCATCACGTCATCATGCAGGCGCATCAGGCGTTCCATTTCCTGCACGGCGGTCGCAGGGGCGTCCGAACGCAGGAAGGCATAGTGGCCCTTGCGGTTTTTGTTGATCTTGTAGGCCATCGTTTTGACGCCCCAGTACTCGCTGTCGACGAGCTTGCCGTCGTTGTCCGCGAGGACGGTGCCAAAGTGTTCGATGAGGCCTTCTGCTTGCGTGTTGGACAGGTCCTGACGCGCAATCATAACATGCTCATATAGCGGCATGTGCACTCCTATATTTATATCAAGGCGCATTTCATAGGCGGGGCAAAATCCTTGCGACCCCACCACGAGAGTCTGCGCGGTTCATATGCTTTGCAAGGAAGCGCCCGTATACACGGTTTGCGCCGCACGGCAAGCCCCAAGCGCCTGCGGCAAGGCTTGTTCGGCTGGGGCGCAGAGGATACATCAGGCAAAACGCATAAGAGAGGCCGCAACCATGAGCATTGCATTCGTTTTCCCGGGCCAGGGTGCCCAGACCATCGGCATGGGCCGCGATCTGGCCGAAGCCTATCCTGAAGCCCGCGCCGTTTTCCAAGAAGTCGATGACGCCCTTGGCGAAAAACTGTCTGACCTGATCTGGGAGGGGGACATCGAGACGCTGACCCTCACACAGAACGCCCAGCCTGCGTTGATGGCCACGTCGATGGCGGCGATGGCCGCGCTGAAGGCCGAAGGGATCGAGGTTGGCAAAGCGGCCTTTGTGGCGGGCCATAGTCTTGGCGAATATTCCGCGCTTTGCGCCGCAGGGTCGCTGTCGCTAGCCGACACCGCACGGCTGCTCCGCATTCGCGGCAAGGCGATGCAGGCCGCTGTCCCAGTGGGTGAGGGGGCCATGGCGGCGATCCTTGGCCTTGGCATCGAAGAGACCGAGAAACTGGCCGAAGCCGCCGCCGAAGGCGAGGTCTGTCAGGTCGCCAATGAGAACGACCCCAGCCAGAACGTATTGTCGGGCCACAAAGCCGCAGTGGAACGTGCCGTGGCCATGGCCAAGGATGCTGGCGCCAAACGCGCGTTGCTGCTGCCGGTCTCTGCGCCTTTCCATTGCCCGTTGATGGGGCCTGCGGCGGATGAGATGGCGCGCGCTTTGGGTGAGGTTACGTTTAATGATCCCGTCGTGCCGCTGGTCGCCAATGTCACTGCGCAGGCCGTCACCGATGCCGCGAAGATCTGCGAGTTGCTGGTCGAGCAGGTCACAGGCCGGGTGCGCTGGCGGTCTTCGGTTGAGTGGATGGCCGCGCAGGGCGTGACCGAAGCATGGGAGATCGGCGCGGGCAAGGCGCTGTCGGGCATGATCCGCCGGATCGACAAATCCGTCGCCACCCGCAGCATCGGCACGCCGGATGAGGTCACAGCCGCGAAAGAGGCGTAACGCCCCGGAGGGCCGAGATGACGATGCAAGAAACCCTGACGCTGCTGCCGGAATGGCTGATCTGGTGGTTCAACTGGTTGGTCTTTGCTGTGGCCGTCTTGCCGCTGGCGCTGCTGATCTGGCCGCAAAGCCGCAGGGTCGGGGTGATTGCCGTTTTGGCGAGCATCCTGACCGGCGCTGCGGTTTACGGGATGTTTCGGCAGATGGGATACGTCAAACTGCTTGGCCTGCCGCATTTGCTGATCTGGGGCCGCTGGCGGTCTATCTGTTCCGCAAACAGGCAAAAGACGCCATGCCGATTGCCGCGCGTTGGATCATTCGCGTGATTTTGGTGACTTTGCTGATCTCGCTGGCCTTTGATGTGGTCGATGTGCTGGGCTATCTCGCCGGAGAGCGGACACCTTTGGGAGCGGAGGCGTGATGCGGCTGATCGCTGCCTTTGCGCTGCTGCTTTCGGTCGTGGCCTGTGGCACGATTGAAAACGCCAGTGATGGCACGCGGATGCAGGTTCAGGGGCCGTATCTGCTAATTTCTGGCACCATTACTAGCCGTACGCCTGCGACTTTCGCGCGCCATCTGGCCGAGAACCGGCGAATTGATACGGTGGTACTGGGGCAGATCGACGGCTCGATTGATGCCAAGGCGACGCACCGGATGGGGCGTCAGATTCGCGCAGCGGGGCTGGCGACTGAGCTGCGGGCGAATAGTGTGGTTGATTCCGGGGGTGTTGAGTTGTTCATCGCCGGGGCTGAACGGCGTATGGCACCGGCGGCGGCATTGCGCGTGCACAGCTGGCGCAATGGTTACCGCGAAGGCAGCAGCTACCCACGGCAATCGCCCAAACACCAGATGACACGGCGCTATATGGCCGAGATGCTAGGCAATGACGGCTTTTACTGGTTTACCTTGCAGGCCGCGCCATCTGACGGGATACACAGGATGACAGCGGATGAAATTCGCCGCTACGGGCTGCTGACGCGGCCCTGACTGATAGAATAAAGGAAGAGACATGTTCGATCTTACAGGAAAGAATGCCCTGATCACTGGCGCTTCGGGCGGCATTGGCGCGGATATCGCCCGCAAATTGCATGCCCAAGGCGCGACCGTCGGGCTGTCGGGCACGCGGACCGAACCGTTGGAGGCGCTGAAGGCCGAATTGGGCGAGCGGGCGCATGTGCTGCCTTGTAACCTGAGCGACATGGAAGCCGTCGATGCCCTGCCGAAACAAGCGGCTGAGGCGATGGGCTCGGTCGACATTCTGGTGAACAACGCCGGGATCACGCGCGATAACTTGTTCATGCGCATGTCGGATGATGAATGGAATTCGGTGCTGAATGTGAACCTGACCGCGACGTTTAAGCTGTGCAAAGGCGTGATGCGCGGGATGATGAAGGCGCGTTGGGGCCGGATCGTGAATATCTCAAGCGTGGTGGGGGCCACGGGCAACCCCGGTCAAGCAAACTATGCGGCCTCCAAAGCGGGTGTTGTGGGCATGTCCAAGTCGCTGGCCTATGAGGTGGCAAGCCGTGGGATCACGGTGAATGCCGTGGCACC
Organism: Sulfitobacter profundi; assembly: GCF_042661425.1. Classification (NCBI taxonomy): domain Bacteria; kingdom Pseudomonadati; phylum Pseudomonadota; class Alphaproteobacteria; order Rhodobacterales; family Roseobacteraceae; genus Sulfitobacter; species Sulfitobacter profundi. The sequence continues at coordinate 3,337,472 of NZ_JBHSWA010000001.1, read as the reverse complement.
GGGCTTTATCACCACCGCCATGACAGACAAGCTGACGGACGAGCAAAAGTCTGGAATCATGGGGCAAATTCCCGCCGGTCGCATGGGCGATCCGGATGAGATCGCCGCCGCCGTGGTCTATCTTTCCAGTGCCGAGGCCGCTTATGTGACAGGGACCACCTTGCATGTGAACGGCGGTATGGCCATGTTGTGACCCTGCGCTGCAATAGCGTTTGCCAAGCCTTCGGCATGTGCTAAAGGGGGCGCAGAATCGAAACGAAGGGTGCTTGATTGCCCCCTCCGCCTTGTGCGAACAAGGAAAATAGCCGCCCCTTTTGGGGCATCCTCCAAACGCTGATCATCGGCGGGCGGAAACCAAAAGGGGCCTGAATGGCCCGAAGACATGAGGACTTATTATGAGCGACGTCGCAGACCGCGTGAAAAAGATCGTTGTAGAACACCTGAGCGTGGAAGAGGACAAAGTGACTGAGAATGCGTCGTTCATCGACGATCTCGGCGCTGACAGCCTTGACACAGTGGAACTGGTGATGGCGTTCGAAGAAGAGTTCGGCATCGAGATCCCCGATGACGCCGCTGAGAACATCCAGACCGTTGGCGATGCGGTCAAGTTCATCAAAGAAGCCTCCTAAGGCTTTGCCGGGCAACCGGCAGAATTGAGATTTGAAAGCGGCGTTGTTCCTAGCGGAATGACGCCGTTTTTATTTGCCGCAACGGGCTGGGCTTGTCCCTCTGGTGCTGAGGCCGCATGTCTTCGCCAAGAAGTTTCAAGTGTGAAGGCAATTCACCCCATGTCCCGAACGATCCCGACCATCAACACAGCCAGACTGACCCTGCGTGCCATGCGGGCCGAGGATTTTGAGCGTTACGCCGAGATCTGGGCGATGCCAGGTGTGGCGGACCGGATACTTGATCGGCCTCGGGCGAAGGCGCAATCTTGGGACGCCTTCCTGCGCAATGCAGGCCATTGGCAGATCACGGGATTTGGGCAGTGGGCGGTGCAACTTCATCGGCAGAGAGAGATGTTGGGCCAAACCGGTTTCGTCTTTGGCTCGCGCAATTTTGGTGAGGATTTCGATACTTACCCCGAAGCGCGACTGGTCTTGGCCCCACAGGCACAGGATCAGCGTTTAGGGGTTGAAGCAGCGCGGGCGGCGCATGAGTGGTTTGATCGGGTCATCACGGGGCGGACGGTTTGTGTGATCTCTGCCAAGAACGAAGCGGCATTGCGGATCGCGGGCGCGCTTGGATATCAGCCGCTACGTGAGGCAAGCACTGAGGGCGGCCCTGTACATTTGTTAACCCGGCGCGGCCCGCCGGGGTGAGCCTGCCGCAATCCCGTCATTCGGGGCAATAGCCGCGTGAATCAGAGGATCGGCATTTTTGTGCTATGCCTGCGGACCACCGCCGATATGCTTGTGCCTACAGGCTTTTGCAGGGTAAGAGGTTCGCCGAGAGATTATCGGCAAGGGGCACTAAGATGCGCAGAGTTGTAGTAACGGGTTTGGGTTTGGTTACCCCCTCGCGGACGGCGTGGAAGAAAGCTGGAAACGGATCCTTGATGGGCAATCCGGGGCCGGACCGATCACCGGCTTTGATCCCAGCAAATTGGTGACCCAATACGCCTGCGAAGTGCCTTTGGGCGATGGCAGCGATGGCACCTTTGACGCAAACAAATACATGGAGCCGAAAGAGCAGCGGAAGGTAGATACCTTCATTCTGTTCGGCATGGCCGCCGCCCAGCAGGCGGTTGAGGATTCGGGTTGGTTGCCAACCGAGAAGGAAGATCAAGAGCGCACCGGCGTGTTGATCGGCTCGGGCATCGGCGGGTTGAACTCCATTGCCAATACCGCCGTGATGATGGCCGAAAAGGGTCCGCGCCGCGTGAGCCCGTTCTTCGTGCCCGGCGCGTTGATCAACCTGATCTCGGGTCAGGTCTCGATCCGCTACGGTTTCAAGGGGCCGAACCATTCGGTCGTGACCGCCTGCTCCACCGGGGCGCATGCCATCGGTGATGCGGCGCGTCTGATTAAATACGGCGATGCGGATGTGATGATTGCAGGCGGCGCAGAGGCGGCGATTTGTGAGATTGGGATGGCGGGTTTCAACGCTTGTAAGGCGCTGTCGACCAAACGCGGCGACGACCCCAAGAAAGCCAGCCGCCCCTATGACATAGACCGTGACGGTTTCGTTATGGGCGAGGGCGCGGGCATCGTGGTGCTGGAAGAGTATGAGCACGCCAAGGCGCGCGGTGCAAAAATCTATGCCGAAGTGCTGGGCTATGGCCTGTCGGGCGACGCGCATCACATCACGGCTCCATCGGAAGACGGCGAAGGTGGCGAACGTTCCATGCGTGCGGCGCTGAAGAACGCGGGTCTTGAGCCAGCGGATGTGGATTACATCAACGCGCATGGCACCTCGACCATGGCCGACACCATCGAGTTGGGAGCGGTTGAGCGTTTGATGGGCGATGCGGCGGACAAGGTCACCATGTCCTCTACCAAATCCGCGACAGGACACCTTTTGGGGGCTGCTGGCGCGATTGAGGCGATTTTCTGCATGCTCGCGATCCGCGATCAGGTGGCACCGCCGACCATCAACCTTGATAACCCAGCGGTTGAGACACCGATTGATCTGGCGCCGAACAAAAAGGTCGAGCGCAAGATCGACGTGGCGCTGAGCAATTCGTTCGGCTTTGGCGGCACAAACGCATCGGTACTGTTTGGGAAAGTCCGCTAAATGTGGCGTCATATCGCTTCTAACGCCGTGACGTTTCTGTTGGTCGGCCTGTTTCTGCTTGGGGGGATCATCCTCTGGGGCAAGACGACCTATGTCTCCGAAGGGCCATTGGAGCAGGCGATCTGTGTGCAGGTCGAGCGCGGCTCGAACATGCGGCAGGTCAGCCAGAGCCTTGAGGAACAGGGCGCGGTCTCTTCGCCCGCGCTCTTTCGCATGGGCGCGGATTACGAGGAGAAGTCGAGCAGCCTGAAAGCGGGCAGCTTTCTTGTGCAGCCCGGCACGTCGATGCAGGGGATCGTGGATATCGTGACCCAAGGCGGGGCCAGCACCTGCGGCACCGAGGTTGTGTACCGCGTGGGCGTGAACCGCGTAAGCGTGCAGGTCCGCGAGTTGGACCCGGTCACAAGCCGGTTTGTTGAGCGCGCGGAGTTCACGCCGGGTGAGGAAGAGACCCCTGAGGCATACTCCGAAATCTCTAGCAAGAACGACACGCGGTTTCGGGTGGCATTGGCCGAGGGCGTGACAAGCTGGCAGGTTGTCGAAGCGCTGAAACAGGTCGAGCAATTGACCGGTGAGGTTGAAGACCTCCCCGCTGAGGGCAGCCTTGCGCCAGACAGTTATGAAGTGCGTCCCGGTGATGACCGCGCCGAGGTGATCGCGCGGATGACGGCAGCGCAGCGGGTGCTGTTGGCGCAGGCCTTTGAAGCGCGCGACCCTGATCTGCCCATTGAGACGCCGGAGGAACTGTTGATCCTTGCCTCGATCATCGAAAAGGAAACCGGTGTGGCGGCGGAGCGTGAGCAGGTGGCGAGCGTTTTCGTGAACCGTCTGAACCAAGGCATGCGTCTGCAAACGGACCCGACGGTAATCTATGGTGTGACCGAGGGTAAGGGCGTGTTGGGCCGCGGTTTGCGCCGCTCTGAGCTGCGGGCAGAGACGCCGTGGAACACCTATGTAATCAACGGTCTGCCGCCGACCCCTATTGCCAACCCAGGCCGTGCAAGCTTGATGGCTGCGGCGCAACCGGCGGAGACGGATTTCGTCTTCTTCGTGGCGGATGGCACCGGGGGGCACGCTTTTGCCGAGACCTTGGATGAGCATAACCGCAACGTGGCGCGTTGGCGTCAGATCGAGGCGGAGCGCGGCGCGGAAGCGGCGGGGAATGCCTCAACAGGTGGTAACTGAAACGACTAGAGACCCCGCTGGAGACAGCGGGGTTTTTGCTTGCCGATGGGGGTCTCCGCGCGGCGGCGTAAGGTCTTGTTAACACAGTTTTTCTTGACTTTGCGCACGGCCTGACGTAGAACTTATGACACGCTAGAAGACATGGGCGAACGGCCCCGGGGTGACCCGGTGGTCGTTTTTTTGTGCCTGCTCGGTTGGGGAAAACCAACGAGAGGTAAAGCGATGACGATAATTACCCCGGAGCAAGAAACGGAAGACAGCGCGGAAATTCTGCGCGGTCTCCAAGAAGCAATCGGCGCACTGCGTCGGGAAATCGAAGGTCTGACGGAACAGACCCGGTCCGGGGGGAACTCAAGGAAACTGCGGTGTCTGGCAACACGTCCAAAGTGGCGGGATTGCTGGCGCATTGCCTGAAAGCGGAGAACACGCTGAATGACTGTCGAAACCGACAAGCTGGAATCGCGCGCGGGGGCTATGCCCTCGACATGGATAAAGCGCGGGCTGACATCGGGTGCAAGCTGGATCGCCTGCGCCGATGCTCTGACCCAGGCGCAGTTTCTGAATGACCTAGATGAGGGAGAGCTTCTGGCTCTCCCTTTTTGTTCGAGTTCTGGGCCTTGGACCATCAGATGCCGCCTGAGGGGGATTGGCGGACATGGGTGATCATGGGCGGGCGCGGTGCGGGCAAGACCCGTGCCGGGGCGGAATGGGTGCGTAGCAAGGTTGAGGGGAGCCGTCCGTTGGATGCGGGCGCGTGTAGCCGCGTGGCGCTGGTGGGGGAGACCATTGAGCAGGTGCGCGAGGTGATGATTTTTGGCGACAGCGGGATACTGGCCTGTAGCCCACCGGATCGGCGGCCCGATTGGGAGGCGACGCGCAAGCGCTTGATTTGGCCCAACGGGGCGATTGCCACGGTGCATACGGCGCATGACCCCGAAGGGCTGCGCGGGCCGCAGTTTGATGCGGCTTGGGTGGATGAACTGGCGAAATGGAAGCGCGGGCAGGAGGCTTGGGACCAGTTGCAGTTTGCGCTGCGTTTGGGCGATCGGCCTCAGGTCTGTGTGACGACGACGCCGCGCAATGTGGATGTGTTGAAGGCGCTCTTGGCCGCGCCTTCGACGGTGACGACCCATGCGCCGACCGAAGCGAATGCGGCGAACTTGGCAGGGTCTTTCCTTGAAGAAGTGCGGGCGCGCTATCGCGGGACGCGGCTGGGGCGGCAGGAGTTGGATGGGGTTTTGCTGGCGGATGCAGAGGGGGCGCTGTGGACCTCTTCTTTGCTGGAGGCGGGGCGGGTGCGAGAGGTGCCGGATCTGGACCGGATCGTGGTGGGTTTGGACCCGGCGACGACGAGTGGGGCGGGCTCGGATGAGTGCGGGATCGTTGCGGTGGGCGCGCAGACCAAGGGGCCGCCGCAGGATTGGCGGGCAGTGGTCTTGGCTGATTGCACGGTGCAGGGGGCCACGCCCAATGGCTGGGCGCAGGCGGCGATTGCGGCGATGACGCGCTATGGGGCGGACCGTTTGGTGGCCGAGGTAAACCAAGGGGGCAGTTGGTTTCCGAGGTGCTGCGGCAAGTTGATCCGCTGGTATCGCTTAAGACGGTGCATGCGGCGCGGGGCAAGGTCGCGCGGGCAGAGCCGGTGGCGGCGCTTTATGAGCAGGGGCGGGTGAGCCATTTGCCGGGTCTGGATGCATTGGAGGATCAGATGTGTCTGATGACCGCGCGGGGCTATGAGGGCAAGGGCAGCCCGGACCGGGTCGATGCGCTGGTCTGGGCACTGCATGAGCTGATGATCGAGCCTGCATCGCAGTGGCGCAGCCCGGGGGTGCGGAGCCTGTAAGGCGGGCGTTGCGCAGGGGAGCGTGCGGTCGGTTACCCGGCCGTTAAGACTTAATTGAGAAAGTCTGACAACGCCGAGCAGCATGGGGCACAGGCCGCAGCCAAGGCCGAGCAGAATGAGGAGCGACAGATGGTATTCGATTTTCTACGGCGCGGCGCGGCTGAGACCGTTGAGCAGAAAGCTTCGGCGACCGGGCCGGTCGTGGCCTATCAAACCTCTGGTCGTGTCGCCTGGAGCCCGCGGGACAGTGTGAGCCTGACGCGCTCGGGCTTTTGCGGCAATCCGGTGGGGTTTCGCTCGGTCAAGTTGATTGCCGAGGCGGCGGCGGCGCTGCCGCTGGTCGTGCAGGACGCGGCGCGGCGCTATGATGAACACCCGCTGATGGAATTGATGCGCCGCCCGAATGCGGGGCAAGGCCGGGCAGAGTTGCTTGAGGCGCTGTATGGTCAGATGCTGTTGAGCGGCGATGGCTATGTCGAAGCGGTGGGCGGCGAGGGGGGGGCGGTCGAGCTGCATGTGCTGCGCTCAGATCGGATGAGCGTGGTGCCGGGGGCGGATGGTTGGCCGGTGGCTTATGAATATGCGGTGGGCGGGCGCAAGCATCGCTTTGACGCCAGCGGGACGGTGACGCCAGTTTGTCATATTCGGAATTTTCACCCGCAGGACGATCACTATGGCTTTAGCCCGATGCAGGCGGCGGCGATGGCGATGGATGTGCATAACGCCGCGAGCCGTTGGTCGAAGGCGCTGCTCGATAACGCGGCGCGGCCATCGGGGGCGATTGTCTATTGCGGGGCCGAGGGGCAGGGCAAGCTGAGTGAGGATCAGTATGATCGGCTGGTGAGCGAGATGGAAAGCCATCATCAGGGCGCGCGCAATGCGGGGCGACCGATGTTGCTGGAAGGTGGGCTTGATTGGAAGCCGATGGGGTTTTCGCCCTCGGACATGGAGTTTCAGAAAACCAAGGAGAGTGCGGCGCGTGAAATTGCGCTCGCCTTTGGGGTGCCGCCGATGCTGATCGGGGTGCAGGGGGATGCGACCTATGCCAATTATCAGGAGGCGCACCGGGCATTCTATCGTCTGACCGTTCTGCCGCTGGCGACACGGGTGACGGCTGCGCTGGCGGAGTGGTTAAGCGGGTATCTGGGCGAGACGGTGAGTTTGAAGCCGGACTTGGACCAAGTGCCGGCCTTGGCGGCCGAGAGGGATGCGCAATGGTCGCGGGTCTCGGCAGCGGCGTTCTTGAGCGATGCGGAAAAGCGCGCCCTGTTGGGGCTGCCTGCGGTGGCGAATGATGCCTGAATTGCGCGAGATCGAGCGGTTCGAATGCGCGCCGGGATTGCGGCTTCAGGCGCATGAGACGCTGAGCGCGGTACACCGCGAGAACATGCAAAAGCGTCTCGACCGGATCGAGCAGATGATGGAACGGCTGGAACGGCGCTTGTGGTTGACGGTTTACGGCGTGGTCGCGGTGATCTTGGCGCAGGCGGTGCAATCTTTTCTGGTGGTGGCGCCGTAGCGGGCTGAAAAAGAGGAAATAACAATGGGTTATCAGATGATGAACTTCGGCGCTTTGCCGGAGAACGGGGAAGGTCTGTGTGCTGGGGCCGCTTTGGAACATAAGTTCGCCCGTTTCGGCACGGTGGCTGAGGTGGAAGGCGGGCTGGAGATCAGCGGATACGCCAGCCTTTTTGGTGCGGTGGATCAGGGGGCGACGTGGTGGAAGCCGGCGCCTATGCGGCGAGCCTTGCCCAAGTCACGAAAGCCGGGCGCAGCGTCAAAATGCTGTGGCAGCATGATCCCGGCCAGCCCATCGGGGTCTGGGACGAGGTGCATGAAGATGGCCGGGGCCTGTGGGTCAAGGGGCGCATCCTGAGCAGTGTTGCCAAGGGGCGGGAAGCGGCCGCGTTGATTGAGGCGGGAGCCATCGACGGGCTCAGCATCGGCTACCGCACCGTGAAGGCGGGCAAGAATACCAAGGGGCAACGGCTGCTGACGGAGTTGGAGCTTTGGGAGGTGTCTTTGGTGACCTTTCCGATGCTGCCCTCGGCGCGGGTGGGGTCCAAGGGGGATTTCAAGGCTGTGGTTGATGTTCTGCGGGACATGGCGGCGGCCTTTGACGCGGCGCGGCGCGATATGGCGCGCGGCTGAGCCTGAGTTTGACTGAGCAAGATCAGAGGAAAAGCAATGACCAAGAGCGAGATGAGCACAAAGGCGGGCGAAGACCTGTCCCCGGCGGAGGAAGTGCGGCAGGCCGTGAGCGGTTTTGTCAGTGACTTCAACGGCTTTCGGGCCGAGATCAATACGAAACTTCAACAATCAGAAGAGCGAATTGCCATGATGGACCGCAAGATGACCCTGCCTGCCCGCAGCCCTTTGGGCGGCGCGATTGAGCAAGATGCACCGCATAAGAAAGCCTTTGACGCCTATCTGCGCAATGGCGATGACGATGGGCTGCGGGGGCTGGAACTGGACGGCAAATCGATGTCGACGGCGGTGAACTCGGATGGCGGCTATCTGGTGGATCCGCAGACATCGGAGCGGGTGCAATCGGTGCTGAATTCCGGCGCATCGATCCGCGCGATTGCGGCGGTGGTGCAGGTCGAGGCCACGTCTTATGACGTGCTGGTCGATCATGCCGATGTGGGGGCGGGCTGGGCCACCGAAAGTGGTGCGCAGGCCGAGACGGACACGCCGCAGATCGACCGGATCACCGTGCCGCTGCATGAGTTGAGCGCCCTGCCCAAGGCAAGCCAACGGCTGCTGGACGACAGCGCCTTTGATATCGAAGGCTGGCTGGCGGGCCGCATCGCCGACAAATTCGCACGGGCCGAGGCGGCGGCCTTTGTCAGCGGTGATGGGATCGACAAACCGACCGGTTTTTGAGCCATCCGGCGGTCGATAACGACGTCTGGAGCTGGGGCAATCTGGGCTATGTCCCCAGCGGCACCAACGCCAATCCCGAGGCGGATGCGATCATTGAATTGGTCTACGCCCTTGGCGCGGCTTACCGCAAGAACGCGGTCTTCGTGATGAACTCCAAGACCACGGCCAAGGTGCGCAAGTTGAAAGACACCGACGGGCGCTTTCTGTGGTCGGATGGGCTGGCCGCGGGAGAGCCTGCGCGGTTGATGGGATATCCGGTGCTGGTGGCCGAGGATATGCCCGACCCGGCGACGGATGCGATGGCTATTGCATTTGGTGACTTCTCGGCCGGGTACACGGTGGCTGAGCGCCCCGATCTGCGGATCCTGCGCGATCCCTTCAGCGCCAAGCCGCATGTGCTGTTCTATGCGACCAAACGTGTCGGCGGTGACGTGAGCGATTTCGCGGCGATCAAGCTGATGAAATTCGGCCTGGCGTAAGCCGGTGCCGAAGCCGGGGCCGGGGCAACTTGGCCCCGGTCCGGACGTGCGCCTGCAAGGTTGTGTTGTCTAGCTGCTCCCCTCCGACCGAGCAATGCAACCGGTGCGCGTCCGGGAATAAGCGCATGGCCCCATGGGGCGAGGGAGCGAATTTTGGAGACTTTCGATGATGTTGATCGAAGAGACAAATGTGCCGGATGCGGTCTTGCCGGTTGAGGCCTTCAGAATGCATCTGCGCCTTGGCAGCGGTTTTGGGCAGGACGGCCTTCAGGATCCGATGTTGCGCAGTTTCCTGCGCGCGGCAATCGCGGCGGTGGAGGCGCGGACGGGGAAGGTGTTGATCACCCGGCGTTTTGCCCTGTCGCTGACCTTTTGGCGCGATGCGGCGGCGCAGGTTTTGCCGGTGGCGCCCGTGCAGGAGGTCGCGCGGGTGGCATTGGTCGCGCGTGATGGGGCAGAGACGCTGGTTGACCCCGACCGCTATTGGCTGGAGCGCGATGCGCAAGCGCCGCGGTTGCGCGCCAGCACAGCCGCCTTGCCCCGCATCCCGAGTGCCGGGGCCGCGCTGATCAGTTTCGACGCAGGCATGGCCGCCGATTGGGCCGGACTGCCGGATGATCTGGCCCAAGCGGTGATGCTGCTGGCGGCACATTATTATGAATACCGCGACGATACGGCGCTTGGCGAAGGGTGCATGCCCTTTGGTGTCAGCAGCCTGATTGAGCGCTACCGCCGCGTACGTGTCGGCTTTGGTGGTGCGGCATGAGCCGCCCGAATTTGAACCGCCCGTTGGTCTTGGAAGCCCCAGAACGGGTGAGCGATGGCGCGGGGGGCATACCGAAGTCTGGCAGACTTTGGGCACCCTTTGGGCAGAGGTTCGCGCGCGGACGGGGCGGGAAACCACCGCAGGCGGGGTGGCCGTCAGCCGGATGGGGCTCAAGATCACGGTCCGCGCGGCACCGCAGGGCGCGCCCGACAGGCCGACGCCGGATCAGCGGTTTCGGGAAGGCACGCGGGTTTTCGTGATCCGGGCGGTGGCCGAGAGCGATGCAGGCGGGCGGTATCTGACCTGCTTTGCCGATGAGGAGGTGGCGGTATGACCTACGCGCTTTCAGGGGCTTTGCAGGCGGCGGTCTATGACCTGTTGCAGAGTGATCCGGGGCTCACGGCCATGATCGGCGATGCGGTCTATGACGCGGTGCCGGGGGAGCTTGCCCGAGACCTACGTTCTGCTTGGGCAGGAGATGGCGAAGGATGCGTCTGACCCCGAGGGCGCGGGCGCGGACCACCGCCTCACCCTGTCGGTGATCACCAGCGCGCCTGGGTTCAGCACGGCGAAGGGCTGCGCGGCTGTGATCTGCGATTTGCTGCATGGGGCGCAGCCAGCGCTTAGCCGCGGGCATGTGGTGGATATGGCCTTTCTCAAAGCGACGGCACGGCGGATCGACGGGGCCGCGGGGCGGCAGATCGACCTGCAATTCCGCGCCCGGGTCGCGGATGCGTAAGACTTCAGATTCTAGATTGGTGCGAGGAGATAGAGATGGCAGTGCAAGCGGGCAAAGACCTTTTGGTCAAAGTGGATATGACCAGCGATGGTCAGTTCGAGACGATCGCCGGGCTGAGGGCCAAGCGGGTGAGTTTCAACGCCGAAACGGTGGATGTGACCTCGCTCGATTCAAGCGGGGGTTGGCGGGAGTTGCTGGCGGGCGCGGGGGTACGCTCGGCCGCGATCAGTGGCTCGGGGGTGTTTCGCGATGCGGGCACGGATGAACGGGCGCGGCAGTTGTTCTTTAACGGGCTGACGCCGGATTTTCAGGTCATCATCCCGGATTTCGGTGTGGTGCAGGGGCCGTTTCAGGTCTCTGCCCTTGAATACGCGGGGTCCCTGAATGGGGAGGCCACGTTTGAGTTGAGCCTGCAATCTGCGGGAGAGCTGGTCTTTACCCCCGACGTGGTGGTGTGACCATGGCAAACCCATGGCGCGGCGAGGTGAGCCTGGTGATCGATGGCAAGCGGCATCAGGCGCGGCTGACCCTTGGCGCCTTGGCCGAGTTGGAGGCGACGTTGGAGGCCGACAGCCTTGTGGCCTTGGTGGAGCGGTTTGAAAGCAATCGCTTTTCCAGTCGCGATGTGCTGGCCCTGCTGCTTGCCGGGCTGCGCGGGGGCGGAGCGGTGATGGACGCCGCAACGCTTGAACATGCGCAGATTGAGGGCGGGCCAATGGCGGCGGCACGAGCGGCGGCGGAATTGCTGGCGCGGGCCTTTACGGTGCAGGCGTGAGCACGGCGCAGGGCTTTGACTGGCCCGCCCTGCTGCGGATGGGCCTGTCACGATTGCGCCTGCCGCCGGATCAATTCTGGGCGCTGACGCCGGCGGAGTTGCAGTTGATGCTGGGCCCACCGTCCGCGGCAGCGCCGCTGCTGAGTGAGGGCCTCGCCGCGCTGATGGCCGCCTATCCAGACGAGATGAAAGGGGCCGATGATGGCTGACTTTGATGATTTCGAGAACCTTGAGAGCCGCGCTGACGGGCTGAATGAGACGCTGGCTCAAACCAGCGGTTTGGTTGCCGGGTTCGACGGTGAGTTGCGGCGCATGCGCAGTGCGCTTTCCGCGACGGGCAAAGATGTGGCGACCCTCGAAAAAGGGCTGAGCCGAGGGCTGCGCCGGGCGTTCGACGGGGTAGTTTTTGACGGCGCCAAACTGTCGGACGCGCTGAGCGACTTGGCGCAATCGATGATCCGTACGACCTACAACGCCGCGATGCGCCCGGTGACGGATCACTTCGGCGGGCTGATCAGCGATGGGGTGGGCAGTGTTGTGGAAGGCATTTTGCCCTTCGCCAATGGCGCACCCTTTTCCCAAGGCAAGGTCATGCCGTTTGCGCAGGGCGGGGTGGTGACTTCGGCCACCGCGTTTCCGATGCGCGGCGGCACGGGGCTGATGGGAGAGGCCGGGCCAGAGGCGATCATGCCGCTGGCCCGGGGGCGGATGGCAAGCTGTGGGTGCGCGGCAATGGCGGGGGTGCGACCACCATCGTGATGAACATCACCACGCCCGATGTGCAGGGGTTTCAGCGCAGCCAAAGCCAGATTGCCGCTCAACTAAGCCGCGCTCTCAGCACGGGCAACCGCAACCGATAAGCCGCGCGGCGGTTAAAGGAGCAGATCATGCAATTTCACGATGTCAGATTTCCGCCTTCGCTGAGCTTTGGATCAGTCGGGGGCCGCAGCGGCAGACGGATGTGGTCACGCTGGCCAACGGTTATGAGGAACGCAACACGCCTTGGGCCCATTCTCGGCGGGTCTATGATGCGGGGCTGGGGATGCGCTCTATCGATGACCTTCAGTTGCTGATTGCTTTTTTCGAAGCGCGACTGGGGCAGATGTACGGGTTTCGCTGGAAGGACTGGGCCGACTATAAAACGGGCAAGACGGCGCTTCAGGTGGCCTTTGACGACCAGAGCATCGGTTATGGAGACGGGGTTCGGGCGGCGTTTCAGCTGACCAAGACTTACCGCTCCGGCGCGCATTCCTACCGGCGTCCGATCACCAAACCCGTGGCCGGAACGGTGCGTGTGGGGGTGGAGCAAGACGAGCTGCGCGAGGGTGTCGAATACGAGATCGACGCAAGCACGGGGATTGTAACATTTGCCCATCCGCCGGACCCTGAGATGGAGATCTTCGCGGGCTTCGAGTTCGACGTGCCCGTGCGCTTTGACACGGACCGCATTCTTATCTCGGTCGAGAGTTTTCAGGCCGGGCAGGTGCCCGACGTGCCGGTAATCGAGGTGCGGGTCTGATGGCGGGGCTCAATACAGGGTTTGCAAACCATATTGCGCCCGGTGTGACAACGCTTTGCCATTGCTGGCAGGTGACGCGGGCGGATGGGGCGGTGTTTGCCTTTACCGATCACGATATGCCGCTGGCATTCGCGGGGGTCGCGTTTCGCGCTGATACGGGGCTGAGTGCGCGGGCGCTGGCCCAAACCAGCGGGCTGTCGGTCGACAACACCGAGGCGCTTGGCGCGCTAAGCGATGATGCGATCCGCGAGGATGAGATCGAGCAGGGACGTTTCGATGGGGCCGAGGTTCAGGCGTGGTTGGTGAACTGGGCGGAGCCTGCGCAGCGGGTGCTGCAGTTTCGTGGATCGATCGGCGAGTTGCACCGCACGGGCGGCAGCTTTCGTGCTGAACTGCGCGGGCTGACGGAGCCGCTGAACCGCCCCTTGGGACGGGTCTTTCAAAAGCCCTGTTCGGCGGTTCTGGGGGATGGCGATTGCCGCTTCGATCTCACCACGCCGGGCTATGCCGAGGAACGCGCGGTTGAGACTGTGGCAGAGGCGCAGTGTTTCCGCTGGGCCGCATTCCCGGGATATGATGAGGGCTGGTTCGCCCGTGGGCGGCTTGACGTGTTGGATGGCCCGGCGGCGGGGCTCTGGGGCATAGTCAAACGTGACTACCATGAGGACGGGCAGCGGGTGATCGAGCTTTGGGAGCCGATCCGTGGGGCGGTGGCGGAGGGCACCCGCGTGCGGCTTACGGCAGGCTGCGACAAGCGGATGGAGACCTGCCGGCTAAAATTCAACAACCTGCTGAACTATCAAGGTTTTCCGGATCTGCCGGGTGAGGATTGGATGATGGCCGTCCCGCGCTCAGACGGTGCGAACGCGGGCGGGTCGCGCAGATGAGCGCCGGGGGGAACCGTTGCTGCATGCGGCGCGCGGGTGGATCGGCACGCCTTATGTGCATCAGGCTGCGGCGAAGGGGGCGGGCTGCGACTGCCTCGGCCTCATCCGGGGGCTTTGGCGTGAACGGATGGGGGCTGAACCCGAGGCGGTGCCGCCCTATTCGATGGACTGGTCCGAGCCGCAGGGGGAGGAACAGCTTTGGGCGGCGGCGCTGCGGCATATGGCGGTGAAGAACAGCGGTGCGCCCGCGCCCGGTGATGTGCTGCTATTCCGAATGCGCCACGGCGCTGTGGCAAAACACCTTGGGTTGCAGGCGCGCATCGGCGCCAGTCCCAGTTTTATTCACGCCTATGCACGGCACGGGGTCGTTGAAAGCCCCTTAGCCTGCCATGGCAGCGGCGCATCGTGGCGCGATTTATATTTCCTGAGGAGGTCTCCTGATGGCGACGATTGTTCTTTCGGCAGCGGGTGCCGCGGTTGGTGGCTCCATCGGGGGCACGCTGGCGGGGCTGTCTTCTGTCGCAGTGGGCCGGGCGGTGGGGGCGAGCCTTGGGCGACTGGTCGATCAACGCTTGCTGGGCCAAGGTGGGCAGGCGGTCGAGACCGGCAAGGTCGATCGCTTTCGGCTGACGGGCTCGGGCGAGGGGGCGGCGATCTCGCAGCTTTATGGCCGGATGCGACTGGCTGGGCATGTCATCTGGGCGTCGCAGTTCCAAGAGGTCACCCATGTCAGCGGGGGCGGCAAGGGCGGTCCCCCGACGCCAAAGACGACCGAGTACAGCTATACCGTCAGCCTTGCCATCGCGCTTTGCGAAGGGGAGATCACCAGCGTCGGGCGCATCTGGGCGGATGGGGAAGAGATTGCCCCGGACGATCTGAACATGCGCGTCTACAGGGGCGAGGCGGATCAGCAGCCCGACCCGACCATCGCCGCGATTGAGGGCGCGGACCGGGTGCCAGCCTATCGCGGCACGGCTTATGTGGTGATGGAAGACCTCGCCTTGGCGCAGTTCGGCAACCGCGTGCCGCAGTTCTCTTTCGAGGTTATGCGCCCCGAACAGCCGCAGGCCCCGGGGTGGGAACATGCGCCTGCCTTTGGTGTGCAGGGGGTCGCCTTGATCCCCGGCACGGGAGAATATGCGCTGGCGACCACGCCGGTCCATTATACCGATGGCCCCGGCAGCCGCTGGAGCGCGAATGTGAATTCACCGGCGGCCAAGACTGATTTCTCGGTGTCGCTGGAGACACTGACAGAGGAACTGCCCCGGCTAGAAGCGGCCTCTCTCGTTGTGTCATGGTTCGGCAGCGATCTGCGCTGTGGCGATTGCCGCCTGCGCCCCAAGGTGGAAGATCCGGACATTGACGGGGAGAACATGCCGTGGCGGGTGTCTGGGGTGACGCGCGGCACGGCCGAGGTCATCACCCAGCACGGCGCGCGCCCGATCTATGGCGGCACGCCAGCCGATGCCGCGGTGGTTGAGGCCATTCACGCGCTGAAGGCGGCGGGCAAGGCGGTGATGTTCTACCCGTTCATCTTGATGGATCAGACCGAAGGCAACGGCTTGCCGGACCCCTATAGCGATGCCGAGGATCAACCCCGCTTGCCGTGGCGCGGGCGAATCACCCTTTCGGTCGCACCGGGGCAGCCGGGCAGCCCGGATGGGTCAGCGGCGGCGGCGGCAGAAGTTGCCGCGTTTTTCGGCACAGCCACTGCGGCGGATTTCACGGTGACCGAGGGCGCGGTGAGCTACGATGGCCCAGCGGAATGGACCCTGTCGCGGTTCATCCTGCACTACGCCGCACTCTGCGCCGCGGCGGGCGGGGTCGAAGCCTTTTGCATCTCTTCTGAAATGCGAGGCCTGACCCAGATACGCGCGGCGGGGAATAGCTTCCCTGCGGTCACCGCGCTGCGGGCCTTGGCCGGAGAGGTGCGTGGCTTGCTCGGGCCGGATGCGAAGATCAGCTATGCCGCTGATTGGTCAGAGTATTTTGGCTATCAGCCGCAGGATGGCAGTGGTGATGTTTACTTTCACCTCGATCCGCTGTGGGCCGATCCGCAGATCGATTTCATCGGGATCGACAACTACATGCCGCTGGCCGATTGGCGCGATGAGGAGGGGCATGTCGATGGGGAAGACTGGCCCGCGATTTACGATGTCGGCTATCTAAAATCCAACATCGAAGGCGGTGAGGGGTATGACTGGTACTACCATTCGCCCGAAGCCCGTGCGGCACAGATCCGAACGCCGATCACTGATGGCGCCCATGATGAACCTTGGGTCTATCGTTACAAAGACCTGCGCCGTTGGTGGCAGAACCATCACCATCCGCGCATCGGTGGAGAGCGGCAGGCAGCACCCACGGAATGGCAGCCCATGTCCAAGCCGATCTGGTTCACGGAATACGGCTGTGCCGCCATCGACAAAGGCGCGAACCAACCCAACAAGTTCCTCGATCTGAAAAGCTCGGAAAGCGCCTTGCCGCATCATTCCTCCGGCGCACGGGACGATTTGATGCAGATGCAATATCTGTGCGCGCTGTCGGAATATTGGCGTGATCCAGCGCGCAACCCGATCTCGGACGAATATAGCGCTCCAATGCTGGATATGTCGCGCGCCTTCGTTTGGGCTTGGGACACGCGGCCCTTTCCCTTCTTTCCCAACAATGTCGATCTATGGAGCGATGGGGAGAATTACAGCCGGGGTCATTGGCTGAACGGACGGGTCTCGGCGCGTTCGCTGGCCTCGGTGGTCGGGGAGATTTGCCGCCGTGCGGGTGTGATGCATTTCGATACCTCTCAGCTTTTCGGCTATGTCCGCGGCTACACCGTGGACGTGGTCGGAGAGGCGCGCGCCGCCTTGCAACCTTTGATGCTGCGCTATGGGTTCGACGCGATTGAACGCGATGGGGTTTTGCAGTTTCGGATGCGTGATGGGACGGATGCGGTACCACTTGACCCCGGCAAGCTGGCCATTCACCCCGACCTCGGCGGGCTGACAGAGCAGCAGCGCGAGGCTGAGGCCGAAGTCTCGGGCCGTGTACGGCTGCGGTTCATTCAGGCTGATGCGGATTTCGACGCAATCGCGGAAGAGGCGGTTCTACCGGATGAGGCGACCCATGCGGTCACCGGGACCGAACTGAACATGGCCCTGACCCGGGGCGAGGGGCGGCAAGTAGCCGAGCGCTGGTTGACCGAGGCGCGTGTCGCCCGTGAGACGCTGCGGCTGGCGCTGCCGCCATCGCAGATGGCTATCGGGGCGGGGGATGTGATCGAACTGCCGGGCGATGGCGCGGAGGGGCCTGGGCGCTACCGCATTGACCGCGTCGAACAGGCCGGTTCCCAGCTGATCGATGCCGTACGGATTGAACCCGAAGTCTATGACCCCGCGCCGCTTGAAGAAGAACTGGCGTCTCTGCGGCCTTTCGCGCCGCCGCTGCCGGTCTTGCCCCAGTTCATGGACTTGCCGCTTTTGCGCGGGGATGAGGTGCCCCATGCGCCGCATCTGGCGGTGACGGCAACCCCTTGGCCGGGGTCAGTCGCCGCTTATCGCTCTACGGTTGATGCTGATTATGCGCTCAACGGCGTCGTTTCCAGTCGGTCCATCATGGGGGTCACCCAAACGGCCCTGCGCGCGGCGCGGCCGGGGTGATCGACGCAGGACCGTTGCTGGAAGTCAAACTCAGCAGCGGCAGCCTTGAATCGGTCAGCAAAGAGGCGCTTTTGAATGGGGCGAACCTTGCCGCGATCGGCGATGGAAGCGCGGACCGATGGGAGTTATTTCAATTTCAGGAGGCGCAGCTTGTCGCCCCTGCGACCTATTGGCTGACGGGACGTCTGCGCGGGCAGGCGGGAAGTGATGGGCTGATGCCGGAGGTTTGGCCCGTGGGGTCGCGCTTTGTGCTGATGAATGGGACACCGCAACAGGTCGAGTTCAGCCCGCATCTGCGCCGCGTGGCCCAGCACTACCGCATAGGTCCAGCCCGGCGCCCCGTGGATGATCCGTCCTATCTGCATCAGGTACATGCGTTTGACGGGAATGGCCTGCGGCCCTACAACCCGTGCCATCTGCGGGCCGAGGCGCTGCCCGGTGGTGATATTACCTTTAGCTGGATCCGACGCACGCGGATCGACGGGGAAGCTTGGGACGGGCCAGAAGTGCCGCTTGGCGAAGAAAGTGAGCGGTATCTTTTGCGCGTTTTTGCAGGCGGTCAGCACCTGCGGGACGTACTGCTCGATACGCCCGGGTGGACCTACAGCACTGCGGCACGGGCGGCCGATGCGCTGACCGGGGCGTTTGAGGTAACTGTGGCGCAGGTCTCTGCCAGCTACGGCGCGGGGCTTGCCGCAGGTTTGGTGGTGCCCGGATAGGCCCGCGCGTTATCACGATTTTGAGCATGTGCGGATTTACAAATGGTCCTACGCTATTGCATGAGCTACCCTAGCGGCAGAGTGAAGGAGCCCGTGCCATGGCGCAGACACACAGAAATATCTCGAAAGTGGACCCGGTCTGGGATCAGATTCAGCAAGAAGCTGAGGATGCGGTGCGTGATGAGCCGCTGATCGGCGGCTTTGTTCACGCCTGTATCCTGCACCATAAATCCATCGAGAACGCGCTTTCCTATCGCATCGCTGCGAAGCTGTCGTCGAATGAGATGTCGATGATGGTCGTGCGCGAAATGGTCGAGGAAGCCTATGCCGAAGACCCGGACCTCGTCGCCGCGGCGCGCGCCGATCTGGTGGCGATCTATGACCGTGACCCGGCCTGCCATCGGCTGTTGCAGCCGATCCTGTACTTCAAAGGCTATCAGGCCGTGCAGGCCTACCGGGTTGGTCATTACCTCTATGCCAAGGGCAAACGCGATTTGGCCTATTTCATCCAAATGCGGGTGAGCGAGATTTTCGGCGTGGATATCCACCCGGCGGCCAAAATGGGCAAGGGCATTATGATCGACCACGCGCATTCCATCGTCATCGGTGAGACGGCGGTGGTGGGCGACAACGTCTCGATGCTGCATTCGGTGACCCTTGGCGGCACCGGCAAGGAAGAAGAAGACCGCCACCCCAAAATCGGGAACGGCGTGTTGATTGGCGCAGGCGCAAAGGTGTTGGGCAACATCACCATCGGCCATTGCAGCCGGATCGCCGCGGGCTCGGTCGTGCTGGAGCCTGTGCCTGCCTGCAAAACTGTCGCCGGGATTCCGGCGCGGATCGTGGGAGAGGCGGGCTGCGATCAGCCGTCGATGTCGATGAACCATCTTTTTGGGCCAGACGCCGAGTAGGCGCAGACGCCAGCGTTGCAATAAAAAAGCCGGGGCATGCCCCGGCTTTTTCGTTTCGAGGGTGCGGGCTTTAGGCCAGCATGATCATCGGATTTTCGAGGTTCTCGACAATCGCATTCAACAGCTGCGCACCGAGGGCACCGTCGATCACGCGGTGGTCGACCGACAGGGTCACGGACATGACCGTCGCTGCAGTGATCTCACCATCCTTGCCGATGATCGGCTTTTTGACACCAGCGCCCACGGCAAGGATCGCGCCATGCGGCGGGTTGATGACCGCATCGAAATTGTCGATGCCGAACATTCCCAAATTCGAAATCGCAAAGCTGCCGCCCTGATACTCATGCGGCGCCAGTTTGCGGTCGCGGGCGCGGGTGGCAAGGTCTTTCATCTGCGCCGAGAGGGTCGAGAGCGACTTGGTGTCGGCGTCCTGCAACACGGGGGTGAAGAGACCGCCTTCGATCGCCACGGCCACGGCCACATCCGAGGGTTTCAGCTTGAGGATGCGATCACCGGCCCAGACGGCATTGGCATCCGGCACCGATTGCAGGGCCAGCGCGCAGGCTTTGATGATGAAGTCGTTGACCGAGAGCTTTACACTCCGCGATTCCAACTGCTTGTTCAGATCGCTGCGGAACGAAAGCAGCGCGTCGATCTGAATGTCGCGGCGCAGGTAGAAATGCGGCACGGTTTGTTTGGCCTCGGTAAGGCGCGCGGCGATGGTTTTGCGCATGCCGTTGAGGGTGACTTCCTCGTACTCCCGGCCTTCATACATTTTGGCGACCACATCGGCAGAAGGGCCGGTGGCAGCCGCTTGGGCGACCGGTGCGGCATCTTTGGCAGGAGCGGAGCTCTCGGTTTTTGCCGCTGTCGGCTGGGCGTTTTCGACATCTGCTTTGACGATCCGGCCACGCGGGCCGCTGCCGTCGATCTGCGACAGGTCCAAGCCTTTGTCGGCTGCGATCCGGCGGGCGAGGGGGAGGCAAAGATACGCTCGCCCTTATCGCTTTTCGGGGCGGCGGGGGCTTTGCTGTCGCTATTGCCCTTCGCCTCATTCGCTTCCGTTGCCCCACGGCCATAGCCTGCTTCGGGCGTCTCGGCCTCTGCGGCTTTGGGCGCTTCTTCAGCCTGCTGTTTCTCTTCCTTCGCAGAGCCTCCGGAGCTTTCGATATCGTCGGCGCTTTCGCCTTCTTCGAGCAACACGGCGATTGGGGTGTTGACCTTCACACCCTCGCTGCCTTCCTCGATTAAAATTTTGCCAATGGTGCCTTCGTCTACCGCTTCAAACTCCATCGTCGCTTTGTCGGTCTCGATTTCGGCCAGAATGTCACCGGAGGCGACGGTATCGCCTTCCTTGACTATCCATTTGGCCAGCGTGCCTTCTTCCATTGTAGGGCTGAGGGCGGGCATGAGAATTTCTATGGGCATGATCCGCTCCTTACCGGTAGGTGACTGATTTCACGGCTTCGATCACCTCGTCGGTGGTGACCAGCGCGTGTTTTTCAAGGTTGGCGGCATAGGGCATGGGCACGTCCTTGCCGGTGCAGGTGATGACCGGCGCGTCGAGATAATCGAATGCCTCTTGCATGATCACGCCGCTGATGTAGCCGCCGACCGAGCCTTGCGGCCAGCCTTCTTCGACCGTCACGCAGCGGTTGGTCTTCATCACGGATTTCAGGATCGTGTCGGTGTCCATCGGGCGCAGGGTGCGCAGGTCGATGACCTCGGCCTCGATGCCCTCTGCGGCCAGTTTCTCAGCCGCTTCCAGCGCATAGGTCATGCCAATGCCGAAGCTGACGATGGTCACGTCCGACCCTTCGCGCCAGATGCGAGCCTTGCCGAAGGGCACGGTGTAATCCTCAATATCCGGCACGTCGAAGCTGCGGCCATAGAGGATTTCGTTTTCAAGGAAGATCACCGGGTTCGGGTCACGGATGGCGGTTTTCATCAAGCCTTTATAATCGCTCGCCGAATAGGGCATCGCGACCTTCAGGCCGGGGATCTGCATGAACCACGCGGCATAGTCATGAGAGTGCTGCGCGCCAACGCGGGCGGCGGCACCGTTGGGGCCACGGAAGACCATGGGCGCGCCCATCTGGCCGCCGGACATGTAGAGCGTCTTGGCCGCGGAGTTGATGATCTGATCCATCGCTTGCATGGCGAAGTTGAAGGTCATGAACTCAACAATCGGGCGCAGACCGCCGAAGGCCGCACCAACACCGATCCCGGCAAAGCCATGTTCGGTGATCGGCGTGTCGATCACCCGTTTGGGGCCGAATTCGTCCAACATCCCTTGGGTGATTTTATAGGCGCCTTGGTACTCCGCGACTTCTTCGCCCATGAGGAAGACATCTTCGTCGCGGCGCATCTCTTCGGCCATGGCATCACGCAGCGCTTCGCGGACGGTCTGCTGCTTCATCTCGGTGCCTTCGGGCCAGTCGGGGCTGGTGTCGGGCTCGGGCTGTTTCTTGCCTTCGGCGGGGGTGGCGCGGTCGCTGTCGTCGTTGTAGCCCGACTTGGCTTCGGCGTCGTTGCTTTTGGCCTCGGCGGGGGCGGATTTTGCCGTGTCGATGTCGGAGGCATCTTCGCCTTCTTCCAGCAGCACGGCGATGGCGGTGTTCACCTTGACGCCTTCGGTGCCCTCGCTGATCAGGATCTTGCCGATGGTGCCTTCATCGACGGCTTCAAATTCCATCGTGGCCTTGTCGGTCTCGATTTCAGCCAGAATGTCTCCAGAGGAGACTTCGTCGCCCTCCTTGACCAGCCATTTGGCCAGCGTGCCTTCTTCCATGGTGGGGCTGAGGGCGGGCATGAGAATTTCGGTTGCCATTGCTTCAGGCCTCCTGCGGAACTTCGGTTGCGTAGATATCGGTCCAGAGCTCATCAAGCGCGGGCTCCGGGCTTTCCTTGGCGAAATCGGCGCTCTCGTTCACGATCTTCTTGATCTCTTTGTCGATGGCCTTGAGGTCCTCTTCGCTGGCGTGATTGCCTTCCAGCAACAGGGTGCGGACCGATTCAATCGGGTCACGCTCGTCGCGCATTTTCTGAACCTCTTCACGGGTGCGGTATTTCGCGGGGTCGGACATGGAGTGGCCACGGTAACGGTAGGTCTTGATCTCCAGAATATACGGTCCGTTCTCACGGGCGTGGGCCACGGCCTTTTGACCGGCCTCTTTCACCGCCAGCACGTCCATCCCATCGACGGCCTCACCGGGGATACCAAAGGCTTTGCCGCGCTCCCAAATCTCGGCAGAGGAGGTCGAGCGCTGCTGCGATGTGCCCATGGCGTATTGGTTGTTCTCGATCACAAAGATCACCGGCAGCTTCCAAAGGGCGGCCATGTTAAAGGTCTCATAGACCTGACCTTGGTTCGCCGCACCATCGCCGAAATAGGTGAAAGTGACGCGCCCGTTGCCCTTGTACTGATCGGCAAAGGCCAGCCCCGCGCCGAGCGGCACCTGCGCTGCGACAATGCCGTGGCCGCCGTAAAAATGCTTTTCTTTCGAGAACATATGCATGCTCCCGCCCTTGCCCTTGGAGTAGCCACCCTCGCGGCCCGTCAACTCGGCCATGACGCCGTTCGGGTCCATGCCACAGGCCAGCATATGGCCGTGATCGCGGTAGGAAGTGACGCGCTTGTCGCCTTCTTCGGCGGCGGCCTCAAGGCCGACAACAACAGCTTCTTGCCCAATATAGAGGTGGCAGAACCCCCGATCAGCCCCATGCCGTATAGTTGTCCGGCTTTCTCTTCAAACCGCCGGATCAGCAGCATGTCGCGGTAGTAGCTGGTCAGCTCCTCCGCAGAGACATTGGGTTTCTTGCTCGATTTCCTCGCGGCCATGGACGTCTCCTCCGTCGGCTTTGGTCAGGTGCCAAAAGTAGTTTAGCGTTAAACTATTCCCTAGCGCATTCCGGAATGGATTGCGAGAGACTTTGTGACGTGGCGCGCGCGCCACGGCTGACAAGGCGAAGGAGGCCAGAGATTTTAAGTGATTGCAAGGCCGCAGGCGCGGGGCAGGGCGATCAGGGGCGAAAGGTCAGCGAATGACGATCTCATCGGTGCGGACCATGCCCAGCACCTTGCGCGCGCGTTCGTCCAAGAGATCAAGATCAAGGTAATCGTCCGACAGGCGACGGGTCAGGTTCTCCATCCGCGCAACCTCGGCGCGGACCTCGGCCAGACGGTCGCTCAGCTTTTGGTTCTCGGCCACGATCTCGGTCCGGCGGAACAGGCCGAAATCCCCTTGCACGGCGGCAAAGGTGAAATACAGGCTCAGCGCAAAAGCGATTGCGAAAAACAGCAATGTGCCGAAAGCCGGACGGGTGTTGCGTGTCATGGTTCTGCCTCTGCGTCTCTTGGCGGACGTGACATCAGTATGACACAGGCGATTCGACATGGGAATCCCACAATTGCGGGAAACCCGTTGTTTTTAGCGCGAAATCACGATTTTGCGCGGCTTAGCCGCCCAGAGCAGCAACGCCGGGCAGGGTTTTGCCTTCCATCCACTCAAGGAAAGCGCCCCCGGCGGTTGAGATATAGGTGAAATCATCCGCCACGCCCGCTTGGTTCAGCGCGGCAACCGTGTCACCGCCCCCGGCGACCGAGGTCAGCGTGCCTTCGCGCGTCTTGGCCGCTGCTGCGCGGGCCGCGGCGACGGTGGCGGTATCGAAAGGCGGAATTTCAAAGGCCCCCATCGGCCCATTCCAGATCAAGGTCCGCAGCCCGGCAAAAGCCGTTTCGACCAAGGCGACCGTATCGGGGCCCGCATCCAGCACCATCTGGTCTTTGGCGAGGCTGGCATCGGGGCCGAGCTGGGCCACCTCATGCGCGGCCCCTTTGGCGAACTCACGCGCGACCAGACCGTCAACCGGCAAGATCACCCGGCAGCCCGCCTTTTCGGCCTGCGCCATGATGTCTTTGGCCGTGTCGTAATAATCCGGCTCTTCCAACGACTTGCCCAGATCAGCACCGAGCGCGGCGAGGAAAGTGTTCGCCATGCCGCCGCCGATCACCAGAACATCCAGCCGGTTCACGAGGTTTTCTAAAAGCGCGATTTTGGTCGAGACCTTGGCCCCCCAACGACAGCGCCAACAGGACGCTCAGGCTTAGCGAGGGCTGCCTCAAGCGCCGAGAGTTCCGCCTGCATCAAACGGCCCGCGCAGGCAGGCAACTGCCGCGCCAGCGCCTCGGTCGAGGCATGGGCGCGGTGGGCGGCAGAGAAGGCATCGTTACAATAGATATCGCCAAGCGCGGCCAATTGGCGGGCGAAGCCTTCGTCATTGGCTTCTTCGCCGGGATAAAAGCGGATGTTTTCCATAAGTTGCAGATCGCCCTGCGCCTCGGCAGCGGCATCCAGCGAGGGCACGAAAGCCACATCGCGGCCCAATGCCTTTTCCAGCGCGGGTAGGACTTGTTTCAGGCTCATCTCGTCCACGACTTTGCCCTTGGGCCGTCCGAAATGCGCCAGCAGCGTCACCTTGCCGCCGCGCGACAGGATGTCGGTCACCGTGGGCACGATCCGCTCGATCCGTGTGGCATCGGTAACGCGGCCATCTTCGACCGGTACGTTGATGTCGACGCGCAAAAGCACCCGCTTGCCGTCCAGTTCCATATCGTCCAGTGACTTCCAGCCCATCGGTCTTCTCCCAATCCAATCCGTTGCGCTGTGTTTTGCTGTTATCTTGGCTCAGGTCAATGCGCGGCTTGGCAATCGCGGCCAAGCTCCTTAGGTATCTGGCAAAGACAAACCAAAGGATTGCCCAATGGCCGAGATCAAAGACCCCGAAAACACCATCCTGATGGAACTCAAAGGCGGCACCGTCACTATTGAGTTGATGCCCGACCTTGCGCCCAAGCACGTCGAGCGCATGAAAGAACTGGCCCGCGCCGGGAAATACGACAACGTGGCTTTCCACCGCGTGATCGAAGGTTTCATGGCCCAGACGGGCGATGTGGCCAACGGCAACATGGAAGACAACTTCAACCTGCGTGCGGCCGGCACCGGCGGCTCCGACCTGCCGAACCTGCCTGCGGAATTCTCCAAGGTTCCCCACGCGCGTGGCACCATCGGCGCCGCTCGTTCGGCCAACCCCGACAGCGCCAACAGCCAGTTCTTCATCAACTTCAAGGACAATGATTTCCTCAACGGTCAGTACACCGTTTACGGGCAAGTCATCTCGGGCATGGAACATGTCGACGCGCTCACACGGGGCGAGCCGCCTGCGAACCCCGACCGCATGATCTCCGTCAAGGTGGCCGCAGATGCGTAAGCTCGTAGGCACCAGCGCCGTTTTGGCGCTCCTCGGTTCGGCGGCCATGGCCACCGGGCTTGAGATCGAAGTTGCGGGCGAGGCCAATGGCACCGTCAAGATCGACCTGCTGGAAGATGTGGCACCCGCCCATGTCGCGCAGATCACCGAACTGGCCGAAGAAGGCGCCTATGACGGGGTGGTCTTCCACCGCGTGATCGACGGGTTCATGGCGCAGACCGGCGACGTGCAGTTTGGCCGCGCCGATGGCGACACCGCGCGTGCTGGCATGGGCGGCTCCGACAAGCCCGACCTAGAGGCGGAGTTCTCGGACATCGCCTATGAGAAGGGCGTCGTGGGCATGGCCCGCAGCCAGAGCCCGAACAGCGCCAACAGTCAGTTCTTCATCATGTTCGACGAAGCCCCCTTCCTTGACGGTCAGTACACTGTCGTGGGCAAGGTCACCGAAGGTCAGGACGTGGTCGACGCCATCAAACGCGGGACCGGCCCCAGCGGTGCCGTTGTCGGCACGCCGGACGTGATGCAAAAGGTCACTGTGACCGAGTAACCGTCGGCCCCAAGTCGCATCGGGGACCGAGTAACATCTGTTCCCGATTGCGTGGGGTGGGCTTGCTTGCTCACCCCCGCATGCGGCACGCTCGGGCCATGATAAAATTAAGCGCCATCGTTCTAAGCCTTGGCCTTGCGGCCAACAGTCTTCTCGCCGATCCCGCCCGCTGGCAGGGGGAATGGCCTGAGACCGATTTTTCCAAAACAAGCATCACAGATTGGTCCGAGATCATCTCGGGCGGGCCGCCCAAGGATGGCATCCCGGCACTCGATGCACCGGGTTTCAAAGCCGCGCGCGCCGAAACCCGCATCGCCCCGCGCGAGCCAGTCATCACGGTCGCGATAGAGGGTGCCAAACCGCGCGCCTATCCGATCCGCTATCTGACATGGCATGAGATTGTTAACGATAGGGTCAATGGCCAGCCCATCGCCGTGACCTTTTGCCCGCTGTGTAACTCTGCGCTGGTCTTTGACCGCCGCGTCGCGGGGCAGGTGCTGCGCTTTGGCGTATCAGGGAAGCTGCGCCATTCCGACATGGTAATGTATGACCGCGAGACCCAAAGCTGGTGGCAACAGGCCGAAGGCCGCGCCATCGTGGGGGCGCTGACGGGCACCGAGCTAAAACACCTCCCAAGCTGGCTGGAAAGCTGGGCCGATTTCACCGCGCGAAACCCCGACGGGCTGGTGATGGAGGAACCTTCCTACAACCGCGACTATGGCCGCAACCCTTACCGGAACTATGATTCTTCGGCCAAACCCTTCCTCTACGACGGCGCGCAGCCGCCGCACGGAATTGCACCGCTAGAGCGCGTGGTGCGTGTGGGAGACCGGGCGTGGCGGCTCAACCGCCTGGCCGAGGAAGGCGAGGTGCGTGAGGCCGGTGTGACGATCTCGTGGCGGGCAGGGCAGGCCTCGGCGTTGGACGCGGGGCAGATCGGCCAGGGGCGTGACGTGGGCAGCATCCGCGTGCGTGACAGCGCCGGCAGCGACGTGCCGCATGATGTGATGTTTGCCTTCGCCTTTGATGCCTTCTGGCCAGATGGTACTTGGATGCTGGGGCGTTAAGCCCGCGCAGCAAGCCCGAAATGAGAACGGGCGCCGCAGTTTCCTGCGACGCCCGTGAATGCTGTGAACCGACCGCGGGTCTTAGGACGCCGGGTTCGGCTTCTGCGCCGGAGCGGATTTTGCGCCGGGGTTCAGCGGATCGTCCTGACGCTGCACCGAACCTTCGAAATGCGCGCCGGATTCGATCGCGATGGTCTTGTGGATGATGTCACCCTCAACCCGTGCGGTCGATGTCAGACGTACCTTGAGGCCACGCACGCGGCCCACGATACGGCCATTGATCACCACGTCATCGGCAACCACTTCGCCTTTGATCGTCGCCGTTTCACCGATGGTCAACAGATGCGCGCGGATGTCGCCCTCAACAGTGCCTTCAACCTGAACATCGCCCGTCGTCTTCATGTTGCCGGTCACATGCAGGTCCGAAGACAGAACGGATGCGGGCGGCTTCGCCTTGGGGGCGCTGGCCTTGAACTCGCTCTGCTTGGAGGGCGCAGGGGCCGCCGAAGCGCTGGAAGGTGCCGGTTTGGACGCATCTGCATCCTGGGGCGCGGGATCGTTGATTTTGCTTTTAGAAAACATCGTTTGCAGCCTTGATATAGATCATGGGGTTAACAGCCTTGCCACCTACGCGGACTTCATAGTGGAGATGGACACCGGTGACCCGTCCTGATGCTCCCATATCACCAATATGCTGCCCGCGCGAGACTCTTTGACCAACTTTCACGCGCAGCTTGGACATGTGGGCATAACGGGTCTCAATCCCGAACTCGTGCTGGATCTTGACCAAACGGCCATAGCCCGAGGACCAGCCGGCGTGAATCACCACACCATCGGCGGTCGCATAAAGCGGCGTGCCCATGCCAGCGGCAAAGTCGACGCCCTTGTGCATCCGGCGGCCACCTGTCTTGGGGTCGCGGCGATAGCCGAACTGGCTGGTGAAGCGGAAAGCGTTTTTGACCGGGTTCGCAAAAGGCGCTTTTTCGGCGGCGATGCGGTAAAGGTTCAACCGGTCCATCTGGTTCAGCAGACGGTTTGCGCGCAGCGTATCGGGGCTAAGCTCTTCGCCGCGGGTGGTGAAGGACAGCGGCGTCATCGGGCCACCTTGGCCGGAATAGCCGCGGCGCACGGTGGCGAGGATACGGTCGGTCGGCATGCCCGCGCTGCGGAACATCTTATCGAGCGGGGCGACAGAGACGCTCATCGCTTCTTCAAGCTGGCGGAAGATCGCGTCGTTCTGATCGCGCATCAACGCGATCTCTTGCGCCATTTCATCGGCCTGCAGCAGCGCATCCTGCGCGTCGACCACAACTTTGTCGCGCTCTGCCGCGGTGCGTGCCAGAGCTTGGGCAAGGAAATCGACCGGCGCTTGATCGGCATCGGCGCGCAGGCTGCCCGCTTCACCGTTCTCAAGGCTGCCTTCCAATTCGGCCAGCTTCAGCCGGGCCTTTTGGCGGTCTTTCATCGTGTCGCGCAGAGTGGATTGGATCACGTCGATCCCGGTCTCCAACTCACGGCGGCGGGTCTCTGACGCCAGCAGTTCGGATTGCATGACGGAAATTTGTGTGAGCGCGGCGTTAAAGCGGTCTTGTGCGGCCAGTGCCTCTTCGGCCCGCAGGTCACGCTGCGCGGAAAGCTCGTTCAGACGGGCCTGATAGGTGCGCTGATCGCGTTTGGCCTGCTCGCGAAAGTTGCCCGAGCCGATGCTGTCCATCAAAATGATCGCCGTGGCGATGATGGCCCAAGACACGAGGAAGGCCGACCCCGCCAGCCCGATAATCTGGGTGCCGGGGCGCAGGCGGATGAAACGTGTATCGCTGTCGGATTTCAAAAAGACGCGGCGTTCGGGAAAATAATGCTCAAGCAGAGCATGCGTCTTGATGGCAATCCGTGTGCGCACGTTGTCGTCCTTTGTCCCGTCCCGTCGGCGCGGAGGGCTCGCCCAGCCCGCGCCCAACGTCAATAGCCAGTGCCCGCGAATGGGGCAACCCTATTGACCCGCAGCGGCCCGCGCCTGCGCGGCAATCCCCCATTCGCCCCGGAAAAAGCGCTTTGCCATTGGCAAAAAACCGCCGATACCAAGCACTTGGTGTTTTATGGCCGGATCAGCTTGGGCCCCCGTCCGCCGTGAGAGGCCAGTAGAAATCGGGCGGGATTCCCGCCTCGGCGCGTTTTTCTTCGTTGAAAGGCGGCTTCAGATCGCCGTGAAAATACTTGCGCACGAGGGCGTGAAACCGGTCTTTCGGGTCTTCGTCATGGCGGCCACAAAGGAAGTGAAACCACTTGCTACCATAGGCGACATGGGCGACTTCTTCGGCGTAAATAGTCTCAAGGGCTGCCACGGCACTGTCGGCCTTCGCATTGCGGAAAATCTTGATCATGCCCGGCGTCACGTCCAGTCCGCGCGCCTCCAGCACCATGGGCACCACGGCAAGGCGGCCCATCAGATCGTCCACCGTGTCTTCGGCTGCGCGCCACATGCCAGCATGGGCGGGCATGGCGCCGTAATGACTGCCCATTTCCTCAAGACAGTCGCACATTAGGTTGAAATGTTTGGATTCGTCATCCGCGGCTTTGACCCAGTCGTCAAAGAACCCCAAGGGCAGCGGCACATGCGAAAACCGCGCGATCACGTCCCAATGTAGGTCCACGGCGTTCAATTCGATATGCGCCACGGCATGCAACAGCGCCGCGCGCCCCTCAGGCGTGCCGGGGCGGCGGCGAGGCACTTCGCGCGGGCTGAGCAATTCGGGCTGGGCGGGGCGGGCAGGGTGCAGCGGCGGATCGGCACGGCCCACCTCGGGGCGCGCTCCCTCGGCCCGGGCTGAGAGCCATTCCGCTGCGAATTTCCGCGACAGTGCGGTCTTTTCGCGCCCATCCGCTGTGCGCAGCACCGCCTCGGCCATTTCCGCCAGCGGCATCATGCGCCGCGCACCGCGTCCAGCACCGCATCGACATGGCCGGGCACTTTCACCTTGCGCCAGACCTGCGCGATCTGGCCTGTCGCGTCGATCAGATAGGTCGCGCGTTCGATGCCCATGGATTTCTTGCCGTACATGTTCTTCTCGACCCAGACCTCATAGGCTTCCGTCACCGCGCCATCGGTGTCTGACAACAGCGGCACGGTCAGCGCGTGTTTGGCGGCGAACTTATCGTGTTTGTCCATGCTGTCGCGTGAAATGCCAAAGACTTGCACACCAGCCTCGGCAAACTCCGACAGCCGCTCGGAAAAGCCGATCGATTCCTTGGTGCAGCCGGGCGTGTCATCGCGCGGGTAAAAGAACAGCACCACGGGGTCGCCTTGCTGCGCAGACAGCGTAATCTCGCCACCGCCAGTCACGGGAAGGGTGAAATCCGGGGCCGGTTGGCCGGGCTGGGGTCCGATCTGCGACATGGGGCGGTTCCTTTGGCTTGTGAAGGGTCGTTCAGGGCTGTCATACTGCATCTGATTTGACAACGTCAAAGCCGCCCCCGAAAGCCGCCCTATCCGAACCGGAGCCCGATGCGCGACCCATCCCCTTCCATCCCCCTGCGCCAGACGGCGAAGGGTCGTCCCGCCGCAGGCCGCGCCGCCGCGCGGGGATCGCATTGGTTGTGGTGTTGGTGCTATTGGCGGCGCTGGCGACGGGGGCGGCGGTCTATTTCACCGGGCGTCCGATCCCCGCGCCGCTTTGGGTGCAAGAGCGGATCGAGGCGCGGATCGCGACTGCGCTGCCGCAGGCGCGGGTGGATTTCGGCGCGATGGAATTCGTCGTCGACGAAGGCTGGCGGCCGCGCGTGCGGCTGCAAGATATCTTTGTCACCACCCCCGAAGGCGACGAGATCGTCAGTTTCAATGAGTTCAAGGCCAGCCTGTCGATGCGGTCACTGCTGCGCGGTGTGGCACAGCCGCGGGCGATTTCCCTTTCAGGCGTGGTGGCAAACCTGCGCCGGGGGCGGATGGCCGGGTGAGCCTCTCTGCCGGGGCCGGGATCGCCCCGCCTGAGCGTGAGGCCGCGACCCTGCCGCAACTCATCGGTCAGATCGACGAGGTGCTGGCCGCCCCCGCGCTCTCGGCCCTACGCTCGGTTGAGCTGCGCGCCCTGACCCTGCGGTTCGAGGATGCCCGCGCGGGCCGGGCTTGGACCGGCGATGGCGGGCGGCTGCGCCTGTCGCGCAGCGGCGATCAACTTGACCTGTCGGCCGATCTTGCGGTGCTGAGCGGTGGGGCCGATGTGGCCACGCTCACCGCGAATTACAGCAGCCGCATCGGCCAGAATGCCGCGACCTTTGGTGTGACATTCGACGGGATCGATGCGCGCGACATCGCAGCACAGGGGCCTGCGTTTTCATGGCTAGAGGTGCTGCGCGCCAATATTTCGGGCGCGGTGCGCAGCGGGATCGACAGCGCGGGCCGCTTTGCGCCGATCAACGCATCGCTGCAAATCGGCAAAGGCGTGTTGCAGCCCAACTCACAGACCAAGCCGATCCCCTTTGATGGGGCGCAGAGCTACTTCAGCTATCACCCCGCGCGCCAGCTTTTGCGCTTTGACGAGATGTCACTCGACAGCCCTTGGGTGTCGGGCAACATCACCGGCACTTCGCAACTGGGCGATGTCACGGGGGGCATTCCGGGGCGGATGGTAGGGCAGTTTTCCTTACGCGATCTGCGCGCCAATCCGGCGGAAGTCTACCCCGAGACGGTGGCCTTGGATCAGGCGGATATCGACTTTGAACTCAGCCTCAACCCGTTTCGCCTGAAACTGGGCCGTTTGGAGATCAGCGATCAGGGCCGTAGCCTGCGCCTTAATGGGGCGCTTGTGGCCGAGCCTGAGGGCTGGAACCTGTCGCTCGACGGGCGCATGGACAGGCTGAGCCCGGAGCGTCTGCTGGCGCTCTGGCCCGAGGGGTGAAACCCAAGACCCGCAAATGGCTCGACGAGAACCTTCATTCAGGCCGGATGCGCAATCTTGATCTGGCGCTGCGCATGGCACCGGGGCAGGTGCCGCAGACCTATGTGGCCTTCGACTACGCCGGGGCCGAGGTGCGGTTTTTGAAAACCCTGCCGCATATCACCGACGGCAGCGGCCATATGAGCCTGCTCGATAATCGTCTTGTCGTCACGGTGGACGCAGGCGAGGTGATCGCGCCGCAGGGCGGGGCGGTGACGCTGGATGGGTCGTCTTTCATCATCCCGGATGTGCGCGTGAAAGACGGCAGCCCTTCGGTGATCCGGCTCAATACCCGGTCAACCCTGACCGCCGCGCTGTCGCTGCTGAACCAGCCGCCGATGCGGGTGATGGACAAGGCCGGGCTGCCGGTGACGCTTGCGGATGGGGAGGCGGTGCTGAAAGGCACGCTGGCGCTGCCGTTGAAAAAGGGCGGCAAGCCCGAAGATGTGCGCTATCACTTCGCGGGGGATTTGCTGTCGCTCTCGACCGATACACTGGTCAAGAACCGCAGCCTTCAGGCCAGCAAACTGGCCATCACCGCCAGCAATGATCGGATCACCATCGGCGGCGAAGGACGTATCGATGGCGTGGGTTTCGACGGGGAATGGTCGCAGGCGATTGCGCCCGGCTCTGACGAAAGCAGGCTGACTGCCCAAGTGGCGCTGACTCCTGCCGGGCTCGAAGCTTTTGGCGTCGCACTGCCCCCCGGCAGCCTTCGCGGGGAGAGCAGCGGACAGATTGCGGTGGACCTCAAGAAAGGCGCGGCACCGCGGTTTTCACTGCAAAGCGATTTGGCGGGCTTGGGCGTTTCCGTGCCGCAGCTATCGTGGTCCAAAGCACCGGCGACCAAAGGCGAATTGCGGCTGGCCGGACGGTTGGGCGAGACGCCGAACATCGACGCCTTTCAACTGAACGCGCCGGGGCTGCGGGTGGCAGGCTCCATTGACCTTGAACCCGGCGGCGCGTTGGACCGAGTGCGGATAGACCGTCTGCGGCGCGGCGACTGGCTTGATATCCCCGTGCAACTGATCGGGCGTGGCAAGGGCAATCCGGTGCAGGTGGTGCTGGGCGGCGGCACGCTGGACATGCGCCGGGCCGAATTCGGCGGGGCCGGGGGCAAGCCGGACCGCCGATGCGCGTGGCGCTGGACCGGCTGCAAATCACCGATACGATTTACCTCACGAACCTTGCGGGCACCTTTGACACGGCCAAGGGGATGGACGGGTCCTTTACTGCGCGGCTCAACGGCGGCACGCCTGTGCAAGGGCGTGTCCTGCCCCAAGGCGGGCGCAGCGCGGTGCGCGTGGTCTCGGATGATGCGGGCGGGATACTGCGCTCGGCCGGGCTGGTGAAACAGGTCGTCGGGGGCAATCTGTCGCTTACCCTGCTGCCTGTCGGGTCAGGCGGGGCCTTTGATGGGCAGCTTGAGGTCAGCAATGTCGCCATTCAAGACGCGCCCGGGATCGCGGCGCTGGTGAATGCCATTTCGGTCGTGGGGTTGATCAACGAACTCAACGGCGATGGCATTTACTTTGACGATGTTGAGGCGAAGTTTCGCTTGACCCCGAACCGCCTGACCCTGACCGAGGCCAGCGCCGTGGGCGCGTCCTTGGGGCTGTCGATGGATGGGGTCTATGCGCTCGACAGTGGGTTGATCGACATGCAGGGCGTGATCTCTCCGGTCTATATGTTCAACGGGATCGGGTCGCTGTTCACCCGCAAGGGCGAGGGGCTGATCGGGTTCAACTACCGTCTGACCGGCGCCGCGAAAGAGCCGAGCGTCTCGGTTAATCCGCTCTCGGCGCTCACGCCCGGCATGTTCCGCGAGTTGTTCCGCCGCCCGCCCCCAACACCCCCGGCGGTGCAGGGCCAAGCAGATCCGGTTGCCCGGGTGCCAGAGGACCGCTAAGCGCCGGGCGACCTATGCTGCCAGACCAATAGGAACGCCGACCGATGAAGCTCTCCGATTTCGATTTCGACCTGCCCGAGGAATTGATTGCCACGCGCCCCGCCAATCCGCGCAGCTCCGCCCGGTTGCTGGTGGCCGCGGGGGATCAGTTGCATGACCGCCGCGTGACCGACCTGACAGACTGGCTGCGCCCCGGCGACCGTTTGGTGCTGAACGACACTCGTGTGATCCCGGCGCGGCTTTCTGGGCTGCGCCACCGTGCCTCGG
The DNA here is from genome assembly GCF_042661425.1 of Sulfitobacter profundi. Taxonomy (NCBI): domain Bacteria; kingdom Pseudomonadati; phylum Pseudomonadota; class Alphaproteobacteria; order Rhodobacterales; family Roseobacteraceae; genus Sulfitobacter; species Sulfitobacter profundi. Next base: position 3,303,386 of record NZ_JBHSWA010000001.1, on the reverse strand, counting down.
CCCAAGGGGCGGTGCAGGCCAAAATCGAAGTCACGCTTTTAGAGCCGCGCGGCGATGGCACGTGGTCGGCGTTGATCAAACCCTGCGCAAGCTGAAAATCGGCGAAGAAGTCGTCTTTTCCGACGATCTGCGCGCCACGCTTGAGGCGGTGGAAGACGGGCAAGGGCATCTGCGGTTCAACTGCACAGGTGATGATTTCGATGCTGCGCTGAACGCGGCCGGGGCCATGCCGCTGCCGCCCTATATCGCCGCAAAGCGCGCGGCTGACGCGCAGGATATGACGGATTACCAAACCGTCTTTGCCCGCCACGCAGGCGCGGTCGCGGCCCCCACGGCGTCGCTGCATTTCGACGAGGCGCTGCTCGGGGCGCTGGCGGCCAAGGGGGTCACCTTTAGCCATGTCACCCTGCATGTCGGGGCGGGCACCTTCCTGCCGGTCAAGGTCGATGACATTTCCGAGCACAAAATGCACGCCGAATGGGGCCGAGTGAGCGCCGAGGCCGCCAAAGAGATCACCGCCACCCGTGCCGCCGGAGGGCGCGTGATCCCCGTGGGCACCACCGCGCTGCGCCTGATCGAAACAGCGGCGCGCGGCGGGCAGATCGCGGCGTGGGAAGGGGATACCGATATTTTCATCACGCCGGGGTTCGACTTCAACGTGACCGATGGGCTGATGACGAATTTTCACCTGCCCAAATCCACGCTGATGATGCTGGTCTCGGCCCTGATGGGCGTGCAGCAGGTAAAAGACATTTATGCCCATGCCATCGCCGAAAAATACCGTTTCTTTTCATACGGCGATTCCTCTCTTCTGCTGCCTGAGGCGCAAAAACCCGCTTGAATGTCGTTCTAGGGGGTGACTAGCCTGCGATTGCCGTCCATGGGAGGGCTTGGGCGAACAAGGAATTGACCGATGATTCAAGTGGTTTCAAGCGCATGGGCGCTATTGCTGGGCATGTGCCTGTTGATGGTCGGCAACGGCATGCAGGGCACTTTGCTGGGTATTCGCGGCGGCATCGAAGGGTTTTCGACCCTGCAAATGTCGATCGTCATGTCGGCTTACTTCGTCGGTTTTTTAGGCGGGTCGCGGATGGCGCCGGGGATGATCCGGCGTGTGGGCCACGTGCGGGTCTTTGCGGCGCTGGCCTCGCTGATCTCGGCGGTGATGATCCTCTACCCGACATTCCCCAATACCATCGTTTGGTCGCTGGGCCGGGTGCTGATCGGCTTTTGTTTCTCGGCTGTTTACGTGACCGCTGAAAGCTGGCTCAACAATGCCGCCACCAACGAGAACCGGGGGCAGGCGCTTTCGGCCTATATGATCGTGCAAACACTCGGCATCGTCATCGCCCAAGCGCTGTTGCTGACGGCTGACCCGTCGGGCTTTGTGCTCTTTGTTATTCCTTCGGTTTTGGTGAGCATCGCGGTCACGCCGATCCTGCTGTCGATCAGCCCCACACCGCCCTTCGGCACCACCAAACCGATGAGCTTGAGCACCCTGATGGAGACTTCTCCGCTCGGCTGTGTCGGCATGTTCCTTTTGGGCGGTGTTTTCTCGGCGCAGTTCGGCATGGCGGCGGTTTACGGTGCCGAGGCAGGGCTGAGCGTCGCGCAGATCTCACTTTTCGTGGCGGCCTTCTTTGTCGGTTCGGTGATCCTGCAATATCCCATCGGCTGGATTTCTGACCGGATGGACCGACGCAGCCTGATCGTCATCACCGCGCTGATCGGTGGCGCGGGCTCCATGGTCGGCATGATGCTGGGGCATATCTTTCCGATCCTGCTCGCTACGGCCTTTGTTGTGGGCGGCATGTCGAATCCGCTTTACTCGCTGATTATGGCCCATACCAACGATTTCCTCGAACAAGAGGATATGGCCGCGGCCTCGGGTGGGATGTTGTTTATCAACGGCTTAGGTGCCGTCCTTGGCCCGGTGATTACCGGTTGGATGATGGGCACGGCTCTGGGGCCGGGGGCTTTTACCTCTTTACCGCCGTGCTCTTTGCCGCGCTGGCCGGCTATGCTTCCTACCGTAAGACGCAGCGTGCTGCGGTTCCGGTGGACGAAACGGGCAACTACGTGCCGATTTACCCCTCTGCCACCGCGGTGGCCGTGGAAATCGCGCAAGAGTATGCCATTGAATCGGAACAGGAAGCCGCCGAAGAAGCTGCCCAAGAAAACGCCGAAGCTGACAAAAACGCCCCTGATAGCGATAACGATGTCGCGGATGACATAAAACGTGACTAGGCTTTTGGGGTAAGACGTTCTTAACTTTAACGAAACGCCCAGATGACGGCAAAGGAGTGTGCGGGATGGCTGCCACAAATGCAGAACCCCAAGATGTACTGAATTTCTGGCTCAAGGACGTGGGTCCGGCGGGATGGTACAATAGTTCCGATGCGCTGGACGCCGAGATCCGCAGCCGTTTCGAGGGGCTCTGGAGTGAGGCAGAGGCGGGCAAGCTGAACCATTGGCTGACCAATCCTACCGACGCGCTGGCCTTTTTGATCGTGACCGATCAATTCCCGCGCAATATGTTCCGCGATACCGGCAAGGCATTTGCCAGCGATCGTATCGCGCTCGCGGCCGCGAAGCTGGGGATCGAGAAGGGCTGGGACATGCGCGTGGAAGCGCCCGAGCGGCAGTTTTTCTACCTGCCGCTGATGCATTCAGAGAACCTCTGCGATCAGGACCGTTGCGTGCGTTTGATGTGCGAACGGATGCCGGAAAGCAATGGCAGCAACCTGCTGCACGCCCGCGCGCACCGCGAAGTGATCCGTCAGTTTGGCCGCTTTCCCTACCGAAACGCGGCGCTGTCGCGCAGTTTCACCGCGCAGGAGACCTCTTATATCGACGAGGGCGGATATGGCCGGACCGTCAAACAGCTGCGTGAAAATCTGCAAGCGGCCTGAGCTTCGGCAGGGCAGGGTAAATTCGCGTGGTTGTGGCGATTGCAAATATGGTTTAGCGGTAAACTATATTTGCAAACCCTAACGCGAGGTCCTTGCCATGGCTGCCAAATCCTTTGATCTGATCGTGATCGGTGCGGGGCCGGGCGGCTATGTCGCCGCCATCCGTGGCGCACAGCTAGGCCTGAAGGTCGCGGTTGTTGAGCGAGAAAATCTGGGCGGCATCTGCCTCAACTGGGGCTGTATCCCCACCAAGGCGCTGCTGCGCTCTGCCGAAGTGTTTCACCTGATGCACCGCGCCAAGGACTTTGGTCTGGCAGCGGATAAGATCGACTATGATCTCGAAGCGGTGGTCAAACGCTCGCGTGGCGTCGCCAAGCAGATGGAAGGCGGGGTCAAACATCTGCTGAAGAAGAACAAGGTCGACGTCTTCATGGGCGAAGCCTCGATCCCGGCAAAGGGCAAGGTCTCTGTCAAAACTGACAAGGGCAGCGAAGAGTTGACGGCCAAGAACATCGTTCTGGCAACCGGCGCCCGCGCCCGCGAACTGCCGGGGCTCGAGGCGGATGGCAAGCGCGTCTGGACCTACCGCCACGCCTTGCAGCCCGTCCATGACCCCAAGAAGCTACTGGTCATCGGCTCCGGCGCCATCGGGATCGAATTCGCCAGCTTCTACAACACACTCGGCGCTGACACGACCGTGGTCGAGGTGATGGACCGTGTTCTGCCAGTAGAAGATGAAGAAATCTCTAAATTCGCCAAGAAGGCGTTTGAGAAGCAGGGCATGACCATCATGCAAAAGGCCACGGTCAAGAAACTCGACCGTGCGGACGACAAGGTTACCGCCCATATCGAACGTGACGGCAAAGTCGAAAAGCTTGAGTTCGACACCGTGATCTCTGCGGTTGGCATTGTCGGCAATACCGAAGGTCTGGGCCTGGAAGAACTTGGCGTCAAAGTTGACCGGACCCATGTGGTGACGGACAAATATTGCCGCACAGGTGTCGACGGGCTCTATGCCATCGGCGACATCGCTGGTGCGCCGTGGCTTGCGCATAAAGCGAGCCATGAAGGGGTGATGGTGGCCGAACTCATCGCGGGCCAGAAACCACATCCCGTCAAACCCGAAAGCATCGCCGGTTGCACCTATTGCCATCCGCAGGTCGCCTCTGTCGGCCTGACCGAGGCGAAGGCCAAAGAGCAAGGCTATGACATCAAGGTTGGTCGCTTCCCCTTTATCGGCAATGGCAAGGCCGTGGCCTTGGGGGAGCCGGAAGGGCTGGTGAAAACCATCTTTGATGCCAAAACTGGCGAACTTCTGGGCGCGCATATGGTCGGGGCCGAGGTGACCGAGCTGATCCAAGGCTACGTCGTGGGCCGCCAGTTGGAGACCACCGAAGAAGACCTGATGAACACCGTCTTCCCGCATCCAACACTCAGCGAGATGATGCACGAATCCGTGCTCGACGCCTTTGACCGCGTGATCCACATGTAACGCGGGCGGGGCAGGGTGCATTGACCGCGCCTCGCCCCGCCGCAATTTGGCCAATCCGTCGGGAGCCATGTCGTGGTCAGCCTTAACCGTGTCGTCATGCACCGCAGCAGCCGTCGGCTGATTGGCCGTTTGAACCCGGCGACGCTGGATGCCGCCGAAATCTCTGGCAGGTTCGGTAAGCGCTTCGCATTCAAGAGCTATATCCAGTTTGGCTACCCGGCTTATGACATCTGCGCAGGTCCATTTACCGACCCCGAAACCAGTGCCGTGCGGCAGTTTGATCTGATCCTCGCCAATCAGGTCTGGGAGCATCTTGACCGGCCTTATACGGCGCTGGCCCATGTGCAACAGATGCTCAGAGCGGGCGGGTATTTCTGGATCGCTGTTCCGTTTTTCATCCCCTTTCATGCGGCCCCCAATGACAATTCGCGCTGGTCCGCACGGGGGCTGAAGAACTTGCTGATCGAAGCCGGCTTCGACGAGAGCCGGGTCATCGCGCGACAATGGGGTAACCGTGCCGCCGCCGCCCGCAATCTTGAACCCGACTGGCCGCCGCGTTTCGATAAAAACACGGATGACCTGACTAACGATCCCGAAATGCCGCTTTGCGCTTGGGCGCTGGCCCAGAAGAACTGAGAGCTAATGGCTGACCAAACCTCCTTTCCGCGCGTGTTCGCGCTTTGGGCCGCGGGCCTGGGGGCGGCGGCGCAATATGGTAAGATGAGCGTCATCTTCGACCTGCTTCCAAAGATTTATCCGCAGGCCGGAGCGTCGCTGGGCTTCTTGGTTTCAATGGTGGGCGGTGTCGGTATCCTCCTTGGCGTTGTGGCGGGGCTGGTGGTCGCCCGTATCCGCTACCGTCGCGCGCTGCTATTTGCCCTGTGGCTGGGCGCGGCTGTATCGGCCTTTCAGGCGCTGCTGCCGGGGTTTGGTTGGATGCTGGCCAGCCGCGTGGTCGAAGGGCTGTCGCATCTGGCCATCGTCGTTGCCGCGCCGACGTTGATTGCGCAACTCAGTACCGTGAAGGACCGTGGGTTTACCCTGACCCTCTGGGGCACCTTCTTTGGCGTGGCTTTCGCGATCCTGACCCTCATAGGCCGCCCGCTTGCGCTGACATGGGGCGTGCCTGCGCTTTTCGCCGTCCACGCGCTCTATATGGCGGGCTGTGCGCTGGTGCTTTCCGGCAGCTTACGCAGTCTGCCGGACGAGGGCCCTCAGCCGCCATTCTCTTTGCCGCAGATACTGCGTGATCACCTCGCGATCTACCGCTCTCCCTTCCTTTCCGCCCCGGCGGTGGGTTGGCTGTTCTATACATTCAGTTTCGTTTCCATCCTCACTGTCTTGCCGCCCTACCTCCCGGAAGCATGGCGCGCGCCCACCATGGCGGCCATGCCGCTGACCAGCATCGCGGTCTCGATGACCATCGGCGTCGCGTTGCTCCGCCGTCTACCGGCGGTCTCTGTTGTGCAAACTGGATTTGCCCTTTCCGCCCTTTCTATGCTTTGGCTCTGGCTCGCGCCCGGCGCGCCCTTGGCCTGTTTGGCACTGGCTGGGGCCATGGGGCTGATCCAAGGCGCAAGTTTTACCGCGGTCGCGCAACTCAACAGCGGCCCCGCCGCGCAGGCGCAGGCAAACGGCGCAGTGGCGCAGATGGGGAACCTTGGAAACAGCCTTGGCACACCGGTCATGGCGTTCGGGTTAGCGAGCTTTGGCGGCGCGGCCTTGCCTTTATTGGCGGGTGGGGCCTTTGTTATGGGGCTGGTGGCACATCTCCTCCTTGGTGCGGCCCGACGTCGCAGTCGGTGCGTTCCTGTTTAGTTCTCACTTTTCCGTTGGAAAACACTGCATCAGCACCTATGTACAAACCGTTAAGAGGGGCATGTCATGGCTGAGCTGAAGAACATCGAAGTGCGCGGCGCGCGCGAGCACAATCTAAAGAACATCGACGTGGATATTCCGCGTGACCAACTGGTTGTAATTACCGGGCTTTCCGGCTCGGGCAAGTCGAGCCTTGCCTTCGACACGATCTATGCCGAAGGGCAGCGGCGCTATGTGGAATCACTGTCGGCCTACGCGCGGCAGTTCCTTGATATGATGCAAAAACCGGATGTGGATCACATTTCCGGTCTCAGCCCCGCGATTTCAATCGAACAGAAGACCACCTCAAAGAACCCCCGATCCACCGTCGGCACGGTGACCGAGATTTACGACTATCTGCGGCTGTTGTTCGCCCGCGTCGGCACCCCTATAGCCCGGCCACCGGCAAACCCATCGAAGCCCAGCAGGTGCAGGACATGGTCGACCGGATCATGACCATGGAAGAGGGCACGCGGGCCTATCTGCTGGCGCCGATTATTCGCGACCGCAAAGGCGAATACCGCAAAGAGTTCATAGAATTGCGCAAGCAAGGCTTTCAACGGGTCAAGGTGAACGGTGAATTCTACGATCTGGATGAGCCGCCGACGTTGGACAAGAAATTCCGCCATGACATTGATGTTGTCGTCGACCGGATCGTGGTGCGCGAAGGGCTGGAAACGCGCCTGGCGGACTCGCTGCGCACGGCGCTCGACCTTGCCGATGGCATCGCCATTCTCGAAACGGCGCCCAGTGAAGGCGAGCCCGAGCGTCATACGTTTTCGGAAAAATTTGCCTGCCCTGTCAGTGGCTTCACCATTCCCGAGATTGAGCCGCGACTGTTTTCCTTCAACGCGCCTTTTGGGGCTTGCCCCTCTTGTGATGGCCTTGGGGTCGAGCTCTTTTTTGACGAGCGTTTGGTGGTGCCGGATCAGAACCTGAAAATCTATGACGGGGCCTTGGCGCCTTGGCGTAAGGGGAAGTCCCCGTACTTTAAGCAAACCATCGAAGCCATTGCGAAACATTATAATTTTGACCAAAAGACCCGCTGGAAAGACTTGCCTGAGAAGGTGCAAGAGGTGTTCCTTCGTGGTTCCGGCAAAGAAGAGATTACCTTCCGCTATGACGAAGGCGGGCGCGTTTATGAGGTCAAGCGCGTGTTTGAGGGGGTGATCCCCAATATGCAGCGCCGCTACCGCGAAACGGACAGCAACTGGGTCCGCGAGGAGTTTGAGCGCTATCAGAACAACCGCCCCTGTGGCACCTGTGGCGGCTATCGCTTGCGGCCAGAAGCGCTTGCGGTACGGATTGGCCCCACGACTGGCAATGAGAACGAGTTGCTCCACATCGGTAAGGTGGTGGAGATGTCGATCCGTGAAGCCTTTGACTGGTGCAAGGCGGTACCAGACCATCTGACCCCGCAAAAGAATGAAATCGCGAAAGCCATTCTAAAGGAAATCCGGGAACGTCTTGGGTTTCTAAATAACGTGGGTCTTGAGTACCTTACGATGTCGCGTTCAAGTGGTACTTTAAGTGGTGGCGAGAGCCAGCGAATCCGCTTGGCAAGCCAGATTGGCTCTGGCCTGACGGGCGTGCTTTACGTGCTTGATGAACCGTCGATCGGGCTGCATCAGCGCGATAATGACCGATTGCTGGATACCTTGAAGAACCTGCGGGATCAGGGAAATACGGTGATCGTTGTAGAGCACGACGAAGAGGCCATCCGCGAGGCTGATTATGTGTTCGACATTGGGCCGGGTGCTGGGGTTCACGGCGGGCAAGTGGTAAGCCATGGCACGCCTGAACAGGTGGCTAATGATCCGAATTCTGTTACTGGTCAGTATCTTACCGGCGTTCGTGAAATCTCGGTCCCGGCGAAGCGGCGCAAGGGGAACAAGAAGAAGCTGCAGGTCGTGAAGGCCACCGGCAACAATTTGCAGAATGTGACAGTAGATTTCCCGCTGGGTAAATTCGTCTGTGTTACGGGCGTGTCGGGGGCGGCAAATCCACCCTCACGATCGAAACCCTGTTCAAAACCGCTTCGATGAACCTGAACGGCGCGCGGCAGACACCTGCGCCTTGTCAGACCATCAAAGGGTTGGAACATCTCGACAAGGTCATCGATATTGACCAGCGGCCCATCGGTCGGACTCCGCGTTCGAACCCAGCGACCTACACCGGGGCCTTCACGCCGATCCGGGATTGGTTCGCCGGTTTGCCGGAAGCGAAAGAGCGCGGCTATAAGCCCGGGCGTTTCTCTTTCAACGTCAAAGGCGGGCGTTGCGAGGCCTGTCAGGGTGACGGGGTCATTAAGATTGAGATGCACTTCCTCCCTGATGTTTACGTGGAATGCGAGACCTGCAAAGGCGCGCGCTATAACCGCGAGACGCTGGAGGTGAGGTTCAAGGGTAAGAGCATCGCCGATGTTCTCGATATGACGGTGGAAGATGCGCAAAGCTTCTTTGCCGCCGTGCCGTCGATCCGTGAAAAGATGGATGCGCTGATGCGCGTGGGGCTGGGTTATATCAAGGTCGGACAGCAGGCCACGACCCTGTCGGGCGGTGAGGCGCAGCGGGTGAAGCTCAGCAAGGAGTTGAGCAAACGCTCCACCGGGCGCACGCTTTATATCCTTGATGAACCGACAACGGGTCTGCATTTCGAAGACGTGCGCAAGCTGTTGGAAGTGCTGCACGAATTGGTCGATCAGGGCAATTCCGTGGTTGTGATTGAGCATAACCTAGATGTGGTGAAAACCGCCGATCATATTATTGATATCGGCCCTGAAGGCGGTAACGGCGGTGGCCGGGTTGTGGCTACAGGGACGCCCGAAAAGGTCGCGGACGTGGCCGAAAGCCATACCGGCAAGTACCTCAAGCCGATGCTGTATAAGCAAACAAAAGTGGCGGCGGAATAACCGCCGCCACTTGGTTGGCTTGGCCTGCGGCGTGTCCTTACAACACGGCACGGGCGATGCGGATCAGTTGCAGCGTCTCATAAGCGCTATCGCGCAGCGAAATCACCTGCCCATTCAGTACCGCGTAGTTATAGCCTTCTTCCGGCTCGGCCAGACGGTAGAGATTGATGAGGTCCGCCTGCGTCAGCGCGGCGGTCGGAGCGATGTTCACACCTGAGCCAATGGTGGGCACCCGCGCCAATTCGTTAATACGCAGCAGGGCGGTGTGATCTTCGTTGCTGAGCAGCACCGGCTGACCATCGATCAGCGCGTAGCGATGGCCAGCAGGCGCGGCATCAAGGCTGTAGAGCTGTGCGATCTGGTTGGACTCCAGTAGGAGCAACTCGCGTTCGGTCAGCGGATCGGCCTCAAGATAGGGTTGGCGGCGCGCTTCCAGCAGAGTGTCCAGCTCATCGTCGGAATAGCTGGCCCATTGTTCATAGGTCACGCCCTGTTTTGCCAGTCCGGGGGCACGCAGGGCGGGTCTTTCTTGGCCAGACCGGGGGGCAGTTGCGATAGGTAATCAGCTCGTCCTCGGGCACGGCGGCTGCGTTCAATTCAGGCGCGGCCAAGGCAAGCGCCGCCGCACCGAGGATAGCGGCCATGTCACGCCCTTCGGGCGCCGGGGTGTTCAAAAGACGGGTGACCACAGTCTCGCGGTCCTGCGTAAAGCGGGTCACGCGCTCATCAAAGTCGGCGCGGTCCATGCCCTTGGGCAGTTTGACCTCATCGCCTTTGATCTTGACCTTATCACCGTTGATTTTGATCTCGATCTTATCGTCTTTCTTGTCTTTTTTGTCCTTCTTCTCTTTGTGCTTCTCGGCCTTTTCCTCGCGCTTTTCTCTCTTCTTCTCGGCCCTCTTTTCCTGCTTGTCCTTCTTCTTGGCCTTTTTGTCTTTCTTGTCTTTGCCCTTATCGCCCTTGTCGTCTTTGGCAAGCCAAAGCGTCTCAGGGCCGCTGCTGTCAAAGGCAACCGCGGGCTGGGCCGGGGCAAAGCCGGTTCCGGCGGCGGCCAGCGGGCCGGTCGCGCAGGCGGTGGTCAGGATTGTGGTAATGAGCAGGCGTCGCATCAGGTGATCTCCTCAGATGGGGTCATTCTGAAGTTAACGCCTGCTCGGGTCATGTCGTTCCCGCGTGGGGGGCGGTCGGCTTAACCTTGCCAGCCGCGCTGCTCAAAACGGGGCAGCATGGCAGAGAAGTCTTTGCCCTTGCCGCCTTCTTCCTCGACGAAACGGGTGTAGAGTTCCTTGGCCAGCGCGCCCATCGGCGTGTCGGCATTGGCCATTTCCGCGGCCTGTTGGGACAGCCCCAGATCTTTGAGCATCAGCTCTGCCGCGAACCCCGGTTTGTAGTCGTTGTCGGCAGGCGATTGGGGGCCGACGCCGGGGGCCGGGCAATAGGCGTTCATCGACCATGAATAGCCCGAAGACGTGCTGACCACATCGAACATCCGTTCGCGATCAAGGCCCAGTTTGTCAGCCAGTGCAAAGGCTTCGCAGGTGGCGATCATCGTGGCGCCAAGGATCATGTTGTTGCAGATTTTCGCCGCTTGGCCTGCGCCCGCATCGCCGCAATGAACGGCTTTCTGACCCATGATGTCGAACAGCGGTTTGGCCTTTTCAAAGGCCGCCTCCGCGCCGCCCGCCATAAAGGTGAGCGTGCCGCCCTGCGCGCCGCCGATCCCGCCAGAGACGGGGGCATCCACAAAGAGCAATCCGGCCTTCTGCGCCGCCTCTGCCGCGAAACGCGCGCTTTCGACGTCGACGGTGGAGCAATCGATCAGCAGCGCGCCCGCTGCCATATGTGCGACCGCTTCTTCGGCCACTTGGCGCAGGATTGCGCCGTTGGGCAGCATGGTGATGACCACATCGGCATCCCCGACCGCCTCGGCGATGGTCTTGGCCTCGGCGACCCCTTCGGCGGTGGTGCCGGCCACGTCATTGCCGCGCACGGTATGACCAGCGGCGGCGAGATTGGCGGCCATGGGCCCGCCCATATTGCCCAGACCGATGAAACCGATTGTAAGATTGCTCATGAATTTTCCTCCAACTTCAATTCGTTGTCGCCCAAGGGGGCGAGCATGGCGTCGATATCGGCCTGCGGCACGTCCCAGTCGGCGTGTTGCCATTTGGGGCTGCGGTCCTTGTCGATGATCGCGGCGCGCACACCTTCGATGAAATCGCCTTTTTCCAGTGACCGCGCGGTAAAACGGTATTCCTGTTCCAGTGCCGGGACCATGCCGATGTCGGGGCCGCGCAGGCGGCGCAGCATCTCAAGCGTGCAGGCCATCGACAGGGGGAGTTGCGGCGCAGGGTTTTCACTGTTTCTGCGGCGAAACCGCTGTCGGACATCGCAAGCGCCGCGTCGATTTCACTGAGGCTTTCGGCATGAAAGAGGCGGTCCACCTCCTCTTGAACCTCTGCGAGCGTGGACGGGGGCGGGGTGCTTGCCGCGCGGTCGAGAATGAAGGGATCACCGTTCTCTTCCAGTTGCGCGATAAGATCGGGCCATTCGGCTTGCGCGATAAAATAATCCGCAAAACCGGCGTGGAGCACGTCGCCCGCGCCCATCCGCGCACCGGTGAGGCCAAGGTATTCGCCCATCCGTCCCGGTGCCTGTGCCAGCAGCAGTGTGCCGCCCACGTCGGGCACCAGACCGATGCCGCATTCGGGCATGGCGATCTTGCTGCTTTCGCTCACCACCCGGTGCGAGCCGTGGCAGCCGATGCCGACCCCGCCGCCCATGGTGAAGCCCTGCATGAAGGAGATCACCGGCTTGGGAAAGCCGTGCAGCTTGTTATTAAGCCGGTATTCATCGGCCCAAAAACGGCGGGCGAAGTCGAAATCCCCATCCTTGCCCGTTTGGTAGAGCTGTGCCACGTCACCGCCCGCGCAGAAGGCTTTTTCACCCTCGGCATTCAGAACGATCACGGCGACCTCAGGGTCATCGCGCCAGTCGTCGATCGCCTTTTCGATGGCGATGCACATGTCGTAGCTCAGCGCGTTCAGCGCTTTGGGCCGGGTGAGTGTGATGCGTCCGGCGCGGCCCGCTTTGCGGATGTGGATATCACTCATGGGGGCCTCAGCGATTCTTGAGCATGTCGCGGGCGACGATCACGCGCATGATCTCATTCGTGCCCTCAAGGATCTGGTGCACCCGCAGGTCGCGGACCAGTTTCTCGATCCCGTAGTCGGCAAGGTAGCCATAGCCGCCGTGCAACTGCAGACATTGGTCGACGACCTTGCTGCCGGTCTCAGTCACGAATTTCTTGGCCATAGCGCAGAACTTGGTCGCATCCGGCGCGCCAGTGTCGAGCTTCCACGCCGCTTGGCGCAGGAAGGTGCGCGCGGCTTGCAACTCGATCTCCATATCGGCAAGGCGGAATTGCAGCCCTTGGAACTGGTCGATGCTCTGGCCAAAGGCTTTGCGGTCGCCCATGTACTCCAGCGTCTTGGTCAGCGCAGTTTGCGCGGCCCCGAGCGAGCAGGCCGAGATGTTCAGCCGCCCACCGTCGAGGCCCGCCATCGCGTATTTGAAGCCTTTGCCCTCTTCGCCAACAAGGTTCTCCGCACCGACCTTGCAGTCATCAAACTGCACCAGCGCCGTCGGTTGGCTGCGCCAGCCCATCTTGTCTTCTAGCCCGCCAAAGCTGAGACCCGGCGTGCCATCCTCGACATAGACTGTCGAGACACCCTTAGCGCCGTCATCCGACGTACGCACCATGGTGACATAGGCATCCGAATAGCCCCCGCCTGAGATGAAAGCCTTGGTGCCGTTCAGCGTGTAGCCGTCGTTTGTGCGCGCGCAACGGGTCTTGAGCGCCGCCGCATCTGAGCCGGAGCCCGGTTCGGTCAGGCAATAGCTCAGCACGGTTTCCATCGTGAGCACCTTGGGCATCACGCGTTCTTTCATCCCGTCACTGGCAAAGGTGTCGAGCATCTTGGCGCACATGTTGTGGATCGACAGGAACGCCGCGACCGAGGGGCAGGCCATCGACAGCGCCTCAAAGACCAGCGTGGCGTCCAGACGTGTGAGCCCCGCGCCGCCGGTCTCTTCAGAGACATAAAGCCCGCCGAACCCCAATGCGCCGACCTCTGGCCAAAGCTCTTTGGGGATGGTGCCGTCTTTCTCCCATTGGTGGGCGTGGGGCGCGATATTCTCCTGCCCGAATGCATGGGCCATGTCGAAAATGGCGGTCTGTTCCTCGTTCAATGCGAAATCCATCGCGGCTCCTCCCTGAAGTCATGTGTCCTTGGAACTGAACACTTGTTTAATTCTATCAGCCGAAAGGTGCCGCAACAAGCGTCACAGATCGGCGTGGTATTCCTCGATCAGATGGCGGACGACGGCCTCGCCGCCCTTACCCTCGGGCGCTTCGGCCCAGACTTTGCGCTGCCGCTCAGCCGATGTGCCCTTAGCGACGACATCGCGCAGGGCGCAGACCTCATCGAGACAGCGAAGCGCTTCGGCGTCCTCGGCCAGCAGTTCGACGATCTCTTCGAAAAGGGTGTCAAAGCCCTGCATCTTTTGATCGCCAAAATCGATTAGGCTGTCACGCGTGCCATACCGTTGGGCACGCCAGCGGTTTTCGGAGATCAGAAAACGGTCATATTTGCGCCAGCTCTGGTTCGCGTCGCGCAGCCTAAGGAGCATTCGGCACAGCGCTTGGGTCAGTCCGGCCAAGCCCAAGCTATGGGCCATGCGCGGCTGCACGTCGAAAATACGCGTCTCCAGCGTCGGGTAATGAACCGACGGGCGCAGATCCCACCAGACTTTCGAAGCGTCTTCGATAATATCCAAGTCAACGAGCGTATCGGTCGTGCGCTGATATTCCGCCCAGCTGTCAAACTGCGGCGGCAGCCCGGTGCGGGGCATGTTGTCCATCACCGACATGCGGTAGGAGGCAAGTCCGCTGTCTTCGCCCTGCCAAAAGGGGAGGACGCGGAAAGCGCAAGCAGATGCGGCAGGAAATAGGAAAGCTGCGGCATCAGGTCGATCCGCAGATCGTCGCCTTCGAGGCCAACATGGACATGCATGCCACAGATCAGCATCCGCCGAGCGATGTTTTCCAATTCGCTTTCAAGCTGGGTATAGCGTTGTTTTTCCGTAGTTTCCTGCGCCTTCCAATCTGAGAACGGATGGCAACCCGCGGCGATCGGTGCGAGATTGTGCTTGTCTGACAGTTCGGCAATTGTGCGGCGCAGGTGGCGCAAATCTTCGCGGGCCTCGGCCACAGTCTCGCAGGGTTTGGTGCCGATCTCGATCTGGCAGGCAAGAAACTCGGGGCTGACCTGATCTTGCAGCGCCTCTCGGCAGGCGGTCATCAGAGCGTCGGGCACATCGGCCAGTGCCAATGAATCCTTATCAACGAGCAGGTATTCTTCTTCGATTCCGATGGTGAACGTGGACTGCATGGCTCTGGCCTCCGGCAGGCCGGCCGCCCGAAGGCGGCCGGCGGGATGGATCACTCCATCACGGGGATGGAGAACTCGCCACCCTCTTTAATGCCCGACGGCCAGCGGGCCGTCACGGTCTTGGTGCGGGTGTAGAATTTAAACGCATCCGGGCCGTGCTGGTTCAAATCGCCAAAGACGGATTTCTTCCAGCCGCCGAAGGTGTGATAGGCCAGCGGCACCGGGATCGGTACGTTGATGCCGACCATGCCGACGTTGATCCGGTTGGCAAAGTCACGCGCGGCGTCACCGTCGCGGGTATAGATCGCGGTGCCGTTGCCGTACTCGTGGTCCATGGCAAGGCCGATGGCCTCTTCGTAGGTCTGGGCACGCACACAGGTCAGCACGGGGCCAAAGATTTCCTGCTTGTAGATGTCCATGTCCTTAGTCGCGCGGTCAAACAGGTGCGGGCCGACGAAATAGCCGTTCTCATAGCCCTGCAGTTTGAAGTCACGCCCGTCGACGACCAGTTCAGCACCCTGATCGATGCCGGTCTGAACCAGACGCTCGATGTTGGCCTTAGCAGCGGCGGTCACGACGGGGCCATAGTCCACATCGTTGCCCGCGGTGTAGGGGCCGACTTTCAGTTTTTCGATGCGCGGCACCAGCTTTTCAATCAAGCGGTCGGCGGTCTCATCGCCCACCGGCACGGCCACGGAAATCGCCATGCAGCGTTCGCCAGCGGCACCGTAGCCCGCGCCGATCAGCGCGTCTGCGGCTTGGTCCATATCTGCGTCGGGCATGATGATCATGTGGTTCTTGGCACCGCCGAAACACTGCACGCGCTTGCCGTTGGCACAGCCGGTGGCATAGATGTATTCGGCAATCGGGGTCGAGCCCACAAAGCCCACCGACTGGATCACGTCATGGTGCAGGATCGCATCGACCGCTTCTTTGTCGCCATTGACGACTTGGATGATGCCCTTGGGCAGACCGGCTTCTTCCAGCAGTTCGGCCAGCATCAGAGGGACGGAGGGGTCACGCTCGGACGGCTTGAGGATGAAGGCGTTGCCGCAAGCGATGGCGGGGGCGAACATCCACATCGGGATCATGGCGGGGAAGTTGAAGGGCGTGATGCCTGCGGTCACACCAAGCGCTTGGCGCATGGAGTACATGTCGATGCCGGGGCCGGCGCTGTCGGTGAAATCACCTTTCAGCAGTTCGGGTGCGCCGATGCAGTATTCCACCACTTCAAGACCACGCTGCACGTCGCCTGCAGCGTCGGGCAGGGTCTTGCCGTGCTCACGGCTCAGCGCCTCGGCCAGCTTGTCCATGTCGCGGTTCAGCAGGGAGACGAACTTCATCAGCACGCGGGCGCGGCGCTGTGGGTTGGTCGCGGCCCATTTGGGCTGGGCGGCGGCGGCGTATTCGACGGCTTTGTTCAGCTCTTCGCCATTGGCCAGCGGCACTTTCGCCTGCACTTCGCCGGTGGCGGGGTTCATCACATCGGCAAAGCGCCCGGAGGTGCCTTTGACGTGTTCGCCGTTCAGGTAGTGGGTCATCTCTTGCATGATCGGTCTCCTCTTTGGTTGGCGGCACGATAGCCTTGCAAAAAGCAATGGAACAGAGGAAGGATGGCAAAACCGTCTTGCATTTTTGCAAAACCAAAGAAAGCAGGCCATTGGATCAGAACTGGGACGACCTGCGGCTGTTTCTGGCCGTGGCGCGGGAAGAGAGCCTGTCGGGCGCGGGCAAATTGCTGCGGCTGGATCCGGCAACGCTGGGCCGCCGCATGGCGCGTTTGGAAAAGGCGTTGCAGACCGTGCTCTTCGTCAAATCGCCACAGGGCTATATGCTGACCGAAGCAGGCAGTGATCTGATGCAACGGGCCGAGCGGGCCGAGCAGGCGATGCGCGCCGCCACCGCCGGGGTACCGGTGCAAAGCGATCAACTCTCGGGGCAGATCCGGGTCGGCGCGCCCGATGGGGCGGCGAACTATCTGTTGCCGCAGGTCTGTGCGGCCATTGCGGCAAAAAACCCCGATCTGGACGTGCAGATCATCGCATTGCCGCGCGTCTTTAACCTGTCCCGGCGCGAGGCGGATATGGCGATCGGGGTGAGCGCGCCCACGGCGGGGCGGCTGGTGGTGCAGAAAGTGACGGATTACCATCTCCATCTTGCGGCCGCGGAAAGCTATCTCGCACGCTACCCCGAGGTGACCTCGGTCGGCGATCTGCAAGGGCACCGGATGGTCGGCTATATCCCGGATATGATCTTTGATCGGGAGTTGGACTACCTCGCCGACCTCGGCATCAGCCGCGTGGCCTTGGCATCAAATTCCGTCTCCGTTCAGGTGCGGATGATCCAACAGGGGGCGGGATCGGCATCGCGCATGACTTCTCGCTTGCCGCAACCCAAGGCGTGCGGCGCATTCTGACGCAGGCCGTCAGCCTCAAGCGGGCCTTTTACCTGATCCGCCATGCCGACGACCGTCGCAACGCCCGGCTGGCGGCTTTTGCCGAGGCGCTGGCCGCCGGGCTTCGGGCCGAGACTGCCCGGCTGGAGGCCGAAGCCGCGCAGAAGACTGCGCCAAAAGCTTGACATGAAAGGATTTCGCGGTGACGCTGGAGGGGACTTTGCCCTGCATCAAAGGAGGCGCCAGATGCTCGTATCGCAGATTCTCAAGACCAAGCCCGATGGCAAGGTGGTCACGGCCAAACCCGGATTGGCGATCTCTGAGGCGGCGGCGATGCTGGCTGAAAAGCGGATCGGGACGCTGGTGATCTCAGCCGATGGCAAGACGCCGGATGGGATTCTGTCTGAGCGGGACATCGTGCGCGAACTGGGCCGTTCGGGCGCGGGCTGCCTGCAGCAGGCGGCTGAGAGCATCATGACCCGCAAACTGGTGACCTGTAGCCGGGATGATCGCTCTGACGCGGTGTTGCAACAGATGACCGACGGGCGGTTTCGCCATATGCCCGTTCTGGAAGACGGGGAACTCGTGGGGCTGATCTCTCTCGGCGACGTGGTCAAGGCGCAGTTGCAGGAACTGTCGATGGAGAAGCAGGCCCTCGAAGGCATGATCATGGGCCACTGAAGCGTTTTCAGGAGCCACGACAGGGCGGTTCTGCGGACTGACCGCGGGGCAGTGCTACCGCTAACCGACTTGCGCTTGCGGCGGTGAAATGCTTGGCTGCGCCGCAACGCAGCAGATACGCAGGACAATTACATGCGCATAGCCCTCTACCCCGGTACGTTCGACCCGATCACGCTGGGGCATATCGATATCATCCGCCGCGCCGCTCGTATGGTCGATCGGCTGGTGATCGGCGTGGCAATCAACCGCGACAAGGGGCCCTTGTTTAGTCTTGAGGAACGTGTCGCGCTGATTGAAGCGGAATGCGTGCAATTGGCCGAAGAGACCGGCGTTGAGATCGTGGTGCACCCTTTCGAGAACCTGCTGATCGACTGCGCGCGCGATGTCGGGGCGCAGACCATCGTGCGCGGTCTGCGGGCCGTGTCGGATTTTGAGTATGAGTTCCAGATGGTTGGCATGAACCGGCAGCTGGACGATTCTATTGAGACGGTCTTTCTGATGGCCGAGGCCACCCATCAGGCCATTGCCAGCAAACTGGTGAAAGAAATTGCGCGACTTGATGGGGATGTCAGCAAATTTGTGACCCCAGCGGTGAACGAAGTGCTGATTGAGCGCTTTGCGCGGAAGTAGCGTCCTGAGTAGAGAGCGGGCCGTGTGCGGCGCGGTTCTGCGCGGTATTTTTAAAAGGATGAAGGGGAGGGGCGTGGCGCGTGAGTGGCGGCCGCGTCTTTTTGTCGTCAGCGGCGTTGGGCGGCTATGATAACGGCTGGGGCCAGCATGCCGTGGGAGACGCCCCTTCGTTGTCAAACCTTGGCAAAACCTACAGTAGATTGCCTTGGTGCAGCGCCGTTTGATCGGTGGCGTGGTGGAAATCGGTTGAGACCAGTTTTCGGTTCGTGACCGATAGCGATGGGACAGAAAAGAAGGAATTTGCGCCGCCGCTTGCCTTACCGCCAGAAGGCAACCCATTCGATCAATTCAAAGAGTTTTTTGCCGAGATAGATCATATGGTCCGCGCCATAGGCATAGAGGTCGACCAGCATCGCCCCGGCGATGACGAGGGCCAGCACGATGGCGATGGAATTGGTCATGGCGCGGCTCCGGGCGGGGGTTGGCCTGATATTACAGCCACGCCCCCGCCGTGCAAGCCTTAGCCCAACTGGCCCATGGCAACGGCCACATCGGCCATGCGGACCGAGAAGGCCCATTCGTTGTCATACCAACCGAGCACGCGCACGGTGCGGCCTGCGACGACGATGGTCTGGTCGGGGGCGAAGATGCAGCTTTGCTCCGTATGGTTGAAGTCGATGCTGACTTTCTGTTCGGGATCATAGGCCAGCACACGTTTCATCGGGCCATCGGCAGCGGCGCGGGCGGCGGCGTTGATCTCTTCCACCGTTACGTCGCGGCTGGCTTGGAAGGTCAGGTCAACGGCGCTGACGTTGGGGGTGGGCACGCGCATGGCGGTGCCGTCGAGCTTACCTTTGAGCGCGGGAAGCACTTCGCCTAGAGCTTTGGCAGCCCCGGTGGAGGTGGGGATCAGGGCCATGGCAGCGGCGCGGGCGCGGTAAAGGTCATCGTGGCGTCGGTCGAGCGTCGGCTGGTCGCCGGTGTAGCTGTGGATCGTCGTCATCAGGCCGCTTTCGATGCCCACGGCGTCGTGCATGACTTTGGCCAGGGGCGCGAGACAGTTGGTGGTGCAAGACCCGTTTGAGATCATTCGGTCGGAAGCGGTCAACTGGTCGTCATTCACGCCGTAGACGATTGTCTTATCGACATTTTTGCCGGGCGCGGAGAGCAGTACGCGTTTGGCGCCGTTCTTAAGGTGAACGTTGGCTTTGTTGCCGTCGTTGAACTTGCCGGTGCATTCCAGAACCACGTCACAGCCGGACCAGTCCAGTTCTTCGAGGTTATAGCTCGACATCATCTCGATGTCGTTTTGGCCGAGGTTCATATAGCCGCCGTCGACAGAGACTTCGCCGGGAAAACGGCCATGGACGGAATCGTATTTGATGAGATGCGCGGCGGTGCTGAGCGGGCCAGTGGCGTTCACCTTGATCACTTCGATGTCATCGCGCCCCGAGGCTGCGATATGGCTGAGGTGCAGCGGCCGATGCGGCCAAATCCGTTGATGCCAACTTTGATGGTCATGGTGCATTCCTTGTCATGGGCCGCGCGATCGGGGGCCGTATGTCGGGGTTGCGGGCTCTATATCTGGGGTAGGCAGTCAGGGGAAAGGGGCAAAGCTAAATGATTTCCGGATGTTAGCGTTAAACCTGCATGTTAGCGGTAAAGGTCGCTCCGGCTTCGGACTTGCCAGATGGGCTGCACATGCTACTTCGGTTGCAACACGCAAAAAGGGGCATGGAATGAGCGGTTTACTGGCACTTGTGGATGATGTGGCGGCCATCGCCAAGGTTGCGGCGGCAAGCGTGGATGATGTGATCGGGCAGGCGGCCAAGGCGGGCTCGAAGGCGGCGGGCGCGGTGATCGACGACGCGGCCGTGACGCCGAAGTATCTGCATGGGTTCAAGGCCGAACGTGAGCTGCCGGTGATCTGGCGGATCACCAAAGGGTCTTTGCGCAACAAATTGGTGTATCTGCTCCCAGTGGGGCTGCTGTTGGCGAATTTCGCGCCATGGGCGATTCCGCCTTTGTTGATGCTGGGCGGGGCTTACCTGTGTTTCGAGGGGGCCGAGAAGGTTGCCCATGCGCTTGGCTGGGGGCACGGGCACGAGGATTATCCCGATAAGGAGAAGGTCGTCGAAGACCCCGCACAGCTGGAAGAGAAGAAGGCAGCAGGCGCGATCAAGACTGACTTTATCCTCTCGGCGGAGATCATGACCATCGCCCTGTCCGCGATCCCCGAAAGTAACTTTTGGATGGAAGCGGCCACGCTGGCGGCGGTGGCGGTGATGATCACTATCGCGGTCTATGGCTCCGTCGCTTTGATCGTCAAAATGGATGATCTGGGGCTGGTGATGGCGAACCGGGGGCGTTTTGGCCTGACGCGTAGCGTGGGCCGCGGGCTGGTGCGCGGGATGCCGGGGTTCCTGAAACTGCTCACTGTTGTTGGCACGGCGGCCATGCTGTGGGTCGGCGGGTCGATCATCATTCACGGGTTGGAGCAGATGGGCTTTGCCGCGCCCTACAACTGGATCCACGACATCGCGGTCGCCGTCGGTCACGCGGTCCCGGCCCAGTTCGAGGGGGCGGTCGAATGGATCACCACGGCGGGGATTGATGGGCTCTTTGGTCTGGCGCTTGGTCTGGTGCTGATCCCGATCGGGGAAAAGATCGTCACGCCGATATGGCGCAAGGTCTTTCACAAGGCCGCTGTGTAAACCGCAGGCCAGAGGGTAGAACAACGAAAAGGGGCGACGGATAGTCCGTCGCCCCCTTTTTTGTACCATATGATCCGTGGCTCAGAGCAGTGCTTTGGCTTTCTGAGCGACATTCTCAGCAGTAAAGCCGAACCGTTCGAACAGTTCTTCGGCCGGGGCAGAGGCACCGAAACGGTCCATGCCGACGAAATCGGCCTTGCCGTATTTGCCGCGCTCGCCAAAGAGCCACTGGTCCCAGCCCTGACGCATGCCTGCCTCAACGCCAACACGCACGGCACCACCGGGCAGCACGCGCTTGCGATAGGCTTCATCCTGCGCGGCGAAAAGTTCCATACAAGGCATAGAGACGACGCGGGTGCCGATGCCTTCGGCCTGCAGCAGATCACGCGCAGCCAGTGCCACATGCACTTCCGAACCGGTGGCGATCAGGATCACCTGACGCTTGCCCTCGGCATCGGCCAAGACATAGGCGCCTTTTTCGGTGAGGTTGTTGTTCTTATGCTCAAGACGCACGGTCGGCAGGCCCTGACGGGTCAGCGACAGAACCGACGGCGTGGTTTTCGAGGTGAAGGCAATCTCCCAAGCCTCCGCCGTTTCCACCGCGTCGGCGGGGCGGAAGACATAGGTGTTGGGTGTCGCGCGGCTGATCGCCAGATGCTCGACCGGCTGGTGGGTCGGGCCATCTTCGCCAAGGCCGATGCTGTCATGGGTCATGACAAAGGCCGTGGGAATTTGCATCAGCGCCGCCAGACGCATCGAAGGACGCGCGTAGTCGGTGAAGCACATGAAGGTGCCGCCATAGGGACGGATGCCGCCGTGCAGCGCCATGCCGTTCATCGCCGCCGCCATGCCGTGCTCGCGGATGCCCCAGTAGACATAGCGCCCGCCGCGGTTGTCCACATCAAAGACGCCCAGATCGGAGGTCTTGGTGTTGTTGGAGCCGGTCAGGTCCGCCGAGCCGCCAACCGTTTCGGGCAGGATCGGGTTCAGCACTTCGAGGGCTTTTTCGCTCGCTGCGCGGGTCGCCATTTTGGGCGCGCTCTCGGTGATCTGCTTTTTGAAGGCTTTGACGGTCGCGCTCATCTTTTTGGGCGCGTCCAAAGCCAAGGCGCGGTTAAACGTCTCGCGCTTGGCGCGGGGCATCTTGTCGAAACGCTCTTCCCAGTCGCGGCGCGTGTCGGCGCCGCGTTTGCCGATCTCTTCCCATGCGGATTTCACGTCAGCGGGCACTTCGAAGGGGCCGGTTGTCCAGCCGTAGGCCTTTTTGGCCTCGGCCATCTGGTCGGCGTCTGTCAAAGCGCCGTGGCCTTTCGAGGTGTCCTGCGCCGCGTGGCCCAGAGCAATATGGGTCTTGCAGGCGATCATCGTCGGCAGGTCAGTGGCTTTCGCCTCGGTCAGGGCCGCGTCGATCTCATCGGGGTTGTGGCCGTCGATCTCGATCACATGCCACTGCGCGGCTTTGAAACGCGCGACCTGATCGGTGTTGTCCGACAGGGTCACCGGGCCGTCGATGGTGATGTTGTTGTTGTCCCACATCACGATGAGCTTGCTCAGTTTGTGGCGGCCGGCGAGGGTGATCGCCTCTTGGCTCACGCCTTCCATCAAGCAGCCGTCGCCCGCGATGACATAGGTGTGGTGATCCACGACCTTTGCCCCGTACTGGGCGCGCAGCATCTCTTCGGCCATGGCGAAACCGACCGAATTGGCGATACCTTGGCCGAGCGGGCCGGTGGTGGTTTCAATCGCGTCGGCGAGAAAGTTCTCCGGGTGCCCGGCTGTGCGCGCGCCCATCTGGCGGAAATTCTTCAGCTCTTCGATGGGGAACTGCTCGTAGCCCGTCAGGTGCAGCAGTGAATAGATCAGCATGGAGCCGTGGCCCGCAGACAGGATGAAGCGGTCACGATCAGGCCAAAGCGGGTTCGCCGCGTCAAACTTGAGGTGCTTTTCGAAAAGCACGGTTGCCACATCGGCCATGCCCATCGGCATGCCGGAGTGGCCCGAATTGGCGGCGGCGACGGCATCGAGGGTCAGCGCGCGAATGGCGGTGGCCTTGGACCAGTGATCGGGGTTTGCGCGTGCGAGGGCTGTCAGATCCACGGGGCGTTCCTTTGCGGCTGTGGCAGATTGGGCCTGTGCATACCAGCGATCGGGCAAAGTTCAAGCACAACCGGGCGCCAGCAGCGGTGTGCGGTACGGGCAGAGGTGAACTCTGCGCCTCAAGTCGCTGAAACGAAAGGGGGCGCAATTTGCCTGCGCTTTGGCTAGGATTGCGGAAACCGGCTGATCCGGGCGATTCGCGCGCGTGACATTGCGTGGGCTGCGCGCTATCTGCCGAATATGGCAGCCATAACGGGCCGCCGCCACGGGGCACGGCAGGCGAAAACGCCGCCGATAGAGCAGGACGAACGAGGAGACTTCATGCGGATGAGTGAACTTGAAGAATATCAACGCCGCATCACGGCCGCGATGGACCGGATGGCGAAGGGGCTGGATCAGCTCAACGCCGCCCCGGCCGAGCCGGATGAGGATATCGTGCAGGCGCTGGAAGACGAGCGGCAAGCCAACGCTCAGCTGACCGACCGGGTCAAAACCCTGAAGGAAAGCCATCAGGACGAATTGACCGCCCTGCGCGATCAGATGGAATTCAACAATGACCGGGTGACCCAGCTGGATATGGACGTGCAGCGTCTGCGTCAGGCGAATGAGCAGTTGTCGGCGGCCTGTGAACAGTTGCGCTTGGCCAATGCCGAAGGGCTGGCCGACCCCAAGTTGATCGACACCGCCGTTATTGCCGAGCTGGAAAGCCTGCGTGCCACCCGCGCCATTGAGATGGCCGAGATTGACGCCGTGTTGACTGCGCTGGCACCTCTGGTCGAAGACGGTGAGCCCGAACCCGAAGCACCCGCCGAGGATGACCGCGCCCAAGAAGAACCCAAGTCAGGAGGGGCCGACTGATGCCCGAAATACGGATCACCATTGGCGGCCGCCAGTTCGAGGTCGCCTGTCAGGAAGGTGAAGAGAGCTATCTGCACGCCGCCGCCAAGATGCTGGACGATGAAGCCCGCGTGCTGAGCGATCAAGTGGGCCGCATGCCCGAGGCGCGGATGTTGCTGATGGCCGGTCTGCTTTTGGCCGACAAAACCGCCAGCGTCGAAGACCGCATCGCCGAAGTGCGCGCCGAATTGGCCGAGCGTGAGGCCGAGTTGACCAGCCTGCGCAACACCAAGATCGAGCCGGAGCGTATCGAAGTGCCCGTCGTGCCGCAGGGTGTCAAAGACACGCTGGCCGAGATCGCCGCACGGGCCGAGGCGCTGGCCGCCGAGATCGAAGAGAAATCTGGCAAATGAGCACTGGCATCAGGGCAGCCCTCTGCGTGCTGCTCTGGGCCGCGCCCGCGGGGGCCGAGACCACCGCCATGACCTATCTCTGTGACCGTGGGGTATCGGTGCCGGTGGTCTATGTCCCCGATGCCGATCCCGCTGTTGCGGTGCTTTATATCGAAGGGCGGCTCATCCATTTGCAGACCATGCCCTCCGGCTCTGGCGCGCGATACGGCTGGCCTTCGGATGGGTCGTCCTATGAATGGTGGGAACATCAGGGCCGTGCGCGCCTTGGCTGGCACGAGGGGGCCAGTGACGCGATGACGCCGATCTATACGGACTGTGTGCCGCAAGATTGACCCCATGCGGGATTGCGGCGCGGGCGGCAATATGCTCTGGGGGCGCGAAAAGTGCCCCTTGGGCGCTGGCTTTTGCGACCTAACAATCAGGACACCCTCCCATGACCGTGAAACCCCGCATCATCATCTCAAGCGACCATGCCGACATCGCCCTGCGCCAAGACATCGCGCGCCATGTGGCCGAGCGCGGTTTTGAGGTCGAAGACATCGGCCCGGCAACGGCAGAGAGCACGGATTACCCCAAACACGGCGAAGCCGCCGCACGACGCATCGCAGCGGGGGAGTTCGACCTTGGCATTCTGATCTGCGGCACGGGGCAGGGCATCATGATGGCGGCCAATAAGGTCAAGGGCATTCGCTGCGGCGTCTGTGCCGATACCTTTTCGGCCAAGATGATCCGGGCGCATAACGACGCGAATATGCTGTCGATGGGCGCGCGGGTGATTGGGGGCGGGCTTGCGCTTGAGATCGTGGATGCCTTTCTTGATACCGAGTTTGAAGGCGGGCGTCATGGCCGCCGCGTCGATATGATCACGGCGATTGAAGACTGAGGTTAAGGTGCTGCCGGGGCGCGCCCGTTTGGGGTGCGTTCGGGGCGGTTTTCGACACCGATTTTGCAGGGCGCTATCGCTGGTGGTGCTGCGCGGGGCGCCTGCAGGTGCCGGACAAAAAAACACCCCCGAGGGCCAAGCCGCTCCGGGGTGTTTTCGTCTAACCTGTGGTCGCTTTAACCGTTGGCTTCGCGGATCTTGTCCGCAGCGTCCTTATCAAAGGTCACGCCATTCTCGGCAAAGAGCGTGTCCAACTCGCCCGAGAGCGTCATCTCGGTGATGATGTCACAGCCACCGACGAACTCGCCCTTGACGTAAAGCTGGGGAATGGTCGGCCAGTCAGAAAATTCCTTGATGCCCTGACGCAGGCCTTCGTCGGCCAGAACGTTCACATCGGCAAAGTTAACGCCCATGTAGTTCAGCACCCCGGCCACGCGGCTGGAGAAACCGCACTGCGGCATTTCCTTGGTGCCTTTCATAAACAGAACCACGTCGTTTTTGGTGATTTGTTCTTTGATCTGGTTGGCGGCATCGCTCATGTCATTTGTCCTTCACATCTGATTTTTTGAACGCAGCGTGATAGCGCCGCGCATAGGTTTCATCGTCGGCCCAAGGCTTTACGTCCAACTCGGCCCCGCCGAGAAAGAAACCGCCCCGTTTTTTCGTCCAATTCGTCTGCCCACGCTCAAGGCTCTCATTGCGCCGCGCGGTGCTGGCCACGGCATCCAGATCCAGCGCCTCCATCCCCAGCGGCACTTTGCCGGTCTCAGGGCGCGGAGGCTGGCGTTGCGACAGCGGCACATGCCGCCCGCGCTGCATACGGTGTTGGACATAGGCAGTTGCGGCGATCCCGCCCAGAACAACCGCTGCGGCCCAGCCCCACATCGTTAGTCCGGCGTCCGCGTGGTCAGCGCCAGCGCGTGCAAATCGCCGTTTGAGCCGTCCATCTTGCCCTTAAGGGCCGCATAGACGGCGCGCTGTTGCTGCACCCGGTTCATACCGCGAAAGCTCTCGTCAACAACCATGGCCGCCATATGCACGCCGTCATTGCCTTCGACGGTGATCTTGGCGTCCGGAAAGGAAGCGCGGATCAGGTCTTCGATTTCGCTGGCTTGCATGGGCATGGGGTGGCTCCGAGTGTTGTGATATCTTGGCCTAGATGTAGTGCCGCACTGCGCTGCGTGCAAGGCGAAGGCTTGTGCCGTTCTCGCATTGACCTTTGGCCGCGAAGCAACACACTCTGCCCCCGATAGGAAAGGAAACCAGATGGACCGGATCCCCGAGCAGGCGCTGAATTGGGCCGAGGCCGGACAGCCCGTGGCGTTGGCCACGGTGGTGGAGACATGGGGCTCTGCCCCGCGCCGCGCGGGGGCGCAGCTGGTGGTGGCGGGCGATGGCACGATGATGGGCTCGGTCTCGGGCGGTTGTGTCGAAGGCGCGGTGGTGGTTGAGGCGCTGGAAGCGCTGGAGGACGGGCGCACGCGGCTGCTGGAATACGGTGTCAGCGACGGTGATGCCTTTGCCGTTGGTCTGGCCTGCGGCGGCACAATCAAAGTGCTGGTGGAGCCAGTCGGGCCTGAGGCGTTGAGCCTTGAGATGTTGCGGGAATTGGTCGCGAAACGCGCAAGCCGGCAGGCCGTGGCCTATGAGGTTGCGCTTGACGGCAGCACCCGGCACCTGACCCACGACGGCCACCAAGACCGCTTCCGCCGAGACCGTTCAGGGGTAGAGGAAGACAGCAGGCGTTTCATTGCCATCCACAACCCGCCGCTGCGGCTGGTGATTGTCGGCGCGGTGCATATCGCGCAGCATCTGGTGCATATGGCGGGGGAGGCTGGGTTTGATCCGATTGTCGTCGACCCGCGCGAAGCTTTTGGCTCAGCCGCGCGCTTCCCCGACTGCCGGGTGATGAACGACTGGCCCGACGCCGCGCTGCGCGAGATTGGCCTCGATGCCCGCTCTGCCGTTGTTTTGCTGACCCATGACCCCAAACTCGACGATCCGGCGCTGCATGTGGCGCTTGGGTCAGAGGCCTTCTATATCGGCGCGCTCGGCTCGACCCGAACACAGGCCAGCCGCCTTGCGCGGTTGGAAGACGCGGGTGTGGCCGCAGATCAGGCTGCACGGATCCACGGGCCGGTCGGTCTCGACATTGGTGCTGCCAGCCCCGCCGAGATCGCCGTGTCGATCCTCGCCCAAATGATCCAAAGCCTGCGTCGCCCATGAGGTTCGGCCCGGTTCCCTTAAGCGATGCGCTTGGCGCGACGCTGGCGCATTCCGTGGCCGTTGCAGAGGGGCGTCTGCGCAAGGGGCGGGTGTTGGAGCAGCCCGATATCAACGCGCTTTTGGCTGCTGGCATCGAAGAGGTGATCGTCGCCCGGCTCGACCCCGGCGACATTGACGAAAACGCCGGTGCTGCCAGACTGGCCCAATCGCTCTGTGGTCAGGGTCTTCGCATGTCGAAACCCTTTACCGGGCGGGTAAACCTGCTTTCCGATGGGCCGGGTGTGGTGGTGATGGACCGCGCGGCGCTTGAAGCGGTCAACGCGGTGCATCCGATGATCACGCTGGCCACGGTACCGCCCCATCAACAGATGGGCGAGAACGGCATGGTGGCGACAATCAAGATCATATCCTACGCCGTGCCTGCCGAGGCGGTGGCGACCGCCTGCGCGGCTGCGGGAGAGGGCGCGCTGCGCCTTGCGCCACCCGTCTTGCGCAATGCGACACTTATCATTACCGATGTCCCCGGCGGCGCCGGAGAGAAGGGCCGCGCGGCGGTGGAGGGGCGGCTGAAAGCCCTGAACGTGACGCTGAAAGATGCCACAACGGTCCCTCATCGCACCGCCCCGCTGGCCAAGGCCATTGCCGCAGCCCAGACCGATCTGATCCTCATCCTCACCGCCTCGGCCACCTCAGACATCAATGACATCGCCCCGTCGGCCTTGCGCCATGCAGGCGGCGAAGTGACGCGTTTTGGCATGCCGGTGGACCCCGGCAACCTGCTCTTTCTCGGCCACCTTGGGGGCCGCGCGGTGATTGGCCTGCCGGGCTGCGCCCGCTCGCCTGCGCTCAACGGCGCGGATTGGGTGCTGTCGCGGCTGGTCTGCGGCATTCCCGTCACCAGCGCGGATATCGCGAGCATGGGGGTGGGCGGATTGCTCAAGGAAATTCCAACCCGCCCGCAGCCGCGAAACCCCGGCAAAAGCGCAGGTGGGGGCTGAGAGAAAGCCCTAGGAAAATATATGTTCTCAACTAGGGCTTGTCGTGCTTAACTGCCTCTAACAAGCGTCAGACTGGGAGGAAGAACATGACACAGGTCAATATGACCGTGAACGGCAAACCCGCGTCAGGGGAGGTCGAAGGCCGCACGCTGCTGGTGCATTTCCTACGCGATGATCTGGAACTTACCGGGACTCATGTGGGCTGTGACACCAGCCAATGCGGGGCCTGTGTGGTTCATGTGAATGGCAATGCGGTCAAAGCCTGCACCATGTTCGCGATTGAGGCTGACGGCGCCGAAGTCGACACCATCGAAGGGCAGGCGGCCCCAGATGGCACGCTCAACACCATCCAGCAGGCGTTTCAGGATCACCACGGGCTGCAATGCGGATTTTGCACGCCGGGCATGGTGATGTCGGCGGCTGCCCTACTCAAAGATAACCCGAAGCCCTCGGAGGCCGAGGTGCGCCATTACCTTGACGGCAATATTTGCCGCTGCACCGGGTATCATAACATCGTCAAAGCGATCATGGCCGCCAGTGGTCAGGACGTCAGCGCGCTGGCAGCAGAGTAAATCCAAGAACAGCGTCATGCTGAGCAGACCGGTGATGGCGGAGGGAGGACCACCAGAACCGGGCGCCGCGTGACAGATCAGGTGCATCCGCACCGCCACCAAACGGGAGGACGTTATGCCTAAGGATTTTGAACCGAGCAGCGGAATTGGTGCCAGCAGCAAACGACGGGAGGACATTCGCTTTCTCACCGGGTCGGGGCGCTACACGGATGATATTAACCTGCGCCGCCAGACCCATGTGTTTTTCCTGCGCTCCGACGTGGCGCATGGGCGGCTAACGGGGGTCGATACCTCTGCCGCCGAAGACATGCCCGGCGTGCTGAAGATTTTCACCGGCGCGGATTTTGCCGAAATCGGCGGCATGCCCTGTGGCTGGCAGATCACCGATAAACATGGCCAACCCATGCAAGAGCCGAAGCACCCGGTGCTGGCCCACGAAAAGGTCCGCCATGTGGGGGAACCAATCGCCGCCGTGGTGGCGGAGACTTTGGCACAGGCGCGCGATGCTGCTGAGGCAATCGTCGTAGACATCGACGAGCTGCCCGCCGTGGTCAACATGAAGGAGGCGGTCAAAGACGATGCGCCCAAGGTGCATGACGATCTGACCAGCAACCTGTGCTATGACTGGGGTTTCGTTGAGGAAAACAAAGACGCGGTGAACAAGGCCTTTGAGGAGGCCCACCATGTCACCACGCTGGAACTGGTCAACAACCGCCTTGTGGCCAACCCGATGGAGCCGCGCGTGGCCATCGGCGATTACGACCGTTCGGCGGGGGACCATACGCTTTATACAACCAGCCAGAACCCGCATGTGATCCGCCTGCTGATGGGCGCCTTTGTGCTGGGCATCCCCGAGCATAAGCTGCGCGTTGTGGCCCCGGATGTGGGCGGCGGTTTCGGCACCAAGATTTTCCACTACCAAGAAGAAGCCTTTTGCACCTTCGCCGCTAAGGCGGTGGGGCGTCCGGTGAAATGGACCTCCAGCCGGTCGGAGGCTTTCATGTCGGATGCCCATGGCCGCGACCATGTGACCAAGATTGAACTGGCGCTGGATGCCGACAACAATTTCACCGCGCTGCGCACCGATACCTACGCCAATATGGGCGCCTATCTTTCGACCTTCGCGCCTTCGGTGCCGACGTGGCTGCATGGCACACTGATGGCCGGAAACTATAAAACACCGCTGATCTACGTGAATGTTAAGGCGGTCTTTACCAATACCGTGCCAGTAGACGCCTACCGCGGTGCCGGGAGGCCCGAGGCGACCTATCAGCTGGAGCGTCTGATCGACAAGGCCGCACATGAGCTGAAGGTCGACCCGATCAAACTGCGCCGTCAGAACTTCTTGACGGAGTTTCCCTATGCCACTCCGGTGGCGGTGGAATATGACACGGGCGACTACAACGCCACGATGGACAAGCTCGAAGAGATCGCTGACCACGCGGGCTTTGAGGCGCGGCGCAAGGAAAGCGAATCCAAAGGCAAGCTGCGCGGCTTCGGTGTGAACTGTTATATCGAGGCTTGCGGCATCGCACCTTCGAACCTTGTCGGCCAACTGGGTGCACGTGCGGGCCTGTATGAAAGCGCCACGGTGCGGGTCAACGCGACCGGCGGGCTGGTTGTCATGACCGGCAGCCACAGCCACGGGCAGGGGCATGAGACCTCCTTTGCCCAAGTGGTGGCCGATATGATTGGCATCGATGAGAATATGGTCGAGATCGTCCATGGCGACACGGCGCGCACACCGATGGGCATGGGCACCTATGGCTCACGCTCGCTGGCCGTGGGCGGCAGCGCCATGGTTCGGGCGACGGAAAAGATCATCGCCAAGGCCAAAAAGATCGCCAGCCACCTGCTCGAAGCCTCGGAAGGGGATATCGAGTTGAAGGATGGGGCCTTCAGCGTGGCAGGCACCGACAAATCCGTGGCTTGGGGCGATGTGACGCTGGCGGCCTACGTGCCACATAATTACCCGCTGGAGGAGATCGAACCGGGGCTGGAGGAGACGGCCTTCTACGATCCGTCGAACTTTACCTATCCCGCAGGCGCCTATGCCTGCGAGGTCGAGCTTGATCCCGAAACCGGGCATGTCACGGTCGAGCGGTTCACCGCAGCCGATGACTTTGGCAACGTCGTGAACCCGATGATCGTCACAGGCCAAGTGCATGGCGGTTTGGCACAAGGCATCGGCCAGGCACTGCTGGAAAACTGCGCCTATGACGAGGACGGCCAATTGCTCAGCGCGTCTTACATGGATTACGCCATGCCCCGCGCCAGCGATCTGCCGTTCTATGACGTAGATCATTCCTGTCAGACGCCCTGCACCCACAACCCCTTGGGCGTGAAAGGCTGCGGGGAGGCGGGGGCGATTGGCTCACCTCCGGCGGTGGTGAACGCGGTGCTCGACGCCATGCGCTCGGGCGGGAAGGACATTGGCCATATCGACATGCCGGTCAGCCCCGCGCGGGTTTGGGAGGCGATGAATGGCTGAGCGCCTTGGCCTACTGAAAAGTGTATTGGACAAAGAGGCGACGCACGGGCGGCCTCTGGGAAGGATGAAAGATGTATGAATTCGAAGTAGAGTGCCCCAGCAGCGTGGCGGATGCGGTCAAGGCCTTGGGGCAGGAAGACGCGCAACCGCTGAGCGGGGGCAGACGCTGATCCCCACGCTGAAGGCGCGGCTGGCGATGCCCTCGGTTCTGGTGTCGCTGGCGGGGATTGATGCGTTGAAAGGCGTGGAAATGCGCGATGGCGCGCTTTGGATTGGCGGCGGCACGACCCACGCAACCGTCATGCGCGAGGCCGCGGAAAGCTATCCCGCCTTGGCCAGCCTCGCCGCGCGGATCGGTGACCCGGCGGTACGCAACCGCGGCACGATCGGCGGATCGCTTGCCAATAACGACCCCTCTGCCTGCTATCCCGCCGGGGCCTTGGCCAGCGGAGCGACGATTGAAACCGACCGGCGCGAAATTGCGGCTGATGACTATTTTCAGGGCATGTTCACCACCGCCTTGGAAGAAGGGGAGATCGTGACCGGCGTGCGCTTTCCCATTCCGCATGCCGCGCATTACGAGAAGTTCATCCAACCCGCGTCACGCTTTCCGCTGGTCGCGGCCTATGTCGCCCGGTTCAGTGATGGGGTGCGCGTGGCGATCACCGGCGCGTCGAATGATGGTGTCTTCCGCTGGACGGAGGCCGAAGCCGCTTTGTCTGGCCGGTTTGAGGCTGGTGCCTTAGAGGGGCTCACCCTCGGTTCGGATGATATGATCAGTGATCTGCACGGCAGCGGCGCCTACCGCGCGCATCTTTGCGGCGTGATGACCCGCCGCGCTGTCGCAGCCATCGCCTGATAGTCGATAACACTTTGTAAACCTTTGCCGCGTCCCCGAATGGGGGCGCGGTATTTTCATGGGATAAGGTATTGATATTGGATAGCGGAACCAGCGCCCCCATTATGCGTTGGGTGACAAGCGCTGCCCGAACGGCGTTCCCGTAATAATGAGGACGTGAACATGAAAAACCTACTGAGATCTACGACTTCGCTGGGTCTGAGCCTTGCATTGGCCTTCCCGCATGGCGCTTTCGCTCAGGAGCAGAATCTGGCCGAATGCGGCCCCGTGGGCGAAGCGACAGAGTTTCCCTGCGCATTTGACGATCAAACGGTAGAGAACGCCGAAGAGTTGCGCGTCATCGCCGGGCTGAGCGCTGATGCGGATGCATCGGCGGAAGTGGAAGCCGAAGCGGAAGCTGAAGCTGAAACCGAGGCCGAAGCGGAACCCGGTTCTGTCTTGGATCAAGCCGCTGATGCGGTTGAGTCCACTGGCGATGCCGCCGCTGCCGCTGTAGACAGCGCGGTTGAACAGGCCGACGAAGCTGCTGATGCCGCAGAGGCGCAAGCTGAAGCTGCCGCCGAAGCTGCGTCGGAAGCCGAGGCCGAGGCGACTGCTGAAGCCGAAGTTGACGAAGAGGTAGAGGCCGAAGCGGAAGCAGAAGCAGAGGTTGAGCAAGAGGTCGAAGCCGAACCCGTCGTCGAGCAAGAGGCTGAAGTTGAAGCCGAGACCATGCAGGACGCGGAAGTTGAGGCCGAGGCCGAAACCACTGCAGAAGCCGAAGAAACTGCTGATACAGCCGTCGAGACCACCGAGCCGGTAGAAACCACCGAGCCTGTCGAAAGCGAGCTGGAGGCCGAAACTGCGACCGAAGCAGAAACGGTCCAGAATGACGAAGCTGCTGCCACAACCGCTCAGGATGCCGAAACCGAAGCCGAAATGAGCGGCGAAGCGGTGGGCGAAGAAGACAACGCTGGTCTGACCGAAGAGCAGATCCAAGCCCGTGAAGAGCGCCGCGAAGCCCGCCGTGCCGAGCGCCGCGAAGAGCGTCGTGAGGAACGCCGTGCCGAGCGTGAGGCCGCCGCTGCTGCGGCTGCCGCTGCTGCCGAAAACGATGCGGAAGCAGAAGTAGTGACCGAAGAAGTTACCGAAGAGGACGTGCGTACCTCGGACGAAGATTTCGACACCAAAGTGACCGCCGCCGGCGAAGCCGAAGCAGCGGCCTCAAACGATGACGACAGCGGGCTGTCGGACTTCGAGAAAGCCTTGCTGCTTGGCCTTGGCGCCGTGGCCGTGGGGTCGGTGCTGAACAACGGTGAAAAGATCGTCAGCCGTTCCGGTGACCGTGTGGTTGTTCAGGACGACACTGGTGAGCTGCGTGTTCTGAAGGACGACAACGCGCTGCTGCGTCGCCCCGGCGATGAAGTGCAAACGCAGACCTTCGACGACGGCTCCACCCGTACCATCGTGACCAAGAGCGATGGCAGCCGGGTTGAGACCATTCGTTCGCGCGATGGTACCGTGTTGCGCCGCACCAACTTTGACGCACAGGGCCGCGAGTACGTACTTGTGGATGACCTTGTCGAAGAGCGTGAAGTTGTGGTGAACGACCTGCCGCAGGTTCAGGAAACCCAGCAGGCTCAGCGCGCCAGCACGCAAGACGAAGCGGCGCTGCGTCAGGCACTGCAAACGGAATTGCGCAACGACCAGGGGCGGACATTCTCCCTGCGTCAGGTGCGCGAAATCCGTGAGGTGCGCTCTCTCGCGCCGCAGTTGGAATTGGACGCCGTGCGCTTCCCCACAGGCTCCGCTGCGATCCAGCCTGAGCAGGCCCGTTCGCTTGCCAATATCGGCACCACACTGCGTGACCTGATCCAAAAGGATCCGCGCACCGTGATCCTTGTCGAAGGGCATACGGATGCGGTTGGCGATGCGAGCTACAACCTCGCCCTGTCGGACCGCCGTGCAGAGACCGTTGCACTGGCTCTGACGGAGTACTTCGATGTACCGCCTGCCAACCTGATCACGCAGGGCTACGGTGAAAGCCAGCTGCGCGTGCCGACGACGTCAGCGGAACCTGCGAACCGCCGTGCGGTCGTGCGGAACATTACCGGTCTGCTGCGTTAAGCAGACCTACCCCTAAAATGAAAACGCCCCCGGAGCGATCCGGGGGCGTTTTGCGTTATAGGCTGTAAGATGATCAATCGGGCCCGCCGTGCGGACCCGACATAGAGCGGATCACTTGTTGGGCAGGGGCCCGATCACCATGACCATCTGGCGGCCTTCCATCTTGGGGAAGTTCTCAACCCGGCCGATGTCTTTGGTATCCGCAGCAACGCGCTCCAAAAGCTCACGACCCAGGTTCTGGTGCGCCATCTCACGGCCACGGAACCGTAGGGTGACCTTCACCTTGTCGCCACCTTCGAGAAACTTGAAGACATTGCGCATCTTCACATCGTAGTCATTCGTATCCGTATTGGGACGGAACTTGACCTCTTTGATCTCGATGATCTTCTGTTTCTTGCGGGCTTCGCTCTCGCGCTTTTGCTGTTCATATTTGAACTTGCCGAAATCCATGATCTTGCACACGGGCGGCTTGGCATTGGGCGAAATCTCGACAAGGTCGAGCCCAGCTTCTTCGGCCATTTCCATGGCACGCTGAGGCGTCACAACGCCGACGTTTTCGCCGTCCGCCCCGATCAGGCGGATTTCATTGGAGCGGATCTTGTCGTTGACGCGCGGGCCGGTGTCACGTTGGGGCGGCGCGTTATGAGGTCTGCGAGCGATGGTGATGGTCCTTTGATTGTTACCTAATTCGAGAATGCAAGGTAAACCCGCAGGGGGCATCTTCAAGCCGCAAAATCGCGCTATGCGTGGGCTTTGCGGCGATTTACCCTTGATCTGGGGCGAATGTGGCGCAATTGACGGCTATGCGGCCCCGGGGGTAATCTCTAACGTCGCGGGGCGTAGATTAAGGGGAATGGAATGAAGAATCTGGTCTGGTTGGTCGTGGCGGCGTTGATTGCGCTGGCGGGCTATATGCTTTTCACCGGCAAAGGGCCGCAGGAAGTGGCCATCGAAGCCTCTGAGGCGATAAATGCCCCAGAGGTGGCCGAGGATGTGACCAATGCCGCCGAAGACGCGGCAGAGGCGATCACCGATACGGTCGACGCCGCCGGAGAGGCGATCAGCGACGCCGTGGATGATGCGACGGACAGCGCCAATGATGCGGCCGAGCCTGCGGCGCAAAACTAAGCAAGCGACCCCGCGAGGGTGGTAAAAAACAAGGCCGCGTCCGGGGTTCCGGGCGCGGCCTTTGCTTTGATAAAATCTGTCTCGCAGGTTATTCGGCGGCGGGCTTCATCTGGAACCCTTCCTTGACCTGATCGGCAGGGGTGACCGGGTAGTCGCCCGAGAAGCAGGCGTCGCAATACTGCGGGCACTCGGCCTTGCGGCCTTCGGCTTCGCCCACCGCGCGGTACAGACCGTCGAGCGAGATGAACTTGAGGCTGTCGACCTGTAGGTGATCGCGCATCTCGTCTTCGGACATGGTCGCCGCCAGCAGCTTTTCGCGCTGCGGGGTGTCGACACCGTAGAAACAAGGCCATGCCGTGGGCGGGGAGGCGATGCGGAAGTGAACCTCGGCGGCGCCAGCGTCGAGGATCATCTCTTTGATCTTGCGCGAGGTCGTGCCGCGCACCACCGAGTCGTCGACCAAGATCACCCGCTTGCCCTTGATAAGCGCACGGTTGACGTTGAGCTTGAGGCGCACACCCATGTTGCGGATCTGCTCTGTCGGCTCGATGAAGGTCCGGCCCATATATTGGTTGCGGATGATGCCCATCGCGTAGGGAATGCCGGATTCAAGACTGAAACCAATCGCTGCCGGGGTGCCACTGTCGGGCACGGGGCAGACGAGATCGGCGTCAACCGGGCTTTCCTTGGCCAGTTCGCGGCCAATATTCTCGCGCGTTTCATAGACCGAGCGACCGCCGAGGATGCTGTCGGGGCGGCTGAAATACACATGCTCAAAAATGCAGAAACGCGAGGCGACGCGCCGGAAGGGGAAGTGGCTTTCGACGCCTTTCTCAGTGATTACCACCATCTCGCCCGGCTCGATCTCCCGCACGAATTCGGCCCCGATGATGTCAAGCGCGCAGGTTTCAGAGCTCAGCGCCCATCCATCGCCGACACGGCCAAGAACCAGCGGGCGAACCCCCAGCGGATCGCGCACGCCAATCAACTTGGTGCGGGTCATTGCCACGACAGAAAAGGCCCCTTCGACCCGGCGCAGCGCATCTTCCATCCGTTCGGGAATGTTGCGCTGCAACGACCGCGCCATCAGGTGAATGATGCACTCACTGTCCGAGGAAGACTGAAAGATCGAACCGCGTTCGATCAGCTCGCGGCGCAGCGCGTTGGCATTGGTGATGTTGCCGTTATGCGCAATCGCGGCACCGCCCATGGCAAACTCGCCAAAGAAAGGCTGCACATCGCGGATCGCGGTGGGGCCTTTGTTGCCGGAGGTGGAATAGCGCACATGTCCGATGGACAATTCGCCGGGCAGGGTCTGCATGATATCCTGCGAGGTGAAGTTATCACGGACATAGCCAAAGCGGCGGGCCGATTGGAAACCAGCTTCGGGATCGTAGCTGACGATGCCGCCTGCCTCTTGTCCGCGGTGCTGGAGGGCGTGGAGGCCAAGGGCCACGAAAGTGGCGGCATCAGCAACGCCAACCACGCCGAAAACGCCGCATTCCTCCTTCAGTTTATCCTCATCTCCGCTGTCGCGCAGGTAGGATGTGTCAAAGGGATGGGCGGGTGGCATGAGCTTGGACAACGGGGCAACTCCGAATCCGGGTGGGGTCGGTGCCTATGTAGGGGCTTCGCACCCGACTGTCACCCCGCATGTCGCACGCAAGGAGCGACAGGCGCGATAAAGCGTGCCGAGGGGTCGAGAACTGGGCAGCAGGTGCACCGCTGCCAGTCCCGGATGTGCCCCAAACGCAAAACAGGCGGCCCGTTGTTCTGGCCGCCTGTCTAAAACGATAGTGTTAAGAGTTTGTGAACGCTTTAGGCGCTACATTTCCCAACGAGCGCCTCATAACGGTTGGTGATCCAACCAAGCGCCTCTTGTGGGTCTTTTTCTTCGATCTGGCCGGTAAAGCGCGAGAATACAGCAGCGGAGCGGCTGTTTTCGACCATTGTCGTGCGCTCACCCGTGATGACCGTGTCGTAGACGAAGAAGGCAATCGCCACCAAAAGCACGCCGCGCACGACGCCGAAAATAAAGCCAAGCCCTTGATCAAGGCCGCCCAGCATCGAACGATGCACCAACGAAGAGAACAGCGGGGTGAAAAGTGAGACCACGATCAACGCGGCGGCAAAGACCAATGCGAATGCACCGATCACCGACAATTCGCAACTGTCGGCAAGGAATTCGCCAACATAGGGCAGCTCACGCACCAGCGGCTCAACCTGCGGCGCAAAGAGAAAGGCCAGCACTGCCGCTGCAATCCAGCCGACAATCGCCATCAGCTCGCGCACCAGCCCGCGGCCATAGGCCAGCAGTGCCGATAGCACGATGACCACCGCGACCACCCCGTCAATAATGGTAAAACCGTCCATGCGCGTTCTCGCCCTCGTCTAAGGGGGATCAGCCCGCCCCGAAAATTTCGCCAACAAATCCGGTCAGATCGCTCATCGTATTCAGCGCAATTCCGGTCGCACCCACGGCTTTCCCGCCGCGCGGTGCAATAGCGCTCGTAAAACCAAGTTTTTGCGCCTCTTTCAACCTGTTTTCCGTCTGGCTGGCGGGGCGCAGCGCACCGGACAGGCTGATTTCCCCGAAAACAACGGTTTCGGCGGGCAGGGCCGCGTCTTCTCGGGCCGAAAGGATCGCGGCAGCCACGGCCAGATCGGCGGCAGGCTCCGAGATTTTCATGCCGCCGGCCACATTGAGGTAGACATCCAGCCCCGCAAAAGGAATCCCGCAGCGCGCCTCCAACACCGCGAGGATCATCGCCAGACGGCCCGAATCCCACCCCACCACGGTGCGGCGCGCCTGGGAATGGGGCGAGGGGGCAACAAGCGCCTGAAGCTCGACCAAGACGGGCCGCGTGCCTTCGATGCCCGCAAAGACCACCGACCCGGGGAGGGTTGGCCGCGTTCCGACAAAAACAGCGCCGAGGGGTTGAGGACCTCAGACAGACCGCCGCCCGTCATCTCGAACACGCCGATTTCATCCGCCGGGCCAAAACGGTTTTTGACCGCGCGCAGGATGCGGAATTGGTGGCCCCGTTCGCCTTCGAAATAAAGCACGGTGTCGACCATATGCTCAACCACCCGCGGCCCTGCGATCTGGCCTTCTTTGGTGACGTGGCCCACGAGGATCACGGCAACCCCGCGCCGTTTGGCGAAACTGGTCAACTCATGCGCCGCGGCGCGCACCTGACTGACCGAGCCCGGCGCGCTTTCGACGTTATCGGCCCACATGGTTTGAATGGAATCGATGATGGCAAGCTGCGGCCGCTCGGCTTCCAACGTGGTGAGGATATCGCGCAGGTTGGTTTCCGCCGCCAGTTTGACCGGCGCTTCGGAAAGGCCCAGCCGTTGGGCGCGCATGCGGACCTGCGCGCTGGCTTCCTCTCCGCTGACGTAAATCGTCTTTAGACCCGAATTCGCAAAATGGGCGGCGGCTTGAAGCAGGAGGGTTGATTTGCCGATGCCCGGATCGCCGCCCACAAGGATCGCCGAGGCGGGCACCAAGCCGCCGCCCAGAACGCGGTCCAATTCGGCAATACCGGATTGCGCGCGCGGTGGCGGGGTTTCTTGGGTGGCAAGGTCGGTGAGTTCAATGGCAGAGCCGCGCCGTGCGCCCAAGGATTTGCTGGGCGGGCCTGCGGAGATGCCCTTGTCTTCGACGATCGAATTCCAAGCGCCACAGGCGTCACAGCGCCCGGACCATTTGGAATGTTTCGCACCGCATTCGGCGCAGGAAAAACTGGAGGAGGATTTGGCCATGGGCCCTTTTCGCGCAGGTGCCGGATGGCGTCAAAGGAAAAGCATCCGGCCTTTGGGTGATGATCCCGGGGGAACCCAATGGGCCGGATGCTGCCGCCGGTGTTACTCGGCAGCTTTGGGAGGCAGATCGATCACGATATTGTCGAGCGATGTCGGCTCCGGCTGGCGCTCGGGGGCTTCGGTTTGCACCACACGTTCGAGGCCAAGCTCCGGCATGATCTCACGCATCTCGTCACGCAGGCGCTCAAGCTGGGCTACGGCGACGCTCTCTTCGAGTTCGACTTCGTGGAGCCAATGTTTCATCTCTGTCGAGATGGCTTTGGCCTGATCCAGACGGCTGTTGAACAACTCGACCTCTTCTTGGCGCTGTTTCAGGAAGCTGCGTGCACGGGCCAGTTTCTCATCCGAGTAAACTTCGGCCAGATCGCGGGCCACGTGGCTCATTTGTGCGGCCATTTCCAGCACGGCGGGCTCCAGCGTGCTGAGGTCGGGGTGATCGCGCAGATAGGCCAGACGTTCGCGCACCGAATCAAATTCCGAACTCATCTGAAAGGTTTCCGCACGGTCGGCAGCGTGCACGGCACCGTAGGCGCGGGCCACGTCCTGCATGCCAACATTGAACTGGCGGTGCGAGGTTTCAAGCTGCATGACGCGACGGTTGGTGGGCAGGAAAAAACACAGGCCCACGGCAAGAGCGGTCAAGGTTAGCTGGGCGTACATCCCAGCGTTTTCAACAGGCTCGCCGCCATATCGAAGGTCAAGACTGATCCAATCCCAAAGGCCGATCCCGGCCATGATGCTGGCCATGGTGAGGGCAAGGGCCGCGAGGGCAAAGACCACAACGGCCAGCCGTTGAAAGGCGAATTGGATGAGGTAGGCGAATGAACGAAGCTGGGACATACTTTCTCCCCCTGGAAGAGCTACTAAGCAAGTTTCTGCCGACCAACGCCTCTTTATCCTTCTTTGTTCCCATTCAGTGCGGAATTATGCTGAGGATTTAACGCAGTTTTGCCCACATTATGGCACAACCTCAGGTTTTTCGTAAACTTTTTGCAGTGATTGGGGTGATTTACCTGTCGACTGCCGAAGACGGGCGGGGCAGGCCTGTGGGAAAATAGCCACGCTAAAGCGCCGCCGATCTGCAGTCCACTCAATACGAAACGGGGGAAAGTCGCCGAACTATTCGGCGTAGGTCCGCGCGTATCTCGCCCCGAGCGAGGTGAGCATTTCGTAGCCGATCGTCCCGGCCCAATCCGCCAGATCATCGACACCCTGCTTTGGCCCCAGCAATTGCAAAGTCGCGGGGACTTCATCCAACGCAGAGACATCCACCGTGATCAGATCCATCGACACGCGCCCGACAATCGGCAGCGAAATGCCGTCATGTTGGAAAGAGGCCGCGCCGACTGCATTGCCCATGGCGCGCTGGAGCCCGTCGGCGTAGCCCGCAGCGACGGTGGCGAGCTTCACCGTGCTCTCTGCCGTCCATGTGTTGCCATATCCCACAGTCTCTCCCGGGGTGACGTTGCGGGTTTGGATCACCGGCACATCAAGGGTGACCACAGGCCGCGCATCGGTGAAGGGCCGCCCGCCATAAAGGCCAATCCCGGGCCGCGTGACATCGAAGTGATAATCAGAGCCCAGCAGGATGCCCCCGTGGCAGAGAGCGAGCGCGGGACGTCGATCCCTTGGGTCATCTCGTGAAAGCTGCGCAGCTGCGCGTCGTTCATCTCGTGTCCCGGTTCGTCTGAGCAGGCCAGATGCGACATGATCAGCGAGGGGTTCTGGCTGAGTGCGATGTCGCGCAGGGCCGCCCATTCCGCAGGCTCCATCCCCAGCCGGTTCATGCCGCTGTCGAGTTGAATGCCAAAGCCATGGCCGGGCAGGGTCTCAAGCTGGCGCAAAAGCTGCTCGGTCGAGTTGACCATCGGCGTCAAGGCGGCACCGGCAATTGCCTCGGCGTCGCCTGCCATATGACCGGAAAAGACGTTGATCACCGGGCCTTCGCCCAAAGCCTGCCGCAGTGCTACGCCTTCTTCGGCCAAGGCCACAAAGAACTGCCGCGCGCCAGCCTCGGCCAAGGCTGTCGCCACACGGGGCGCACCAAGGCCATAGCTGTCGGCTTTGACCACGGCGCCGGTCTCGGCCCCCGTCATGCGGTCAAGGGCGCGCCAGTTGTCGGCGATGGCTTGCAGGTCGATGGTCAGGGTCGCTTTGCTCATGGGCGGATGTGGGCCAGAATGCGGGGGAGGTCAAGCGGCCAAGGGCACCTAACGTCATGCGCGACAGGGGCGAGGGGGATTTGTTACACTTTTGCCTGCCGGATGCGCAGGATGGGGAGGTCAGGCGGATGTCACGGATCAGGATCATGTTTGGCCACGCGGGGGTATCGCTCATGGCGCTGGCCGGTGTGGTTGCCTTTGGCGCGATGCTCTGGGGGCGCCGCTGTGGTGCTGGGCGCTGGTGCCGCTGGGGATCGCGGCGCAGATGCTCAATGAATACAACCTGCACCGGCATGTCTTTCACCTTGATCCGCCGAAACGGCAATGGGCCTTTGATCTGCTCTACCGCGCGCATTACGGGCATCATGATTTTCCCACCAATCACGGGCTGTTCTTTGTGCCGCTTTGGGTCGCTTTGCCGATGCTTGTGGGTAATTTCCTTTTGGTTTGGGGCATTGCGGCGCTGCTGGGGTTTGACGCAAGCCTTTGGATTGCCACGGCAATCGTACCCTTGGGTGGGGTGCTGACCTTTCTGGGCTATGAGTGGTTCCACATGACGGCGCATCTGACGGTCCCCAAAACGGCGGTCGAGCGGCATGTCACGCGGCTGCACAACCAGCATCACTTCCGCGACTTCAACAAGTGGTTCCACGTCAGCCCCGGCGGAGAGATTATCGACCGCGCCATGGGCACGGATATCGACACCGAAGCCTTGAAACAGCAGCAGCGCATCGCCTTTATCCGCACCTTGGGCATGAAACCCGATGACCCAAGGCTGTTGGCCGCCCGCGCCAAATTCGCCGGGAGGTATGGGCTCTCTGAGGCAGAAGTGGCCCGCGCCGCGCGGGGGTAAGTGTGAAACTTCCGTAACGTCACGGCTAGGGCGCTTGCTTGCCTCCGCAACGCAGGTAGGCTCGGGCCTATCCAAGGGAGGACGAACCATGCATAGACATATGACCACCACGGCCCTGCTTGCCGCCAGCCTTACCGCAGGGGCGGCGCAGGCGGAGAATCGGATCGACCGACAATTGCCGAACGCGCCCGAACTCGCGGCCTATGGCGACCACGCGGTGGGCGTGCGCACGCTTGAGATGGTCAACCGCGATCAGATCGACATACTCGCCATCGACCCGGCCGCCGATAAGCCCGATGAGATGCCGCGCTATGACCGACCTTTGACCGTTGAGATGTATTACCCTGCCGCCGAGGGCGCGCAGGGCGAAACCGCCTTCAAAGCCTATCTGCGCGACGGCACCACCGAGGTCACGTTGCAGGGACAGGCGATGCGCGATGTCGATCCGGCCTCGGGCGAGACCTTTCCGCTGGTCCTGATCAGCCACGGCTATCCGGGCAACCGCTATCTGCTGTCGCATCTGGCCGAGAACCTCGCCTCCAAGGGCTATGTCGTGGCCTCCATCGACCACACCGACAGCACCTACCGCACGCAGGCGGCCTTTGGCTCGACGCTGGTGAACCGCTCGCTGGACCAACTCTTTGTGCTGGAGCAGATGGCGCAAAAAGCCGCGGAGGGTGGCGATTTTGCAGGGCTTTATGACGCCGAGAACACCGGGCTGATCGGCTACTCCATGGGCGGCTACGGCGCGATCATCACCGCAGGCGGTGGCGTGACCGAGGCTTCTGTAGGCTACACATGGGGTGGGCCGCATGGCACATTGGGCATTCATCAGGCCGGGTCAGACACCCACGACGCCCTGCCTGATCCGCGCATCAAGACGGCCGTGGCCTTTGGCCCTTGGGGCATGAACCGGGGCTTTTGGGATGCCGAAGGTCTGGCGGGTGTGCAGATCCCGATGCTCTTTATCGCCGGATCGCAGGATGACACATCGCTTTACGAAGACGGCATTCGCGCGATTTGGCAAAACACCTCAAACGTCGACCGTGCGCTGCTGACCTATATGAACGCAGGCCATAACGCCGGCGCGCCGATGCCTGCGCCCACGGAGTCCTATTACTTCAGCGAGGACAAAGGGTTCAACATTTCAGAACATTACACCGATGCGGTTTGGGACACGGCGCGGATGAACAATATCGCCCAGCATTTCGTGACCGCATGGATGGATAGCCATCTGAAGAATGATGCCGAGAAGGGGGCTACCTTGATCTGGTAGAGGATTCCAACGCTGGCGTCTGGTCTGTCGAAGACGACGGGACCGAAAAGGACGACCACAGCTATTGGAAGGGTTTCGCCGAAGGCAGCGCCAAGGGGCTGATGTATGAGACCCGCGCAGCGGGAGAGTGACAAAACGAACGCCCGGGGGAGTGTTCCCCCTCCCGGGCGGTACGGTTCAAGGTTTGATGTAGGTGTAGCCCATCTGTTGCAGGCGCGACAGTTCCGCCACGCCGGAGGGCACGATGTCTTCCTCCCACACATCATAGAGATCATCCTCATAGCTGATCTCGCGGCCGCGCAGGGTGTTGTTGCAGACGTGAAAGCTGACGTTCTGCCCTTTGAGC
The DNA here is from genome assembly GCF_042661425.1 of Sulfitobacter profundi. Classification (NCBI taxonomy): domain Bacteria; kingdom Pseudomonadati; phylum Pseudomonadota; class Alphaproteobacteria; order Rhodobacterales; family Roseobacteraceae; genus Sulfitobacter; species Sulfitobacter profundi. Next base: position 3,259,266 of record NZ_JBHSWA010000001.1, on the reverse strand, counting down.
GATGATACGGTTGTCTGCATCTTGTCGATGCCCTTGGCATCGGCCAAGAGGCTCAGCCCATTGCCATGCAGCACGACCTTCACGTCGATATTCTCGGCCCCGACGGCATTGATGTGGTTCTGAATGTTGCGCATGGCCCCCAGATGCGCTTTGGAGCCTTCGCCGCCGTTATAGTTGATGTGATAGACGACTTTCTGCTTGCCGTAACGCTCGGTCTCTTCGGCGTGGAGCGCGAAGGCAAAGCTGGTGGCGAGCATCAGACAGATGGCGCGGATGATATTGGTCATTTTGGTCCTCCCAAGGTGAGTGACGGTACTGGCGCGAGGCGCAGAACCGCCCATCTAGCCTAACGGCAGTTTGGGGCAATCCAAATCATTCATTCAAGTATGTGAATTTGATGAGGAGGGGAACGATAGGAGAGTGCCACCGCCCCGAAAAGAGCAGTGGCCATAAATCGAGAGATTAGAATTCCTGATCGTCGTTGCCGCCGCCTTGCTGCCACGGCTGCACAAGGTTGCCGAAGCGGGTAAACTTGCCCTCAAAGCTAAGGTCTACCGTCCCAATCGGGCCGTGACGCTGCTTGCCGATCACCACTTCGGCGCGGCCGTGCAAGCGTTCCATCTCTTCCTGCCACGCGGCCATCTTGTCCAACTCGTGATCGCCGGGCTTCTCACGTTCCTTATAGTATTCCTCACGGTAGACGAACATCACCACATCAGCATCCTGTTCGATCGAGCCGGATTCACGCAGGTCCGACAGCTGCGGACGTTTATCTTCGCGGCTCTCCACCTGACGCGAGAGCTGCGAAAGCGCGATCACCGGAATGTCGAGTTCCTTGGCGATGGCCTTGAGACCCATGGTGATTTCCGAGATTTCGTTCACCCGGTTTTCCGATTTGCCGGTGCCGCGGACCAGCTGCAGGTAGTCGATGATCAGCACATCAAGCCCGTGGGTCCGTTTGAGCCGCCGCGCACGGGCGGCAAGCTGGCTGATCGGCAGGGCGGGCGTGTCGTCGATGAACAGCGGGCAGGCTTCCAGTGCTTTGGCGGCATCGACGAAGCGGCGGAACTCGGTCTCGGTCATGTCGCCCGAACGGATCTGTTGGCTGGGGATCTCGGCGGCTTCCGACAGGATCCGCGCGGCAAGCTGTTCGGCGCTCATCTCAAGGCTGTAGAAGCCCACCACGCCGCCGTCGACCGCGCCTTCGGTGCCGTCGGGCTTCATCCCGCGTTTGTAGGCTTTGGCCACGTTGAAGGCGATGTTGGTCGCAAGCGAGGTTTTCCCCATCGATGGACGGCCCGCAAGGATCAGAAGGTCAGAGCGGTGCAGACCGCCCAGTTTCTTGTCCATGTCGATCAGCCCGGTGGAGACGCCTGAGAGGCCGCCGTCACGCTGGTAGGCGGCGTTAGCCACGTTGACCGCATCTGTCACGGCCTTGAGGAAAGACTGGAAACCGCTTTCGACCTGACCCTGTTCGGCCAGCTTGTAGAGTTCTTGCTCGGCCTCGACGATCTGCTCGCGCGGCTCGGAGGCGACATCGACCTGCGCGGCCTTGGCCGAAATGTCGCGGCCCAGCTGGATCAGGTCGCGGCGCACGGCGAGGTCATAGATCATCTGCGCGTAGTCGCGCACCGCAAAGGCGCTGATCGCAGCCCCCGCAAGACGGGCGAGATAGGCAGGGCCGCCCAGCTCCTTCAGCCCCTCGTCGTCCTCCATAAAGGCTTTGAGCGTGACCGGAGAGGCGAGGTTGTTCTTGGCGATCCGCTGGGAGGCGATGTCGAAGATGCGCGCGTGGACCGGCTCGTAGAAATGCTTGGGGCCAATGACTGAGGCCACGCGGTCATAAACGTCGTTGTTGGTGAGGATCGCACCCAGCAACTGCTGCTCGGCCTCGATCGAATGCGGCATCGATTCCGGTGCCTGCACGGCCAATTGGTTCGCGTTCAGCGATGTAATTTCGTTCATGACCTCACCCATTTCTACCCAGATGGTCGTCATAGCCAGTGGGGTCGTCCGGCGCAAATTGTATCTTTTGTGGATATCTTTATCAACAAACGGCCCCACCACATTTTGCCTTGTGGAGGGGCCTTGGGTCAACATCTTGCGGAAATTCGGTTAACTTTTGCGGGATTCCTGCCATTCGCGCGGGGCGTTCAGGAAGGCTTCGACTTCGGTCAATGTTGCCGCGTCAAAGGCGCCTTGTGCGCGCGCTTCGGCCAAGACATCCCACCATGTGCACAGCGCATGAAGCGTAACGCCATGGTCACCAAGGGTCTTTTCGGTTTGTGGGAAAATGCCGTAGTGGAAGATCACGGCGGTATGGGCGCAGCTTGCGCCGGTTTCCCGAATCGCGTCGACAAAGCTGAGCTTTGAGCCACCATCGGTGGTCAGATCCTCGACCAGCAGCACGCGTTGGCCTTCGGTCATGTCACCTTCGATCCGCGCGTTGCGGCCATAGCCTTTGGGCTTTTTGCGCACATAGGTCATCGGCAGCGCCATCCGCTCGGCGACCATGGCGGCGAAGGGGATGCCTGCGGTCTCGCCACCGGCGATATTGTCGAAAGCCTCAAACCCCGCGTTGCGCATCACGGTGACGGTGAGGAAGTCCATCAGCGTCGACCGGATGCGCGGGTGGGAGATCAGCTTGCGGCAGTCGATATAGGTCGGGGACGGCAGGCCCGAGGCCAGTGTGAAGGGTTCATCCGCGTTGAAATGCACCGCGCCGATCTCCAGCAACATGCGCGCGGTGAGGCGGGCCATTTCTTCGGGGCTGGGGTGGCTGGTGGGGATCATGGCAGGCGTCCTTGGCTGGGGAGAGGTCGGATCGGTATTTAAGAAAGGATGAAGATTAGGTGGTCCAGTGCAGATCGAAGCCGGGGTCGAAGACCGTGACCGGGCCGTCGGGGGTGTCGATGCTGGTGGGGTGTTTCGGTGTTTCGTGGCGCAGGGTGATGCGAGTCTCGTTTGGCGGCAGGCCATAGAAGGCGGGGCCGTTGAGCGAGGTGAAGGCTTCGAGCTTGTCGAGGGCGCCGTCCTCTTCGAAAACCTGTGCGAGGATCGACATTGTGTTGGGCGCGGTGAAGCAGCCGGCGCAGCCGCAGGGTTGCAGCTTGGCGCCATCGGTATGGGGCGCGCTGTCGGTGCCGAGGAAGAAGCGCGGATCGCCAGAGGTGGCCGCTTGGCGCAGGGCGAGGCGGTGGGTCTCGCGTTTGGCCACGGGCAGGCAGTAGTAATGCGGGCGGATGCCGCCAGCGAGGATGTGGTTGCGGTTGATCACGAGGTGATGCGTGGTGATCGTGGCCGCAAGGCCGCTGTCGTTGCTGCGCACGTAGTCGGCGGCATCGGCGGTGGTGATATGTTCCATGATCACGCGCAGCGCAGGATGCGCGCGGCGAATTGGGTCGAGCACGCGGTCGATGAAGACGGCCTCGCGGTCGAAGATGTCGATCTCGCTGTCGGTGACTTCGCCGTGGGTGCAAAGGGGCAGGCCAATCTCGGCCATACGGTCGAGCACCGGGGCGACCTTGTCGAAGTTGGACACGCCGCTGGCGGAGTTGGTGGTGGCGCCGGCGGGGTAGAGTTTGACCGCGTGGATGAGGCCATCGGCATGGGCGCGGGCCACGTCGTCAGGGTCCGTGTCCTCGGTCAGGTAGAGGGTCATCAGCGGGGTGAAATCGGCACCCGCAGGCAGGGCGGCCATGATGCGGTCGCGGTAGGCGGCGGCTTGGGTGCCGGTGACCACCGGGGGCACGAGATTTGGCATGATGATGGCGCGGGCAAAGTCGCGGGCGCTATGGGGCAGCACGGCGCGCAGCATGTCGCCGTCGCGCAGGTGCAGGTGCCAGTCGTCGGGACGGCGGATCGTGAAGCTTTGTGTCATGGCCGCGGGGCTAGCACAGAGCGGGGGCGCGCGCCAGATTGAAAACCTATCCGGTGGCGGTCGCCACCTCTGTCACGGCGGCTTCTCGGCGGGCGCGAATGCGTTCAAGGCGGCGAGCAAAGCGTGGGGCGCTCATCCGCGCGCTGACATTGGCACAGACCGCTTCGAGCAGTCTCTCGCGGCCTTGGGCGTTGACCGCTTGGCTGAGGTTGCGCAGGTAGGGCAGATAGTCGCGTCGTGCGCGGTAGAGGGCGGCGAAACGGGCCGCGTCCAGCGTGCCGTCGGCGGCGGCCTGCAGCAGCGGGTCAAGCTGGTCGATCTCCAGCAGGTCGGTTTGCAGCGCATCGCCCATGAAGGGCATGCGCAGTTTGGTGACATTGGCGCGGGTAAAGAGCGCGGCATGCATCGCGTCGAGTTTTTCTCGCGGGTCGTAGAGCACAAAGACCCGTTCTGCGGCGTCAAGCATATCGGGCGCATAGCCATAGCGGGAAGTGAAATCGAGGATGCGCATATCGGTGAAGCGGTCGTCCCAATCGGTGATGCGCGGGTTCAGCGTGGCCTGCGGTTGGATCGCCACAACCGCTGCACCGGGGGAGGCGACGGAGTAGGCGGCGGCGGCATAGGCGCAGGGGCCAGCGCCGTAGAACAGCACCCGATCGAATTCATCAAAGAACCCGTCGTCGATCAGCCTGTCGAAATAGGCATAGACCTCTTCGGCGCGGAACCATGTGTCGCCATCGCTGGCAAGGCAGAGATGCGACCAGTCGTGATTGCGGACCATGTCCCAGCCCAAGGGCTGCGCCTTGTCGGAAAGGGCGTGCATGCCTTGATAGGTCTCAAACGTGACCAGCAGGGTGGTCTCACGCTCAATGAAGGCAGAGAAATGGCGTTTGCCCAAGGACTGGAAATAGCCATCCTCTTCGGCCACGGCCTCTATTGCGCGCAGCCAGTCGCGTTTGGGCATATCGGCCAGTGAGCTTTCGATCGTGGGCGTCTCGCGCGGCATCGGGCATCCTCGGGCTTGTCAGGGCGGGGCAGAACCGCCGTTTCAGCAGGGTATAGCCGGATAATAGGGCGAAAATGCGGAAAATCCGTGAGAAATTGAAGAGAATGTGACGGTTTTCCGGGGGCGGTGTGGTGGCTGTGCGCTATTGGGATGGCTCGGCGGCTTGGGCGCGCCTCGCATATTCCAGCATGATACGCGCCGCTTTGGCGGTGACCGGGCGGCTTGGCGGGGCCATCAGCAGGCGTCCGAATAGGGCGCGGAATGGCTCTTGGGCCATTAGCGCGTCGAACCGGGTGCGACGCCAAGCGACGGCCGTTTCGTGCAGGGCGGTGAGGGGTGCGTCGGCCTTGAGGGCGGCAAGTTCGCGGGCCCGCGCCGGGGCGCTGGCGTTGATGGTTGTGTCGGTTTCGGTGTTGAAATTCCGCTCAACCCAATAGTCCAGCCCCAGCATGTCTGCGCGGTGCACCGCGCGGCCGCGGTCGGCTTTGAGCACATAGGATTCCATCGCGCCCAAGGGGTAGTGATTGATCTGGGCCAGCCCATAGTTCTGCCGACCGTAGGTTGAAAAAATGCGCCGCGTCTTGAAGAGATCGGGCAGGGCGCGGCCATGGCCGTCAAACCAGCGGGATTGGTCCAGCCGTGCGGGGTTGGGGCCACGGGGGCGGTGCACGCCCGGCTGCGCATAGGTGCCATCGTTGCGGTAGAGGGTTTTGAACATGGCAGCCCGCCATGGCCAGTGCATCACCGCAGGGGCGCAGCGGGTAAAGCCTTCGGTCACCGGGCGGTCTTCGTAGCGGACCTGATCGCCACTGCCGAAAAGCCGCCATGTGAGGGTGATCGCCGTGGCTTCGGGCAGGGCGGCGTGCAGCGCGGAGAGGCTGTGATCGCCGACATGGATGTTTACAAATTCATCGACATCGAGCGGCAGGATCCAATCGGCCTGCTGCACGATCTTTAGTTCGGCAGCGGCCTTCAGCGCGGTGAACTGGATGCCGCCTTTCTCATAGGGGCCGTCGTTGCGGATGTGGGTGACACCGCCAAGCGCTTGCAGCCGGTCAAGCATGTCATCGGTGCCGTCGTCGCAATCGTTGGAAAAACCAGCACATGATCGAAGCCGATAGCGCGGTGATGGGCAAGCCATTCCAGCAAGAACGCGCCTTCGTTGCGCACACAAAGGATCGCGAGGTGGGAGACTTTACCATTCACGGCGGAAGGCCACGACTTTGTTATGCGAGCCCCGGTGGTAATAGGCCATGCCCGCCTGCATGAAAGCGGCAAAGACCTTGTTGACCCCCTCGGGGCCGATCCATTGTGGGTGCAACTCGATGATGGCGGCGCGCAGAGTGTCGAGCGGCAGCGACGGGATCAGGTCAACTTCAGCGCCTTCAATGTCGCAGATCAGCACGCTGGGGGCGATGTCGGCGAAAACCTCAGCCGCGCTCAGCACGTCGATTTGATGGGTCTCGGGCGGGGCTTCGCCTTCGAAACGGGTCATGGAGGAGGACAGGATCTGGTCGCGTACGTGGAAATCGACCTTGCCCGGCGCGGGGCCGAGGATGGCGTTGGTGACATGGGCATTGCTCAGCCCGTTGGCCGCATGGACCCGGCGGATATAGGGGATAAGGTTCGGGTTCGCCTCAAATGAATGAACCGAAGCCACGTTGCGTTTGCTGGCCACCAGCGTCGACATATAGCCCACGCCGCCACCCAGTTCGATCACCCGGTCGCCCTCGCGGACCACGCGCAGCGCGGCCTCGCTTTCTTTTGCCTCATAGGCGTTTTGGCGCAGCAGTTTGCGGACCCGCCCGCGCAGGATCGTTGGATCGTCGGGGAATTTCATGCCGCGCGAGTGGATGAAATTCGGCTCAGGCTTGGTGTCTGTCACGGGTCAGCTTTCCATGTCGAGAGCGAGGGCATAGGCGACACGCTCGGTCGCGCTTAACTTGACGTTAAGCGCTTGGCGGTAGAGATCGCGGAACTCTGGCGTTTGGTGCAGCTCTTCCGCCTTGGCGCGGTGCCAGGCAAGGCCCGCTTCGTGATGCGCGCGAAGCGGGTCGTCGGCCAGCAGGCGGGCCATCTCGGCATGCAGACGCGGCAGGTTGCGCTGGATTGAGACATCTTGGTGGTCGTTCCAATCCATGCGGATCCAGTAGTTGATACCGATGGAGCGGTCGACATGCAGCGCGCGCCCGCGCTGGCGTTTGACAAGAAAGGAGTCGGCTGAGCGCAGAGCGTAGTGGTTCAATTGCAGCAGGTCATAGCCGATGTTGCTTTTGGAAGACCGCCACCCGTTGCGCAGCGCATCGCGCGTCATGTCGCGGCCCGAGCCGTTGACCCATTTGACCCGTTCCGCCTGCGCGTCGTCCAATTTGTTGGGCCGGTGGCAGGAGAGTTTTTCATAGGCGCCGATGTTGCGGAACATTGTCTTGAACCCCCATGCGGTATGGGGTTTCGGGCAAAAGCTGGGTGCGCAGTGGTCGAATTGGCCGATCACCGGCGCATCGGACAGGGCCGTCGCGCCGTTATGGCCAAAGAGCCGCCAGGTCATCGCGATATTGGTCGCCTCGGGCGCTGCGGCGAAAAAATCGTTGAGCGTGCCGTTGCCTGTGCGGATGTTCACGAATTCGTCAACATCGATATGCGCGATCCATTCCGCGTCCCGGATCAGCGGCTCTTTCAGCGCTTGGTTCAGGGCATGCTGCTGGGGCGAATTGCCCTTCCAGTCGTCGTTGTTGCGGTGTTGCAGGATGCCCATGTCTTGCAACCGCCCGAGCACGGCATCGGTGCCATCGGTGCAATCGTTGGTGTAGATCAGGAAGTTATCAAATCCCACGGCGCGGTGATAGGCGACCCATTCAAGGATATAGGGGGCCTCGTTCTTCATGCAGCCGACGATGACATTGCCGCTGTTGCCGGGCGGTAATTGGCGCGGCGGGACGGTGGTATAGGCGGGCGCGGGCTGGTCTGCACCCTCGGACGCCGCGTCGTTATGCGGGCGGAAGGGGCTGCTGAGGATCATCTCGTGGTTGACCTTCACCCGGTTCAAAAGCTGGGCATTGGCCGCGCGGGCGTCTTCTGAGGCGGCGGGGTCCGATAGCATCGCCTCGAATTTCGCGGCCGACTGGCGCGCCATCTCAGCCTCAGCGTGTTTCTGCGCCAGAGGGGTCGCGGTTGTTCGGATGCGGTGGGCGAAAGCGGCGAGGTACTGCGTGGCGCGAAAGCCGCGTTCGGGGTCTGCTTCGGTCCAAAGGGGTTCTGGCCTGTCGGGGGTGAGCGCCGCAGCCAGCGCGGGATATCGGGTGATGAGGGCTGCGTTGTCGCGGGCGAAATGGTCGGAGATCGGGGCGAGACTGCCGGGCGCAATCGCTGCGCCACCGATCTGCAGCGCCTGCAACATCTGGCTCCATGTGCTGCGCGGGCAGGAGAGGTCATGCGCTTGCAGATAACGGATCAGTACATCGTTAAACGCGCGCATTCGGGCCAGCCAAGGCGCGGGCAGAGGGGCAAGCGCGCGGCCCGGATCAACCGGACCGAGGAGCGTGGTCAGGTCAAGGCTATCGGAAACTTCCCGCGCCCCGTTTTTGGACAGGAGTTGCGGCAGGTCGAGCGGACGGAATTGGACCTTTTCGGCCCCAAAGGCGTCTGCCCAATGACTGTGAAGGGCCTGATAATCCAGCCAGAAGGGCGGGTTTTGTACATCTGAGAATAGGCCAAAGTCGGGGGCATCCTCAGCAGGTTCGAGCGCGCCTTGCCACCACCTGCCACGCTCCGCCAAGGTGAGTTCCTGTGTCAGCGAATGGCGGCGGCCTTCGGTCACGGCAAAGGTATAATGCGCGGTGAGAAGTCGGGCCTGTTCATCAAGATGCGCGATAATGCGAATGTCGTCGAAATAGGGGCAGAGCAGATCGCGCAGGCGGGCAAGCTCCTCGGGGCGCGACAGCAGGTTGCCCAGTTGTGCCGCGCTCAGCACCACATGATCGGCGCGGCTCTCGGCCAAATCGCGAGGGATCAGTGCGTGAAATTCATCACGCAGCGTGGCGCCGATCAAAGCACTGTCGAGCCCGCGTCGATAGCGCAGCAGTCCAACCGCATCAGGCGCGGCGCAGGCGGCATAGAGGCGGACGTGGTTCCAATCGGGGGCCAAAACCCCTTGTTTCAACAGCGCGCCCTTTTCCTGCTGCAAGATATTGCGCAGTCGCGCGGCGGCTTTCTCGGTCGGGCCGATGAACAGGGTGAGGCGCATCACTCGGCCACTTCTTTGCCGGTGTTGCTTTGGCCCCACCATGGCAGGTCGATGCCGAGGTGGGCGGCGATCTTGTCGCGGGCGCCGGGGTCTTCGATGTCGAATTCCAGAAAGTTGGCATAGCCGGCAAAGACTCGGCGGCAAAAGGTGAAATGCCCCTCAACCCATTTGGCAAGCTCGGCCTCGCTGCGGCCAAAGCCGCGGGGCAGGCCCGGCACATCGGCCTGTGGCAGGCGGCGGCGGCCCAGATTGTTCCAGCGCATCATGCTGTTCGCCGTCTTTGCCGGATTGCGGTGCGACAGCAAAAACTTGATGTCGGGGTGGTGCTGCTGAATGGCGCTCAGCAGCCCCCAATCGGTCTGCGGCCAAAGGCTGCGGTCATGGCGCACGGCGCTCATCTCATTGATTGCGTCGAATTCTTGCAGCCGCGCCAGCGGTCGCCGCTGGCAAAATAATCGGCATAGATGATCCGGCCGACATGCTCTCCGGTAATGTCAGGCAGAGCGCTTTGCCCTTTGCGGATGCGCCAATCGGCGACCCTAAGCCCCGCGTGGCGCAGCGCATCGGTGAGCGTGGTGGTGCCGGTCTTGGGCAGGCCAAGGTTGATGATCCGTGGGCCGGTCATTTCAGTCCAATCTGGGCACGGACCTGCGCTTCGGCGGCGGAGTAGGGGCTGGCCTCGCGCAGTTGTGCCTGCATCGCGCGGTAGGCCGGATCGGCCAGCAGGGCATCGCGGCGGGCGCGGTGCGCGGCCACGGCATTGGCGTGAAGTTCAGCGATGCCGGGCAGCGCTTTGAGGCGATCCATCTCGGCGCGCAGGGCGGGCAGGTAACGCTGGATCGAGCGATCCTCCCAAGCTGCATCATTGCGGTCGCGCCAATAGGTGTCGTCAAAGGCGCGGTGTTCGCGGTTCACGTCACCCCGATCATTCTTGACCAGATAGCTGTCGAGCGAGCGCAGCGCGTAATGGTTTAACGTCGCAAAACGCCGCGCGCCGCGGGCGGGAAAGGCGCGGATGCGGCGCTTGTTGGCGGCAGTCCGAAACGGCGCGGGCACCTGCCTGCCTGCGCCGTCCGTCCAATGGGGTTGAACTTTGCTGTCATCATGAAAAGGGCGGTGCGCCCCGTAATAGCCCAAGGGGAAATCTTGCCGGACCAATGATTTAACCTCAATCGCCGTATCGGCGCACCAGATGTCGGGGTTATGGCTGCGGGTGAATTGCGCGATGATCGGTTCATCGACGAACTCCTCGATCCCGCCATTGGCGAAGAACTGGAAATGCAGCGAGATTGCCTGCGGATCGCCGCAGGCTGTGATCAGCGCGGGCAGGCGGTGGTCGCCCACATGGATGTTTAGAAACTCGTCCACATCCGCGACCCAGACCCAATCGGCCTGCGTGACGACGGGTTGGCGCCGGGCATCCTTCAGCGCCTGCATTTGGTAGTTTCGATTGCTGGCCGGGTTGGGCAGATGGGTGACGATACCGTGCCCGTCAAGCGCGCCCAGCAGGCGGTCGGTTCCATCGGTGCAATCATTTGAATAGAATAGGAAATCCGTGACCCCGATCACCCGATTGAAGGCAATCCATTCCAGCAGAAACGGGCCTTCGTTCTTGACGCAGGTGACAGCGGTGATGCGCATGTCAGACCCCGCCGCGCCGGATCGCGATGAAAATGCTCAGTCCCATATCCGCCCCTGTGGCCCCGTTGTTCTCGGTGACCGTCGATTATTGCTTGAGACTATGCCAGCGCGGGGAAATCACGTCAATCTGCCCGCGCCCTGTCAGGCCCCTTGACGGGGCGGGGCGGGAATGCACCACTGGGGCCATGAAAAACATTGATACGATCGACGCGGTCCAAGAGATGCTGAGCGCTGAGGGCTATGTTTGCGACCGCGCGCTTGGGGTTGTGGTTTTCCTCAGCCTTACGCTGGGGCGGCCTTTGTTTCTGGAAGGCGAGGCGGGTGTCGGCAAGACCGAGATAGCCAAGGCGCTGGCCGCCGGGTTGGGGCGGCGGTTGATCCGGTTGCAATGCTACGAAGGGCTTGATGCGTCGAGCGCGGTTTATGAGTGGAATTTCCCCGCCCAGATGGTGGCGATCCGCACGGCGGAGGCGGGCGGTGGCGCGGATCGGCGCGCGCTGACCCAAGAGTTGTTCAGCGACGACTACCTGATCGAACGCCCGCTTTTGCAGGCGCTGCGCCCCGATGAGAACGGCGCGCCGGTGCTGCTCATCGACGAGTTGGACCGCACCGACGCGCCTTTTGAGGCGTTTTTGTTAGAAGCGCTGAGTGATTTTCAGGTGACGATCCCCGAGCTTGGCACGATCCGTGCGCCGGAGCCGCCGATCGTGATCCTGACCTCCAACCGCACGCGGGAGGTGCATGACGCGCTGAAGCGGCGGTGCCTTTACCATTGGGTCGATTACCCGGATGTGGCGCGTGAGATGGCGATCCTTTCGGCCCGCGCGCCCGAGGCGGCAGAGGCGCTCAGCCGCGAGGTGGTGGCTTTTGTTCAGCAATTGCGGACGGAGGATCTGTTCAAAAAACCCGGTGTGGCAGAGACCATCGATTGGGCGAAATGTTTGCTGGCCTTGGATGTAACGACCCTAAGCCCCGAGGTCATCGCCGATACGTTGGGGGCGGTGCTGAAATACCAAGACGACATCGCCAAGCTGCAAGGGTCCGAGGCCGCGCGCATTCTCGAACAGGCCCGCGCGTCGCTGATGCCCGCCTAAGCAGGATGGCTGAGCAGACCCCCTCGACCTGCCGGACGACCCGAAGCTGGCGGGGAATATCACTCATTTCGCCCGCGCCCTGCGGCGGGCGGGGCTGTCCATCGGGCCGGGGCGCGTGGTGGAGGCGGTGGAGGCTGTCGTCGCCGTGGGGTTCACCAGCCGCCGTGATTTCTATTGGACGCTGCACGCTTGTTTCGTGAACCGCCCTGAACAGGCGCGGGTTTTTGCGCAGATATTCCGGCTTTATTGGCGCGATCCGCGCTATCTGGAACATATGATGGCCGCGATGCTGCCCGCCATCCGCAGTGTGCAAGAGGACCGCCCCGCAACCCCGGCAGAGAAACGCGCGGCAGAAGCCCTGCTGGACGGGGCCGAAGCGCCGGAACGAGAAGAGCAGCCCGAGCCGGAAGAGACCCTCATTGAAGTCGATGCGAGCCTCACGATGTCGGCGCGCGAGCGGCTCCGGACGCTGGATTTCGAACAGATGAGCCTTTCCGAGATGGCTCAGGCGAAGCGGATGTTGGCCAAGCTGGAACTCCCGGTGCCGCCGATGCCGAGCCGCCGGAATGTGGCAGCGGCACAGGGGCGGATTGATGTGGCACGCACGATGAAAGCGGCGCTGCGGCGCGGGGGAGAGATGGAACGGCTCTACCGGATGACTCCGCGCGCGCGCTATCCGAACCTTGTGGTGCTCTGTGATATCTCCGGCTCGATGAGCCAATACAGCCGGGTGATCCTGCATTTCCTGCACGCGGTGGCCAACCGCAAAGGCGCGGGCTGGGCACAGGTGCACGGGTTCACCTTTGGCACGCGGCTGACCAATATCACCCGGCATCTTGCGACCCGCGATGTGGATGCGGCGCTGGCAGCGGCGGGCGCGCAGGCGCAGGACTGGGAGGGGGACGCGCATTGGGGCCGCGCTGGCCGCGTTCAATCGCGACTGGTCGCGGCGGGTCATGGGCCAAGGCGCGGTGGTCTTGCTGATCACCGACGGGTTGGACCGGGACGATCCGGCGGAACTGGCGCGGCAGATGCAGCGGCTGCATTTGACCGCGCGGCGGGTGATCTGGCTAAATCCGCTTTTGAGGTGGGACGGGTTTGCGCCCAAAGCGGCGGGCATTCGCGCGATGTTGCCCCATGTCGATAGTTTTCGCGCGGGGCATTCCATTGCGTCGTTGGAGGCCTTGGCCGAGGCGATCTCGTGCCCCGATGATCCGGGTGAAAAGGCGCGGATGTTGGCGGGGTTGAACGCGGAAGGCTAGGCGCGAGGCCGAGGGAGCCGGCTGCGGGTCTCTCCAAAACCAGAAGGTTTCGGAACCACCCTTGATTGATCCCGGCCTGTCACCCGCCTGTCGTCGCGCCAAGCTAAATAGCCGTATCCCCTGAAGGGGCCCCTCGGCGATTTAGCTTGCCCCGCCGCCCTGCGCGCGACCGTTTGGTCTCAAGCAAGGGCGGCTCCGAAACCAGAGGTTCAGGCGAAGGCTTGCGCAAAGGTGCTGCGGTAAGTGGCGCGCAGATCTGCCAGCAGTGCAGAGGCCGCGCCGAAGCTGATCTTCTCGCCGCCGAATGCGCCGACTTGGGCCACGGGCACGCCGGCCTCTTTGCCTGCGGCGATCAGTGCCTCAGCGGCCTCGGCGGTACAGGCCACAAGGTAGCGGGCCTGATCTTCGCCAAAGAGGGTGGCTGTGTCATCGCTCTCGATCTCGATGCCGATACCTGCGGTCTCGGCCAGCTCGAAGGCGGCGAGGGCGAGGCCGCCATCGCCGAGGTCGGTGCAGGCGGAGATTTGGCCTGACTGGGCGCGGATGAATTCCCCGTGGCGGCGTTCGGCCACGAGGTCGACATGGGGCGCATCGCCCTCGGCCCGGCCGAAGGCTTCGGCGAGCAGGGCGGATTGGCCGAGGTGGCTGCCCGCGCTGCCGATCAAGAGGGCCACATGCCCCTCGCACAGCTGGTTGCAGATGATCTGCTCGACATTGTCGATCAGGCCGACCGCGCCGATGGTGGGCGTGGGCAGGATGCCTTTGCCGTCAGTCTCGTTATAAAGCGATACGTTGCCCGACACGATCGGCATGTCGAGCGCGCCCACGGCTTCGCCGATGCCTTTGATAGCGCCGACGAACTGGCCCATGATTTCGGGCTTTTCGGGGTTGCCGAAGTTGAGGTTGTCGGTTGTCGCCAGTGGTTTGGCACCGACCGCACAGAGGTTGCGATAGGCTTCGGCCACGGCCTGTTTGCCGCCCTCGGTTGGGTTGGCTTTGACGTAGCGCGGGGTCACGTCGGAGGTGAAGGCCAGCGCCTTGTCGGTGCCATGGACCCGCACGATGCCAGCGCCAAGGCCGGGCAGACGGACGGTGTCGCCCATGACCATCGTGTCGTATTGCTCATAGACCCACGCTTTGGAGGCGTGGTTCACGGAGCCTATGAGGGCGCGGAGACCGTCGATGGGGTCGATGGTTGGCGCGTCGGACAAAGCGGCGGCGGCAGGGGTTTCGACCCAAGGACGGTCATATTCCGGCGCGGTGGAGGCGAGTTTCGACAGCGGCAGGTCGGCTTTTACCTCGCCATTGAGGCAGATGAGGAAGCGGTCCTCGGGGAGTGTTTCACCGACGATGGCGAAATCGAGGTCCCATTTGTCGAAGACGGCTTTGGCTTCGGCCTCAAGTTCGGGGCGCAGGACCATGAGCATCCGCTCTTGGCTTTCGCTGAGCATCATTTCATAGGCCGTCATATGCGGTTCGCGCGTCGGCACTTTTTCAAGGTCGAGACGCACGCCAAGGCCGCCTTTGTCCCCCATTTCCACGGCAGAGCAGGTCAGGCCCGCAGCGCCCATGTCTTGGATCGAGATCACGGCGCCGGTTGCCATCAGCTCAAGCGTGGCTTCCATCAGGCGCTTTTCTGTGAAGGGGTCGCCGACCTGGACGGTGGGGCGTTTCTCTTCGATGGTGTCGTCGAATTCGGCGGAGGCCATGGTCGCGCCGCCGACGCCGTCGCGGCCAGTTTTTGCACCGAGGTAGACCACCGGCATGCCGACGCCGGATGCGGCGGAATAGAAGATTTTGTCGGCATCCGCGAGGCCCGCCGCAAAGGCGTTGACGAGGCAGTTGCCATCATAGGCTGTGTCGAACCGCACTTCGCCGCCGACGGTCGGCACGCCGAAACAGTTGCCATAGCCACCGACGCCTTCGACGACGCCATGTACAAGTTGGCGGGTCTTGGGGTGATCAGGGCGGCCAAAGCTGAGCGCGTTCATCGCAGCAATCGGGCGCGCGCCCATGGTGAAGACATCGCGCAGAATGCCGCCCACGCCGGTCGCGGCACCTTGGTAGGGCTCGATGTAGGAGGGGTGGTTGTGGCTTTCCATCTTGAAGACCAGCGCTTGGCCATCGCCGATATCGACCACGCCTGCGTTTTCGCCGGGGCCGCAGATGACTTGGGGGCCGTCGGTGGGCAGGGTGCGCAGCCATTTCTTGGAAGACTTATAAGAGCAATGCTCGTTCCACATTGCTGAGAAAATGCCCATCTCGGTGTAGTTCGGCTCGCGCCCGAGGATGTTGACGACCTCGGTGTATTCCTCGGGCGTGAACCCGTGGCTGGCGATGAGGTCGGGCGTGATGGCTGGATCTTGCATGGAAATTCCCCGGCTGGCGCGTTTGCGCCCTCATACAAGGGGAAATGCCGGGGGAAGTGGCTTTGGCAGCCTGTGGGCTGAAAGAAGGCGATAGGCCAAAAAAAGGCCGAGCTAAAAGCTCGGCCAAGTCCAACAGGGAGGTATGAAGCGACGCGCCCTCAGGCTGTCAATCTTCATAATGGTGAAATAGGAGGCAGGGCTGTTCAAATCAAGGCTATTTAACATCGCAAGTCATCATGGCCGATATGCGCTTATTGCATGGCTTGCGGCGGGGCTGCGGTTCAGTTGTCGCCTTCGACCCGTTCGCGCCATAGTTTGCGGTAGGTTATGATCTCTTCCTGCACAAAATCCTTGAAGGCCGCGACGCGTTTGGATTGGCGAAGCTCTTCGGGATAGGCGAGGTAGACCGGCACTTCGGCGGATTCGATATCGGGCATCACCTGCACGATATGCGGGAAGTCTTGGATCAGGTAGTTGGGCAGCACGCCAAGGCCAAGGTGATGCACCACGCCTTGCAACACGCCGAAGTAGTTGTTCACCGTCAAGAGCGAACGCAGGTCATACATCATCAGCTCTTTGACCAGTTGCAGCCCGGCGCCGACTTGATCGCTGTCGGTGTTCTGACAGATCAACCGGTGGTCGGTCATGTCTTCCATCCGCTCTGGCGTGCCGTGTTTTTCCAGATATTCGGGGCTGGCGTAGAGCCCCATCCGCACGGTCATCAGCCGTTTGCGGACCAGATCGGCCTGACTTGGTTCTTTCATGCGGATCGCTACGTCGGCCTCGCGCATCGGCAGGTCGAGCACGCGCTCTTCGAGCATCAGGTCGACCTTAAGGTCAGGATATTGCTCATAAAGTTTGGGCAGCCGCGGGGCGAGCCAGAGGGTGCCGAAACCGGTGGTGGTGGTCACGCGCAATTCGCCAAAGACTTCTTCCTCACTGTCGCGAATGCGTGCGGCGGCGGCGTCAAGACGCTTGGCCATGGCCGAGGTCGCGTCGAATAAAAGCTCGCCCTGTTCGGTCAGGATCAGTCCGCGCGCATGGCGGTGAAAGAGGTTGGTATTAAGCTGTTCCTCAAGCCCGCGAATCTGCCGACTGACGGCAGATTGCGACAGGTTAAGCTTGTCGCCTGCATGGGTCAGCGACCCGGCATCGGCCACGGCGTGAAAAATTCTGAGTTTGTCCCAATCCATGGCCCGTACTTTCCTTGCCCAGCCTTTCTCCTACCTTAATAGCCGGGAGAAAACAGCACAAACCGTCCCCTGCAGGGCTGCCGTTGCGGAATAACTGCTATACAGGTCAGCAGCTGTGACCTATATAGGAGGCAATCATGCAAGACTGACGTGCTAGGGAGGGCCCGCCATGACAACGCAAAAGATTTCACTGAACGACCGTTTCGACCTTGAGAAAGGCCCGGTGCTGCTGAACGGCACGCAGGCGCTGGTTCGGCTGATGATGATGCAGTCCGCCCGCGACCGCGCGGCGGGGCTGAACACCGCAGGCTATGTGACCGGCTACCGGGGCAGTCCGCTGGGCGGGGTCGACCTGCAAATGCAGCGTTCAGAGAAGAAACTCGCCGAGCATAACGTGCGCTTTGAGCCGGGGCTGAACGAAGACCTCGCGGCGACGATGCTTTGGGGCAGCCAGCAGGCGGAACTGCGCGGCGAGGGGAAATATGATGGCGTCTATGGCCTATGGTACGGCAAAGGCCCGGGGGTGGACCGCACCGGGGATGTGATGCGCCATGCGAATATGGCGGGCACTTCGCCTCATGGTGGTGTGTTGATGGCGATGGGGGATGACCATACCGGCGAATCCTCCACCGTGTTGCACCAGTCGGAATGGGCGATGGTGGATGCCTATATGCCGGTGGTCTCGCCCGCTGGTGTGCAGGAAATCCTTGATTACGGCATCTACGGCTGGGCGCTCAGCCGGTTTTCGGGCCTTTGGGTGGGCCTGAAGACGATGAAGGACACCGTGGAGGCGACGAGCGTCGTCAACGGCGATCCGAACCGGATGAAGCTGGTGATCCCTGAGTTCGACATGCCCGATGGCGGGCTGAGTATCCGTCTGGGCGACACCCCGCATCTGCAAGAAGCGCGGATGATTGACTACAAGCGCTTCGCCGCCGAGGCGTTCTCTCATGCCAACAAGATGGACAAGCGCGTCTGGGGCAAGCGCGGGGCCAAGATCGGCTTTGCCGCCGCGGGCAAGAACTGGCTCGATCTGGTACACGCGCTGAGCCTGCTGAACATCGATGAGAACGAAGCCGAGCGGCTAGGCATCACCACTTATAAGATCGGTCAGACCTTCCCGCTCGACATGCAGGGGTTCCACGAATGGGCCGACGGGCTTGATCTGGTGGTCGTGGTCGAAGAAAAGCGCAAGCTGATCGAAGTGCAGATCAAGGAAGCGCTGTTCAATGATACCCACCGCCGCGTCTATGGGTGGCACAAAGGTGGCGCGGGCATGGAGCACGGCGAAGAGTTGTTCCCGACCCGTGGCGCGCTCGACCCTATTCTGATCGCCGAAAAGATCGGCGGCATTCTGTTGGAAGAGGGCCGCGAGACCGATGGGATCCGCGCGGGGCTTGAGGCGCTGAACGAGGCACGCCGGTCGGACAATGCCGAAGATATCGCCGCGCGACTGCCGTATTACTGCGCGGGCTGCCCGCATAACTCCTCGACCAAAGTGCCAGAGGGCTCCCGCGCCTATGCGGGGATCGGCTGTCACTATATGGTGCAATGGATGGACCGTGAGACCACGGGCTTCACCCATATGGGCGGCGAGGGCGCGAACTGGATCGGCGAAGCGCCGTTCTCCAATACAGAGCATGTGTTCCAGAACCTTGGCGACGGCACCTACAACCACTCCGGTGTGCTGGCCATTCGGGCCGCCATCGCGGCGGGGACGAACATCACCTATAAGATCCTCTATAACGACGCGGTTGCAATGACCGGCGGTCAGCACAACGAAGGCGACCTTGACGCCTACCGCATCGTCGAAGAGTTGAAGGCGATGGGCGTGAAGAACCTCGCCGTGGTCTATGACCAGAAGGAAGACGTGGACCTCAGCCGCTTCAAGGGCGTCGAAATACACGAGCGCGCCGAGATGCCGAATGTGCAAAAGGCCTACCGCAAGCACAAGGGCGTGTCGGCCATCGTCTATATCCAGACCTGCGCCGCCGAGAAGCGCCGCCGCCGCAAGCGCGGGCTGTTCCCGGACCCCGACAAGCGTGTCTTTATCAACGAGGACGTTTGCGAAGGCTGCGGCGATTGCGGTGTGCAGTCGAACTGCGTGGCCGTGGTCCCGAACGAGACCGAGCTGGGCCGCAAACGCGCCATTGACCAGTCGCAGTGCAACAAAGACTTCTCTTGTCTTGACGGGTTCTGCCCCTCCTTCGTGACGTTGGAAGGCGCCAAGATCCGCAAGGATCCGACCACCGAACTGACCATCCCCGACCTGCCGCAGCCAGACCTGCCCAAGATCGACGGCACCCATAACGTCGTCATCACCGGCGTGGGCGGCACCGGGGTCGTCACCATCGGCGCGCTGCTGGCGCAGGCGGCTCAACTTGATGGCAAGGGGGCTGGCATGATGGAGATGGCGGGCCTCGCCCAGAAGGGCGGTGCGGTGCATATCCACTGCCGTCTGGCCGAGCGTCCCGAAGACATCAGCGCAATCCGTGTGGCCACCGGCGAGGCGCATGCGCTGATCGGCGGCGATCTGGTGGTTTCCGCCGGCCATAAGACACTGGGTCTGACCCGCGCCGGGCGCACCGGTGCGGTGGTGAACTCGCACCAGATCATCACCGGCGATTTCACCCGCGATACCGAGTTTCAGATGCCCTATGACCGGCTGAGCCTCGCGCTCGAAGCGCGTTTGAAGGATGATGTCGCGATGTTTGATGCCTCGGATCTGGCCAAGGCGAGTTTGGGAGATTCGATCTTTTCCAACATGATGATCTTCGGCGCCGCATGGCAGCGCGGCCTTCTGCCCCTCTCGTTCGAAAGCCTGATGCAGGCGATTGAGATGAACGGTGCGGCGGTAGAGCGCAACAAGCGCGCGTTTGAGATTGGCCGCTGGGCCGTGCTCTATCCCGAAGACGCCAAAGCGGTAAGCCAGCCTGATAACGTGGTGGAATTGCCCAAATCGCTGGGGGAGAAGATCGCCTTCCGTGAGAACCACCTGACCGAGTATCAGGGTAAGGGACTGGCCAAGCGCTACACGAAGATGCTCGACGGTATTGAGGACCGTGACGTCAAGGCGGCGATGGCGATGGGCTATCATAAGCTCCTGAGCTACAAGGACGAATACGAGGTCGCCCGCCTGTTGATCACCAGCCGTGACAAGGCGCGGGCGCAGTTCGACGGCGATTTCAACATGACCTTCCACATGGCGCCGCCGCTCTTGTCCAAGATGGGGCCCAACGGTCGGCCCCAGAAGCGCGAATTCGGCCAATGGCTCGAAGGGCCGCTGCGGGTTATGGCGAAGTTCAAGGGTCTGCGCGGCACGCCTTTCGACCCCTTTGGCTATACCGCCGAGCGCAAGATGGAACGTGCGTTGATCAAACAGTATGAGGCCGACATGGCCGAAGTGCTGCCCAAACTGACCGATCAGACCCGCGGCGCCATCGTGGCGCTGGCCGAACTGCCCTTGCAAATCCGCGGTTTCGGTCCGGTGAAACAGGCCAATGAAGCCAAGGCCGAGAAGCGCCGCGAGGAACTGCTGGCGGTGATCCGCGCGGGCGGCACCTCCACGGCCAAGGCCGCGGAGTAATACGGCTGTTACATTTCTGGGCTAGGGAGAGCATCAGTGCGATCCTGAGGCCCAGATGTGACCTACGCCCATGACATAAGCTATGCCCATTCCGCCCGAACTCGGGGCGGGAGGGCGCTCATCCGATTGATGGAAAACACCACCGGGCGGGTGTCCTTACTGAAACGGGCCGAGGGCTACGAAGACGATCTGGCCGCGGGGCTGGGGTTCTTTGATGCCATGGTGCGGCGCTGTGGTTTGACATTGGATGTGATGCGCGGGTCTTTGGCCGATATTCCAAAGCGTGGCCCTGTCATTCTGATCGCCAATCATCCCTACGGCATTCTGGACGGGCTGATGCTAGGCCATATCCTCAGCCGGACGCGCGGTGACTTTCGGATCATGGCCAATGCGGTGTTCAGCCAAGCGCCGGATCTGGCACACCATCTTTTGCCGATCAGCTTTGCCGAAGATCGCGCCGCGCTGGCGCTGAACCTCGCCACGCGCCGGACCGCGTTGACCTATCTAGACCAAGGCGGTGCGATTGGCATCTTCCCGGGCGGCACGGTCAGCACCGCCGCGCGGCCCTTTTCGCAACCGATGGACCCCGGATGGCGCAGTTTCACCGCGCGGATGATCGCCAAGTCTGACGCCACGGTGGTGCCGATCTATTTCGACGGCCACACCAGCCGGCTGTTCCAAATCGCCAGCCACCTGCATGCCAATCTGCGAATGGGGCTGCTGATCAAAGAGTTCCGCGCCCGTGTCGATAGCCCCGTGCGCGTGGCCATCGGCGACCCGATTCCGCGCACCATGCTTGACCCGCTTGCGGGGACGCAAAAGCGATGATGGATTTCCTGCGCAAAGCCACTTATGAGTTGTCACCAAAGCCGGGCCAGTATCAGGGTCTTGGCTACGAGTTTGAGGAACGGCATAGAGCCGACAGGTGACGATAGACCATGGCAGTTGGTATTTTCGATTCGGGGCTGGGCGGGCTGACCGTCTGGAACAAGGTGCAAGAACGGCTGCCGGAGGTGGATTTTGTCTATCTCGCTGACAGCGCCCATGCGCCCTACGGCGTGCGCAATGCCGATGATATCTATGCGCTGACCTGCGCCGCCGTGCAGCGGCTGTTCGATGCGGGCTGCGATCTGGTGATCCTTGCCTGTAACACCGCCTCGGCCGCTGCGCTGCGCCGGATGCAAGAGGGCTGGATCCCGCGCGAGAAACGGGTGTTGGGCGTCTTTGTGCCGCTGATCGAGGCGATGACCGAACGCCAATGGGGCGATAACTCCCCGCCGCGCGAAGTGGCGGTGAACCATGTGGCGCTTTTCGCCACGCCCGCGACGGTGGCAAGCCGCGCCTTTCAGCGTGAACTGTCCTTCCGCGCCATCGGGGTGGATGTCGAAGCGCAGGCCTGCGGTGGGGTGGTCGATGCCATCGAAGAGGGCGATATGATCCTCGCCGAAGCGCTGGTGCGCAGCCATGTCGATGCGTTGAAACGTAAAATGCCCGACCCCGACGCGGCGATCTTGGGCTGCACCCATTACCCGCTGATGCAGGAGGCGTTTCAGGCGGCCTTGGGCGGGCAAGTCAAAGTGTTTAGCCAAGCCGAGTTGGTGGCGGATTCATTGGCGGATTATCTTGAGCGGCATCCCAATATGATGGGCAGTGGCGAGGCGGCGTTTCTCACCACCGGCGATCCCGCCCGGGTGAGCGACCGTGCGACGCAGTTCCTGCGACGACAGATCACATTCACCGCCGCCTGAACTCCAATTATATTTCGTTCCGAACAAGGGGACAGACCATGACCCAGAACATCGCCATTCTTGGCGCCTCCGGCTATACCGGGGCAGAACTCATCCGGCTAATCGCTGGCCATTCCTCAATGAAAATCAAAGCTTTGGGGGCGAACTCCAAGGCGGGGCAATCTATGGCCGAGGTGTTTCCGCATCTGCGCCATTTTGATCTGCCCACATTGGTCACGATTGAAGAAATCGACTTTTCGCAGATTGATCTGTGCTTTTGCGCGTTGCCGCATAAGACCAGCCAAGAGGTGATCGCGGCACTGCCCAAAGACCTGAAGATCGTCGACCTCTCTGCCGATTTCCGCCTGCGCGACCCAGAGGATTACGCCAAGTGGTACGGCAATGAACACGCCGCCCTAGAGCAGCAGAAAGAGGCGGTTTACGGCCTCACCGAATTCTACCGCAAAGAGATTTCAGCCGCGCGGTTGGTGGCAGGCACGGGCTGCAACGCAGCGACGGGGCAGTTTGCCCTGCGCCCGCTGATCGCCGCGGGTGTGATTGATCTGGATGACATCATTCTCGACCTGAAATGCGCGGTCTCGGGCGCGGGGCGCTCGCTCAAGGAAAACCTGCTTCATGCGGAGTTGAGCGAGGGCTATCACGCCTATGCGCTTGGCAGCACGCACCGGCATCTGGGTGAATTCGATCAGGAATTCTCGGCCATTGCCGGGCGGCCCGTGCAGGTGCAATTCACCCCGCATTTGGTGCCCGCAAACCGCGGCATCTTGGCCACCTGCTATGTCAAAGGCGACGCGCAGACGATTTATGAGACGCTGCAGAACGCCTATGCAGATGAGCCCTTTATCGAGGTGCTGCCCTTCGGCGAAGCGCCCAGCACCCGGCATGTGCGCGGCTCGAACTTCTGCCATATCGGCGTGGTCGCCGACCGTCAGACCGGGCGGGCGACCGTGGTCGCGGCGCTCGATAATCTGACCAAAGGCTCCAGCGGTCAGGCGTTGCAAAACGCGAACCTGATGCTCGGCTTGCCGGAAACCGAGGGGCTGATGATGGCCCCGCTGTTCCCATGAAGAGCCTCAAGAAACAGCGCCGGATCCAGATCATTGCCGTTGCGGCGGTGGCCTTGGTGCTGTCGACTACTCTGATCGGCTATGCGCTGCGCGACGGGATCAACTATTTCCGCGCGCCGAGCCAAGTCATCGCCGAGCCGCCCGGCCCGGCAGAGGTGTTCCGCATTGGCGGTCTGGTCGAAGAAGGGTCACTCAAACGCGGACAGGGCGAACAGATTCGCTTTGCCGTGACCGATGGTGGGGCCTCCGTGCCGGTCGTCTTTACCGGGGTGCTGCCTGATCTGTTTGAAGAGAACCAAGGCATGGTCGGCACCGGACGTTATATCGATGGGACTTTCGAAGCCTCTGAAATCCTTGCCAAACATGACGAGACTTACATGCCCAAGGAAGTAACGGATGCGCTGAAAGAGCAGGGCGTCTACCGCGAGCCCGAAGGGTGATCTGCGCGCAACGCACGCGGGGCTGAGGCCCCGTTAACCCATCCGGCCGAGCCTGTTTGCACCCAAGACAGGAGAGCCCGCGATGCAGACCGTCCGAGAGATCGCCAGCGCCATCGTCGTCCGGGAGGGCGGCTTTGTGAATGACCCCGATGACCCCGGCGGGGCGACGAAATTCGGGGTGACGATCCATACCATGCGCCGATTGGGACTGGACCTGACGGGGGATGGGGCGGTCGATGTGGCCGACGTGCGCCGCCTAAGTCGCGCGCAGGCGGTGGATATCTTTGTCAGACATTACTTCAACGCCCCGCGCATCGCGGAATTGCCCGCGCCGTTGCAGCCGAGCGTTTTTGACATGTATGTCAATGCGGGCAGCAATGCGGTGAAGATCCTGCAAAGCTTGCTGCGCGAGATGGGGCAGGAGATCGGTGTTGACGGGGCCATCGGGCCGCAGACGATCCGCGCCGCCCAAGCCGCATGGCAGGCCGCACCCGATCATCTGGTCGACGCCTACGGTATCGCGCGGCGCAACTACTACTTCCGTCTCGCCGACCGTCGCGCCGCCAGCCGAAAATACGCGCGCAGCCGGGCTGGCGGCAAGGGCGGCTGGATCCGGCGCGCCGAAGAGTTCATCGCACCACAATATCGCATGAGCGACGCAGATTTCGCACGGAGGGTGGCACAATGGGGCTGATCGAACGTATTTTTACGACGGTTTTCGGCGGCGAGCGCAATGTCATCCGCGACACGGTCGAAGTGTTTCGCGAGAATGCCGAGGCCGGGGCGCAGCGTGCCCATGCGGTGCAGGGCAAAGCGATGGCGCAATATGGGGCGGAGTTCGCCCAAGCTCGGCAGGGCGGCTTTGACCGCTTCATGGATGGGATCAACCGTTTGCCCCGCCCGATGCTTGCGCTCGGCACCTTGGGGCTGTTCGTCACGGCCATGGTTAACCCTTTGTGGTTTGCCGAACGGATGCAGGGCATTGCGCTGGTGCCAGAGCCGCTTTGGTGGCTGTTGGGCGTGATCGTGTCCTTCTACTTCGGGGCGCGGCAGCAGATGAAATCGCAGGAGTTTCAGCGCGCCATCGTGGGCACAATCGCTCGGGTGCCACAGGTGGTCGAGAATATCGAGACGCTGCGCGCGTTGCGTGCAGATAGCCCCCATGTGGCCGACACGGGTGCCGACAGCCGCTTGGCCCTTGCCGCAGTCACGCCGTCGGAGAATCCGGCCCTAGACGCATGGCGCCGCAGCCGCGCCTGACTGCGACCGATTGACCGTTTCCTAGGTTTGATTTGCCATGGCTTAGGGGGCTTAGGCCCCTATAGTCCGACCCATGATTACAGAGCTTGGACATTTCGCGCTTGTGCTCGCCTTTGGCGTGGCCCTTGTACAGATGGTGGTGCCGATGTGGGGCGCTTGGCGGGGCCGTGCTGCTTGGATGGCGATGGCCGAACCGGCGGCGGCGGCGCAGTTCATCCTGATTGCCCTGTCCTTTGGCGCGCTGATGTGGGCCTTCATCACCTCGGATTTCAGCCTGCAACTGGTGGTGGCCAACAGCCATTCCGCCAAGCCGATGCTGTATAAGATCAGCGGGACATGGGGCAACCACGAAGGCTCGATGCTGCTGTGGGTGCTGATCGTGGCGCTTTTCGGTGCCATGGCCGCGTGGTTTGGCGGCAATCTGCCGCCGCGCCTGCGCGCGCGGGTGCTCTCGGTCCAAGCCGCGATTGGCGTGGCTTTTCTGGCGTTCATCCTTTTCACCTCGAACCCTTTCTTGCGCATGGGCACGCCGCCTTTTGATGGCCAAGACCTGAACCCGCTCTTGCAAGACCCCGGTTTGGCCTTTCACCCGCCATTTCTCTATCTCGGCTATGTTGGCCTCAGCATGGCCTTCAGCTTTGCCGTGGCGGCGCTGATCGAAGGGCGCGTGGATGCGGCGTGGGGCCGGTGGGTGCGGCCTTGGACACTGGCGGCTTGGGTGTTTCTGACCATCGGCATCGCGCTCGGGTCTTGGTGGGCCTATTATGAGCTTGGCTGGGGCGGTTTCTGGTTCTGGGATCCGGTCGAGAATGCGAGCTTCATGCCCTGGCTCTTGGCGGCGGCGCTGCTGCATTCGGCGATTGTGGTGGAAAAACGCGAGAGCTTGAAAAGCTGGACCATCCTGCTGGCGATCCTTGCTTTCGGTTTCTCGCTGATCGGCACCTTTATCGTGCGTTCTGGTCTGCTGACCTCCGTCCATGCCTTTGCCAACGACCCTGAGCGCGGGGTCTTTATTCTGGCCATTTTGGGGTCTTTCACCGGCGGGGCGCTGGTGCTCTACTCGCTGCGCGCATCGGCGCTTGAGGCCAAGGGCGTCTTTGGCCTTTTGAGCCGTGAGACCGCCTTGGTGGTGAACAATCTGCTGCTGGCTGTGGCCTGTTTCGTCGTTTTCGTGGGCACCATGTGGCCGCTGGTGGCCGAGATGTTCCTTGACCGCAAACTCAGTGTCGGCCCGCCATTCTTTAACGCTGCGTTTACTCCCTTCATGGTAGCGCTTGGACTGATCCTGCCGATCGGCAGCGCGATGCCGTGGAAACGGGCCAAGATCATGCGCGCACTATACCCGCTGCGCTATGTCTTCCTCTTGGCGCTGGCGCTTGGGGGCTTGGCATTTGCCATGCAGTCCGGACGCGGGCTGTTGGGGCCTGTGGGCATGTTCCTTGGGGCATGGCTGCTGATGGGCACCGGGGTGGATGTGATGCAGCGTTTGGGCCGCGGCCCGGGTAAGTTGCGCCGTCTACGGCGTCTGCCGCGCGCTGATTGGGGCAAGGCCACGGCGCATGGCGGGCTGGGCATCACCATGGCCGGGATCGCGGGGCTGATGGCTTGGGCCGTGGATGACATCCGCGTGGCCCGGATTGATGAGCCTTTTGACGTGGGCAGCTACACGCTGACCCTCCGCGACGTGAGTGAAGTCAGGGGGCCGAACTACCTCAGCACTATGGCTGAGATCACGCTTGCGCAGGAGGGCGATGTGATCTCGACCCTGCGGCCTGAAAAGCGGTTCTACCCCGTGGCGCAGATGCCGACGACCGAGGCGGCGATCGATTATAACCTCGCCCGGGACATCTATGTGGTGATCGGCGATGCGCAGGACGGCGGCGGTTGGGCTGTGCGGACCTATATCAAACCGATGACCAATTGGATTTGGATCGGTTGTGCGCTGATGGCGCTTGGCGGGGTACTGAGCCTGAGCGACCGGCGCTTCCGTGTCGCGGCGGGCGCACGCAAACAACCAGCAGGGGTGCCTGCGGAATGAAGCGGCTGCTGCTGATCTTGGCCTTGCTCGCCAGCCCGCTTTGGGCGGTTCAGCCTGACGAGGTGTTGGACGATCCCGCATTGGAGGCCCGAGCGCGGGAGCTGAGCCAAGGTCTGCGCTGTCTCGTTTGCCGTAACGAAAGCATCGATGAGAGCAACGCAAGCCTTGCGCGCGATCTGCGAATTCTGCTGCGCGAGCGGTTGGTGGCCGGCGACAGCGATGAGGAAGCGGTGGATTTCATCGTCGACCGCTACGGTGAATATGTCCTGCTGAACCCGCAGGCCACGGGGGCCAATTGGCTGCTGTGGGGCGCGGGACCGCTGATGCTTTTGTTGGCCGGAGGGCTCGGGGTGGTCTATCTGCGTGGCCGTGCGCGCAGCAAAACCCCGACCGAGGCCCCACTCTCGCCCGAGGAAGAAGCCCGCCTGCGCGATATTCTCGACCGCTGACGCCCCGTTGCACTGGCAGTGGCAACTTGCTTTGATATGCTGCGGCCAAGCAATCAAGGATAGCAAGATGGACTATGAAACGATCACCTATGCGCTGACCGATGATGTCGCGCTGATCACGCTGAACCGCGCCGACAAGATGAATGCGCTGACCACCCAAATGCGGGCGGAGCTGACACATGCGGTGACCGAAGGCGGGCGCGCGGCGCGGGTCGTGGTCCTGACGGGGGCGGGCCGGGCCTTTTGCTCGGGGCAGGACTTGGCCGACCGGGCAGGCGGCGTCGCCGATCTGGAGAAAACTCTGCGCGAAGAATATGCCCCGCTGCTGCGCGCCATCATCAACTGCCCCGTGCCGACCATCGCCGCCGTGAACGGTCCGGCGGCGGGGGCGGGGGCCAATATCGCGCTGGCCGCCGATGTCGTCTTTGCCAGTGAGAGCGCTTATTTCATGCAGGCTTTCACCCGCATTGGCCTGATCCCTGACGCGGGCGGCACCTATGCGCTGCCGCGCCAGATGGGCATGGCCAAGGCGATGGGCGCGGCCCTTTTCGCCGATAAGATCACCGCGCGGCAGGCCGATGATTGGGGCATGATCTGGCAAGCCGTACCGGATGCCGAATTCGACGCCCATTGGCGCACCAAGGCCGCGCAACTGGCCGCCGGTCCCACAGCGGCCTATGCAGAGGCCAAGAAAGCGATCCGCGCGTCTTGGGACAATGGGTTGGAGGATCAACTGTCGCTGGAGGCCGAAGCGCAGGGCCGCTGCGGAAAGTCACAAGACTTTGCCGAAGGGGTCACGGCCTTTACCCAAAAGCGCAGCCCCAAGTTTCAGGGTCGGTAAGGCTAGCAGCTTCGCTCGACCAAAAGCACATCGCTTGCCGAAGGTGCCGGGCCATTGGCCCGCGCCACCACCGCCACTGCGACGCCATCCGCCAAAACCGTATGTACGGAGTTCGACACCTGCGCGATGGTGATCCGTGGCGGGGTCTGGCCTTTGTCATAGACCACGGCGATCTGATCGCAATCATGCAGCGTGTCGGGCACCAGTGCACCCTGAGGGCCGGGGATTTCACTGGCCTTGGCGGGCGTCAGACCGGTGGCGCAGTCCCAGCGAAGCCCTTTGGTCCGTTCTGATCCGGTCATCGTGCTTTCCTTCGTCGCGGGCGGGCTGCTAAGCTGCCAAATGTCATCTACCTTTGGGGCGGACTCCAGCCGGACCGCGAGAGGGGAAATCCCTCAATGCAGTGCCGCGATGATGCCTTTCCCACCCCGAAAAGGCCCCTTGATGTGAGGGTATCGCCCCGGGGGATTCCCGTCAAGCGGGACTGGGCCATTGTCACGCAAGGCGAAACAGTGCCGTAATTTGGCCGTAATTTGCGCCTCGGTGTTTCGCAACTGGCAAAACGCTTGGAAACATTCACTGTTTTTCGGACCCATTGCATACGTCGCGAGAAGTGGCGTTGATTTACGCGATTCGGAGCCGGGGTATTCGCACGCCGCTTCGCATCTCAATTGTTGCCCTTGGGTCAACAACGTCCAACGCGGGTACCGATTGCAGGGCCGGGGCAAAATGCGAAACGCCCCGGAAATCCGGGGCGTTTGCGATGTTACTGTCGGTTGGTTCAGCGGTTCTCAATATCGACGTAGTCGCGCTTGTCTTCACCAAGGTAAAGCTGACGCGGACGACCGATTTTAAGCTGCGGATCGCTGATCTGCTCTTTCCACTGTGAGATCCAGCCCACGGTCCGCGCCAGCGCGAAGATCGGAGTGAACATCGATGTGGGGAAGCCCATCGCTTCGAGGATGATGCCGGAATAGAAATCCACGTTGGGGAACAGTTTCTTCTCCGCGAAATACGGATCTTCCAATGCCGCTTTTTCAAGTTCCTTGGCGACCTGAAGGATCGGGTTGTTTTCAACACCCATCAGCTCCAGAACCTCGTCGGCGCTTTCCTTCATCACGGTCGCGCGCGGGTCGTGGTTTTTGTAAACGCGGTGGCCAAAGCCCATCAGGCGGAAGGGATCGTTCTTGTCCTTGGCGCGGGCGATGAACTCAGGAATGCGATCGGGCGTGCCGATTTCCTTGAGCATTTCCAAGCAGGCTTGGTTCGCACCACCATGTGCCGGACCCCAAAGGCAGGCGATGCCGGCGGCGATACAAGCGAAGGGGTTCGCGCCGGAAGAAGACGCCAGACGCACGGTTGAGGTCGAGGCGTTCTGCTCATGGTCCGCGTGGAGGGTAAAGATCCGGTCCATCGCGCGGCTCAGGATCGGGTTTACCTCATGGTCTTCGGCCGGAACGGCAAAGCACATGCGCAGGAAGTTCGAGGCATAGTCCAGATCGTTGCGCGGATAGACGAAGGGTTGGCCGATGGTGTATTTATAGGCCATCGCCGCGATGGTCGGCATCTTGGCAATCAGACGGATCGTCGCGACTTCGCGCTGATGCTCGTCGTTGATGTCGGTGCTGTCGTGATAGAAGGCCGACATCGCGCCGACCACGCCCACCATGATTGCCATCGGATGCGCGTCGCGACGGAACCCACGGAAGAAGTTCATCATCTGCTCGTGCAGCATGGTGTGGTTGGTCACCAGACATTCGAAATCTTCAAGCGCCTTGGGGAGGGCAGTTCACCGTAAAGCAACAGGTAGCAAACTTCGAGGTAATGCGATTTGCTCGCCAATTGCTCGATCGGGTAGCCACGGTGCAGCAACACGCCCTCGTCACCATCAATAAAGGTGATCGTGCTGTCGCAGGCTGCCGTCGAGGTGAAACCCGGGTCGTAGGTAAAGACACCCGCCTGAGCGTAAAGCTTGCGGATGTCGACAACATCGGGGCCGTCGGTGGGGCTGTGAATCGGCAGCTCAAAGCTCTGATCGTCGATCGTCAGCGTTGCGGTTTTATTGTTATTGGTCATGAAATCCCTTCCCGAATGTAGGCTGCGGAGATGCTCCCCGCCGTCTGGGCCTAGCCCCAAATGGGGCTGTCCCGTTCAGTTATACCTGCCGCCCAAAGAAGTGGTGAACCAAAACTTAGGCCGCGGCGTCCGTCAGTCGGGCAAGGGTCTCATCGCGCCCCAGCACCAACATCATGTCAAAAACCGATGGGGTGACTGCCCTGCCAGCCAAAGCCGCCCGAAGCGGCCCCGCCAGCTTGCCAAATTTGGTGTCATGCGCGGCAGCAAAGCCGTTCAGTACCTCCTCCAGCGTTTCTTTGTTCCAGCTAGCATTTTGCAATTGCGGCGTCAATTCCGACAGTATGCCACGGGATACCGTATCGAGGTTCTTTGCCGCTTTCTCATCCGGGGTGATCGGGCGCTCGGCTAAGACAAAGGTCGATTTTTCAAGCAGTTCCGGGAATGTCTTCGCGCGATCTTTGAGGCAATACATCGCGCGCTCCAAACCCTTGGCTTGGGGTGCCGTAAGGGCAGGCTGACCTGCGGCCTCCAGATAGGCTTCGATTTCGCGCCGCAGCGCGGCATCATCGGCCTGCGCGATATGCTGGCCGCAAAGATTTTCGAGCTTTTTCAGGTCGAATTGCGCGGGGCTTTTGCGGATGCCGTCAAGGTCGAACCACTCTTGGGCCTGTGCGTCGGTAAAGAATTCATCATCCCCGTGGCTCCAGCCCAGCCGGGCAAGGTAGTTGCGCATCCCCGCTGCCGGGTAGCCCATTACCTGATATTCCTGCGCCCCCAAGGCCCCGTGACGTTTCGACAGCTTCTTGCCGTCCGCGCCGTGGATCAGCGGGATATGCGCCCAGACCGGCACGTCCCAACCCATCGCCTCATAGATCATCATCTGGCGGGCGGCATTGTTGAGGTGATCGTCGCCGCGCACCACATGGGTCACGCCCATATCGTGATCGTCCACCACCACGGCGAGCATATAAACCGGTGTACCGTCCGAGCGCAGCAGGATCATATCGTCAAGCTGATCGTTGCGGATGGTCACATCCCCCTGAACCTGATCGCGGATCACGGTAGTACCTTCCAGCGGGGCCTTGATGCGGATCACGTAGGGCGCGTCGGGGTGGCTTGCCGGATCGGCGTCGCGCCAGGGCGAGCGGTAGAGCGTGCTGCGTCCCTCGGCGCGTGCGGCCTCGCGGAATGCGGTGATTTCTTCTTGGCTGGCGAAGCATTTATAGGCTTTGCCCGCCGCAAGAAGCTCATGTGCGACTTCGGCATGGCGGGGGGCGTTTTCGAACTGGCTGACGATTTCGCCGTCGTGATCTAGGCCCAGCCAAGACATGCCGGCGAGAATCGCTTTCGTCGCCTCTGGGGTGGACCGCGCGCGGTCGGTGTCTTCAATGCGCAGCAGGAATTTGCCGCCCCGACCACGGGCATAGAGCCAATTAAACAGGGCGGTACGCGCCCCGCCGATGTGCAAGAACCCGGTAGGAGACGGGGCGAAACGGGTCACAACAGGGGCGTTCATGGCGGTGGGCCTTTCGGTCAGAGATATTGTGCTCG
The DNA here is from genome assembly GCF_042661425.1 of Sulfitobacter profundi. Taxonomy (NCBI): domain Bacteria; kingdom Pseudomonadati; phylum Pseudomonadota; class Alphaproteobacteria; order Rhodobacterales; family Roseobacteraceae; genus Sulfitobacter; species Sulfitobacter profundi. The sequence continues at coordinate 3,227,522 of NZ_JBHSWA010000001.1, read as the reverse complement.
GAGCGGCGTTTACCGTTTGGTAACCCTACCGGTCCTAGGATTTGACGTCTGTCTACCCAGTGCGATCCGCGGGGGCAAGCATGGGCCTTTGGAACCAGTTCAGCACCGTGATGCTGCGCCAGCGGGGGCATCTGTTCGGCTGGGTGCCGGTCTGTCTCGCCTTGGGGATCGGATGGTATTTTTCGCTGGCGGCGGAGCCTTCGATACCATTGCTTTGGGCCACCGCACTCGCCGTCGCCGCGTTGGCGGTTGTGGCGCGGGCATTGCCTGAGGTTACCGCACCCTTCGCGGTCGGTTTGGCCCTGGTTCTGCTGGGATTGCTCCTCGCGGCGTTTCGGGCGCATTCGATAAGCGCCCCCGTGCTCGGCTGGCGTTACTACGGCGCTGTCGAAGGGCGCGTCGTGGCGCTTGACCGCAGCCAATCGGATGCGCCGCGTATCACGCTTGATCAGGTCCGGTTGGAGCGGGTGCCGCCCGCGCGTACGCCGAGCCGGGTCCGGGTCTCGCTCCACTCGAAACTCCCCGGCGCGGTTGCGCCCAAGCCGGGCATGCAGGTGATGACCACCGCGCATCTGTCGCCGCCCGCGGGCCCGGTTGAGCCCGGCGGATTTGATTTTCAGCGCCACGCTTGGTTCGCGGGGCTGGGGGCGGTCGGTTATGCCCGGGTGCCGCTATTGGGGATCGCAGAACCAGCCGAAAGGGACCCCGGTCTGGCCCTGTTTCGGCTGCGCATGGCCGCATCGGCACGGGTGCGCGCGCATCTGCCCGGTGACATCGGCGGTTTTGCCGCCGCCATCACCACCGGCGACCGCAGCGCCATTTCGCAAGCCGCGCTACAAAACCTGCGCAGCAGCAATCTGGCGCATCTATTGGCGATCTCGGGGCTGCACATGGGGCTGCTCAGCGCGGTCGTCTTTGGCGCGGCGCGGTTGATCCTTGCTCTGCATCCGGTCTCGGCCACAGGCTGGCCCAGCCGCAGCATCGCGGCGGCAGCTGCGCTTATCGCCGCCACCGGCTATCTCGCGCTCTCGGGCGGAAATGTCGCGACCGAGCGGGCCTATATTATGTGCGCCGTTGCCTTGTGCGCGCTGATGATCGGGCGGCGGGCGATTTCGTTGCGGGCCGTCGCCGCGGCGGGGATCATCGTGCTGATCCTGCGCCCCGAGGCGCTGATGGGGCCGGGCTTCCAGATGTCATTCGCCGCGACCACTGCGCTTGTCGCAGTCTTTGGCTGGATGCGCGACTTCGAAGGTGAGGTCATCCCCAAGCGCCTGCGCCCGGTCGCTGCTGTCGTGATCTCTTCGGCCGTTGCGGGTTTCGCCACCGCGCCAATCTCCGCCGCGCATTTTAACACGGTCGCCCATTACGGGCTGGTCGCAAACCTGCTTTCGGTCCCGTTGATGGGCGTCTTGGTCATTCCCGCCGCCGTGCTGGCCGCCATCCTTGCGCCCGTCGGGGGCGAGGGGCTTCCGCTTTGGGCCATGGGGCTCGGCCTGAGGTGGATACTATCGGTCGCGGATCTGGTGGCGCATCTGCCCGGCGCGCGCAGTTTCGTGCCGGGGCCGGTGGGATGGGTGCTGCCGCTTCTGTCGCTTGGATTTCTATGGCTCATCTTGTGGCAAGGCCGCATGCGCTGGTTGGGCGCGCCCGCGATGCTGCTGTCCTTCGCTGTTTGGCAGGGGGCCACGCGCCCCGATGTGCTTGTCGCTGATACTGGGACGTTGGTGGGTGTAATGACCCCGGCGGGCAGGGCGCTCAGCAAAGAGAGGGGCGCTGGATTTGTTGCCCGCAATTGGTTGGAAAATGACGGCGACGGCGTTGATCAGGCCATGGCCGCTCAAAGGTGGGCCGCGCAAGAGGATAGAATTATCCACCTTTCAGGAAAACGGGCGGTCGCCGCATTTACCGGCTGTCAGCCGGAAGATATCGTGGTGGCATCTGTCGAGATAAAGGCAGCCGAGACTTGGGGCTGCCCGATCTATGATCCTGTTCGCCTACGTGAAACCGGCGCCCTGGCGCTAACCAAATCATCCCACGGTTGGCAGATCACCACGGCGAGGGACCGTGCCGGCCTGCGTTTGTGGAACAGCAGGCCAAAGCGTCAGTAGGTGCGGATCAACCCCACCAGTCGGCCCTGAACCTTAACCTTGTCCGAGGGCAGTACGCGGGTTTCATAGGCCGCGTTCGCCGCTTCCAACGCGACCGAAGACCCCTGCCTACGGAAACGTTTCAGCGTCGCCTCTTGATCCTCGACCAGCGCGACCACGATATCACCGTTGTCGGCCACAGATGTCTCGCGGATCACTACGATGTCGCCATCGTTAATGCCCGCCTCAATCATCGAGTCGCCCCGTACCTCAAGCGCGTAATGCTCGCTTTGACCGGCGATCATTCCACCGGGAACCGTAACGCTGTGCGAGACTTGTGAAATCGCCTCAATCGGAACACCGGCAGCAATCCGGCCCATGACCGGCACATCAAAGGCGTGCTGCGCCGTGACCGATTGTGCTGCGGGCGGCGGCGGGGTGTCGGGGCGATCCCCGTCAATCACGCGCGGGGCAAAACCGGGCGCACCGCCGAGGCTTTCAGGAAGTTTGACCACTTCGATTGCGCGGGCACGATGGGCAAGGCGCCGGATAAATCCGCGTTCTTCTAGTGCCGTGATCAAACGGTGAATGCCAGACTTCGATCGCAGATCGAGTGCCAATTTCATCTCATCAAAACTCGGCGGGACGCCGTCGCGCTGCACGCGCTGGTGAATGAAAGAAAGCAAATCGAGTTGTTTTTTGGTCAGCATTGCACGGCCCCTGAAGCTTTTATTGCTTTTGTTCTACGGATGTTCTTGTTTTGTGTCAACCGCTGCGGGCGTTAAATCAAAATGTACTGCTGTATATCCCCGGCATTCCTTGCTGGATCCGCGGGCGGACGAACCATCAAAGCATCCGCCTGTGCCAAGACGGACAGAAGGGATGAATCCTGACGATCATCCGGATAAAGCGCTCCATCGCGAAGCTGAGCTCGCATATAGTGCGCTCGCGGTCCATTTGGGCCAATGCCGCGCCCGAGGGGCGCATCGCGCAGGGGGCTTGTACGTCTTGCAACCCCAACATCCGCCGCAGCATCGGCAACACGAAGACCGCCCCGCAAACCATTGCTGAGACTGGGTTTCCCGGCAGCCCGATCATTGCTGAGGCTCCGATTTTGCCTGCCATCAGGGGCTTGCCCGGGCGCATGGCGACTTTGTAAAAAGCCTGCTCCATGCCGAGCTCTGCCGCGACCGGCGCAATTAGGTCGTGATCGCCTACCGAAGCGCCGCCGATCGTGACAATAAGGTCCGCGCCGCGGGCCAAGGCGAAAGCTTGTTTGAGCGAGGCCGCAGTGTCGCGCGCGATGGGCAGCATACGCACCTCGGCGCCTGCATCCTCGAACATCGCGGCAAGGCCGTAGCTGTTGGAGGCGATGATCTGGTCAGGGCCGGGGCTCTCGCCGGGTTGCACTAATTCATCCCCTGTGGCGAGGATCGCGATGACGGGTTTGCGCGTGACGGGCACTTTCGCGACGTTCATCGCGGCGAGCAACGCCACGTCAGCAGGGCGCAGAATGCGCGGGGCGGTGAGCTCTTCGCCTTGGGTAAAATCTCCCCGCGGGGCGGATATTGTCTTTGTCATCAATGCGGTGGCCAAGGGTGATAAGGTTGCCGCGCCGGGTGACATCCTCTTGGATCACCACGAAATCGGCCCCATCGGGGATCGGTGCGCCTGTGAAGATGCGGATGGCTTGCCCGGCGCGGAGCGTACCTGCGTAGCCATGGCCCGCCGCAGCCTCGCCGACCACCTTGAACATCGCGTCCGGCTCGACCTCAGCCCGGCGCAGTGCGTAGCCGTCCATAGAGGACGCGGCAAAGGGCGGTTGGCTGCGCTGCGCCATCACGGGTTGTGACAAGACGCGGCCATTTGCGGCCCGCAGAGCGATTTCTTCGGGTTTTAGCGGGGTGACGAGGTCTAAAACACCCGCCATTGCCGCTTCAACGCTGATCATGTCGCCTCATAACGGCCTGATTTGCCACCGTCTTTCAATGTGACCCGCGTGCCGCCAATTTCCATCGCCTTATCTACCGCTTTCGCCATGTCATAGACCGTGAGCGCGGTGACAGAGGCGGCAGTGAGGGCTTCCATCTCTACGCCCGTTTGACCGGTGGTCTTGACGGTGGCCGAGATCCGGATGCCCGGGAGGGTGGCGTCGGGCGTTAGATCAACGCTGACTTTCGTGATCGGCAATGGGTGACAAAGCGGGATCAGATCCGCCGTACGCTTGGCCGCCATGATCCCGGCAAGCCTTGCGACGCCTAGAACGTCACCTTTCTTGGCCCGCCCTTCGGTAATAATTTCAAGCGTTTCGGGTGCCATCTTGATGTAGCTTTCGGCTCTGGCCACGCGAGAGGTGACGGCCTTGTCCGAGACATCGACCATATGCGCGTCACCCTCGGCGTCGAAATGCGTTAGCGCCATTACATGCCTCCCGGGATGAGGGGGCTGGCCAGTAGATCGCGGGTGGCCTGTTCAACATCTTCTTGCCGCATGAGGCTTTCGCCGATCAAGAAACAGCGCGCGCCATAAACCGCCATATCGGCGAGGTCCGCAGGGGTGTAGAGGCCGGATTCACAGACCAGCATCCGATCGGGCGGCACCGCTTCCGAGAGTTGACGTGTCACATCAAGAGAGGTCTCGAAGGTATTGAGATTGCGGTTATTGATCCCAATCATCCGGCTCGTAAGCTTTTCGGCACGGGCCAGTTCTGCGGCGTCATGCACTTCGATCAGCGCATCCATGCCCCAGTCCTGCGCGGCTTGCTCCAACTCGGCGGCCTGCGCATCAGAAACAGAGGCCATGATGATCAGAATGCAATCCGCACCAAGGCTTCGCGCTTCGGCGACTTGATAGGGGTCGTAAAGGAAATCCTTGCGCAGCACCGGAAGATCGCAGGCCGCGCGAGCCTCGACCAAGAACTCTTTCGCGCCTTGAAAACTGGGCGTATCGGTCAAAACCGATAGGCAGGTGGCGCCGCCTGCCGCATAGGCGCGGGCAAGGTCGGCGGGTTCGAAATCTTCCCGGATCAGCCCTTTCGACGGGCTGGCTTTCTTGATCTCGGCAATCAGGCCATAGCCCTCGCGGGAGGCTTCGTGCAGGCGCTGCGCAAAGGGGCGCACGGGCGGTGCTGCACGGGCGGCGGCCTCCATGTCAGCCTGCGACTTTTCGGCCTTGGCAGCGGCGATTTCTTCCAGCTTATAGGCTTTGATTTTTTCCAGAATAGTGGCGGTCATGGCATCCTCACGGCTTTGTCCAATGTATGCCGGGCTTGCCTTGGCCCTGCAACCAGTCATTCACCCGGCTGAAGGGGCGCGATCCAAAGAAGCCGCGCCGGGCGGAAAGCGGCGATGGGTGCGGTGTCTCGATCTTGAGGTTTTGCACCGGGTCAACTTGCGCCGCGGCCTTCTGCGCATGTGCGCCCCAAAGCAGATAGGCGCGGGGGCGATCTGAGAGGCGGGCCAGCACCTGAGCGGTCAGCGTTTGCCAGCCAAGTTTCGCATGTCCATTCGCACAGCCTGCCGGAACGGTTAGGACGTTGTTCAACAACAGGACACCTTGATCGGCCCAGAACCGCAGATCTGGATCTTCAGGCGGTGCGCCAAGATCGCCGTGTAACTCTTTGAAGATATTGGCCAGAGATCGTGGTATCGGGCGCACGTGAGGCTCGGCTGAGAAGGCATAGCCGTGCGCATGGCCGGGTGTGGGATAGGGGTCTTGGCCGAGGATCACCACCTCTACCGCTGCGGGCTGAAGGTGTTCAAGTGCTGCGAATATCTTGGGAGCGGGCGGCAAAATCTCACGCGGCTCGGCAGCTAGCCGTTGGGCGATGCGCGGCCAGTCCGCAGCGAAAAAGGGTAGTTCGGCCCAATCGCCAAGCGCGCTGAGGCTTGGCGGTGTCATTTCGACTGGCTGATCTGCGCCACTTTTTCGATCCGGTCACGCGCTGCGCCGCTGTCGATGCTTTCACGGGCCATTTCAACGCCGGTTTTCAAATCGGGGGCCACATCCGCTACGACCAAGGCGGAGGCCGCGTTGAGCAACACAGCGTCGCGGTAACCTGATGGAGCGCCGTCTAACAAAGCTTTGAAATGTTTGGTGTTCTCGGCAGGTTCACCCCCGGCGATGGCCTCAAACGGATGGACCGGCAGGCCCGCGTCTTCGGGGTGCAATTCGCGCAAGTTAACCACGCCGTCTTCCAGTGCGGCGACCCAGCTTACACCGGTGATGGTCAGCTCATCCGTGCCGTCGGACCCGTGCACGAGCCACGCTTTTTCAGAGCCGAGTTGTTTTAGCGTCAGCGCCATCGGTTCAATCAGATCGCGGCTGTAGGCACCGGTAAGCTGGCGTTTGACGCCTGCGGGATTGGTGAGCGGGCCGAGGATGTTAAAGATCGTGCGGGTGCCAAGCTCGGACCTTGTGGGCATAACATGGGCGACGGCGGGGTGATGCATGGGGGCCATCATGAAACCGATGCCCGCCTCGGCCAATTCACGCTCGACCACCGCAGGGCCGACCATGACGTTAATGCCAAGCTGCGACAGCGCGTCGGAAGCGCCGGATTTCGAGCTAAGGTTGCGGTTGCCATGTTTTGCTACGACCGCGCCTGCGCCTGCGGCCACAAACGCGGCGGCGGTCGAGATGTTCAGCGTCCCCTTGCCATCGCCGCCCGTGCCGACGATGTCGATTGCCCCTTCGGGCGCGCGCACGGCGTTGCATTTGCTGCGCATGACCTTTGCGGCGGCGGCATATTCGGTGACCGTTTCGCCGCGCGTGCGCAGGGCCATGAGAAAGCCACCGATCTGGCTTGGCGTGGCTTCGCCTTCGAAGAGGATTTCAAAGGCCTCCACAGCCTGTTCCGAGGTGAGCGGCCCGTTGGCAGCGGCGTCAAGCAAGGGTTTCAACGCGCTACTCATGCCGGGACCTTCATCTCATTCAGGAAGTTTTGCAGCAGGGCGTGACCATGCTCGGACCGGATCGATTCTGGATGGAATTGCACGCCGTGCAACGGCAGGTCGCGGTGTTGCAGGCCCATGATCGTGCCGTCTTCGAGTGCTGCGGTGATCTCAAGACACTCCGGCAGGCTTGCGCGTTCCACCACCAGCGAGTGATAGCGCGTGGCCCCAAAGGGCGAGGGCAGTCCGGCAAAGACACCGCGCCCCTCATGTTGCATCTGGCCCAGCTTGCCGTGCACGATGTCATCCGCACGCACGACCTTGCCGCCAAAGGCTTGGCCAAGGGTCTGATGGCCCAGGCAGACGCCCAAGAGCGGCACCCGCGCTTCGGCAGCGGCATGGGTCAGCTCTAGGCATATCCCCGCTTGGTCAGGGTCACAGGGGCCGGGGGACAGCAAGATACCGGCGGGGTTCATGGCCATCGCTTCGTCCACGCTGAGCGCGTCGTTGCGGTGCACCTGCACATCCGCCCCGAGGCTGCCCAGATAGTGGACCAAGTTATAGGTAAAGCTGTCGTAGTTATCGATGAGCAGCAGCACAGGCAGGCATTTCTTTGTATTAGGACTGGAGAAACCGCGCCGGAGCGCGGTATAGGTTTTGGCATACATGTTCAGGCTTGAACCCCATCGTCAAGAGTTTGGGGCAAGCCAATTGAGGGGAACGCCGGGCTTTCTGGCCATGGCGCAGACAGCAGGAGTAGCGCAGATGGCACGCGGAGTTCTGAGCGGGCTGATTTGGGGGGTGTGACGTGCATCGGTGTGGCCGGTGCGGTGTCGTTGATGATGCCCTTGCCCTTGCCGCCGCAGGTGGGTGATGCGCCCGGCTCTGGTCCCGCCCCGGCGCGGATCAATGTGACCGATGCAGGTGAGCAGGGGCGCAGCCGCGATTCTGCGCCTGTGTTGAATGCTCCCGCGCCGCGTGCCGATGTGCCTGAGCAAGACAGCCTAGCCGCGCTTGACCCCGACACGCAGACGTCGGCCAGCCTGCCAGAGACCGGCAGCGCAGAGGGGCTCAGCACCCCCGCGGCACCAGAGGGGCAAACCCCGATGTCTCCGGGCGCGGAAGAACCGGTGTTGCCCAATCCGCAGGCCGTGGCCCCCGATGCGCCGCAGGCCGCCGACGAGCTTTCGATCAGCACCGAACCCGCGCAGCCGCCTGCGCCGGATGTGGCCGATATCGAAGGGGCGTTTGACGCGCCGCAAGGCATGGAAGCGCCGGAGGTCGAGGAGGACGAGGCGATCACCCTGCCAGCGGAAGAGATTGCCGTTGAAGAGGATGCGGTGCCGGAACCGGCACCGGAGAGTGATATCGTCGAAACTCCGCCTGTCGTTGATGCCGAGGAAGATGCGCCTACACCCGAGGCTGCTCCTCAATCCACCGCAGCAGACGCCCCCGCGCCGGTGGAAGAGCCGCAGTCTGCGGAAGCGACGCCTGAACCCGCCGATACGGAGAGCGATGGCCGACCGATCATCGGCACACCCGCAGTCACTTTGTCAGACCGTGATACGGGGGTGGTGATCAACCGCCCCGGTGCGACACCCGCGGCAGAGCCCGCCGAGGCTGACGAGATTGTGAACGACGATCCGCGCCCCGTGGTGGTCAACAGCCTTGCCGGAGACCTGCCCGAGGGCAAACCGCTTATGAGCGTGGTGTTGATCGACGATGGCACTTCGGTCACCGCGGGCAGCGCCGGGCTGGCCGCGCTGCGCAGTTTTCCCTATCCGCTGAGCTTTGCGGTCGACAGCGGCCTCTCGGACGCGGCGGAACGGGTGGAAACCTATCGCGAGGCCGGGTTTGAGGTCTTAGCGCTGGTCGATCTGCCGCAGGGCGCACAGCCAAGCGATGCCGAGACCGCCTTTGCCGCCACGCTCGACCGGATCGGGCCCGTGGTCGGTGTGCTGGAAGGGACCCAGAGCGGCTTTCAAGGCAGCCGGGCGCTGGCCGATCAAGTGACGGATATCCTTGCGCAGTCCGGCCACGGGCTGGTGACGCAGGACAAAGGGCTCAACACCATGCCGAAACTGGCGCGGAAGGCCGGGGTGCCTGCGGATCCGGTGTTTCGCGATTTCGACAGCAAGGACCAGACCGCACGGGTGATCCGCCGCTTCCTCGATCAAGCGGCGTTCAAGGCCGGGCAAGAGGGGGCGGTGATCATGCTGGGCCGTCTGCGGCCCGATACCGTCTCGGCGCTGCTGCTTTGGGGCCTGCAGGACCGGGCCAGCGATGTGGCCTTGGTCCCGATCTCGGCAGTCTTGCTGCGCAAGGAGTGACCCCGCGCAGGGTATGGCCCTGAATTAGATGATCTCGTCTTCGTCGAAAAGCGGGTCTTCTTCCAACTGATTGACCAGTTCATCCACCGTCGCCTCTGCCGCGCGGGGGCTGAGCTTGGCGAGGTGAAAGACCGCGTCGCCTTCGTTGACGATCGGCAGAATGGCACGCCCAATAAGAATGCCCGGCGCATCGGCCAGCAGTTCGGCCTCTTCTTTGCCAAAGGGGTCCGACACGATGGCAAGCAGATCGCCTTCGGCCACCGTCTCACCTTCGGCACGGAAGGTGCGCAGCAGGCCGCCCGCAGGGGCACGAAGCCAATGCGAGGCGGTGCAGATATAGGGCGCGCTGCGGGCGCTGGCGATGCCCTTGGCGGGCAGCATGTCTTGTCCGCGCATGACCCGCAGGATGCCTGCGAGCCCGGCACGCACGGCCATCTCGTCAAAGCGCAGCCCTTCGCCCGCTTCATAAAGCAGAATCGGCGTGCCTTCGCGCGCCGCAACCGCGCGCAACGACCCATCGCGCAGCGGCGAGGTCAGCACCACCGGGGCGCCGAAATCCATCGCCATCTTATGCGTCACCTTGTCCGCGGGCGAAACACGCACCTGCGGCAGGTTCGTGCGGTGGATCGCCGCCGAATGCAGATCGACACCAAAGTCGCAGCGCAGCACCACCTCTTGCAGGAAAATATGCGCCAGCCGCGCGCCAAGGCTGCCCGAAGGCGAGCCGGGGAAACAGCGGTTTAGATCGCGCCGGTCCGGCAGATAGCGTGAGCGGTTCAGAAAGCCAAAGGAGTTCACCACCGGCACCACGATCAGTGTACCGCGCAGGGCGGAGAGCTGCGGCGCGCGCAGCAGTCGGCGCGTGATCTCAACGCCGATGACCTCATCCCCATGCACGGCAGCCGAGACGAACATCGTCGGCCCCGGACGTTTGCCGTGATAGATCTCAAGCGAAAGATGCACCGGCGTGTGATCCGGCAGGATCGAAACGGGCAGGTCAACCGCAAGGCTGCTGCCGGGGGCAACGGAATGCCCCGCAATCTGAAAGGGGGCCCGGTTTGGCATGGTCAGCTGTTCCCTTTACCGCCAAAGCGCGCCGCATCGGCTGCGGCACGGCGGATCGCGCCGGATTTATGCACCGTCTCCATGAACTCGGCCTCTGGATCGCTGTCATAGACAACGCCGCCACCGGCTTGGATGTAGAGCGTTTCGTCTTTCACCACTGCCGTGCGCAGGGCGATGCACATATCCATGTCGCCGCCCGCGCTGAAATAGCCCACGCCGCCGCCGTAAACGCCACGCTTTTCGGGTTCCAACTCGTCGATGATCTCCATCGCGCGGACCTTGGGCGCGCCCGAGACGGTGCCTGCGGGCATCCCGGCAAAGAAGGCATCAAGCGCATCGCAGCCCTGTTTCAACTCTCCGACCACGTTGGAGACGATGTGCATGACATGGCTGTAGCGTTCGACGATGAACTCTTCCGTCGGGCGTACGGTGCCGATCTTGGCGACCCGGCCCACATCGTTGCGGCCCAGATCGAGCAGCATGAGGTGTTCGGCCAGCTCTTTGGGATCGCTCAGCAGATCGGCCTCTAGCGCGCGGTCTTCCTCCGGCGTGGCACCGCGTTTGCGGGTGCCGGCGATGGGGCGAATGGTGACTTCGTTGCCAAAGACCCGCACGAGGATCTCTGGGCTTGCGCCGACCACATGGAAGCCGCCGAAGTTAAAATAGAACATGAAGGGCGAGGGTTGGTGCGCCGCAGGCTGCGGTAAAGTGCGAAGGGGGCTTGGGTAAACCCTTGAGCCCAACGCTGGCTTGGCACCACCTGAAAGATATCGCCCGCCTTGATGTAATCGCGCGCCTTTTCGACGGCGGCCTTGTACCCGTCGTGGGTGAAATTGCTCACGGACTCCGGCGCGTCTTCGGCCTCTCCCAAATCGCGGGAGGTCTGCGGCATGGCGCGTTCCAGATCACGCACCGCGTCCATCACCCGCTCGGCGGCTTGGGCATAGGCGGCGCGCGCCGTCTGGCCCTCGGACACCCAAGCGGGGGAGACGATGGTGACTTCGCCCTTCACCCCATCCAGCACGGCCACGACCGAGGGGCGCATCATCACCGCATCAGGCAGGCCCAGAGGGTCGGGGTTCACATTGGGCAGATGTTCGACCAGCCGGATCATATCATAGCCGAGATAGCCAAAGAGACCAGCGGCGGCTTGGGGCAGATCATCGGGCAGGGTGATGCGCGATTCCGCGATGACATCGCGGAGACGGTCCAGCGGATCGCCGGGCATGTCCTCAAAGGCATCCGCATCATAGCGCGCCGCACGGTTCAGTGCTGCGGTCTCACCCCGGCAACGCCAGATCAGGTCGGGCTTCATGCCGATGATGGAATAGCGTCCGCGCACGTCACCGCCTGTGACAGACTCCAGCACAAAGGCATTCTCCGCCGCGCCCGTCAGTTTGAGCATAAGCGACACCGGCGTGTCGAGGTCGGCGGCAAGGCGGGTGTAGACGATCTGGTTTTCGCCCGCTTCATAGGCGCGGGCGAAAGTGTCGAAATCCGGGGTCAGGGCCATCAAATTTGCCTATCAGGGAAAGTTCACATGCACAGCACTGACCGCGCGCTGGTCGATCTGGGGATCGGCATCGCGCATCACTGCATTGCTGTAGATATCGAAAAGACCTTGGGCCAGCGCCTGATCCAACTGCTGTGACAGACGGGTCATCAGCGCTTGGGTCTGGTCGTCTTCGCCCGCGGGGGTCACGGCATCAAGGCGCAGAACCACGACGCTGTCCCCTGCGGGCAGGACCGCGACGCCACCCTCGTCGAGGTCAAAGACCTGATCCATGAAATCGTCGGGCGTGCCGTCGACATAGGAACTGCGGGTCAGGCCTTCGCCAAGCTGCGGCGTGAGACCGGCGGCCTCAAAACCGTCCGCTTCGGCCAATGTGCCGGTCAGGCTCTCGGCCTTGGCGGTCAGCGCCTCCACGATCTGGGCATTGCGCCACGCGGTCTCAACCGCATCGCGGGCCTGCTCGAAAGGTTCGGGGCGCTCTGGCTTGGTCTCATCAAGGCGCATGGCGAAAACGCCGCCGTCTTCCAACTGGTCGATCTGCGGGAAGGCATCCGCGCTCAGGCTTGCTGCGGCTTCACGGAAGGCGCCATAGGCGGCGATGCCCTCGCTGCTTTCTTGGGTCCAGTCGATGGTGCCGAGGTCCATTTTGGTTTCCTCGGCCAGATCTTCAAGCGTGGCCCCTCCGGCGAGGCGGTCGTCGATTTCCTGTGCGCGGGCTTCGACAGCGCGGGTCGCGCGGGAAATGGCGAGGGTTTCTTCCAACACCTCACGGGCCTCTTCGAAAGGTACGTTCTGCGCAGGCAGAACCGCGTTCACGCGGAAGAGGGCCGGCCCAAGCGAAGTGGGTAGAGGGCCAACGATGTCGCCGCTTTGCGCTCCAAACACCGCGTCACCTGCGGCGTCGAGATCGGATTTGGCCACGTCGCCCATATCCACATCCGCCAGAGCCAAGCCGCGCTCTTCGACCAGCGCCTCAAAGGTGGTGCCGTCAACTTCGAGCGCTGCTGCGGCCTGCGTGGCGGCCTCTTCGTTGGCAAAGACCAGACGCTCGACCAAGCGACGCTCGGGCTGGTCGTATTCATCGCTGCGGGCGTCATATTCGGCGCGCAGCTCTTCTTCGGGCACCTCTACCTCGTCCAGCAGGTCTTCGGGGCGGAGCCATGCGTAGGTGATGCCTTTGCTGGCGGGCAGCATGAAGTCATCGGTGTTGGCGTCGTAATAGGCCTGAAGCTCTTCTTCTGTCGGCGCGGCCACGGGCGTGTCGAGGTCATCCGCGCTCAGCCGGGCCCAAGTGAAGCTGCGCTGTTCGGCAACGTAGTCAACCAGCGTGCGGGCGTAGGTGTCAGGCATTGAGACGCCGCCCAGAACCGCACGCTGCAACAGGCCGCGCGCGGCCTCTTCGCGGATCGAACGCTCGAACTCGGCCTCGCTCATGCCGCTTTGCTGAAGGGCGAAACGATAGCCTTCGCGGTCGAAGTTGCCATCGATCCCTTGGAACGCCGAAATGGCCACGATCTCGTCGCGCAGGGTGGCATCGCCGATAGAGAGGCCCATTTCGTCGGCTTCGTGATCCAGCGCGCGGTTGCGGACGATCCGTTGCAGAACGGCGCGGTCCAGACCCATTTCTTGGGCGCGGGCAAAGGACAGGCTCTCGCCGGTTTGTGCTTCAATCGCGCGGATTTCCTGCTGCAATTGGCGGGCGTATTGATCGACCGAGATCGACTTGTCCCCGACACTGCCGATGCTGCGCAGATTGCCGCTGAGGTTGATCGCACCAAAGCCGCCAAGACCCAAGATCAAAAGGGCCATCAAGGCCCAGACGGCGGTTTTCGAAAAGCTGAAGCCTTTTTTGGCCATGACACGGTCCCTCGTTAATTTCGGACCTGTCTATGCGTTGCGTGGCAGGGCTGCAAGCCTGTCGAAAAGCACTTCGAGACCGGCGGTGTCGAGGTTTGCAAAGGCGATGCGCAACTGGCTTTCGCCGCGCGCGTCTCCCTCGGGCTGGAACATCGTGCCGGGCAGGCAAAGCACGCCTGCATCGCGCACCAATTGCGGGGCCAGTTCTGCCGAGGAGAGGTCAAAGGGATGTCGCAAATAGGCGAAATAGCCGCCGAGCCCGAGCAATTCCCACCCCAGCGGTTCGATCTTGGGCATCAGCGCAGCAATCGCGGCGCGGCGCGCAAGGATTTCTTCGCGTTCATCTGCCAGCCACGGGCCAAGGTTCTGCATCCCCCAGAGCGCGCCGTGTTGGCCGATCTGCGCCGGGCAAATGGCCACGGTATCGAGAAACTTCTCAACCTCCGCCAGCCGCGCCGTGCTGGCGATCAGCGCGCCGACGCGGTGGCCGGTCAGGCGGTAGGCTTTGGAAAAGGAATAGAGGTGGATCAGCGTGTCGTGCCAGTCGGGGTCGCGGAACAGCGCATGCGGCGCGCCGGGGCGGCTGTGAAAATCGCGGTAGGTCTCGTCGAGGATCAGCGCGATGCCGTGACGGCGCGCGAGGTCGAAGAATTCCTGCACGAGGGCGGCGGGATACTCCACGCCACCGGGGTTATTGGGGGTGACCAGCGCGATGGCGCGGGTGCGTGGGGTGATGGCGGCTGCGGCCTTGTCGGGGTCGGGCAGCATGTCGGCTTCGACGGGCAGCGGCACGGCGGTGACCCCGCTCATGTCGAGCCACATTTTGTGGTTGAAGTACCAAGGCGTCGGGATGATCACCTCATCGCCTTCACCGCAGAGCGTGGCAATGGCGGCGGCAAAGGCTTGGTTGCACCCGGATGTGATGCAGACCTGTTCGTCGGTCACCACGCCCGCGTATTTCTCTGCCGTCTGCCGCGCCAGTTCGGCGCGCAGTTCCGGCAAGCCCAGCACGGGGCCATAGAGATGCGCCTCATCGTTGTTCAGCGTGACCTCGGCCATCGCCCGGCGCAGCCCCTCGGGGGGCGGATCGACGGGGGCGGCTTGGCTCACGTTGATCAGCGGACGGTCATCGGTGAATGTCACGCCATCCAGCCAGCGCCGCGCCTCCATCACCGGAGGGAAGAAAGTGGTGGCGGTGCGCGAAAGCGGCATAGGTGTATCCGGTCAGGTAAGGGGCAGGGGAAGGTGGCGCAGGGCCCCTCAGTCCTTGCCGCGGTAGGGCTCGACATATTGCAGCGCCATGTCCCACGGGAAGAAGATCCACGTGTCTTGGCTGACGCCGGTGATGAAAGTATCGACCTGCGGCTCGCCCTCGGGCTTGGCATAGACGGTGGCGAAATGGGCGTTGGGGTAAAGTTCGCGCACCAGTTCAATGGTCTTGCCGCTGTCGACCAGATCATCGACGATCAGGATGCCGGTGCCATCGCCCATCATCTCAGCGTCGGGGGATTTCAGGACCTTGGCCTCGCGGCGCTGGTCGGCGGCGCCGCCGCCCGAATGGTAGGACATGACCGAGATCGTATCGACAGTGCGGATATCCAACTCACGCGCGACGATCATCGCGGGGGCCATGCCGCCGCGGGTGATCGCCACCACGGCACGCCACGCGCCATCGTCGGGACCAAGACCATCGAGCCGCCACGCCAGCGCACGGCTGTCGCGGTGGATCTGATCCCAGGAGATGTGAAAGCCCTTTTCATGGGGCAGGCGCGAGGCGTCCTTGGATTTGGTCATGATGGTCCTTTGCAGCAGCTGGCGCGGGCACCCGCGCGAATTAATTTGGGCGGCTTATTCCTTGGACATGTCGGGCGCGTCAACCGCCTTCATGCCGACAACGTGATAGCCCGCGTCGACATGCAGGTTCTCTCCCGTGGTGCCGCTGCCCAGATCCGACAGCAGGAAGAGGGCGGCCTTGCCGACATCTTCGGTGGTGACATTGCGGCGCAGGGGCGAGTTGTATTCGTTCCATTTCATAATGTAGCGGAAATCACCGATGCCGGAGGCCGCCAGCGTCTTGATCGGCCCCGCCGAGATCGCGTTGACGCGAATGCCGTCCTTGCCCAGATCTTCGGCAAGGTATTTAACGCTCGCCTCCAACGCGGCCTTGGCCACACCCATCACATTATAATGCGGCATCACCTTTTCGGCGCCGTAGTAGGTCAGCGTCAGGGCGCTGGCACCGGGCGACATCATCTTTTCCGCGCGCTGCATCACGGCGGTGAAGGAATATACCGAGATATCCATCGACATGGCGAAGTTGCCGCGGCTGGTGTCGACGTAGCGGCCCCGCAGTTCCCCCTTGTCGGAAAAGCCGATGGCGTGAACGATGAAATCAAGCCCGTCCCAGCGTTCTTTCAGCCCATCAAACATCGCGTCGATCGAGGCTTCGTCGCCGACGTCGCAGGGCAGAACGATGTCGCTGCCAAGCTGTTCGGCCAAAGGACCAACGCGCTTCTTGAGCGCATCGCCTTGGTAGGAAAAAGCCAGCTCAGCCCCCGCATCGGCCAGCGATTTGGCCACGCCCCATGCGATGGATTTGTCATTCGCAAGCCCCATGATGAGCCCGCGCTTGCCCCGCATTAATTCGTTTCCCATTCCGCCGCCTTGTCTATGTTCCGTTTAGGTTGTCTTGGTCTAGGCGATTGCAGCGCGGCCATCAAGACTGCACAGGCGGCTTCACCCCCGTGATTTGCCATAAGATCGGCGGCTAACTGACGGAAATCGGGTAAGGTTGTCCTTTGAGTTGCCGATCGTTAACAAATGTCTTAGCGAATAACTCAGATTCCGGCGAAGAACCGGTTACGGGCTCGAACACTCTAGGAGGGGATGCCGAATGGAAACGCGGACTGGTATATTTGCGGGGGACGATCCCTTTGCGATTGCGCAGCGTTGGCTTTCCGAAGCAGACACGAGTGAGCCGAATGACCCCAACGCCATCGCGCTGAGCACGGTAGATTCGCAAGGGCTGCCAAACGCCCGCATGGTGCTGTTGAAAGAGATCGAACCGGACGCCTTTGTCTTTTACACCAATTACGAAAGCCAAAAGGCCCAAGAACTGGATGGCGCGGGCAAGGCGGCCTTTGTCATGCATTGGAAATCGCTGCGCCGTCAGGTGCGGGTGCGTGGGCTGATCAGCCGCGAAGACGGGCCAAAGGCCGATGACTACTACGCATCGCGCTCGCTCAAGAGCCGTTTGGGGGCTTGGGCCTCGCGCCAATCGCAGCCTCTGTCGGGGCGCGGGGCGTTGATGGCCGAAGTCGCCAAAGTGACCGCGCAGCAGGGGGTGAACCCTAAACGTCCGCCGTTCTGGGGCGGCTACCGGATCACCCCGCTGGAAATCGAATTCTGGGCAGATGGCGAATTCCGCCTGCATGACCGTTTTCAATGGCGCCGCGCGGATGCCGCAGCGCCCTGGGCCGTCACACGGCTCAATCCTTGATAGGACGGCACGGATTAGCGATGAAAGATGTGTCTGATACCCAACCGGCAGAAACGCCGGGACTAAGCGATCCCCTTGAGGGCGTGGTCAAATGGTTCGATCCGCTCAAAGGCTTCGGCTTTGTCGTGGCCGATGCGGGCGGGGCCGACATATTACTGCACGTCAATGTTCTGCGCAATTTCGGCCAAAGCTCTGTCGCTGATGGGGCGCGGGTGACGGTGCGGGTGCAGCAGACCGACCGCGGCGCGCAGGCGGTCGAGGTGCTTGCCGTCACGCCCCCAGCGAGCCGCCCGCCGCCGTGGTCGAATTCGCAGGATTTGATCCCGATCAACTTGCCGCTGCCGAGTTCGAGCCCGCCCGTGTGAAATGGTTCGACAAGGCCAAGGGTTTTGGGTTTGCAAATGTCTTTGGCTGCGCGGAAGATGTGTTTCTGCATATCGATGTACTGCGCCAATCCGGACTTTGTGATTTGCAACCGGGCGAAGCGCTTGCCATGCGGGTGATTGTTGGCGATCGGGGCCATCTGGCGGCGGAGGTAAGTTCATGGGACGCGGTGATAGACGGCTGAAGGTACGACATCTGACAGGGCATATTGCAGGGGCGGCGCTTGCCAGCCTGCTGCTGACCGGTGCGGCGCTGGCCGAGGTCTGTCGCGCCGATAGCGTGAGCCTGCGGGGCGACTGGGGCAAGGCGCGGTTCTCCGTCGAAGTGGCGGATGACACGGCGGAGCGGGCCAAGGGACTGATGCACCGACGCTCTCTGCCGCTGAGTGCGGGGATGCTCTTTATCTATGAGACCCCCCAACCGCTGAGCTTTTGGATGCGCAATACGCTGATCCCGCTCGACCTGTTGTTCATCGACGATAGGGGCGTGGTGCAGAAAATTCACCACTCCGCCATACCACTGGATGAGACACCGATTCCGGGCGGGGATGATCTGCTGTCGGTCTTGGAGATTAATGGCGGTCTGGCGAAACGTCTGGGCATCACGGAAGGCAGCGAAATCCGCCATCCGGCCTTTGCTGGGAACACCCCGGCCTGGCCTTGCTAAAGACTTCGTCGTTTTTCTGAGTTTAAGGTCAATCGGGGCTTTTCAATCGGCGGGCTTATGGCTAAAGAAGCCCCAGTCGGAGCGTGGCGCAGCCTGGTAGCGCACCTGTTTTGGGTACAGGGGGTCGGAGGTTCGAATCCTCTCGCTCCGACCACTTTCTTCCAGCCTTGAGATTATTTCAGTCCTTAGCGATCTAGGGGCTGTATCGGCTGGAATATTTCCATTCTGCACAAGATATAGTGTCTGCCGCCTGTGCTTTGGCAGATTTACGCCAATGCCTGCGAAGACCGTGATGATTCTGTCGCGGTTTTGCATTGAGCTGACGGGCAGGGGCGCTGGACCCCTTCCGCGGCGATATGTGGCCAGCTTCGGCGGGCCTGATGCTCTCTCGGGCGTCTCGGCCTGTGGATGAATTCGACCAATCCCTCAAGCACCGCCCCTAACTCTGCCGGGGCAATGGATTATTTGGAATTCAACGCTGCACCGGGCTTGCGGGTATCTTTGGGGATATCCTGAGGCTGAATCACTTCGCGCGCGGATGGCGCAAATAGGGGCGCATCGGTCAACTGTCTTGCCGGAAATAAAACGTAAAAAAACCGTTGACCGATTAGGTCTATCTACGTCAGTTTGTGGGGGTCAAGTAGAGCGCCACAAGATGTTGTGTGTAACGCAGCCGGCGCTTTGGCAGTGGGGACAGAATACAAGCACCAGTGTTTCAATGGGATTCCAGCCGCCCGCGTCAGCAGGTGGCACGGCGAAGCTCTGCCCAAACTGCCAACAAGCGGGGGAGACGGTCTGCTTAGAGCGGGTCGGCTTAGGATTTTAAAAGTTTGGAAAAGGGCAGCGACGATGAAGATTGAACGGAATTTCACCAAAGCCGGGCAGGACGCCTATGCGGATTTGGACTTTGTCACCACGGTGTCAGAGATCCGCAACCCTGACGGTTCGGTGGTGTTCAAGCTCGACAACGTCGAAGTCCCGAAATCCTGGAGCCAGGTCGCAAGCGACGTGATCGCGCAGAAGTATTTCCGCAAAGCGGGCGTGCCAAGCGCCACGCGCCGCGTCAAAGAAAAGGGCGTGCCGGAGTTCCTCTGGCGCTCGGTCCCCGCCGAGGGCGCCGAGATGGGGGAGAGACCTCTTCCAAGCAGGTCTTTGACCGTCTGGCGGGCGCTTGGGCCTATTGGGGCTGGAAGGGCGGTTATTTCTCGACCGAAGAAGACGCCCGCGCCTATTACGACGAAATGCGCCACATGTTGGCCAGCCAGCGCGCGGCCCCCAATAGCCCGCAATGGTTCAACACCGGGTTGCACTGGGCCTACGGCATCGATGGCCCGGCGCAGGGGCATTACTACGTCGACTACAAGACCGGGAAACTGACCCGTTCGAAGTCTTCCTATGAGCACCCGCAGCCCCATGCCTGCTTCATCCAGTCGGTCGCCGACGATCTGGTGGGCGACGGCGGTATCATGGACCTCTGGGTCCGTGAAGCGCGGCTTTTCAAATACGGCTCAGGCACGGGCACCAACTTTTCATCGCTCCGCGGAGAGGGCGAGAAGCTGTCGGGCGGCGGCAAGTCGTCGGGTTTGATGGGGTTCCTCAAGATCGGGGACCGCGCCGCTGGCGCCATCAAATCCGGCGGCACCACCCGTCGCGCGGCGAAGATGGTGATCGTCGACGCCGACCACCCCGATATCGAAGATTTCATCAACTGGAAGGTGCTCGAAGAGCAAAAGGTGGCGAGCATCGTCGCTGGCTCCAAGATGCATGAGCAGAAGCTGAACCTGTTGTTCGACGCGATCAAGGCATGGGACGGTGCCGAGGCGGATGCCTACGACCCGGCCAAGAACGACCAGCTGAAGGCCGCGATCCGCGAGGCCAAAAAGGTCGCGATCCCCGAGACCTACGTCAAGCGCGTGCTGGACTATGCCAAACAGGGCCATACCGGCATCGAATTCCCGACCTATGACACCGATTGGGACTCTGAGGCGTACAACTCGGTTTCGGGCCAGAACTCCAACAACTCGATCCGGGTCACCAACGCCTTCCTCAAGGCGGTGGAAAAGGACGCCGATTGGGAATTGATCAGCCGCACCGAAAACCGTGTGGTGAAAACCATCCGGGCCCGCGATCTTTGGGATCAGGTCGGCCATGCCGCATGGGCCTGCGCCGATCCGGGGATCCAGTACCACGACACGGTGAACGACTGGCACACTTGCCCCGAAGACGGTGCGATCCGCGGCTCGAACCCCTGTTCGGAATACATGTTCCTTGATGACACGGCCTGCAACTTGGCGTCGATGAACCTGCTGACCTTCCTCAAGGACGGCGTTTTTCAGGTCGAGGATTACATGCATGCCTCGCGTCTGTGGACCGTGACGCTTGAGATCAGCGTGATGATGGCGCAGTTCCCCTCCAAAGAGATCGCGCAGCGGTCTTATGACTTCCGCACGCTGGGGCTTGGCTATGCGAACATCGGCGGGCTGCTGATGAACATGGGCTATTCCTACGACAGTGACGAGGGCCGTGCCCTTGGCGGGGCGTTGACCGCGATCATGACCGGCGTGGCCTATGCAACGTCGGCGGAAATGGCGGGCGAACTGGGGGCCTTTCCGGGCTATGCCAAGAACGCTGAGCATATGCTGCGCGTCATCCGCAACCACCGTACCGCCGCCTATGGCAAGGCGGATGGCTATGAGCAGCTTTCGGTCACGCCAGTCCCGCTGGATCATGGCAATTGCCCACAGGCCGGGTTGGTCGACATCGCCAAATCCTGTTGGGACGAGGCGCTGAAACTGGGTGAGGTGCATGGCTACCGCAACGCCCAGACCTCTGTCATCGCGCCCACCGGCACCATCGGTCTGGTGATGGATTGTGACACCACGGGGATCGAGCCGGACTTCGCGCTGGTGAAATTCAAGAAACTCGCCGGGGGCGGGTACTTTAAGATCATCAACCAATCCGTGCCCGCAGCGCTTGAGAAACTCGGCTACGGGTCGGCCCAGATCGAAGAGATCGTCAGCTACGCCGTGGGCCACGGCACCATCGGCAACGCGCCTGCGATCAACCATACCACGCTGGCGGGCCACGGCTTTGGCGCGAATGAGTTGGCCAAGGTGGATGCCGCGCTGAAGCAGGCATTTGATATCCGTTTCGTGTTTAACCAATGGACGCTGGGCGAGGCGTTCTGCACGCAGGTGCTGGGCATCCCGACCGAAAAGCTGAACGACCCGACCTTCGATCTGCTCCGCTCCCTCGGTTTCAGCAAGGCGGATATCGAAGCGGCCAATGATCACGTCTGCGGCACTATGACGCTGGAAGGCGCGCCGCACCTCAAGGCCGAGCATTACGGCATCTTCGATTGTGCCAACCCCTGCGGCAAGAAGGGCAAACGCTATCTGTCGGTCAACAGCCACATCCATATGATGGCGGCGGCTCAGAGCTTCATCTCGGGGGCGATCTCCAAGACGATCAACATGCCGAATGACGCCACCATCGAGGACTGCCAAAAGGCCTATGAGCTAAGCTGGTCCTTGGGGATCAAAGCCAATGCGCTTTACCGCGACGGTTCAAAGCTGAGCCAGCCGCTGGCGGCCGCGCTGGTCGAAGACGACGATGACGCCGCCGAAACGCTGGAAAGCGGCAACGCGCATGAGAAAGCCGCCGTGTTGGCCGAGAAGATCGTCGAAAAGGTGATCGTCAAAGAGATCATCAAATCGCACCGCGAGAAGATGCCGCAGCGCCGCAAGGGCTATACCCAGAAGGCGAATGTCGGCGGGCATAAGGTCTATCTGCGCACCGGCGAATACGAAGATGGCAAGCTGGGTGAAATCTTCATCGACATGCACAAGGAAGGCGCGGGTTTCCGGGCGATGATGAACAACTTCGCCATCGCGGTTTCCGTGGGCCTGCAATACGGCGTGCCGCTGGAGGAGTTCGTCGACGCCTTCACCTTCACCAAATTCGAGCCCGCGGGCATGGTGCAGGGCAACGACAGCATCAAACAGGCGACCTCGATCCTTGACTATGTGTTCCGCGAACTCGCCGTGTCCTACCTCGACCGGACCGATCTGGCGCATGTGAAGCCTGAAGGCGCGACCTTTGACGATCTGGGTCGAGGTGAGGAAGAGAACCTTGGCAATGTGAGCGAGTTGAGTGAGAACGCGGCGAATAAATCGCTTGAGGTGCTCAAGCAAATCAGCTCGTCCGGGTATCTGCGCAACCGCCTGCCGCAAGATCTTGTGGTGCTGCAAGGCGGGCAAAGCGCGGACACAGATGCGGGCTTGCAGGGCCTCGCGCCACAGATCAGCGGCAGCGGTGACATGGCCTTGGCGGTGAAATCCTCCACTGCTGTCAGTTCCGGCGGGGTCAGCCTTGATGCGCGGTCCAAGGCCAAGATGCAGGGCTACGAAGGCGAAGCCTGCGGCGAATGCGGCAACTATACGCTGGTTCGCAACGGCACCTGCATGAAGTGCAACACCTGCGGCGGCACCAGCGGCTGTAGCTAAACGGGGTTGTGGCGCTCATTTGCGAGGGTTTTGAAGCCCGAGGGCGCCTAAGTGCTCGCAATTTAAAAAGTCAAAGCTTCAGGTCCTTTGGGTCTGGAGCTTTATTTATGTCGGGGTGCTGTACCCACTGGTTCAGACGTTTTGCGCTTTCCGATGTCGGAGATACGAAATCACGTAGCGGTCTCACTGATCGTGGCCTGCAGACGCGCTGCGCGACGCCGAAAACACCCTCTGTGAACCAGACTTCCGCTTGTTCTTGAGGGCACCGGTTCGATGCGCCCCCGCCCGAATAGCGAAGACGCAGGCTGCCACCACGCAAGAGCCCAGCCGCTTTCACCGCCCATCCAGCCTCAGTCGTGAAATCTTTCACTGCCCGCGCCCGGGCGCAAACGCCGCTCCCCAAGTGGTGTAGCTTCACAACACGGCGCTATACTTGACTATTTTAATAGGATTAATATCTTTACTTACTAAAATACTCAGATTAAGCGGTGACCCATTCAAATAGCCAGCCGTTGGAAGCGCGGTCAGCAAGAAAAAATCTTCTCCGCGAGGGACTTATGCGCCGTACCAACGACACCCAAAACTGCACAGACAAAATTCACAGACATTCCACGCTGGTGGTCGGGGGCTTCGGAGCCTCCTTGGCCATGGCCTGCATGGCCACACCCGGCGCCGCGCAGGACAGTGATCTGATCATCCTGCCAACAGTCGAGGTCGAGACGACCGAAGAACCAACCCCCAGCCGGCGGTAAAGCCTGCGCCGCGCGCCGCCCAGCCAGCGCCACGCCGAGCGGCCCAGCCGCGGGCGGCTGAACCCACGGTCTGCACAGCTGCATTGGCGGGCACCCCCGTCTGCGCCGCCGAGGAAGCCGCGGAACGCCAAGCGCAGGAACTGGCCGATGCGCAGGCCCGCGCTGCCGCAAAAGCGGCGGCAGGTGGCAGTTCGTACGTTGATCAAGACGCCCCATTCAAAGCCAACACGCTTGCCAACAGTCGGATGCCCGGCCCGCTGAAAGACAATCCGCGCACGGTGACAGCGATCACCCAAGAGGTCTTGGAAACCACCGGCACAACCAGCGTGCGCGAGTTGGCGCGGTCGACACCGGGCATTTCGCTTGGCTTCGGCGAGGGCGGGAACTCCTTTGGAGACAACATCTATATCCGCGGGTTCAAAGCCAATAACGACACCTATACCGATGGCATCCGCAGCCCCGGCACCGGTGTCGCCGAGACGTTCAACACCGAGCAGGTCGAAGTCACCAAAGGCCCGGCGGGCACAGTCGGCGGGCGCGGGACCACGGGCGGCGCGATCGATTTGATCTCCAAAAGCCCGCAGGATGTTGATTTCACCAAAACGGTGACCACTGTCACCGACGCGACCACCCTGCGCCAGACCATCGACACCAACAAGGTCATCAGCGACCGTCTGCAACTGCGTTTCAACGGAATGCTGCAAGATGGCGAAGTGGCCGGGCGCGATGAGATCACCGATGACCGCCGGGGTGCTGCACTGGCACTGAAATTCGCGGCGACCGATGCGCTGACCTTGGAAGGCAACCTGAGCTACACCAAGATCGAGCAGACGCCCGATTGGGGGTGCCCTACGTCAACAACGAAGACCTGGGCCTGGTCGGTCCGGTCACGGAATACGGCATCGACCGGGATACTTTCTACGGGGTACGGGGCCGCGATTTCCAGACTGTCGAAGAGACGGTGGCCACGGCCAAGGCAAACTATGCCTTTGACAACGGCATGACGCTGACCAACACATTCCGTGCGGCACGGTCGACCAACGACTATGTTTTGACAGCACCCAGCAGCCTGATCGACAATGATTCCACCAATCCCGAGGATTGGGAAGTCGGTCTCAGCTTCAAAAGCTGGAACCAGCAAACCGATGTGCTTGCCAACGTTCTGGAACTGAGCGGGGCCGCCCAATTCGCCGGCGCGTCGCATTCTTATGTGCTTGGTCTTGCCACCTCGCGCGAAGAGATTGAGAAGTTGAGCTACTCGAACCTCTCCAGCGAGGATTATGAGCCACCGGCTGGCCAACGCGGCTGCACCGTCAGCGCCGTCAATCCCGATCCCATCGGGGAAGGCTGCTGGAGCGGCGAAGAACCCGTATTGGGAACGGACCTTACGGAAACGACGGTCAAGACCACCTCCCTCTATGCGCTGGATACCGTGACCCTGTCGAACCGCCTGAAGGTCAACGGCGGGCTGCGGGTGGATATGTATGACATCTCTCGTAGTGGCGGCACCGGCGAAGATGCCTATGAGCTGTCGCGCGATGATGTCATGCTGAACTGGAACTTGGGGGCGACCTATGCCTTTACCGACCGTCTGAACATCTATGCAGCGGCGGCTACTTCGACCAACCCGGCGGGGCAGGAACTGGAAGCGGGCGGCGGTTTTTACGGCGGGCTGGATGATAACGGGTCAGGGCTTGCGCCCGAAGAGAACACCTCGCTTGAAATCGGTGCGAAATACAGCTTCACGCCGAACCTTCTGTTCACTGCGGCGCTCTATCAAACCACCAAAGACCAAGCGCGAGAGGATATCGGGCCACGCGGTGCGACCGTCACCTCCGACACGCTGAAGTACCGCATGCGGGGTCTTGAACTCGGCGTTGCGGGCAAGGTGACCGAACGGTTGAGCCTTTTTGGCGGCGCCAACTTCATGGACAGCAAGGTCTTGCGCAGTGCCGACAGCGACAACATCGGCCTCTCGGTGGCGAACGTTGCGCATGAGCAGCTGAATCTTCTCGCCACCTATCAGGTGACCGACAAGCTGATGCTGGGCGGGCGTGTGAACTATCAAGGTGCGATTGATCTGGGCAGCGTGGCCGCCAATGGCCGGTCCATTCCCGACGCATTTACCTTTGACTTGCTGGGTGAATACGAATTCGCCGACAACACCATGTTGAAGATGGCCGTCACCAATGTCGCGGATGAAACGGTCTATGACGCTGCCTACCGTTCGGGCACGCCATTCACCTATGTCGCGCCGGGCCGTGAAGTTTCCTTCTCTCTGGAAATGAAGTTCTAAACCGCAGCCATCAAGGCGGGCAGCCCTCCTGGGGTTGCCCGCTGACAGCAAGAGGTATGATATGCTGATCACGATCCCTTCGATCCTGAGCAAAGACGACGTCAAACAGGTCCGCGCGCATCTTGATGCAGCTGATTGGGAGGACGGAGCCAAGACCGCAGGCGCGCAATCACGGGAGGTCAAACGCAATCAACAATTGCCGCCAACCTCGGACACGGCGCAAACATTGGGCAAGTTCATCTTGCAAAAGCTGACCAGTGATCCGCTGTTTCTGTCTGCCGCGCTGCCCGCAAAAATCCTGCCGCCGATGTTCAACAAATACGCGCAGGCCGAAACCTTTGGGGCGCATATCGACAATGCCATTCGGGTCAATCCGCTGACACAGGAACGGCTGCGCACCGATCTGTCGATGACGCTATTTCTTAGCGAGCCAGAAGACTACGACGGCGGCGAATTGGTGATCGAGGATCACTATGGCCGCCAGACCGTGAAACTGCCTGCGGGGGATATGATCCTCTATCCGGCCACCAGCCTGCATGAGGTCACCCCCGTGACCCGAGGGGCGCGTGTGTCGTCCTTTTTCTGGCTGCAAAGCATGATCCGCTCTGACGCGAACCGCCGCATCCTGTTCGATCTGGATCAATCCATTCAGGCGCTCAGCGACAGCATCGGGGCAAATGATCCCGAAACGGTGCGTCTGACCGGCATCTATCACAACCTTATTCGCACATGGGCCGAGACTTAAACGATGAAGCTTTCTCTGGTTTTTCCCGCTGCTGCCCTTTGTATCGCCGCAGCCCCCGCCGCCGCTTTCGATCTTGAGACGGTGACCACGCTGCTTGAGCAGGCCGAGCATGACGAGATGTCGCCCCTTGGCATGTTCATGGCGGCCGATTGGGTTGTCAAAGGCGTCATGCTGTCGCTGCTCTTTGCCTCAGCTCTGGTCTGGGTGATTTTTGTCGCACGGGTGATGATCCTGCGATGGGAACGCGGCGTGCTGCGCCGCCGGTATCGCGATCTGGACAAGGCAGGCTCGCTGGTTGCGGCGCGTGCGCGTTTCGCCAAACGCAAAGGCGTCATGGGGCAGATGGTGCGCGCAGCCGAGCGTGAGCGCGCAGCCTCGGGCACGAGTGCCGGGATGAAGACGGGGATTAAGGCCGGGATCAAGGAGCGCGTGGGGTCGGAAATCGCGCGGATTGAGGCCGGGGCCGCCCGGCGCATGGGGCTGGGGGCTGGGGTCTTGGCCAATGTCGGCTCGGTTGCACCCTTTGTTGGGCTGTTCGGCACCGTTTGGGGGATCATGAACAGCTTCATCTCGATCTCAGAAAGCAACACCACCAATCTGGCCATCGTCGCGCCGGGCATTGCCGAGGCGTTGTTGGCCACGGCCATCGGCCTTGTCGCGGCGATCCCTGCGGTAATTTTTTACAACATCCTCGCGCGGGGCTTGGGGGCTATAAGGTGATGCTGGCCGATGCGGGCGCGCTGGTCGAGCGGACCTTGTCGCGCGATCTGGACCTTGCCGATGACGAGATGGCAGGGGCACGACCCGCCTACCATCTGGGGTCCGTTTCAGCCCCGGCGGCGGAGTAGGCGGCGTGGGTGCGCGGCTGCGCGGTGACGACGATGGCGATCTCAGCGAAAACAGCGAGATCAACGTCACCCCCTTTATCGATGTCATGTTGGTTCTGCTGATCATCTTCATGATCGCGGCCCCGCTGTCGACGGTCGACATCCCGGTGGAACTGCCCGTAGCGGTCGCCGAAGCCCCGGAGCGCCCCGCCGAGCCGGTTTTCATCACCATCACTGAAGACCTCGCCCTTTCAGTGGGCGAGACGGCCACGACGCACGACAGGCTTTATATCGACGTCGGCATCGCCACCTTGCAAAAACGCGACACGCGGATCTTCATCCGCGCGGATAAATCCGTGCCCTATGGTGAGTTCATGCGGGTGATGAACATCCTGCGCGCAGACGGGTTTCTGAAAGTCGGGCTGGTCGGACTGGATGAAAATGTAGAAGAGGCAGCCATGCCTGAGCCGGAGGCGGCGCAGTGAGCCTGACCTACGCCTCGCGCAGCGTCAGGCCCGTTTTCTGGGGCGTCGCGATCGCCCTAAGCGGTGCGCTGCATGCAGGGCTTCCCGTCTTGCTGCTTGATCAGCCCCCCGCCGCAGAACCCGCCGAGCCCAAGACAGAGGGGATTACCGGCGCGATGATGTTCGATCTGTCGGACATCATCGCGGCCCCCTCGGCCTTGCAAGAAGACAGCGTGGCGCAAATCGAGGCCCAGGAGGCACCGACGGTAACCGAAAGCCCTGAAGTTTTGGAGGCCGCTAAGGCCGCCGAACAGCCAATTCTAAGTCAGATACCCTATGACGTTGAGGACGAGAGCCTGAAATTCGGCGTGGCCGCCCCCGAGCCCGAAGCCGAGACGGAGGAGGTGGCCGAAGAGATCGCCGCCGAGCAGGACCCCGAGCAAATCGACGCGGAAAGCCAGATCGGCGCCGAGGCGCGGCAGGCCTCTGAGCAATCTGTCGCCGGGGTTGAGGCTGACACCGAAGCGGAAACCGCCAAGGCTGAAAGTGAAGGGCTGACCGCCGAACAGACGGAAGAGATCCGCGACTGGCAGAAAAGCATCGTGTTGTTGATCAGCGGTGGCAAAACCTATCCGGCCAAGGCGCGCAGCGACCGGATCGAAGGCGAGGTTCAGGTGCGCTTCACGCTGGACCGCTATGGGGCGCTGATCGCGGCCGAGGTGGCGCAATCCTCGGGTTCAGAAATCCTCGACATGGCTGCCGTGCAGACGGTCAAGACGCTGGAAAAGATGCCCACGCCGCCCAACTATCTGAAAGGCGACGAATTCACGCTGATCATCCCGCTGCGTTATAGTTTCAGGTGAACCATATCGCGTTCTATGTCTTGCACCGTTGCGCAGCCGCTTAGCAACATAGCGATTTCCAACTCGTCGCGCAGCAAGCGCAACACATGGCTGACGCCCAGATCGCCAGCCACCGCCAATCCGCAGGCGATGGGCCGCCCGATCAAAACGGCCTTTGCCCCGAGCGCCAGCGCGATCAGGATATCGACCCCGCGCCGGATGCCTCCGTCCATCAACACAGGGTAATCCGGTCCGACCTTGGCAACTATGGCGGGCAGGGCGCTTAGCGTTGAGGGCGCGCGGTCCAGCACCCGGCCACCATGGTTTGACACGATAACGCCCGCCGCGCCGATCCTCTGCGCCTGCGCTGCATCTTCGGGATGCAGTACGCCTTTCAGCAGCAGCGGAGCCTCTAACGTCTCGATCAGCCAAGCGATATCAGCCCATGTGGGCAGGGTCTCGGCGATGTGGTCAAAAATGATCGACTGCGCGTCTTCACGCGACGTGAAGGCAGGCGGCGTGAACCGCGCGAGATTGACCGCGCTGACATCGGGCGGCAGCTGAAACTGCGCCTCGATTTCGCGGTCCCGCACCCCTTGGACGGGCGCATCAATGGTCAGGATCAATCTGGTGAAACCCGCGTCCAGTGCCATCTGCGCAAGCGCTTGCGTGGCCTCTCTGCTCCCCAACCAGTGCAGCTGAAACCAGTCACTGCCGGGGCCGCTGCTGCGCACCCTGTCGAGTGGTTCGCTGCTCTGCGCGCTCAGCACCATCTTGATCGACTGGGCCTCGGCCGCGCGGGCGGTTGCGCTCTCGCCTGCGTCATGCAGCAGTCGGTGATAGGCAAAGGGCGCAATCAGAAAGGGCGCAACAAGCTTTTGTCCCAGCAGCGACACCTCTGTCGACCCGCCCCGCAGATCGCGCAACATCCGTGGCGTGACCTCAGCCTGCTGAAAAGCGGTTTCATTGGCTGAAGCAGTCTGCCCATCCCCGGCACCGGCCAAGAAATACGCGCGGTTGCGCGGGCTCATCCCTGCGCGTGCACGGCTGTAATAATCGTTCAATGTGCGGGGCAATTGGTCGGAATCAGGCGCTGTAAAACTCAATGTTCCGGCTCCATGCAACGCCCGACCCTGTAAGCCGCCAAAGCCTAAGCTTCAGCGGATAGGCGCTTTTTACCGCAATTGGATGCTGGGTAAAACCCAATGCTGGCCTTATCGGCTCAGAGGATGAAAATTCCCAACATCGGTTTTGTCATGAACCTGCGCCGCCGCGCGCCCCGCCCGCGCTGTACCATTTCGCTCAAACCGCCTCACGCCGCTGCGCATCCCTTACCAAAGCCGCCATTCGGTAAAAACCATGGGCCATTTTGGTGAAGGGTGTCAGCAAAAAGAACGCGAGCACAGCGCCGAGGTGTATAACCAACAGCCCCGGCATCCAGCCAGAACCGCTTGCCGCATAGAGCAACAGCCCGCTCAGCCCGACAAACCCCAGCAACCCGGTAAAGGCGATCTCTCCGCCAAAGGCATTGGTCGCACCGAGCGATTTGTCCGACCGCAGCTTGAGCCAGACCATCTTGCCACAGCCCAACACCAACAGAACACCGCCCGACAGTCCAAGGATTTTGGGGGCGGAGAACAGCCCGTAAGGAGCGGGCATACCAAGCAGGTAGTGCATAAGCGTCGCCACGCTGGTCGAAGCAAAGCACAACAGAAAGCCGTACATGATTGCCTGATGCGCATAGCGGCGGGTGTGGGTGAAACGGTCTTCGTCTTCAAAGTTGCAACCGTCGCCGTGCCCGCCCTTGAGATTGCGCATATACGCGATTGAGGCAACGGCCCCGCGCAGATGCGAGAGGCGAACCGGGGCACCGCCGACGGTTTGCCAGTAACGGCGCAGCCCGATGGCGATGCTGATCAGCGGAAACAGAAAGGCGGGCAGAAAGATCGACACCATCGCATTGTGAGACAGCACCGCATAGAAACCTTCGCCTCCTGCGGCGGCCAGCGCACGGGCAGCCCAGAACAGCAGGGCAAAGCCCACGACAGTGGCGAGCACGATGGCGAGGCCGTTTTTCTGGAACGTTTTCCCGGCGGCACGTGGAAAGGCGAACTCCTCCCAACTGTCTTGGCGCACATCGGCCAAGGCTTGGGGCAGGTTCAGGTCAAACTCATGCGGAGCGGTGTATTGGCAGGCGTAATAGCAGCCCCGGCAGTTGTGACAAAGGTTCGCCAGTTGCGTTAAATCCCCGTCAGAAAAGGCGCGTTCGGCCTGAAGGGCAGGGAAGACCGAACAGTAGCCCTCGCAATAGCGGCAGGCGTTGCAGATTTCGGCCTGACGGCGTGCTTCTTGGAGTAGATCAATTTGCATGGGCTGCGGCCTCCTTGCCTGCGATACGTCCGAAGACGGTGCCGATGGTCATGCCAAATCCGGCAAGATAGCCTTGGCCCAAGATCGAGCCCGCCATGGTTTCGCCCGCCGCCCAGAGGTTGCTGACAGGGCGGTCGCCGATGGAGCATTGCGCGTTTTCATCTACTTTCAGGCCAAGGTAGGTAAAGGTGACGCCGGTCCTGAGGGAATAGCCGTAGAACGGCGGCTCGGTGATCGGTCGCGCCCAGTTTGTCTTGGGCGGGGTCAGACCCGTGGTCGCCACGCCATCAAGTTCGGTTGGGTGGAAGTTACTTTGATCGCCGCAGGCTTCGTTGAACTCGGCCACGGTGTGCTCCAGCGCATCAGCAGGCAGGCCCATCTTTCCCGCCAGTTCCGCCAGCGTATCGGCTTTGATCGGTGGGAAGACCGAAGGCATGAACAGGTTCAGCGATTTCGCGTCGATGATGACATAGCCGACCTGATCGGGCTGGGCGGCCACCAGACGGCCCCAGATGGCGTAGCGTTTGGGCCAGACATCCTCGCCCTCGTCATAGAACCGCTGTGCGTCCTTGTTAACGACGATGGAGAAGGGCACGCAATCCAACCGCGTGACGATTCCGCCGTCGAACTTTGGCGCGCGCCCGTCGATGGCGACCGCGTGGCACTGCGTCGGGTCGCCCACCTGTGCGATGCCTTGGTCCAGCAGGTCCGCCAGTACCACGCCGCGGTTATAGGGCGTTCCCCGGATCAGGAAATTCTTTGCCGCTGGCCCCCATGCGCGGGCGAGCCAGTCGGTATCCGCCTGAAAGCCGCCAGAGGCAACGACGACGGATTTGGGCGAGAGACTCTTGGCCGCCCCCTCATGCGTATAGTCCACCCGCGTCACCCGGTCGCCTTCCAGTTCGAGATGGGTCACGGCAGCTTCATAAAGCACATCCACGCCTAAACCCTCGGCGGTGCGGTAATACGCATTCACAAGGCTTTTGCCACCGCCACGGAAGAAGGCGTTGGTGCGGGCCAGTGACAGGGTGCCAGAGAGCGATGGCTGAAAGCGGACGCCATGTTCCTCCATCCAGGGTAGGCATTCCTCTGAGGTGCGGATGGCGAGGCGGGCGAGGTGCTCATCCGTCTTGCCGCCCGTCACCTTCATCAGATCGGCGAGGTATTCCTCTTCGGTGTAGCTCTCCACCAACGGCCCCAGCGGCCCGTGGTGCATGCAGCGGAAGTTCCGGGTGTGGCGCGAATTACCTCCTCGGTAAGGCTTTGGCGCGGTCTCTAGGATCAAGACGCGGGCACCGGCCTCGGCGGCGGTGATCGCGGCACAAAGCGCCGCATTGCCGCCGCCGATCACGACGATATCGTAAGCTTCGGTCACAGCAGGTCTCCGTCATAGGTCTCATCACGCGAGGGCTGCGCGCGCAGGGCACGAACCCGGACCCGTTGGGCCGCTTCGATATGCGCGCGCATCGCTGCTTCGGCGAGGGCGGCATCACGGGCCTTGATCGCGTCGAGGACGCCAAAGTGCTCTTCCACCGCATTCTCGGCGCGGGCAGGGTCGGTCAACGTCGTCGGGCCGAGGATCATCAGCGTCTTTTGCAGCGTATGGATCGACCGGGTCAGGAAACGGTTCTTCGCGGCGTCCAGAAGGGCTGCGTGGAACTGGCGGTTGAGGGTGAAGGCTTCGGGCACGTTGCCCAAGGTGGCGAGCGACTGGTTCATGTCCTGAAGTTCTTCGATTTCGATATCCGAGGCGGCGCGGGCGGCCAGCCGCGCGGCGGTGCCCTCCAACACGGCGCGCATCTCGTAAAGCTCCATCACCTCAGCATAGTCCAGTGTGCGGATACTCGCCCCTTGGCGGGGGATATGGGCCACGACGCCATCGGCCTCCAACTGTCGGATCGCTTCGCGCACGGGGGTCCGGGAGACGCCCAAGCGCTCGGCCAACTCCGTTTCACGCAGGCGGTCGCCGGGGTTGAGCCGTCCGGCGCGAAGTTCATCCATCAACTGATTGTAGGCAGAGTTGCCTTGCGGTGTGCGGTCTTCTTCGCTCATGAAACCCCCTCCGATAGGTATTGCATACAGGTGGATACAATCGTATCCAGAAAGGGTCAAGCCCGGAAGAAGAAGTGAGTTGAACCCTATGCGCCTCTCCCAACCGACCCGCCGTCGTGCGCTGACCTTGATCCTCGCCGCGGCTGGAACTTTGCTCTTTTGGTGGCTCGATCTGCCGCTGCCATTCCTTTTCGGGCCGATGGCCGCCTGCCTTATCGCGGCATTGTCGAACGTGCCGATCAAAGGCTTCGGCCAAGTCTCGGTCGCGGCGCGCACGATCCTTGGGGTGGCGGTGGGGGCCTCGATCACGCCTGACCTTTTCCACCAACTGCCACAGATGGCGATGTCGGTGGCGCTGGTCCCGGTCTTTATTGCGCTGATCGGGATTATCGGCGTCCCTTTCTTTCGGCATGTTTGGGGGTTCGACGCGCCGACGGCCTATTACGCCGCGATGCCGGGCGGCTTGCAGGACATGGTGATCTTCGGCACCGAAGCAGGGGGCGATCCGCGGGCGTTGTCATTGATCCATGCCACGCGGGTGTTGATCATCGTCACCCTCGCGCCTGCTTTCCTGACGCTGGCATACGGGGCAGGGCTGACCAATCCCATCGGCGCGCCGGTAACGGAACTGCCGGTGGGGGAGATGGCCTTGATGGCGGCCGCAGCCCTGATCGGTTGGAAGGGAGGAGAGCGGATCGGCCTGTTCGGCGCGTCCATCCTTGGCCCCATGATCGTGACCGCCATTCTGTCACTCTCGGGCCTGATCCACAGCCGCCCGCCAGCCGAGGCCATCCTTGCCGCGCAGTTCTTTATCGGCTGCGGAATCGGCGTGCATTTTCTGGGCGTGACATGGGGCGAGCTGACACGGGTGGTGCTGGCAGGCATCGCCTATGTGCTGGTGCTCGCCGTCTTGGCCGCAGGTTTCACCGGGCTCGTCACTTGGGCCGGGTTGGGCGATCCGGTCGAGGCGTTCCTTGCCTTCGCGCCGGGCGGGCAGGCCGAGATGACGGTGCTGGCCATCGTCACCGGCGCGGATCTGGGTTTTGTCATCACGCACCACCTCACCCGCATCGTGTTGGTGATCGTCGGCGCGCCGCTGGTTGCGGGACTTATGGCGCGTAGACGGAAGGGTTGATCATATGGATCGGCGCGCCTGCCGCAAAGCCATTCACCTGTTCGAAAATATCGGTGAATTGCTTGTCGAATTCGTCTTCGGTGACAAAGCCGATATGCGGGCTGGCGATCAATCTGGGGTGCGAGAGCAGCGGGTCATTGGGATCCGTTAACGGCTCGGTATCAAAGACATCCACCGCCGCTGCGCCCAGATGCCCGGCGTTGAGCGCTTGCAGCAGCGCGCCTTCGGCAATCAGTCCGGCGCGGGAGGTGTTCACCAGTACCGCGCGGGGCGACATGGCGCTGAGGTCTTCCGCGGTGACACTGCCGCGGGTCTCAGGTGTCAGCCGGAGATGCAGGGAGACCACGTCGCAGGACCCGAAAAACGCCGCGCGGCTTTCGGCGACGGTTTCCCCATCGGCTTTCGCCCGCGCGCGTCCGGCTTCAGAGCCCCACCAGACAACCTCCATGCCAAAGGCGCGGGCATAGTCCGCCACCACACGCCCGATGCGCCCATAGCCATAAAGCCCCAGCCGCCGTCCGCGCAGGCTGCGTCCGACCCCCATCTGCCAGTTGCCCGCCTTGGCGCTTGCCATCTGCTGCGGCAGTTGCCGCATGGCTGAAAGGATCAGTGCAAAGGTTAGTTCAGCTGCCGCGTGGTTGGCCCCATCCGCGCCTTTGTTGGAACACAGCAGCACGCCCTGATCGGTGCAGGCCGCGACATCCACATGCGGATAAGCGCCGCGTTGCGAAATCAGGCGCAGGTTCGGCAGGCGCTCAAGCAGCCCCCGCGTCACCTTGGTCCGCTCGCGAAAGAGCACCACGCAATCGGCATCCTGCAAACGGTCGGCCAAGACCGCCTCGACAGGCTGATGATCCGTCCAGACGGTCACGTCGTGTCCCGCCAGCAGGTCAAAGCAAGGCAACCCGCGCAGGGTGTCGAACCAGTCGTCGAGGATATGAACCTTCATCCCGGCACCCTATGCGGAAAGCGCGTTGATCGCTTTGCTGACCCGCTCATGCAGGATCAGCAGATCAGGGTCGCGGTCCTTCTGCGTGCCGATTTTGGCGATCAACTCGGCGCGCAGTTTTTCCAGATCACGGCGGGCGACGTGGATTTTCTCGTAATTGGTCATCATTCGCTTCTCAATGGGACAACAAAACGGGGATTTTGATCTTTTCCAGCACCTCGGCGGTCACGCCACCAAGGAAATCTTCGCGGAATTTGGAGTGCTCATAGGCACCGAGCACCAGCAGCGAGGGATCGTGCCGCTCGCAGTAGGACAGCAGGGTCTGCGCCACCGGATGGGTGGTGGGAAAGTTCTCATGCACCGCTTCGACGCCGTGGCGGTCAAGATGGCTCATCAGATCGGCGATCGGCCAAGAGGTGCGTTTGCCGACCGTCAAAACGCTGACCCGGCCATCGGCCTCAAGCAGGCGCAGGCTGTCCGACAGTGCCCGCGCGGCGGCGCGTCCGCCGTCCCACGCCAATGCCGCATGACTATGCTGCGCGCCTGCGTCATAGCCTGCCGGAACCACGATCACCGGTCGCCCGGATTGCAGCGCGATCCGGTCTGGGTGGTGGGTCACATGGGCATCATCACTCTCGGCGCGGGCACCGACGATCAGCATGTCATAGTACCGCGCGCCTTCGGAAAGCAGCGTGTCGACGCGGCCAGTCTCATCGCGAAAATCTAGCGCGTCGCCCAGATCAAGTGCCGGGCGTAGCTCTTCGAACCGGCGGGTGACTTCGGCCAAGATTTCGCTGTTGGCAGCCTCCAATAGGGCGCGGGCCTCTTCGGGGATCCAGCGCGAGCGGCGGTCGATCACCTCATGCGCGGTATGGGCAAGGATCGCCGTGACATGCGCGCCGCGCTGTTTGGCCAGTGAGGCGGCATAGCGCAATGCGGCGATGGAGGCGTCGGAGCCGTTGAAGGCGACAAGAAGGTTCATCACGGGCATGTCAGCGACCCTCCCAGATGCGTGAGGGGACAAAGACACAGCCATCCGCCAGCTTGCGCGCCGTCCGCAGCAGACCGGCAGAGTTCAGCGCGAAGCCGTCCGACGTGTCATAATCCACCAGCACGTCAATCGTGCCAGAAGCATGTTCGAGCACAACGTCGGCGGGGCTTTGGGTGGGGCGGTCGAGCAGGCCATCGGCCACACTGCCGGGCGTGAGCGCGCAGGACGCGAGGCATTGCGCCCCGGTCACCGCCATGGAGGGGTGCGTGTTCCACGGCATAAAATAGCGCGTCGCGATTGTGCCGCCATCGCGGGCAGGGGCCAGCAGGCCGAACTTCGGCGTGACGGATTTTGCCACATCCCCCATGCCCATGGCGGCCCCGGCCTGAAGGCGAATTGCCTCCATCCGCGCGAAGAAATCTTTGTTCGCGTCGAGTTCGGCGACGCTTTCATACCCCGTCAGACCAAAGTCCGCCGCGCGGGCAATGACCATCGGCATGGCGACATCCATGCAGGTGACGTCGATCCCGTCAAAGGTATCGCGGATGTTGCCCGTGGGTAAAAACGCCCCGGTCGAAGAGCCGACGACCCCCATGAAATTCAGTGCCACAGCCGCACCGGCACCGGGCACGCCCGCGATCTCGGTGTCGCCGTCATAGGTGAGCACGCCGCCGGGGGTTAGCACTTTGGACAGCACCTTGGCCCCGGTGTTGACGGCGTGGATTTTGACATCTGTCACATCGCCGGTGGGTTGGACGAGGCCCAACTCGACCGCCGCTGGCCCGACGCCCGACAGGATATTGCCGCAGGTCGGTTTAAAATCGACCAGCCGATCCTCGACCGAAACTTGAGCAAAGAAATAGTCCACATCGGCCCAACCGTCCTCCGAAGGTGAAAGCATCGCGACCTTGGTGGTCACCGCCGCGCCGCCGCCGATGCCGTCGATGTTGAGCGGATGGCCGGAGCCGACGACGGCGAGCAGCACTTCGGCCAATGTTTCGCGATCCTCAGGCAGATCCGCGCGGTTGAAGTATGGCCCCCGCGATGTGCCGCCGCGCATGAAGAGATAGGGGATAGCTGTCTGTGTCATCTCTAAACTCCTCAGTTCAGCGGCCAGGGCAGGTCGACTGCGCCTTGCAGCAGACCCGGCGGGAAATCACGGTTGAGTGCCCCGGCCATGACGCACATCAGCGCGATGCCGCAGGCGGTCAGGATCAGGGTTTTCGGCCAATGCGCCTGTGCACGAACCCGCAGGAAGCTGATCAAAAAGCCCAAGAGCGCGAGGATAAAGCCGACGAAATAGGTGGCGACGATCAGCCCCACGAACCACGCGAGCGTGCTCCAGAGGCCATAGGGTGCATCAGCGTCCTCGCCTGAGACTTCCTTGTCGGCAAAGATCGAATCTCCTTCAGGCCGCAGGATCATCTGCACCAGCAAGATCAGCAGCGCGGCCAAGGCGATGCCCCCCACGACCAGCGGCACGATCTTGTCGGTCATGTTGTAGTCGGGGATCAGCGAGGCATTGATCAGCGCGGCCACGACGTAGCCCATGATGATCAGCAAAAAGACCAACGGCGCGCGTTTGGAGCCGGACTGAACATCGCCCTCG
The DNA here is from genome assembly GCF_042661425.1 of Sulfitobacter profundi. Lineage (NCBI taxonomy): Bacteria > Pseudomonadati > Pseudomonadota > Alphaproteobacteria > Rhodobacterales > Roseobacteraceae > Sulfitobacter > Sulfitobacter profundi. The sequence goes on along the minus strand of NZ_JBHSWA010000001.1, from coordinate 3,189,692 downwards.
GCCATGATCGACTTGGCTTGACGTAGTCCGAGCACGACAGAGACCACAGTGATGATCAGTAGCACGATGACGATAGGGGAGAAGACATACTCCATGCCTTCCTCAAAAGATTTGCGGAACCGGAACGATGCGATCTGGAACGCTTGGTTCGAGAATTTCTCGACCGGGTTGGACAGCACGAAACCGATCAAGAAGGCTGGGCGCGACCAGTCAAAGCGGCGCAGGAAGATGCCGATCAGGCCGATCACGAAGAGCGCGAGGATGTCTTCGAAGTTCTGCCCCGACTGGAACGCCGCGAAAGAGATCAGCATGAACAGGAACGGCGCGAGATAGGTGAAGCGGATGGTGGTCAGCTTGGCAATGCCGCCCGAGGCCGCGATGCACAAGAGCGTGCCGACGACGTTGGCCAGCGCCAGCAACCAGACGATGGAATAGGTGATGTCGAGGTTGTCGCGCAGCATCGAGGGGCCGACTTCGATCTCGCCAGAGCCCAAAAGCGCGATGGCACCGATGAAAATTGCCATCGAGCCAGAACCCGGAATGCCGAAGAGCAGGGTAGGGACCAAGCCGCCGCCCTCTTTCGCGTTGTTCGAGCTTTCCGGCCCGATCACGCCGCGCACTTCGCCTTTGCCGAAATTCGATTTGTCTTTCGTCGTTTGAACCGCGTGGCCATAGGCGATCCAGTCAACGACTGATCCACCAAGGCCGGGGATGACACCGACGACCACGCCGATCAACGAGCAGCGCACCGACAGCCATTTGTTGGCAACCCAGTCGCGCACGCCTTCACCCCAGCCCGCGCCGAGTTTGGCTTCTTTGGAAATCGCCCGGTCTTGGCGCAGAAGCGAGACGATTTCTGGCACGGCAAAGATGCCAAGGCCGACGATTACCAGTTTCAAGCCGTCCGTCAGGTAGGGAATGTCATAGGTCGCCATCCGCAGGGAGCCGCCCGCGTCGGCCTCACCGATGGTGCCGATCAGCAGGCCGAGGCCCGCCGCCGCCAGACCTTTGAGCGCTACGCGCCCCGCCAACACCGCCACCATCGACAGGCCGAGGATCGAGATCATCAGCATTTCGGGCAGGCCGAAGGACAGGACGATGGGCCGCGCGATGACGATGAACATCGTCAAGAAAGCCGCGCCAACCAGACCGCCGAAGAGCGATGAGGTGAAAGCCGCCGAAAGCGCCCGTGCGGCTTGTCCCTTTTTGGCCATCGGAAAGCCATCGAGCACCGTGGCTTGGCTGGCCGAAGACCCTGGTATGCCCATGAGGACCGAGGCGAATGTGTCAGAGGTTGGCACCACCGCGACCATGCCGATCATCAGCGCCAGACCCAGCACAGGGTCCATGCCGAACATGAAAGGCAAAAGCAGCGACAGCCCCGCGATCCCGCCGAGGCCGGGAAAGACCCCGACAGCGAGGCCCATGACCACGCCCAGCACCAGATATCCCAGAACCATAGGTTGCAGAATTAGAGCCCATGCCTCGCCAAGCGCAGGCAGAGCGGTTGCGAACAGATCCATCGCACCGACCTCGAAATGTTAGAATAAGGGGGTGGCCCCGGGATTGACCCGGGGCCGAGAGGGTTCCGCTTACTTCAGCGAAACGCCATAGGCTTCTTGCAGCCAGTTGGTGACGAAGGCTTTCGCCTCCGCAGAGACGGTCGTGCCGCGCTGCGTCGCCTTTGCCGCGCCTTCGCCTACGAAGACGGGGTACTTACCGACACGTTTCTCGGCAATCTGGGCAAAGTCTTCGCGGTTGCGCACCGCGTCAAAGGCCGCCGTGTAGGTCGCGATCACATCGTCGGGGGTGCCTGCGGGCAGGAAGGCGATCTTTTGCACAGGGAAACCTGCGATAAAGAAGGCTTTCCATGCGTCCCATGCCTCGCCTTCGGTGGCGCAGCCTTCGGTCGCTTCGCAAACTTCCTTGAAAGTCGCGATGTCGGGGAAGGTGGGGTCGCGAACGATGTTGCCGTCCTCGTCCAGCGCGCCCCATGTCATCATCGGCACGGCCTGACCTTTTTCGACGAGATCCGCAGAGGCGCCGAGGTAGCTCGACGAGGTCTGATAGTCGATCGTGGCCTCGCCGCGCTCAAACATCAAACGGCCATCGCCACGGCCCTTGATGCCAAAGACAGGCTCGACGTTCATGCCCAGCATTTCCCATGCCAGCAGCGGCACGAGGTCAAGGCGGGTGGCCCCCTGCGAGCCGTAGATGAAGTTGACGTCTTTGAGGTTATTGGCGGTGCCGTCGAATTTCTCACCGTCCGTGGGGTTCAGATAAGCGACCCCGCCGGTGCCCGAGGCCATGACCGGGTTCCAGTCGCTGTACTCATAGCGCACCCGCGGATCGTCCAACAGGTAGGGGAACTGGGTCGAACCGGAGGTGCCAAAAAGGACCGTGCCCTCGTCATGCTCTTGCTCTTGGAACCAGTTGGCGCCTTTGGTTGAACCTGCACCCGGCATGAACTTGACGACGACCGTGGGGTTGCCGGGCAGTTCTTCGGACAAAAGCGGCGCAAAGAAGTTGGCCCATTTGGCCGAGCCGCCGGTTTCCGAGAAGGGGATGACCCACTCGATGGTTTTGCCTGCAAAATCGACCTCGGCCAGCGCCGGGGCGGCGAGGCAGGCGGCGGATGCAGCGGTGGCGGCGAAATACTTGATAGTCATAGGTGTCCTCCCGTAGACATTCTGTACCGGTCAGACTTTCACGTCTGCCGTCGTTCGGATTTGTTTAGGGAACGAATCCCTCCTCCAACACGGGCACTCTGCCTTTCCAACCTTGCGCGAAACTTGCGCATTAGGATTAAGTTTTAATCATGCGCATTACAGTCATCGAAGACAATGAAGCCCTTGCCCAAGGAATTGCCCATCGCCTGCGGGATCGCGGCCATGCAGTAGACCTGCTGCACGACGGGGAAGAGGCCGATGCATTTCTGCGCCATGAGGGGGCAGATCTAATCGTGCTGGATTGCAACTTGCCCGGCTGTGATGGGCTGGAGGTTCTGAGCCGCCTGCGCCGCCGCGGCGATGGAACGCCGGTGATCCTGCTGACCGCGCGGGCAGAGACTTCAGAGCGGGTGGCCGGGCTGGATGCCGGGGCCGATGATTATCTGACCAAGCCCTTCGAGATGGATGAGTTGGAGGCGCGGCTCCGGGCCATGGCGCGGCGCAAGAACCTTGAGTTCGCCGCCCGCGACGCGATTGGTCCCTTGGTCTTTGACCGCACTAACCGCCAGTTGTTGAAGGATGAACAGCCACTGGCCTTCCCCCGCAAAGAACTGGCGACGCTTGAATGCCTGCTGGAAAGGCGCGGGCGGATCGTCTCGAAATCACAACTGATCACCCATGTCTATGGCACCGGGGCCGCGCAGGAAGACAGCGCAATCGAGCCGCATGTCTCCCGTCTTCGCAAACGGTTGGAGCCCTTCGGCATCCGCATTAAAGCGGCGCGCGGGCTGGGCTATATGCTGGAGGTCGATAGCGCATGACCTCGATGTCGCTGCGCTCTAGGCTGTTCATGCTGATCCTGCCGCCGCTGCTGTTGCTTTCGATCGTTCTGGGGTTTTGGCGCTTTGAAGTGGCGCAGCGCACCTCTGAAACCCTGTTCGACCGCAGCCTGTTGGCCGCGGCTTTGGCGATCTCACGCGATGTGGCGATTTCTGGCGGGGATGCGCTTTCGCCCAGCACGCGGGATTTCGTCTCGGATGCCGGGGGTGGTGAGCTTTTTACCACGTCACCGGTCCCGGTGGCATCTACATTACCGGCTATGCCTATCCCCCCGTCTCTGGCGGTCGGGCGGGCGAGGATCGGCTGAACTACACGATGGCTGAATATCGGGGCGAGCCTGTGCGCGTTTTGCGGATGCGGGAGAGTACGACCATCGGCAACCTGACGGGCGATACGATTGTCACAGTCTGGCAAAGGGACAGTGATCGCAATGCCTTCGCCGCCGCCTTGGCGCGCCGCGCGGCGGCTTTGATCGCCAGTCTGATGGCGGCCCTTGCTTTGGTGGTCTGGTTCGGGGTGAAGATCGGCCTGCGCCCCTTGAACGATTTGCAAGATGCGATCCAACACCGATCCCCCGATGACTTGCGTGATATCCGCCGCCCGGTCCCGGCTGAGGCCTTTGGTATCGTCGCCACATTGAACCGGCTTTTCGGGCAGGTGCGCCAGAGCATCGAGGACCATCAGGTCTTTATTTCCAACGCCGCGCATCAACTGCGCAACCCCGCCTCCGCACTGTTGTCATTGGCCGAGGTTTTGCCAGATGTCAGCGACCCGCAAGAGCGTCGGTTGAGAGAACGCGAATTGATTGCTGCGGCCCGCAAATCAGCGCGGCTGGCCAACCAGTTGCTGTCTCTTGAACGGTTGCGCTACGACGAGGCCCCTGCATTCGATACGCTTGAGCTCAACGCTGTCGCTGCCGAAGTGTGCAGTGACTTTGCCCCCACCGTCCTGTCGCGGGACATTGGCTTTGGCTTTGAACCAAGCACCACGCCGCTCCACGTTGCGGGCGACACTGTGCTGCTCGCCGAAGCGATCACCAATTTGCTTGAAAACGCGCTGACCCATGGCGGCGGCGGCCTCACCGCGATCCGCGTCAGCACCATGGTAGAGGGGCGATTTGCGGTTTTGGCTGTAGAAGATGACGGCACCGGCATTCCCGAAGACAGTGCCGAAGCCGCGTTTGAGAGGTTTGGCCAACTAAGCGAAGGGCAAGGCAGTGGTCTTGGTCTTGCAATTGTTAAAGATGTCCTGCGCCGTCACGGCGGGCAAGCCGAACTGGTGCCGCAAGACAAGGGGTTAATCGTAAAGATCAAGATCCCACTTTCTGCGTCGACTGTCTGAACGGCGGTTCCGATCAAGGTGTCACGCGGACCTTGAAAAAAACACTCCCTTCGGCGCCTGCGGCATGCGTCCCGCTGCAATCCCACCGCAGGGGGCCTTCATATCCCGGTAGGTTGTCGCTTGGGGTTGCGAGATCGCAGATCAGCGAGGGGCTCACGGTTTGCGGCGTGGCTACAGCCTCCGCCAATTGAGTATAGGGCGGCGTTCGGTCGTAAATGACGATGGCGGATGCAATGCGCTGGCTCGGGTTCACCACTGTGATGCGGTAGACCAGTACATCCCCGGGCGAGGCTTGATTTGAATAGCCCTCACCCGTGCCTTGCGTTTCGTTCTGTACAGTTTTCACCAGAACGAGCTGACTGCCACCGACTTCGACCGTCACGCGATCCGTATCGGTTGTAATGTGCGAAGCAGTGGTTCCGGAAAAGTCCGTGGCGGCTTGCACCTCGTAGGTCAAAGCGCTGCCCGGAGGCAGGCCGCCACCCGCCGAGACCCTCGAGATCAGGCAGAGTTCGTCCCCCGCTTGAACGGAAATTGGCACGTTCAGCGGGGTGTCGGGCGCGCCATCGCAATCGTTGTCGATAAAGAGCGCAACTGAAAATGCACCGACCGCAGGCTCGGAAATGTTCTCTACGGTAAAGGTGGTGATGCCAGATGAACTGGCTCGATAGAGATGCGGCAAAAGGGCGATTTGGCCCGCGCCGATGTGCGCGTCACGGTCCTCACTCAAAGTGGGAAGTGGAATAATGCCTAAGGTAAGTCCGCTGTAATCGGTCTCAGGCGAAGGGGTGAAGCTGAACGAGCCATCATGTGGATCGCTGTTCACCAAGCCCGGCAGTGAGCCCGGTCGCTCGGAAATCGCTCTCCACCCTTCGGCGGGCACCGTGGAGACGGTCAGACTGCCAGTGTAGTTCGGCGCGAGCCGATAGGACCATCGTCCATCGGCGCCGACCTGCGGGCTTGCCAATAGCGCACCGGCATCGTCCAGCAGCAAAATGGTTCCTGCATTCGTGCCTACCTCGTCGCCCGTGGCAGAGCCATCGTGCGCGACCCCGCCGCGACCATCATCCCGGATCAGCTGGCCTGAAATTTCACCGCCCGAGGTTGCGAGAGCGATCGTGACGCTGGCTTCGTCATCGTCGGCAATCCCGTCCTGCAAGTCATCTTGGGCCAGACCAACGGCTGGATCGCTGTCGAGGTCGGGTAGGGAACTGCTCACGATCTCGACGACGTTTGTATAGTTGCCACCCGCCGTGACACGGACACGTATGGTAAGGGTTTCGGTCGCACCCGGCAGAATTTCATCGACGAACCAAAGTCCCGTACTTGGGTCGAAATAATCGCCGGTCGGAGGAGCCGTGTCGCTGATATAGGCGAAACCTGCGGGGATGTTTTCAATCACCTTGACCCCCGAAGGCGAGCCGGGGCCGTCGTTTGTCACGCTGATCACCCAGTCGATGATGTCGCCTTCGACAGCGGTTGTGACGGGAGAGGTGGTGCCCGCTTGATAGGCCTCTTTGGTGATTGAGAGGTCAGAAAACTGCGGATCGAAACCAAAGTCGTAGGCCACTGTAAAGGCACCGGAATCGGCCTTTACACCAACGAGGGGGTTTGAGGTTCCGATCTGCGCGCCGGGGGAGGTCTGCGTCATTCACATCGACCTCTACCCGGTAGGTGGTGCCCGCAGGCAAGCCGACAAAGGCGTATGTTCCGTCAGGCTCGGTATCGACGGTCCGGATGAAGCTATCATCGTCCAGATCATTCGGCGTTGCGTTATCGGAGTATAAATCCACTCGGATACCGCCCGCCAAGTTCTCTTCCGCGCCGTCTTTGATATCGGAACCGTCTTGATCGACATAGATATTGCCCCCCAGACCGGACAGTACGAAAGGTGTCCCGCCGCGGCACGAGGTGCCATCGCCGAAACCGCCCTCATCCGTGCCCGTTGCCAGCCTTAACCGATTGCCGGTCGACGTATCGATTAGGTAGATTGAGTTCGATACCTCCTCATAGGCATACATCTGACCGTTCTCGTCAAAGAAAACCGCAGACCAGATGCCCGTGTAGACACTGGGCCCAAATTCCACCACCGTGGTGAAACCGGCGAGACCATTGTTCGCGAACACGCGAAACAGGCTGCCGGTGTTTTCGTTGATGCCGTAGATGAAGCCGTCCAATGGATTAACAGCGAAATCAGACACCGTGACGGCTTGGGAGAGGGTCAATTGCCCGGCATCGATCGGATTGTTGGGGTCGGTCAAATCCAACAACTGCCATGTGACGTTGTCTGCTTCGTAGACCATTATACCGTTGGGCAAGATATCGCCCGCATCTTCGGCCCTTTCGGCGCTGTTTGGGAATGAAGGCATTTTGGTGAAGTTTCCGGTACCGTCCACGCGCCACAGCTCATCTTTGCCGGGGCGGACGCCATAGATATAGCCATCGATTTCGTTGTATCCCCAGCCGGCTGCCAGCCGGCGCGGCGCTGTCCCGAGGGGTTGCGATGACATGGAGTAGCCCGACCCGGTGTCGGTAAAGCGCAGTTTGCGCAACTGTGTTGGATCGTCAGACAGCAAGTATAGGCCACTGTCGCAGGAAACCGGAGGAACATCGCCGGAAACTGTCAGCCTGTAGTCCTCAACCTCTCCGTCAAGTGCGACGGGGACGACGCCCTCGGTGGTTGACCACCTGAACCGCGCGAATGTCGGCGTGAGCACGGAACTTCCCGGCACGTTCACATCAAATCGGATCTCGCCATTCAGCGTGCCATCTTTATCCGAAGCGCTGCCGTCCTGCAGATCAGAGGCGATCTGCTCAGTAGCGTCGAAGAGCCCGTTGCCGTTAAAGTCGATCCACGCCTGAAGATAGGCCACGCCGCCTGTCAAACTGCCGACCCCGCCGGTCACCTCGTTTACGAACACGGTTATTTCAGTCGTGCCGCCAGCAATGAGCTGGGGGAGCGTGACTCCGTCTTCGTCATCATTTCCGTCAAGATCGTCGCCCAAAGCATCTGCACTTGCTTGGGAGGCAGCCTCGGGGTCAGGAGGGAGGGCCCCTAAGTAGGTCCCCGCGATGCCGGTTTCAGCGATGATGTGCAATGGGTCGCCATAGCTTGCCGGAGCATCACCGCGATCTACCAGAGGGGCCGCAGCGATATTGATCGGGTAATCTTCGACCTCCCCATCCAAGGAGACATCTGCCACGCCGACGACCGGAGTTGTAGACCACCGAAAGCGGGCAAAGGTCTGGTCTAGTACCGCGTCACCCGGGACAATCACGTCAAATTGGATCAGGCCATCGCCCGCGACCTGATCCCCACCGGTGCCATCGTCTTGCAAATCGCGCGCGATTTCTTCGGCGGTTGCAAGGGCCATGACATCGTTGCCGTCGTAGTCGATCCAAGCGGTCAAAAAGCCACCGTTGCCTTGGACACGTGCTTCTAGTGTTGCGATAAAACCTTGGATGAGCGGGGAATCGTTATGCCATCGTCATCGTCCGACCCCGCATCATCGGCGTTCCCTGGCCCTGCATCGCTTGTCAAAGCATCGCCCAGATAGACCTTGGGCTCTGACCCCATCGTATGGAGTGCATCCCCATATATCGATGGCGCGTCGGTGAAGTCGGCGCAGGCTTGGATGTCGGTCAGTTGCAGAGATCCGGCGAAGTTTGCGCTGTTGTTTTTGCGGGTGCCATGATCGATCACGACCCGATCAACCGGGGCGCCAAATCCGACTTCTACGGCAAAATTTTCGGGTAAGGCTGTTGTCGAGAATGCGCTGTCGCGCTCTGCCAAGACGGAACCATCGGCGTTGGCCCGGCGAAACATGGAGGCCGAAAGCGGGCCGTCGGCGATGGCAGGTTGCACGCGCACGCCGTTGCGTTCGCCGTAGACCGCTACGGATCGTCAAATTCCAAGCTCGTGACGTAGAAAAGGACGGAGTCCATGGGCGTGTCAAAATCGATATTTAAGGTGGCATATTGCTGTGTAAAAACGGGGTTGCCGCCATACCCGGCGGAATAGAGTTCATTTGCGTTTCCGATCGCGGCTGCGCGGCCAATTCTGGCATCAGCGTTTGCAGTTGCAGTGAGTGAACCGCCGACTCCATAGCGGGTGAAAGTAGATGTCGCGCCGAGGGCTGCAGGGCTGTCTGATGTCCAATCGACGATCGAAAACCGCGTTCCAGAACAGGTTGGAAGCGTATCGGCTGGCATGGCAGTTACGTTAACGCTGACGCTGTCGGTATCGGCACCGCCTTCATCGCTGGAATTCGCGGCATCGGCGGTGATGCTGCCTCCCGCCGCGGTAGAGACATAGGCGTCAAACTCGATGGCGCCGCTTCCAAGGCCGTTCAAGCTGGTCATCGGAAGGAGCGGGAAAGTGCCGTTTGTCGGGGTGGTCGCAGGGCGGATGTCTTCGCCCGAGATGACCTGAAAGTTCGTCGTACCCGAAATTTCTGGCGGCAGGGTCACCGAGGTTAGCACATTGGTCATGGGGCTGAGCGATGTATTAACATAGCTCACGCGGTAGGTCAGCGTGGCGCCCTGCGGGACGTCGCCCCCCGAATAGGGGGTGCCGTTCACCGCCGTGATGGAGATTGATACGAAAAGGTCCTCAGGCCCCGCAGGTGAGACGGCTGAGGTTCCGGCGACCCAGTAGCGCCACGGGTTGTCGTTCCCGGCAGAGGCGCCTTCGGCGGAGTCTCCGCCGTGACCTTCGGCATTGAAATATCCAATGTTGGCCGGGTCGCTGACTTTCACTTCCATGACGGCGTAATAAGTCTCTCCCTGCGCGATCCCGCCGAAGGCGTAGCGCACTGCGTTTGTGCCGCTCGGCAAAACCGACGCGGCGCTGCTATTGAGGTTAAAACCCGCGGTCGTCTCGGTGCAGGCTTCGTAAGAGTTAACGCCCGGGTCCAGCGATTCGGGAAAGACGGATCCGGCGCCAGTGGCAGGCCCGTCTGGCCCCGCGAGCAGCGGATCATCCGCTTCGCAGGAACCGGGATAGCTGATCCGGTTCCAAGGGCCGGTGGTGCCGTAACGGTCCCAATCGGATCCGGAATCCGGGCCTGCCACGGGGCTGCCCGCGCGAAAGGGGTCGCCCCTCGGCCGCCCGTGATCGTGGTCTCTTCTTGTGTTGAGAAACCGTTTGGGTCGATTGTCCCCCCAGAACCGAATGCGTTGATCTGAACCGCGTCCCATTTGTTGTGAACGCGGGCGGTGCCGGTGCCGCCAACGCTGCTCCAAGGGCTGCCATTCGTGGGATTAACGAGGTACCCGTTTTCTAAAGTGGCGATATCCGATCCATTTGCGAACAATGCAGTATCCGGACGGGTTGAGTAGAAAATACCAGTATCGCCATAGATATAGGCCAGCCCGGCGTTGCAATTGGCGATGGAAAACCCCGCTGCTTGGCACTGCGCCGTGTCAGAGGGAGCCCAGCCGTTGGGAGAGATATCAAACGCTTGCTGGCCCTTCGGACCCCAACCCTTAGACACGCCAGACCCCGTCGAGGCGCGCGCCGGGCGGGCGCCGCGGGCCGCGCCTGTAGCATCAGTTATATAGGCGGATGCGACTTCGGTCCCGGCGGGCACATACAACGTGGCATAGCCGCCCGGACCATCAAGCGTGCCTTCGGCTATGACGGGAAAGTCGGCAATGATGGCAATGTTATCACCGGCTGAAATCGGCGGCAGCCCCGCCGCGACCCGGTCCGCGATCTGCTGACGGCTTGCATCGGTCAGCGAAACCCCACCGCCGCCCAGCCACGCCCCGTGCGAAAGCACCATGGTTGAAAAACAGAGCCAAAAGAATGCCCCCAGAACGGCTTTGGCGCTCGCGCAGAATAATCTAAAGAATATCATGACTTACTCTCAATTTGTCCTGCACTAGGCTTTCATCGGGTAACTTTTGCGTCAATCTGAGCAGGTGGGTCTTGGGCATATGCTTTGGGTTAGGTCTGCTAGGCTTTGGTGAGATTTCTTAACCGCGCAGGGTTAACTATGTATTGAAGGGCGACAGGGTCTGATGATTGCGGCTGCTGGAGGCCGGGCACGTGTCGCGCGCGCTTGGCGCTGTCGCCTGCGTCGGCGCGCCAAGACGACATCCGGGGTTGAGCGCGGCCCTATGGGCCCCGTCGTCAGGTCTTGGCCGTGAGGCAAAACAGTCGTTAACCAAAATTAAACCAGTCCCTCCCTATCAAGGATGTGAAAGGGAGAATTTGATGAAACGTCTTGTTATATTGGGATTTCTCACCGGATCGCTGGCGGCCTGTGTCGAACCTCCGGCCTCACCCATGGAAGCCGCGGCGCGACGGGCGGCGGCGGCGGAATTGACCGCCAAACAATGTGCAGGCTTTGCGGGCGGCTATGAGAGCGTGCGCAAATTGCGGCACGACGCGAACCAGAATATCGCCACGGCACGGCGGCTTGGGGCGACGGATGCGACAATTGCCAAGGCGCGAACGGATGTGCGCATGGCCTTTGATATGCAGGTCGCCTTCTCCAATCCGCAGCAGGCTTGCAACATGATGGTGGGCGAACTGGCTTGGGCTACGGGATGACCCCTCTAGCGATGCGCCACGTCGAGCCAGATCGGCAGATGGTCCGACGCGCGGCGGGTCTGCGACGTCTCGACCACGCCGCCTTGGCGCACTGTCAGATGCTGATCCAACGCCATGCGATCAAGAAAAGCCACGGGCATCCGGGCGTGATAGCTTTTGCCCGGTGCATGGATCGTAAAGCGTTTCGCCAAGCGCCCCAGCCCGGCCTTTTGCGACCATTCGTTCAGATCGCCCGCGATCAGCGTGGGGCAGGCGGCGCAGGCATCAAGGTGAGCGATCATGGCGCTTAACTGTTCCTTGCGGGAGGGGCGCAGCAGGCCAAGATGCGAGGCGATGACCCGCAATTGCCGCGCGCCGATGTGCAGGTCGGCCACCATGGCACCGCGCGGCTCGACCCCCGGCAGGGTCAGATGCGCCACCTGATCGATCTTGGCGGAGGGGCGCACCAAAACGGCGTTGCCGTGCCAGCCTATGCTGACATCGCTTGGCGTTGGCACAGGGCGCATGCCCGTGACCTCTTCGACCCGATCCAGCGGCAGGGCAGAGGGGCGCGGGGCGCGGCGGCGGTCGGCTTCTTGCAGCACCACCACATCTGCATGCAGGCTGCGGATGATCCGCATGATCCGCTCCGGATCGCGGCGTCTATCGGTGCCCAGGGCCTTGCGGATGTTATAGCTGACGATGCGCAGCGATTGGGGGGCGACGGCGGGGATCATAGAACAGGCGCTCCCAAACGAAACAGCCCCTCGGCCACCTTGCGGATCATCCCCGTCGGAGGCTTCTCCATGGCGCAGTGTTCGGAGAGATGTTCAAACCAATCATGCAGCTTTGCGACCGACCCCGCGTCATAGACAAAAAGCGTCACCTCAAAGTTCAGCAACATGCTGCGCACGTCGAAATTGGCGGTGCCCACAAGCCCCATATCGTCGATGATCCCGGCTTTGGCGTGGATCATCCCGGGCTGGTAATACAGCACATGGCCGCCAGCTTCGTGCAGGTCGCGCAGGTAGGCACCGCGGGCAAAATCCGCCAGCCGTTGGTTGGAGCGTTCGGGCACCAGCACCCGCACATCCACACCGCGGCGGGCTGCGGTCGTCAAAGCCGCACCAAGTGCTTCGGTCGGCACGAAATAGGGGGTCACGAGCCAAATCCGCGCCTCAGCCAAATGCAGCGCGCGGATCAGACCGTCGTGCAGCGGGTCCTCGGTGATATCGGGGCCGGAAGGAACCAATTGCACCGTGGCGGTCCCGCCCGTATGCGCCGCGACCGAGGGGGCAGGCTCCAAAGCCTCCCCGCTGGCCACGCCCCAATCCGAGCGGAAAACATCGCCGAAACTCTGCACTGCGCGCCCCTCGAGCAAGAAGGCCAGATCGGTCCAGCCGTCCTCAAGCGCCGTGGGGCCGAGGTAGTGCGCGCCGATGTTCATGCCGCCTGAAAAGACCCGCGCATCATCCGCGATAATCATTTTGCGGTGGTTGCGCAGGTTCAGGTGGCCTGAGCCCGGCACTTGCAACAGCGGTGAATAAAAGCGCACGTCACCCCCTGCCGCACGCAGGCGGCGCAGTGCCGCGGCCGGGCCGCGCAGGGTGCCCAAACGGTCCATCAGCAGCCGAACTTTGACACCGGCCTTGGCGCGTTCGGTCAGCGCATCGACAAAGATACGGCCGGTGTCGTCATTGGCAACGATGTAGAAAAGCGCGTCGATCCGTTTCTCGGACCCTTGGATCAGCGCCATCACGGCTTCATGCGCCGCTGTCGGATCACCCAAGAGCCGCAGGTCTTGCCCATGGGCGGCGGCGGGCAGGCCGAAATACTGCATCGTCGCGTCCAGCGTATGCACCGGACGGGGCGGCGGCCCTCCGGTTTCCCCTTTGAGGAAATGCACCGGGGAGTAGCGCGAAGATTGTTTGCGAAAGCCCAGCCCGAGAAACAACGGCACCGCCACCCATGGCAGCGCGATGATGAACAGCAGCCAAGCCGCCGTCGATTGCGGCGTGCGGCGCTGTTGCAAAATCACGATCGCCGCCAGCAGCGTCAGGATCACGATGATGACGATCTCTAGATGGGTGGTGATCCAAGACATGGGGTGGGGTCTGCTCCTTCTTGCTGGCAATAGAGGCAAATAACCCGTTCACCTTTGACAGCAAGCCTTGGTCGGTGTCAGGCGTCGAGGAATGATTTTAGTGTGGTTTTTGAGGTGGTGGCTTTGAAAGACGGATCCTGCTTGCAATGCTACCGTCGGTGCAGTGCCGATCCGCGCAGGCTTTTTTGCACTTGGGTGACAGTGACTGGGGCTGAATTATCCGTATTGCGGCGGCAAGTATCTGATGCATCTTGATAATTATCGCTAAGCCCCAAGGCGGAAACACACTTGATACATAACTTAAGCGGCGCTTGGCCGAGGGTATGTTGCAAATGTGCGACAATCAGCGCATCGCAAATCTGTGAAGTGAAAAACCTGAAACCCAATACTAGATGAGGCGTTGCGTAAGTGACCCTGCGGCGAGGATCGCAGGTCACCTGTATTTAAGGAGCAGAACATGAAACGCACGACAACAATCGCCAGCATCGCCCTGATCGCATCCAGCGCCTTCGCGGGTGCAGCAGCAGCCGGTTCGCTGGAAGACACCACAGTTGAAGCACCGGTTTTCACACCTGCGCCGACACCCGTGGCCGTTGATGGCGACTGGACAGGCTTCTACACCGGTCTTCAGGTTGGTCAAACCGACATCGACAGCGACAGCGGCACCCTTGACGGTGACGACACGTCCTACGGTTTCCACGCCGGTTACGACTATGACTTCGGCAAGTTCGTACTGGGTGGTGAACTCGACTATGACAAAACCGACATCGATCTGGGCAACACAGGCGTCGCCGCGGATTCCGTTGCACGCGCCAAGCTGAAAGCCGGTTACGACTTCGGCAACACGCTGGTCTATGCAACAGCTGGTGCAGCCCGCGCCGACACCGACGTTGGTGATGAAACAGGCCCCTTCGCTGGTCTGGGCGTCACATATAAAGTCACAGACCGTTACACCGTCGGTGGCGAAGTGCTGCAGCACAAATTCGATGACGTAGGCGGCACAGGCGACGATCTGGACGCGACAACCATCTCCCTGCGTGGTTCCATGCGCTTCTAATCTATCTTGGCGGGGTAACTCGCTTGGATAGGGGGCCGGCTTCCGAAAGGAGGCCGGCCTTTTTTGTGCGGACAGGCCGCGTGGCGGGCATGTCATCTGGCAAAGATGGGCAATGCTGCCCCCAAGCAGGCTGTCTCCGTCCGTCATGGCCGCGCGCTACGCGCATAAAACTTAACCGGACAAGGGGCTTGGCGCAGGGCGGCGGGCTTGCTACAAGCTTGTCATGAACACCGCAACGCTCATTATTTGCTGCATTACCCGCTGAGACATCCTCGCGGGCCGCTGTTCACGTCATTCCCATTCTGACAAAACTATGCCAAGCCCGCGTCACACCCGCGCAAGGACGCCTGCCAATGACCCGTGACCTGACGATCAAGCTGCACAACACCGCCACCCGGAAGAAAGAGGATTTCACGCCGATTGATGCGCAGAATGTGCGGATGTATGTCTGCGGTCCCACGGTCTATGACCGCGCGCATCTGGGCAACGCGCGGCCCGTGATCGTGTTTGATGTGCTCTACCGTCTGCTACGGCATGTCTATGGCCCCGAACACGTTACTTACGTGCGCAACTTCACCGATGTCGACGACAAGATCAACGCCCGCGCCGCCGACAGCGGGCGCAGTATTGGGGAGATCACCGCAGAGACGACGCAGTGGTATCTCAACGACATGGCCGCCGTCGGCGCGCTGGAGCCCGATCACATGCCGCGGGCCACGCAGTACATCCCCCAGATGGTCGCGATGATCCGCGGGCTGATCGATGAGGGCTACGCCTATGAGGCCGAGGGCCATGTGCTGTTCCGGGTGCGCAAATATGCCGAATATGGCGCGCTTTCGGGCCGCTCGGTCGATGATATGATCGCAGGCGCGCGGGTTGAAGTCGCGCCTTACAAAGAAGACCCGATGGATTTCGTACTCTGGAAACCTTCGAACGAGGGCACTCCGGGGTGGGAGTCGCCTTGGGGGCAGGGCCGTCCGGGCTGGCATATCGAATGCTCCGCCATGGCGCATGACCTGCTGGGGGAGCGGTTCGACATCCACGGCGGTGGCATTGACCTGCAGTTCCCGCACCATGAGAACGAAATCGCCCAGTCCAAATGCGCGGGCCACGGCTTTGCCAACTACTGGCTGCACAATGAGATGTTGCAAGTCGAGGGCAAGAAAATGTCCAAGAGCTTGGGCAATTTCTTTACCGTGCGCGATCTGCTGGATCAGGGCGTGCAGGGCGAGGTGATCCGCTTCGTCATGCTCTCAACCCATTACCGCAAGCCGATGGACTGGACCGAGAAGAAGCGCGAGGAGGCCGAGAAGACCCTTCGCAAATGGTATCTTCAGGCGGCGGAGGCTGAGGCCGCGACGCCTTCACCGGACCTCGTCACGCTCTTGGCGGATGACCTTAATACCCACGGTGCGCTGACCGAATGCCACCGTCTGTCGAATGCGGGCGATACGGCGGGTCTGCGCGGGGCGTTGAAGCTTTTGGGGCTGCTGGATGAGTTGATCCCCGATTGGGCCGCAGTGCAGGCGCTGGATCTGACAGATATCGAAGCTTTTCTGAGTGATGCCCGTGCCACCGCGATGGAGACCAAAGATTTCGCGCAGGTCGACCGGATCAAAACCGCGCTCACCTCTGTCGGGATCGAAGTCCAGATGAGCAAGGACGGCGTGAAACTGACCCCACCGCCCGGTTTTGATCGGGCGCAGTTGGAGGGGCTGTTGTGACGCGCGAACGTCTCTGGCTTTATGACACCACGCTGCGCGATGGGCAGCAAACTCAGGGCGTTCAATTCTCCACCGACGAGAAACGCCAGATTGCCGAGGCGCTGGATGCGCTTGGCGTGGACTATATCGAAGGCGGTTGGCCCGGTGCGAACCCAACCGACAGCGCGTTCTTCGACGCGGCACCGCCCACCTCGGCACGGCTCACCGCTTTTGGCATGACCAAACGCGCGGGCATGTCAGCGGAAAATGACGATGTTTTGGCCGCCGTCTTGAACGCCGGGACGCAGTCGGTCTGTATCGTCGGCAAGACCCATGACTTCCATGTGAAAACCGCGCTAGGCATCACGCTGGAGGAAAACACCGACAACATCGCCAAATCCGTCGCCCATCTGGTCGCCCAAGGCCGCGAGGCGCTGTTTGATGCCGAACATTTCTTCGACGGTTATAAGGCCAACCCCGACTACGCGCTTGAGGCGATCCGCGCGGCCTATGAGGCGGGGGCGCGCTGGATCGTGCTTTGCGACACCAATGGCGGCACGCTGCCCGAAGAGATCGGCCGCATCACCCGCGATGTGATCGCCGCAGGCATCCCCGGTGACCGGCTGGGCATTCACACCCATGACGACACCGAAAACGCCGTGGCCTGCACGCTGGCCGCCATCGACGCGGGCGCGCGCCAAATCCAAGGCACGCTGAACGGGCTGGGCGAGCGGTGCGGCAACGCCAATTTGACCACGCTGATCCCGATCCTGCTTCTGAAAGACCCCTATGCCAGCCGCTTTGATATCGGTGTGAGCCGTGACGCGCTGCGCGGTCTAACCCGCACCAGTCGTATGCTGGACGAAATCCTTAATCGCGTGCCGATGAAACAGGCAGGTTTCGTGGGGTCGTCGGCCTTTGCGCATAAGGCGGGGCTTCATGCCAGCGCCATCGCCAAAGACCCCAGCACCTATGAACATATCGACCCCGCACTGGTCGGCAATACCCGCGTCATTCCGATGTCGAACCAAGCCGGGCAATCCAATCTGCGCAAACGGCTGAGCGATGCCGGTCTGGCCGTGGCCAAGGGCGACCCGGCGCTTGGCCGGATCTTGGAAGTGGTCAAGGGCCGCGAGGCGCAGGGCTATGCCTATGACACCGCACAGGCGAGTTTCGAGCTGCTCGCCCGCGACGTGATGGACCAGTTGCCGCATCTTTTCGAGGTGGAGCGTTACCGCGTCACGGTCGAACGTCGCCGCAATGCCGAAGGCCGGATGGTCAGCCTTTCCGAGGCGGTCGTGGTGGTCGATGTCGACGGAGAAAAGCGGCTCTCGGTCTCGGAATCGCTGGACGAAGATGGCGCAGACCGTGGCCCGGTCAACGCCCTCTCCAAAGCGCTGGTCAAGGATTTGGGCAAGTACAGCAGTCTGCTGGATGACATGCGTCTGGTTGACTTCAAAGTCCGCATCACCCAAGGCGGCACCGAAGCCACCACCCGCGTCATCATCGACAGCGAAGACGGGCAGGGGCGGCGTTGGTCCACCGTGGGCGTCAGCGCCAACATACTCGACGCCTCATTCGAGGCATTGCTAGATGCGATACGTTGGAAATTGATCCGGGACCGCGCCCAATGACAGACGATATGACCGCTTTTTTCACCCTGCACCGTGATTTGCCACGCGAAGGGCCGGGAGAGCCTGCCGACGTCAACTGGGCCGTGGAGCAGGTCGACCTGCCTGCGCGTGCCGAGATCGCCGATGTCGCCTGTGGTCCCGGCAGTGACATCGGCGCACTCCGCGCGGCGATCCCGCAGGGGCATGTTACAGCACTCGATAAAACCGCCCATTTCGTCGACACCGCGCGGGGGCGTTTTGTGGCGGATGGCAATGTCACCCTGCTGCGCGCGGATATGGCTGCGATCGCCAATGAATATGACCTGATCTGGTGCGCGGGTGCGGTCTATTTTCTTGGTGTGACCGAGGCGCTGAGCCGCTGGCGGAAATCCCTGCGTGAGGGCGGTGTGGTGGCCTTTTCTGAGCCTTGTTGGCTGACCGACACACCATCGGATGAGGCGCGCGCGCAATGGGCGGACTATCCCGCAATGAGTGACGCCGATGGCATTGCCGAACGGGTCCGCGCGGCGGGGTATGAAGTCGTGGCGAGCCGGGTCTTGTCGGATGAGGCTTGGGAGAATTACTACACCCCGCTGGAGGCCCGCATCGAAAAGCTGCGCCCCGGCGCGGTTGACGACTTGGCCCAAGTGCTCGATGCAACCGAGGCGGAAATCGCCTGCTGGCGTGCCCACCGGGATGAGTTTGGCTACCTGCTGACGGTGGCCCGTCCCCTATGACTTTCCACGCCGACCTGAACGCATGCGCCGCCATGGTAGAGCGCGCCGACCCGTGGCGGTTTCGCGCCGCCATGGCCGCGCCTGTGGAAGCACGCAGGCTGCTGTTTCCGCTCTATGCCTTCAACGTCGAAGTCGCCCGCGCGCCTTGGGTGACCCAAGAAGCGATGATCGCCGAGATGCGCCTGCAATGGTGGCGCGACGCGCTGGAGGAGATTGCCAAGGGCGGTCCCGTCAGGCGCCACGAAGTCACCACGCCGCTGGCCCGCGCCATCGCGCCCGAGGATGCGGAACTGCTCGATGAACTCGTCGCTGCGCGGCGGTGGGATATCTACAAAGACCCCTTTGAGGATGCTGCTCATTTCGCGCGCTACATCGACCAGACCGCAGGCCATCTGATGTGGGTCGCCGCACGCCGCCTTGGCGCGACGGAGGAAGCGGTTGTGCGCGATGCAGCCTATGCCACCGGCATCGCCGCATGGCTCTGTGCCATTCCGAATTTGGAAGAGGCGGGCCGTGTGCCGCTGCTCGATGGCACGGCGGAAGGGGTTTCGGCCCTTGCCAAAGGGGCGTTGGACTGCCTGAAATCAGCGCGGGCCAAACGGGCGCAGATCCCAAAGGCGGCGCGGGCCGCATTGTTGCCTGCCGCCCATGCCGGACCTGTTTTGCACGCGGCTGTGGCAGACCCGCAAAAGGTCTCCCAAGCAGGCTTGCCTGACCCGCGCCGCCATTTCGCGCTGCGGGCCATGGCGTCTCGCTGGTAGGCGCTTAGCTCAGCTGCGTTTCTTTGCGGCTGCGCAGCACCAGCCAGATCAGCGAGCCACCGGCCAGCACCAAGAACGGCACCATGGCAAAGTTCACCGCTGCCCAGCCTTCTTGCGCCGTGCCGCCCGAACAGTTCATCAAACCGCCCGAGGCGAGCGAGGCGACGGTCACGCCGCCGAACACCAGCAGATCGTTCAGGCCCTGCATCCGCCCGCGCTCATGCGGCTCATGCGCCCCGGCGAGCATGGTCGTGGCCCCGATAAAGCCAAAGTTCCAGCCCAGCCCCAAGAGGATCAGCGCGACAAAGAAGTTGCCCAGTTCCACCCCCTGCAGCGCCACCAGACCTGCGGCGGCAAGGATCGCGATGCCAAGGCCCATGATCCGCTCGACCCCGAACCGATTGATCAGGTGGCCGGTAAAGAAGGACGGCGCGAACATTGCCAGCACGTGGCCAGTGACCACGTAGCCCGCGTTATCTTGGCTATAGCCGCAGCCGACGACGGCCAGCGGGGTCGAGGTCATCACGAGGTTCATCAGCGCATAGGCCACCATGGCGCAGATCACCGCCACGGCGATGCGCGGCGTGGTCAGAAGCTCCCAGCGGCTGCGGCCCTTGGGCGCGTCATGCGCCGGGATCGGCGGTTTTGGAATGTCGATGAAAAGAAACAGCAGCGCGCCCACAACGTTCACCGCCACCACGGCCAAATAGGTGCCAAGGAAGGGCACCACGAGGCTGCCAGAGGTCGCCGTGGCAAGCTGCGGCCCGATGATGGCCGAGACCAGACCGCCCGCCATCACATAAGAGATCGCTTTGGGCCGGAAGTCATCCGAGGCGGTATCGGCGGCGGCGAAACGGTAAAACCCTTGGGCAGACATATAGACGCCCGTCAGCAGGGAACCGAGCAAAAAGACCGGGAAAGACGCGAGATAAAGCCCATAGGCCGCGACCGCGGCGCCCAATGCTCCGCCCGCAGCCCCCAGAAAAACCCCGCCCGTCGGCCAAACCTTTGCATGATGGCCGAAACCGGCGTGGCCGAGAGCATGGAGCCCAGCACGATCATCGAGATCGGCAGCGTGGCAAGACAGACATTGGTCGCCAGCGACTGACCGGCAAGACCACCCACGAGGAAAATCATCGGCATCTGCGCACCAAGAAAGGCCTGCGCTGCCACCAGCACCGCTACGTTGCGCCGGGCGCGTCTGTCGTCGATCATGTCTGAATTCCTCACTTCCCGCCAAGGCGTAGCCCTGCCGATGCGTAAGGGCAAGCCCGGCCCCGGTTTTTGCGCCCCCGATCCCGCTTGCACCCGACGCCAAGCTCGCCGATGATTGCGCCGATGACCGCCTCAAACCACCCTTCGCTGAACCTTCTTCTGCTCGCTGGCACTGCCGAGGCGCGGCAGCTTGGCGTCGCTTTGGCTAAGGCCGGTCACAGGGTCACCGCATGGCTGACGGAACCGCCGCGCGGCAGCAATCCGATGCCGATGGCGTTTGAGATGCGCGACCCAGAAGATACCACCGCCTTGCTGCGCGACATGGCGGGTTTTGACGCGGTTTTGGACCTCAGCCATGGGTTCGACGCGGGGCTGAGCCACGCAGGCTTTGCCACTGCCGCCGCCTTGGATAAGCCCTTTGTCAGTTTTGCGCGCCCCGGCTGGACCTTGGATGATCCGCTGCTGCAATCGGCCAGCGATGTACCCGCCGCCGCCCGTGCGGTGCCGCCCGGGGCCTGCGTCTTTGCCGCCACCGGATGGGCCAGCCTGCCACAGTTTCTGCCGTTTGAGGGTGCGCGCCTCATGCTGCGCCAGACCAGCCGCCATGACCGGCCCGCGCCCTATGACTTTGTGGATCTCATCTTTGGCGATCCGCCTTTCACGGTGGCGACCGAAACCGCGCTGTTTCGCGAGTTTGGCGTCGACCTGCTGATCTGCCGCAACCTTGGCGGCGCGGCCAGCCGCCCCAAGGTCGACGCCGCACTCGCCCTTGGCTTGCCGGTGATCCTCATCGAAAAGCCGCGCCTGCCAAGGGGTGCGCTGCCTGACCGACCTTGACGCGATGATGGACTGGGCGGCGCAGCTGTGAGCCTTGCGCTCCCGATCACCTGCAACGCCGATGTGGCCGAGGGAGCCGCTTGGCTGTCTGAAGCCGAGCCGCGTTTTGCCATGGCGCTTGCACGCACCGGTCCGCTGCCCCTGCGCCTGCGCCCGCCGGGTTTCGCGGGCCTTCTCGACATCATCGTGGGGCAGCAGGTGAGCGTGGCCTCTGCCCGGGCGATCTATGCGCGGCTGGTGGAGGCGGGGTTGGACCGCCCGGAAAACGTCCTGCACGCGGGCGACGACGGTCTGCGCGCCGCGGGTCTGAGCCGTCCCAAAGCACGCTATGTGCTGGCCTTGGCAGAGCGGAAGTTTGACTTTGACGCGCTGCACTGCCTATCCGATGACGCAGCCATTGCCGCGTTGGTCGCCATGCCGGGTATCGGGCCGTGGACCGCGCAGGTCTATGTGATGTTCTGCATGGGCCGTCGCGACATCTTTCCAAGTGGCGATCTTGCGTTGCAAGAAGCCGCGCGGGGGCTGTTTGATCTGCCCGCGCGCCCGACGCCGAAAGACCTTACCGCCATGGCCGCCGCTTGGTCACCTTGGCGGTCGGTTGCGGCGCGCTTGCTCTTTGCCTACTACCGGGTGTTGAAACAAAAGGAAGGATTGTCATGACACGGGTTTTGAACGCCGAGCGCCGCGAGCCGGTCTCTGGCACCACACGGTCGGTTGTGGTGTTCCTGCATGGCTATGGGGCCAATGGCGCTGACCTGCTGGGCCTCGCCGATCCTCTGAGCGAGCATTTGCCCGACACGCTGTTCATCGCTCCCGATGCGCCCGAAGCCTGCGCGGGTGCACCGATGGGCTTCCAATGGTTCCCGATTCCGTGGATCGACGGGTCGTCCGAAGAGGAATCCATGCGCGGCATGATGAGCGCGGTCGAAGACCTCGACGCCTTCCTCGACGCGCTGATGGTCGACGAAGACGTGCTGCCGGAACAGGTCGTGCTGTTCGGCTTTTCCCAAGGTACGATGATGTCGCTGCATGTGGCCCCGCGCCGCGAGGATGCGGTGGCGGGCATCGTGGCCTTTTCGGGCCGCCTGCTGAACCCCGAAGCGCTGGCCGAAGAGGCGCGCGTCAAGCCGCCGGTGCTGCTGGTGCACGGAGATGCCGACGATGTGGTGGCACCGCAATCCCTGCCGCAGGCCGCCGAAGCCCTGCAAGAGGCCGGGTGGCAGGACGTCTACGCCCATGTGATGAAGGGCACCGGCCATGGCATCGCGCCGGATGGGCTGAGCGTGGCGCTGGCCTTTATGCGCGACAAACTGGGGCTTTAACCCTTCATCTCATCCCAGAGCCACGGCTCTGCGAATTCGACCGAATTGCCTGCCGGGTCGCGCACATAAAGTGAGCGCGCCCCGTTGGGCCAGTCAAAGCTGGTATCGATCTCGACCCCGGCG
Organism: Sulfitobacter profundi; assembly: GCF_042661425.1. Taxonomy (NCBI): domain Bacteria; kingdom Pseudomonadati; phylum Pseudomonadota; class Alphaproteobacteria; order Rhodobacterales; family Roseobacteraceae; genus Sulfitobacter; species Sulfitobacter profundi. The sequence goes on along the minus strand of NZ_JBHSWA010000001.1, from coordinate 3,166,832 downwards.
GCCTGCAGCCGCGTCTCCATCGCGGCGATCTCATCGCGTTTCATCGCAAAGCAGACATGCCCCGGCCCCCGCGCCCCATGGGGCGGCACCGGCATCTTCGGATTACCGGGCGGCTGGCTTGTTGCCGTGGGGTTGAAGACCAGCAAGACCGAGGGGCCAAGCGCAAAGAACATATGCCGCCCCGGCACCTCTTGAAACAGTTTTAGACCCAGAATGTCGCGGTAAAACTCCCGCGCCGCATCCAGATCATCGACGTAAACGGCGGCTTCGAGCAAGGACTGCGGGGCGGGCGCATCGGGCAGGGGGCTTTTCATCATGCCACAAGGTTAACAAACCCTGCCCATCTGTCACGCCTCTGTCGTAATCTTTGGGCAAAACCGGCGACATCTAGTGGTTCACCTTTGTCTTGCCAGAGAGAAACCGCGAGATATAGTGACTAAAACGGGCAGAGGACGCGACCAGATGGACGGCGATTTCAGGACCGAATTTACCCGCCACCCGGCGGCGCTCAAACACCACCCCGCGCTGGTGCTCAACGCGGATTATCGGCCATTGTCTTATTATCCGCTGTCGCTGTGGCCGTGGCAAGAAGCGGTAAAGGCCAAATGGCTCGACCGGGTCGAGATCGTCGCCGAATATGACGAGGTGGTGCGCAGCCCCTCTACGGTGATCAGGATCCCTTCCGTTGTCGTTCTCAAAGACTATGTCAAACCTCAAAAGCGCGTGGCCTTCACGCGCTTTAATTTATTTCTGAGGGATGAATTCCGCTGCCAATACTGCGGCGCGAAGGGGGATCTGACCTTTGACCATGTGGTGCCCCGCGCTGCGGGTGGGGTGACAAGCTGGCAAAACGTGGTGGCGGCCTGTAGCCCCTGCAATCTGCGCAAAGGCTCGCGGCCCTTGCACCGCACGGGGCTGGCTTTGCGCAAACCGCCGCGCCAACCCGCCGCCGAAGAGTTGCGCAACATGGGGCGCAAATTCCCGCCCGGCCATCTGCATGAAAGCTGGATGGATTTTCTCTATTGGGATGCCGAGCTTCAGGCCTGACGCTTAGATATCCAGTTCGACCCAGATCGGCACATGGTCCGACGGTTTGTCACGCCCGCGCACATCGCGGTCAATCTGGCAATCGCGCAGCCGGTCCGCCACGGTCGGCGACAAGAGAAAATGGTCAATGCGGATGCCGTTGTTGCGGTTCCAGGCACCGGCCTGATAATCCCAGAACGAATAATGCCCCGGCCCTTGGGTGCGCGCCCGAAAAGCATCCGTAAGCCCAAGGTTCACCAGCTGCCGCCACGCCGCGCGGGATTCGGGGCGAAATAGGGCGTCTTCGCGCCAACTGTCGGGTTTGGCCGCATCTTCGGCCTGCGGGATAATGTTGTAATCGCCCGCCATGAGGAAGGGCGTTTCTTCGGCCAGTAGCGTCTCGGCACGGGCTTGTAGCCGGGCCATCCAAGCGAGTTTATAGTCATACTTTGGCCCCGGCACCGGGTTGCCATTGGGCAGGTAAAGCCCGCAAACCCGTAGCGCCATATCGTCACCCACGACCGTGGCCTCGATCCAGCGAGCCTGATCGTCTTCGTCATCGCCGGGCAGGCCGCGGGTCACATCCTCCAGCGGGAGTTTCGACAGGATCGCCACACCGTTGAAAGATTTCTGCCCGTGGGTCTCGACGTTATAACCGCGCTCTTCGAGCATCTCGCGGGGGAAGGCCTCGTCGACCGACTTGATCTCTTGCAGCACAACCACGTCCGGCTGCGCCTCGTCGAGCCACTCGGGCAAGGCCGCGGCGCGGGCTTTGATACCGTTGATGTTAAAACTCGCGATTTTCATATCCGGCCCTCTTTCGACGTGGGTCTGCTATCGCGCAAATGCGGTGGCGGAGCAAGGGGAGGGCTGCGCGCTTAGGGTGATTCTTGGGCGGCAAGTTCTAGTATAACTAGAGCCGCGGAATTCTCCCGCGCTGCATTGTTCTGCAACAGCCCTGTGGAAGGTTTTTAGTTGGCACCATGCAAAGGATGGAAAGTCGAACAATTGGTCGAAACTGTGGCGCGACACTAATGTGGATAACTTAACCAGTACAATAACTTAGGCGAAAAATCCTTGGCGAAACAATTTTAACGTGCATCAGTAATTGGACTACATCTTTAAATTGCAAAGCCCTTTGAAAGGACACCACGATGACCGCTATTTCCGCACGTAACTTCGCCCCCGTAACAGCGCCTGAAACACAGGACAAGCCGATGATGCTCGGCGCGGGGGTTGGCCTTTTCACCACCGGTCTTAACCGCGGAGGCGGTGACATGCTGATGGGCGAGGGGACCGAGATGTTCACCACCGGTCTGCACCACGACAGCGGCAGCATCGCGCAGGGGGCGGGGGTCGGTCTTTTCACAACCGGCCTCGCGCCGACCGAGGCGCAGGTGCTGCGCTTTGATGCCTGAAACTGGTTCAAGCGGGCGGCCCCGTCGCCCGCTGTTTCCCATCTGGAGGCGCTATGATGACCAATGTTGTTCTGCTGAGACCTGCCGAGTGCCGCGACCCGGAAGTCCAATCTGCCCGCTTGATCCGCAGCTTTGCGAAGGAGCGTCGCGCTCAGGGGGATGTTTTTTGGCTCAAGGAAAACGCCGAACTGCTGGGGGTGCTGGCAAGCACGGGCGCCGCGCTGGACGCCGAGGCGCTAGAGCCGCTCGCCGCATTCCACGCAGGGTGCCGCGATCTGCTGCGCAATTTCCCACAATACTACCGTTTTATCCTGTCGATCTGCCTCGACCTCGAAGCAATCGGCCTGCCAAAGCAACACGGCGCGGCGCTCTGCGGCAGGGTTGCGCGGGCGGATCTGGAAGGCGCAGAACTGTCAGACCTGCAACGCGCCGAGGCCCGCCGTCTGCTGCGCCGTCGGGGTGTCGGGCCGCAGGTCGGTGACGGGGCGCTTGGCCAGCGGCTGCGCGACTTCGTCTCGCGCAGTGTCACCTTTGCCATGCCCAATCGAAAGGCGGCTTATGAGCTGACACATATCATTTTCTACTTGTCGGATTATGGCCGCCAGATTCCCGAACTGCCAGACGGGACACTAAAGAGCCTGCATTTCACCGGGCTGCTGGCCTTTCTGGATCAAGACATGGATCTGCTGGCCGAGGTCTGCGCCGCGCTGCGTTTCAGCGGCAATTACCCAAGCCCACTGTGGGAAGATGCCATCGCGGCCTACCACCGCGCCCTGCGCGTTCAAGCCGAGCCCGATGCGCCCATGCATGACGATTATCACGAATTTCTTGTCACCGGCTGGGCCATGAAAATCGCAGACCGTTCGTCACTGGCCCAAACCATGCCGCAAGGCGCGCTGCGCTTTCACGCCTCCCGCAGCGGGCAAGGTGCGCTGCGCCCGCTGGCAGCTTGCCTGAATGATATGGGGGCGCAGCGGCGCGCGGATTGGGGGTATATGCGCCCGCATGTTCTGTCTTATCTCGGACCTGACAGCCATGCGATCTTGCTCGCAGCCGAACGCTCTGGCCCGCATTTCGAACAGTTTTTCGAGGGGTTCGCACGGGTGCGCGCCTGAACGCGCCCGGATGTGCTCACATCGAAAAGGACGTGCCGCAGCCGCAGGCCGCCGTGGCATTGGGGTTCTCAATCGTGAACCGCGCGCCGATCAGTTCTTCGGTGAAGTCGATCACCGCATCGGCCAGAAACGGCAGGGACACGCTATCGACCACCACCTTCTGACCGCTGCCTTCCAGAACGAGGTCATCCTCGGCAGGTTCGTCCAGCGCAATGTCATATTGAAACCCTGAGCAGCCGCCGCCTTCGACAGCGACGCGCAGGGCTTTGCCTTCGTCGGCGGCGCCGATCTCGGCAAGGCGTTCAAAGGCGCGGGGGTGACTTTAGGGGGCAGGTTCATCTGCGGGCTCCGATGCATCGGTTTTCTTTCGCGTTCCCCTAACATATAGAAACCACAAGGACAGGTCACAAGGACCGCGAGAGAGGACCAGCCGCAATGCGCGCAGAATTCGCCTCGGATCCGGACACCGCCAAGGGACGGTTGGTGCCGGAGGAGGAAAGCACGTTTCGCTCCTGCTATCAGCGGGACCGGGACCGGATCATTCACGCCTCCGCCTTTCGGCGGCTCAAACATAAGACGCAGGTCTTTGTGGAGCATGAGGGCGACTATTTCCGGACCCGTTTGACCCATTCCATCGAAGTGGCGCAGGTTGCGCGCACCATCGCAGGGGCGTTGCGCCTGAATGGCGAGCTGACCGAGGCCGTGGCGCTGGCGCATGATCTGGGCCACACGCCCTTTGGCCACACCGGCGAGGATGCGCTGCACAAGCTGATGGCGCCCTACGGTGGGTTTGACCACAACGCGCAGGCGATCAAGATCGTCACAACGCTGGAGCGGCACTATGCCGAATTCGACGGGCTGAACCTGACGTGGGACACGCTCGAAGGGATTGCCAAGCACAATGGGCCGGTCATGGGCGCCGTACCCCATGCGCTGGCTGACTATAACGCGCGCCATGATCTGGAACTGCACACCCATGCGAGTGCAGAGGCGCAGGTGGCAGCACTTTCCGATGACATTGCCTACAACAACCACGACCTGCACGACGGTCTGCGGGCAGGGCTGTTCACCGAAGCCGAGATTGCCGAGCTGCCCATGGTCGGCGCGGCCTATGCGGAAGTGGACCGGCTTTACCCCGACACCGACAGCTATCGCCGCCGTCATGAGGCGCTGCGCCGGGTCTTTGGCGTGATGGTGGGCGATGTGATCGAAACATCGTCCAAGCTGCTGAAAGAGACGGGGGCGACATCGCCCGATGACATCCGCCATCTGGGCCGTCCGGTGATCCGTTTTTCGGATCCTGTCTGGCAGGACCTGCGCGAGATCCGAAAATTCCTTTTCACCCGGATGTATCGCGCCCCCTCGGTGATGGAGAATCGCGAGAAGGTCACTAAGGTGGTCGAAGACCTCTTTCCGCTGTTTCTGTCTCAGCCCAACCTGTTGCCGCGCCACTGGGCGGCGGCAATTGAGGCGGCAGAGGATGAAACCACGCTGGCGCGGATGGTCTCGGATTACATTGCGGGCATGACTGACCGATTTGCGTTGCAAGAACACGCCCGTCTCTTTGGCAGTGATTTGCGCAGCTTCCGCTAATCTTTGCGGCATGGTAGCCTGCCTTTTGTGATCCATAGGTGACGTGACATGATACAAACACCCGTTCTGCCGGAAAGCCTTGCCGGTGACGCGACCTTTGCGATCCTTTCAGCGGGTCAAGCACCGGGCCCAACGGTCGCCAAGCGCGCGGCGAAGCTGGGGGCGGAAGTCGTGGCGATGGACCGTGATCCCGCCGTGCTGGCACGGCTGATGAGCCAGTCGACCGCAAGGGTCGAAGGGCTGGCGCTTGCCGGGGATCTGGTCAGCCGGTTCGAACCGCTTTACCGCAACTGGGGCGGCACGCCGCTGCATTTGGTGTTGAACCTGATGCCGCTGGACCCCGACGATTGCGCCAAGGGCATGGACGCGCAGATCCGGGGGCTTTCTGCGCTGGTGCGGGCCTTGGGCCGTGGCTTGGTGGCTGGGCAGGGGTCTGTCGTGACCGTCCTGCCGCGCCCCAGCCAGCCGCTGGCGCTTGCTGGTCATGGGATGATCGGCGCTTTTGAGGCCGCCAATGCCGCGCTCGATAAGGTCTTTGGTGCACGGGGGCTGCATTTTCATCTAATCACTGTGCCCGAGGGGCAGGCCGAATTGGCCACAGACACCGCGCTGTACCTTGGGTCCGAAGCTGGCCGACGGCTCCGAAGTGGGCGTTTGGACCTCGGCTGACAACGCCGCTTCAAACGCCATTCCCTGACTTGGGCCCTCGCGGCCTGCCGCTTGATTGACTGCACCCCCGCACATGATAAACGGGCGGGGAACAAGGATACCCGACATGAACCTATTTGCCGAAATTCGCCATCTTATCATTGCGACGCTGGAACAGATGGTCGCGCAGGATGCCCTGCCTGCGACCCTGAACTTTGACCCGATCACCGCCGAGCCGCCACGCGACCCTGCGCATGGTGACATGGCGACCAATGCTGCGATGGTGCTGGCCAAGCCCGCGGGCATGAAGCCACGCGATATCGCCGAAGCATTGGCCGCCCAATTGCAAAACGATCCGCGCATCACCTCTGCCGAAGTGGCCGGCCCGGGCTTTATCAACCTGCGCCTTGCGCCTTCGGTCTGGCAGAACGTGGCACGGCAAGTCTTGAACCAAGGCACCGACTTTGGCCGCGCGATCCTTGGCGCGGGTCAGCGGGTGAACGTCGAATATGTCTCGGCCAACCCCACCGGGCCGCTGCATGTGGGCCACACCCGTGGCGCGGTCTTTGGCGATGCGCTGGCTAGCTTGCTGGATTTCGCAGGCTACGATGTGACGCGCGAATATTACATTAACGACGGCGGCGCGCAGGTCGATGTGCTGGCGCGCTCGGTCTACCTGCGCTACCTTGAAGCCAATGGCAAAGAGGTGGCCTTTCCCGATGGCACATACCCCGGCGACTACCTGATCCCGCTGGGCGAGGCGCTGGCCAAGATGTATGGCGACAAGCTGGTCGACCAACCTGAGAGCGAATGGCTCGATCATATCCGCGACTTTGCGACCGATGCGATGATGAACCTGATCCGTGAGGATTTGGCGGCCCTCGGCGTTGAGATGGATGTCTTCTACAGCGAGAAATCCCTCTACGGCACTGGCCAGATCGAAGCGGCGATTGCTTCTCTCGAAGCCAAAGGGCTGATCTACGAAGGCGTGCTGGAGCCGCCAAAAGGCAAGAAGCCCGAAGATTGGGAACCGCGCGAACAGACGCTGTTCAAATCCACCGAACACGGCGATGACGTGGACCGCCCGGTCAAGAAATCCGACGGGTCCTGGACCTATTTCGCCCCCGACATCGCCTATCACTACGACAAGGTCAGCCGCGATTTCGACATGCTGATCGACATTTTTGGCGCGGATCATGGCGGCTACGTTAAGCGGATGAAGGCGGCCGTGTCGGCATTGAGCGATGGTCATGTGCCGCTCGACATCAAGCTGACGCAATTGGTGAAACTCTTTAAAAACGGCGAGCCGTTCAAGATGTCCAAACGGGCAGGGACCTTTGTGACCCTGCGCGATGTGGTTGATCAGGTGGGCCCCGATGTGACGCGCTTTGTCATGCTGACGCGCAAGAACGACGCGATGCTCGACTTTGATTTCGACAAGGTGCTGGAACAAAGCCGCGAAAACCCGGTGTTCTATGTGCAATACGCCCATGCGCGGGTGGCTTCGATCCTGCGCAAAGCCCAAGAGGCCGGGGTCGAGGTTGCCGATGCCACGCTGATGGATGCGGATCTGACCAAGCTTGACCATGATGCCGAGCTGGGCCTGCTGCGCAAACTGGCCGAATGGCCGCGTCTGGTCGAAACCGCCGCGCGCAGCAACGAGCCGCACCGGGTGGCCTTCTACCTCTATGAACTCGCGTCCGATTTCCACAGCCTCTACCACTTGGGCCGTTCCGAAGACGGGCTGCGTGCGTTGCAAGAAGGGGACGCTGCCACATCGCAGGCAAAAATTGCCCTGTCGCGTGCCGTTGCGATTGTAATTGCGGCGGGTCTTGGTATTCTTGGGGTCACACCGGCGCAGGAGATGCGATAACCGCACCAGCGCGCCGAAAACAGGCAACCCCATGACCAGACCCGCGTGGCGATGTATCACGCCGGGCAAAGAGGCAGAGATGGCAGATTTCACGTCTTCCCCGACGACGGCGGGCTATGCGCCCGATTCCGCGCATGGCTACGCAGTGGGCAGCGGGCCCAAGACCCTGACAACGCTCACCAATATCGCAGGTGCTGTGGTTTCCTTGGCGCTAGTCGCGGGGATTGGTGTTTGGGGCTACAAGCTGCTGGTGCGTGATGTGACCGGCATTCCGGTGGTCCGCGCCATCGAAGGCGAGATCCGCGTGCGTCCCGATGAGCCGGGCGGCGAATTGGCCCGCCATCAGGGCTTATCGGTCAATGTCGTTGCCGCCGAAGGCAGCGCCGGTCGCCCCGCAGATCAACTGCGCCTCGCGCCGCGTCAAATGGAATTGCAAGACGAAGACCAGCCCGTTCAAGTGGCGATGGTTGCCGCAAAGACACAGGGCAATGCGACCCCCGCCGTCGCCCACGAGAATGACGGCGACCTGATCGATGCCTCCGCCGCGATCCGCTCTGGCAATGTTCAAGACCTCGTGGCGCAGCTGACCAATGGTGTCGCACCGCTCTCCGGGGCGGGCGCCTCTGGTGATCCGGTCGATGCCGCCGTGGCGATGGCGCTGGCCGATACCTCCGTGCAGCCAAAAGTCGTCAAGGCCGTATTGAACGCGCCCGGCGTGCGCAACTCCCTGCGTCCGCGCCGCCGCCCGGCAGGCGGTGCCGTGGTGACACCCGCCGCAGTCCAGAGCAATCCGGTCGCGACTGTCGCCCAAGAGGTTGATCCCGCGGCCCTTCCCGCTGGCACCCGGATGGCCCAGCTTGGTGCATTTGACAGCCCCGAGGTTGCCCGCGAACAATGGGACCGTTTGCAGGGCCGTTTCGGTGCCTATCTCGAAGGTAAGAATCGCGTTGTGCAAAAGGCCACCAGCGGCGGGCGGGTGTTCTATCGCCTGCGTGCCATGGGCTTTGACGACATCGCCGATGCGCGGCGCTTCTGTTCGGCACTTGTGGCCGAAAATGCGGATTGCATCCCGGTGGTGATGCGCTGATGCGTCCCTTCGGGGCCACGATCCTCGACGCGACGGGCCTCCAGCTCAGCGTCGAGGAAAAAGCGTTCTTTCGTGACGTGCGGCCCTTCGGCTTCATCCTTTTCGCCCGCAACATCGACAGCCCGGATCAGGTCCGCGCGCTATGTGATGAGATGCGCGAGGCGGCAGGCCATGAGGCAGTAATCACCATCGACCAAGAGGAGGCCGCGTGCAGCGGATGCGCGCCCCGCAGTGGCGCGATTGGATGCCGCCGATGGAACTGGCCGCGCGCGCCGGGGAACGGGCGACGAAGGCCTTTTACTTGATGTACCGGATCATCGCCCATGAGTTGCACAGCGTCGGGATCGACAGCAACTGTGCGCCACTGATCGATGTAGCGGGGCCCAAGACCCATCCGTTTTTGCGCAACCGGTGCTATGGCGAAACGCCGGGGCAGGTGGCCGAGATTGGCCGCGCCGTTGCCGATGCGCTGCTGGCCGGGGGCGTGCTGCCGGTGATGAAACATATGCCGGGCCATGGCCGTGCGACGCTCGACAGCCATCACAATCTGCCCCGCGTGGATGCCCGCCGCATTGATCTGGAGGCCGTGGATTTCGCGCCGTTCCGCAGCCTGCGCGACCTGCCCATGGGCATGACGGCACATCTGGTCTATGACGCATTGGACGACACGCCCGCGACTCTGTCGTCAGAGGTGATGCGGATCATCCGCGATGATATCGGCTTTGATAACCTTGTGATGACCGACGATATTTCGATGAAAGCCCTGCAGATGACCCCGGCGGGAAGCACCCGTGCGGCCATTGCCGCGGGCTGTGATGTCGCGCTTTTTTGCAATGGACCGCTGGAAGAACGCCGCGCCGTGGCCGAGGCCGCAGGCGAGATGACTACAGCTACCCAGACCCGCGCGCTGCGTGCGTTGGATGCGCGGCAAACCCCCGACGACGTTGACATCGACGCCCTCAGCGCCCAGCTTGAGACGCTTCTGGGCGGGGCATTGCATGGCTGACACGACATTCGAGGAAGACAGGGGCGGGGCCGGTGGCTCCGTGGCCGACCGGCTGGCCGCCGAGGCGTTCATCATTGATGTCGAAGGCTATGAAGGGCCGCTTGATCTGCTGCTGTCGCTGAGCCGGACGCAAAAGGTCGATCTGCGCAAGGTTTCGGTTCTGCAACTGGCGCGGCAGTATCTGGCCTTTGTCGAGCGTGCCAAAGAACTGCGGTTGGAACTGGCGGCGGATTACCTCGTCATGGCCGCATGGCTGGCTTTCCTGAAATCACGCCTTTTGCTGCCGCCGGACCCCACCGAAGAAGGCCCCTCGGGCGAAGAAATGGCCGCCCATCTGGCTTTCCAACTGGAACGCCTGCAGGCGATGCGGGACGCTTCCGCACGCCTGATGGCGCGGGATCAACTGGGTCGGGATTTCTTTGCCCGCGGCCAGACTCAAGAGATCACCACTGTCAAAAAGGTCACCTATACCGCGACGCTGCTGGACCTGATGCAGGGCTATGCGCGCACCCGCACGCGGGAGGATTTCCGCCCCTTTGTGATGGACCGCGATAAGGTCTTTACCATGGAAGAGGCGCTGGAACGGATGCGCGGGCTGATCGGCTATGCGGGCGATTGGGGTGATCTGAACAGCTACCTGCCCGAGGGCTGGGAAAGCGATCCTGAGCGCCGCCGCTCAGCGACCGCTGCGACCTTTGCGGCCTCCCTGCAATTGGTCAAAGAGGGGCATATGGAGATCCGGCAAAAAGAGATTTTCGCCCCCATCCAACTGCGCAAGAAGGATTGATGCGTGTCGGAAGAGATTGAAACGAAAGAAAAGAAACTGTTCGACGCGCCCTCGCTGGCCGAACAGGAGCGTATGATCGAAGCCGTGCTTTTCGCCAGTTCCGAACCAATCACGCTGCGAGAATTGGAACAGCGGCTGCCGGGCGGCTCTGACGTGGGCGAGGCGATGGCCTTTCTGCGCCACCGCTATCAGGGGCGCGGCGTGCAGGTCATGAAAGTCGGCGACGCCTATGCTTTTCGCACCGCGCCGGACCTTGGCTTTTTGATGCATCGGGAAACGGTCGAGACCCGCAAACTCAGCCGCGCTGCGATCGAAACGCTTGCGATCATCGCCTATCACCAACCCGTCACCCGCGCCGAAATCGAAGAGATACGCGGCGTGGCCGTGTCACGCGGCACGGTCGATCAACTGCTTGAGATGGAGTGGATCCGCTTTGGCCGCCGTAAGATGACGCCGGGCCGTCCGGTGACCTTTGTGGTCACGCAGGAGTTTCTGGATCACTTCGGTCTAGAGAGCGCGCGGGACCTGCCGGGGCTCAAAGAACTGCGCTCTGCCGGGTTGTTGGAAAACCGCCCGCCCGCCGGTCTGCTGCCCACCGTAGGCGATGGCGAGGACGAGCCAGAAACCACCGAAGGCCAGAGCGAGCTGTTCGAAGATTAATCGGGGTCGGGGCTGACTTACGCCCCGCCGCCACTACATCAGTTTTGCTGATCCAAGGGAGAGGGCTGATGAAACCGATCGTCAATATGGTTCTGCGCCATGTCATGCGCCGCTTAATGTCACGAGGCGCTGGCGTGGGTAAAAGGGCCGCTCGCGCGGGGGCACCGCTTTCAATGCGCGCAATGCGCAGCGAGGGGTCCGCTTGCTGCGCCGGTTTCTTCGCTCGCGGTAGGCGGTCAGACGGAGCGGAAATGCTTCGACAGTTTCAGACCCTGACCTTGGTAATTCGACGCGATGTCAGCGCCGTAAAGCTGGCTGGGGATCTGCGCCATATGCTCATAGACCAAGCGCCCCACGACCTGCCCATGCTCCAGCACAAAGGGCGCCTCGTGACAGCGCACCTCAAGCACCCCGCGTGAGCCTGCACCACCTGCTTCGGCATGGCCAAAGCCCGGATCGAAGAAACCCGCGTAATGCACGCGGAACTCTCCGACCATTGCCAAATAGGGTGCCATTTCAGCGGCATAGGCGGGCGGGATCGTCACCGCTTCGCGGCTGACAAGGATATAAAACGCGCCGGGATCAAGGATGATCTGGCCATTGGTGCTGTGCACCTCTTCCCAATAGGCGGCGGGGTCGTAGTGGCCGATCTTGTCGAGGTCGATCACCCCGGTATGCGGCTTCGCGCGGTAGCCGACAAGGCTGGTGCCGGGCAGCCGCAGATCGACGGAAAAGCCCAACCCTTCGTCAATCACGGCAGTGCCGTCCACCAGTGGCGTGGTGTCATGCAGCGCGCGCAGGGCGTCATCATCGAGCGTCGCATCCCCGCTGCCAAAGCGGATTTGATTCAACCGCATACCGGGGCGCACGAGCACCGAGAAGGAACGGGGGCAGATCTCGGCATAGAGCGGGCCGGTATAGCCCGGCGCGATCCGGTCAAATTCGGTGCCGCCGTCGGTGATGGTGCGGGTCAGAAGATCAAGCCGCCCGGTGGAGCTTTTGGCATTCGCCACGGCAGAGACACCTTCGGGCAGGGCCAGCCGCTCCATCAGGGGGACCACATAGACGCAGCCTTTTTCAAGCACGGCCCCATCGCTGAGGTCGACGCGGTGCATCTCGAATTCTTCCAAACGATCCGCGACCTTGGCCCCGTGCCCCGCAAGGAAAGACGCGCGCACGCGATAGGCGACATTGCCGAGCCGCAGGTCAAGGCTGGCGGGCTGGATTTGCGCGGAGGTCACCGCCGGATCGGCGGCAATGGCACCGCTGTCGATCATCGCTGCAATCTGCTGGTTGGGGAGCACCCCGTTCATCGCATTGGGCATCAAACGGGGCCTTTCAAATGACAAACGCCCGCGCGTTACCGGCGCGGGCGTTTTGTTGTAGTCGGTTGGTCGGGCTAGCAGGACTCGAACCTGCGACCTTCCGTCCCCCAGACGGACGCGCTACCAGGCTGCGCCATAGCCCGACTACGTGGGCTTCATACCCGATCTCGCAGGGGGCGCAAGAGGGAATTGCCAAACTTTTCATCGCGATTAGTAATTTGTTTCGGTGCCGGGTTCCGCGGCCATACGCGCGCGCAATTCGGCCAGATCCAGCAGCAGACCGGCAACCCGAGGTTGCACGTCACGCGGCAGACGGTGGACACGGGCGCCAACGCTCAGCAGCCCCGGGCTGGCGGGGAAATCGGCTTCGGGGGTGAAATCAGGCAGATCGATGATCGCGGGTTTGGGCGTGTGGTCGACCTCGTCTTCTTGGGGTGCGGCTTCTGCGGGCTCAGGCGCGGGGTCGGGCGCCGCTTCGGTTGCCTGTTCAGGCTCGGGAGCCAGTGGGCGTTTGAGAAAATCGGGGAGGCTGGCGTTTGATGCCGGTTCAGGCTCGGACGGTTCTGGCTTAGATGGGACGGACATAGCCGGGGCGGGCTCAACCGCAGCATCAGCGGCAGGTTCATCCAATTGCGGCGCATCCGGCGTCGCGCTGTCAGACGGGGCCAGCGGATCAGGTGTGGCCCGTGGGTGGTCATCGGCGGGCGGCACGGGCGAGCGGCGCGGCACCGCCACAGGCGCGGCCTCCGGTGCTTTCGGTGCCTCTTCGACAGGCGCCGCCTCCGCTGCGCTTGCGGGTTCTTCGACGGGCAGGGCGTTCTCACCCAGATCGGCGGCAGGCTCTGCCTCTTCGGCGTCCTCGTCCGAGACATCGGCCTCGGGCACGGCGTCAGACTTTGCGCCGCCAAAGTTCAGAACCACCCCGGTTTCCGGGCGGATGATGTCAGGTTTGGGGGCGGGCCGAGGCTCCGCAAAATCCAGCTCATCAAGCGGGGCAGAGAGGGAGGACACATGGGTCATCCCTTCCTCGCGGAGGATCTTTTGGACGCCTTTGATGGTCAGCCCGTCATCGTGCAGCAGTTTCTTGATCCCACCCAGCAACAGCATATCGGCCGGACGGTAATAGCGCCGCCCTCCAGCCCGTTTGATGGGTTTCACTTGGGTGAACTTACTCTCCCAGAACCGCAGAACATGGGCCTGAATACCGAGCCAGTCAGCGACTTCGGAGATGGTGCGAAAAGCGTCCGGCGATTTGACCATGGGTCAGGACTTGTTGCCTTCGGCAACGCGGTCTTTCATCAAATGCGAGGGGCGGAAGGTCAGCACCCGGCGCGGGTTGATTGGAACTTCTTCGCCGGTTTTCGGATTTCGGCCCACACGCGCGGTCTTGTCGCGTACCGAGAAGGTGCCGAAAGAGGAAATCTTGACCTGTTCCCCGTCGACCAGAGCGTCGGACATATGCTCAAGCACTGCTTCGACCAGTTGAGCACTCTCATTACGAGACAGACCGACTTCACGAAATACAGCTTCGCTTAAATCCATGCGCGTCAATGTCTTGTTCGGCATTATATCCCCCATGCTTTCCAATAGCATATGCTGCTCAGAATTTTAGAGTCAACATCAATGCCCGGATCAAGCACGATTCGGCAGAGATTTTCCACGTTAGCTCAGGGACTTACCAGCGCAGAACAACAGAGCCCCACGCCAGACCGCCGCCAATGGCTTCGGTGACGATCAGATCGCCCTGTTTGATCTGGCCACGCTCACGGCCCACAGACAGCGCCAGCGGGATCGAGGCCGCCGAGGTGTTGCCATGGTCCTGTACGGTGACGACCACGCGCTCCATCGGCAGGTTCAATTTCTTTGCGGTGCCTTGTATGATGCGGATGTTGGCCTGATGCGGCACGATCCAATCGACATCTTCGGCGCTGACGCCGGCGCGGTCCATCGCGGTATTGGCGGTGGCGGCAAGTTTCTCGACCGCGTGGCGAAACACCTGATTGCCCTGCATCCGCAGATAGCCAGTGGTGCCGGTCGACACGCCGCCATCGACGTAGAGCAGGTCACGGTAGCGTCCGTCAGAATTCAAATCCGTCGCGAGGATGCCCCGGTCGGACGGGCTGTCGCTGCCGTCTTGCGCCTCAAGCAGCAACGCGCCCGCGCCGTCGCCAAACAGCACACAGGTCGAGCGGTCGGTCCAATCCATGATCCGGCTAAAAGTCTCGGCTCCGATCACCAGCACATTGCGCGCCTGACCGGATACGATCAACGCATTGGCGTTTGCCAGCGCATAGACGAAGCCCGCGCAGACCGCCTGCACGTCGAAGGCAAAACCACTGGTCATGCCCAATTCGGCCTGCACCATGGTCGCGGCGGAGGGGAAGGTAAGATCAGGTGTAGAGGTGGCCACGACGATCGCATCCACGTCAGAGACATCGCGCCCGGCGTCTTCGAGCGCCTTGCGCGCTGCGGCGCTGGCCATGGTGGAGGTGGTTTCTCCTTCGGCGGCAAAGTGGCGGCGTTCGATGCCCGAGCGCGAGCGGATCCATTCGTCATTTGTGTCGAGGGTCGCTTCAAATTCGGCATTTTCCACGACACGGGCGGGCAGGTAGTGGCCACAACCAGTGACAACGGCGCGCAGGCTCATTTGACGGACTCCTCGGCTGGCAGCGTCGCGGCAACGCGAGCGGCCAGCTTGTCATTGAATTTATTCTGCGACAACTGCGCGGCGAGTTTGATCGCAGCAGAGATGCCGGTCGCATCGGCAGAGCCGTGCGATTTCACCACCGTGCCGTTCAGACCCAGAAAGACGCCACCGTTCACACGGCGTGGGTCGATCTTTTTGCTGAGGCGGCGCAGGGATGTATAGGCCAGCAGCGAGGCCAGCCGCGACAGGGGCGAGTATTTGAACGCCTCGCGCAGGCGGTTGCCGATCATGCTGGCGGTGCCTTCGCCGGTCTTGATCGCGACATTGCCGGTGAAACCGTCGGTCACGATAACATCGGCGCGGTTGCCCGAGATATCGCCGCCCTCGACGAAACCGACGAATTCAAACCCGGTGGCATCGCCTTGGGCCCGAATCAGATCGTAGGCTTCCTTGAGTTCAGTACGGCCCTTATGCTCTTCGGTGCCGACGTTCAGCAGACCGACGCGGGGGCGCTCCAGTTCCATGCCGTTGCGGGCATAGGAGGTGCCCATCAGCGCGAAACGCAACAGATCATCGGCGTCGGCGCGCACATCGGCGCCCACGTCGAGCATCACGTTGAACCCCTGGGGGTTGGAAGACGGGTAGAGCACGGCAATCGCAGGGCGGTTCACGCCCGGCAATTTACGCAGCCGTATCATCGACATCGCCATCAGCGCGCCGGTATTGCCGCAAGAGACAGCCACGGCCGCCTCTCCGCTGCGCACGGATTCGATGGCCGACCACATGGAGCTGTCTTTGCCGGTACGCACAACTTGGCTCGGCTTGTCGTCCATCGTGACGACATCCGTGGCGTGACGTATTTCGCAACGGCCCGACAACTCGCCACGTTTGGCGATCAAAGGCTCCAACTGATCGCGGGGACCATGCAGGATAAAACCAATGTCGGGATTTGCTGTCGCAGAAAGCGCACACCCGGCAACAATTGCTGCCGGGCCTTCGTCACCACCCATCGCGTCGACCGAGATCAGGGTGTGTCCGGCTTTCGCGTTGGGGTGATCGGGCTGGGCCGTCATCAGTGCGAATGCCTCACTGCCTTAGAGAAAACCTTGGAAACAACCGTAGCTTATGCTGCGTCGTCTTCCAGGTCTACTTCTTCGGTCAGGGCGACAACTTCGGTGTCGTCATAGTGACCGCAAGCAGCGCAGATGTGGTGGGGGCGCTTCAGCTCACCGCAGTTCGAACATTCGTTCGGGTTCGCTGCGGACAGCGATCGTGGGCGCGGCGGTTGTTGCGGCGGGATTTAGATACTTTATTCTGTTGGACAGCCATGTCTGGTGCCTTTGCCTTCGGGGTTGCTGACGTGCATGTGGCAGGCCGCAACCGTGTTTCAATTCGGACCCCGTTTCGGGCGTGACGACGCTTTAGGGCCGCAGCCGCGCAATGTCCAACCTTAATTCGGGTGAGGGCGGCAAAATAACGCGAATTCGCCGCGATGCAAGCGCGAATACCCGCGGTTTTCCGCCTGTTTCTTTAGGTTTCGTCTTTCTTTAGCGCATCGCGCAGGGCACCCAAGCCCGCGAAGGGCCGCGCGTCTTCGTCGGTCATCGGCTTTTGCCCGGGTTCGGCATGGACCATCTGGCCCAGTTCGACATCGCCCTTGCGGGGGTATTCCGGCACTTCCAGCGCCAGCGCCTCAATCATCACCTGCGCAGGGTCGATCCATTGACCCAGCGGTTCGGTGGTGTCGTCCTCGGGCATTTCGACCTCCTCCTCATCGGGGAGTTCGAAATCATGGACGAAGCGGCGGGTGATATGCGCGTCGATGCGCGTGGTAACGGGTTCCAGCGTGACCACGCAGGGCTGCACCACGGTCGCGCCCAATTTCCCGTCAAGCTGCCAGTCCTGCTTGCCGAGGGGTTTGATGCTCCCTGAAAAGCTGAGTTTGCGCAGCGCGGAGAGGGTCAACTCCTCGGCGATCTGCGCCAGCGCCTCTGCCTCAGGGCGCAGCGCAAAGCCGTTTGGCTCCGTCTGGGACAGGTCAGCGACCCGTAGAGCGGTGGGCGTAGGTGATTTGCGCGACATGAGATCCGACTTTCGTTTCTTGTACACTTGGGGTGCCTTGGTGTATGCGAAATAAAAGCCATAATCCGTCAGGGCAAGAGGGCAGAGCAAATGCGCAAATCGAAACAGACCGGCAAGACGAGTCTCCGGCTCGCAGGTATGGGCCTTGCACTGCTTCTCACAGCCTGCAGCCCGCAGTATGAAAACCACGGCTATGTGCCGCCGCAGGACCAGCTTGAGCAGGTCGTCGTTGGCAGCGATACCAAAGAAAGCGTCGCCCAGAAGATCGGTGTGCCCACCGTTTCAGGTGTTTTGAGCGATGATAGTTACTATTACGTTAAAATGCGCAAACGGGCTCTGGGCTTTCTGGCCGCCAAAGAGATCGAGCGTGAAGTGGTGACCGTCAGCTTCAATGAGGCGGGTGTGGTGTCGAATGTCGAGCGCTTTGGGCTGGAACGCGGGCAAGTTGTGCCGCTATCGCGCCGCGTGACGACATCTCCCGTAGCCGATAACACCTTCCTGCGTCAGCTTCTGGGCAACATCGGCCGCTTTAGCCCCTCGGCATTCGGCAGCTAAGTTTCCCCGGCATGTCCCGCCGGACGGTCGGCGGGACAGCGGACAAGCGAAGGCGACCTCGCAGATGACCCATGCGCCCCCGGGCCGATATCTGACGCGCGAAGCCATCACGCCTGCTGACATTACCCGTGCGCAGACGCTTCGGGCGCAATGTTTTCAGACCGGAACCACCCCAGACAGAGACCCCTTCGACGCGGCTGCACGGCATTTTCTGGTCGAGGACCGCGCCAGCGGTACGCTGATCTGCTGCTTTCGCCTGAGGCGGTTTCAGGGCACGAGCCTTGGCCAAAGCTATGCCGCGCAATTCTATGACCTGAGCCGCCTACACGGTATGGAGGGCGCCATGCTGGAACTTGGGCGCTTTTGCATCCATCCAGATTGGCACGACCCCGATATTCAGCGCCTCGCTTGGGGGCAGTTGGCGCGAGAGGTTGACCGCAGCGGTGCGGCGCTTCTGTTCGGCTGTTCCTCCTTTGCGGGCACCGATCCTGCCGCCTACCGTGATGCCTTTGCCCTGTTGAAACAGCAGCACCTTGCCCCGGCACACTGGCGGCCTGCCGCCAAAGCCGCGGATATCCACGCTTACGCCCGCGACAGCCATACCGCAGATCCCCGGCGCGCGCGCCAGCAGATCCCGCCGCTGCTGCGTAGCTATCTGGCGATGGGGGATGGGTCAGCGATCACGCCGTGATCGACCGGCAGATGAACACGCTGCACGTCTTTACCGGGCTTGAGATCGCCGCGATCCCACCCAACCGCGCGCGGCTCTTGCGCGCATTGGCCTGACCCGGGCGCGCCTTTGGACATTGACCTTGCCCGCGCCGAGAGATAGCTGGCGGGCATGGCACGCGCACCCCTTTTACAACTCACCGACATTTCGCTGACCTTTGGCGGCGATCCTGTTTTCGAAGACCTCTCACTGGTGATTCAGACCGGCGACAGGCTGGCTTTGGTCGGCCGCAACGGCTCGGGCAAATCGACCCTGATGAAGGTCATGGCCGGGCTGGTCGAGCCTGACAGCGGTGCGGTGATTGCCGGGCCCGGTGTGTCGGTCGGCTATATGGAGCAGGAACCCGATCTTACGGGGTTCGAGACGCTTGGCGATTTCGCCGCACACGGTCTTGATCCGGGCGAGATGTACAAGGTCGAACGCGCGGGCGAGGGGCTGAAGTTCGACCCCGCACGCCCCGTCGCCACGGCTTCGGGCGGCGAACGCCGCCGTGCGGCACTGGCGCGGCTGATGGCCGAAGAGCCCGAGCTGATGCTGCTGGACGAACCGACCAACCACCTCGACATCGAAGCCATCGCTTGGCTCGAATCCGAGCTGAAGGGCACCCGCACGGCCTTTGTCATCATCAGCCACGACCGCGCTTTTCTGCGCGAATTGACCCGCGCGACCCTTTGGGTGGACCGCGGGGCCGTGCGCCGACAGGACATCGGTTTTGAAGGCTTTGAGGCTTGGCGCGATCAGGTCTGGGAAGAAGAGGACATGCAGCGTCACAAGCTGAACCGCAAGATCAAGGCCGAGGCCCGTTGGGCGGTCGAAGGCATCTCTGCGCGGCGCAAACGCAATCAGGGCCGGGTGCGGGCGCTTCAGGATCTCCGCGCCGAACGGTCGGCCCAGATCAAACGGCAAGGCACGGCGGCCATGGCGTTGGAGGCCGGGCCGAAGTCTGGCCGCAAGGTGATCGAAGCTGCGGGGATCGCCAAGAAATTCGGTGACAAACAGATCCTGCGGGATTTCTCGATCACTGTGCAACGCGGCGACCGGATCGCGCTGGTGGGGCCGAACGGCGTGGGCAAGACCACGCTGCTGAACATGCTGATCGGGAAAGAACAGCCCGATTCAGGCGAGATCAAGCTCGGCACCAATCTGGAACTGGCGCTTTTCGATCAGGCCCGTGCGCAGCTTGACGGGGACATGACCCTTTGGGACAGCCTCACGGGGGATCCTGACATGCGCGTGTCAGGCAAGGCCGATCAGGTGCTGGTGCGCGGACAGCCCAAACATGTGGTCGGCTACCTAAAAGAATTCCTCTTTGACGAGGGGCAGGCCCGCGCGCCTGTGCGCTCGCTCTCAGGCGGGGAAAAGGCGCGGCTGCTGCTGGCCAAGATCATGGCACGGTCCTCGAACCTTTTGGTGCTCGACGAGCCGACAAACGATCTGGATGTCGAGACACTTGACCTGATGCAAGAACTCTTGGGCAACTACGACGGCACCGTGCTGCTGGTCAGCCACGACCGTGACTTCCTTGACCGCGTGGCCGCCACCACCATCGCCATGGAAGGCGACGGGCGTGCCACGGTCTATGCCGGCGGCTGGAGCGACTATCTGGCGCAGCGCGACCAGGATGATTTTTCCGACAGCGTGGTAAAGTCCAAGCCCGGCAAGGCCGAGCCGAAAGCAGAGAAGAAACAATCCGTCTCAGGTCTCAGCTTTACCGAAAAGCACCGGCTCGAAGCGCTGCCGGGTGAGATTGAGCGTCTTGAGGCGGAGATCGGCAAACTCGAAGAACTGCTTAGCGACGCGGAGTTGTTCACCCGTGAGCCGGTGAAGTTCCAAAAGGCCACCGATGCGCTGGTGCAGCGGCACGAAAAACTGTCCGACGCCGAGGAAGAGTGGATGACGCTGGAGGAAAAGGCGCAGGGTTAATCCCCCGCGTCTTTCAGAGCGATCTGCGGCCGGTATCCATTGCGGAAGGCGGCGACGCTGCTGGGCGGAGTGAGCAGGGTGACACGGCCCCGAGGGCGTGGTTGCGCCGGGCCGTAGCCTGAGGGCTGATAGCGGTGGAAGGCATCGCCGAACAGCACCCCACTCTGGCCTTCATGATCTAAGACAAAAGACCCGTCAGGCAGGTCGTGCATCGCCACATCCGCATGGCGACGCTGTTGGAAAACGCGCGGCACGGCGCGTTCGCTGTGCAACTGACGGTCAAGGGCCGCAGCAGGCCCCGACACATCGCAGCACGCCCGGAACCGCCGGTAATCCGCGGCGCGGCATTCAGCGCAGGGCCGGTGACCGGCGGCAAAGGCCACAGCCTCATCCAGAAAGAAAAGCTCGGTATAGTGACGCGGGGCCATCAACTGCCGCCGACGGCCCTTGAAGCTGAGCACACAGCACACCCAATTCTGATGCGCCCAACGGCGTTTGGGGTGCAGACCGTTTTCATCGTGCAGGATACCGCGATTGCCCATGAACCCACCCCGCGCGGGGTGGGCGATGATCTCTCCATCGGGCTGGACGCGGTTCTGCAGCGGCATCAGCGCATCCGCAGCGCCCCATCAAGGCGGATAACCTCGCCGTTGAGATAGCCCATTTCAACGATGAACCCGGCCAACCGCCCGTATTCCGAAGGATCGCCAAGGCGCGGCGGGTTGGGGACATCCTTGGCCAGATCCGCTTGCACTTCTTCCGGCAGCCCCGCCAGCATCGGCGTTTTGAAGATGCCGGGCGCGATGGTCATCACGCGGATGCCGTCTTTGGCCAGATCCCGCGCCATGGGCAGGGTCATGCCTACAATCCCGCCTTTGGACGCGGCATAGGCGGCTTGGCCCTTTTGCCCGTCAAATGCGGCGATTGAGGCGGTGTTGATGATCACCCCCCGCGCGCCATCGTCTTCGGGTGTGTTCTTGGCCATGGCCACCGCTGCAAGCCGCGCCACGTTGAAACTGCCGACAAGGTTGATGTCGACCGTGCGCTGAAAGGCGTCCAACGGGTGCGGCCCGTCGCGGCCTGTGGTCTTGATCCCAAGTGCAATGCCTGCACAGTTCACCGCCGCCGTGATCCAGCCCATCTTTTCCTGAGCTTGGTCCACCGCTTTTTGCACCGAAGTCTCATCCGTCACATCGGTCATGACGAAATGCCCGCCGATTTCCTTGGCCACAGATTCGCCCCGGGCGGCGTCACGATCCAGCAGGGTGACCTGCGCGCCTTGCGACGCAAAATAGCGCGCCGTGGCTTCGCCAAGCCCCGATGCGCCCCCGGTGATGATGGCGGCTGTACTGTCTAGTTTCATGATGGCTCCCCCGATATGAACGCTTGTTCAGTTCAACACGAAGTTTGGCCCCATGCAAGCCATGCTTGCTGGAACAGGTGATGAGCAGGAGGAGACTGGGGGCCGTAAGGCAGCCCCCGTTAAGTTAAGACTTTAGCCGATCTGCACCAGCGCGTGGCGTTTCTTACCTGCGCTCAGCTTGATAGGAGACGAGAGCGCGCCCGCATCGAGCATCAAGCCCGCATCTGTCAGCGGCTGATCATCAATCCGCGCACCATTCTCGGCAATCAGGCGCTTGGCCTCTTTACCGGAGCCCGCAAGGCCGGATTTCACCAGCAGTTGAACGATCGAGACCCCATCGCCCACATCCGCCGCCGTAAGAGTTAATGTAGGCAGATCGTCGCCCACGCCGCCTTTTTCAAAGACCTCGCGCGCCGTGGCTTCGGCGTTCCGCGCCGCTTCTTCGCCGTGCAGCAGGCCGGTGACCTCATTGGCCAGTCGCACCTTCGCCTCATTGATCTCAGACCCGGCAAGCCCGCCCAGACGGTCGCATTCGTCGACCGGCAGCTCGGTATAGAGCTTGAGGAACCGGCCCACGTCGGCATCGGTGCAATTGCGCCAGAACTGCCAGAACTCGTAAGGCGAAAGCATGTCGCCGTTCAGCCAGACCGCGCCCCCTGCCGATTTGCCCATCTTCTTGCCGTCGCTGGTGGTCAAAAGCGGCGATGTGAGGCCGTAAACTTCGCCGTCGATCACGCGGCGCGTCAGGTCGATGCCGTTGACGATGTTGCCCCATTGGTCCGAGCCGCCCATCTGCAGGATACACCCATAACGGCGGTGCAATTCCATAAAGTCATAGGCTTGCAAAATCATGTAGTTGAATTCGAGGAACGACAGTGATTGCTCGCGGTCCAACCGCGATTTCACGCTTTCAAAGCTAAGCATCCGATTGATCGAGAAATGCCGCCCGATGTCTCGCAGGAAATCGAGATAGTTCAACTCATCGAGCCATTCAGCGTTGTTAAGCATCAGCGCGTCGCTCGGCCCATCCCCATAATCAAGGTAGCGGGCAAAGACCTGACGGATGCCTTCGATATTGTCGTCAATCGCTTCTGGCGTCAGCAGGGGGCGTTCATCCGACCGGAAGGACGGATCGCCCACCTTGGTTGTGCCGCCGCCCATTAGGGTGATCGGCTTGCCGCCGCACTTCTGCAACCACCGCAGCATCATGATATTGACCAGATGCCCCACGTGCAGTGACTTGGCCGTGGCGTCATACCCTACATAAGCCGGCGCCGCGCCTTTCATGAGGGCTTCGTCCAACCCTTGATAATCGGTGCAATCGGCCAGAAAGCCGCGCTGCATCATCGTGTGGATGAACTCCGATTTGGGATGGTATGTCATGGTGACTTGCCTCAAAACTGTATTGCGGGGCAATCTATATGCGCACGAGCGGCAAAGGAAAAGGCCATGAATAGGGCCATGCACAGGCAACATGTCGGAACCGGTGTGGTAACGGCATTGGGAATGATGTCGGGCACCTCGTTAGATGGGGTGGACGCGGCTATTTTGCGCACCGATGGGCAGGACATCACCAGCTTTGGCCGCAGCGCCTATCGCAGCTATTCGGCCGAAGAGCGTCGGGTGATCGCCGCCGGATTCGGAAAATGGCACGGGGCCGAGGTTGAGGCGGCAGCGCAAGCGGTTGAGGCCGCGCATCTGGCGCTGTTGGATGATCTGTTGAAAGATGAGCCCGGCGTTGAGCTTGTCGGTTTCCACGGCCAGACCCTTGCCCATGCGCCCCGGATGCAGGGCACGCTGCAAGTGGGCGACGGGGCGCTATTGGCGCGCACCATCAACTTGCCCGTTGTCTGGGATTTCCGCAGTGCCGATGTGGAACTGGGCGGAGAGGGCGCACCTTTGGCCCCGTTCTTTCACCATGCCTGCGCCCGTTTTGCTGGGCGGGAGGGCCCGGTGGCTTTCTTGAACCTTGGCGGCGTGGGCAACCTGACTTGGGTCGATCCGCGCGTTGCACGCCCAGAGGAAGAAGGCGCGCTGCTGGCTTTCGATACCGGCCCGGCAAATGCGCCGATCAACGATTTGATGCAGGCCCGCCTCGGCCAAGACTTTGACGAAGGCGGCAAACTGGCTGCCCGGGGCAGGGTGGAACATGGCGCGTTGGAGCTATTCCTTGCCGAGCCATACTTTGCACGCATGCCGCCCAAATCGCTCGACCGGAATGATTTCGCGGAAATGGTCGCCTTGGTCGGTGAACTGTCAGACGCCGATGCCTGTGCCACCCTGACCGCCATGTGCGCCGCTGGCGTGGCCGAGGCGATGCAGCACTGCCCAGCCCCGCCCGAGCGGGTCTATGTCACGGGGGCGGGCGCCATAATCCGGTGCTGATGCGGATGCTGGACGTCAGCCTTGATTGCCCTGTCGCTCCGGTGGAAGAGATCGGGTTGGATGGCGATATGCTGGAGGCACAGGCTTTTGCCTATCTCGCCGTGCGCGTGGCGCGTGGCCTGCCGACCTCATGCCCCGGCACCACTGGCGTGCGCGCCGCAGTGGGTGGCGGCACCGTCAGTCGAATCTGAAGTCCGAGCGTTAAAAATTCAATCATGACGGGAATTTGCCGGAGGGCGCCCAATCGGGCAGCAGGGTGCAGCTCTTACGCGGCCAAGGCGGCAACTTCGGCATCCCTTTAACAAAATTTCAAAAAATATATATTTTTCGCAATTATTTGAAACAAAAATCCTTCTGTAAGCGTGAATATAGCATGGGGCCCAATGGCTGGCGGAGGAGCTGAAGCTTACCGGCCCCGATCTAAAGAAGGAGATTCGAAATGACTATCTTTCAAACCAGAAACTTAAAAACTCCATGGCGATCACGGCGGCGGCGATTTTGCTCACGCCCGCGGCCCAGGCGGAAATTGGTCTGGGGGTCGGCGTGAGCGCCGGCGGCCACGGCGGCGCGGATGTCGGCATGGGGGCCTCAGTTGGCCGAAGCGATGGCGTCGGAGCCGGAGTCGGCGCTTCAGTCGGCGGGGATAGCGGCGTGAACGCGGGCGTCGGCGCGTCGGTCGGCGGCGGTGATGGCGTGAACGCAGACGTCGGCGCCTCAGTCGGCGGCAGTCATGGTGTCGGGGCCGGGGCGGGCGTCTCGGTCGGTAGCAATGGCGGCTCAGGCAGCGGCGGTGCGGGCACGGGCGGGCAGGACCCTGTCCCAGGGACCACCGCAGGCCGGGCGACGGGCGTGGCCGACAGCAGTGCAATCTCTGCCAAAACGATCAACATTGCGACGCTCATCGGCGCACCGGTCTGGAGCAAAGACCGCATCTTGGTCGGTATGATCGAAGAAGTCGCCCCCGGACCCAACGGTAAGGTCGATGCCGTTCTACGCCTCAGCGCGGCGCTGAAAACTGACAAAGATATCATCCGGATGCGGATTGCGCCGCGTTTGTCCGACCGCGGCGTATTGCGGCTGGGGTATTCGAAACAGAAGTTCCTGCAGTTATTCGCCAGCTGATCGGCAGTGGGATGAAGGCCGCGGAATGAAGAATGAGGGGCGGGGGAACTTCCGCCCCTCATTATGCGCTACCGGGGCAGAGCGGCGGCAGTCGTCAGCGGCAGCTCATAAAAGCAGATCGCCTTACGGGCGAAATCAGGCATTGGCTGATAGGGCCCCCGCTCAATAAACCCAAGCGAGGCATAGAGCGCGCGGGCAGGGGCAAAGGCGATGGACGTGTCGAGATAGACCTTCTCAAACCCATCCTCCCGCGCCTGATCTATCAACCTTTGGCAGATCGCCCGACCCGCACCTGTACCACGGGCGGCATCCGTCACGAAGACGCGCTTGATCTCGCTCTCGGTATCGCTCAGCGCATGGGACATGCCGCAGCCCAAAGGGATGCCATCCCGCTCGGCCAACAGAATGATGCCGCGCGGGCGGGCGTGTTCATCGGCCAGACGGGCCATCAGAGCGCTGTATTTGTCTTGCGGATAGAAGGTCTCGACAATCAGCCGCTCGGTCGGGGCGAAGTTGTACAGAAAGTCACGGTAGGCCCAGCAAAGTTCAACCACCGCCGCGAGATCCGCAGCGGTGGTGACAGGACGAATATCAACTTTAGACATCAGCCGCGCAGGATCGAGCGGCCCGCGTATTGCGCGGTCTCGCCCAGCATTTCCTCGATACGGATCAACTGGTTGTACTTGGCCAGTCTGTCGGAACGCGCGAGCGAGCCGGTTTTGATCTGACCGCAGTTTGTCGCCACGGCAAGGTCTGCGATGGTGGCATCCTCAGTCTCGCCCGAGCGGTGCGACATGACGTTGGTGTACCCTGCGCGATGCGCGATATCGACAGCCTTGAGCGTCTCGGTCAGGGTGCCGATCTGGTTGACCTTCACCAGCATGGAGTTGGCGCAGCCGCGTTTGATGCCGTCGGACAGACGCGCGGGATTGGTCACGAAGAGATCGTCGCCCACCAATTGCACCTTGCCGCCCAAGACATCTGTCAGTGCCTTCCAGCCGTCCCAATCGTCTTCGGCCATGCCGTCTTCGATGGAGATGATCGGATAGTCGTTCACGAGGGCTGCCAGATAGTCGGCGTTCTCTTCGCTCGACAGGGTCTTGCCCTCACCGGAGAGGACATATTTGCCGTCTTTGTAGTATTCCGTCGCCGCGCAATCGAGGGCGAGGTACATGTCTTCGCCGGGCTTGTAGCCCGCTTTTTCGATCGACTTCAAAATGAAATCAAGCGCATCGCGTGACGAGCTGATGTTTGGGGCAAAACCACCTTCGTCGCCGATCCCGGTCGACAGACCCGCGGCGGAAAGTTCTTTTTTCAGCGTGTGAAAGACTTCGGCGCCCATGCGCACGGCTTCGCGGATGTTCTCCGCGGCGACCGGCATGATCATGAATTCCTGAATGTCGATCGGGTTGTCGGCATGTTCGCCACCATTGATGATGTTCATCATCGGCACGGGCAGAACGCGGGCAGTGGTGCCGCCGATATAGCGGTAAAGCGGCTGCGCGCAGTAGTCTGCGGCGGCCTTGGCGGCGGCCATCGACACACCCAGAATCGCATTTGCACCAAGGCGGGATTTGTTCTCGGTTCCGTCGAGTTCGATCATCATCTCGTCGATCTCAACCTGCTCGGTCGCGTCGATCCCGACCAGCGCTTCGGCGATCTCGCCGTTCACGGCGGCGCAGGCTTCCAAAACGCCTTTGCCGAGGTAGCGGGATATGTCGCCGTCGCGACGCTCATTCGCCTCATAGGCGCCGGTGGAGGCACCGGAGGGGACAGCGGCGCGGCCCATGGTCCCGTCTTCGAGGATAACGTCGACTTCGACCGTCGGGTTGCCCCGGCTGTCGAGGATTTCGCGGGCGTGGATGTCGATGATCGTGCTCATGGGCTTTGTCCTCATGTTCGGGTTTGCAGCGGTTTACCCCGGCAGGCCCGGCTTGGAAAGACCGCGGCGGGGCCGGGGGTGATTTTGCGTTCGCGCAGCAGGGTATAGACCCCCGAGGCGATGATGATCGCGGCCCCCACGAGCGTCAGCGTGTCGGGGGATTCGTCAAAGACCACGATCCCCGCGACCAACGCGAATAGCATCCGCATGTAACGAAAGGGCGTGACGAAGCTGACTTCGCCCACGCGCATGGCGGCCACGATGGCGTAATAGGCCATCACACCGATCACCATCGCGGCGGCAAGATAGACCACCTCGGCCCCGCCGGGCATGGCGGCGGGGGTGCCAGCAGCCAGCATCAGGATCAGCCCTGCCGGAACCAGCACGATAAAGGCAAGAAAGCTAAGCTGCATGGAACTGATGCTTTTGGGGACTTTACGGGTCGCCAGATCGCGCAGCGCAAGGCCGATGACACCTGCCACGGCAAAGAGCGACAGCGCGTTGAACCCCTCCAACCCCGGGCGGACGATCAGCAGCACGCCGAGGAAACCCACGACAATCGCGCTCCAACGGCGCCAGCCGACGGGTTCTCCCAGAAACAGCGCCGCACCAAGGGTCACGGCCAGCGGGGTCGCCTGCAAAATAGCAGAGGCCGAGGAAAGCGGCGTCAGCACGATAGCGGTCACGAAACACAGGGTGCCCAGCACCTCCCCCACGGCGCGCAGCAGGATCGGCCCGGTGAGCATATCCGCAGAGAACAACCGCCGCCCCTGAATGCGCAGGATCACGGCAAAGATCGCCCCGCCGCCCGCGCCCAACAGCGCGATGATCTGCCCCACGGGGAGGGCATCGCTCGTCAGTTTGACGAACATATCCTCAATGGCGAAACCGGCCATGGCCAGCACCATCAGCATCGCGCCGCGCAGATTGTCCATGTTATCGCCCTTTCACACCGGATATTGCCAATCGCCCATGAACCTTTTGCGATGAAAGGGCAAGAGCCCAAAATGCGCGTCATGCGTGTGGCTCTGGCGCCCGCTGCGGCAGGGTGCTAGCCATCATGCATGAGATGGCCCAGCCTTTCCCTTGCCCCGCGTGACACCCTGCTGACCCTTGCCACAGGGGGTCTTGGCGCGCTGCTGTTTTGGTGGCTCAACGCCCCTGTCTATATGCTGCTGGGGCCGGTGATCGCGGTGAGTGGTCTGGGGCTGGCCGGTCTGCGCACGGCGGTCGACCCGCGGCTGCGGGATGCCTGTTTCGTGGTGCTGGGCATCGCTGTCGGCGCGGGATTTAACCAAGATGCTGTCAACGCCATGGTGCGCTGGCCGCTGGCCTTTGTATTTATGACGGGGGTGATCTGGGGGATTATGGCTGTCTGCCGCTGGATGCTGGCGCGGTATTTCGGTTTCGACGCGCGTTCCGCGCTTCTGGCCTCGGCTCCGGGGCATCTGAGTTTCGTCATGGCGATTGCCAGCGACGGAGGCTCTGACGTGCCGCGGATTTCGATCACCCAGTCGGTCCGGCTTTTGGCATTGACCATTGTCGTGCCTTTTGCCGCTTTGCTGATGGGCGTCGATATGACCGGCAATATCGCCCCGGCGGGCGCGGGGATGGAGGTGCTCTCAATCTTCGTGATGATCTTTGCGGCCGTGGTTGTAGGGCTGATCTTTGCCCGGCTTTCGGTGCCCGCACCGCTTTTGATGGGGGCGATGGTGGTCTCTGCCATCGCGCATCTGACCAAGTTGGAGACCGGGGTGCTGCCGGGTTGGCTGACCCTTATCGCCTATCTGGTGCTGGGCTGCCTGATCGGCACGCGATTTTCTGGCATTACGCCCGCACGGTTTGTCAGCGGGCTTGGCGCGGGACTGGCGATTACCGGCGTGGCCGTCGGGCTGGCGGGGCTGGGTGCTGTGCCTGTGGCTTGGGCGCTCGGCATGCCGCTGGGCCATGTGTTGGTGGCTTTCGCGCCCGGTGGGCTTGAGACGATGATCGCGCTTGGCGCGGTGCTGGCCGTGGTGCCGGGGTTTGTCGCCGCCTGCCACATCATGCGGCTGGTGGTGCTGAGCGTGCTGTTGCCCGCCATGCTGTCGCGCGTGGCGAAGCAAGAACAGCGCGCCGCCGAATGACCCCGCCCTAGCTTTTCAAGCGAACCATGAGCCGGTTGCCATCTTTGCGCGTTTCCAAGGCTTTGAGGTCGGCGGCCAAGGCGCTCAGCTTGCCATGGCCATATGTCCGGCTGTCGAAATCCGGATGCGCCGCCTGAATGGTCTGGCCAATCTGGCCGAGGTTGTACCAATCGTCTTCGGTGTCGATCTTCTCCATCGCCGATTTGAACAGGGGCAGGGCGTCGGCCACTTTGGCGCTGGCGCGTGACGTTGTGTCCGGCTCTGCTCCGTCGAGGTTTTCGATCAAGATGAAGCGGTTGTAGACGTTGCGCAGCGAATCGTGGGTCTTCTTTTCGCCGATGCCGATCACCGTCACCCCATCTTCGCGCAGACGGTTCACCAGCGCGGTGAAGTCACTGTCGGAGGAGACGATTACGATAATATCAAAGCGGCGGCTGTGCAGAATGTCCATCGCCTGAATGACCAGCCCTATGTCGCTGGCGTTCTTGCCCTTGGTGTTCGCGGTTTCCTGATGGGCCACCAAGCCCAACTCGCGGATCGGCGCCTTCCATCCTTTGAGGTGGTCATTCGACCAATCGCCATAGACGCGGCGCAGGGCGGGCTCTCCGATGGTTGTGACCTCCCGCATGATGGCCGCAGCATGTTTGGCCGGGACATTGTCGGCGTCGATCAACACGGCCAGAAGCGGGCGGTCACGGTCGGTCATGGGTCATCCTTCTTGATTGGCACACCGTAAAGTTCCATCCGGTGCCCCTGCAGTTTGTAACCCAATTTACGCGCGATACGTTCCTGAAGCTCTTCGATTTCTGCGTCGACGAACTCAATCACCTCGCCGGAATTCACGTCGATCAGGTGGTCGTGATGTTCGCGCTGCGCATCTTCATAGCGCGCCCGGCCATCGCCGAATTCTAACTTGTCGAGGATGCCTGCCTCTTCGAACAGTTTCACCGTGCGGTAAACCGTGGCGATAGAGATGCCGCTGTCGATCTCAGTGGCGCGGGCCAGCAATTCCTCGGCATCGGGGTGGTCGTCACTGTCGTGAATCACCTGCGCGATGACCCGGCGTTGACCTGTCATGCGCAGGCCCATGGCCTCGCACCGTTTGATGATCGGGTTGCGCATCGTTTCGCCCTTCGTCCGTCGGACCACGTTCCTAACATTCTAGCGCGGTCAGACGCCACCGCAATTGAACCCCGCCGGTTGACTTTTGCCCGCGCACCGCCCATGTGGGGGTCAAGCGAAGCCTTCTGCCGCGTGAGCAGTATCAGCGCCAAGTCCCATAAGGGGCCTCTGGGACGCTGACGACAAGGCCCGCCGATGTTCCCAAAATCACGCGTGGGGCCAAGCGCGACAGACGGGTGTGAGGCATGTGGCCTGCGCCCGCGATCTGGCTTGCGCGACCCCGTGGCGCCTGAATTGGGCGCGGCGACTAAGGATGGTGCGCGCTCTTGCGTGCCGGAAAGTGAACGAATGAGCGATTTTGACATGATGGGCCTGCCAAAGAACTTGGTGGCCCGGTTGAATGAAATGGGTCTGAAAGATCCGACCCCGATCCAACGACAAGCAATCCCCCAAGCCATGAATGGCCGCGACGTGATGGGCCTTGCCCAGACCGGCACCGGCAAGACGGCGGCCTTTGGTGTGCCGCTTATCGCGCAGATGATGGAGCTTGAAGGCCGCCCCGCGCCGCGCTCCGTGCGCGGGCTTGTCTTGGCCCCGACACGCGAGCTGGCCCAACAGATCGCCGTGAACCTGCGCGGCTATGCCGAAGGCACGCCGATCAAAGTGGCGATGGTTGTCGGCGGTCAGTCGATCAACACGCAGATCAAGCGTCTGGAGCGCGGTGTCGATCTGTTGATCGCCACGCCGGGCCGTCTGCTGGACCTGCTGGACCGCCGCGCGGTCAAGCTCGACACCACGACCTTCCTCGTGCTGGATGAGGCCGACCAGATGCTCGACATGGGGTTCATCCATGACCTGCGAAAAATCTCGAACCTGATCCCGAAAGAGCGTCAGACGATGCTGTTCTCGGCGACCATGCCCAAGCTGATGAACGAGATCGCCAACAGCTATCTTAGCAGCCCGATCCGCATCGAAGTCTCGCCTCCGGGCAAGGCGGCGGATAAGGTGACGCAAGAGGTGCACTTCATCGCCAAGGCCGAAAAGACCGAACTGCTGAAAGAGCTTTTGGCCAAGCATAAAGGCGAGCGCGCATTGGTCTTTGGCCGTACAAAGCATGGCTCGGAAAAGCTGATGAAGACGCTGGTGAAAGCCGGTTTCGACGCCGCTTCGATCCACGGCAACAAAAGCCAAGGCCAGCGTGACCGCGCGATTGCGGGTTTCAAAAATGGCGACATCACTGTGCTGGTGGCCACCGATGTGGCGGCCCGTGGTCTGGATATCCCGGATGTGAAGCACGTCTATAACTTCGAGCTGCCGAACGTGCCTGACAACTATGTGCACCGGATCGGTCGGACCGCGCGGGCGGGCAAGGACGGCGCTGCCGTGGCCTTCTGCGCACCGGATGAAATGGGCGAGTTGAAAGCGATCCAAAAGACCATGGGCATCTCGATCCCTGTGGCTTCGGGCCGTCCTTGGGAAGTGATTGATGAGCCGTCCAAACCCAAAGGCCGTGGCCGTGGGCGCGGTGGCCGTCCGGGTGGCGGCGGTGGTCGTCCCGGTGGCGGAGGCGGGGGCGAAGGCGCTGGCAAGCCAAGCGGTGGTCGTCGCCGTCGGCGCGGTGGCGGCGGCGGGAAGCCGGGCGGCCAGCAGGCAGCCTAAGCCGACATTTAGAATGTTGAACGACCCAATGGCGTGCTGTGACAACCACAGCGCGCCATTGACTTATCCGACCCGCGTGGCTGCGGTCTTAGCGGTGCTTTTCGGCTGGCTGATCCTGTCGCAAGACATCGGGCTCACCGTTTGGTTCGCCCTGCTGCTGGTGGCGACAGGGATCCACCTGATCAACCGCAAACCCCGAGTGCGCTAGGCTTCAGGTCCCGCAGAAGGTCGCCGGGACGATCTCATCTTCGGTCGGCGGGCGCTGAAGCTCGGGATCGGTCTCTTCAAAGGGCGTCGCCAGCGCTGTCATCAACCGCTCGAACGGGGCCATGTCGCCCGCAACGGCGGCTTCGATCATCTGCTCAATCCGGTGGTTGCGCGGGATCACGGCGGGGTTCGCCGCCTGCATGACCGCCTGCGGGTCCGGCTCATCCTTGATCCGGCTGCGCCAGTTTTCGGCCCATGCGTCAAAGGCATCGCGGTTGGTAAAGTGATCACGCGCTTGATCGGTCCCAAGGGCGCGGAACGTGTTGGTGAAATCCGAGCCGTCCGTTTGCATCAGGCTCAGCAGTTCGTTGATCAGATCCACATCCTCGGGTCGAGGATTGGAAATCCCGAGTTTGGCCGCAAAACGCCGCAGCCATGCGGCTTCGACCAACTCGGGCATGTCATGCACGATTTCGGTGGCGTCTTCGACGGCGGTCTCTTTGTCGTCCATCTGCTGTAAAAGCGAGGTCGCAAGCTGCGCCATGTTCCACACAACGATCTGCGGTTGATTGCCATAGGCATAACGGCCCTGCCGGTCGATGGAACTGAACACACGGCCCTGATGAAAGGCATCCATAAAGGCGCAGGGGCCATAGTCGATCGTCTCGCCTGAGATGCTGCAATTATCGGTGTTCATCACCCCGTGGATAAAGCCGAAGGACATCCACTGCGCCACCAGCTCTGCCTGCGCGGCACAGACCGCGCGCAGAAGGTCAAGCGGACCCTCGGCATCGGGATAATGCCGCGCAATGGCATAGTCGGTGAGGGTTTTGAGCGCCTCCGTCTCTCCGCGATGGGCAAAGACTTGAAAGGTGCCGACGCGCAGATGGCTTGCGGCGACGCGGGTGACGATGGCGCCGGGCAGAGGGCCGCTTTCGCGCAGGATCGGCTCCCCGGTGGCAACGACGGCGAGGGCCCGGGTGGTCGGCACGCCGAGCGCATGCATCGCCTCGCTGATTAGATATTCGCGCAGCACCGGCCCAACCCAGGCGCGGCCATCGCCCATACGCGAATAGGGCGTCGGGCCGGAGCCTTTGAGCTGAATGTCACGGCGCTTGCCGACGCTGTCGACGACCTCGCCCAGCAGGATCGCACGGCCATCGCCAAGCTGCGGGTTGAAATTGCCGAACTGATGCCCGGCGTAAAGCTGCGCCAAGGGGGCCGCCCCTGCGGGCACCGCATTGCCGCCGAAAACCTGCGCGCGGGTCTTTGCATCGCCGCCTTCGATTCCGAGCGACGCCGCCAGATCGTCGTTCCATGCCAAGAGCTTGGGTTCTTTTACCGGCGTCGGGTCGAGCCGGGTAAAGAACCCGTCGGGCAGGGTGGCATAGCTGTTATCAAAGGGAATACGCATCACAGTTTCCGAGACATAAGCATGTAATCCTCGCGGGGGCGGAAGCCCGCACGGGTATAGACTTTGAGCGCCGCTTTATTGGTGCGGTCCACCTCAAGATGGATGGCGCGCAACCCGCCTGCGGCAAGCGCCCGTGGCAGAGCGATCAGCGCTTCCGAGGCAATGCCGCGCCCCCGCACGCCGGGACGGACGTAGATTTCATCAATGATGGCGTCCAGCCCGCCGAATTCAACCGACCAGCCGAAACAGATCACCACATAGCCAATCGGCGCGCGGGGCGGGCCGATCAGATAGGCGGCCCCATGGGGGATCCCCTCCAGCAGCGGCGCCAATCCGTTGCGGCGCTGCTCATCGGTCATCTCAATGCCCGCTTCGGCATGAAAGGCCGCGACCAGCCCTACCAGTTTATCAAGATGCTCAGGCGCGCCGAGGGTGAGATGTGCGCTCATAGACGGGCCAGCCTTTCGGTGAGCAGCGCAAAGAACCCATCGGCATCAAGGTCGCCCACGAAAAGCGCGTTGGGCGCGCGGTCTGTCACGCCCCACCAATCGGCTACGGTCATGCCCATGGTCAGTTCAGACACAGTCTCGATCTCGACGTTGATATGGCGACCTTTGAACAGATCGGGGTTGATTAGATAGGCGGTGACGCAAGGGTCATGCAACGGCGCGCCTTCGGAGCCGTATTTCTCTTTGTCGAACCGCTCGAAGAAATCGGTCATTTCGGCCACGGCGACACCCACCGGCGTGCCAATCGCGCGGAAGGCATCGTTGCGCGGTTTGGTGACCAGCGCCTTATGGGTCACGTCCAGCGGCATCACGACGATGGGAATACCTGATTTAAACACGATATCAGCGGCATGGGGGTCGACGTAGATGTTGAACTCCGCCGTGGGGGTAATATTGCCCCCTTCGAAATAGCCACCGCCCATCAGCACGATCTCTTGCACCTTTTCGGCGATATCGGGCGCCTTTTGCAGGGCGGTCGCAATATTGGTGAGCGGGCCCAAGGGGCAGAGGGTCACGCTGCCTGCGGGATGGGCGCGGATCTGTTCGATGATGAAATCGACGCCATGCCCCTCGGCCAGCGGCATGGTGGGGTCGGGCAGGTCGGGGCCATCAAGGCCGGTCTTGCCGTGCACATGTTCTGCCGTCACCAAGTCACGGCCCAGCGGGCGGTCGCAACCGGCAAGGACCTTTACATCCCGGTGCCCCGCCAATTCGCAGACGATGCGCGCATTTTTCGAGGTCAGCTCCAGCGGCACGTTGCCCGCGACACAGGTGATGCCCAGCACGTCGATCTCTTCGGGGCTGGCCAGCGCAAGGAGGATCGCGACGGCGTCGTCCTGTCCGGGGTCGGTGTCGATGATGATTTTGCGCGGGGTCATGGGCTTACTTTCGTCAAATTGCTTGGGGCAGAGCCTTGCCGGAGGCTCATGTCTTTGTCCAGCCGCAGGCCCGGCGATTAGCCGCGTTCCGCCAGTTTCACGGCATCCCAAAGCGCATCCATCTCAGACAGATCACTGTCTTGCGGGGTTTTGCCCATGGCCGCGAGCCGCGCTTCAATCCCTTCAAACCGGCGGGTGAATTTGGCATTTGCAGCGCGCAGGGCGGCTTCGGGGTCGAGCCCAAGGTGGCGGCCCAGATTGGCCATCACAAACAGCAGATCGCCGTATTCCTCCTCAACCTCGGCCTGCGAAAGCGTATCTTTCGCCTCGACCAATTCGGCGGCCTCTTCGGTGATTTTGTCCAGCACCTGTGTCGTCTCGGGCCAATCAAAGCCGACCCGCGCTGCGCGTTTTTGCAATTTCATCGCGCGCAACAAAGCGGGCAGGCCGATCGCCACCCCGTCCAGCGTGCCGCCCTGTGCTTTGCCAGCGCGCTCTGCGGCTTTGATCTTTTCCCAATCGGCGGTTTGCTGTTCGGCGCTCTTGTCGCGGGATTCGTCGCCAAAGACATGCGGGTGGCGCGCCACCATCTTATCGCTGATGTTGCGCACCACAGATTGAAAGGTGAAATGCCCCGCTTCTTCGCCCATGGCCGTGTGATAGACCGATTGCAGCAGCAGATCGCCCAGTTCGCCCTCAAGTTCCGCCCAATCGCGGCGGGCAATGGCATCGGCAACTTCATAAGCCTCTTCAATGGTATAGGGGGCGATGCTATCGAAATCCTGTTCGATATCCCAGGGGCAGCCGGTGTCGGGATCACGCAGGCGGCGCATGATTTCAAGCAGCCGTTCAATGCCCGCATCGGAATCGTGAATGAGATCGGCTTTTGTGTTGTCCGGCATTGCAGGCCCCGTATGTCTGGTGTCAGATGCACCCTGACCAAACCAACCCCAAGGAGTCCAGCCCATGCCCGTGGTAAACCGGATCAATGCCTTTGCGGAGGATATGACAGCGTGGCGGCGCCATTTGCATAGCATCCCTGAGTTGGATCTGGAATGTCATGAGACGGCGGCCTTTGTCGCCGAACGGCTGCGGGAATTTGGCGTCGATGAACTGCACGAAGGCATCGCGACAACCGGTCTGGTTGCGATCATCAACGGGCAGGGCGCAGGGCCGACGATCGGCCTGCGCGCCGATATGGATGCCCTGCCCATACATGAAGCGACGGGCAAGGACTACGCCAGCACCCGCATGGGCAAAATGCACGCCTGCGGGCATGATG
Organism: Sulfitobacter profundi; assembly: GCF_042661425.1. Taxonomy (NCBI): domain Bacteria; kingdom Pseudomonadati; phylum Pseudomonadota; class Alphaproteobacteria; order Rhodobacterales; family Roseobacteraceae; genus Sulfitobacter; species Sulfitobacter profundi. The sequence continues at coordinate 3,130,408 of NZ_JBHSWA010000001.1, read as the reverse complement.
GGCATACCACGATGTTGCTGGGCGCCGCGCGTTATTTGGCCGAAACACGCAATTTTTCGGGCCGGGTGGCGCTAATCTTTCAACCTGCTGAAGAGGCCAGCGGCGGCGCTGGTATTATGGTCGAAGAAGGCATCATGGAGCGGTTCGACATCGCGCAGGTCTACGGCATCCACAACATGCCCGGGTTGGACGAAGGTGCGTTTTTCACCACCCCGGGGCCGTTCATGGCAGCGGTGGACGAGTTTCACATTCACATCAAGGGCAAAGGCGGCCATGGCGCGATGCCCCATGACACCCGCGACCCTGTGGTGGCGGCCTGCGGCATCGCCACAGCGATCCAGACCATCGTCAGCCGCAATCATGTCGCGGCACAGGATCTGGTGGTTTCGGTCACGCAAATCCACACCGGAAGCGCCGATAACATCATTCCTGAGACCGCCTATATCAACGGCACCGTGCGCACCTTTGACCGCGAGGTGCAGGAGATGGTGATGCGCCGCATGCAGCAGATCGTGGACGGGCAGGCGGCAAGCTATGACGTTTCAGCCGAGCTGGTCTATGAGGTCGGCTATCCCGCCACGGTCAACGATCCCGCCAAGACCGAAACCGCCATCGCGGCGGCAAGCGAAGTGGTGGGCGCGGACCGCGTGCATGGCGACTATGGCCGCGAAATGGGCGCGGAAGATTTCAGCTTTATGCTTGAAAAACGCCCCGGTGCCTATCTGTTCCTCGGGACCGGTAAGGGCGCGGGGCTGCATCATCCGGAATACGACTTCAACGACGAGATCGCGCCGCTCGGCGCATCCTTTTTCGCCCGCATCGTTGAGCGGGCACAGCCAGCAGGAGGCAAGTAATGGCACTGGAAGACGCGGCCAAACAGATGGATATGGCCTTTACCCGCGAGGACCTCAAAGGGCCGAGCTATGAGTTGACCTTTGGCGGTGCGACCTCCTTCCTGCGACGCAAATACACCAAAGATCTGACCGGCGTGGACATTGCCGTAACCGGCGTGCCCTTTGACCAAGCGGTGACCAATCGCCCCGGCACCCGCCTTGGCCCCCGCGCCATCCGCGAGGCGAGCGCGCTGCAAGCGCCCGACGCGCCCTATGGCTGGGACTTTGACGTGCTGAGCGAATTCGCCATCGCGGATTATGGCGATCTGGCTTTCGACTATGGCCATGTCAGCCAGTTTCCGGCGGCACTCATTGCGCATATCAAGACCATTCTGGATGCCGGTGCGGCCTCGGTCGTGCTGGGCGGGGATCACTATATCTCCTTCCCGATCCTCAAGGCCTATGCCGAAAAATACGGGCCGATCAGCCTGTTACAGTTCGACGCTCACACCGATACATGGGCCGACGACGACATGGACCGGATCGATCACGGCACCATGTTCTACAAGGCCGTGAAGTCCGGTATCGTCGATCCCGCGACCAGCGTGCAGGTCGGCATCCGCACCACCAACGAAGACACGATGGGCGTCAACATCATCGACGCACGTGAGGTGCATGAAAAAGGGCCGCAGGCGACCGTTGCCAAGATCAAGGAAATCCTCGGCGACCGGCCTTGTTATCTGACCTTCGACATCGACGCGCTCGATCCGGCCTTTGCCCCCGGCACCGGCACGCCGGTCTGGGGTGGGCTGACCTCGGCGCAGACCTCGATCATGCTGCGCGATCTGGCCGGGATCAACATCATGGGCGGCGACGTGGTTGAGGTCTCTCCGCCCTTCGACACCACAGGCGCGACAGCGATCGCGGGCGCGCATGTCGCGACCGAGATTCTGTCGTTGCTGGGCCACCGCATGAGAACCGCGTGAGCGAAGGCCACAACTTCATCGGGCAGCCCTCAGGCTTGGGGGCCGCCCACCTCACCGCGACCACCTGCGTCGCCTCAAATCGCCGACCTTTGAAAGGTGCTTAAAATGCTGTTCTGGATCATCGTGATCGCCCTCGTCGCCTTGGTGGCCTATGTCCGATTTGCGCCAACCGATACCGCGCGTTGGCATGCGCAGGCCGAAGGGCAAAAGATGGGCAAGACCCAAGGCACCAACAGCTATATCTGGCGCGCACCGGTTGACGGCGACGGGCAAGAGACTTTGGCGCAGCTTGATAGTGCCATCATGCAGACCCCGCGTACCGAGGTCGTCGCCGGATCACTGGCCGAGGGGCAGGTCACCTATGTCACCCGCACCAAATTGATGGGCTATCCAGATTTCACCACCATCGGCGTCTACGGCGCTAATCCGCGCTACATGGAAGTCTATGGCCGCTCGCGCTTTGGCCGGTCAGATCTGGGTGTCAACGCCAAACGGGTCAACGGCTGGCTCGCTCAGATTGAGGCGCGATGACAGGCAGCCTTGCTGCACCTCGCGCCACATCGGCACGTTGAGCGACATCTGGCATTGCGCCATGAACATGCGCCCACCGACCTGTAGGCAGATAGTTTCACCCAGTTCCACACGGGCGCCGGTGCTGTTGGTGCAATAGCAATCAATCGTCTTGCCGCCCGGCGCTTTGACATCCGCAAGGGCAGGGTGCAGGGCCGTCAGGGCCACAAGGCAGGTGAGCGGCATGATGCGTTTCATAGCCCATGATAGCATAAGCCGCCTCTTGACCAAAGCTTTTGCATAAGCGACAGGAACCCCATGATCCCGATGCACCGCCTCGCGCAAATCTCGCAACGCTTCCAGTTTCTGGAGGCCAGCATGTCTGCTGGCTCCGATGGGGCCGATTTTGCAGCCCTCGCCAAAGAATACAGTGATTTGAAGCCCGTGGTGGATCAAATCGACCTTTACCAGCAGCTTCAGCGCGACCTTGAAGAAGCCCAAGAGATGCTGAAAGACCCCGAGATGGCCGAGCTTGCGCGCGAAGAACTGCCGCGTCTGCGGGCACGTCTGCCGGAGGTGGAGCAGGGGTTGCAACTGGCGCTTCTGCCGCGCGATTCCGCCGATGCGAAGCCCGCGATGTTGGAGATCCGCCCCGGCACTGGCGGCGATGAGGCCGCTTTGTTCGCAGGCGATCTGCTGCGCATGTACCAGCGCTATGCCGAAGCGCGCGGCTGGGGATTTGACCTTATCGAAAGCCAGATGACCGAGTTGGGCGGCGTGAAGGAAGTCGTGGCCCATATCACCGGCCAGAACGTTTTTGCCCGGCTGAAGTTCGAAAGCGGCGTGCACCGCGTGCAGCGCGTGCCCTCAACCGAAAGCGGCGGGCGTATCCATACCTCGGCAGCCACCGTGGCGGTGCTGCCCGAAGCCGAGGACGTGGATATCGAGATCAACGCAAATGACCTGCGGATCGATACAATGCGCTCCTCGGGTGCGGGCGGCCAGCACGTTAATACCACCGATTCCGCCGTGCGCATCACCCATATCCCAACCGGGATCGTGGTGACCTCATCCGAGAAATCCCAGCACCGCAACCGCGACAAGGCAATGCAGGTGCTCAAAGCGCGGCTCTATGACATGGAGCGCAGCCGGATCGACAGCGCACGGTCCGCCGACCGCGCGGCGCAGGTGGGCTCGGGCGACCGGTCCGAGCGCATCCGAACCTATAACTTCCCCCAAGGGCGGATGACCGACCACCGGATCAACCTGACGCTCTACCGTCTTGAGGCCGTGATGCAGGGCGATCTGGATGAGATCGTCGATGCGCTGACCGCCGACGCCCAAGCGCGGCAATTGTCGGAGATGGAGGGGTGAGCCCCCAGACCGCGGCCCAAGCCATGGCCGCCGCGGCCGGTCGGCTCCGGGCGGCGGGCGTGCCCGATCCGGCGCGGGATGCGCGGCTTTTGTTGGCCCATGCCGCCGCCGTGGATGCCGCCCGCGTGACCCTGATCGCGCCCGAGGAAATCGCCCCCGAGGTCGCCGAACGCTTTGAGCAGCTAATCGCTCTGCGGGCCGTGCGGGTACCGGTCTCACAACTCATTGGACGGCGGGCATTCTATGGCCGCGACTTTGCGATCAGCCGCGATGTGCTTGACCCGCGGCCTGAGACGGAAACCCTGATTGATCTGGCCCTCGGCAATGATTTCTCCCGCATTCTGGACCTTGGTACCGGGTCGGGCTGTATCCTCGTCACCCTGCTGGCCGAAAGGGCGCGCGCGACGGGGCTGGGCGTTGACCTTTCCGAAGCCGCCTGCCTTCAGGCCAGCGCCAATGCGGTTCAGCATGGGGTGGCCGAACGGGCCGACATCCGTCAATCTGATTGGTTCAGCGCCGTTGACGGGCGCTTTGATCTGATCTTGTCGAATCCACCCTATCTGGCTGCCGATGAAATGGCAGCGGTCTCTCCGGAACTGCGTCAGCACGAGCCAGAGATGGCGCTGACCGATGGGCAGGACGGGCTGAGCATCTATCGCATCATCGCCGCCGAGGCGCAGGGCTATCTCACGCCCGAAGGCCGGGTCATGGTCGAAATCGGCTGGCAACAGGGTGAAGCGGTGCAGGAAATCTTTGCCGCCGCAGGCTGGGGACGGGTGACGCTGGCGCATGATCTGGATGGGCGGCCAAGGGTCGTTTCAGCCGATAAACCGGCGTGAAATCGCGAAAAAACGGCTCTTTGGCAGGCCAAGCGGCAGTTTCTTCTTGCCCAAGCCTGTCTGGCATGGTTAGTCAGGGGTGTTGCAGCGGTGGATGCCATAGGCGGTCCCGCGCGGCACTATGCCCAACATATCGCTTAGGCCGGGTTCAAGACGTGCTTTGCACCCCCGGTGAACGACACACAGCACACAAGGCTGACATCATTCCATGAATTCTCCCAGATCACGCTCCCGGTCGAAGAATAACCGCAAACGCTCGTCGCAAGGTGGCGGCGGCAATGTCGTCAACCGTGTTTTTGACAGCTCCGGCCCCGAGGGTAAGGTGCGCGGCACGCCGCAGCAGGTTATCGAGAAATACAACCAGCTGGCCCGCGATGCACAGTTGAGCAATGACCGTGTTGCAGCCGAGAACTTTCAACAGCACGCCGAGCATTATCTGCGTCTGCTGAGCGAAGCGCAGCGCGAGGTGGATCAGCGCCGCGAAGAGCAAGAGCGCCAGAACCGTGAGCGCCAAGCCGAACGGGATCGCGAGCGTGCAGAGCGTCAGGAGCGCGAGGCGCAGCAGGGCGGAAATCAACCTCAGGGCAATCAGTCTCAGGGAAACCAACCGCAAGGCGATCAGCCAAAAGCGGAGAAACAGCCCGAGCAAGAGCCCGCTCAGCAGCAAGCCGAGGCCGAAACGAACAGCGAAGAGAGCACGCTGGTCGACACGCCCGAAAGCAAGCCCAAGCCGAAACGCGCCCCGCGTCGCAAGCCCAAGCCGAAAGCGGCAGAGGCACAGCCGCAGGACAATGGCAGCGATGGCGACGGTAACGACACCGCCAAAGCCGCAGAATAACAAAAGCCCCGCAAATTGCGGGGCTTTTTCGTGTAGGCCATTGGTAGGGCGCGCGGGGTGGGCTTACCCTTCCATCCCCGCCTGCACATATCTGACACGCCCGTTACGCCGCAGCACTTCTTCACGCGGCTCCCAGTCGTAGCGCGGGTCGCTCATGACCGGCGACCAGAACAACTCGCCGCCCTGCCGCCATGGATCAAGGACAAGCCCTGCCTCCATCTGGGCACCCGCCGCCGAGATGATGGCCGTCGAATGATCCAGCAACAATCGCGAGTCGCCATTGGCGATGGCGCGGTGCATGTCGAGCGTGGCGAAATCTTCGGCCAACAGCCGTTTCTCCAGATCCTCGGCCCAATGCCAACACAGGCCCCGTGGCTTGCTGCCGTTGTTGACCTTCACGTTATGGATCAGCGGCGGGTCGGTGATTTGATAGGAAATCGCCAGCTCATGGGTATGACGGTAGGCGATCCGCGCTGCACGGGCGGCCTCTGCCGGGTCCACACTGGGCGAGAGTTCTGTAATGGCACGGGTCAGCGCCGAAATATCGGCCTCAGTCCCCAGTGGTGGTGGCCCGTTGCGGGGCAAGGCACAGGCGGAAAGCGTCAGCAGCAGCGTGCAGACGAGCAATAGACGGTAGAACATTTTCACCCCTTGGCGATTTCACGGGCAAGGGCGCAGAAGCCCTCTAGCGGCACCTGCTCGGCCCGGTCGGTGGGTTTCAGCCCGGCGGCGTGAAGGCGATCTTCGATATCCGGCGCGGCGCCCTTGAGGGCCGAGCGCAGCATCTTGCGACGTTGATTGAACGCCATCGCGACCACGCGGCTGAGCACGGCGGGATCAGCCGGATAGCGCGGCTCGGGCAGGGCGGTCAGATGCACCACACTCGACGAGACCTTTGGCGGCGGTGTGAAAGCCCCCGGCGGCAATTGCATGACGATACGCGCATCGCTGCGCCATTGCGCCAGCACGGCCAGCCGCCCATAGGCTTTGGAGCCGGGCGTCGCGACGATCCGCTCGGCCACTTCGCGTTGGAACATCAGCGTCAGGCTTTGCCAAAACGGCGGCCACTCAGGCGGGGTGAGCCAGCGCACCAGCAACTCGGTCCCGACGTTATAGGGCAGGTTGGCGGCCACGCGGATCGGCGGGGTCAGATGGCTCAGCGGGTCGATCTCCAGCGCGTCGCCTTCGATCACCGTCAGGCGACCGGGGTAATGTTCTGCGACCTCGGCCAGCGCGGGCAGGCAGCGGCGGTCTTTCTCGATCGCCAGCACGTGCCGCGCGCCCTCGGCCAGCAGCCCACGGGTGAGGCCACCGGGGCCGGGGCCGATTTCCAGCACGTCGCAATCGGCCATATCCCCCGCTTGCCGTGCGATCTTGGCCGTGAGGTTCAGGTCCAGCAGGAAGTTCTGGCCGAGCGACTTCCGCGCGGCCAGTTCGTGGGTGTTGATCACCTCGCGCAGCGGCGGAAGGTTGTCGATTGCACTCATATTTTTTGGCCCATCTGCCATGCCAGTTTGATCGCTTCGATCATGCTGGTCGGGTTGGCGCGCCCTTGGCCCGCGATGTCAAAGGCGGTGCCGTGATCGGGGAGGTGCGCACGAAAGGCAACCCCAGCGTCACATTCACCCCCGGTCAAAGTCCAACGTCTTGATCGGGATCAGCGCTTGGTCGTGATACATCGCCACCGCCGCGTCATAGCCTGCGCGGGCGCGGGCGTGGAACATCGTATCGGCGGGCAGCGGCCCGGCCAGGGCATAGCCTTCGCCTTGCATTTCGATAATCAGCGGCGCGATCCAGTCGATCTCTTGCTGCCCCATGCTGCCGCCTTCGCCCGCGTGGGGGTTCAGCCCGGCCACAGCAATGCGCGGACGTTCAACACCGAAACGGTTCTGCAATTCCTGCGCCGTGATCTCAATCGTGCGGCGCAGGCCCGCGGCTGTCAGCGCCTGCGGCACCTGATCCAACGCGATGTGGATCGTGGCGGGCACGACGCGCAACTGGTCAGAGGCCAGCATCATCACCACGTCGTCGACACCAGCAAGTGCTGCGAGATATTCGGTATGGCCGGGGTAGGCGAAATTCGCGCCGTCCTGCAGCGCCTTCTTGTGGATCGGCGCGGTGCAGATGGCACAAGCGGCCCCCGTTTGCACCAGATCGACTGCGCGGGCGATCACGCCAATCACCCCCTGCGCATGGCCGGGCTGCGGCACCCCGGCGAGCGCGGCACTGTCAAAAGCGTAAGGCAACACAGGCAGCGCATCGGCATTTGGCCAGCCCACATCATCCGCACTGTCGATAAAACGGTGCGGCACATCCGTGGGCAGGTGGCGCGGGTCGCCGATCCAGAACATCGGGATGTCAGACGAAAGCGCCGCCCAAGCACGGGCGGCGATCTCTGGGCCGATACCTGCGGGTTCACCGCAGGTGATGGCCACCGGCCGGGAGGGGCCGCTCATTGGCGGGTGATACGGGCTTCGGCGCGGGCCTGTTCCAACAGTTGCGTGGCGTAGCCCTCAAGCTTGCGCTGCCGGATTGAGCTTACCACCGCGTCGCGGTTCACATCGGCATTGGCCGCCGTGGTGCGGTTGCACAGCATGAGGAACACCAAGGTCTCCCCATTGGCACGGGTCAGCGTGGTCGAGACTTCGCCGGGGTCGAGTTTGGCCAGTTCGATGGCCACGTCCTGCGGAATCTCTGCCGGTGCCTTTGAACCGCGGTCGAGCACATTGGCGGGCTGTCCCTTGGCAACACCGTAAAGGTCATCACATTGATCTACCTGACCGCGCAGCTGCGCCGCGCGCGACAGGGCGGCCTCGGACCGGCCACCGGGGATGTAATAGGCGGCGTAGTCAATCTCGGAATATTCAACGCTGGGCTTGCCAGTCTCTTCGATGCCGCGCAGCTGGAACAGGGCCACGGCGTTGGGGATCGGCAGCGGGGCCGTCACCTCACCGGGGGCAAGCGCCAGCAGGATCGGGCGCAGGCTGGCGGGCAGATTTTCAAGCGGGGTCCAAGGCATCTTGCCGCCGCGCCCGCGTGAGGCGGTGGCGGAATATTGGCTCGCATAGGACGAGAACTCAGCCTCAGTCCGGCTTTGCGCGATCCGCGCGGCCAGCGCATTCACCTGATCGGCGTTCTGCGGCGGGGCGGGGATGATGATCTCGGACAAAAGCACGCGCAGGCCATTGTTGCCCCGGCTGCTGCCAAGGGCGCGGTCGACCTCTTCGTCGGTAATGTCGACGCGGCCATTATAGCGCGCGCGGATCAGATCACGCCACGCGGCGCTGATCACGATGAAGTCACGAAAGGTCTCTTCCGAGATCTGCGCCTGACCCAGAACCTTGAGAAATTCTTCGGTCGTCAGATCCGCGCGGCTGGCAAATTCGGACATGCCGGATTGAATGCCCTCTGGCGTGACTTCGAGCCCGGCTTGGTCAAGCACTTGCCCGCGCAGCCGGTCGTCGATCAGACTGTCGATCACGCTGTTGGTATCCGTTCCCGGTGCGCCGATCAGCTGCATGAAACGCTGCCGCTGCTGGACTTCGTAACCGGTAATGACCTCATCGTTGACACGGGCCACGGGCGCAAAAAGGTTCTGCGCCGCTGCGGATTGGCCGACGACCAACGCAAGGGCGAGCGCCGCAGTGCCACGGATCCCGGCACGGACTGTCTGTTTCGTTACTTCCCACATGAGCGTACGTATCTTTCTGTTCCGGTGTTTGCGGCAAAGCCCCTGAGGCCGATGTTAAAACCGATATCCGTTGAGGGCTCAACACTTGTTGAGGATGAATAGCTGCGGTTAACGGAAAGGTCGACCTGCACGCATTCATTGTTGTAGCTCAGGCCAAGTCCTGCCGTCGCGGCGCGTTCATCAGCGAGGTCGAACCGCCATTCGGCCGAAGCTTGCCATTGGCTGTTGATCGAATAGCTGCCGTCAAAGGTGATCTCTGACACATCTTCGTCGCGGTCCTCTGCGGCGTCTTCGTGCAGCCAGACATAGCTGCCCGCGATCTGCCCGCGTTTGAAATCCCAGATGCCGCGCAGCTCGGCCTTGGCGACTTCGAAATCATCATCGATCAACCCGCGCCCAATGAGCGCCAAACCGTCGTCGCTGCGCAATTGCCCGGCCAGCAGGAAATCGGAATGGGTGCCCTGCAACCCCGAGCTAAAGGTGAAGGCATCATCGGCCTTGGCCCGGATTACCTGCCCAAAAGAAAAGCTGGTATCCAAACCGGTCGGATCAATCCGCGCCCAGTTCACACCGAAAGCCGCGACCGCACCGCGTTCACGCCGGTCGGGGCGCGGAAAGCGGCTGAGCGACAAGAAGTTGCCCTCGTCATATTCGACCAGCGTGCTTTCCTCATTCGGGATATTGAGCCGGTCCCCCCGGTCCAGCCGAACTGCACAATCGGTTCGAACTGTTGCACCACACCGCGCGCCTCGCGGCGCTGCATGGGGTAGCGAAATGCAACAGAGGCATGCGGGACGAGGTCGTAGTGCCGCTCACTGTAAAAGGCATCCTGCGCGATGTTGAACAGACCAAAGCTCGCCCCGGCCCGAAGATCGGTGACCAGACCGTTGCCAAAGGTAAAGCGCCGCAGCCATTCAGCCTCGCCATTGAGCCGCGACACGTCGCGCCCGTCGGCTTCGCCATCGCCGTCGCCATCGGTGCTGAGATCAGAGGCCCGGCGGTGGCTATGGGCCTCAAGCGTCAGACGAACTTCGCCACCAAGTGACGTGGGGAAATAGCGCCGCTGGTGTTCGCCGTCCAAGACGAGATTGGGCAACAGATCATTGTCTTCGCCATCGCGCAGCGACTGGTAGTTCAGCAGGCTTGCGCGCACATATTGATCCCGCCGCGCGCGGCTGACGGTCAACTCGCTGGTCAGGCGGTCCTTGTCGGAATAGCCGTAGTCACTGAGGTAGGACCGGTCGCTGGTGACCTCGATCCCGAAGTAAAGTTTGTAGTCCCGCCGCAGATCGAAGGTGCCGGTGCCAAACAGGTAGCCACGGGTTTCACCCGGCTCCAATTCGTCATCGGTGATCGCGCCGTCAAAGTCGATCCGGCCAGCGACGAAAGCCTGTCGGTAGCGGAATTCAAGCGTGCGGGTTTCGGCGGAAAGATAGGGCGTCAGCGTCAGATCGCGGTGATCGCCAATCTTGATGAAATAGGGCAGTTTCAGCCCCACGCCCAATTGCGAGGTTGAGCGCACCGAGGGGGCGAGAAAGCCGGTTGCGCGGTCCAATGTCGGGTCGGGCAGGCGCAGGCGCGGCAGATAGGCGACGGGCACGTTTTTGATGCGAAACTGCGCCTCGTCAAAGTAAAGCTGCTGGGCCAATTGGTCATGCACCACCCGTTTGGCGCGGATCTGCCAAAGTGGCGTTTCGCCATCTTCGCATACTTTGCAAGAGGTTACGGAGGCTTTGTAAAGTTGACTATAGCGCCCTTCGACCCGATTGATCTGCACGGCAGCAAGCTGCAACTGCTGCTCAAGGATCATCCGCGCGCCGCGCAGCAGCCCCGATTGCAACCCTGCATCAAGGGAGGCCGCATCGGCGAGGATCGTGGTATTCTCGCCCTCCGACAGCACAATCGGCCCTTCGATGCTGAGCGCGCCGGTGGCCTGATCATAGCGGATCGCCGTGGCGCGCAGCCGCGTCTCACCTTGGAAGGCCTCGACATTTCCCTGCGCAACCAAGACCTTGTCACGGGTAATGAACACCTGATCGGCCACCAGAACGGCGGGGCGGTCGCTGGCCGGGGCGGTCTGTGCGCTGACCGTCAGCGGCGCGAAAGTCAGGGGCGCAAAAGTAAGGGCAAGTCCAACAAGGGCCGCGCGCATGTCAGCCATCCTCCGCGTGCAAAAGCAGGCCTAACGCCAGAAAAATCGCGGCCACGGGCGGGGCCCAAGCGGCGAGTGTCACGGGGATCTGGCCGTTTTCGCCAAGGATCTGTGCGAAACTGCGAATGAAATACAAACCGAACCCCAGCAAAATCGAGGCCAGCACAGCAATGCCGGTCCCCCCAAAGCGGGTATGGCGCATGGTGAATGCGCTCGCAACCAGAACCATGGCGACCAGAAAGAAGGGCCGCGCCAGTTCGGCCTGCAACCAGACCTCATGCTGGCGCGTGCTGAAACCCGCCTGTTCCAACTGGCGGATGAACTCTGGCAACTCGTAGATGGACACGGCAGCCACCCGGCCAATGCTCTCGCGGATGCGCTCAACGGTCAGGGATGAGGGGATGGTCAGGGTCTCATGCTCTTCAGAGGCGCCTTCGGCGTTCACCCCGGCCTCCAGCGGCCAAATCTTGGCACCGGTCAATTCCCAGTCGCCACCGCTCAGCTGCGCGCTTTCGGCTTCGATCCGGCGGATCGGACCTTTCTCGGCGTCATAGCTGATGATCGTCACATTATAGAGAACGGAGGCATCGCTGTTGGTGCGCCACGCGCGAATGACCGATTGGCCTTCTTCCGTGCCCTGACGCAGCCAAAGCCCCTCGTCGCTCACCGACAGGGCCGAGCGACCGTTGGAGCGGTATTTCTGGGTCAGTTGCTCGGCCCGTTCACTGGTCGCGGCGACGATGGGGTTGAGAAAGGCCACCGCCAACGTGCCGATGATCAGCGCCACCACCACCGGTGCCACCAGCGCACGCAGGGCAGAGCGGCCTGCGGCACGGGTCACCACCAACTCCGAGGACCGCGCAAGACCGATGAAAAGCGCCACCGTGGCAAGGATCATGATCAGCGGCAGGATCATATTGATGGTCTGCGGCATGTGCAGCAGCGTCATCCCCAAGACCTGATCCCAGCCCACATCATCATCGGCAAAGCGCCGGGCCTGATCCACACCATCGACCAGCATCACCAAGGCGGCCAGCACGCCGGTGATGACGAGAAAGCTCATGAAAAAGCGGCGGGCGAAGTAGAGATGGAGGATCATGCGGCCGCCCCTTTGCCACGTAGCCGCCGCCTTATCCAGCGCGGATGTGCCGCCTGCCAAAGCATTACCAGCGTCAGCACGGCCCCGATAAGCGAGGGCAGGTAGGCCAGCGGCCAAAGGGCCGCGGTCTCACGGATTTGCACCACCATCGTGCCCCGCAGCCCGTCAATGGCGATGAGCAGGCCAAAGGCGATCACCGCCTCGCGCCAGACGCCAAAACGGGAAAAGCCGCCAAGGATCAAAGTGGCAAAACCGATCATCGCCGCGACGAGGCAAAACAGCGGTTGCGCAAAACGGCCATGCAGCTCTTCGGCGACGACGCCCGCTGTGGTGTCGGTTTGCGCCGCAACCTCGCCCCAATTCCAAAGCAGATCGGGCGTCACCATGGCGCTGACCGACGGGTCAATCGCATCGCCACTGCTCACCAAGGGAGAAATATCAAAGGAAAAGTCGCGGAATTTGGCCGTGGCCAAACGGTTGCGTTCGGTGTCCAGCCGCTGCGCCATACCGCTGAGCATGATCAGCGTCGTGCTATCGCCATTACGCGCCAGATAGGCTTCGGCGGCGGTATAGATCACCCCCTCATTGGCCTTGCGCCGATCCGACAGAAAAACATCACGCAGCACTCCATCGTTGTCGATGGCCCGAGTGTAGAAGGTCACATCGTCGGAAGGGTGTAGAAAAGTCCCCTCTGTCAGCAGTCGCGCGGTGAGATTGCGCGAGATCTCGGCCTCGCGCTGTTTCAACTGACCCTGCGCCATGGGCACCAGAAAATGGCTGAGCACCGTCATCATCACCGCCACACACAGCCCGAAGACAAAGACAGGCCAAGCCAGCCGCCATGGGCCCGAGCCTGCGGCCTGCAGCACGGTCAACTCAGATTCGCCCGACATGCGGTTGGTCACATAGACCGAAGCGGCAAAGGTCGCGATGGGCAGGACGGTGACGATGAGCTTGGGCAGGCCAAGGGCCGTGAACTCCAAAAACACCAGTGCAGATTGGCCATCGCCGATCAAACGGTCGAATAGGACCACCGCGCGGTTGATCCAGAACAGCGCCACCAGCACCAGAGCGAAAAAGCCGAACATAACCAGAAGTTGCGACAGCATGTAGCGGTCAATTCTTGCCACTCTGATCCCCCGAGATGCTCTGACGGCCTTTGTGCAGATCCTAAAGCAATTCGCGGGGCGGGAAAACTGCTATCTGGCCATGCGCGGCGCGTCGCGATAGGTCTGGGGCAAAATCAACCATGAGGCACGCCATGACCGATCTGACCCCCATCACTTTCGCCGAGACCGACATCGACCGTATCGCGGGGCATTCCGGTCGGGTCGCGGTGTTTCTTGAACCTGAGGGGCGGCTCGATGCCGGCGCGCGGCGGGTCAATCGGCTGACCAAAGGCGCCTTGCAGCGGCTGATGGAAGGTGAGCGTTTCGCAGCGCTGAAACCCGGTGACATGCTCAGCATGGGCTATCCCGCTGGCATGGCAGCAGAGGCGGTGGATGTGATCCACATGCCGCGCCGGGCCGATGTGATGACCGCGCGCAAAGCCGGGGCCGCGCTGGCCAAGCGCCGGGGCGACAGTGATCTTTTGCTGCTTACCGCCGCGACCCGCCGGGTGGCGGATGTGGCCTTTGGTTTGGCGATGCGGGACTATGGGTTCGAAGATCACAAATCCGCGCCCAAGCCGCGTAAAGGCAGTGTTGAGGTGATGTGCTCCAAACCCGAGGAGGCCCGCGAGGCCGCAGCGCCGTTGATGGCGGTGGCCGAGGGCGCTTTCATGACGCGCGATCTGACCAACGCGCCTGCCAACATCCTGACCACAACCAATTTTGCCGAACGTCTAGCGGAAATGGAGAGCTTGGGCCTTAAAGTTGAAGTGCTGGATGAGGAAGAGCTTGCAAGCCTTGGTATGCGCACGCTTTTGTCTGTGGGGCAGGGGTCTGACAGCCCTTCCAAAGTCGTCGTGATGCGGTGGGATGGCGGCACAGATGATGCGGCCCCGCTGGCGCTGGTTGGTAAGGGCGTTGTCTTTGACACCGGCGGCATCAGCCTCAAACCCGGCGCGGGCATGGAAGACATGACCATGGACATGGGCGGCGCAGGCGTTGTTTCGGGCGTGATGCGCACGCTGGCGCTGCGCAAGGCCAAGGCGAATGTTGTCGGACTGGTGGGCATTGTCGAGAATATGCCTTCGGGCAATGCGACCCGTCCGGGCGATGTGATCACAACCATGAAAGGCGACACGGTGGAGGTCATCAACACCGACGCCGAGGGGCGTTTGGTGCTCTGCGATGTGATGTGGTACGCACAGGACCGCTTCAAACCTGCCGCGATGATCGACCTGGCGACGCTGACGGGCGCGGTCATTATCGGACTGGGTCATGAAAACGCTGGCGTCTTTTCGAACGACGACGGGCTGTGCAACGATTTCCTGAAGGCCGCCGAGAGTGAAGGCGAGGGCGCATGGCGTCTGCCGCTGGGGCAAGGCTATGACGATCAGTTGAAAAGCCGGATCGCCGATATGAAAAACATCGGCGGGCGTCCGGCGGGGTCGATCACGGCGGCACAATTCCTTAAGCGCTTCGTCAAGGATGAGACACCTTGGATTCACCTCGACATCGCTGGGGTCGCCTCGCTGAAGTCCGAGAGCACATTGGCCCCCGCGGGCGCGACAGGCTGGGGCGTGGCGGCGCTGAACCGACTGGTCGCCGACCGTTTCGAGAAGGGCTGAGCCGGATATGGGGGCGGCTTACTTCTACCACCTGACCCAGCGACCTCTGGTCGAGACGCTGACGATGCTGCTGGAAAAGTCGCTCGCCAACGGGTGGCGCGTGGCCCTGCGCGGGACCGATCATGCGGGGCTGCAAGCGCTTGACCGGGCGCTTTGGACCTATTCGGACGACAGTTTTCTGCCCCATGGCATGGCGGGCGGGCCGCAGGATGCAGAGCAACCGGTGTTGCTGACCTTGGAGGATGGCACGCCCAATCGCGCGGACTGTTTGATGGCGGTGCATGGTGCCGATGTCACCGCCGAAGAGATCGCGTCGCTGCAACGGGTCTGCGTATTGTTCGACGGGCATGACCCCGTGGCGCTGGATCAAGCACGCGGCCTGTGGAAGCGGCTGAAATCCGAAGGCGCGTCGGCGCAATATTGGTCTGAGGAAAGTGGTCGCTGGGAAAAGAAGGCCGAGACCTAAAGGCCAGCGGAGCAGGGGCAGGGCCGCAAGGCCGCCGCCCCTGACTGCTGGTCAGGCCGCTTTGTCGAGGGCGGGTTTCGCGGCAGCCGTGGCTTTGCTTGCGGTGGCCTCTGGCGCATCCGGTTCGACCTTGCTGACGTAGGATTTGGCAGCTTCGACCGCGCTGTTGTTCACCGGTGCGATCGTATCCAGCAAGGCGCGGGTGCGCTGGCTGTCGACGCTGCGCTGTGCGGCCGCACGGGCAAAGGCTTCGTTATCCGCTGTCGTGGTTTTTGGGGCCGTCTCGGTCGGCTTTGCCTGTGCTACGGCTTGCACCGCTTCGGTCTTGGCCGGGGCTTGCACGGACTGAGGTTTGGACGCCTCTTGGGCTGCCGCGCTGTTTTGCGTGGTCTGCCCTTCGCTGGCGGGTTTTGCTTCTGCCTGCGGGGCTTCGTTCTTGGTTTTCTCAGGCTTTTCAGCCTTTTCCGCCTTGGCGGGTTTGTTGCTTTGTTGGTAGGTGGTTGACCCACCCATAATATTCGTCAGCATAGCAGCACGTTCTCCAAAATTGGGTACAGTTGTGCCTTACAGGTATCTGCCCAAAAGGGCGGAAACCTGTTCAATTCACGGCGAATGCGGCGTCATTTTGCGGCGAGTTTGATTCTTCTTTTCGCATTTCGGGCAAGGTTCTGCCCCAAATCACCGGCTCAAGCGCAGCTCACCGCCGCTGATCTCGATCCGGCCCCAGCGTTGCAGGTATCCCATCCCCAAAAGCGATTGGGACATGACCCCGTCATTCACCACCGCGGGAACATTGCGGTCAACCGCCTCGCCCACCACGACCTCGTCCAGCCGCACGAAAGCGGTGCGCGTCTCGCCATTGGCGGTGCCCGCGCGGCCAAGGTAATCAAGCCCCTCGGGGTCAATGCCAATCCGCGCGGCGTCGGATTTGGTCAAGACGATATCAGACGCGCCGGTGTCGACGACGAAACGCACCGAAGCACCGTTGATCTGGGCCGTCAGGTAGTAATGCCCATCGCGCCCGCGCGGCAGGACGATCTCACCCTCTTGGTTGACGGAGAGCTGTTGGCGGGCGGTGTCGCGGGTGATGTCTTGCCACAGGCCGACCCCGGCCGCCGCGCCGGTAAAGATCAGCCCCCAGACCGCCGCCTGTTGCAGCGTCTTGTTCATATTGGGCCGGCTTTGCAAAAAGAACCAGCCCGCCAGCATCGCCAGCAAAACGATGAGGTAGATCAGATGTGCTGTATCGATTTCGGCCATGAATGCGCCCCCTTACACCTCATATAGGAAGGGGCCGGGCAAATGTCAGCCGGGCGTCGGGCCGGGGCCAAAACCAAAGGCCGCCAGCCCGTCGAGCACGAATTGAACCGAGAGGGCCGCCAGCAACATGCCCAGCAGACGGGTGATGATGTTGATGCCGGTCTTGCCCATCGCCCGCTCTAGCGCGCCGCTGACCTGCATCGTCAACGCCATGACCACCAGCGTCAGCGCGGTGATCACGATGATGGTCAGCAGCCCTTCGCCGCCCGGTTTTTCACCCGTCAGCAGGATCACCGAGGCGATGGAGCCGGGGCCAGCGATCAGCGGAATGGCCATAGGGAAAACCGACGGATCGTCGTGGTCATCCTCATCCGCGCGGTCTTCGCGGCGTTTGGTGCGGCGGTCGAACAGCATGTCGAGCGCGGTGATGAACAAAAGAATGCCGCCCGCCACACGGAAGGCGGGCATCGAGATGCCGATAAAGCCCAGCACCGCCTCGCCAAAGGCGGCAAAGATCAACAGCACCAAGCCCGCCACACCCACCGCGCGCCATGCGATCAGGCGGCGTTGTGCATTGCTCATCCCACGGGTCAAGGCAAGGAAGACCGGCGCGATGGCGATGGGGTCGATCACCACGAACATCGTGACGAGGGCGGTGATCATATAGGCGGTGTCGAGGGTCATAGGTCTTCCTTGGCGCGGGGCTTCTTGCCAGAATGCACGAGGGCCGCCCCTTAGGCGACCCCCGCGATGTGATAAATTGGGCCTTGCTGGGTCAGGCTGTGGCTTTCTCCAGCTTTTCTTGCGCGCCGACCCAGAGGCTCTCCGCACGCTCCAGCGCTTCCATCACTTCAGCGTATTTCTTGTTCCAGACCTCAAGCTCGCCGGTCTTGGCATCTTCGTAGAGCGCCGGATCGGCCAGTTTCTTGGCCAGCTTGTCGCGCATCTCGTTGATTTTTTCCATGCGTGCTTCGGCCTTGCGGACTTCGCTGCGCAGGGCCAGCACCTCATCGCGGCTGGCGCGTTTGGGTTTGGGGGCTTCTTTGGGCTGTTTCGATGGGTTCTTGCTGACAGGCTTTTCGGGTGTCAGCAGCATCTTGCGATAGGCTTCGAGGTCTTCCTCATAGGGTTTGACCGTGCCGTTCGATACAAGCCAAAGCCGGTCGGCCACCAGCGACAATAGGTGCATGTCGTGGCTGACAAGGATCACCGCACCCGAGTAGCGCGTCAGCGCCTCGACCAGCGCCTCGCGGCTTTCGATGTCGAGGTGGTTGGTCGGCTCATCGAGGATCAGCAGATGCGGGGCGTGCAGCGTGGCCAGCAGCAGCGAAAGCCGCGCCTTCTGCCCGCCTGACAGTCGCCCCACCTCGGTCTCGGCCTGTTCCGGGCCAAGACCAAAGCCCGCCAATTGCGCGCGCAGTTTCGATTGCATCACACCAGGGCGGGCGGCGATCATATGTTGCAGCGGCGTCTCTTCGACGATCAGCTCATCCACTTGGTGCTGGGCAAAGAAGCCCACCCGCAGCTTGGAGGAGTTGACCTGCCGCCCGGCCATCAGCGGCAAACGGTCCGACAAAAGCTTGGCCAGCGTTGATTTGCCCTGACCGTTCTTGCCCAAGAGCGCGATACGGTCGTCTTGGTCGATGCGCAGGTTCAGACGGGTCAGCACCGGGTTGTCGTCGCTATAGCCGACCGAGCCGTTCTCGATATTGATAATCGGCGGCGAGAGTTCCTCGGGCTCAGGGAAGGTGAAGACCTTGCGCGCCACATCCTCGGGCGCGGTGATCATATCCATCTTCTCGATCATCTTCAGACGCGATTGCGCCTGTTTCGCCTTGGAGGCTTTGGCCTTGAAGCGATCCACGAAGCTTTGCATGTGATCGCGGCGGGCCTGTTGTTTCTTGGCCATCGCCGCCTGCAACGCGCGTTTCTCGGCGCGCTGGCGGGCGAATTGGTCATAGGGACCCTGATAATACGTCAGCTTGCGGTCTTCGAGGTGCAAGATACCGCCCACGGCGCGGTTCAACAGACCGCGGTCGTGGCTGATGATCAGCACCGTATGCGGGTACTTTGCCAGATAGCTTTCCAGCCACAGCGCACCTTCAAGGTCGAGGTAGTTGGTCGGCTCGTCGAGCAGCAGCAGGTCAGGCTGGGCAAAAAGTACGGCGGCCAGCGCCACGCGCATCCGCCAACCGCCGGAAAAGGCAGAGCAGGGCATCTGTTGTTCTTCGTCGTCAAAGCCCAGACCTTTGAGGATCGACGCGGCGCGGCCTTCGGCGGACCAAGCGTCGATATCGGCCAGACGGGTCTGGATGTCGGCGATGCGGGTCGGGTCTTCGGCGGTTTCGGCCTCTAGCATCAGCCGGGCACGCTCCACATCGGCAGCCAGCACCGTGTCGATCAACGAGGTCTCGGATGAGGGCACTTCCTGCGCCACGCCGCCGATCTTGGCGCGGGACGGCAGAGAGATGTCGCCACTGTCGAGCGACAGCTCGCCACGGATGATCTTGAACAGCGTGGTCTTGCCCGCGCCATTGCGCCCGACGATGCCCACCTTGTGGCCCTCGGGGATCACGGCGGAGGCTTCCTCAAACAGAGGGCGGCCTTCGACGGAGTAGTTGATTTCTGAAATGCGTAACATGCACGCCGTTTGGAGCAAGCCGGGCCGAAGGTCAATCACGGCTTTTCATGTGTTAGACCCCATGCTAGGGAGCGCGCAAATCAACACCCGCTATGGAGTACAGCCAATGGCCCTCGAACGCACTTTCTCGATCATCAAGCCCGACGCAACCCGCCGCAACCTGACCGGCGCCATCGTCAAGAAATTCGAAGACGCTGGCCTGCGCGTTGTCGCACAAAAGCGCATCCACCTGACAAAGGCGCAGGCGGGCGAGTTCTACAAGGTGCACGCCGAGCGTCCCTTCTACGACGAACTGTGCGAGTTCATGGCCTCCGCGCCGATCGTTGCTCAGGTTCTCGAAGGTGAAAACGCCATCGCGAAAAACCGCGAAGTCATGGGCGCCACCAACCCTGCGGACGCCGCCGAAGGCACCATCCGCGCAGAATTCGCTGAAAGCGTTGGCGAAAACTCCGTGCACGGTTCCGACGCACCGGAAACCGCAGCGGTTGAGATCGCCTACTTCTTCTCCGGTCTGGAACTGGTCGGCTAAGCCACCATTCTTCGGAAAACGATTGAAAGGGTCGCCTTCGGGCGGCCCTCTTGCGTTTAGGGATCAGTTATTGAGCGTGGGGTGATGCGAAGACATGCGCCCTTCGACGTTTCCCGTGGGCGGCGCTTTGGCGGCTTGGTCCTTCAGGTGACGTTCCAGCAGATCGACGTTGCGCAGTTTCGACTTCCAACCGATGTCAAAAAGGTCACCCACCAGCGGGACCGAACCGATAACGTAATCGATCCCGGTGTTCACCAACATCTTCGCCAGCATCCCCTTTGGCGCGCCCATCCGGTGTGATTCTTTCAGAATATAGGCCGAAGGGAGCAGGGCGAGCGTATCGCCCACCACGGGCACGAAACCCAAAATCGAATCCCATCCCATGCGCACACCGACAATCGGCACTTTGAAGGCGCTGTCCATGCTGACCGCCAGACGGCGCAGACGGGCGAGGTCGGCTTCGTGAGAGGGGGCGTGGGGTTCCATATCTGTCCTTGCGTGTTGCTCTAGGCTGCAAACGCGCGGTCAGGCTGCAAAGTTCCCCAAAGCACCGGCCCCATCCGGCGCGTCGCGGGGCCTGCTCAAAGGCTGGCGTAATCGGTAATCAACGGTGTGGGACGCTGCGGTGGCTGGGCCGAGGTGCCCTTGGGCGTCTGCTCGGGCTTCGGTTTTTGCGGTTGCGGCGTTCTGTCAAGTCGGGCCATCGGGTAGCTCCTTTGCTGCTCGCTGGGGTTTGATGTCTCTCACCCTCGCAACCAGCTTGGGCGCGGTTCAGGTCCATAAAGGGGCCTAATTGCGCCCAGATTGAGGCATTTGTTGCGATTTTGCGACGGAATCCGCGGTTTTCCCCTATGAGGTGAGGGCGAAATGCGCCTCTGCGTGCAAGACGCCCCGCGGGGCAACGCGGCCCCGGCCTGTCAAATCGACCAAATGCGCCAGCACGTTTCGCGTGGCAGCCCCCAAAAGCGCGGCGGGGGTCTCGGTATAGATCACGCGGGCGAGGTCCTCAGCCGTGGCAGGCCCGGCGTTCAGCGCCTCAAGGATCGACGCCTCCCGCGCGCGGCGGTGCGCCACCAACCAGTCGAGCCGCGTGTTGGGATCGAGGACCGGCGCGCCGTGGCCGGGGTAGAACACACGCCACTGTCGGGCAGCCAGCTTTTCGCAAGAGGTCATGAAATCGGTCAGATCCCCATCGGGCGGCGAGACCAGCGAGGTGGCCCAGCCCATGATGTGATCCGCCGTGAGACAGGCATCCCCCCAAGCGAGGCAGAGGTGATTGCCGATATGGCCCGGCGTGTGCAGCACCTCCAGCGCCCAGCTTTCCCCCTCCAGTACGTCACCGTCGGCCAAGGTATGATCGGGGATAAATTCGTGATCCACACCTTCACCACCGCCCATCAGCCCCGCCTCGGCCAATCCCTGCATTACTGGGGACCGGCCCGCCGTGGCGTTGCCAAAAGCCCAGACCTCGGCCCCGGTCCGCGCGGCCAAGGGACGCGCGAGGGGGAATGGTCGAGATGCGTATGGGTCACAATGATATGGCTGATCCGCTGGCCCGGCTGGAGCGCGGCGAGGATCGCGTCAAGATGCGCGGGGCTGTCGGGGCCGGGGTCGATCACGGCAACCTCGGACTGGCCCAGAAGATAGGTATTTGTGCCGCGATAGGTCATCGGCGAGGGGTTGGGCGCCACGATACGGCGCAGCCCGGGCTCCAAGGTTTCGGCAAGGCCAATCTCGGGGTCGAAGTTGTCGGGCGGCAGCATGGTTTCACCTTTCGCTGGGGCAGGGGCTGGCTAAGGTCTAGCCATGAATTTTGCCTGGCTCAAACGATATGTGCCGCGCGGCATCTACGGACGCGCCGCGCTGATCTTGCTGTTACCGGTGGTGTTTTTGCAGTTGGTCGTTGTGGTGATCTTTGCCCAGCGACATTTCGAAGGCGTCACCGGTCAAATGACCGACACGGTCCTGCGCGAGTTGGAACTGGTCATGCTGGCGGTCGGCACGGCACCCGATGCCCAATCGGTGCCCATGGCGGTAGAGGCGCGGGCGGGGCCGCTTGATTTCGTGGTGACCCGGGCCAATCGTCCGCTGCCAGTTCAAGACAGCTTGTTGTGGTATGACTATTCGGGCCGGGTGCTCATCCCACGGATGAGAAGCCGCATGGAGGGGATCAAGACATTTGACCTCAGCGATGATGATTTTGTCGTGCTCTACGTCGATAGCGTGCATGGCCCGCTGCGCATCCAGTTTGAACGGCGGCGGATCTCGGCCTCGAACCCGCACCAGCTTTTTGTCTATACGGTGTTCTTCGGGGTGCTCTTGAGCCTCATCGCCTCCATATATCTGCGCAACCAGCTGCGCCCTATCAAACGCTTGGCCCGCGCGGCCGAGGCTTTTGGCCGGGGGCGGCATGAACCCTATACCCCCACCGGCGCGGTCGAAGTCCGCGCGGCGGGCAATGCCTTCGTTGACATGCGCGCCCGGATTGAGCGGCAGATTGAGCAGCGGACCATGATGCTCTCGGGGGTAAGCCACGATCTGCGCACACCGCTGACCCGTATGCGCCTTGGCCTGTCGATGATCGATGAAGAGGATGCCACCCCGTTGCTGGCCGATGTGGATGACATGCAGCGGATGCTGGATGAGTTTCTCAACTTTGCCAAAGGCGCCGCCGAGGGCGATCCCGAGGAAGTGGCGCCGCACCGTTTCATCAGCGCCATTGTCGAAGACGCGCAGCGCACCGGGCGCAAGGTCACGCTGTTGCCGCCTGAAGGTGCGGGCGAGGGGATCGTGAAACTGCGCAAGGTGGCAATGCGCCGGGCGGTGGATAACCTGATCTCCAACGCCGTGCGCTATGGCTCGCAGGCCGAAGTCTCGGTCATGCTGAGCGACCGCACCCTGCGTATCCGTGTCGAAGACGACGGCCCCGGCATCCCGGAAGAGCGGCGCGACGAGGCAACGCGGCCGTTCTCGCGGCTTGATCCTGCGCGCAATCAAGACAAGGGCGGCGGCGTTGGGCTGGGCCTTGCCATCGCCTCCGACATTGCGCGCGCCCATGGCGGGGTGCTGCGGCTGGGGAATCGGCGCGGCTTGGTGGGCTGCGTGCAGATATTGTCATCGCGCGGTGACCCGGCGGCAGGATTGTGCCGCGCGCGCGGCTTTGCCACAGTGAGCCGACCTTAGAACGGAGCGCAGCCATGACCCCCTACGACATGATCAAAGCCCATCTCGACACCGCCGTGCCTTTTGCCGCCCATGTCGGGGTGAAACTGCTCAAGATCGGCGACGGCACCGCCAGCGCCGAACTGGTGCAGCGGCATGAGACCTCTAACCACATCGGCACGCAGCACGCAGGGGCGATGTTCACGCTGGGCGAAGCCGCCTCGGGTGCTGCCATGGCCGGGGCGATTGCGCCGGTGATTATGGACATGCGCCCCGTCGCGGCCATGGGGCAAATCACCTTTAAAAAGATCGCCGAGGGTACGCTGACCGCCCATGCCGAAACCTCGCGCCCCGGGGCCGAGCTGCTGACCGCGTTGCAAGAAGACGGAAAAGTCGCCTTTGACGTGGCGGTCGACATCCAGAATGAGGCGGGTGAGACGGTCGTTGAGATGCAGGTGAACTGGCATGTCAGCGCCAAACGCTGAGGTTTGGGCGAAAAGCGGGGGCGGAATGGTAGGCCCGGCAGGACTTGAACCCGCAACCAAAGCGTTATGAGCGCTCTGCTCTAACCAATTGAGCTACAGGCCCGCCATGGGCGTTTGGGTATGACGCCGCAGCCCGAGCGTCAAGACATTAGCTGCACCAAATGATTGCAGTGACCCGCACAATACTCTAACTCCGCGCGCAAGGGAAAATGCGCGCCGGGGGCCATGACCATGACGAAATCCGACAACGGAATCACCTATGCCGAAGCAGGCGTGGATATTGACGCAGGCAACGCGCTTGTAGAGCGGATCAAGCCAGCGGCGAAATCCACCGCGCGGCCCGGCGTTATGTCTGGCCTTGGCGGCTTTGGCGCGCTGTTTGACCTGAAAGGCGCAGGTTTCACCGATCCAGTGCTGGTTGCGGCGACGGATGGCGTAGGCACCAAGCTGCGCATCGCGATAGATACCGGCAACGTCGACAGCATCGGCATTGATCTGGTTGCCATGTGCGTCAACGATCTGGTCTGCCAAGGCGCCGAGCCGCTTTTCTTCCTCGACTATTTCGCGACCGGCAAGCTGGAACTCGACAGTGCCGCACGGATCATTGAAGGCATCGCCAAAGGCTGCGCCGATTCCGGCTGTGCCCTGATCGGGGGCGAGACCGCTGAAATGCCGGGCATGTATCACGCGGGCGATTTCGACCTCGCCGGTTTTTCCGTCGGCGCGATGGAGCGCGGAACCGAGCTGCCGCGCGATGTGAAAGAGGGCGACGTGCTCTTGGGCCTGCCCAGCGACGGGGTGCATTCCAACGGCTATAGCCTCGTGCGCAAAATCGTTGAGCGCAGCGGTCTGGGCTGGGGCGACGATTGCCCATGGGGCGAAGGTGATCTGGGCAGTGCGCTGCTCACACCGACCAAGCTTTACGTCAAGGGCGCCGTTGCGGCCCTGCGCGCCGATGCCGTGTCGGCGCTGGCGCATATCACGGGCGGTGGCCTCACTGAAAACCTGCCGCGTGTGTTGCCCGTGGGGCTGGCGGCTGAGATTGACCTGAACGCATGGGACCTGCCGCCGGTCTTCAAATGGCTGGCCGCCGAGGGGGCATGGCCGAGGCCGAGATGCTCAAGACTTTCAACGCTGGCATTGGCATGGTTGCCGTCGTCTCTGCCGATAAGGTCGACGCGGCCAAGGCCGCTTTTGCCGAGGATGGCCACGCTGCCATCGAAATCGGGCGTATCACCACCGGCAATGGCGTCACCTATTCCGGCGCGCTGCTTTGACCAAGCGGGTTGCGATTTTCGTCTCGGGCGGCGGCTCTAACATGCGGGCGCTGGTCGAGGATATGACCGGCGACCATGCAGGCCGCCCCTGTTTGGTGCTGTCCAACAACCCGGACGCGGGCGGGATCGCTTGGGCGCAGGCGCAGGGGATCGCGACCGAAGTGGTCGATCACCGCCCCTACGGCAAAGACCGCCCCGCGTTTGAGGCGGCTTTGAGCGCCGCACTTGAGGCCCATGCGCCGGACATTATTTGCCTTGCCGGCTTTATGCGCAAACTGACCGAAGGCTTCACCGATGCTTGGGCCGGGCGGATGATCAATATCCACCCGTCGCTGCTGCCGAAATACCGCGGGCTGCACACCCATGCACGCGCGCTTGAGGCGGGCGATACCGAACATGGCTGCACCGTGCATGAAGTCACTGCCGCTTTGGATGATGGTCCGATCCTTGGCCAAGCGCGCATTCCGGTTCTGTCGGGCGACACGGCAGAGACCTTGGCCCAGCGGGTGCTGGTGCAAGAACACCGCCTTTACCCCGCCGTGCTGCGCCGTTTCGCCGCCGGGGAACGCCAGCCGGTCATGCTCACGGGCTGACGCTGGTCAAAGCTTTCCGCGTGATGTACCTCTTGAGCAAAGCCCGATGACCGGGCGTGCAACTTGTCAAAGAGCATTTATGAAAACCATCACCACGACCGCCGACCTCGCGCAATTCTGTGAAGAAGCTGCGCGCCATGATTACGTGACCGTCGACACGGAATTCCTGCGTGAGCGGACCTATTATTCCAAGCTCTGCCTCGTCCAACTTGCCATGCCCGGCACCGACGACAGCAACGCCGTGCTGGTCGATCCCTTGGCCGACGGCATCTCGCTTGAGCCGCTTTACGATCTGTTCCGCGACACATCGGTGGTCAAAGTGTTCCACGCGGCACGGCAGGATCTTGAGATCTTCTACGTCGACGCCAAGGTCTTTCCCGAACCGCTGTTCGACACGCAGGTGGCCGCGATGGTCTGCGGCTTTGGCGAACAGGTGGGCTATGAGACCTTGGTGCGCAAGATCGCGCATGAGTCGCTGGACAAGACCTCGCGCTTTACCGATTGGTCCCGCCGTCCGTTGACCGACGCACAGAAGACCTATGCGCTGGCCGATGTGACCCACCTGCGGCAGATTTACGAGTTTCTGGCGCGCAAGCTTGAACAGACCGGCCGCGCCCGTTGGGTGGCCGAGGAGCTTGAGACGCTGCTCAGCCCCGATACCTATGTGACCCAGCCGCAGGATGCGTGGAAGCGGGTCAAGACCCGGACCAATTCGCCGAAGTTTCTGGCGATCGTCCGCGAATTGGCCGCCTTTCGTGAGGATTACGCCCGCACCCGCAATATCCCGCGCAATCGCGTGTTCAAGGATGACGCGCTGGTCGAATTGGCAAGCCTCAAACCCTCTAACGGCGAGGAGCTGAACCGCGCCCGTCTGCTGCTGCGCGAGGCCCGCAAAGGGGAAATCGCCGAGGGCATTTTGAAAGCCGTGGCCGCAGGCGTGGCCTGCAAAGCCGCCGACATGCCGCAACCCGACCGCAAGCGCGACAAGCTGCAGGTGAACCCGGCGCTGGCCGATCTGCTGCGGGTTTTGCTCAAGGCCAAGACCGAAAGCGCAGGCGTCGCGGCCAAGTTGATCGCCTCGGCCAGTGATCTGGATATGTTGTCGGCGGGAGAGCGCGACGTGCCGGCCCTGCGCGGCTGGCGGCATGAGGTCTTTGGCGCCGATGCGCTGCTGCTCTGCGAGGGCAAGATTGCTTTGGCCGCCGATGGGACGGATGTGAAAGCAGTCAAAGTCTGAACTGAAAAGAGCCGCCCGATTGGGGCGGCTCTTTCTTATGGTGCGTGGCTTGGCCGCTTAGCGGCGAGAGACCAGCGCATTCATCTGCCCTTCGACGCGAATCTCGCGCACCCCGGCCAGCATTTGATCTGTCAGACGACGGCCCGCGATGACCTCACGGGTGGGGCGGCTGCCTTGCGGGGTCGCCTTGTCGGGGCGTACCCCTTCCAAACGGTAAGTCAGAACACCGTCGACAGGCGTCTCATCAATCGTCGCAGGAGTTAGCTGCACCGCATAAATGCCCTGCCGCGCGGCAAGGCCCGTGGCGCGTAGAATCGCACCGCCCGGGACCGGCTCGATCGTCAGGTCGGTGATCTGCTCGAAAGGGCGCCCCTCATAAGTGTCGACCTCAACCGCGCGCCGGGCGAACAGCCCGCTGCGCTGTGGAATCAACGGGTTGTTGCTCTCTTCCGGCGCGGACGGTGCCGAACGCGCGGGGCCGAACCAATTCAGCGGGTTGATGCGGCTGTCACGGACCGTGCCACAGGCGGATACCAAAAGGGTCGAGGCCAAAAGAGCGAGGAGTGTCTTGCGCATGGGATCCGCCGTTAAATTAACTTGTCTTGTGCTACCCCATCACGCCACCCTTGGGAAGGGGTGGACCTTTGCGCATCGGCATCCTACCTGTCAGGCAATGGAATTCACCCAAAGAGAGTGCACAGATGGCCACGCCTGCCTTTGAAGAACTGGTCGAGGATTTCGAGTTTCTGGACGATTGGGAAGACCGCTACCGCCATGTGATCGACCTTGGTAAAGCGATGGACCCGCTGCCCGAGCCGCTGCGCGTGCCGGCGACCAAGGTCGACGGCTGCGCCTCTCAGGTCTGGCTCCATGCACAGTTTGACGGCGGCAAGCTGCATTTTGACGGCGCGAGCGACGCGATGATCGTCTCGGGGCTGATCGCGGTTTTGCGCAATCTTTACAACGGTTTGACGCCTGCCGAAGTGGGCGCTGTCGATGCCAAAGCGGAACTTGCGCGGCTGGGATTGAATGACCACCTCTCGGCGCAACGCTCCAACGGGTTGCGCGCGATGATTGAGCGCGTGCGCGAGACGGCCGCTCAGGAAGCCTGACGGTTAAAGGTCGCGCAAAGCGGTCTGCAAATCCCCGTAGCCCGTGAAGCGCCGCTCGAACGAAAGGCCGAGCCGCGCGGCGCAGCCTTGCGCCTTTTCGGTCAGCGCCGGGTCGTCCGTCTGCGCCTGATAGACCAGTTTCTCGTAATTGCCGAAATACATGTCGCGCAGCTCTGGGTGCCGGTCGAGTCCCATTGGCTTGATGATGAAAGCCTCAAACTGCCGCACCAGAAAATCGGTGAGGTAGAAGGTGGTGATCTCATCTTCCGAGGTTTTGGCGAAACTCTCGTTGCCCTGAAAAAAGCTGTAGCAATGTGGCCCTGCGACCATCTGCACGCCCATCTCTTCGCAGGCCCGCTCCAGCCCGCCGCCCGTTCCGCAATCGGCGTAGACGACAAAGAAATCGTCATAGTCCGCGCGGTGTTTGGCGACCGTGTCGCGCACCGCTTGGGTGATCTTTTCCGGGTAGAGGTGATATTTCGCGGGCAGGCAGGTCAGGTCAAGATGGGTCCAGCCGTTCGCGGCCTTCAAATCCAGTATCTCACGGGCCAGCGCGCCACAGGAGATCAGCAGAATGCGGCCCGCGCGGGTGGGCGCGAGCCCCTCTTGGGTGAGGGTCCGATCATCTGGCAGATTGCTGTCGCTCATGGCGTCACCATCGCATGTCACCGATGCCAAAGCCAAGTGGAGCGGTGCCAGCAGCCTAGGCGTTGGCGGAGTTATGTTTCCGACCCATCCAGTCTTTGGCCGTTTCCACTGCTACGGCGGCATCGCGGCAATAGGCGTCGGCCCCGATGGCCTTGCCGAACTCTTCGTTCAGCGGCGCGCCACCGACCAGCACGATATAGTCGTCGCGCTTGCCCTGTTCGATCAGCGTGTCGATCACGACTTTCATATAGGGCATGGTCGTGGTCAGCAGGGCGGACATGCCGAGGATGTCGGCCTGTTCCGTCTCAAGCGCTTCTAGATAGGCTTCGACCGCGTTGTTGATGCCCAGATCGACAACTTCGAAACCCGCGCCTTCCATCATCATGCCAACGAGGTTTTTGCCGATGTCGTGGATGTCGCCTTTGACCGTGCCAATCACCATTTTGCCCACCCGGGGCGCGCCGGTTTCGGCCAGGAGCGGTTTGAGGATGGCCATGCCGCCCTTCATCGCATTAGCGGCCAGCAGCACTTCGGGCACAAAGAGGATACCGTCGCGGAAATCCGCGCCCACGATGGTCATGCCGCCGACCAGCGCTTTGGTCAGAACCTCATAGGGTTCCCAACCGCGGTCGAGCAGGATTTGCACCCCTTCTTCGATCTCTTCCTTGAGACCGTCATAGAGGTCATCGAACATCTGCTGGACCAGTTCTTCGTCGTCCAACTCGGCCAGGATGATATCGTCTTCTTCTGACATGGTGTTTCCTTCTGCTGGGCGTGCAGGTGCATGACACTTGGGCCCTTGTCTCACGGAATGTTAGCGCCGGGGTCGCGGTTTGCGACATCGGCCGCGCCATGCGCGACGCCTTGGGAGCAAACTACTGCTTTTTGCGGTGTAAGGACAAGGGTTTGCGCAAGTTTACTTGCTGATGTTCGCACAATGTTCTAACCTTCTTTCATGGATAGGGAAGACCAGCGATTCCGCGTGCTTGGCCGCGCGGCAGGCAGCAATGACGCAGGCCGGTTTGAGCGTCACGCCCGCGTGGCGGAGGACGATGGCTGGGCACGGGAAGAGGTGCTTCCGGTGCTGCGTACCAACACCAGCATCGAGGTGCCGCGCCGGGTAATTACCTACAACCGCTCGCCGGATCTGCCCTTTGATCGGTCGATCAACCCTTACCGCGGTTGCGAACATGGCTGTGTTTACTGTTTCGCACGGCCCAGCCACGCCTATCTTGGACTGTCGCCGGGGTTGGATTTTGAAACGCAGTTGATCGCCCGCCCCGAAGCGCCGCAGGTCTTGGCGCGAGAGCTGCGCGCGAAACGCTATGAGGTCGCGCCCATCGCCATCGGCACTAACACCGATCCGTACCAGCCCATCGAAAAGACCCATGGCATCATGCGGGAGTGTCTTGAGGTGCTGTCTGAATTCAATCACCCGGTGGCAATTGTCACTAAGGGCAGCCTGATCGAACGCGACATCGACATTCTGGGCGATATGGCCGAGCGCGGATTGGCGGCGGTTGGCATTTCGGTGACTACGCTGGACGCAAAGCTCAGCCGTTTGATGGAACCGCGCGCGCCCGCACCGCAGCGGCGGCTGCAGGTGATCCGAAAGCTGTCGGAGGCTGGCATCCCGGTGCGGATCATGGCGTCCCCAATGGTTCCGGCGCTGACCGACCCGGAGTTGGAGGCGATCCTTGCCGCCGGACGTGACGCCGGGGCGCGGCACGCCGGTTGGATCATGCTGCGCCTACCGCGTGAGGTGTCGCCGCTGGTGCAAGAGTGGCTCGCCACCCATTACCCCGACCGGGCCGAGCGGATCATGGCGCGGCTGCGCGATATGCATGGGGGCAAGGAATACGATGCGGGCTGGCACAAACGCATGCGGGGCGAGGGGCCCTATGCGCAGATGGTGGCGCAGCGGTTTGATCTGGCAGTCAAACGTCTGGGGCTGACCCGCGCGGGCGTGCCGCTGCGCTGCGATCTGTTTCGACCGCCCTCCGAAAAGGGCGATCAATTGAGCTTGTTTTGAAGCTTAGCTCCGGCGGCGGCCACGGCGCGGCGCGCGCACTGGACCTTGCCCGTCGGTGCCGTCGCTTTCGGACGAGAAATCACCGATCTCTTCGCGGATTTGCTCCAACGTCGGGGCGGGACCTTTTTCCGTGCTATCGAGCGCTTCGCGCATCGCGACCAGATGCTCGGGCAGGGTGCCGCAGCAACCGCCGATGACGCTGGCCCCCGCGTCACGCGCCATGGTCGCATAGCGCGCCATCAACTCGGGCGTGCCGTCGTAATGGATGTGGCCTTCGACGTATTTCGGGATGCCCGCGTTGCCCTTGGAGATGATCGGCAGCGTGCCATTCTTGGCGGCGAAACCGAGTACCGTGCGCAGCAGGTCAGACGCGCCCGTGCCGCAGTTGGCACCATATGCCAGCGGTGTGTTGTCCAGCCCGTGCACCATATCGACCATCCCTTCGGAGGTCAGGCCCATCATCGTACGTCCCGCGGTGTCAAAGCTCATCGTGCCGCACCATGGCAGCCCCGCCAGCGCAAAGCCTTCGGCAGCGGCGCGGTATTCTTCGGGGGCGCTGATCGTTTCCAGCCAGCCAATATCGGCACCACCAGCTTTGAGGCCGTCGGCAGTCTCATGGAACATCTCAACGGCGAGGGAGTGGGTCAGGGTGCCGACCGGCTCCATGATCTCACCCGTGGGGCCGACAGAGCCTGCGACGATGACTTTGCGCTCGGCGGTATCGGCCACTTCGCGTGCCAGTTCGGCAGAGACGCGGCTTAATTCATGCACCCGCTTTTCGGCGCCGTGCAGCTTGAGCCGCGAGGCATTGGCCCCAAAAGAGTTGGTCAGGAACAGATCACTGCCCGAATCCACCGCGAAACGGTAAAGCTTGATGATCTTCTTCGGCTCATCGGTGTTCCACATCTCAGGCGCGTCGCCCGACATCAGCCCCATGTTGAACAGATTGGTGCCCGTGGCCCCATCCGCGAGCAATGTGCCCTTTTCAGCCAAAAGATCGGTGAATGCGTTGCTCATGGGGGCTCCTGTAGGGTCTGGGAATTTCGCCTGATGTCATGATGCCTTCATGGGGGCAATCTCATAATATTCATCTTCATTATGAGGGCAGGCAGGGCGGGTCACCCCGGCGCGTGGCCGGGGTGGAATGCGTCAGCTGGTCTCGCTCAGCAGTTGCGCTTTGGCTTCGACCATTAGCGCCTGCATCTTGGCGCGGATCGTCGCCTCATCGGCGCGGCCGCCCAGATCGCCCGAGACTTTGCGGTAGACATCCTCGTCGCCCGCCTCTTCAAAGTCGGATTTCACCACCTCTTTGGCATAGTCGTCGGCGTCGCTGCCCGATTTGCCTAAAAGTTCAGCAGCCCAGAGGCCCAGAAGTTTGTTGCGGCGCGCTTCGGCGCGGAATTGCATGTCTGCATCATGGGCGAACTTGCTTTCAAAGGCATTTGCACGGTCGTCGAACTTGCTCATAGCGGGTCTCCGATTGCTGGTGTTACCCTATTCATATGCGGTCGCCCCCGCGTTCCCACAAGTGGCGCGTCAAAGGTGACGGGCCATGCTTGCAGCAGCGGGGTGGTTGCACTAAGAGAAGCGCAAGCGGCAGGGATGTTCCCGGCCCCCTGTTGGAAAGGATGCCCATGGCCCGGCGCAACAAGATCTACGAAGGCAAGGCAAAGATCCTCTATGAAGGTCCTGAGCCCGGCACCATCGTGCAATATTTCAAAGACGATGCGACGGCCTTTAACGCCGAGAAGAAAGCCACGATCGAGGGCAAGGGCGTGTTGAACAACCGCCTGTCCGAGTTCTTTATGACCGGGCTGAACAACATCGGCGTGCCGACGCATTTTATCAAACGCCTGAACATGCGCGAACAGCTCGTGCGGCAGGTTGAGATCATTCCGCTGGAAGTGATCGTGCGGAACTATGCGGCGGGCTCCATGTCCAAGCGTCTTGGCATCGAAGAGGGCACACAGCTGCCGCGCCCGATTGTCGAGTATTGCTACAAAGACGACGCGCTTGGTGATCCGCTGGTCACCGAAGAGCATATCGCCGCCTTTGGCTGGGCAACCCAGCAAGACATGGACGATATTCTGAGCCTCGCGCTGCGGGTCAACGACTTTATGTCGGGCGTCATGATGGCCGTCGGCATCAAGCTGGTGGACTTCAAGATTGAGATTGGCCGCGTTTACGATGGTGACTTCCAGCGTCTGATCGTCGCCGATGAGATCAGCCCCGACAGCTGCCGCCTGTGGGACATCGAGACGGGCCAGAAGCTCGACAAAGATGTGTTCCGCCGGGATCTGGGCTCGCTCACCGATGCCTATACCGAAGTGGCCAAACGTCTCGGCGTCATGCCCAAGAACAATGCGCCGGTCTCCAAGCCGACGTTGATCAACTAACGCGGCTTCGCCGTTCAATTTGCAGATGTTACAAAGGGGTGTCGCGCCATGAAAGCACGGGTGCATGTGATGCTGAAGAACGGGGTGCTCGACCCTCAGGGCGAAGCTGTCCGCCACGCGCTCGGAGCCTTGGGCTTTGACGGGGTGAACGGTGTGCGTCAGGGCAAGGTGATCGAGCTTGACCTCGCCGAGGGCACGACCGAGGCCGATGTGACCGCCATGTGCGAAAAGCTCTTGGCCAATACGGTGATCGATCCTATTCGGTGGAGCTGGCCTGATGCACGCAGCGGTAGTTGTCTTCCCCGGGTCCAATTGCGACCGCGACCTTGCCGTGGCTTTCAAAGCCGCGGGCGCCAAGGTTTCCATGGTCTGGCACAAGGACAGCGAACTGCCGCAAGGCGTTGATATCGTAGGCATTCCCGGCGGGTTCTCCTATGGGGATTACCTGCGCTGCGGGGCCATTGCCGCGAATTCGCCGATCTGCCGCTCTGTGGCGGCTCATGCGCAGCGCGGCGGCTATGTGCTGGGCATTTGCAACGGTTTTCAGGTGCTGACCGAAACCGGCCTGCTGCCCGGCGCGCTGCTGCGCAATGCGGGGCTGAAGTACATCTGCAAGACTGTCGGCCTCAAGGTTGAGACCACGGCGAGCGATTATACCTCTGGCTACGACGCCGGTCAGGTCGTCAACATTCCAATCGCTCACCATGACGGCAACTATTTTGCCGATGATGAGACCATCGCGAAATTGCGCGGCGAAGATCGTGTGGCGTTCAGCTATGCCGAGAACCCGAATGGCGCGCGCGATGATATCGCGGGCATTCTTTCGGAAAACCGCCGCGTGTTGGGCATGATGCCGCACCCCGAGCGGGCAGCCGAAGCGGCCCATGGCAACATCGACGGGGCGGCGCTCTTCCGCGCATTGACCGGTGCTTTGCAAACCGCCTGACTTGAGTGCGGCCAGCGTAGCGCGTAGATTGCCGCGATGAGTGATGCATCCGGTTCCGAAGGCAATAGCATGGCCGTATCCTGGCGGGTGCGGTTCGCGATTGCGTCGCTGATGATCCTCGCCGTGGTGACGATCTCGATCACCAACAAGCTGCTGACCGACCGTTTTACCGAAAGCACCCGCAACCGCGCAGAACTGCGCATCGCGCTTTACAGCGGCAACCTGCTGGCTGAATTACGGCAAAACGCCATTGTGCCGCAGCTTTTGGCGCGCGACCCCACGTTGATCGGCGCGCTGCAATCGGCGGATTATTCGCTGTCGACACAGCGGCTTATCTCTTTCGTTGAGGAAATCGGCGCGGCATCCTTGATGCTATATGACATCGACGGGCGTACCGTGGCGGCGACAGACCGTAACCGCCTCGGCTCCGCCCATAAATCCGAGCCCTATTTCGTTGATGCCATCCGCTCAAATGCGACGATCTTTTCGACCATTGAGCGTGAGCAGGGCGGCTATCGCTTCCTCTATTCGCGGCGCATGCAGTCTGGCGGGACCACACTTGGGGTGATCGCCGTTGAGGTTGATCTGCAAAAGTTTGAACGGGCTTGGGCCGGGATCTCGGACGCGGTCATCGTGATGGACAGCACGGGCGAGATTATCCTCGCCACCGAGTCGCGTTGGCGCGGGCTGACAGAACCCGAAGCGCTGGCCAACCACACGCCCCAAAGCGCCATTGAACGCGCCATTCAAGCCACCACCGATTGGACCGCGCTGCCGCCCGATGCCTATCTGCAGGGCGAGGCGGTGATGCGGCTGGAAAACCGCATTCCGTTCCGCGGCTGGCGGATGAGCAGCTACACCACCTATGCCTCGGTTAGGGAAAAAGTGAACGGCGTGTTGGCGTTAGAGGTGATGGGTTTTGCGATTCTCTTGGCGCTGGCGTTCTATTTCCTGAGCCGCCGCACAGCGGGACGTTTGGCGATTTTTCAACGGGAATCGGCCAAGCTCAGGGCGCTGAACCTCGCACTCCAGCGTGAGATTGCGGAGCGAAAGAGGGTGCAACAGACCCTCGCCGTGGCCGAGCAAACCCTAGAACAGTCATCAAAACTTGCCGCATTGGGTGAAATGTCTGCCGCCGTCAGCCATGAGTTGAACCAACCGCTTGCGGCGATGAAAACCTATCTAGCGGGCGCGCGGCTTTTGCTGAACCGCAACCGGCAGGATGAGGCGCTGTCGTCCTTTGGGCGCATCGACGACCTGATCGAACGAATGGGCGCGATCACCCGGCAGCTTAAATCCTATGCCCGCAAGGGGCAGGAGGCCTTCTCTCCGGTTGATATGGGCGCGGCGCTGGCGTCTTCCCTGTCGATGATGGAGCCGCAGTTGCGCCAGCGACAGGTTCAGATCAGCCGCATCCTGCCCGATAATCCCGTCATGGTGATGGGAGACCGTATGCGGATCGAACAAGTTATGGTAAACCTGTTAAGAAACGCATTAGACGCAACAAAATCGGAACGAAACCCTCAGGTGGACATTATACTATCAGCGGGGGAGACGGCGACATTAACCGTGCGCGACAATGGCCCGGGGATTGAGGACTTGGACGCGCTGTTCGAACCTTTCTACACGACCAAACAGCCCGGCGATGGTGTTGGGCTGGGTCTTGCCATTTCATCGGGGATCGTCAACGACCTTGGGGGACGGCTTATGGCGCGCAACGGACAAAACGGTGGCGCTGTATTTGAGATGCAACTGCCTATATTGGCAGATGAAACGAAGATAGAAGCGGCGGAGTGAACGCATGGCTCAGGCAATGAAAATCGCGATTGTAGACGACGAACAGGACATGCGGCAGTCGATCAGCCAGTGGCTGGCCCTTTCGGGGTATGACACGGAAACCTTCGGCAGCGCCGAAGACGCGCTAAAGACTTTGGGGCCGGATTATCCGGGCATCGTCATCTCCGACATCAAAATGCCGGGCATGGACGGAATGCAATTCCTGAAAAAGCTGATGGGCAGCGACTCGGCTTTGCCGGTCATCATGATCACCGGTCATGGTGACGTGCCGATGGCGGTCGAAGCGATGCGCGTCGGCGCTTTCGACTTTCTTGAAAAGCCCTTCAACCCCGACCGGATGAGCGAACTGGCCAAAAAGGCCACCAATGCGCGGCGTCTGGTGATGGACAACCGCGCCCTGCGGCGTGAGCTGTCGGACGGCGGCCAGCTGATGAAAAAGCTCATCGGCCAATCGCCCGTCATGGAACGCCTGCGCGAAGATATCCTCGATCTGGGGCAGGCCGATGGGCATGTGCTGATCGACGGAGAAACCGGGACCGGTAAGACCCTCGTGGCCCATGCGCTGCACGCGGTCGGCAGCCGCGCGGGCAAGAAATTTGTCCTCGTCTCCTGTGGTGCTCTGGAGGAAGACGCGCTCGCCAAGCGGCTGTTCGGCCCGATGCAGCCCGAAGACGCGCAACTGCCCGCCATCGAAGAAGCGCGCGGCGGGACATTGGTGTTGGAAGACATCGAAGCCCTGTCCGAAAGCCTGC
Organism: Sulfitobacter profundi; assembly: GCF_042661425.1. Lineage (NCBI taxonomy): Bacteria > Pseudomonadati > Pseudomonadota > Alphaproteobacteria > Rhodobacterales > Roseobacteraceae > Sulfitobacter > Sulfitobacter profundi. The sequence continues at coordinate 3,094,019 of NZ_JBHSWA010000001.1, read as the reverse complement.
AGGCGCGGTTGTTGAGCGCCATCAACGAACAAGGCACCCCGGCAGAGACACGAATCGTCGCCATCTCGAACCTGCAAGAAGCCGGGCGCACCTCGGAAGACGCGCTGCGATCGGACCTGTTTTATCGTTTGGCAGCGCTCCGCATCACCGTGCCGCCGCTGCGCCAGCGTGGTGAGGATATCCTGACGCTCTTCACCCGGCTCAGCGATCAGTTCGCGGATGAATACGGCTGCGAGGCGCCTCAGGTCAGTGCACAAGAGGCGGCACAGTTGTTGCAAGCGCCATGGCCCGGCAACGTGCGCCAACTCATTAACGTGGCCGAACGCGCCGTGCTGCAATCGCGCCGCGGCTCGGGCACCATCGCCTCCCTCTTGATGAGCGACCATGACGAGATGCAGCCGGTGATGACCACCGAAGGCAAACCGCTCAAGGAATATGTCGAGGCATTCGAGCGCATGTTGATCGACAACACCATGCGCCGTCACAAGGGCTCTATCGCCAGCGTGATGGACGAGCTTTGCCTGCCGCGCCGGACGCTGAACGAGAAGATGGCGAAATACGGGTTGCAGCGGTCAGATTACCTCTGACCACCTCCCTTAAGCAGCGCGGTTTAACCGCTGCGCTGCTCTGCAATCTCGACCGCTTTGCCATTCGGATCGGTGATGCAGGACCAACTCGCGCCGCCGGGTACGTCAACGATATGGCGGTAAAGCTCCACCACAGGGCGTGTTGTATTGACGGCGACACCCGTCGCGCCGGTTTGCTGGGTCACCGCGGCCACACAGCTTTTCTGCCCGCGCAACTCGGCCAGCGCCGCCGGATTGTCGGCCACGGCGATCTCATCACAGGCGGCAAGGCCCAAAAGGGTCAGACAAAGCGCGGGGCGCAGGAATATTTGCATGAAGCGGTCCTTTGAAACTCTGGGCCGCGGGGGCGGCAAAGCAATTCTATGGTGCCGCCCAGCGATCCTTGCGGCGACAGTCTGAATGTTTCCAAGCCCATGCGCCTTGTCAACCGACCCGAGATAAACCGCATTTGACTGTTGCTCATTCGATTGACCATTGTGTTTCACCCCTTAAAGCCCTTAACTAGCCGGATAAGTCCTGTAACGCCCGACTGGCGTATGGTGACTTTTGACAGTTTCGCTGCCGTGCCAGCCCGACACCGGGGGCCAGCAGACCGATTGGGCCGGAAACGGCCGAAGAACCGCTGATATTCGCGAGGGTTAGCCCAACCGAAGCACAGCTAATTAATGGATGGGAGAGGCGCAAAGGCCCTCGCATCGGAGAAGAACCGCGATGACGCGCGCAGATGCTCAGAGCAGACAGATGGGGGCCATTCGTGGCCCTGCTGTTGCCGCGTCCTCCATCGCCCTGACAAGTCACACCTCCCAGCCCGATGCCCCGCCAGGGGCCTTCCGTGCGCGGGTGCTGTGCATAATGGATCTATGTCTAAGAAAATGCTTATCGATGCCACCCACGCCGAGGAAACTCGCGTTGTGGTCGTGGACGGAAACAAGGTCGAAGAATTCGATTTTGAATCAGAAAACAAACGCCAGCTTGCCGGCAATATCTATCTAGCCAAAGTTACACGGGTCGAACCGTCGCTTCAGGCTGCCTTTGTTGACTATGGCGGCAACCGTCATGGCTTCCTCGCGTTCTCGGAAATCCACCCCGATTATTACCAAATTCCCGTGGCCGACCGTCAGGCGCTGCTGGAAGAAGAGCGCGCCTATGCTGAAGCGCAGGCCGCCAAAGACGACGAAGACGAAAAGCCCAAGCGGACCCGCTCGCGGTCGCGCAGCCGATCGAAAAGCCAAGCGGCTGAGACCAACAGCGATGATGCCGTGGTCACAGCAGAGGTAGCTGACGACAACAGCGATCAAATCGCCGGTATGGAAACTGTTGATCTCGACAGCGAAGAGGGCAGCTCGCCCATGGAGCGGGTCGCGGAAACGCCGGTCGAAGAGCCTGAGAACGGCGAAGCCGAGGCCGAGGTTGCTAAGGCAGATGAAACGGCAGCGGCTACGTCCGATGACGCTGACGCCAGCGACGCCCAGGCCGACGATGCCGACAACGAAGACGACAAAGGCAGCGATGCCACGGCGAAAGACGATTCCATCGAATCCGTCGCCGACGAAGATGACAGCGAAGACATTCGCCCCGTGCGCAAACCGCGCCCGCGCCGCTACAAGATTCAAGAGGTCATCAAGGTCCGCCAGATCCTGCTGGTGCAGGTCGTCAAAGAAGAGCGCGGCAACAAGGGCGCGGCGCTGACCACCTACCTCAGCCTTGCGGGTCGCTACTGCGTGCTGATGCCCAACACCGCGCGCGGCGGCGGCATCTCGCGCAAGATCACCAATGCGGCTGACCGTAAGAAACTTAAAGAAATCGCGACTGAGATCGAAGTTCCCAAGGGTGCTGGTCTGATTGTTCGGACTGCCGGCGCGAAACGCACCAAAGCCGAGATCAAGCGCGATTACGAATACCTCCAGCGCCTCTGGGAGCAGATCCGCGAGCTGACGCTGAAGTCCATCGCGCCCGCCAAGATCTACGAAGAAGGCGACCTGATCAAACGCTCGATCCGCGACCTCTATAACCGCGAGATTGACGAGATCCACGTTGAGGGCGAGCGCGGCTACCGCATCGCCAAGGACTTCATGAAAATGATCATGCCGTCCCACGCGAAAAACGTGAAGCTCTACAACGAAAGCCTGCCGCTCTTTGCGCGCTATCAGGTGGAAAGCTACCTTTCGGGCATGTTCAACCCCACTGTGCAACTGCCCTCGGGTGGCTATATCGTGATCGGCGTGACCGAAGCGCTGGTGGCGATTGACGTGAACTCTGGTCGGGCCACCAAGGAAGGTTCGATCGAGCAGACCGCGACCAAGACCAACCTTGAGGCTGCCGCCGAAGTGGCGCGTCAGCTGCGTCTGCGTGACCTCGCGGGCCTGATTGTCATCGACTTTATCGACATGGATGAGCGCAAGAACAACGCCGCCGTCGAAAAGATGATGAAAGACAAGCTCAAGACCGACCGCGCGCGCATCCAAGTGGGCCGCATCTCGGGCTTTGGCCTGATGGAAATGTCGCGCCAGCGTCTGCGTCCGGGCATGATCGAGGCGACGACCCAGCCTTGCCACGCCTGCCACGGCACCGGTCTGGTGCGCTCTGACGACAACCTCGCCCTGTCGATCATCCGCCAGATCGAAGAAGAGGGCACCCGCCGCCGTTCGCGCGAAGTGCTGGTGCGTGCGCCCGTGGGCATCGCCAACTTCCTGATGAACCAAAAGCGTGAGCACATCGCCAATATCGAGATGCGTTACGGCATGTCTGTGAGGATCGAAGGCGACCCAACCTTGGTCAGCCCCGATTTCCACATCGAGAAGTTCAAGACCGCCACCCGCACCGTGCCGCCCGTCTCGGATCACGTCGTTTCGGTCGATACATCGCTGATGGATCAGATCGACGAGGATGAGAGCGCCGCAGAGGCCGAAGTGGAAGAGGCACCCGCCGCACAGGAAGCCCCCGCAATCCGAGAACGGAAACGGGAATGGCAACGGCAATGGTGACGAGGGCGAGGGCAAATCCAAACGCCGCCGCCGTCGTCGTCGCAGCCGGGGTGGCCGTGGCCGCAATGGCAATGGCGAGCAGCAGAATGGTGCAGACGATCAGAACGGTGGTCAGCAGCAGGAAGAGGCGAAGCCGGACGAAGGCGATAAAGCCCAACCGGTAGAAGCGGAGGCAGCGCAGGCCGACACCGACGCCGCGCCCGCCGCCGAGCAAAAGCCCAAGCCAAAAAGCCGCAGCCGGTCGCGCAAGCCCAAAGCCGAACTGGCCCCCGAAGCGGAACCCGCGCCCGAAGCGCTTGCCGCCGCAGAAGGCGAAACGCCACAGGTCAGTGCCGAGGCTGAAGGAGAAGAGACGCCCAAGCCCAAGGCCAAGCGCAGCCGCCGGACCAAAAAGCCCGTGGTGGAAGCGGCAGAAGAGACGGTGACAACAGACGCCGTGGCGACCGAGGAAGAGGCCGCACCCGCGCCAAAACCCAAGCGCCGGAGCCGGGCCAAAGCCAAGCCGGTCGAGCCGGTTGCCGAAGCCACGCCCGAGGCGATGGCCGACGCACTGCCGACCGAAGCGCCCATCGCGGCCCCGTCGCCGGAAACGGCCACACCTGTCGCGGAAGCACCGCAGCCTGAGCCGCAGCCCGAACCCACGGCCCAGCCGGTGGAAGCCGAAGCGCCCGCTGCCGAAACGGCTCCTGAGCCGGTGGCCGAAAAGGTGGAAGAGCAACCCGCCGAAAAGCCCAAGCCAAAACGCCGGGGCTGGTGGTCGCTGGGCAGCTAAGCCACGACATATAAAAGGAAACGGCGGGCTTTCAGGCCCGCCGTTTCCGATTCTGTCGTAGGGTTGAAGCGCGCGTTCCGGCCGGGTCCGGCTCAGCCACCTTTGGTGATGATATAAAGCTCTGCCGCGCCCTCGGTCCGGGTTTCGGTCAGCGCATGACCGGCTTCCACGCAGAAATGCGGCACGTCGATCACCGCGGCCGGATCATCGGCTGTCATATGAAGCTGATCGCCCGGCGCGAGGGCCGCCAGTCGTTTGCGTGCTTTCAGCACGGGCAGGGGGCACAGAAGCCCCGTGGCATCCAGTTTTTCGATCTTCATAAGACCAGTTAATCCAAGCCCATCCCGAGGTCCACGATCTTGTGACAATATGATAGGTGACGCCGGGGCGTTGTCGGTCTAGGAGTTGGTCATGTTTGATATAAGCCTCATCGACGCCGGGATCCTGCCGGCCATGATCATCGCTCTGGTTGCCGGGATTTTCAGTTTCCTGTCGCCCTGCGTGCTGCCCATCGTGCCACCCTATCTGGCCTATATGGGGGGCGTGTCGATCAATGACATGTCCAGCCAATCCAGCGCACGGCGGCGGGCGGTCGTGGCGGCGTTGTTCTTTGTGCTGGGGCTGAGCACTGTGTTCATCCTACTGGGCTTCACCGCCTCGGCCTTTGGGATGTTCTTTTTACAGAATCAGGCGCTTCTCGCTAAAATTTCCGGTGTGGTGATTATTGTCTTCGGCCTGCATTTCATCGGGCTCTTTCGCATTCCGTTTCTCGATCAAGAGGCGCGGATGGACGCGGGCGACAAGGGCGGGTCGAGTTTCGGCGCCTATGTCTTGGGGCTGGCCTTTGCCTTTGGCTGGACCCCCTGCATCGGGCCACAGCTGGGCGCGATCTTGTCACTGGCAGCAAGCGAGGCCTCCGTCTCCCGCGGGACGCTTTTGCTGGGCGTCTATGCGGCGGGGCTTGGCATTCCCTTCTTGCTGGCCGCGATGTTCATCACCCGCGCGATGACGCTGATGAACCGGATCAAACCGCATATGAAGCTGATCGAGCGGATCATGGGGGGCCTGCTGGTGATTGTTGGTCTGGCGCTGCTGACCGGCGCATTCACCGCCTTTTCCTTCTGGCTGCTTGAGACCTTTCCGATCCTCGCAACCGTAGGTTAAGCCTTAATCTTGCCCCGAATTGCGGCTAGACTATGCCGAAGAAGAGGGCGGGCATGGTGAGCACAGGGCAGGCAAAGACGGTGAAAACGCGGCGGGTGTTCTACATCCCCGGCTACGATCCGATTCACCCGCGCCGCTACCGTGAGCTTTACCGCAAGGAGGGCGCGGCGCAGGCCGCGATTTCGGGCTATGAGATTGCGCTGAAACCAAAAGCGGGCAAGGGCAATTACGGCTGGCGCGTTAACGCTGGGATCGACGGTCATCAGGTGACCTCGCAAGTCGAAGTGCTGGTCTGGTCCGACATCGTGCGCGAAAGCATGAGCAATTCGATCCCCGCGACCTACTGGCAGTTGCTGCGCACCGCATGGGTCTACATCGGCTCCGGCGCGCTTTGGCGGCTGATGCGCCTGCGCAAGGGGCCGGTTATTGCGGCGCTTTATCCGGTGGGGATGTTGATTGTGCAGGCGCTGCTGGCTGTGGCGCTTGGCCTGCTGACCTATCGCGCCCTTGGAATGGTGATGGACCATTGGGCGGCGCGGCTCGCCTTCGCGGCAGTGGGCACTGGGCTGGGCATCGCGCTGCTGCGCTGGTTTAAAAAGAAAGACGGCAAGTTTTTCGCCTATTACCTGATGCATGACTACGCCTATTCCGCCGCCACGCGGGGCGCGAACCCGCCGGAGTTGGAAGCCCGCATGGCGCAGTTTGGCAATGACATCGCCGCCGCCCTGACCGACGATGTCGACGAGGTACTGGTTGTCGGCCACTCATCCGGCGCGCATCTGGGCGTCTCGGTACTGGCCGATCTGATCCGCGCGGGCAGGGTGCCCGAGCGCGGGCCTGCCTTGGGTTTTCTCTCGCTCGGGCAGGTGGTGCCAATGGTGTCCTTCTTGCCCCGGGCCGAGCGTTTGCGAGGCGACCTGCGCTATCTCTCAACCCGCGAGGAACTGGCATGGGTCGACGTGACGGCCCCTGGCGATGGCTGCGCCTTTGCGCTTTGCGATCCGGTCTCGGTCTCCGGCGTGGCGCCTGAGGGGAAACGTTGGCCGCTGGTCTTTTCGGCTGCCTTCACCCAAACGCTTAGCCCCACCCGCTGGAAGGCGCTGCGCTGGCGGTTCTTTCGGCTGCATTTCCAGTATCTCTGCGCCTTCGACCGCCCGCGCGACTATGACTATTTCCAGATCACCGCCGGGCCACAGACCTTGGCCGCGCGCTATGACGGGCGGCCCGCGTCGAAATCCCGGATCGACCACGCGGTCAGCAAATACACCTCTGTCGCCGCATGACCCAACCGCCCAAGCCCCCGCGCGGCCCGACCGTGTGTCGCTCTGGCGCTATGCCAAACTGTTTCGCGCCGATATCCTCTCGGCCCAGCCCGCCCGGCTTTATCGCGCGTGGATGGCAGAATTCAAAACGCCGTTCTTCCGCAGCTATTTGATGAACCAGCCCGCACTGGTGAAGACCGTTTTGAAAGACCGCCCCGAGGATTTTCCGAAATCCGACCGGATCGGCGAGGGGCTGCGCCCGCTCTTGGGCAACTCTGTCTTTCTGACCAACGGCGAGACATGGAAACGCCAGCGCCGCATCATCGACCCCGCCTTTGAAGGCGGCCGGCTGCGCGAGACCTTTCCAGCGATGTGGGACGCAGCAGAGGCCGCTGCCACACGGCTGGGAGGCAAGGTGGGGCAGGTGGTCGAGATCGAAGCCGAGACCAGCCACGCCGCAGCCGATGTGATCTTTCGCACGCTATTTTCCCTGCCGATCGAACATGAGGTTGCCCGGGCGGTTTTTGATGAGTTTCGCAATTACCAGCGCAGCCAGCCGATCCTGAACCTTGGGGCACTTCTGCCGCTGCCGCGCTGGATGCCGCGCCTGTTTCGGCGCGACACGCGGGCCAGCGCCGCGCGGATCAGGGCGCTGATCACGGACCTGACCCAAGAGCGGATGGCGCAGATCAAAGCGGGCACCGCGCCCGACGACCTAGCCACCAAGATCATGACCCAAGCCGACCCCGAAACAGGTGAGACCTTCGACACCGAGGAGATGGTCGATCAGGTAGCGATCTTCTTCCTCGCGGGGCATGAAACCAGCGCCTCGGCTTTGGCTTGGGCGCTCTATCTCATGGCCACCCATCCCGAATGGCAGGAGCGGCTGGCGGAAGAGGCACAGGCGCTTGAGACCTGTGATTTCGCGGTGATGTCAAAGCTCAAACTTAGCCGGGATGTGTTTCGTGAGACGCTGCGGCTTTATCCACCCGTGCCGATGATGGTGCGCGAGAACCGCTGCCCCGAAGCGTTTCGTGACCGAAAGGTGAAACAGGGGGCGCAACTGGTGCTCAGCCCGTGGCATCTGCACCGGCATGAAAGGCTTTGGGACAATCCTGATGGTTTTGACCCAACCCGCTGGCAGACCGAAAACGGAAAGCAGTGCCAGCGCGACGCCTTCATCCCATTCTCTGCCGGGCCACGGGTCTGCACTGGCGCGGGTTTTGCCATGGTCGAAGGGCCCCTGATCCTGTCGCGTATCCTGCGAGACTTTCGCGTGACCGCCCAGCCTGATCGCGTGCCGGTGCCAGTCGCACATTTGACCGTCCGTTCAGATAAGGGCATTTGGTTAGCGCTATCAAGGCGCTAGCTTCTATCATCGGCTTTGCGTTTCAATTAGAAACGCAGCGAACGGAATCAAAATAGGACGTGGGTGACATGGGCTACGACAAGGCGCAACTTGAGCAAATGAACAGCGGCAAAGGCTTCATCGCGGCGCTCGATCAATCGGGCGGCTCCACCCCCAAGGCGCTGAGCCTCTATGGCGTGGAACCGTCGGATTACAACGGCGACGCAGAAATGTTCAAAGCCGTCCACGACATGCGGGCGCGGATCATTCTGGCCGACGATTTCACCTCCGAGAAAGTAATCGCCGCAATCCTTTTTGAGCGCACTATGGAAGACAGCATCAACGGCAAACCCGTCGCCCAGCTCCTGTGGGAAGACCGGGGCGTGGTGCCTTTTCTGAAAATCGACAAGGGGTTGGAGGAAACCAACAACGGCGTGCAGATGATGAAACCGATCATGGAGATCGACGACCTGCTGGCCCGCGCAGTGAAACATGGCATCTTTGGCACCAAGGAACGCTCGGTCATTCACGAGGCCAACGAGAACGGCATCGCCGCCGTGGTGGCGCAACAGTTCGAACTGGCCAAACAGGTTTGCGCTGCCGGTCTGGTGCCGATCATTGAGCCTGAGGTGAACATCAACTCCGACACGAAGGCAGAGGCCGAAGAGATCCTGCGCGGAGAGATTGAAAAGAACCTGAACGCGCTGCCCGAGGGCGAGATGGTGATGTTGAAACTGACGATTCCTGAAAAAGCTGGTCTATATGACGAACTGGCCGGCCACGCCAACGTGCTGCGCGTCGTTGCGCTATCGGGCGGCTACTCCACGGCGGAAGCCTGCGAACGGCTGGGCAAGAACCGCACCATGATCGCCAGCTTCTCGCGCGCTTTGACTGAAGGGCTGAACGTCAAGATGACAGATGCGGAGTTCAACGAGGCGCTTGGTCAGAACATCGAGAAGATTTACCAAGCGTCGATCTGCTAAATCGGAATTTTTTGAAAATTCCGGATCCGTTTTCTTTAAAAGAAAACGGCTAGGCAATCCGCCGGATGGGTTCTCTATTGCAAAATATGATGACCTGTCCGGCGTTCTCAACCGCTTGGAAACCACGACGTTTCAATTCGTCTTCAAATTCTTGGCGTCCGACAAACTTCTCAATAGCGCGCGCTTTACGTCGAATGACCTGTCCGCGAATGGCCGCCTTAGAGGCAAAAATATCATCCAGCCAAGCGGCGGGTGAGAGAGGGGATCCGAGGGCCATGGCCCGACGCTAATCTGCCTTTGGTAAACGTTCCTTTAACGCGCGCAACACGAACAACCGGATTGCCCCGGCAAGCCCGATGTCCAGCCCGCGCGCCGCGTCGATCTCAGTCACCAACGCATTGATCGGCAGCCCCCGCGCGGCAGCAATGGCCCGGAACTCATCCCAGAATTCATCTTCGAGAGAGATTGATGTCCGGTGACCCCGTAGGGTCACCGAATGTTTGCGGGGCCGCGCGCTCATGTCTCGCGCTTATGCGCTTCCAGATTGCGGGCGATCTGCTCGGCGCGGGCTTTCAGCGCGTCTTTCTGCGCTTTGGTCTGGCCAAAACCCACGGCGTTTTCGTTCGCGCGTGCTTTGCGAGACGAACGGTCCCGCTCTTTCTTCACCTTGTTAAGGTTGATGGGCGCACTCATTTTGGTCCGATCATATTTTCAGGCCGCACGACCCGTTCAAAGGTTTCGGCATCCACAAAGCCCAGTGCGATGGCCTCTTCTTTCAACGTGGTGCCGTTCTTATGCGCGGTCTTGGCGACCTTGGTGGCATTGTCATAGCCGATTTCGGGCGCCAGCGCGGTCACCAGCATCAGCGACTCGCGCATCAGCTTTTCGATGCGGTCCGCGTCGGCCTTGAGGTCGACCACCAGATTATCAGTGAAGGCCGAGGCGGCGTCCCCCAAAAGCTGCATGGATTGCAGAACGTTATAGGCCATCATGGGCTTGTAGACGTTCAGCTCAAAATGTCCCTGAGACCCGGCAAAGCCAACCGCCGCGTCGTTGCCCATCACATGAATGCAGACCTGCGTCAGCGCCTCGCACTGGGTCGGGTTGACCTTGCCCGGCATGATCGACGAGCCGGGTTCGTTCTCGGGCAGGATCAACTCGCCCAGACCACAACGCGGGCCGGACCCCAGCAGGCGGATGTCATTGGCGATTTTGAACAGGCTGGCGGAGACGGTTTTCAGCGCACCAGAAATCTCGACCATCGCGTCATGGGCGGCGAGCGCCTCGAACTTGTTCGGCGCGGTGACGAAGGGCAGGCCCGTGATCTCGGCCATATTATGCGCCACGGTTTCGGCCCAGCCCTTTTGGGTGTTCAGCCCGGTGCCAACGGCGGTGCCGCCTTGGGCCAGTTCATAGATGCGGCCAAGCGCGTCGCGCACGCGCGCGATGCTCATGGCGACCTGATGGGTGTAGCCTGAGAATTCTTGGCTCAGCGTCAGAGGCGTCGCATCCTGCGTGTGGGTGCGGCCGATCTTGATGATGCCGTCGAATTCCTCGACTTTCTTTTGCAGCGCGCCGTGCAGCTTCTCCAGCCCCGGCAGCAGCACGTCCCGCGCCGTCATCGCGGTGGCGATATGCATGGCGGTTGGGAAAGTGTCGTTTGACGACTGGCCCATGTTGCAGTGATCGTTGGGGTGCACTGGGTCTTTGGACCCGATGGTGCCGCCCATAAGCTCAATCGCGCGGTTGGCGATAACCTCGTTGGCGTTCATGTTCGACTGGGTGCCCGAGCCGGTCTGCCAGACAACCAGCGGGAAGTTGTCGTCGAACTTGCCCTCAAAAACTTCGCCAGCGGCCTGAACGATCGCCTTGCCGCGGTCCTCATCAAGCGAACCCTGTGCCACATTGGCCTGCGCGCAGGCCTTCTTGATCACGCCAAGCGCGCGCACGATGGCGATGGGCTGCTTTTCCCAGCCGATTGGGAAGTTGATGATCGAGCGCTGCGTCTGCGCGCCCCAATATTTATCGGAAGGAACTTCGAGCGGACCAAAGCTGTCGGTTTCGGTGCGGGTATCGGCCATTTTGTGGCTCCTGCTGTGACTTATCGTTGCCCAGCGGTGTACCTGCGCCTTACGGTCTGCGCAATGCAGGGATGGCGCTAACGGCCAATCCTGCGCTACTTCCGAAAGGAATCGAGCGAGACGATCTCGGCGTCCTTGGCGGGCTCTTCCGCGACTTCCAGCTCTTCCTCATCGGTTTGGTCAAGCGTGGCCTCATCGCGATCTTCGTCTTCTTCTTCGGTTTCTTGCTGTTCGAACCGCAGGCCGAACTCAACCGAAGGGTCCACAAAGGTGCGGATCGCGTCGTAGGGAATATAAAGCGGCTCGGGCGCATCGCCGAAGTTCAGCGTGATGGCAAATCCGTCTGCGCCAACATCAAGCCCATCGTACCAGTGCTGCATCACCACGGTCATCTCATCGGGATAACGGTCGGAGAGCCAATCGGCCAATTCCGCATCCGGGTGCGAGGTATCGAAGGTGATGAAAAAGTGGTGATTCCCCGGCAGCCCTTGGTCCGATACATCCTGCAAGACCCTGCGGATCAAACCCCGCATGGCTTCGTGCATCAGGTTGCCGTAATCAATGCTGCGGCTCATTCTTCTCTCCGGTCCGGGCGATGGGCAGGGGTCAGCATACCCCATTCACAGGCGAGTGAAAGGGGGCGCGGCGCTAAATCGCGCGAAGGAGCAGAGCAAGCACCGCGAGCAGGATCATCGTGACGACAAAACCACGCTTGAGCGCCAGCATCAGCACAGCGGCCAATAGGGTGAGCGCGGCGGCCAGCGGATTGAAGCTTGCCCAAACCGGCGCGGGCAGGGCGAGGGTGACCCCAGGGGCGACCCGATCAAACAGCACATGCAGCGCAAACCAGACCGAGAGATTGGCGATAACCCCCACCACTGCCGCCGTGATGGCCCGCAGCGCCCCCGCGATGCGCGGCTGTTCAGAAAGCGCCTCAAGATACGGGCCTGCAAGGAAAATCCACAAAAAGCATGGCGTGAAAGTCACCCAAAGCGCCAGCAGCCCGGCAGCGAGCGCGCCCGACGGGCCGCTTTGGGCAAAGCCTGCCAACATCCCGACAAATTGCGTAACGAGGATCAGCGGGCCGGGCGTCGTCTCGGCCAAGCCGAGTGCGTCAATCATTTGGTCCGTGTTAATCCAACCGAAATCCTGAACCACTGTCTGGGTCATATAGGCCAGCACGGCATAGGCACCGCCGAAGGTCACCACAGCGAGTTTGGAGAAGAACAGGCTGAGTTGCAGCAAAAAGTCCTCACCCAGCAGCGCCAACAGCACAAGCGGCGCGGCCCAAAGTCCGCCCCAGATCAGCAGGGTGCGCAGACTGCGCGCAGGTGGCAGATTTGCCGGCTCGGCCACCGCAGTGGGGCTTTTGGTCAACATCCCGATGGCACCGGCCAGCAGAATGATCAGTGGAAATGGCAAGCCCAGAACAAAAATGCCGATGAACGACCCAAAGGCCAGCGCCCAGCCAAGACGCCCATGCAACGCCTTTGAAGAAACCTTTAGAAGCGCTTGGAATACCACGATAATGACGGCGGCCTTGATGCCGAGAAAAGTCATCTGCACAAGGGGCAACTGCCCATACCACGCATATAGCAAAGCCAGCACAGCGATGAACGCCGCCCCCGGCACCACGAAAAGCAATCCGCCGAGCAGCCCGCCAGCCACACCGCGCAGACGCCAGCCTGCATAGGTCGCCAGTTGCATCGCCTCCGGTCCGGGCAAGAGCATACAGAACGACAGCGCCCGCAGGTAGGTCTGCTCGCTCAGCCACGGGCGGTCCTCAACCAGCTCACGGTGCATCACGGCGATCTGCGCTGCGGGGCCGCCGAATGACATCAGCCCGATGCGTCCGAAGACGCGAAACATTTCGGGCCAGCTGGGCGGGGTCATGTGAACTTCCTGCGCGATAGAAGCCACAGCGGCTTCGTTTCATAACGGATAGGGGCACGGAAGTGCAGGGTCAAGAACACCGCTCAAGCAATTGAAATCGCCGGGAGATGGAGGGGAAAAGTGCAGGTTTCTGTTGCCAGGTACCTGCGAACCCCGCCTTAAGCTGCAAAGCCTAAGGACTTAGATTTCAGTCGCTGAAACCGCTTACGCGGCCATCGCAACTGGAGCACGATTGTCATTTGCAATTGTACAGTTTGAACCGATAACGGTGGTATCTCACCGAAACAAAGCAACCCCTTTAGACGTTCGTCGATCCTATTTCGGCCCCATGATCCCCAAATGAAGGATGTTTGGTGGAGCCGCCGGGTACCGCCCCCGGGTCCGAACCGCTTATTACGAGCGCGTTTATGTCCATAGTCCCGAAGGACAAGATTAAAGTAGGGCCGTCATGGGTGAATTGCAAGGGGTGCGACGGCGGGAAATTATGACATTAAGGTTCACGCGCACCCCATTGATTTATAAGTGAAGTCGCAACTTCTCAGCCAGCCTTTCCTGCATTCCGGGCAGCACGCGCGGCGAAAACGCTCTGGGCAAGGTCTTGGGTCTCCGCTTCCAGCGCCGTCAAACCTACCGTTACCGCTTTGCCGTTCTGCGCTTCTGCGGCATTGGCGATCTCTTGGTGCAGGGCAATGATCCGCGCCCGATCTCTTGCAGTGAAGGTGATCATATTCATCAAAGGCTGCATGGCTTCGACCGCACCGGCAAGTTGATAGCTCAGCACCGGGTTGCCCGCGCCGTCAACCAGCGCCCGGTGGAAGGCGACATCGGACGCGCAGAACGCTTCATCGGTCAGCCCCGCCTGCGCCTGCCGGTGGATTTCAGCGCGCATCGTGGCAAGGTGATCCGCCGTGCGCCGCTCCGCCGAGAGGGGCGCGCATGCGCGCTCTAGGGCGAAGCGGGCTTCGCATGCCGTTTCGAAACTCACCGCGTTCATCGACAATAGCAACGTAGATGTGGTGATCTGCTGCGCGTAAGCATCTGGAAAGCTGAGGCGATTCACGAAAGCGCCCCCGTGGCCCCGCGCTGCGTGCGGATCAGCGATTGCGCGGCAAGGCGCTTCAACGCTTCGCGCACCGTGGGGCGAGAGACCTCGAACTGCTCGGCCAATTCCGCCTCAGATGGCAGGCGTTGGTCGACGATCAGACGCCCGCCGATGATGGCGTCGCGAATGGCCGTGGCGATTTGAGCCGATAGATCGGCGGGGCTGCTTGGATCGATTTTCATATGTCTTACAATTAGTGTTTGCGAGGAGTTTAATTGTCTGACATTAAATCTACAAGAGCACGCAGGGGAGGGCGGCGATGACGGGCATGGTACGGTCAACACTTTGGCTGGGGTTTTTCGCCCTGATTCTAGCGGCTTGGTGGATGATGTACAGCATGGCGATGCAGATGGATGTCGATCTGCTGGGTCGTCCGGGCACGATGGGTGAACGGATGCGGCAGATGGATCCGGGCATGGATATGTATATGCCCATGGCGCGCTTCTTTCCGCTTTTCACGATGTGGGGGGCGATGATGGCTGCGATGATGGTCCCGACCATGGTCCCGACGCTGCGCGCTTACGAAGACCTCATGACCTCGGCCAACGGCACCCGCGCGGGCTGGCTGGCGGTGCTTGCAGGCTACTTCGCGGTCTGGCTTGCCTTTGCGGCGGGGATCGCAGGGCTGCAATTGCTTCTCTTGCACGGCGGGGCCATCGACATGCTGGGCATCGCCAAATCGCGCTGGACTGCGGCGGCGCTGCTACTGGGCGTCGGCCTGTTCCAATTCACCCGCGCCAAGGAGCTCTGCCACGGCGTCTGCCACTCTCCGATGATGTATTTCATGGGCCATTGGCGCCCCGGTGTCGCAGGCGGTTTCCGCATGGGATTGGGCCTTGGCGCCTTTTGTGCGGGCTGCTGCTGGGGCTTTATGGTGCTCGGCTTTGCCGGTGGGGTGATGAACCTTGCTTGGATGGGGCTGGCGACGCTTTTCATGGTCATCGAAAAGCTACCGCAAATCGGACATTACGTAACAAAACCAATGGGTTTAACCCTGATCCTCGGCGCGTTCGTCGTGGCGGGTTGGCCCGTGTTCACAGGAGGATAATATGCCAAACAGAGAGATGACACCCGCGAATTGGGCCGTAAAAGGCGAGCTTTTCCTCAACTGCTCTTGCGACGTCTTCTGCCCCTGCGTGGTCAGCCTTGGCGCGCATTTGCCGACCGAAGGCCACTGCCATGCGTGGATGGGCATCGTGATCGACGAAGGCCATTTCGAAGGGGAGGATTTGGCAGGGCTGAACGTGGGCCTGTTGGTCGACATCCCTGGCCGTATGGGCGAGGGGAACTGGAAGGTCGCCGCCTATGTGGACGACCGCGCGAGCGAGGCGGCCTATGACGGGCTGTTGAAAATCTTCAGCGGCGCGGCGGGCGGCACAACGGGGCTGTTTACCATGCTGGTGAGTGAGATCATCGGCGCCGAACGTGCGCCGGTTGAGATTATTCGCGACGGCAACCGCCGTGTCATTAACATCGGCCGGAAGATCAACGGCGAGATCGAACTGCTCGCCGGGGCCGAACCGGGTGAGCCGGTGACGATCACCAACTCCAAATACTGGATGGGACCAAATATCGTGGCGGCGCGTGGGGTGAAATCTAAGGTCCGCGACTATGGGCGGGTTTGGGATTTCGGCGGCAAATCGGCTGAGGTCTGCGCGATCGATTGGCAGGGTGCTGCGTGATCACCCCCGGTTATGCTCAGGAAATAGCGCGCTATAACGCATGGCAAAACAAACAGTTGGCAAGCGTTATTGAGGTGATGGACGAGGATGCGTTAACGCAAGATCGCAAGGCGTTTTTCGGCTCGATCTTGGGCACCCTCAACCATCTTCTTTGGTGTGATCAAATCTGGTTGTCCCGTTTTGATCCCGCCTTGCCCAAGCCGGAGCGGCCGGACACCGAACTTTGCCCCACCGGTATGGCTTGGCGCACCACGCGGCGCGAGTGCGACGCGGCGATAAAGGATTGGGCCCATGGCCTTCGACAGGAGGCTTTGGATGCCGATTTCTCTTGGTATTCCGGCATCATGCAGCGCGAGGTTACCACTCCCTTGGCGCAAACCGTCGTGCATTTCTTTAACCACCAGACCCATCATCGGGGGCAGGTGCATGCCATGCTGACCAGCGCCGGGTACGATGCGCCAGTGACCGATCTTATCTTTATGCCGGAGGACGTGTGATGGCTGAACTCTCCCCCTCGCGCCGGATACGGCGCACGCCCTTTTCTGCCGGGGTAGAGGCGGCAGGCGTGAAGGCCTACACCGTCTATAACCGAATGCTGCTGCCCACCGTCTTTGAAAGCACCGAGGCCGATTACCATCACTTGAAGAAAGCCGTCCAAGTCTGGGACGTGGCTTGCGAAAGACAGGTTGAGCTGCGGGGGCCGGATGCGTCGCGGTTGATGCAAATGCTGACACCGCGCGATCTGCGTGAAGTGGCGCCGGGGCGCTGCGTCTATGTGCCGATCGTCGATGAGACGGGCGGTATGCTTAATGATCCGGTGGCGGTGAAACTGGCCGAGGATCGCTGGTGGATCTCCATCGCTGACAGTGATTTATTGTTCTGGGCCAAGGGGATATGCAACGGTTATCACTTAGATGTGCTGGTGGACGAGCCGGATGTGAACCTGCTGGCAGTGCAGGGGCCAAAGGCCGAAGACCTGATGGAACGCCTCTTTGGTGCGGCGGTGCGGGAGGTAAAGTTTTTCCGCTTCGGTGAATTCCACTTCCAAGGGCGCGCCATGAATATCGCGCGGTCTGGCTACTCCAAACAGGGCGGCTTTGAGATCTACGCAGAGGGCGCGGATATCGCCATGCCGCTGTGGGATGCTCTGTTCGAGGCGGGGCGCGATTTGGACGTGCGCGCGGGCTGCCCAAATCTAATAGAGCGGATCGAAGGCGGAATGTTGAGCTATGGCAATGACATGACCGACGATAACACCCCGCATGAATGCGGCCTTGGCAAGCTTTGCGACACCCATGCCGCGATGGGCTGTATCGGCAGAGATGCGCTGCTACGGGTGGCCAAGGAAGGCCCGGTGCAACAGATACGCCCCCTAGAGATTGCGGGCGATCCGGTGCCGCTTTGTGACCGAGCTTGGCCGCTGATGGCAGGTGACAAGCGCGTGGGGCAGGTGACCTCGACCATTTGGTCGCCTGATTTTGGGGTGAATGTCGCTATCGGAATGGTGCGGATGACCCATTGGGATCCGGGCACGCGGTTGCAGGTTCAGACACCCGAGGGCCTGCGGGATGTGACCGTGCGTGAGAGTTTCTGGGCCTGAGGCCCGGCAAATTGAAACCTGAAAAGGAGATGAAAGATGAGCTTTAATGCCTTGATCGTGAACAAAGATGACGATGGCAAGACCCATGCTGAGGTGACCCAGATCACCGAGGATCAACTGCCCGAAGCCGAGGTGACGGTCGCGGTGGAATATTCGACTGTGAACTACAAAGACGGGCTCTGCATTGGGCCCGGCGGTGGTCTGGTCCGCAACTATCCCCATGTGCCGGGGATCGACTTTGCCGGGACGGTCGAGACGTCGAGTGACGAGCGGTACAAACCTGGCGACAAGGTCGTGCTGACCGGCTGGCGCGTAGGCGAGGCGCATTGGGGTGGCTATGCGCAAAAGGCGCGGGTCAAGGCCGACTGGCTGGTGCCGCTGCCCAAGGGTTTGGATACGCGCAAAGCGATGGCCGTGGGCACGGCGGGCTTCACCGCGATGCTGGCGGTGATGGCGTTAGAAGACCACGGGATCAAGAAAGGGCCGGTGCTGGTCACGGGGGCCGCGGGTGGCGTGGGCTCGGTCGCGACCGCGATCCTTGCCAATCTCGGTTACGAGGTGGCAGCCGTCACCGGGCGACCCGAGACCGAGGACTACCTCAAAAGCCTCGGGGCCAGCCGGATTGTCGCGCGCGATGAGATTAATGAGACGGTCAAACGCCCGCTCGAGGGCGAGACATGGGGCGGCTGTGTTGACGCCGTGGGCGGCGCGATGCTGGCCCGTGTTTTGGGGCAGATGGAATATGGCGCGAGCGTCGCTGCAGTGGGCCTTGCGGGCGGCGCGGCACTGCCCGCCACGGTGATCCCCTTCTTGCTGCGCGGCGTTAACCTGTTGGGCATCGACAGCGTCATGCAGCCCTATGACAACCGTCTGCGCGCATGGGAGCGGGTGGCGAAAGACCTGCCGATGGAGAAGCTGGAGGCGATGGTTCAACCCGCGGGTCTCAGCGATTTGCCCCAACTCGGTGCGGACATCCTCAAAGGGCAGGTCAAGGGCCGGGTGGTTGTCGACGTAAACGCTTGATATTGCCTCGGCGCGGGGCGGTGTGGTTAATGGTCCACGCCGCCCCGACCGCCAGAAGGAGAGCATGATGGCCACCTATGACGACGACAATATCTTTGCCAAGATCCTGCGCAAAGAAATCCCCAGCTTCAAGGTCTATGAAGACGACAAGACCTATTGCTTTATGGACATCATGCCCCGCGCCGAAGGGCATTGCTTGGTGATCCCCAAGTCGCCTTGCCGCAATATGCTCGACGCCAGCCAAACGCAGTTGGCCGATTGTCTGGCGACGGTTCAAAAGGTCGGCAATGGCTGCCTGCGGGCCTTTGGTGCTGATGGCATCACGGTGCAGCAATTCAACGAAGCCGCGGGCGGGCAAGAGGTCTTTCACCTGCACTACCATATCTTGCCCCGCCATGAGGGCGACAAGCTGCGCCCGCCCGGCGTCCAAGGGGACATGGACCGGATTCGCGAACAGGCCGATGCGATTGCAGCGGCGCTCGGGACAGGGTAACCCCCCAAACTTACGTCGCAGCGGATAACGAAAAGGTCGTTTTAGCCAAGTTTCCAAGGGAGCTTGGCCGCAAGAGCTTGCCCAATGGTCGCAAGCCTCTATCCTTTGCGCACGGATGAGAAAAACAGAAGCCGCGTCCTGCGTGGTGATCTGTCATCAAAGAGGGAACAGATTATGAGCGATACAAATTCGCACGGCATCCCCGAGCCTGAGGGCAAGGCGGATGTCATCAATACCGATTATGAAATCGGTCAAGACAATATCGAGCGGCAGATCGGGCCGTTCGGGCTGGATATTCACAACCCGGTCTTTCTGATTTCGGGGATCGCTGTGGTGATCTTCGTCTTTTACACCATTGCATTGCCAGAGCAGGCCGCCGCGATCTTCTCGGCCATGTTTAACTTTACGACCAAGAACTTTGATTGGTTCCTGATCGGCGCTGCCGATTTGGTGGTGATCTTTGCGCTTTTGCTGATTGTCACGCCTTTCGGCAATGTCCGTCTTGGCGGTAATGAGGCGGTTGCGGATTATACCTATCTGGGCTGGTTCGCGATGCTTTTCGCCGCGGGCATGGGCATCGGGCTGATGTTCTACGGCGTGTCCGAGCCGCTGACGCATTTCTCGACCTCCATGGGCGAAATCACGACAGAGAACGGGTTGCGCACCGACTGGGCCCCTCTGGGCGCGGCAACAGGTGATGAGGCCGGTTCGCTCCGCCTTGGCATGGCGGCGACGATCTATCACTGGGGTCTGCACCCTTGGGCGATCTACGCGGTCGTTGCGCTGGCGCTGGCGTTGTTCACCTATAACAAAGGTCTGCCGCTGACGATCCGCTCGGCCTTTTACCCGGTTCTGGGCGAACGTGTTTGGGGCTGGCCCGGGCATATCATCGACATCATCGCGGTCTTTGCCACGCTCTTTGGTCTGGCCACCTCACTGGGGCTGGGCGCGACGCAGGCGAACGCGGGTTTGAACGAGCTGTTCGGGATCCCGATTGGCACCACCTCCGAGGTCGTTCTGATCTCGCTCATTACTGCCGTGGCGCTGATTTCGGTGCTGCGCGGCCTTGATGGCGGCGTGAAGGTGCTGAGTGAGATCAACATGGGGCTGGCCGCCTTGCTGGCGCTGTTCACCTTGATCGTTGGTCCGACAGTGTTCCTGCTGACCTTCTTCTGGGACTCGCTGGTGGCTTACATTGAGTATCTGCCCGCGCTGGCAAATCCCTTTGGCCGCGAAGACGTGAACTTCTCCCAAGGGTGGACGGCGTTCTACTGGGCGTGGTGGATCAGCTGGTCACCTTTCGTTGGCATGTTTATCGCCCGCGTCAGCCGGGGCCGTACCGTGCGCGAATTCATCGTTTGCGTTCTGTTGATCCCGTCGCTCGTCTGTGTGCTGTGGATGTCGATCTTTGGCGGCACCGCGATCCATCAGGTGCTGAACGACGGCTACACCGCAGCCCAAGATGCGGGCCTGCCGCTGCAGCTGTTCAAGATGCTGGACGCGCTTCCGCTGGCCTCGATCACCTCTTTCATCGGCATCGTGCTGGTGGTGGTGTTCTTCGTCACCTCGTCGGACTCCGGCTCGCTGGTCATCGACACGATCACCGCAGGCGGCAAGGTCGACGCGCCGGTGCCGCAGCGGGTGTTCTGGTGCATCTTTGAAGGTGCCGTGGCCATCGCTCTGCTGATCGGCGGCGGGTTGGCGGCGCTGCAATCCATGGTGATCTCTACCGGGTTGTTGTTCACGCTGCTGCTGCTGTTCATGTGCTTCTGCATTTTCCGCGGCCTGCAGGACGAGCGCAAAATTCGCTAGGCCCCACAGGCAGTGCGACACCAACAACGGCGGCTCCTTGGGGCCGCCGTTTTCTTTGGGCGCTTGACCTTGGCCGCGCAGCGGTGGACCTTCGCGCCATGCATATTGATTCCGACTGGGTCCGCGCCCAATTCCCCGCCTTTGCCGAGCCGAGCCTTCAGGGGCAGGCCTTTTTCGAGAACGCCGGTGGGTCTTACACCTGCCGCCAAGTGATCGACCGGTTGCATCGCTTTTACACCCAGCGAAAGGTGCAGCCCTACGCCCCCTACGAGGCGAGCCGCCTTGGCGGAGAAGAGATGGACGAGGCCCGCACCCGCATGGCCGCGATCCTCGGCGTGACACCGGAAGAGCTGAGCTTTGGCCCCTCGACCACGCAAAACACCTATGTGCTGGCACAGGCCTTCGGCCAGATGATGCAGCCCGGTGAGGCGATCGTCGTGACCAACCAAGACCATGAGGCCAACACCGGCCCATGGCGGCGGCTGGCCGAGCGGGGGATCGAAATCCGTGAATGGCAGATCGATCCAGAGACGGGGCATCTGGATCCGGCCAAGCTTGAAGAACTCTTGGACGAGAAGGTCAGGCTGGTCTGCTTTCCCCATTGCTCCAACGTGGTGGGGGAAATCAACCCTGTGACCGAGATCACGGCGCTGGCCCATGCCGCTGGTGCCTTCGTCTGCGTTGACGGTGTGTCTTATGCACCCCACGGCTTTGCCGATGTCGGGGGCTGGGGCCGGATATCTACCTCTTCTCCGCCTACAAGACCTTTGGGCCACATCAGGGCGTCATGGTTATCCGCCGGGCGCTGGCGGAACTGCTGCCGAACCAAGCGCATCACTTCAACGGCGATGTACTTTATAAGCGGTTCACCCCGGCGGGCCCGGATCATGCACAGATCGCGGCCAGCGCAGGCATGGCGGATTATATCGACGCTTTCCACGCCCACCACATCGGCGGCAGCGCCGATGCGACGGCGCGCGGTGTCGCCGTGCATGATGCGATGCGGGCCCATGAGACGGCTTTGCTGCAACCGCTGCTGGACGCCATGGCGGCGCGGAATTCCGTACGGCTGATCGGCCCGAGCGATGCGGAAAAACGTGCGCCGACCGTGGCACTGGCGCTTGACCGGCCCGGTTTTGACGTGGCGCAGGCGCTGGCCGCGCGGGACATCATGGCGGGCGGCGGGACCTTCTACGCGGGCCGTGCGCTTGGCGCGATGGGGGTGGATGACAGCACGGGCGTGCTGCGGCTAAGCTTCACCCATTACACCACCAAGGACGAGATGGATAAACTGCTGAACGCACTGGATGATCTGCTCTGAGCCTTGACCCCGGCGCGGGGGCGCTATGTTTCGGGGTCAGGCCAGGAGCAAGACCCCGAACGTGAACGAAAATTCCCCGATCATCATGTGGTTCCGCCGCGATCTGCGGCTGAGCGATCATTCTGCATTGGCGGCGGCCTGCAAGACGGGCCGCCCGGTGATCCCGCTTTTCATTCATGACGACCAGTCAGAGGCTCTGGGGGCCGCACCGAAGTTTCGGCTGGGGCTGGCGCTGGCCTGTCTGGGGGAGACGCTTGCAGAAAAGGGCAGCCGTCTGACCCTGCGGCGGGGGATGCGCTGGACATTCTGCGCGATGTGATCAAGCAGACCGGGGCAGGGGCGGTGTATTGGAGCCGCCTCTATGATCCCGCCGCGATCGACCGCGACACCAAGGTCAAAGATGCGCTGAAAGAGGGGGCATTGAGGCCAGCAGCTTTGCCGGACACCTGATGTTCGAGCCTTGGACGGTCGAGACCAAGACCGGCGGTTTTTACAAGGTCTTCACCCCCTATTGGAAATCCGTCCGTGGCCGCGATGTGGCGGCACCCGTGGCGACCCCGAGCGAAATTGCAGCACCCCAAAATTGGCCCGAGAGTGACGCCTTGGACGATTGGCAGATGGATGCCGAGATGCAGCGCGGGCGTGATATCGTGCGCCCCTATTTCCGTTTGGGCGAGGCCGCAGCGCAGGCGCGACTGGGGTCCTTCATCGCGCATATCATTGAAGGCTATGATGAAAGCCGCGACATGCCGGGCAAAGACGGCACCTCTGCACTGTCCGAAAACCTCTCTTTGGGCGAAATCAGCCCGGCGCAATGCTGGCATGCCGGTCAGCGTGCGATGCAAGAAGGCAAGCGGGGGGCAGAGACCTTTCTGAAAGAACTCGCTTGGCGCGAGTTTGCTTATCATCTGATGTACCACACGCCGCGCATCCTTGACCAAAACTGGCGCGAGGAATGGCAGGCTTTCCCGTGGAACGAGGATGAGCGCCGCGCCGAGGTCTTGGCGTGGAAACAGGGGCGCACCGGCGTGCCCTTTGTCGATGCCGCCATGCGCGAATTGCAGGTCACCGGGCGAATGCACAACCGGGGCCGCATGATCGTGGCGAGCTATCTGACCAAACACCTCATGTGTCACTGGCGCATCGGCCAAAAGTGGTTCGAAGAGCACCTGATCGATTGGGATCCGGCTAATAACGCGATGGGCTGGCAGTGGGCCGCAGGCTCTGGCCCCGATGCAACGCCGTTCTTTCGCATCTTCAATCCTGAGACCCAGCTTGATCGGTTCGACAAGGGCCGAGACTATACCCGCCGCTGGATCGCCGAGGGCCGCGCGAAGCCAAGCAAGGATGCGCTGGCCTATTTCGACGCAGTCCCGCGCCGCTGGGGCCTCAGCCCGGATGACGACTATCCCGACCCGATCGTCGATCTTTCGGAAGGGCGCGAACGGGCGCTTGATGCCTACCGCAATCGTGAATTTTAAATTTTTGCGAAACAGCAGCCTGCGGTTACAGTAGGCGCCAAGAACAAGAACGGAACCGAGGTATGAAGCTGACGACAACAGAGGGGCAGAAGGGTCTGCCGCGCTATTTCCCGCAGGTCTTTGCCATGGCGCAGGCGATGCAGCATGGGCGGGTGGATTTCGTCTTGCCCGATGGCCGCGCGTTCCGGGCCGAAGGGGCCAAACCCGGCCCGGTGGCCGAGGTGCACATCCACAACGATGACCTCTTTGCCCGCCTGATCCGCGAGGGCGATTTGGGTTTCTGCGACGCATATCTGGATGAATGGTGGTCCACCCCAGACCTCCAAGCTTTCATGGATTTGGTGCATGCGGGGAACGAGACGGTTTACGACGGCTTTCCGGGCCAAGGGTTGCTGCGCCAGTTCGAAAAGTTCCGCTTTTGGCTGCAACGCAACAACCGCAAGCAGGCCAAACGCAACATCAGCAAGCACTATGATCTTGGCAATGAGTTCTACGGGCTCTGGCTGGATGAGACGATGACCTATTCCTCGGCCATGTTCGAGGACGGCGCGCAGATGTCGCTAGAGGCCGCGCAGACCGCCAAATACAAATCCATGGTCGATCAGATGGGGGTTCAACCGGGCGATCACGTGTTGGAAATCGGCTGCGGCTGGGGCGGTTTCGCTGAATATGCCGCTGCCGAACGGGGCTTGCACGTCACCGCGCTGACGATCAGTGCCGAGCAATATAAATACGCCGTGGACCGGATCAAAAAAGCCGGGCTGTCAGACCGAGTGACCTTTAAATTGCAGGACTACCGCGATGAACGCGGGCTCTATGACGGGATCGCCAGTATCGAGATGTTCGAGGCGGTAGGCGAGCAATATTGGCCGATCTATTTCGAGACCGTCCGCCAGAGGCTGAAGCCCGGACGCGCAGCCACGCTACAGATCATCACCGTCGATCACGCCCGCTGGGATGTTTACAAACGCGGCGTGGATTTCATTCAGAAATACATCTTTCCGGGTGGCATGTTGCCCAGCCCAAAGGTGCTGCGCGAGCAGGTGGAACGCGCCGGTCTGGTGGTCGACCGCTCGGTCGAGTTCGGCAAGAGCTATGACATCACGCTGCGCCGCTGGCATGAGACCTTTAACGCAAAATGGGATCAGATCACCGCGCTTGGCTTTGACGAACGCTTTCGCCGGATGTGGAATTTTTACCTCACTTCCTGTGCCGCGACATTTGACAGTGGCAATTGCGACGTGACGCAGATTACGGTACGGCGACCTGTGTGACCGCCCCTGCGGTCCATCCCCGCAAGGAGCCGGAAAATGCCGACTGGTGCACGACTTATGGCAGCGATCTCACTCGCGGTGCTGGCCTTTGTCCTGTCGGGCATGGTGGTGCCCCTGATGCCGGAAAGCACGGATTTCGGGTATTTCCTCCCGCTGAACATCCTTCTTGGCCTTGTGGTGGGCTGGCGGGTGATGGGCAAGCGCGCCGGGCGCGGCATAGTGGCCGCGATCAATAACGGGTTGGCCGGGGTCTTTGTGCTGATGCTCTGGGCGATTTTTTTGCAGGCGGCGAATGAGATGGTCCGTCTGGCCCTGCGCAACCGCTATGACGATCCTTTCGAAGCCATCGTTGCCGTGTTTCAGATCGGCGCGGAGTTCGGGGTGATGATTGCCACACTTCCCATCGGTGTGGCGCTCGTTGTCGGGGCTGTGATCGCAGGTCTTTTGACCGAATTTGCTTATAACCGTTGGTCCTGATCCCCATGCGACATCTTTTTATTTACGGCACCCTGCGGCATTTGCCGCTTTTGGAAATTGTGCTTGGCCGTTCCGCCGGAGCGATTGACCTGCGGCCTGCGACCTTGCCGGGCTACCGCGTCTCAGCCGCCGCCGAGGGGCCGTTTCCCACGATTGAGACATGCGAGGCCGCGCAGGCCGAAGGGCTGCTGGTTCAAGGGCTGAGTGCGGATGATTTTGCCCGGCTCGATTTCTATGAAGGCGCCTTTGACTATGATCTGGTGCCGGTGACGCTGGCAGACGGGCAGGCGGCAGAGGTCTATCTGCCGCAACCGGGGCGCTGGACGGCGCAGGGGCCGTGGTCGCTCGCACAGTGGGAGGCCGATTGGGCTGCGCTGTCGTGCCACGCGGCGCGCGAGGTGATGAGCTATATGGGCAAACGCCCCCGCGCCGAGGTCGACGCGATGTTCCCGATGATCCGCCGCCGCGCCCATCAACAGGTGCTGGCTGAAACGAGCGCGCATGATCCGCTGGCCCTCGACGGAAAGATTGAGATTACCGGCCGAGATCGCGTTTACGCAAAGTTCTTTGCCCTTGATGAAATTTCCCTCCGCCATGAGACCTTCGACGGTGCCATGTCCGAGGAGATCGACCGCGCGGTCTTTGTCAGCGCGGATGCGGCGTTGGTGCTGCCTTATGACCCCGCACGCGACCGCGTGCTGCTGGTTGAGCAGATCCGCATGGGCCCTTTGGCGCGGGGCGATCACACCTGCTGGCAGTTAGAGCCCATCGCGGGCCATATTGATCCCGGTGAGACACCGCAGGCCGCCGCACGGCGCGAGGCGCTCGAAGAGGCGGGGATCACATTAGGTGCCTTGGAACCCGTAGGAAACGTTTATGCCTCTCCCGGCAATGCGACGGAATTCTTTCACATTTTCGTGGGATTGGCGGATTTGCCGGATCATATCATCGGCACGGGCGGTTTGGCCTCAGAGGGCGAGGATATACGGTCGCATTTGATGTCCTTTGACGATCTGATGGCCTTGGCCGATGCGCAGGCGCTTGCCAATGCGCCATTGGTGGCAAGCGCCTATTGGCTGGCCCGCCACCGCGAACGCTTGAGGTCCGCGAGCGCGACAGCTAAACCGGACGGAACATGAACTGGGGGCAAACATGCAGGTTGCAAAAGATCTGGCCGAGGCCATTGGAAACACACCGCTGATCCGGCTGCGCGGCGCGAGCGAAGAGACCGGCTGCGAAATTCTGGGCAAGGCGGAATTCATGAACCCCGGTCAGTCGGTCAAGGACCGCGCGGCGCTGTTCATCATCCGCGATGCCATTGCGCGGGGCGAGTTGAAGCCCGGCGGCACCATTGTCGAAGGCACGGCGGGCAACACCGGCATCGGGCTTGCGCTTGTGGGCGCGTCGATGGGGTTCAAAACCGTTATCGTTATTCCTGAGACCCAGTCGCAGGAAAAGAAAGACATGCTGCGGCTTGCCGGTGCCGAACTGGTGCAGGTGCCTGCGGCTCCTTACAAAAACCCCAACAACTTCGTCCGCTATTCCGAGCGTTTGGCCAAGGAACTGGCCAAGACCACGCCCGAAGGGGTGATCTGGGCCAACCAGTTCGACAATACCGCCAACCGTCAGGCGCATATTGAGACGACAGGCCCCGAGATCTGGGAACAGACAGGCGGCAAAGTGGATGGTTTCTGCTGTGCGGTCGGCTCTGGCGGCACGCTGGTTGGCGTGGCCATGGCGCTGCAGCCCAAGGGCGTGAAAATCGCACTGGCCGACCCCGATGGCGCGGCACTGCACAACTACTACACCCAAGGCGAGTTGAAGTCCGAAGGCAGCTCCATCGCCGAAGGCATCGGGCAGGGGCGGATCACCGCGAACCTCGAAGGCTTCAAGCCGGACTATTCCTATAACGTGTCTGACGAAGAGGCCCTGCCGGTGGTCTTTGACCTGCTGGAGAACGAAGGGCTTTGCCTTGGTGCGTCTTCGGGCGTGAATGTCGCGGGGGCCGTCCGCATGGCGAAAGAGATGGGGCCGGGGCATACGATCGTCACCGTGCTTTGCGATTTCGGCACGCGCTATCAGTCCAAGCTCTTCAATCCAGAGTTCCTGCGCGAGAAGGGGCTGCCGACGCCCAACTGGCTTGATGCCGCACCACAATCCATCCCAGGTGTTTTCGAGGATACATGACCCAAATGCTCCGCTTCGCCCTCGGCCTTACCGCGTTGCTGGTCTGGCTGACCGGCGCTGCAGTCGCTCAAGAGCCGGTTCTGCCGGATTTTGACCAATGGGAATCCGTCGCGTCCACCGCTGAAGAAGCCATCGACGCGACGGACACAACCGAGACCATGCTAGAGGTGCAGCGCGCCCGGCTGGTCGAGTACCGCACTAAATTCGACGCGGCGCGAAATCTAAACGCGGCGCGGATCAACGCGCTGCGGGAACAAATAGCTGCCCTTGGCTCCCCGCCCGAAGGCGAGGGGCAGAGCCAGAATCGCCCGAGGTCGCCGCCAACCGTGAAGAGCTGAACCGACAGCTCAACACCCTGCTGACGCCGGTTCAGCGGGCCGAAGCGGCGTACCTGCGGGCCGATGCGCTGATCGGCCAAATCGACGTGGCACTGCGCGAACGTCAGACCGAACAGTTAATGGAGGTCGTGCCCACGCCGCTCAACCCGGTTCACTGGCGCACGGCAATCGACGATTTAGCCACCGCAGCGGGTGAAATCGCCGCCGAAGCGCCGGATGATGCCGATACCGCACGTCGCAACCTGAGATCATCGCTCCCTGCGGTTCTGGGGCTCACCGTACTCGGCCTGGTGCTGATTTTCCGCGGTCACCACTGGTCGACGACAATCGTTGGGCGGCTCCAGCAGTTCGGCGCGCGCGGCTTTGGCATCTGGCGCTTCGTGGTTTCGCTTTTGCGGATCATCCTGCCCACGGTTGGTCTGGTCTTGCTGGCCATGGCCGTACTGGCGACCGATTGGCTGGGGCCTCGCGGCTCTGCCTTGGTGCAGCTTCTCCCTGTAATTGGCGGCGCGATGCTCGGCGTTCGCTGGGTGGCCGAGCGGGTGTTTTCGCGCGACGAAGACGAGGCGCTGATCCTGCTTCCGCGCCCCGAGCGGAAAGCCGTACGCTTTTACGTCAGCATAATCACAGTGACCGTCATTCTGGGCGCGATTATCCGTGCGATTTTCGACGGGCAGCAACCGGCTGAGACCACCGAAGCGGTGCTGCGCCTGCCTGTGATGCTGCTCAGCGCCTTTGCGCTGTTCCGCATCGGTCGCATTCTGCACGGCCACAGCGACCCGGTGGCGGAGGATGCCCCGGCCTCTGAAGAGCCGCGCGTTTCGACCCTTAGCCGCGTGGTGCGCGGTCTGGGCTTGGGCGCGATGATCGTGGCCGTGGTGGCACCGCTTTTGCTGATCAGTGGCTATTACAACGCCGCCGTGTCGCTGCTGCCGCCTTACGTCACGACGCTGGTCCTCTTGGGGCTGGTGATGACGCTGCAACGCTTCTTAGCGGACGTCTACGGCGCGATGACCGGGCAGGGCGTGCAGGCGCGTGATGCGCTGATGCCGGTGTTCTTTGGCCTGATCCTACTGCTGCTCTCGCTGCCGGTGATGGCTTTGGCATGGGGCGCGCGGGTCACCGATCTGACCGAGCTTTGGGCGCTCTTCAGCCGAGGCTTCGCCTTTGGCGAGACGCGGATCCGTCCGACGGACTTCCTCTCTTTCGCAGTGATTTTCGTGATCGGCTATGCCGCCACCCGTCTTATTCAAGGTGCGCTGCGCAGCAACGTCCTGCCAAAGACGCGGATGGACATCGGCGGACAGAACGCCATCGTCTCGGGGATTGGCTATGTCGGTATTTTCCTCGCCGCGCTGCTGGCCATTACCGGGGCCGGGATCGACCTATCCGCGCTTGCCTATGTCGCCGGTGCGCTGTCGGTCGGTATCGGTTTCGGTCTGCAAAACGTGGTGTCGAACTTCGTGTCGGGGATCATCCTGTTGATCGAACGCCCGATCTCCGAAGGCGATTGGATCGAGGTTGGCGGCCAGATGGGCTATGTGCGCGACATCTCGGTGCGTTCGACAAGGATCGAGACCTTTGACCGTACCGATGTCATCGTGCCCAATGCCGATCTGATCAGCGGCACGGTCACCAATTACACTCGGGGCAATACCGTGGGCCGCCTGATCGTGCCCGTGGGCGTGGCCTATGGCACCGATACCAAACGGGTGGAAGGCATCTTGCAAGAGATCGCCCAAGCGCAGCCCATCGTGCTGACCAACCCGCCGCCCGCGGTGCTGTTCCTAAACTTCGGTGCCGACGCGCTGGAGTTTGAGGTCCGTTGCTACCTGCGGGATGTCAATTGGATGATGAAAGTCAAAAACGACATCAACCATGCCATCGCCGCTCGCTTCAACGAAGAAGGGATCGAAATTCCCTTTGCTCAGCGTGATCTCTGGCTGCGCAATCCTGAGGCTTTGAAAAGCGATGCCGCGCCCGCGCAGGACGAGGGCAGCGAAAAGGCGGAGCCACAGGCATGACAGGCGAACTGTTTCGAGAGGAAACCTATCTGCGCGACGCGCCGGCCCGCGTGGCGGCCCATACGCCAGAGGGCGGGGTGATCTTGGACAATTCCCTGTTCTACCCCACTGGGGGCGGCCAGCCGGGCGACAGCGGCTGGCTGACATGGGACAAACAGGAACTCTCCATCGCCACCACCGTGCGCGACCGTGACAGTGGCCGTATCGCGCTGGTTCCGGCCGAGCCGCGTGCCCTGCCGCCCGTCGGGGCCTATGTGACCCAAGAGCTCGACTGGGACCGGCGCCACAAACATATGCGCGTGCATACGGCGCTGCATCTGTTGTCGGTCGTGATCCCGCATCCGGTGACGGGGGGCAGATCTCGGCCAGCCACGGACGGCTTGATTTCAACATGCCCGATGCGCCCCAAGACCGGGCGGAGCTGGAAGAGGCGCTGAACCACTTCGTCTCCCTCGACGCGCGGGTGAGCGAGGATTGGATCACCGAAGCCGAACTTGATGCGGCCCCGGAACTGGTCAAAACCATGTCCGTCGCGCCGCCGCGCGGGCGGGGTGACATTCGTCTGATCCGCATTGGTGACGCGCAAGACCCCATCGACTTGCAGCCCTGTGGCGGCACCCATGTGGCCCGAACCGGCGAAATCGGCGCGCTTCGCCTTGGAAAGATTGAGAAAAAGGGCCGGTTGAACCGCCGGGTCTATGTCCATCTGGGCGGTTAGGCAAATTTATCTGTCTTGGGAGGATTTCGCTCTTGCAACTCACTGTCCCCCCAAGCTAAACCGCGCATCAACGGAGCGGTGGCCGAGTGGTCGAAGGCGCACGCCTGGAAAGTGTGTAGGCGGGAGACCGTCTCCAGGGTTCGAATCCCTGTCGCTCCGCCATTTTCCCCTTTTTTTGAGAATATAGTTTTTCAGCCCGTCTGGGCCGTTCGCTGGTGCATGCAAGAAAGCCCGGCACCTCTCGGTCCGGGCCTTCTCAGTCCTATTCACGCCGGCTCAGCGGGAGTCGTTGCCCGCCCCAAAACCGCCATAGGCAAAACCTTCGCCCAAGCTGCTCTGCAAGCCGTTGGTTGAGAAGGTGGCGACAGGCGCGCGATCATCCGAGAATGTTTCTAGCCGAAGGTCTGCAGCGCGTTCATTTGGACGGGTGGCACCGGCCTGCTCAGCGTAGACGACGCCAGAGGTCACGGAGGTGTCGAGCCGCAGGTCTTCGTAGCGGGTCGACTGACCGGCAAGGCTGGCAGTGGCGATCAAAGTGGCGGCGGCAGTTACAATAAAGAGTTTCATTTTCAGGTCCTTTCAGGTTTGGGAAAGGGCGGCGGCTTACTCGCTCTGGGGAGAGGCGGGGAGGTCGGGAGGCCCGTTCGATACAATGATATTAAAGGGTGACAGTGTGCTGTTACAAAGCAACTCGGCTCACCGCGCCGTGTCAAAGCGAGACGCCCCGCGATTGAACCGTAACAATTTGCGGAAACTGTCCAACAGACTGGTTAGTATAGGCTTTTATCACTCTCAAACGCTTAGTGCGCACTGCAAATAGGGGCCAGATGCCCCCTTCAAGCCCTGTTGCAGACCCGTCGCAGGAACGTGTCCCACGCCGCTGCGCGGCCTGCTCCTCAGCCCGTGTAGAATGTTTCAATCTTTGCGTTTGGTTTGGCGGCAAAAAGATGCCCGAAGCGGATATTCTCCGCTCCGGGCACTCTGTTTGTACTGCGGGATCACTTAGCCCAGCGGCTCGTAAAGCACCACACGGGTGTTCATCGGCACCCGGTCATAAAGCTCGGCCATCTGGTCGTTCACCAGACGGGCGCAGCCGTTGGAGACGCGCTTGCCCAGCGTGCTGGGATCGTTGGTGCCATGGATCCGCAGAAAGGTGTCGCCGCGCTCTTCGGTAAAGAGGTAGAGGCCCCGAGACCCTAGTGGGTTGTCCAGACCGCCATCCATACCATCGGCGTATTTCTCGTATTTCTCCGGCTCACGGTCGATCATATCCGGCGTCGGGGTCCAGCTTGGCCATTCCTTCTTGGCGCCCACGTAGAACTCACCGGATTCGTAGAGACCGGGGCGACCGACACCCACGGTATAGCGCCACGCCATATTGTCGGGCAGCGTCCAGTAGAGCGCGAAGTTATCGGGATCGACGTGGATCTCATAGGGCGGCGCGCCTGCCGCGATCGGCACTTTGCGCGGCATCATCTCTGGCGGCACATCATAGTTCGGCATTTCCTTGGGCGGATGCGCCAATGCGGGCGTGGCGAGGCCGCCGCTGAATGCTGCGCCGCTGGCTGCTATACCGGTGATGAAATGTCGTCTTCTCATTGCGTCTTTCCCCTATTCTTCAGTCTCGTGTTGAAGAGGAAACCGTTTCAGGGCCGGGCTGTTCCATCATTATAACGGGATCACAAACTGTTGTAGCTTTTCAACAGCGCTTTAGGCCGACAGTCTCTCAATCACGCCCTGCGCCCAACGGTCGGCGGATTGGCCAAAGCAATCATGCAGCGAATCCACCGCCGTCACGCTGCCAAGCGCCAAACGGCCCAATAGGCACAGGCCGGGAACGGGGTGTCCGCCTTGGTCACATAGGGTGCCGTCCGGCGCAATCGCCGCGGCCAGATCGGTTGAAACCGGCGCGAGAAGACTCTGCGTGATAAGGTCGGGCAGGGGCGGGCCCTTGATGTTGGAGAGATCCGGCGCGGGAAGCACCGCGTCGATAATAACTGAGACTTTCGCCTCCCGCCCTTGTGAGCGGAGGGTCCAACCTTGCTCTGTCTCCGCGATTTCGGGGTTTATGGTGAGCGCCAGATCAACCAATCCCGCGTCGATCAGGGCCAGCAGTTCTCGCGCCGACGACAGGGGCGGCCCGTAAGAATACCGCTTTAGCCCCTCGTCGAAGTCTATCAACCGCTTTGCCGTCTCCGGGGTTGCGTGGCCCGGATTAAAGGCGGCGCGCCATTGATCCTGCCATTTGCGCCAAACCTGCCCAAGCGCGTAGCCGGGGCTTGGTGCGACCTCTCCGGCGGCTAGGTCTATCCCATAGCGCAGGGCGTCCATCGGGGGCAGACGGTCCTGCGCGCCGGGGTCTGACCATTCCGTTTCCAGCCACTCCGCGACCTCCGCCTCGCTCACATTCTGCGGCCCAAGGATGCGGGCCACCACGGGCATCAAGGCCCCAGAGATAAGCGAGGGTGCCACCTCAGGCCCCGCGCTGACCGCTGCCGTGGCGGCTTGGGTGAAACGGGCGGTCTCCTCCGGTGATGGCTCGAAAAACGCGTCGAGGGCGGCATTCTCCGGTTTGGGGAAGGGCGGCTGACCGTTGAGCGAGAAGGGCAGAATGCGCCTCGGCTCCCGGCCCGAGGCGTGATAGCCCGCCGCATCGAAACCGCCGCCCTGCGCCGTGGTCAGGCTGCGCAACACGTCATAGGTCGACAGACCCAAGCCCCGGATGGCGACTTGCTTGCCCTGCCAGCCCGCCGCCTGTTCACCGAGCGCTGCCGCAGGATAGGCCTGCGCGACCTCCGCCTTGGTCTGCGCCGCGTGATCTTGCCAACCGGCCCATTGCGCGTCCGCCTCTACGGGCGGCTGGCCGAGGGTGAGAAGGACCTCGTTATAGACTGCCTCCGCGCCGGACTTCGATTCGACACGCCAGCCTGAGTCTTTCCGCGAGATCCGCGAGACTTGGGCCGGGATTAGCCTGAGCATCGCGCCGGTTTGCTTAAAACCCTGTGCAAAAAGATCGTCCCAACGCGCGTTAAGGTAGCGGCCCATATCGGCGCGGGATGGGAAACTGTCGGGATCGATGGGCCTGTCTTGCCAGTCCGCAAAGCGCCCCACGGTCGTTCCTTGCGGCGGCCGGATGGCGATATCGCGGTATGGGATGTTGAGCAGACAATAGGCCGGCTCTGATGGGGCGAAGTTTGGTCCGGCGCCGGGGTAGGGGCCGGGCTCGTAAATATCGATCTGCACGCGGCGGTCGGTGAACTTGAGGCGCTGTGACAGGGCCTCCAACGCGCCAAGGCCCCGTGGCCCGAATCCGATCACCGCAATTCGCGCTGTACCCTTTGGCTGCATGTCGCTCCCCGGTCTTATTCCAGCGCGACCGTAGAGGCGCGCCATGGGGAAAGCCCGCGCGCAACAAAAGCGCGCAACAAAAAAGGCACCCGAAGGCGCCCTTAACAAACCACTCATTTCACCGGAGAGGCTGCGATCAACCGCCCCAGCTGCGCACCGAGCCGCAGTCCATATGGGTGAAGTTGGAGCCGGAATAGCGCCCAACACCGCCGCCGCCGCAGGCCATCGCCGCACGGGCCACCTGATGCACCGAGCGCGATGCGAGGCGCAGGTCAGCGGCCTGACCTTTGAGGTGCAGCGAGTTCTTGGCCACACCGCTAGAGCGGGAGCGCAACATCGCGTTGGTCTTTGGGCTGCGGTAGCCGGACAGGAGCATATAGGGCTCATTCACATCCAGCAGGTTATGCGACGCGGCCATGATGTCGACGGTACGCAGGTCCATGTTGGTGACCTCATCCGTCCGCCAATCGCGCATAAAGTGGTTGATCTCGGCAAAGGCGTCTTTGATATAGTGACCTTCGATCCAATAGATCATGTCCAGCCGTTCGCCTGTGCGGCCGGAGAACATGCGGATGCGGCGAATATCGCCAGCGCCACGCAGAAAACCTGCCGCGTTAGAGAAGGTGGGAGCTGCTGCAACGGTGGTTGCTGCGAATGCACCCAGAAGGGCGCGTCGGGTCATACCCGAGGAGCTTGTGCCTGTCATGTGTCTCTGTCCCGTCGTCTGCCTAAGTTACCCAAGATGTTACATGGGCCATTCATCTCATCCCCAGATGCAACATTGTTATTGCATAGCGGGAAAATCTGACCAAGGGCTGAATCGGAAAGGTTCCCGAGAGGTACAAATTTAGGCAAGTTTTTGCGCAATGTGGTTAAAAAACCCAATGTTTACAGGGAAAACCGATGCCCGATGCGCACAGACCAAAACCAGATTTCCCTGCGAACGGAAATTTGAATGGACTTGCGCGTCTTATTATTGGCAAACCGGGCAGGCAATAGGGTCGCTCGGCGGCAATGGTAAATTCACGGGGAACGACATGGGATTCAGCGCGACATCTTCACGGCATCTGCCCAATCTTATCGCGGGGCTGGCCCTGATGATCACGGCGTTGATCTTTGCCGCGCCCGCCACGGCGCAGGTCACTGCCTTCAAACAGGCGGTCGCCGAGGCCGCCGCGCAGGACGATGATATCGCTGCTTTCTACCGCGAAAATGACTACGCCGCGATCTGGACCGGTGCCGCCGAGGAACACCGTGTGCGCCGTTCGGAACTGCTGCGGGCGATCACCACGGCGGATGACCACGGCCTGCCGGTGACGCGCTATAACCCCGATGCCGTTCTGGACATGCTGCGCAACGCGCAGAGCCCGCGCGACCGGGGATTCGCCGAAGTTGAACTGAGCCGCGTCTTCCTGCGCTACGCTCGCGACATACAGACCGGCGTGCTGATCCCCAAGCGGATCATCAGCCAGATCGTGCGTGAAATCCCTTACCGTGACCGCAAGACCTATCTGCAAGACCTGCCCAAATCCACTCCCGCTGCTTATTTCCGCGCCTTGCCGCCGCGCAGCCTTGAGTACAATGCGCTGCTCAAAGAGAAAATCGCGATGGAAAAGCTGCTGTCGCAGGGCGGCTGGGGCCCATCGGTTCCCGCAGGCAAGCTTGAGCCGGGCGATACTGGCAATGACGTGATCGCACTGCGCAACCGTCTTATCGCCATGGGCTATCTGGAGCGGTCCAACGCCGTTGGCTATGACGCCAGCCTCACCGATGCCGTGCGCCAGTTCCAAGAGGCCCATGGGCTGAACACCGATGGTGTCGCAGGTCCGGCCACGATGAAGCAGATCAACATCGGTGTAGAGCAGCGGCTGCAATCAGTCATGGTGGCGCTGGAGCGCGAGCGGTGGTTCAACACCGACCGCGGCAAACGTCATATCCTTGTGAACATCCCCGATTTCTCGGCCAAGATCATCGACGATGGCAAGACCACCTTCCAGACCCGTTCGGTCGTTGGGGCAGCCCGCGAAGACCGCCCGACGCCGGAATTTTCGGATGTGATGGAGCATATGGTGGTCAACCCAAGCTGGTACGTCCCACGCTCGATCATCGTTGGGGAATACCTGCCGCAGCTTAAGCAGAACCGTAATGCGGTGAGCCATATTGAAATCACCGACAGAAGTGGCCGGAAGGTGAACCGCGGTGCCGTGAATTTTAGCAAATACACCGCGCGGACCTTCCCCTTTTCCATGCGTCAGCCGCCCAGCAACACCAATGCTCTGGGTCTGGTGAAGTTCATGTTCCCCAACAAATACAACATCTACCTTCATGACACCCCGGCCAAGAGCCTGTTCGACCGCGACGTGCGCGCCTTTAGCCATGGCTGTGTGCGTTTGGCCGAGCCGTTTGAGTTTGCCTATGCGCTTCTGGCACGGCAATCGGCAGACCCTGAGGGGAGTTTCAGGCCGTGCTGCGCAGCGGGCGTGAAACGCGGATCGTCTTGAAAGAGCCGGTCCCCGTGCATCTGATCTACCGCACAGCCGTTACCAACGCCCGTGGTCACACCGAATACCGCGATGACGTCTATGGCCGGGATGCGCTGATCTGGAACGCGCTGGCCAAGGCGGGGGTGGCCTTGCGCGGCGTTCAGGGGTAACTCTCGGGCGCGCAACAAGTAAGGGCCGCCCGAAATGACCTATAGTGTTCAGCAAATCGCCAAAGCCGTCGGCGCCAGCGCCGAGGGCGACATCGAACTCATGGTCAGCGGCGTCGCCGAACCGGCCAGTGCCAAACAGGGTGAGATGGCGCTGGCGATGGACCCGCGCTATGCCAGCAGCCTTTCTGAGGGTGCCGCCGAGGTGGCGATGCTCTGGGAAGGCGCGGATTGGCGGGCTCTGGGTCTCAAGGCGGCAATCTTGCCGAACCGTCCGCGCTATGCGCTTTCCGGTGTGACGCGCATGCTCGACAAAGGGCAGGGGTTCAAGCCGGGCATCCATCCTACAGCCGTGATCGACCCCGAGGCCGTGCTTGGTGATGACGTCTCGGTCGGCCCGCTGGCGGTGATCTCTGCCGGGGCTACGATTGGCGCAGGGAGCGTCATCGGACCGCTGTGCTTTGTCGGCGTGGATGCGACATTGGGCGAGGCCTGTTTCCTACGCGAACACGTCAGCATCGGCGCGCGCGTGACCATCGGCCCACGCTTCATCGCGCAGTCCGGCGTGCGTTTGGGCGGCGATGGTTTCTCCTTTGTGACGGCAGAGCTGTCCACGGTCGAAAAAGCCCGGCAAACGCTGGGCGATCAGGGCGACGCCGCGCCACAGCCTTGGACCCGCATTCATTCGCTCGGCGCGGTGACCATCGGCGCGGATGTTGAAATGGGCATGGGCTCCACCATCGACAATGGCACCATCCGGGATACCCGCGTGGGCGATGGCACGAAAATCGACAACCTTGTCCACATCGGCCATAACGCGGTGATCGGCAAAAACTGTCTGCTTTGCGGGCAGGCCGGAGTCGGCGGCTCAACCCGCGTGGGCGACAATGTTGTGCTGGGCGGGCAGGTCGGTCTGGCCGACAACATCACGATCGGCGACCGGGTGATCGCAGGCGGCGGGACGATTGTATTGTCCAACGTACCCGAGGGCCGCACGATGCTCGGCTATCCCGCCACGCAGATGAGCAAGCAGACCGAAATCTACAAGGCGCTGCGCCGCTTGCCCAAACTGCTGCGTGATGTCGCAGCCTTGCAGAAGCTGGTTTCCAAAGCCGACAAGGCTGACTAAACCTGCCGCGGACATATGTGAGGGACGCCGCCATGAGCACTCAGGATCAGGTCATCACCATCCTCGCCGAACAGGCCATGATTGAGCCGGAGGATGTCACGCTGGACAGCACGCTGGAGGATCTGGGCATCGACAGCATGGGGGTCGTCGAAAGCATCTTCGCCATTGAAGAGACGTTTGATATCAACGTGCCCTTTAATGCCAATAGCCCCAGCGAAAGCGATTTCGACATCTCGACCGTGCGCAGCATCGTCGCCGGAGTGGAGCGGCTAAAGGCCGAACATAGCTAAGCGCATGAAGAGAGTTGTCATCACCGGCGCCGGCACGATCAACGCTCTGGGCCTGTCGGTGCCAGAGACGCTCGCCGCGATGCGCGAAGGCAAATGCGGCATCGGCCCGCTGGAGTTCCGCGATGTGGAGCGGCTGGCCATCCGGATTGGCGGGCAGGTGCGCGGGTTTGAGGCCGAAGGGCGCTACAACCGCCAGCAGATCGCACTTTATGACCGTTTCACCCAATTCACCCTCGCCGCCGCACGCGAAGCGATTGAGCAGTCGGGGCTGACCTTCACCGATGAGTTGGCCGCCCGCGCCGGGGTGGTGCTGGGCACGGCGGGCGGTGGTGTGTCCACGTGGGACGACAACTATCGCGCGGTCTATGAAGAGGGCAAAAACCGGGTTCATCCATTCGTGGTGCCCAAACTGATGAACAACGCCGCCGCTAGCCATGTCAGCATGGAGTGGAACCTGCGTGGTCCGTCCTTTACCGTGTCGACCGCCTGCGCGTCGTCCAACCACGCGATGGCGCAGGCCTTTGCTATGGTCCGCTCTGGCATGAGCCCGGTGATGGTGACGGGGGGATCGGAATCGATGCTGTGCTTCGGCGGTGTTAAGGCGTGGGAAGGGCTGCGCGTGATGAGCCGCGATGCGTGCAGGCCCTTCTCGGCCAACCGCAATGGGATGGTGCAAGGCGAGGGCGCGGGGGTCTTTGTCTTCGAAGACTATGACCACGCGCGGGCACGGGGGCCGAAATCCTTTGCGAGGTTGCAGGTTTCGCCATGACTTCGGATGCCAGCGACATCGTCATGCCTTCCAAGGCCGGGGCCGCGCGGGCCATGCAGGGTGCGCTGCAGGATGCGGGGATCAACCGCGAAGAGGTCGGCTATATCAATGCTCATGGCACCGGGACGGCGGCCAACGACAAGACCGAATGCGCCGCCGTGGCGGATGTTTTCGGCACCCATGCGGATCGGTTGATGATTTCCTCCACCAAGTCGATGCACGGCCATGTCATCGGCGGCACCGGCGCGGTTGAGCTTTTGGCCTGTATCATGGCGCTGCGCGATGGGGTGATCGCCCCCACCATCGGCTATGAAGAACCCGACCCGGAATGCGCCCTAGACGTGGTGCCCAATGAGGCGCGGGAGGCGCAGGTCGATGTGGCGCTCAGCAATGCCTTCGCCTTTGGCGGGATGAACGCCGTCTTGGCGCTGCGCCGCACCTGATCCCAGAACCGGCAACGAAAAATGCCGCCCCCGAGGTCGGGAGCGGCATCTAAACTCACGTCACCAGCAGTGTCTTACTGCTCGATCACCGACACTTCGTCATAGCCCGCGGTGAACCCGTCGAGCGAGAGTGTCAGTTTCACTTCTTGATCCGGGGCAAGGGCGGGCACGATGGTCAGCACCGCTTGCTTGCCGCGTTTGAAGGCGCCGATATCGGCATCGGTCAGACCCATGCGCACGTAGCAGCCCACCGGGTTGCAAAAGGCATAGGGATAGCGGCGGGCTTTTCCACCGTCGACCGACAGGGTCAGCTGTGCGGGCAGGGCGGTCTCAAGCGGGACAACAACCGTGGCACCGGCTTTGGCCTGACCACCATCAGGCAGACGGAAAAGCGAGACTTCGGCAACCGGCGCGCCTTCGCCATCAGCGAGGAGCTGGTACATCTGGCAGGGGTCGACCTCTTCCTCGGTCTTGATGCAGCGCATCTCCCAAGAGCCGATCTCTTTCTTGGTGTAGGGCTTGCCCAGTTCGGGGTCTTTGTCCGCGTCTTCGCCAAGGCTCAGCTGTTCTTCGATCTGGGCGGCATTGCCGCTGGTGCCGGGCTGGGGCTGCTGCTCTTCGGTCTGTGCTGGCTCTTCTTCCGTGGCGGTCTGGGCGAAAGCCGTCATTGGGGCCGTCAGTGCAAGCGCTGCACAAAGCGGCAGGGCGGTCATAAACTTGCTCATGTCATATCCACATTTGTTGCGTTACCGCCCCTTACCACGCCGCCGCGGGATTGTCAGTGGCCATGGCCGCATTTCAATAATGGTTCGGGCAATTTCATGCCGACCTGCGCGGGGGCGGTTTCCCTACGTTCTCAAGGGTTTAGGCGGCACAAATGCAAAAGGGGACGCAGCGCGCCCCTTTCCATGTACTTTCTCCCCGTCGGACTGGGCCGACTTATTAATGCCACGTTAGGCAAGCAGGTGATGCCGGTCAACAGGAAAAATGCGACAATCTGTCAGGGGCCCGCGACAGTCCTTGGCAGAAAAAGGGCCGCACCCGAGGGCGCGGCCAAGTCTAACAGGGAGGAAGTACACCCAACCGAAAGAAGGACATGCGGGCGGGGTGCCTTCACTATGGCGCGCAAAGGTTAAGTTTGTATGCTCTAGTGGAACGGACGAATGGCTAAATTTGACAGAAAGGCCCCAGCGTGAGCAGTGACATCTTTATCGGCGGCGGCGGTCCCGACTATGCGACCAAGCAATTCCTCGACCTCGGCTATGCCAACCGCCACGGGCTGATCGCGGGGGCGACGGGCACGGGCAAGACGGTGACGCTGCAAATCCTTGCCGAGGGTTTTGCCAATACCGGGGTGCCGGTGTTTCTGTCGGATGTGAAGGGCGATCTGTCGGGCCTTGCAATCGCAGGAAGCGAGACCGCCAAACTGCATGTCCCCTTCACCGAACGCGCGGCAAAGATCGGCATTAACGACTATGCCTATCAATCCTTTCCGGTGACCTTTTGGGATCTCTTTGGGCAGCAGGGCCACCCCGTCCGCACCACCGTTTCCGAGATGGGCCCGCTGCTGATCGCTCGATTGCTCAGCCTTTCCGAGGCACAGGAGGGCATCCTGAACATCGCCTTTCGCGTGGCTGACGAAGAGGGGATGCCCCTTTTGGACCTGAAAGACCTGCAATCCCTGCTGGTCTGGGTGGGCGAGAATGCAAAGGACTTGGCGCTGCGCTATGGCAATGTCTCGACCGCGTCGGTGGGCACGATCCAGCGGCGGTTGTTGGTGCTGGAGAACCAAGGCGGCGCGCAGTTGTTTGGCGAACCGGCGCTGGCGCTGTCGGACCTCATGCGCTGCGATGCCGAAGGCCGCGGACGGATCAACATCCTCGCCGCCGACAAGCTCATGGCCTCGCCCAAGCTCTATGCCACCTTCCTGCTGTGGCTCATGTCCGAGCTTTTCGAGGAACTGCCCGAGGTCGGCGACCCCGACAAACCGAAGCTCGTGTTCTTCTTCGACGAGGCGCATCTGCTGTTTGACGACGCGCCCAAGGCGCTGGTCGACAAGGTAGAGCAGGTGGCACGCCTGATCCGCTCCAAGGGGGTCGGCGTCTATTTTGTCACCCAAAACCCGGCCGATGTGCCCGACGATATCTTGGGCCAGCTTGGCAACCGCATCCAACACGCGCTGCGCGCTTTTACGGCGCGCGACCGCAAGGAACTGCGCCAAGCCGCAGAGACCTACCGCGAAAACCCGCGTTTCGACACCGAAGAGGCGATCCGCGAGGTCGGCGTGGGCGAGGCGGTGACCTCTATGCTGCAACGCAAGGGCGTGCCGGGCGTGGTGGAGCGCACCTTGATCCGCCCGCCGTCTTCTCGGCTGGGGCCAATCACGGTGGCAGAGCGTGCGGCGATGCTGGCGGAGTCCGATCTGGCGGGGAAATACGAGACCATTCAAGACCGCAACTCGGCCTATGAGATGCTGAAGGCCCGCGCGGAAGCGGCGGCCAAAGAGGCCGAGAAAATCGAAGCCGCCGCCGAGGCAGAGGATGAAGCCGCCCGCGAGTTTCAAAAGGCCCGCCGCTATGGCGGGGCGCGCAGCGGCGGCGGCAGCCGGTCGGGCCGCAAGGCATCAGACGGGTTTGGCGATGCCATCGCAAGCGCGGTGATCAAAGAGCTGAAAGGCACCACCGGGCGCCGTATCGTACGCGGCATCTTAGGCGGCTTGTTCAAAGGGCGCTGAGAGGCTGGACAGACAAAAAAGGGGCGCGGTAGCAATACCGCGCCCCTTTTCGTGAGGGGATCTCACCCACAGCTTACCGCTCGGGGATCAACCCGCGTGGGCTGAAGCGTAGCACCAGCAGCAGCACGACGCCCATGGTCAACAGCCGCATATGCGCGGCGCTTTCGATCAGATGCGCCTTCAAAGCCGAGCCTTCGGACATGCCAGCGGTGATCAGGCTCATCAGCCACAGACCCATCGGTTCGACCTGCACCCAGAGGAACCAGATCAGGAAACCACCCAAGATCGCGCCGAAGTTGTTGCCCGACCCGCCAACGATCACCATCACCCAGATAAGGAAGGTAAAGCGCAGCGGCTGATAGGTGCCCGGCGTCAACTGGCTGTCCATCGTGGTCATCATCGCACCCGCAATGCCGCAGATGGCAGAGCCGAGGATGAAAACCTGCAAATGCCGCGCGGTGACATCCTTGCCCATGGCTTCTGCCGCGACCTCGTTGTCACGGATTGCCCGTAGCATCCGGCCCCAAGGGGAATGCAGCGCACGCTGGCTCATCCACAGCAAAAGGATCAGCACCGCCGCGAAAAGCGCGATATAAAGCAGCTTGACCCAAAGCGTCGAGGCCTCCACCGGGTCAAACCCGAAGCCGGCGGCGCGTTCCACAAAGGAGGCGCTGTTCTGCAAATCGATCTCATAGGGCACCGGACGGGGCAGGCCGATCACGTTTTTCACGCCGCGGCTCATCCAGTCTTCGTTTTTCAGCACCGCGATGATGATCTCGGCAATCCCCAGCGTGGCAATCGCCAGATAGTCCGACCGCAGGCCAAGCGCCGTCTTACCGATCAGCCAAGCCGCCCCCGCAGCAAAGAGACCACCCACAGGCCAAGAGATCAGCACCGGCAGGCCAAGACCACCAAGATAGCCGGTCTGCGCGGGGTTGATCGCCTCGACAGCCTCAACCGCAGGATCGAGCAGGGCGCGGAAGATGAAGAAACCGATGACCAGCACCGCGATCACCGCAAGGGTGCGCGCCGTGCCGGGGGCCATGCGTTTCATCAGCATGACCGCCGCCACCACGGTGCCCGCCCCAAGGGCCAGCGCCCCCAGAATGGCGAAACCACCGGTGGACCAAGCGCCCTCGGTCGGGGGCATGGAGACCAGCACAGCCGCCAGACCGCCCAAGGCGACAAAGCCCATGACGCCGACGTTGAACAGCCCCGCAAAACCCCATTGCAGGTTCACCCCAAGCGCCATGATCGAAGAGATCAGGCCCATGGCGATGATAAGCAGGGCAGAGTTCCAGCTTTGGGCAAAGCCAGTGTAGATGATCATCAGGGCGATGATCCCGAAAAGGATCGTGTTTTTCGAAGTCTGGGTCATACCGATTTCCCCTTGAACAGGCCGGTGGGCTTGATCAGCAGAACGATCAGAAGAATGACGAAGCTGACCGCAAATTTGTAATCCGTGCTCATAAGTTGCACCAAGCCGTCAGGCTGCAGCCCTTCGGGCATCACATAGCCCAGCACCTTTTTCCACGCATAGGTAATCGTGACTTCGCTGAATGCGATCACGAAGCCGCCCGCGATCGCCCCCACCGGAGAGCCAAGCCCGCCGACGATGGCCGCCGCGAAGATCGGCAGCAGAAGTTGGAAATAGGTGAAGGGTTTGAACGACTTATCAAGGCCGTAAAGTGTGCCCGCGATAGTCGCGAGTGCGGCCACGATCATCCA
Source organism: Sulfitobacter profundi (assembly GCF_042661425.1). Taxonomy (NCBI): domain Bacteria; kingdom Pseudomonadati; phylum Pseudomonadota; class Alphaproteobacteria; order Rhodobacterales; family Roseobacteraceae; genus Sulfitobacter; species Sulfitobacter profundi. The sequence continues at coordinate 3,050,322 of NZ_JBHSWA010000001.1, read as the reverse complement.
TGTGATCATCACCACCCGCTCAGGGTTGATGCCCGACAAAAGCGCCAGATCCTCGTTGTCGGAATAGGCCCGCATGGATTTGCCCGCGCGGGTCTTGTTGAGGAACCAGAACAGCACGGCCACAACGATGATCGCGGTGATGATGGTGATGCCTTGGGTCGTCTTGAAGGCCAGACCTTCGCGCAGGCCGGTCATCTCTTTGAAATCCCGCGCCGACATGATGAAGCGCTGCCCGTCGAGGAAGTTCTGATCGTCCGCGCCAATGATGAAGCGGGTGATGCCGTTATAGATAAAGGTCACACCGAGGCTGACGATCACAAGGATCACCGGCTTGGCCTTTTGCTCGCGGTAGAATTTATAGACCACCCTGTCGGTGCCCAGCACCAGCAGCATGGCAAAGGCGATGCCGAAGGGCAGGGCCAGAAGCGCCGTGGGCAGCACGCCGAGGCTGAGACCCATGGACTGGAACAGCCAAGTTATCAGGATCGTCGCCATGGTTCCCATGGCCATCGTGTCGCCATGGGCGAAGTTGGAAAACCGCAGGATGCCGTAGACCAGCGTCACGCCAAGCGCGCCAAGCGCCAGCTGAGAGCCATAGGCGATGCCCGGAATGAGCACATAGTTCGAAAGTGCAATAATTGCGTTGAGCAGATCCATGTTCAGCCCCCAGAAACGATTTGCGGACTTCAGGATCGGCCAAAAGCTCTTTGCCGGTGCCGGTAAAGGCGTTCGCCCCCTGCACAAGCACATAGCCTTTGTCTGCGATCTCAAGCGCTTGACGGGCGTTTTGTTCGACCATCAGGATCGGGATGCCGGTGCGGGCCACCTCAATGATCCGGTCAAAGAGTTCGTCCATCACGATGGGCGAGACACCCGCTGTCGGCTCATCGAGCATCAGAACCTTCGGCTGCGTCATCAACGCCCGGCCCACGGCGACCTGCTGGCGTTGACCGCCCGACAATTCGCCCGCCGCCTGATTGCGCTTTTCCTTGAGGATCGGGAAGAGGTCATAGACCTGCGCCATCGTATCGCGGAAATCATCACGGCGGATGAAGGCCCCCATCTCTAGGTTCTCTTCGACCGTCATCGAGGTAAAGATGTTTGAGGTCTGGGGCACAAAGCCCATGCCCTTGGCCACCCGGTCTTGCGGGCTGAGATTGGTGATATCCTCCCCATCCAGCCGCACATGGCCTTTGCGCATGTCGAGCATACCAAAGACCGCCTTCATACCCGTGGATTTGCCCGCACCATTGGGGCCGACGATCACGGCGATTTCGCCGCGATCCACTGCGATGGTGCAGTCATGCAGAATGTCGGGGCCCGCGCCGTATCCGGCGGTCATGCTGTCGCCGATCAGAAAGGGGCCGCCGGGGGCGGGGTGAGTTTTGCCGCTGGCCTTGGGCATGATGCTGCCTTGGCCCTTTGCGTTGCCGACCGACCAATCTTTGTTGCCGCGGTCGCCGTAGGGATCATTGCTCATGCGCCTACCTTGTCCTTGTTCTTCAGACCAGTGCCGAGATAGGCCTCGATCACCTGCTCGTTCGCCTTGATCTCATCCAGCGTGCCTTCGGCCAGCACGTGGCCCTCGGCCATGCAGATCACTGGATCGCAAAGGCGGCCAATGAAATCCATGTCATGCTCAATGACGACGAATGTGTAATTGCGTTCTTGGTTCAGGCGGATGATGGCGTCGCCGATGGTGTTGAGCAGCGTCCGGTTCACGCCCGCGCCGACCTCATCCAGAAAGACGATCTTGGCATCCACCATCATGGTGCGGCCCAGTTCCAGCAGCTTTTTCTGGCCGCCCGAGATCTGACCGGCCTTTTGCTCGGACAGATGTTCGATGGTCAGGAATTCCAGCACCTCATCGGCCTTGGCTTTCAGTGCGCGTTCCTCATCGGCGATGCGCTTGGTACCGAACCATGTGTTCCACAGTGTTTCGCCCGACTGGTTGCCCGGCACCATCATCAGGTTCTCACGGCATGACATCGACGAAAATTCATGCGCAATCTGGAAGGTGCGCAGCAGCCCTTTATGGAACAGCTCATGCGGGGGCAGGCCAGTGATGTCTTCACCGTCCATGGTCACCCGGCCCGAAGTGGGCTGCAGCACGCCTGCGATAACGTTGAACAGCGTGGTTTTACCCGCGCCATTGGGGCCGATCAATCCGGTGATCGATCCCTTTTCAATCGACAGGCTTGCCCCGTCGACGGCGTGAAACCCGCCGAAGTGTTTGTGTACGTCGTCTACGACGATCATATGTCCATCCCCGTGTCCGCCACCTTGTGGCTGGTTTTTATTGGTCGTCTTGCGGTGGGCCGCGCATATCCGCGCTGCCTTACCTGTTTACAGTCTGCTGAGATTCTTGGAAGGGACCGCTGCGGTCCTTTTATGAAGAAAGCTTGCCGCTGCCTCGTTAAAGGCAGATCGCGCAGCATTGCCGAAATCACACCCAGCAAGATACATGCTCAGAGCCCTGACCGGCACGGCCATCTGTTGCTTTTTCATCCTGTCCTCCCAGACGGGACGCGTTTTCCACGTCCTCAATAGGAGTTTTGTACTGGCTGCCTGCGCGGAAGAAAAGCCGATTTCCCAAGCAAAAGGCCCGATCGCGATGCAACCGGGCCTCTGCAAGTGTTTCAGACGAAGCTTAGATCAGCGGTAGCCGACCGTCACCATCTTACCGTCTTTCATTTCGATCTCACGGTAGCTGCCCGCGCTTTCGCCCGGTCCGATCAGCTCAACCGCCGACGCACCGACATAGTCGACATCGCCGCCGTCTTTGATGATCTGCAGCGCTTTGCCCAGCTCACCCGGCAGGATTTTTTCGCCCGGTGCGTTGGCGACTTCCATCACTTTTTCTTTGTACATCGCCGGATCGTTGGACCCTGCGGCCTGCATCGCCAGCAGCATCAGAGCCGCCGCGTCATAGGCTTCGGGCGAGAAGGCGTTGGTCGGCTCGAAACCAGCTTCTTCGCCCATCTTCTTGTAGTTGTCCGGACCCTCGCCAGAGGCGCTTGGGTTCTGACCGAAAGAGCCATCCGCGATCTCGGCGAATTTTTCTTCGAGCGTGTCGGAGACCATGCCGTCGGGGAACATGAAGGTGTCGAACGCGCCTGCGTCCAGCGCGCCGTTCACGATGCCCGCACCGCCTTGGTCGACGTAGCCTGCAACGATCAGCACTTCACCACCGGCAGAGGCCAGCGCGCCGACTTCGGCGGAATAGTCCGCTTTGCCGTCTTCATGCGATGTGTTGATGGTGACGGTGCCGCCGGATTCCTTGAACGCGGTCTCGAAGCTGTCGGCCAGACCCTTACCATAGTCGTTGTTGGTATAGGTGACGGCGACTTCTTTGATGCCACGGTCGTTCAAGATGTCGGCCATGACCTGACCCTGACGCGCGTCAGACGGTGATGTGCGGAAGAACAGGCCGTTGTCTTCGACGGTCGACAGAGCAGGCGATGTCGCCGATGGCGAGATCATCACGATGCCGTTCGGAATAGCGACGTTCTGCAGCGAGGCAGTCGTCTCGCCCGAGCACATGCCGCCCACAATGCCGCTGACGCGATCAGAGGTGATCAGACGCTCAGCGGAAGCCACGGCCAGACCCGCGTCGATGCAGCCGGTGTCGCCACGCTCGGACGAAACGGTGGCACCGTCGAGGAACATGCCGGATTCATTAACTTCGGAAATCGCCAGTTCGGCACCGGCAGCCATGTCATTGGCCAACGATTCCAGCGGGCCGGTGAAGCCCAGCAGAATGCCGATTTTTGTGTCTTCTGCATGCGCGCCGGTGGCGAGCAAAGCTACGGCCGTTGTGGCCATCAATATTTTTTTCATTTGGTACTCTCCCTTAGTTGAACTCTCGTTCTGATCGAACGTTAGGTCGTGGTTTCGAAAAAGAAAAGGCGATTTATCACGTGGTCTGCGCGGGCGGCTTTTCGCGTGTGCCGAGTGGAATGCTGGAAATGGGCCGCTTGCTGGCTATGTCTTGTTCCAAGCCCCCACGCCCAAAGGAGCCTGCCCGTGACATCCGCCAAACAATTCGCGACCGCCACTTTCATCAGCCTTAGCAGCCTCTGCGCCGCAGGCGCGGTAAGCGCCCAGAGCAGCCTGACGATCACCCCCATAGCCGAGGGTCTAGAGGCGCCTTGGGGCATCGCCCCCATGCCCGACGGCGGCCTGTTGGTCACCGAGAAAGCCGGGCGGCTGATCTACCAAAAAGACGGCGCACAGCATGAGGTGTCGGGCCTGCCCGAGGTGGCCGTGGTCGGGCAGGGCGGTCTGTTGGACATCACCCTGGCCGAGGATTTCGCGCAGAGCCGCCTGTTATTCCTGACCTATGCCAAACCCCAAGAGGGCGGCGGCGCGGGCACCGCTTTGGCCAGCGCCAGATTGTCTGAGGACGCCCGCACTCTGGAAAACTTGACTGAGCTTTTCGCCATGAAACCGGGCAGCAACGGCGGGCAGCACTTCGGCTCTCGCGTGGTCGAGGCGCCGGATGGCACGCTGCTGGTGACCATCGGCGAACGGGGCGATCGCCCCGCAGCCCAAGACCGCAGCACCCATAACGGCAGCATCATCCGCGTGAACCGCGACGGCTCGATCCCCGACGACAATCCCTTTGTCGATATGCCCGATGTGCTGCCCGAGATTTGGTCCTATGGCCACCGCAACCCGCAAGGCGCGGGGCTGGATTTGGACGGGCGGCTTTGGGTGTCGGAGCACGGGGCCAAGGGCGGCGACGAGGTGAACCGCATCACCAAGGGCACGAATTACGGCTGGCCGGTAATTTCCTACGGGGAGCATTATTCGGGTGCGAAGATCGGCGAGGGCACCTCGAAAGAGGAATGGCGCAGCCCGAATTCTACTGGGATCCCTCCATCGCGCCTGCGGGGCTGGTGGTCTACTCCGGCGCGCAATTCCCCGAATGGGAGGGCGATATCTTCGTAGGCTCGCTCAAGTTCGACTATATCGCTCGGCTGAGCGGTGACCCGCTGGAAGAGGTCCAGCAGATCAAAACCGCCGAGACTGCCCGCGTGCGCGATGTCGTCGAAGGCCCCGAAGGTGCGATCTGGTTCATCTCAGAGGGCAATGGCACCGTCTACCGGATCACGCCTTGACCCTCAGGCGGGCTGCCGGGTGGATTGGCTGCCGCGCTCGCGATAGGGCGTGGTTTGATAGTGCGCCCGGTAGCATTTGGAGAAATGCGAGGGCGAAGCAAAGCCGCAGGCCAGCGCCACGTTAATCACGCTCATATCCGTCTGCATCAACAGGTTACGCGCCTTTTGCAGCCGCAGTTCCATATAGTACCGTTTGGGGCTGCGGTTCAGGTAACGCCGGAACAGCCGCTCCAGCTGGCGGGTCGACATGCCAACATCCCGCGCAAGAATCGAGGGGCTGATCGGCTCTTCGATATTACGCTCCATCTGCTGAATGACTTGGCTGAGCTTGGGATGCCGCACACCGATTCGGGTGGGCACCGACAGGCGCTGCGTGTCTTGGTCCGTGCGGATCGACGAATAGATCAGCTGGTCCGCCACGGCATTGGCTGTTTCTTCGCCGTGATCATCGGCGATGAGTTTCAGCATCAAATCCAGAGACGAGGTGCCGCCCGCCGTGGTCAACCGGTTGCCGTCCACCACGAAAACCGATTTCGTCAGGATAACCTCTTCGAATTCCTCGCCAAAGCTGTCTTGATTCTCCCAATGGATCGTCGCGCGTTTGCCATCGAGCAGCCCGGCCTTGGCCAACGTATGTGCCGCAGTGCACAGGCCGCCCACTACCAACCCTTTGCGGGCCTCGCGGCGCAACCAAGCCAACAGTTTCTTGGTGGTTGCCGCCTGCACGTCGAGGCCGCCGCAGATCACAATCGTGTCGTCGCGGCCCAATTCCTCTAACCCGCCATCAAGCGCAAAGACCGCGCCGGCTGAGCTTGTGCAGGTCTCACCGTTTTCGCCCACGGCCTGCCATTGGTAGACCTCGCGTTCGAGCATGCGGTTGGTGATACGCAGGCATTCCACCGCCGAGGCAAAGCTCAGCAGGGTGAAATTCTCCAACAGCACAAAGACGAAGCGCCGCGGCTTGTCGGTCTGGGGGGCATGCGGGTGGCCGGGCGCGGTTGGGACATCTCGGCGTCTTTCTACTCAGGTCGTCTCTGCCGACATGTGCCATAGCCGCCAGAACTTGCCGAAAACATTGCCCACGGGCCTGTCGTAACGTCAATAGGGCGCATTTCGGTTCTGGTCACTTTACCCGCGCCTTTGTATAGAGAAAGATCACGAAGCGCCGACACTCGGCGCTGTGGAGCGGAGTAGAAAGATGACAGACTGGAGCACCTCGAGCTGGCGCAGCAAACCGCGCGTCCAGATGCCTGATTACCCTGACCAAGCCGCATTGCAAGCGGTTGAGGCACAGCTGGCACGCTATCCGGTCCTCGTTTTTGCGGGCGAAGCACGCCGACTGAAAAAACATCTGGCCGCCGCTGGCCGTGGCGAAGCCTTCCTTTTGCAGGGCGGCGATTGCGCGGAGAGCTTTGAGCAGTTCAGCTCGGACGCCATTCGCGACACATTCAAAGTGATGTTGCAGATGGCCATCGTGCTGACCCACGGTGCCAAAGTGCCGGTGATCAAACTGGGCCGTATGGCCGGTCAATTCGCCAAACCGCGCTCGGCTCCGACCGAAGTGGTCGATGGTGTGGAACTGCCCAGCTACCGCGGTGATATCATCAACGATCTGGCCTTTAGCGAAGCGGCCCGCATTCCGGACCCGCAAAAGATGCTGCGCGCCTACACACAGGCCGCCGCCACGCTGAACCTGTTGCGCGCCTTCTCGACCGGGGGCTATGCGGATGTGCATCAAGTCCACGGCTGGACGCTGGGCTTCACCGATGACGAAAAGGCCGAGAAATACCGCGAGATTGCCAACCGCATCTCTGACACCCTGGATTTCATGGCCGCCGCTGGCGTGACCGCCGAAACCGCGCATACCTTGCAATCGGTGGAATTCTACACCAGCCACGAGGCGCTGTTGCTGGAGTATGAAGAGGCACTATGCCGTCGCGACAGCCAGACCGGCAAGTGGCTGGCAGGTTCGGGCCATATGATCTGGATCGGTGACCGCACGCGGCAGCCCGACGGCGCGCATGTGGAATTCGCCAGCGGTGTGCAAAACCCTATCGGCCTGAAATGCGGCCCCTCGATGACCAGCGATGACCTCAAGCAATTGATGGCCAAGCTGAACCCCGACAACGAAGAAGGCCGTCTGACGCTGATCTCGCGCTTTGGTGCGGGGCAGGTGGGCGATCACCTGCCGCGTCTGATCAAAACCGTGCAGGAAGAGGGCGCGAATGTCGTCTGGACCTGTGACGCGATGCACGGCAACACGATCAAATCCTCGACCGGTTACAAGACCCGGCCGTTTGATTCCGTGCTGCGCGAAGTGCATGAGTTCTTTGCCGTGCATAACGCCGAAGGCTCTGTCCCCGGTGGTGTGCATTTCGAGATGACCGGCCAAGACGTGACCGAATGCACCGGCGGTGTGCGGGCGGTCAGCGACGAAGACCTGTCGGACCGCTACCACACCGCCTGCGACCCGCGCCTTAACGCCAGCCAATCGCTGGAATTGGCGTTCTTGGTTGCCGAAGAACTGTCGAACCGCCGCACGGCACAGACAGCGCGGGCAGCTGGGTAACAGACGCGGCCTTGGCCGACCCACGATGAGATTGACGCCGCCCCGCATGATGCAGGGCGGCGTTTTTTTACGTTCGAAGGGCAGGTTTGCGCGCTATTCCTGCTCTGACTTCACCAGACGCAGGTAGGGCGGCAGTTCTCCGGTCGTGGCACTGGTGAAGCTGGCTTTTCCCGCTGCAAATCCGGTTTCCCTTGGCAAAGTTGATTGTTGCAACGGAGCGGCATAGCGCAACGCTCTGGTCGCACCGCCAATGCCGCTGCGCCGCGTCGCCTGCGCCAGATCGAAACGCCGCGGGGTTTGGCCGACCTCGCCTCGTACGACCAGACAGCCCAGCACCCGGCTGACATCGCCCAGATCGCTTTTAAGCGGCAAAAGCAGCATGCGCCCCGTCAAAGCCGGTCGCCCATAGGAGGCAGCCGCGCTGAGATGCAGGGTGGTTTGACCGGGCAGTTGAAAAACCTCTTCCAGCGCCTCGCTGACGCGGGGACGCGATTGCGTGCCGAAAAAGGCGGTGATTGGCATGCCGCGCACCTCCATCCCCATGAGATCGCGCAGATGGCCGCCCGCGATACGCAACCGCCCAACACCCACCGCGACACGTTCAAGGATAAAGGCGTATTCCAGCGCGGCCTCTATTCCGCGCGGGTCGATATCGGACCGCCGCGGCATCAATCTGTTGCCACGCAAGGCTTCCCAATAGGCTTCGACCTGCGCCAGCGGGCCATAGCCAACATGCGTCCGATGATCTGACATGGCGACAACATTCTGCGCGGTGTGGCCTGTATTGCCCATTAACTCACCCATAAGGACTTGGCCAATACAGCTGCCGTTTTTGAAACGACAGCGGCACAATGTGGCCGAAAACATTACCAAATCATTAATACCGCACCCCGAGAGAGAATTCGTCCCGCTTTCGGCGAAGTGGTTAACGACATTGCCTTGGGATCAGCCGGTCCATCGGGGCCGGGGGCTTGCCCCTCGCGGGGGTTTCGCCGTAAGGCAGGACATGACCGCCCTTGCAAGGAACGCACCGATGATCAGGTCCATGACAGGTTTCGCCTCTGCCTCCGGCACTTTGGAAGGCTGGAGCTGGTCTTGGGAACTGCGCGCGGTCAATGGCAAAGGGCTCGACCTGCGGCTGCGTGTGCCCGATTGGGTCGACGGGCTGGAGGTCGCCCTGCGCAAGCAGGTGACGGCTCAGGTGGCGCGGGGCAATATCACCTGCAACCTGCGCATATCCTCGGCTGAGAGCGACGGCAGCTTGCAGGTCAACGCGGCGCATGTCGACACGCTGCTGACCGCCCTGCATGAGATTGAGGCCCGCGCGATGGATGCCGGTGTGTCGCTCGCGCCTTCGCGGGCAAGCGACATTCTCACCATGCGCGGCGTGCTGGAACAGGCCGAGCAGGCACAGGACATCGACGCGCTGCGCGACGCTTTGCTGTCGGAAATGCCCGCCTTGCTGCGCGACTTCAACGCCATGCGTGAGCAGGAAGGCGCGGCGCTGGCCACGGTCATGCAAGCGCAATTGACCGAGGTCGAAAACCTTGCCGCCGAAGCCGCCGCTTTGGCCGAGGCGCGCCGCGAAGACAGCGCCGCCAACCTGCACCGCAACCTCGCAAGGGTGCTCGACAACAGCGAAGGCGCGGATGCCGACCGGGTGGCGCAGGAACTGGCCTTGATCGCGGTCAAAGCCGATGTCACCGAAGAGATTGACCGCCTCGCCGCCCATGTCGCCGCCGCCCGCGCGCTGATCGGGCAGGGCGGGCCGGTGGGGCGCAAGCTGGATTTCCTGATGCAGGAGTTCAACCGCGAAGCCAACACGCTCTGCTCCAAGGCGCAGAGCACGGAATTAACGACTGTCGGTCTGGCCCTGAAGGCGGTGATCGACCAAATGCGCGAACAAGTGCAAAATGTGGAGTAAGACGTGACCAACCCAAGCCGACGCGGCCTTCTGATCATTCTCAGTTCCCCCTCTGGGGCGGGCAAATCGACCATGGCCCGCGCCCTGCGCGCATGGGATCCGACGATCAACTTCTCGGTTTCCGCCACCACCCGCGCCCCCGTCCGGGCGAGGAGGACGGCACCGATTACCGCTTCGTCGGCGAGGAGCACTTCCGTCAGGCCGTGGCCGAGGGCGAGATGCTGGAACATGCCCATGTCTTCGGCAATTTCTATGGCTCGCCCAAGGCGCCCGTGCAGGCGGCGATCGATCAGGGGCAAGATATCCTCTTTGACATCGACTGGCAGGGCGCACAGCAGATCCGCAACTCGGATCTAAACACCCACACGCTGTCGATCTTCCTGCTGCCGCCCTCGATCACCGAATTGAAACGCCGTTTGGAAAGCCGTGGGCAGGACGATGCCGAGACCATTGCCAAACGCATGGGCAAAAGCTGGGACGAGATCAGCCACTGGGATGGCTATGACTTCGTGCTGGTGAATGACGACCTTGATCAGACCGAGGCACGGCTGAAATCCATCATCACCGCCGCGCGGCTGCGGCTGAGCCAACAGCCCGCGATCAAGGACCATGTCCGCCGTCTGCAATCTGAATTTGAGGAGTTGAAATGACCCTTTACGCCCTTGCTGATGCCCGCCCCGATGTCTCTCCCGATGCTTGGGTCGCGCCGGATGCCAATGTGATCGGCAAAGTCACACTCGGGCCTGACGCCTCTGTCTGGTTCGGCAGCACCCTGCGCGGCGACAATGAGATGATCACCGTGGGCCGCGGCAGCAACGTGCAAGAGAACTGCGTCTTTCACACCGATATGGGCTATCCGCTGACCGTGGGCGAGGATTGCACCATCGGCCACAAAGTCATGCTGCACGGCTGCACCATCGGCGACAACAGCTTGATCGGCATGGGGGCCACGGTGCTGAATGGGGCCAAGATTGGCAAGAACTGCCTGATCGGGGCAGGGGCGTTGATTACCGAAAACAAGGTGATCCCCGATGGGTCGCTCGTTATGGGTGTGCCGGGCAAAGTGGTGCGCGAACTCGATGCACAGGCGATCCAACAGTTGACCGCCAGCGCCAAACACTATGCCGAAAACGCCGCGCGCTTCCGTCGCGATCTTGAACCGCTCTGACATGGGCAACACCGCCGTGACCCTTGCCGATGTGGTGGCGGCGCTGCCGCTGCCAAGCGTGGCCATCAACGCCGAAGAGCGGATCACCGTTCTGAACGCCCCCGCCGAAGATTTGCTGGGCAAGGGGCTACTGGGCCGCCACTTTGTCACCGCGCTGCGCCAGCCGGGGCTGGTCGAAGCGGTGGAGCGGTGTCTTTCGGGGCGGGCCCCTGCCAAGCGCGTTTCACCAGCATTGGCGGCGAACACGGCACCACCTATGACGTCAGCCTGCGCCCGGTGGGGGCGCATGGGATTGTCCTGCTCAGCTTCAACGATGTGACGGAGATGGCGCAGGCCGGGCAAATGCGCCGCGATTTCGTGGCCAATGTCAGCCACGAGTTGCGCACCCCGCTGACCGCGCTCATCGGATTTATCGAAACGCTGCAAGGCCCGGCGCGTGATGACACGGCGGCGCGCGAGCGTTTTCTGGGGATCATGGCGCAGGAAGCCGAGCGGATGAACCGACTGGTGGGCGAGCTTTTGTCGCTCAGCCGGGTCGAGGCCGAAGAGCGCGTGCGCCCGGAAGTGCCGATTGACCTGCGCGATGTGCTGCGCGGCACCCTGCGCAACCTCGCCCCGCTGGCGGTGGATAGCAACGTGACATTGGCGCCGACATTGGGCGATGCCCCGGCGCTTGTGCTGGGGGATGCGGACCAATTGGTGCAGGTCTTTACCAATCTTATCGAGAACGCGATTAAATACGGCGGGCGCGACAACAGGGTCGAGATCTCGGTTAAAAGCACGGCCCATGACCCGGCGATGCGCGGCCCGGCGATCTATGTCAGCGTGCGCGACCACGGCCCCGGCATTGATGCAATTCACCTGCCGCGCCTGACCGAACGGTTTTACCGCGTCGACAGTCACCGCAGCCGCGCGCTTGGGGGGACAGGGTTGGGTCTGGCCATCGTCAAACACATCATGAATCGCCACCGCGGGCGGCTTAAGGTGACCAGCACCCCCGGCCAAGGGGCCGAATTCCGCGTGATTTTGCCGATGAAAACGGAATCTGACTAAATTTTGCAGAAATTTGGTGATTCAGGCCGACTGTCATGAAACTGTAACGTTGCTGTCACAAAAGCACAGCACCGCCTTCATAGACGGGGCGCAGATCACCATGGGGTGGTCACCAATTCGCATCTGACAGGAGATATCATGTCACTCGCAAAACTCACCACTTCCGCCCTGGCGATTGCCGCCGTATCCGCAACTGCCGCTGCCGCGCGTGACCAAGTACAGGTTGCCGGTTCCTCGACCGTGCTGCCCTATGCCTCCATCGTCGCCGAAGCCTTCGGCGAAAACTTTGACTTCCCGACACCGGTCGTGGAATCGGGCGGCTCTTCGGCTGGCCTCAAGCGTTTCTGCGAAGGCGTGGGCGAGAACACCATCGACGTGGCCAACGCCTCGCGCCAGATCAAAGAAGCCGAAGTGGCGGCCTGTGCCGAAAACGGCGTGACCGACATCATCGAAGTGCGCGTTGGCTATGATGGCATCGTCTTTGCCTCCGACATCAACGGCGAAACTTTTGAGTTCACGCCGGTCGATTGGTACAAAGCCCTGAGCGCCAAGGTTGTCGTAGACGGCGAAGTGACTGAAAACCCCTACACAACTTGGGATCAGGTCAACCCCGATTTCCCCGCCCAGCCGATCCAAGCCTTCGTTCCCGGCACCAAGCACGGCACGCGCGAAGTGTTCGAAGACAAGGTGATCCTCGCGGGTTGCGAAGAAACCGGCGATTTTGAGGCCTTCCTCGAAGCGGCGGACGGCGACAAGAAAGCCGCCGAGAAAGAGTGCATCAGCCTGCGCACCGATGGTAAATCCGTCGACATCGACGGCGACTACACCGAAACGCTGGCACGCATCGAAAGCAACCAAGACGGCATCGGCGTCTTTGGTCTGGCCTTCTATGAGAACAACACCGACAAGCTGCAGGTTGCCACCATGGGCGGCGTTGAGCCAACCACCGAGAGCATCGCCTCGGGTGACTACCCCGTGTCGCGCCCGCTGTTCTTCTACGTCAAGAAAGCCCACATCGGCGTGATCCCCGGTCTGAAAGAATACGCTGAGTTCTTCGTCGCGGACGAAGTTGCTGGCCCCGACGGCCCGCTGGCCGAATACGGTCTGGTGTCCGACCCCGAGCTGGCCGACACCCAGTCCGTGGTTGCCGACGAGACCGTCATGGGCAGCGGTTCCTAAACCAAACCTAAACGACGCCGGGGGCGGGCAACTGCCCCCGGTTTTTCGCTTTTGATCCACCGGGGGACATGTGGGACAAATACTGACAACAGGCGCGGTGCTGCCGCTGGTCATCCTGATCGCGGCTTTGGCACTGGGCGGCTACTTTCTTGCGCGGCGGCGGGCTTTGGCCTCTGCCCAAGGCGACAGCCGCAATCTGCATTCGCTGCCAAGCTATTACGGCTATAACGCGGTGATGAGCGTGGCGGTGCCCGCGCTTTTGGTTCTGGGCCTCTGGCTGCTGGTGCAGCCGATGCTGGTGCAATCTTCGGTGGTCGACATGATCCCTGCCGAGGCTGTGCCCGAAGGGTCTTCCGTTAACCTGATCATGAGCGATGTACGCCGGTTGGCCGATGGGCTGGATGCGGCGGTTTCTGCCGGCGCTCTCAGCGCGGGCGACGCAACGGACCTATCTGCCGCGGACGATCTGCGCGCATGGCTGGCCGAACGCGGCGTCGCCATCGGGGCCGAGATCAGCCCCGAAGTCCTCGCCGCCGCGCAGGCCTACCGCGAGATGACGGCCACGGGCAATTTCTGGCGTAACATTGTCGTCGCTCTCATCGCCTTGATCGCGCTTTTTCTGGTGCTGCGCGAAACCGATGCCGAATTCCGCGCCCGTAACCGGGTCGAGGGTGGCATCAAAGCGCTGCTGATCCTTGCGGCCTCCCTCGCGATCCTCACCACCGTGGGCATTGTGCTGTCGATGCTGTTCGAGACGATCAACTTCTTTAATCTGCATCCGTGGACCGATTTCTTCTTCGGCTCGTCGTGGGCGCCGAATTTCCGCGGGGACAGTGACCTGTCGATCCTGCCGCTGCTTTGGGGGACGCTCTATATCTCTTTCATTGCGCTGCTGGTGGCTGTGCCCATCGGGCTCTTCGCCGCGATTTACCTAAGTGAATATGCCGGTCCCAAATTGCGCGCCACAGCCAAGCCGCTGCTGGAGATCCTCGCTGGTATCCCCACCATCGTTTACGGTCTCTTCGCGCTGCTGACAGTTGGGCCGTTCCTTGTGCAGGTCTTTGGCCGGGGGATGCGGGGCTGCTGGGCGTTGACTGGATGTCTGGCGCGACCTCGGTCCTGACCGCTGGTTTGGTCATGGGCATCATGCTGATCCCTTTCGTCTCCTCCCTGTCGGACGACATCATCAACGCGGTGCCCCAGTCGCTACGCGACGGCTCCTTCGGCTTGGGTGCCACGCAGTCCGAGACAATCCGTCAGGTCGTGATCCCCGCCGCTTTGCCGGGCATCGTCGGGGCCGTTTTGCTGGCCGCCAGCCGTGCCATCGGTGAGACGATGATCGTCGTGCTGGGGGCAGGGGCCATCGCCCGCATCTCGGCCAATCCGCTGGAAGCCATGACCACCATCACCACCCGCATCGTTAGCCAGTTGACCGGGGACAGCGATTTCGCCAGCCCAGAAACGCTGGTGGCCTTTGCCCTTGGCCTGACCCTCTTCGTCCTGACCTTGGGCCTGAACGTGCTGGCCCTCTACATCGTGCGTAAATACCGGGAGCAGTACGAATGAGCGATATCCCCAACCCCGCAGCCCCTTTTGCAGACCCGCGCGGTGCGTCCCTGCTGGTGCAAGACGGGCGGACCAAACGCCGCAACGCCGCCGAGGGCCGTTTCAAGCTCTATGGGATCATTGCCATCGTCATCGGCCTACTGATGCTGCTGACGCTGCTTTTCACCATCATCTCCCGCGGTACCGGCGCGTTCCAGCAGACCTATGTGACGCTTTCCGTGCCACTTCTGGAGGACAAGCTCGACAAGAACGGCAACCGTGATCTGGAAGACATTAAAAAGGTCTCGACCTTCGGCTATTCGCCTTTGCTGAAAGCGGCCTTTGAAAACAAGGTCGAAGCGGCGGGGATCGAGACTGATCTCAAGTCGAAAGACATGGCTGACATCCTGTCGAAAGACGCCGCTGCACAGCTTCGCGATCATGTTCTGGCGAACCCAGAGTTGATCGGGACCGCCGCCGAGTTCGAGTTCCTGACCAACAGCCGCGTCGATGGCTACCTCAAGGGCCGTGTGACTCGCGAAAGCATCGCCAATGACAAGAACATCAGCGCCGAACAGCTTGATTTTGTAGATGTTTTGATTGCTGACGGCAGCCTCGAAAAGCGCTTTAACCTCGACTTCATCACGGGCGCCGACGCCTCTGACGCGCGGCCCGAAGCGGCGGGCATGGGGGTGTCGATGATCGGTTCCTTTGCCATGATGCTGGTGGTGCTGGTGCTGGCGCTGCCCATCGGTGTTGCGGCCTCGATTTACCTCGAAGAATTCGCCCCCAAGAACTGGATCACCGACATCATTGAGGTGAACATCAGCAACCTCGCTGCGGTGCCGTCGATCGTCTTTGGCATCCTCGGCCTTGCGGTATTTATCAACTATATGCACCTGCCGAACTCCGCCCCCTTGGTCGGTGGTCTGGTGCTGACACTGATGACCCTGCCGACGATCATCATCTCGACCCGCGCTTCGCTGAAATCCGTGCCGCCGTCGATCCGTGATGCGGCGCTTGGGGTAGGGGCCTCGAAGATGCAATCGGTCTTTCACCATGTGCTGCCCTTGGCCGCGCCAGGTATTCTGACCGGCACCATCATCGGGCTGGCGCAAGCCCTTGGCGAAACGGCACCTTTGCTGCTGATCGGCATGGTCGGCTTCATCGCCTCCAACCCACCGGAAAGCATCGCCGAAGGGCTGATGTCCCCGAACTCCGCCATGCCGGCCCAGATTTACGAATGGGCCAAACGCGCCGACCCGGCCTTCTATGAACGCGCTTGGGGCGGTATCATCATCTTGCTGGTGTTCCTGATCTCTATGAATGCCATTGCCGTGCTGCTGCGCCGCCGCTTTGAGCGACGCTGGTAAACAAAGGACGGGACCCATGAAAGACAACAGATATTCGGAGAGTGACGTGACAACCCAACCCGTCAAGATCGCGGCCCGCAATGTGCAGGTCTACTACGGTGACAGCCACGCCATTCGCGACGTGGACATCGACATCAACGACAAAACCGTGACCGCCTTTATCGGGCCCTCGGGCTGCGGCAAGTCGACTTTTCTGCGCTGTATCAACAGGATGAACGACACAATTGATGCGGCCCGCGTGACCGGTGACATCCGTATCGACGGCGAAGATATCTATGACAAGCGCGTCGATCCGGTGCAGCTGCGCGCCAAGGTGGGCATGGTGTTCCAAAAGCCGAACCCGTTCCCCAAGTCGATCTATGACAATGTCGCCTATGGCCCGCGCATCCACGGGCTGGCGCGCAACAAGGCAGATCTGGACGATATCGTCGAGCAAGCGCTGCGCCGTGGGGCAATCTGGAACGAGGTGAAAGACCGTCTGCACGCGCCGGGCACCGGCCTGTCGGGTGGGCAACAGCAACGCCTCTGCATTGCCCGCGCCGTGGCCACGGAGCCAGAAGTACTTTTGATGGATGAACCATGCTCCGCACTCGACCCGATCGCCACCGCGCAAGTCGAGGAATTGATTGACGAATTGCGTCAGAACTACTCCGTCGTGATCGTCACACACTCCATGCAACAGGCCGCGCGAGTGAGCCAGAAAACCGCCTTCTTCCACCTCGGCAACCTTGTGGAATTTGGCGACACCGACGACATCTTCACGCGCCCCCAAGACCCGCGCACCGAAAGCTATATCACCGGCCGTATTGGATAATATCATGTCAGATCAACACATTGCATCAGCATTCGACCGCGATCTGGAAGCGGTTCAGGCCCAGATCCTCAAAATGGGCGGCTTGGTCGAAGACGCCATCCGCCGTGGCGCACAGTCACTTGAAACCCGCGACGAAGAGCTCGCCAATGAGGTGCGGGCAGGGGACAAGGCCATCGACGGGCTGGAAGAGCAGATCAACGAAAGCGCCGCCCGCGTCATCGCTTTGCGCGCGCCCACGGCGATTGACCTGCGGCTGACATTGAGTGTCATCAAGATTAGCGCCAACCTCGAACGTATTGGCGACTATGCGAAAAACATGGCCAAGCGCAGCAGCGTGCTGAACCAGATGGAGCCCGTCAGCGACAGCACCGGTGCGATCCGCCGCATGGCCGGCGCAGTTGAGGCGATGCTGAAAGACGCGCTTGATGCCTATATCCAGCGCGACGCCGATCTTGCGCGTGACGTGATCACCCGCGACGAAGATGTCGACCAGATGTATAATGCGCTGTTCCGTGAATTCCTGACCTTCATGATGGAAGACCCGCGCAGCATCACCGCCTGCATGCACCTGCATTTCATTGCCAAAAACGTCGAGCGTATGGGCGACCATGTGACCGCCATCGCCGAACAAGTCGTCTATCTGGTGACCGGTGAGACGCCTGAGGACGACAGGCCCAAGGCCGACCGCACCTCGATCACCACGAAGGACTGAAACCATG
Organism: Sulfitobacter profundi; assembly: GCF_042661425.1. NCBI lineage: Bacteria > Pseudomonadati > Pseudomonadota > Alphaproteobacteria > Rhodobacterales > Roseobacteraceae > Sulfitobacter > Sulfitobacter profundi. Next base: position 3,032,855 of record NZ_JBHSWA010000001.1, on the reverse strand, counting down.
GACGTGACCCGGCCACAGGTTTTGCTGGTAGAAGACGAACCCGCGCAACGTGAGGTCTTGGCCTATAACCTCGAAGCCGAAGGCTTTGAGGTGCGGCGCGCCGAGGATGGTGAAGAAGCCATGTTGCTGGTGTCAGAGGCCGCACCTGATCTGGTAATCCTCGATTGGATGATGCCCTTAATGAGCGGCATCGAAGTCTGCCGCCAGCTGAAGTCGCGAGAGAGCACCCGGCATATCCCGGTCATCATGCTCTCGGCGCGATCCGAGGAAGTGGACACCGTGCGGGGCCTTGAGACCGGCGCGGATGACTATGTGATCAAGCCGTATAATCTGCGCGAACTCATGGCGCGGGTCCGTACGCAGTTGCGGCGCACACGACCTGCAGCCGCAGGCGCGCTACTCAGCTTTGATGACATCCAGCTTGATCCAGAACGCCATCGCGTAAGCCGTGCGGGCAATGAACTGAAACTGGGGCCGACAGAGTACCGGCTGCTGACGACGCTGCTTGAGAAACCCGGCCGTGTCTTCAGCCGCGACCAGTTGCTCGACCACGTTTGGGGCCGCGATATCTATGTCGACACGCGCACTGTGGACGTTCACATTGCACGACTGCGCAAGGCGTTAACCCGTGAAGGCGGTGGTGATCCGATCCGCACTGTGCGGGGCGCGGGCTACGCCTTGGGCTAAGGCATTCGGTTCACCCTTAGGACGCCATTTATTTACATAATACTGATTATGAGTTTTACATATTACGGTAGGGCACATTCTAAACTGGGTTGCGACAAATCCCCTATCTTGCTGGAAAGCAAGGAGAACGGTAGATGGCCCACACAGAGTTAGGATTGCGTGAGAGACGCACCATCGAAGACATGTTGAACGCAAAGATGTCGGTGAGCAAGATTGCTGCGGAGATTGGCAGGCATCGCTCAACCGTGTTTCGTGAGATCAAGCGGAACCGATACGAGGATGCTGAACTACCAAAGTTGAACGGATATTACGGGATGACTGCACAGAGGTCAGCCGTGGATCGGCGCGCGCGTCGGCGCAAGTTGGTACGATTTGTTGAACTGCGAGATGCCGTAATCAAGCAGCTCAAGGAAGGATGGTCACCAGAACAGATCGCTGGTCGGTTGCAATTTGACGGCCAAGCTTTGCGCGTCAGCCACGAGACGATCTATGCCTACGTTTACGGCCCAGATGGGAAGTCTGAAGAACTCGCACGTCACCTTCCGCATCGGCGCAAGAAGCGCCAGCCACGAAGCCGTCGCACACCGCGTGGCCTTGTTTTCCCGCCTGATCGGTCAATCCACGAACGACCTGACTATGTCAGAACGCGTGAGACTTTCGGCGAATGGGAAGGCGATCTGATGATCTTTGAGCGGGCGCAGGGCAAGACAAATGTGGCTTCGTTGGTCGAACGCAAGACACGCTTTGCCGTGTTGTTCCGCAACAACGACCGCAGCACTACGCATTTGATGAACAAGCTGATGACTGTGATGGAACCCCTGCCCCAAACGGCGCGCAAATCGATCACGTTTGATCGTGGAATCGAGTTTAGGAATTGGCGCAAACTCAAGCCAGGGATCGGCACAGAGGCCTGGTTCTGCGATCCGCAGGCGCCGTGGCAAAAGGGTTCAGTAGAGAACCTAAACAAACGGGCGCGGCGTTATCTACCCAGAGATGCGCCTGTGGCCGCGCTCTCAAATCGAGACATGAAGTCGATTTGTGACCGCTTGAACGGCACGCCCAGAAAGTGTCTGGGATGGCGAACACCAACCGAAGCATTCAGGGAAGAACTGATGAAACTGAGATAGCGGAAACCGTCGCAACGACCCTTGAGATTCGAGTATTGGCCCCGTTGTTGCGATCTTCTCGCCACAGTAGCACCTCAATGCCACCTGACGCTGGACAGCGCCAGTTTCGCTCCGCTAACACTATCTAGATGTTTTAAAGCGAGTGATTATGGCCTCTGTACTTATTTTGAACGGCCCGAACCTGAACCTGTTGGGCACGCGACAGCCTGAGGTCTATGGCAAGACGACCTTGGCGGATGTTGAGGCTCTCTGCGCGGCGGAAACTGCGCGGCTGGAATTGGAGATGCAGTTTGCGCAGTCCAATCACGAAGGCGCGTTGATCGACTTGATCCATGAGGCCCGTGGCCAACATGCTGGTATCATTCTCAATGCTGGCGCCTATACGCATACGTCGATCGCGCTGATGGATGCCATTGCCTCGGTCGAACTCCCTGTGGTCGAAGTGCATTTGAGTAATATCCATGCCCGTGAGAGCTTTCGCCATAGGTCCTACATCGCCCCTGTGGCCATCGGACAAATCTGCGGTTTCGGTGTACACGGCTATGTTTTGGCCATCCAAGCCCTTCAACGTTGTATTGTAAGCTAATGAATTTGCGCGATTATCTTCATCAAATCGCGCATAGCCCGACAATCGAAGAACTCTGGGATGCCCATACACGACAGATGGCTGACTATGGGTTTGACCGGCTGATCTACGGGTTTACGCGCTACCGAACGCCGACATCGCTGGGGGATCCGGCGGATTTTGTTATTCTGAGCAATCAAAGCCCGGAGTATCTTAACGGCTATCTTCATAGCGGGCTGTACTTCAACGCGCCTATGCTCAGATGGGCGCTGAACAACGAAGGCGCTTGTAGCTGGGGCGCCCTGCCCGAGATCACGCATGGCGATGACCTGTCGGAGTCCGAGAAACGGGTGGTTGATTTCAACGCGCGGATGGAGGTGACCGCAGGCTACACGATCAGTTTCCGCTCAATCTCGGCGCGGTCCAAAGGCGCGATCGCCTTGACGGCACGGCGTGGCCTGACCCAAGACGAGGTCGATGCAATCTGGGACGAGCATGGCGCCGACATTCAGTTGATGAATGAAATCGCACACCTAAAAATCCTGTCCCTGCCCTATAGCAGCCCCAACCGTAGCCTCACGCGGCGCCAGTTGGAGGTGCTGCAATGGGTCGGAGATGGCAAAACAACGCAGGACATCGCCCTGTTGATGGGTCTGACAGCCCCCACCGTCGAAAAACACCTTCGCCTCGCCCGAGACGCGCTGTCGGTTGAGACGACAGCTCAGGCGGTGCTGAAGGCCGCTTTTGCGAACCAGATGTTTGTGATGGATCCGTAATATATTAGGGTATGGAATACCTTACTGGCACCTCAGGTAGTAGATGGCCATGGTCCGCCAGTATCGCGGGTGTTCGCATCAACGGTACGACGGGCTCTAAATCCTTGTAATACCAAGGCGCTTTTTGGTCCGCCGGTTTCAGTCAGGTTTATTTTTCACCTGGCTGACCGGATCCCTACCCATCCCCAGATACTCTTCGTTCACGGCCCCCGCGCTGCGCATTGGCAGCGCCTCCATGCGTATCCCTCCAACGAAAAAGGGCGGCGCATTGGAATGCGCCGCCCCATATTCAGCATGACGAAAAGGCTTAGCCTTTCGCGGCTTTTGCCACTTCTGCTGCGAAGTCTTCTTTGATGACCTCGATGCCTTCGCCAACTTCCAGACGCACGAAACCGGTGATGGTCGCGCCTGCTTCTTCGGCAGCTTTGCCGACGGTCAGATCAGGGTTCACAACGAAGGACTGGTTCACCAGCGTCACTTCAGACATGTACTTCTGCATCCGGCCGGTGATCATTTTCTCGATCACGGCTTCGGGCTTGCCGCTTTCACGGGCGATGTCCATCTGAACTTGCTTTTCTTTCTCGACCACGGCTGGGTCCAGATCAGCTTCGGACAGCGATGCAGGGTTCACAGCGGCGATGTGCATCGCGATCTGCTTGCCCAGTTCTTCGTTGCCACCGTTCATGGCGACCAGAACACCGATCTTGCCCATGCCGGGCGCGGCTGCGTTGTGCACGTAAGAGACAACGGTCTCGCCTTCGATGCTCTGCATGCGGCGCAGGGACATGTTCTCGCCGATTTTGGCGATGGCGTCGGTCAGCGTGGTTTCAACGGATTTGCCATTGATCTCAGCCGCTTTCAGCGCTTCGACATCGTCCACTTTCAGCGCTGCATCGGCGATGTTGCTGACCATGGACTGGAACTCGGCGTTCTTGCCAACGAAGTCGGTTTCGGAGTTCACCTCAACCGCGACACCGCGGCTGCCTTCAACCTTGACAGCCACAAGACCTTCGGCTGCGGTACGGCCGGATTTCTTCGCCGCTTTGGCAAGACCTTTGGTGCGCAGCCAGTCAACGGCGGCTTCCATGTCGCCGTTGCTTTCTGTCAGTGCCTTTTTGGCGTCCATCATGCCTGCGCCGGTGCTGTCGCGCAGTTCCTTGACCATGGATGCTGTGATTGCCATCTCTTGGTTCTCCTTTGGAAATCGGGTGCAGGCCCAAGGCCCGCTACTGGTGGAAATCGGGGCAGGTTACCCTGCCCCGTGTTTCAGGTCCGTGACGCTTAGCCTTCGGCTTTTGCGACGGTCTCTTTCTTGGATTCGATGTCCAGCGGCGCGTCTTTGCCCATGGCATCGTCATGCACGGTCTCTTCGGATGCGTTGCCGATTTCGACGCCGGTGCTTTCTTCGCTTACGGCTTCCTCTTCGGGGGCTTCTTCCATGGCGCCCAGATCAACGCCTGCCGCACCCAGCTGAGCGGACATGCCGTCGAGAGCAGCGCGCGATGCCAGATCGCAGTAAAGCGAGATGGCGCGGGCCGCGTCGTCGTTGCCGGGGATGATGTAGTCAACGCCGTCGGGCGAGCAGTTGGTGTCAACCACGGCCACAACTGGGATGCCCAGTTTGTTGGCTTCGGCGATGGCCAGTGCTTCTTTTTTCACGTCGATGACGAAAAGCAGGTCAGGACGGCCGCCCATTTCGCGGATGCCGCCCAGCGATGCTTCCAGTTTGTACTGGTCACGCTCCATACCAAGACGCTCTTTCTTGGTCAGGCCTTCAAAGCCGCGCTCGGACTGTTCATCGATGTTTTTCAGACGGTTGATCGACTGCGAAACGGTCTGCCAGTTGGTCAGCGTGCCGCCGAGCCAACGGTGGTTCATGTAATACTGTGCGCATTTCTCTGCGGCTTCGGCGATCGGCTGAGCAGCCTGACGCTTGGTGCCAACGAAGAGAACGCTGCCGCCTTTGGCGACGGTGTCACGGATCACTTTCAGCGCATCGTCCAGCATAGGAACTGTTTGCGTGAGGTCCATGATGTGGATGCCGTTGCGTGCGCCGTAGATGTACGGGCCCATGCGGGGGTTCCAGCGCTGTGTCTGGTGACCAAAGTGTACGCCTGCTTCAAGCAGTTGGCGCATGGAGAACTCAGGAAGAGCCATGTCTTTATACCTTTCCGGTTTAGCCTCATCGGGGGTATGACAGCTTCATGCTGCCAACCGGCGGACGTTTTGGGATTTCTCCCCAAAAGGCCCAACCCCGACTGCGGGTTCAAGTGGTGCGCATATATGCCAGCGCGCGCCGCAGCGCAAGGGGCTTATTGCAGGCCCGACCGGGGATCGGCATGCCCTGCCCGCACGATCGCCTCGCAATGTTGCGCCAGCGCCTTGCGCCCCGCGAAATCGGCTACCGGAAGCGGCGGGTGATAGACCACCTCGACCGCACCCTGTTTTCGCGCGGCCAGTGTCGTCAGCAGATGCGCCCCAAATGACATATCCCCCCACCATCCATAAAACCGCGGGTCTTCGCCCTGAGGCGCATGGTAGATCACACTCACCGGCTGAACCGCGATCTCGTCACGCAAGGCCGGGTCGAAAAAAGCCTCAAAAAGCGTTGTTTTGAAGGGAAGCACTTGCAGCCCGTCGGTGCTGGTGCCCTCGGGGAAGAACAGCAGCTTATGCCCCGCCAACAGCCGCGTCCGAAAAACCTCTGTCTGGCTGCGCGCCTCGGCCCGGTCGCGGCGGATAAAGACCGTCCCCGTCGCCCGCGCCAACCAGCCGATGCCGGGCCAGCCCGCGACTTCGGATTTGGAGACGAAATAGATCCGTTTGGCCGCGTTCAGCGCGAAAATATCCAGCCACGACGTATGGTTGGCCACCACCGCGCCGCGCCGCTCCATCGGGGTGCCCCGCCTGACAAAGCGCATGCCAAGCACCCAGAAAGCGGCTCGGCATACCATTTGCGTGATATGGGGCGTAATGGGCCGGTGCAGGCCGAAAATTGGCCGCTCGATCAGCCGCAACAGCAGCAAGACCACCAGCCCGCCAAAGACCAAAAGCGCCAAGAGCACACCGCGCAGCGCCACGCGCAACATCCCCCAAGGGTCAGGTGCCGCTTGGGCGGTGGCTGGTCACTGTCCCAAGTCGTGGTCATCCTGCGCCTCCGCCATAGAACCGCGCCTGACGCGCGCTCATTTGTTTCGTGTCTAGGATCAGGCAGACATCCGTGGTGTTAAAGGCACGGTCGATATAGGCCCCCTCGCCCACGGTGCCGCCCAGCCGGAGATAGGCTTTGATCAGGCTCGGCACGGCCAGCATGGCTTTGCGCCGGTCAAGCTCGGCCTCAGGGATCAGGTCCATCGGTGTGATTTCACGGGCGCGCACGCGCAGGTCTGCGGGCGCCAAGTGCCGATGATGCAACAGCGAAAGCGGTTCGGCCAAGGCGGCCGTATCGGTGCCGTGAAAACTTGCCACGCCGAACAGAACCTCGATCTCATGCTCGGCCACATAGCGCCCGAGCGCGGCCCAAAGGTGGTGCATCGCCGTGCCACCGCGATAGGCAGGATCAAGGCAAGACCGCCCCAATTCCAATAGTTTACGTCCCGAATTCTTCAGCGGTGTCAGATCGTATTCCGTCTCTGAATAGAACCCGCCTGCCCGCGCGGCCATATCCCCGCGCATCACCCGGTAAACGCCCGCAAGCTTGCCATTGCGCAGATCAGTCAAAAGCAGATGATCAAAGTAGGGGTCGAACCGGTCTTGCTCCAGCCCGGCGGTGTGATCGACCATCGGCCCGCCGCCGCCCAGCTCTTGCACAAAGACATCATAGCGGAGCCGCTGCGCGGCCTGCACATCAGCGTCCGTCTGCGCCAGTCTGACTTGAAAATCTGCTGCAACGCCCCGCGGCATCGGCCAATCCTATGCCCGAAATGAAAGTCTTCGCCTGATAGGCAATCGGCTGGCAAGGCGCAACAGTTGCAAGGAAAGCGAAAACCGGTTACTCTCCCTCTGGTTGCTTCAAAGAAAATTTCTTCCACCATTAAGGATTTGGAAAGGGTCATCCCTCATCAAAGACCGGCATTAATTCCAAACGAAAGCTATCTATGACCACCTTACCCTGGTCACGAAAGTTGACCGTCACCTTGCCGCCGATGTTGCTTTGCACTTGGCCCGTGCCCCATTCGGGATGCTGCGGGTGCATGACCAGCATGCCCGGCGTCAGCAGCGCGTTCAGATCATCCATGCCGTTTCCAATCATCCTAAGGGGCCACCATGGACCAATTTAACATCGACCTGCCCGCGCTGATCGGCAGCCGCATCTGCCACGACTTAATATCGCCAATCGGCGCCATCAACAACGGGCTTGAACTGCTTGAAATGGCTGGCACCGGGGCCGCACCGGGGCCAGAGCTTGCCCTGATCGGCCAAAGTGTCGAAAGCGCCTCGGCCCGTATCCGGTTTTTCCGCATCGCTTTCGGGGCCGCTGGCGATCAGACCATGGGCCAGAATGAAGTGACATCGATCCTGCGCGATCTCTATACCGCCTCACGGGTTGAGATTGACTGGCAGATCACAAGCCCCCAATCGCGCAACTGCGTGCGATTGGCGTTCCTGTCGCTGCTTTGTATGGAGACGGCTTTGCACCATGGCGGGCGGATCACCATTACCGTAGAGGCTGGCCAATGGCGTCTGCATGCCGAAGCCGACAAGATCGCGATAGACCCCGCACTTTGGGCGCTATTGTCTCAGCCGAATCCAGACCAGTCGCTACAACCTGCACAGGTCCAATTCGCGCTCTTGCCCATTTTGGCCCAAGCGCAGGGGAAAGAAATCACAGTAGACAGCGCTGACACGGTCCTCACCCTGTCTTTCTAAGGGTCAGCCGCGCACCGTTCCCGCGCCCCGAACGAGGTACTTAAAGCTCGTCAACTGCGCCGCACCGACGGGGCCGCGGGCGTGCAGTTTGCCCGTCGCGATGCCGATCTCCGCACCCATGCCAAACTCTCCCCCATCCGCGAATTGAGTGGAGGCGTTGTGCATCAGAATCGCCGAGTCCAACCCGCTGAAGAATTCCGTCGCTGTCTCAGTGTTCTCGGTCAGGATGCAGTCCGTATGGCCCGACCCGTACTGGCGAATATGGGCCATGGCGGCCTGGACATCGGGCACGACGCGCGCCGCCACGATCATGTCGAGGTACTCTTGCCCCCAATCCGTCTCGCTCGCCGGAACCGTGCCGGGGATATCCTGCAGTGCCGCATCAGCGCGCACTTCGACACCGGCATCGATCAAGGCCCGGATCACACCTTTGCCTATGGTCTTGGCGATACCCTCGTGGATCAGCAAACACTCCGCCGCGCCACAGATGCCCGTGCGCCGTGTCTTGGCGTTCAGCACCACTTTAAGCGCTTTCTCAGGGTCGGCCTCGGCGTCGATATAGATATGCACGATCCCTTCAAGATGGGCAAAGACCGGCACGCGCGCCTCACGCTGTACCAACCCAACAAGCCCCTTGCCGCCCCGCGGCACGATCACGTCGATGGTATCGGTCATGGTTAGCATTTCACGCACCGCCGCCCGGTCGCGTGTGGGCACCAGTTGCACCGCATCCTCGGGCATGCCCGCATCCCGCAACCCCTGTTGCAGGCAGGCGTGGATGGCGCGGGAAGAATGAAAGCTTTCAGACCCGCCGCGCAGGATCACCGCGTTACCGGCCTTGAGGCAAAGCGCCCCCGCGTCTGCCGTTACATTCGGACGCGATTCATAGATCACGCCGATCACGCCAAGCGGGGTCCGAACACGCTGGATGTTTAGCCCCGAAGGCTGGTCCCATTCGGCGATGATCTCTCCCACTGGGTCGGCCTGTTCCGCGACCGAGCGCAGCCCGTCGACCATGCTGCGAATGCGGTCTTCGTCCAGCATCAGCCGGTCCATCATCGCATCCGACAGTCCCTTATCGCGACCAAAGTCGAGATCCTGCGCATTGGCGGCGATGATCTCGGCCCGGTTCTTCCAAACGGCGTCGGCGGCGCTGATCAATGCGGCATGTTTACGCTCTGCCGTGGCGCTTGCCAGACGCGCTGCTGCGGCGCGGGCGCGGGCCCCAATATCGGCCATCAATTCAGAGATATTTTCGATGTCACTCATAGCCTTATGCCCCTGTCTTAATCTTGCGCGCGCCTAGAGCGCCATGTCGTCCCGATGAATCAAGGCCGCCCGCCCGGGATAGCCCAGCAGGGCCTCGATCTCTGCGCTTTTGTGGCCCTTGATCTGCCCGATCTCTTCGGCGGAATAGCGGCTGAGACCATGGCCCACGGCATGCCCCGCCGGGTCGTACATGGCGATGCTGTCACCGCGCTCAAAACGGCCTTCGACAGCCGTCACCCCGCGGGTAACAGCGATGTGCCCCGCGCCAGGGCCGCGACCGCGCCGGCGTCCACAGTGACCGCCCCGCGCGGTTTCATCGCGGCGATCCAACGTTTGCGCGCGGCCTGCGGATCGCTCTGCGCGCTGAACCACGTGGCATTCGCCCCACCTTCAAGCGCAGTGAGCGGGCGCGAGACGAAACCATCGGTGATCGCCATCGCGCAGCCTGCCGTGGTCGCCGTGCGCGCGGCCATCAGTTTGGTCTTCATGCCACCTTTGGACAAACCCGACCCGGCATCGCCCGCCATCGCCTCAATCTCGGGCGTGATGCTGTCGATCACCTCATAGCGTTGCGCGGTGGGATCCTGCGAAGGATTGGCGCTGTAGAACCCATCCACATCGGAAAGCAAGATCAACTGGTCCGCCCCCACTGTCACCGCGATCTGCGCCGCGAGACGGTCGTTATCGCCAAAGCGGATTTCATCGGTCGCGACCGTGTCATTCTCATTCACGATTGGCACGACGCCGAGCGAAAGCAACTGCTCAAGCGTGGCGCGGCTGTTGAGGTATCGGCGACGGTTGGCGCTGTCTTCCAGCGTGACCAAGACCTGCGCGGTCGTGATGCCATGGGGGGCGAGCACCTCTTCGTAAGCTCGCGCGAGGCGGATTTGCCCGACAGCCGCCGCCGCCTGTGCCTGCTCCAGCGCCAAGACAGTCGGCGGGAGGCCCAAGACACCCCGTCCAAGTGCAATTGAGCCCGAGGAAACCAGTACAACGTCGCAGCCCAACCCTTTGAGCCACAACACATCTTGCGCCAATCCGGTCAGCCAGTCCCGGCGCAAATTACCGCTGTCGCGGTCCACCAAAAGGGCGGAGCCGATCTTGATAACGACACGGCGGGCGGTGCTTAGGGTTGCCAAGGCGTGTCTTCCTCGGTGGTGCGGAAGCGCAGGCGGTCGTCATCGATGTTTTGGCGTAGGGTCCGCAACACTTCGGTCACGCCTTCACCGGCGACACTGGACATCATCATCACCTCGCCGCCGCAAGCTTTTTCCAAGTCACTCAAACGACTTGCCCGCTCTTCTTCATCCAGCGCATCAACTTTATTCAACACCGTGACGCGCGGCTTTTCCGCCAGATCGCCACCATAGGCTTCCAGCTCGCCGATGATGGTATGGTAATCTTCCGCCACAGTCTCGGACGTGCCGTCGATCAGGTGTAGCAACACCGCGCAACGCTCGACATGGCCGAGGAACAGATCGCCCAGCCCGCGCCCTTCGGAAGCGCCTTCGATAAGGCCGGGAATATCGGCTACGACGAATTCTGTGTTATCGACACCAACCACCCCAAGGTTCGGGTGCAGCGTGGTGAAAGGGTAATCCGCAATCTTTGGCCGCGCGTTCGATGTCGTGGCGAGGAAGGTCGACTTACCCGCGTTCGGCAGACCCAAAAGCCCCACATCGGCGATCAGCTTGAGCCGCAGCCAGAGCGTACGGTCGACGCCCTCTTGGCCCGGGTTTGAGCGGCGCGGCGCTTGGTTGGTGGCGGATTTGAAGTGCAGGTTGCCCCAGCCGCCATTGCCACCACGCGCTAGCTGGACGCGCTGGCCCAGCTCTGTCAGGTCCGCGATGACCGTTTCTTGATCCTCGTCGAGGATCTCCGTGCCGACGGGCACACGCAGGATGATGTCATCGCCATCCTTGCCGGTGCGCTGTTTGCCCATGCCGGGCTGCCCGTTCTTGGCAAAGAAGTGCTGCTGATAGCGAAAATCGATCAGCGTGTTCAGCCCATCCACTGCCTCGGCCCAAACCGAGCCGCCGGTGCCGCCATCGCCGCCATCCGGACCGCCATATTCGATGTATTTCTCGCGTCGGAACGACACACAGCCGCCGCCCCCGGCACCGGATCGGATATAGACTTTGCACAGGTCGAGAAACTTCATGGTCTTGCCTTTCAGGCGCGGGAAACGGAGCTACAGCTTGCAGCTATAGGTCCATGTGGGTACGGCAGCATCGCGGGCCAAGCAATAGGTTTCCGCGTCGCCGAGATAGACAAACCCTGCGTTGGTGAGCACCTTGGCCGAGGCCGGGTTGTCATGGAAAACAGAGGCAAAAAGCGCGTCATTGCCCAAGGGGTTGGCATCCACCAAAGCCTGCACCGCGTCGGAGGCCAGATGGGTGTTCCAGAACGCCGGGGCGACCCAATAGCCGATTTCGGATTGGTTGCGGTCGAGCCGGGTGAGAGAGATCACCCCCATGACCTCGGAACTCTCCGCGCGGGTGCCATCCATGACCCAGACGTCTTCTTCCCGGTCATCCGACATTGCGCGGGTCACATAGGCTTCGACACTGCCCGGCGGCAGCGGATGCGGGATAGAGGATGTCGCATTGGCGACCCGAGGGTCGCTGGCATACATCTCAATCATGCCCATATCCGACCGGCGCACCGGGCGTAGGTCAAAACGCTCTGTCTCAATAACTGGTTGGTTCACAATCGCTTCCAACTGCATCGTCATGTTCCTCCTCCGAACAGACTGGATTGGGGGCTTTGGTCCAAGCTGGCCGCCCCTGCCCCGATGAGGCACAAACAGCGCTTCGGGGCGTTGATACATCCGACATATTCCTCCCTGCCGAATGTAACGACTTTATCAAAATTCGGCCCTGTCCCGCCAAGAACGGTAAAACGATCTGACAGGCCGTCGAGCCTTGAACTGAAAAACAAACGCATGGGACATGTCCCGGAAAAAGAAAAGGGACCGGCGGTATCGCCGATCCCTGATTTTTTCAAACCCTTTGGGGTACGGCTTATTCAGCGGCCTCCGCGCGTGGCAAAACCGAAATAAACGTGCGGTTTTTCAGACCTTTGTGGAAGGTCACAGCGCCGTCGACGGTTGCAAAGATCGTGTGATCTTTGCCCATGCCAACGCCGTTAGCTGGCCAAAACTTGGTGCCGCGCTGACGCACGATGATGTTGCCAGGGATAACGGCTTCGCCGCCATATTTCTTAACGCCAAGGCGACGACCAGCTGAGTCGCGCCCGTTACGGGATGAACCGCCTGCTTTTTTATGTGCCATCTCGGTCTCTCCTTAGCCTTTGGTCTTTTCTTTGGCCTGATCGACCCAGCCTTCACGCTGGATACGGCCTTTGAAAGACAGTTTCTCGTCAACTTCAGCGATATCCGCTTCGGTCCATGCTGCGATCTGGGCAAAGGAAGTGATCCCCGCTTCGTGCAGCTTCTTCTCAAGTGCCGGGCCAACGCCGCTCAGCTCTTTCAGGTCGTCGGTGCCTGCGTCGGCTTTCTTGGCCTTCGGCGCGGCTTTTTCGGCTTTCGCCTTAGGTGCGGCGGCCTTCTTGCTCTTGGCTGGCTTTGCAGCATCATCGGACTTGCCGGTGATCGCAGCAACAGCGGCAGCGCTTACTGAGCCGGTGCCGATGGCAGCAGCAACGCCCGACTTATCCGCGCCCGAAGACAGGATATCGGTGATCTTGATCAAGGTCAGTTTCTGACGGTGACCCTTGGTGCGCTTGGAAGAGTGCTTCCGGCGGCGCTTGACGAAGTTGATAACCTTTTCGCCTTTGATCTGGTCAACGACTTCGGCCTGAACGCCTGCATCTTTAACCATAGGCGCGCCGAGCACGGGGCTGTCGCCGCCGAGCATCAGAACTTCGTTGAACTGGACTGTTTCGCCAGCATTGGCCGCAATACGTTCAACCCGCAGCATATCGCCGGATTGCACTTTGTATTGCTTGCCGCCTGTCTTGATGACCGCAAACATGCGTCTTCCTTTTCTGTCATCCGCGTTCTGTGGCCCCCGCTTGGGAGTTTGTGGATGGCTTTCCGGCCGATCCGCCTCGAACAGCGCGCCCATGGGGCGTCATTAAAAAACAATCCCTAAGACGGATTACCCGCCGGGATGCGGGCTTATCTTCGGAATGGCGGGACAAGTCAAGTAGGTTTTCGCGCTCAATTCTCTGCCCCTGTCAGAGGCTTTCGGCCACCATATTCAGGGCCAGAGCACGTCCAAGCCCGTAAGAGATATCCTCATAAGCCCGGCCAAACCCGTCAAAAAGCGCCCGGTTGAGGGCACGCCCGGCGCCTGTCTCGGCAAATTGAGCATATTGTGCAATCTCGGCGTCGCGCAGGGGGTGATAGGCCAGCAGCAGATAGGCGTGCATCCAGACAGAGGTGTCTTCGGTAACCGCCTCCAGCTCGGCGCCGACCTCGGCCAAGAGGTCTTCGTCACTGTCTTCCAAGGCGCCACCGTCGCGCATTCCGCGCAGGAACTGGAAATTGCTGTTGAGCGCCGTGCTGACATTGCGGTCAACCATATCGGCGGCGTCGATCAAGCGGCGGATCAGAGCGACCCGTGGATCATGATCCCCGGCCAATACGCCATAGTGCGCCCGCGCGATCTGCTCCACTTCCGGCTCGGCAATGGCGGCACGGCCCGCGTTCTCCAGCCCGACGATCCGACCGCCCAATTCCGTTGAATAGAAGTCAATCGCCTGCTCGACTTCGCCAGAGGTCATCGTCTCTTCCAGTGCCCGGCGCACCATTTCGACCATGCGCCCGGCGTCATGGATGCTTTCGACCTGCATCTGCCAGCCCGGACCGCCCTGCCCGCCCAGCATGTCTTGGTTCAGCATCTCGGCATGGGCCTGCCCCTCGTCACTGAGGATCACCGCCGCTTGCCGAAGCTCCAACAAATCGACAAGCACGGTCATGCGCGCATCGGCCCAAGCGGGCAAAGCCAGAAGCCCCAGGAGTGGCGCAAATACCCAAGCCCGCATTAGAGGTCCTGACTGGGCTGCATCGCCGCGAGCCGGGTGGCCACGGCCTCGAACCGATTGGCCATAATCTCATATTGGACCGCGTTCATCAGCGTATAAACCTGCTGCATCTCGGGATGCTCCAGCGCCTCAGCATAGGCGAGCAGATCGTCATCCGAGAAGGATTGATAGGTGTAGGCCGCGTTGGCCAATGCATTCGCGGCAATCTGAGCGCCCAGTTCATCGGCCTGCGCGCGCATCGCTTCGCGCAGGTCAGGCTCTTCCATCTGCAATTCGATCACCCCGGCGCCCGCGGCGGCCAAAAGGAAGCGGATCTGCACCTCTTGAATGGCCCGGACCGAGATCTCTTCGACATCGCTGGCGACATTCAAACGCCGCAGTGTTTCCAATCGCGGCGAGCCAATGTGCTCAAGCCCCGCAACAATCGCAGCACCGCTTTCCGCCTTCAGCCCGTCATCCTCGGCCATATGCGCCTTGTTCTCTACGGCCACCAAACGCTGGCCCAGATCGCTCGCATAGAAATCGGCGGCATGATCCAGCAGATCGTCGCTCAGCGTTTCAGACAGGATATCCATCGCCATGCCGTGCATCAACTCGGTGTCAAAGACATCCCGCACCAGCCGCGACCATTCCGAGCCGAAATCCTCGCTTTGCAGCCCCAACATCTCGGGCGCGGAATCGGCTGAGAGACGAATGCTCTCCAACGCCACGTCAAAGCCGGTCACTTCCAAGAACCGCTCCAACGCGCCGCGCTCTGCCGCCCGTAGCGGCACGGCAAGGGCGACAAGCAGCATCATCGCCATGACGAAGGGGGCTGCAATCAATCTATTTTGGCGAAACATGGGCTGTCCTTTCGCGGAATTCTGCCTTTAAACCTAGGCTGTACCAGCCCCGGCGCAATGAAAATCCCCAAACTTTCCCTTGATGCGCAAAACCCCTCTTGCCACTGCCTGAAAAGGCGACTAAACGGGCCTCCCAGACCCCCGCGGAGAGGTGCCGGAGTGGTCGAACGGGGCGGTCTCGAAAACCGTTGAGCCTTCACGGGTTCCCAGGGTTCGAATCCCTGTCTCTCCGCCACTTTTCCTAAGCTACTGCTTTTGCAAAGGAAATTGTGATGATGTCCAGCAAGCCGTTGTCCACTATGGACCACATGAAGAAGGCTGAGGACATGCAGTACTTGATCCAACCTCGCGGCCCCGGCACTGGCTGGGTGTTCCGTATGGTGACCCCAAACAACCTCATAGGTAAAACGAACCCTTGGACAGGAAAGCCGTTTGGAAAGGAAATCCGTAAAGGCCTTAAGACCCGTTCCCTCCCTGATGCTCGCAGACGCCGAAACATCGCGCTTGGTGAGATTACCAAGTTGAGCTTCGAGGAAAGCGATGATGCAAACTTCACCTTTGCTCAAGCAGAAGAGTGGCGAGCGGAAATCGCAGAGGACAGCAGCGAACAAGGCGACGTAGGCTCATACCTGCAAGATAAACTCGAAGCCGCGTCCGCCCAAGGTATCCCCGAAGAGGCGCTTAAGAGGTTTGGTCGCATTGCTTTCGGTAAGGGTTACCCCATCAGCAAAGCACTTGAGCAATACATCTACGAACGAAGCCCAGATAATCGTCGAGGCTACAAGCCGCTAAAGAAGACCACCGTCCTCAATCTCCGCACAGCAGTATCTCACGTTCATAACTTCTTTGGCGATGTTGAAGAGGTGGCCTGCCTTGAGGATATGACCGCAGCCCGCGCCAAGAACTTCCGCGATGAATACCTGCCCTCGCTTACCTCCAAGCGATCCCCCGACGGCATGGCCTACAAGACCATCAGCAAGAACATTACCCTGCTGAAGCAGTTTTGGGCTTGGGCAATCGAACGCAACATTACTCGAACAAGGTATCGTGACCCTTGGGTGTTTCCTACCGCAATCCGCCGCGCCTCCCCTAGTGCTGTCGGCAAGCGCCTAGCATACACCCCCGCTGAGTTGAGCAAGCTTCTGGCGGCGACAGTCCCCGGTAGTCGTGAAGGTGACATCCTACGCTTGGCCCTTGTCACTGGATGCCGTGCAGACGAGCTTGGCTCCCTGCCCCAGTCTCAGGTCGCCAAAGATGGTACTGCGTTGCATATCCCGAGCGGAAAGTCAGCCAATGCCAAGCGCACCGTTCCAGTTCCCATAGGCGCTCAAGCCCTCATTCGGCAACGACTGGCAGTACATTCTGATGAGGAAAGGCTGTTTCCGGAGTGGCCTATCAGGAAGTCTGTTGGCAAGGTCTATGCGCTGTCACAGTGGTTCACCCGCTTCCGTCGTGACGTTCTAGGAACGACCACTGACAACAATTTGTCCCTCCACTCACTACGTCACACATGGCGCACCGTCGCTGGACAAGCCCGCGTCCCTGATGCTGACATTTACCAGATTGGTGGCTGGGCCAAGGAACAACACTCCAGTTCAGTCTATGACCATGGTTTGCTACCGGCCCAACTTGTGAAATCTCAAGAGGATGTTTGGGAGATGATGCTCGAGTTAGGCTATCTTGAAGCCTTCTGACGAAAGTACTCATCGAGATGCAAACAAGCCGCACTATAAGGCAAGCAAAACGCGATTGCCCACCATCCCAACGTCATAGCTAAGAATATGATAGCAGGGAAAAAGGCCAATTCCGCTCCAAAGATGAGTATCGCAGGAATGATGCCCACTTCTTTTGCTTTGTCGGAGAAAGCTCTTAGGACCGCCCCCACCAAGCAAACAACGATTATTGCCCCCACCACCCAAGCCGGGAGTGGAATGAAGTTAAGGTCGCCTAACGGTCCCATCGTCTAATCCGCAAGTGATTACTCCCCGATGGAAGCATAAATAAGTGTCACAATTCAAGGAGATCATAGGAGGACAGTCAAACTGCAGACAATTGCAACACGTAGCGCATCATGCCATTGACCACCTATCCAATGCAGCTTGCGCAGCCACAGGATCGCCCTTGATCCTTAGGACAGCCTGACGCGATAAACCTGTCGCCCTAGCTATCGCCGACGTCCCCTCGCCCATCGCCGCCATACTCTGCACTATGGAAAGCGCCTCTCGATCATAACTGGGTTTCTTGCCTCGATA
Organism: Sulfitobacter profundi; assembly: GCF_042661425.1. Taxonomy (NCBI): domain Bacteria; kingdom Pseudomonadati; phylum Pseudomonadota; class Alphaproteobacteria; order Rhodobacterales; family Roseobacteraceae; genus Sulfitobacter; species Sulfitobacter profundi. Next base: position 3,015,458 of record NZ_JBHSWA010000001.1, on the reverse strand, counting down.
CTTCGCAGGGTTGCCCTTGGCAGCGGCTATGCCAGCCCTCTGGGCCTCTTTGGTAGCCTCCGCCTGCGCCTGAGCCGTTGCCGCCATAAACGCAATGAGGGCGTCTCTCACAGCCTCCTGCATTGGGTCTGTAGTGGCCCCGTCGAAGGTCATTCCATTGATCACCGTGCGAACTACAACGCCCTGTCGCATGAATGCCCTGATCGTGTCCGTAACGTCCTGATAGTCGCGACCCAGTCGATCCACCCAGCGCACAACTAGGACGTCACCCCGCCTCAGCTTGTCAAACAGCCTCTTGCCTTCCGGTCGATCTGCTAACTTGCTGCTAACGCCCGACACGCCATGATCTGCGATGACCGCGTCGATGATAAAGCCTGCGGCCTCCGCCTGTGTCTTCTGGTGGTCAATGTTCTGGTCTGCCGTGCTGACGCGGGCGTAGAGAATGGTCTGAGACATAAGTCCTCGCAGGTGTTCGTTAAGATTATGTCCGTTGATAGCGGTGTCCATTGATCCATGTCAACCCTTACGGACACGCAAAAGCGCACATCCAGAGATGTCCACTGAGGTATACCTCAGAGAACACTAGCGGGATGGGCTTTTCCGTAGAGCGGCAATACAATCAGGATGATATCGGTTACGAATGTTCGAAAGTAGGATTTTGGGAGAGTTCAAATGGAGTGGACCGCAACTGATATAGCGCTTGTAGTTTCGACTTCGGCAACAGCAATCACCGCCTTGTCGAGCGTGGCTATTCCGCTTTGGACGGGCGCGTCTGAAAGACGCCATAGGAGGCGTGAGGATAGGTACGTAAGAGCTGCAGATGCCATGTTCACCTGCATTGAAAGTATCGAGCAAGTGTGTCGTCATCGTACTCATGAATCTATGCGTTATGCCTTTCTGAGAGATGGACAATCCATACCCGACAAAGACGATCAAAAAGAAGGGCAACGCCTCGAAGATGAGTTCGACAGAAGTTTCCGAATAATCCAGATGATGTCGGCGGAGCTAAAAATCCCCTTCGAGAAATTGAACCTGCACAAAGCAACAGCATTAGCTACCTACCCTGATTATGAAGTGAATGAGGGAAAGCTGACACAGGTCGAGAATGAGACGAATTACACAGCTGTCAGAAGTAGAGAGCTAGACGGTTTTGTTGCGGAGGGAGCAACGCTGCTAGGTGAATTTCGGACAAGACTAAAACTCGATAAGCGATGAGAGCGACACCTTGGCCGCTCAGACGCAAAAACAGGAGAATGCCATTGTGATCGTCCGTCAGCCGTTGCCAGCCTGCCCCGCCATACTCGCCGTCGTTCGCAGCGCAATCCCATGCGGCCCCGTCATAGAGCGCTTGTGCGGCCTTCAGCGCAGTGAGTTGCGCCCTACTCCATTCGGGGGATCGATCTACCTCACACGCCCCCTGCTGCCCCGCTAGTAGCCTCTGTGGGTCTTTGCTGTGGCGCTATTATCATGGCACGGACATCCCCCACGAAGCCTATGGGGGAACACCGCGATTACCGCCGATATAGATAAGCCGCTGAGATATTCGACCCAAATTTAGTCTGGCATCTAGAAGGGTAGTTCCCCACCTTCAAAACCGTCTGCCGTCCAGTAGTCGGCAAGCTCTTCTGTCCTGTGGCCGAGCCTCTTTTCCAGCATGACGCGCACCGCATCTAAGCAATGCTCACCTTCATATCCGATGATTTTGCCTATTTGTGCGTCAATTGCGTCTGCCCGTGCCTGAACCCACTCGTCGGCGTCCCACTCTTCGTCGCGCTGCCGCAGACCGTTCAGCATCTCCATAGCCTCCAACCAAGTATCTGGTAGAGGTTCGCCAGCTTCGGTCAACTTCTGCCGGGTGCGGCGCATCTTGGCTATCGTCCCATCGCTAGCGAGTCGCAGAGCCACGATCTCCTTCTTTGAGTAGACAGGGCCGCTCTCATTGTGAAGACAGCTCAGAGTCCACCCCGCATTCATTCGTTCTTGTGATGTCATAGGAAGTCGTGTCTTAGCGTTCTCCTCAAGAGCCAGTTTGCGGGCTTCCTCTAGACTGCACGAGTAGACCAACGCAGGCACCTTTCCACGCCAACCGAAGCGCCTGTACGCTTCAAGCCTGTGGTGTCCGTCAATCACGATCAAACTTTGTGTTTCAGGGTGACGCCAAAGGGTCATTGGGTCGAGCGGTACGCCGCGCCTTATGTGAGACCTCAACTCCTCTGCATGAGCGTCGTTCAGGTCTTCATCACGGAACTGGAAGGTTCCTGTGTCGGTGCCGATGTCTGCAAGCCTTACATTAGTTGCCTTGGGCTTCTTAAGTGTATGATTATTATTGGTCATTTTATCTGGTCCGATGTCTATTGATTGATCAGACTGATCCGGAAAGCCTATGCAGATTGCATCCCCTATGGTTGCATACCCATGAGACTCTCATGAGCCTTCACCTCGTCGACAAACCAAAGGCACTCAGGGCAACCCAAGAAGCACCGTTACAGCCCCCGCAGTCCTCACAAGAGAACCACAGGGACATGACTACGGACCAGTCAAAGGAGGGACTTGGGACGTTGCCTCAGCTGCGCACTGGCGGCATCTCCTCGTTGTATCCCTCAATGGTGGGCCTTATAGTCACCGGCCATACGTAGAGCTTCAGAGGAATGAAGTGCTTCGTCCATTTGTTATACGGTTGCGGAACAACTGAATCGCTCTTTGCGGGAAGTCACTCAGAAAATTGCGCATGAACTAACATTTGCAGTAGCTGCTCTGCTTCTTGCCCGACGAATGGCGCCACCTTAAGGGTGGCTTGCCAAAGCACCTCTGCAGCTTCGTCAAGTTCTCGTTTCATCGCCCTGCGCCCGTCGGGATTGATGAGGTTGCGGGCATTACGCGGGAAGTACCCGTGCATTAGCGAGTTGCGAATAGCGAGTGCCTCCGCCAAGGACTAGACATCCTCGTCACACAGCGAGAAGTGCTGCCGCAACATCCTAATGAGTGGCCCCAAAGTTCTTCTGTCTAGTTCACAAGTCCGAAGTGAAACGGCGGTTACCTCAGGGAGGTTGATGAGCTTCTTTGCGGCACTGGATTTAACCAGCAGTCGTAATGCTAGCAGTACATTCTGCTCAAGCAACTGAGCCGCTAACGCCGCTGCACCGAAGTGAGTGTACACACCGCCGTCTGGATCGCACATGTCCTAGCCCATCAAAGTCATTACGGAGGCTCGGACCTCAAACAGACCGAAAATGAACAGCGCGAGTGAGCCTATGGTGGTCAGGGCAGCACAGCAATGCAATGCCATCTTCGCGGTTCCTAATTTAGTAGCGTTGTCGAATTTCCCTTCCGACATGGCAAACGAATGTGCGACCACCGCGTAGTTTGTGAAGTAGGCAAAAACCATCGCTACAACGACAGCAACTATACCCCATCCAAACCATATTAGCGGCAAAGTAAGACCTGCGATATCGCTAGACTGTTGCGCCCCTTCGGAACCAACAATGCTGCCGATGAAGCCCAGCATGGCGACAGCCGCCCCGCCATTTATGAACAGCAACGTCCTCAATACAATATTCGAGTTGTCGATGACCTGTTCATTTACAGCTTTGCCAAATTCGTAATGTTTGTCTTGGTCGGTCAAGTTTGCCCCCCTCACATTCAAATGTTGATCGTGACTGACTGGAATATTGCAGACAATTGGGTAGTACAGTAAAGGTAACTTGATTGAATGGATAACATCAGGGCATTTTATCTTGGAGGAATAGTGACTTACCTATATTGGCGTAGTCTCCCTGTCTCTCCGCCACTACCGCCTTGAGAGTAGTGACTTTTTATCCGATCGATAATGGATGACGATATGCTGAATATAGCTCAACCCCAGTAGGCGCTGGCGCGTTTTTCTAGCCCCTCGTATGCCCCTTCACAGCACCTCCGCCGCCAAGTGATCCCCACACCTCCAATTGATCCAGATCAATGCAGCTTCCCCGTCGCCGCCCCATACTGGCCACGGTCACATGAGGAGCGCCGCTATGCAAAATACCACACTGACAGTCGTTCTCGGGGTCAACGCCCGGCCCGACCAGCTAGAGACCCTCGCGCGCGAGGCGCAGACACATGGCGCCCATCTGATCGTTCTTCTGCTCAGCGAAACCGCTCCGGTGCCGGTCTATTCCATGGGCGTGGGAGAGCTCAGCACCTATTCCCTTCCCGCTGGCTGGCAATCGGATGTGGATGAGGCCCGCGCCGCGGTCGAACAGCAGCGCAAGGAATTCTCGCAGTATCTCAGCGACCAAGGTGCCAGCGCGGATGTCCGCGCGGTCTGTGGTGAAGCCACGGCCCTACGAAACACCGTCGCGCGGGCGGGGCTGACCTGTGATGCGGTGCTTATCGGGACGGACCTGCGCGAAGACGCGCGCTTGTTCGAAGACATCGTCCATGACGCACTGTTCGATTCCGCTGCCCCCGTCTTGCTGAACATATCGAACCCACAGGCGGCTCTGGCCCCGCAATCGGTCTTTGTGGCATGGAAAGCGGGCCTCCCAGCCACGCGGGCGATCCGGGCGGCTCTGCCAAGCCTGCGGGCCGCGCGGGAGGTGACCGTGGCGCTCTTCGATCCGGTCTCGATCTCTGCCTATGACGGGGAAAACCCCGGTACAGATGTCGCGGCATGGTTGACCCACCAAGGGTGCCACGTCGCGGTGCAGCAATATGCAAGCGGCGGAGAGGACATCGCCACCGCGATCGTGAAGCGCGCCAAGGAAACCGGCGCCGAGCTGATCGTCATGGGGGCCTATGACCACTCCCGCCTGCGCGAAAAGGTTTTTGGCGGCACGACCCGCAGCCTGATTGAACAAAGCGCCTTTCCCGTGCTTCTGTCGCACTAATGCCCGCTGATACAAAGGACCTGCTGCACATGCGCCCTTGTTTAACCGCCTTTGTCGGGCTGTCCTGCGCCCTTCTCGCTGCCTGTTCAGACGGGCCTTCCGAAGATGCCGACCGGGTCCGCGAAGGGCAACGGGTCTATGCAAAGGAATGCGCCGCCTGCCACGGTGCGCGGGGCGAAGGGGCTGGCCCCATGTCGCTGCAGCTTGATGTTGTGCCGCCTGACTTGGCTGGGCTGAAACAGCGCAATGACGGGTATTTCCCGCGCGAATTTGTCAGCCGCTTTGTCATGGGCCAGCTTGCAAAAGACGATCCTGCCTCCCCGATGCCCGACTTTTTCGCCGTTGGGCTGCGCCATGTTTACCCCAATGGCGGCGCGGATGGGGAGGTGCTGGAAACCGATTTTGCCAATCTGCTCGATTATTTGGAAGCGATCCAGTGGTAGGGACGGCGCGGTGTAGAATACAACCACCGCGGCCCTGAGCGTCACCCCCTCCATTGCGCCCAAGCCCTTAGCCGCGCTATCGCATGCCCTGCCCCGCATCCCCACAAACGGACCCCGTGCATGAAGATCAACGATGAAAGCCCCGTTCTGCTGGCCCTTCTGGACGCCGCCGTTGACGCCATGGTGGTGGCGGATCGCGCGGGCAATATCCTGCGGGTGAACAAGGCCGCGGCGGCGCTTTTGGCCATTCGGTCGAGGCGTTGGTGGGGAGAAACGTGCGCATGCTGATGCCGGGGGATATGGCCGTTCAACACGACGGCTTCCTGCGCCACCACCTTGATACCGGCGAGAAACGCATCATCGGCGTGGGCCGCGATGTCGAAGGGCTGCGCGCCGACGGCAGCGTTTTCCCGCTGCACTTGTCCGTGGGCCGCGCGGACATCTCTGGCGAGGTCGCCTTTGTCGGCATCATGCACGATCTGTCGCGCAGAAAGGCCGCCGAAGAGGCCACCGCCCGCTCGCAACGGATGGATGCCATTGGCCAGATGACCGGCGGCATCGCGCATGATTTCAACAACCTGCTGACGGTGGTGATTGGCAATCTGGAACTGCTGGAAATGTCGGAAACCTCTGCCAAAAGCGGCGCGCTGATTTCCGACGCGCTTGAAGCCGCAGAGATCGGGGCAGACCTGACCTCTCGTCTGATGGTCTTTGCCCGCAAAAGCACGCTGAACGCCGCGGTGATCGACCTTAACGCCGAAGTCTCCAAGGCCGTGGCGATGCTCAAGCGTACCATCCATGGCCATATCGCGGTCGAGACGGCCTTTGCCGAGGATCTCTGGCAGGCTAAGGTAGACGCCACCCAACTCCAGACCGCCGTCTTGAACATCGCGCTCAATGCTCAGGATGCCATGCCCTCGGGCGGTAAGATCACGTTGGAAACCCGCAACATGCAGCTTGATGACACCTATGTCGCACAAGAGATCGGCATCGACATGGGCAACTACATCCGCCTGTCGATCGCCGATACGGGCGCAGGCATGTCCCCCGAAACCCGCACCCGCGCGATGGAGCCGTTCTTTTCGACCAAGCCGGTCGGTCAAGGCACGGGGCTGGGCCTGTCGATGGTTTACGGCTTCATCAAGCAATCCGGCGGGCATATCGCGATTTACAGCGAATTGGGCAAGGGCACGACGATCAGCCTCTATTTTCCGGCGCTTAAAGACAGCGCACGGGCGCGCCCCGTATTGAGTGAGGACCCCGCGCGGCACGCCGCCATCGGCAGCGGCCTGCGCGTGCTGCTGGTTGAGGATGACCCAATGGTGCTGCGTCTGTCCGAAACCCGGCTGAGAACGCTGGGATTCGACTGCGTTACGGCAACGACCGGCGATGCCGCTTGGGACATCCTGCAACGGCGCGACGACATCGATGTGGTCTTTACCGATCTGGTGATGCCCGGCGAACTTTCGGGCCATGCCTTGGCCAAACGGGTCGCGCAAGACATGCCCCACCTGCGGATATTGATCACCTCAGGCTTTTCCGAAAACGTCCTGCGCGGAGAGGAGGAGGCCCATGCCTTCGCCATCCTGCGCAAACCCTACAGACAGGCGGATTTGGCTGAGGCATTCCGCAGCCTGCTGCAAGATTAATCCGCGCTTTCGGCAGGGCTTTCTGTCAGCACATAGCCGACCCCGCGCACCGTCTTGATCAACAGTGGACGGGCCGGATCACGCTCGACCTTTTTGCGCAGCCGCGCCACTTGGTTGTCGATTGTCCGGTCCAAAGGCGCCCAGTTCTGCCCGTCGATCAGGTCCATCAGCCGGTCGCGCGACAGCGGTTTCTTCGCGTGGGTTAGAAAGGCGGCCAAGAGTTTGAAATCAGCCGTGGTCAGATCACCCTCCTGCCCGTCCCGTCCCAGCAGCAGCATCCGGTCGAGGTTGATCTTCAACCCATCGAGCGTAAGCCACGGGTCGTCGCTTTGCGGCGCAGGCGCGCCCGCCTCGCGTTTGCCACTGCGCCGCAGAACCGATTTCACACGGGCCAAAACTTCTCGCACATGGAACGGTTTGGTCAGATAGTCATCCGCGCCCAGTTCCAGCCCGACAACCCGGTCGATCACATCGTCTTTGCCCGTCACCATGAAGATCGGCACGTCATGGTCGCGCTGCAGCTCACGCGCGATGTCCAGCCCGTCTTCGGCGCCGAGGTTGAGATCCAAGGTCACCAGATCAAAGGCTTCCGCCGCAAAGGCCGCCCGCACGCTTTGCGCGTTATGCGCCTCGGTCACAAGGTAGCCATCGCTTTCAAGGCAGCGCCTCAGAAGCGTTCGGATCTTGGCATCGTCATCAACAACAAGGATTTTTTCGCGGTCACAGCCATCACCCACAAAAGCTGCGCTTGTATAGTCCGCAACCCAAGCGAGCACCACCCGCAGCACCACCCCCTGCGACAAAGCGTTACAAACGGATACAACACCGCAGGTCTTGCTGCGACATACACCTGAGAATGTGACCGCGCCCCAGAAAGGACGATCGCATGTACGTGACGCTATCAAACGAGTTCACTCCCGCAGTCAAAGTGCCAGAGATACAGCTTTGCCCCCGCGCCCCCGCCGCGCAGACGCCTCGCAAGCGGCAGGCGGTCGGGACGCATCTGTTTCGCGAAGGCGACATCGCCCATCATATCTATGAGATCACCTCGGGTGTCTTTCGTCTGACCCGCGTGCTGGGCAACGGGCGGCGGCAGGTCATCGCCTTCGGCCTGCCGGGCGATATCATCGGCTTTCCCAATGGCGCGCTACATCACAGCGATTGCGAGGCGATCGAGGCGGCGGAGGTGATCGCACACCGCCGCCATTCGCTCGACGATTTCGGCGGAGACAACGACAAGCATAAGCGGCTGTTGAACGCCGCCCTGCGTGAGATCTCGGCGATGCAGGATCACTTCATGATGCTGGCCCGCAAATCCGCAATGGAAAAACTCGCGTCCTTTCTGATCACGCTGGCGGAGCGCAACGGGCGGTCGATCGGCAATCACACCACCTGCGCCCTGCCCATGACACGCGGCGACATCGCCGATTTTCTGGGCCTGACGATCGAAACCGTCAGCCGCACCCTGACCCGCCTGCGCAAACAGGATATCATCGCGCTTGAAACCTCTCAGACGGTCCTGATCAAGGACATGGACGCGCTGATCTCGGCCTCGCAGGCCGCTGACTGAAAGCAATCTGCCACAGAACCAAAAGCGCGGGTTTCGGCCCACCCTTTGCGCTTCAGGCCGTTTTGTCCGGCCTAGGGTTCTGTCGGTCCTCGCCATTGGGCACCTCCCCATTCTCCAGCAAAATCCGCGCGGCGTCGCCTTCCAGATCATCGTATTGCCCATTGCGCAGCGTCCAAAGACAGGCCGCAAGACCGGCCGCGCCAAGGCAGATGGAGACGGGGATCAGAACGATCAGGATATTCATCGGCGCACCGCATTCAAAACCACGAGGATAGAGGAGGACGACATCACCGCCGCCGCCATCAGCGGGGTGGCAAAGCCCATGACCGCCACCGGGATCGCAACCGCATTGTAGGCCGCGGCCAAGGCCAAGTTCTGCCGGATGCGGCTGCGCGCCCGCCGCGCCAGACGCAACGTATCCTCCACCGCAGATAGATCACCGCCCAGCATCACCCCGTCCGAGGCGACCCGCGCCGCATCCAGTGCCGTGGCCGGGGCAAGGGACGCATGGGCCCCCGCAAGAGCCGCTGTGTCATTCAGCCCATCGCCCACCATCAGCACCCGCCTGCCCTGCGCAGCCATATCGCGGACCAGATCGGCCTTATCCTCTGGCCGGACGGCGGCATAGACTGTGGCAATGCCCAATGTTCGGGCCAAGATAGCCGCCCGCTGCGCGGTATCGCCGGTGACCATGGCAACCTCCAGCCCCCGCTCTTGCAGCGCGCTGACCGCTTCTGCGGCACCGGCGCGGGGTGTTTCAATCAGCGGCAGGGGGATGCAACGGTCTGGCAGTTGCAGCTCTGGCCCATCCTGCCCCCGGCGCAAGGAAACCGGCGCGCCGTTCCACAGACCGTTGATCCCCTGCCCCGGCACCTCTCTCAATTCGCGCAACTCGCCGGGCATATGACCCTGCAGCGCCGCCGCCAGGGCGCGTGACGCCGGATGGTCCGACGCCTGCGCGAGGGCAAGTGCCACCGAAGCCGCGCGCGCATCAATAGCGGGCAGACGCGCCACGCCTTCAGTCAGCGTCCCGGTCTTGTCGAACAGAACCGTGTCGATCTCGGCCAAACGCTCCAGCGCCGTGGGGGATTTCAGCAGCACGCCCGCGCGGAACAAACGCCCCGTCATCGCCGCCGTCACCGCCGGAATGGCCAGTGCCAAGGCGCAGGGGCAGGTGATGATCAGCGTCGCCGTGGCCACCGCGATCGCCTGATAGAGGTCCCCCGTCAGCCCCCACCAAACGGCGAATGCCAGCGCCGCCAAGCCATGCACCACCGGCGCGTAAAGGCGTGCCGCCCGGTCCGCGATCCCGCTGTAGCGGTGCTTGCCCGTCTCGGCCACTTCGACGAGGGCCGCAAGGCGGCGCAGGGTGCTGTCCTCGGCGCGGCGGGTGACGCGCAGGTTCAGCGGCGCGCCGAGGATCACCTCGCCCGCACAGATCGCCCCGCCCGCCGCTACGGCAACGGGGTCGGCCTCTCCGGTCAGGGCGGAGCGGTCCACCATCGCGGCCCCCAAGGCCATGCCGTCCACCGGCGCGCGGGCCCCGGCGGCAAGGGCGATGCGGTCGTCGGGCATCAAGGCGCTCACCTCCACCGTCTCACGGCCCTTTGCGGTCAGACGGGTGGCGCGCGGCAGTTCCAGCGCCGTCAATTCCGCCGCGGCAGAGCGCGCCGTCGCCCTTGCGCGGTGCTCAAGGTAGCGGCCCACCAGCAGGAAAAAGGTCAGCGACAGCGCCGCGTCGAACCATGTATGCGCCCCCGTGGCGGCAAAAGTTTCATAAAGTGAGGTGGCCGCCGCCAGCAGGATCGCCAGCGCAATCGGCACGTCCATGTTCATCCGCCCGGCCCTTAGGGCGACCCCTGCCGAGGCAAAGAACGGCACCGCGGAGAAGGCCAGAGCAGGCAGCGCGATGGCCGCGGAAACCCAGTGAAACATCTCTCGCGTTATATCGCCCGCCCCGGACCAGACCGCGACGGAAACCGCCATCACGTTCATCATGGCAAAGCCCGCGACGGCGGCACGGGCCAGCAGACGGCGGCCTGTGTCATCCCCCGCCGGGCGCAGGGCGGTCGCATCCAACTCATGTGCCTCAAAGCCCGCATCGTTCAACGCCTGAAGCGCCGCGCTGGCGTCATATCCGGGCATCAGGACGATCCGCACCCGCTTGGCCCCAAGGTTCACCCGCGCGGTTTTGACCGAGGGCAGTTTGGCCAAGACCCCCTCGACCCCCGCAATACAGGCCGCGCAGCGGATCTGTGGCAAGGCGAGGTGAAGTGCCTCGTCGTTCTCTGCAACCCGCTGCGCTGCGGCCTCGGCCGAGGGGCGGCTGCGACACAGCCCGGACAGGCGGCAACGGTCATGGGGTCACCCGCAACGAAATGCGGCGGCGAAAGAGCGTGCCATCGGCGGCGCGCATCTCGATCCGGAGGTTCCAGTTGCCAGCGCCTGCGGTGACCGGTGCCACCCATGCATGGCCATCCCACGCGAAGGCAGGCGTCATGTCGTCCGCCACAGTGGTCGCACGGCCCAGTGTCGCCGCGATGATCTCGGGCCGTACCACCGCCTCTCCAGCGTCCTGCACCGCCAAGCGCAGCGCGGTGGCGGTCAGATTTGTTTCAACCATCCAGCCCAAAGCCTCTTGCGCCGCGCGGTCCGTGTCGAAATTCTGCGAGGCGATGTAGCTCGACTCGGTTTCCTTGCCCGGAAAGGTGCGCACCGCGTTGAACGCAAGCGCGAGGTTCACCGCGATGATGATCGAAAAGCCGCCCACGAAGATCGCCAGCACATGCCAGCCTGTGAGGGGGCGTTGCCTTTGCAACTCTGCTGCGGTCATTGGCTGTCCTTTCCATTGAAAATCGTATCGCCAAAGGCCCGCTCGCCTGAGCGGATATCTTCGACCCAAAAACGCAGACCGCTGCGCGGCGCTGCGGCGACTTCGGTCTGCGGCGGGGCGATCACATAGACCCGTTGCAGGCGGGTGGTGTCGGCGGGCACAGCAACCACCGGATCAGGCGCCCCCTCGATGCTGAGGCCCAAGCCATGGTCCCCCGCGAGAGACAGCCGGAACGCCCGCGCCTCCCCATGTTTGTTGCGCAGACGGATGTCATAGGCGTTGCGGATCGATCCATCCGACAGGGTAACGAAGGTCGGGTTGCGCACCGGGGCGATGGTCATGTCGATCTCGGGCCGGATGAACAGGGCCACGACAAGCGCCACACCGATGGTGGCCCACGCGGCGGTGTAGATGAGCGTCCGAGGGCGGAAGACATGCTGCCAAAGCGGCTTGGGCTGCCACGGAGGCTGGATGGCCCCGGCGACATCCCCTGCCGGTGTCTCGGCAAGGCCCGCCACGGCGGCGCTCGCCTTGGGCGCAGTGGGCGGCTCATCATCCAGCGCGAGGTAGTCGATTAGCCCGCGCGGGCGGCCGATCTTGGCCATCACATCGTCGCAGGCGTCGATGCAGAGCGCGCAGGTGATACATTCCATCTGCTGGCCTTCGCGGATGTCGATCCCCATCGGGCAGACCGCGACACAGGCGTTGCAATCGATGCAATCGCCCAAGACCTCTCCATCCCGCGATTGGCGGTCGCCTGCGGTGTTTTTGTCCAGCGCCGCGCCGTAGCGCGCCACCGCATTGCCGCTGCCGATCGCCTCTGCCGCCGCTTTCTGGCGCTTTACCCCGCCCTTGCCGCGCGGCTCCCCTCGCCATTTGCGGTAGCCGACGGTCAGCGTGCCGGGGTCCATCATCGCGCCTTGAATGCGGGGCCAAGGGCACATGTAGATGCAGACCTGTTCGCGCATGAAGCCGCCAAAGATAAAAGTCGTGGCGGTCAGCACGGCAATGGTGGCATAGGCGACGGGGGCGGCTTGCAGGGTCACTAGGTCGCGCGCCAGACTGGGCGCATCGGCAAAGTAAAAGACCCACGCCCCGCCCGTGGCCACCGCGATCAGCAGCCAGACCAGCCATTTCGCCCCCGCAGCCGCGCCTTGCGCAGGCTCCACGGCGCGTTGTGCAAACGAATACGGGCGTTGCGGTCGCCCTCGATCCAGCGTTCGACGGTCATGAAGAGATCGGACCAGACGGTTTGCGGGCAGGCATAGCCGCACCAGACCCGACCCAGAGCGGAGGTGAACAAGAACAAGCCCAGCCCCGCCATGATCAGCAACCCGGCCACAAAGTAAAACTCATGCGGCCAAATCTCGATCCAGAAGAAATGGAAGCGCCGGTTGGCGAGATCGACCAGAACCGCTTGGTCCGGCAGGTTCGGCCCCCTGTCCCAGCGATCCACGGGGTGACGTAATAGACCCCCAGCGTGAGGATCAGGATCACCCATTTTAACCGGCGAAAGAAGCCGCTCACCCGGCGGGGAAAAATCGGCTCTCGTGCGGCAAAAAGCGGGGGCGGCGTTGGACATCGGCGGTATGCTCCGGGGTTACGTCTTGCGGCCTACACCCGCGGGGCGCAGGCCGCTTTGATCTGCATCAATCCGCAGATCATTTTGTCATACCTACTCAATCGGCGGCTGCACCCTCGGCATCGACCGCAGCCTCGCCCCCGCCCAGACCGTGGACATAGGCGGTCACAGCGCGCACCTCGGCCTCGCCCAGACGGGCCTGCCACGGCGGCATCACCCCCATGCGCGGCGTTTTGAGTTGCCGCAGGATCGCATCATGGCTGCCGCCGCGCAGCCAGATCGCATCGGCAAGGTTCGGCGCGCCCATCTCACGGTCGCCAAGGCCGCGTTCCCCATGGCAAGCGCTACAGTTGTCGGCAAAGACTTCCGCTCCCGCCCGCGCCGCGCCCGCGTCATGCTCAAGCCCCGACAGGCTGCGAACGAAATGCACGGTGGCGTCGAGATCGGCCTCTTCCATCCAGTCAAAGGGCGGCATTTCAGAGAAGCGCGCGTCGGGGTCATCTTCGTTACGGATACCGTGGCGCACTGTATAGGCGATATCCTCCATCGTGCCGCCCCAGAGCCAATCGTCGTCCAAAAGGTTGGGGTAGCCCGAGGCCACGACACCCCCGCCCCCGCGCCGTGGCATTGCGAGCAATTGGCGGCAAAGACCGAGCGCCCGGCCTGCGTCGCAAAACGGTGCAGTTCTTCGTTGTCCTTCAGCACCGCCAGATCGACGGTCACGAGGCTCTGCGTCAGATCGGCGTTCGACAGGTCCACGCGGGCGATCTCGGCGGCGACTTCACCGCGGGTGGAATAGCCCAAAAGCCCCGCCGTAGCACCCGAGACCATCGGCCATGCGGGATAGAGGATGGTATAGATCACGCCCCAGACGACGGTGGCGTAAAAGGTCCAGAGCCACCAGCGCGGCAGGGGCGTGTTCAGCTCTTCGATCCCGTCCCAACTGTGGCCTGTGGTCTCGGTCCCGGTGGCGGGGTCGATCTTGCGATTGTCGGTCATGGCTGGGCTCCGTCATGGCGGGCTTGGTCAGGCTCTTCGTTGCGAAATGGGACGGCGGCGGCATCGTCGTGCAGGGCGCGCGCGCCGGGGCGAAAGGCCCAACCAATGACGCCGAGAAAGATCAACGTCAGGATCAGAAGCGCCCAGCTGTCTGCCAGTTCGCGCAGGAAAGAATAGGTGTCCATGGCAGGCTCCTCAGCGGGTGGCGTCGGGCACGAAGGTCGAGAAATCGACCAGCGTCCCGAGCATTTGCAGATAGGCGATCAGGGCATCCATTTCGCTGATGCCCGGCTGCCCGTCGAAGCTGCGCACCTGCGCGCCGGGGTAGCGTTCCAGCAGCCCGTCGTAGTCCCCCATGGGATCGACCTGCACCCGGAAATCGCCACGGACATTTGTGATCATCTCATCGCTATAGGGCACGCCGACCGTCCGGTGGGTCGCCACCAAATCTGTCACACCCTCGGGCTCGAGCTTGGCGTCCATCAGAAAGGCGTATTTCGGCATCACGCTTTCCGGCACCACCGATTGCGGGTCCATCAGGTGATCGACATGCCACTCATCCGAATAGCGCCCGCCGACCCGCGCCAGATCCGGCCCGGTGCGTTTAGAGCCCCATTGGAACGGGTGATCGTACATCGATTCCGCGGCAAGGCTGTAGTGGCCATAGCGCTCGGTCTCGTCGCGCATCGGGCGGATCATCTGGCTGTGGCAGACATAGCAGCCCTCGCGCACATAGATTTCCCGCCCCGCCAGTTCCAGCGGCGAATAGGGGCGCATGCCGTCGACCTCTTCGATGGTATTCTCCAGCCAAAAGAGCGGCGCGATTTCAACGATCCCGCCGATGCTGACCACCCCGAGCGAGGCAATCAGCAGCAGGGTCGCATTGCGCTCGAACCGCTGGTGAAAGGTGATCGTCTGCGTCTCGGGCGGCAGTTCGTTGGGGATTTTGCCCGTCTTCACGCCTTCGCTGGCGGTTACGACCTTGGGATCGTCAGCGGGGTCATAGTTCGGGCTGTGGGGGTTCTTGGCCATTGATCTTACTCCGCTGGCAGGGCGACGGTGACGGGACGGGCTTGCGGGGCGCGGATGGTCATCCACATGTTCCAGACCATCACTGCACCGCCCGCGAGGTAGAGCACCCCGCCCAGACCTCGGACCACATACATCAGGAATTTGGCTTCGACGGTGTCGGCAAAGCTGTTGACGAGGAAGCCATTGGCATCGACCTCACGCCACATCAGCCCCTCCATAATGCCTGAGACCCACATCGACGCCGCGTAGAGAACGATGCCAAGGGTCGCGAGCCAGAAGTGCAGGTTGATCGCCGCCATGGAGTGCATCTGCGCCCTACCCCAGAGCCGTGGCGTCAGGAAGTAAAGCGCGCCAAAGGTGATCAGCCCGTTCCATCCAAGCGCGCCGGAATGCACATGGCCGATGGTCCAGTCGGTGTAGTGGCTCAGCGAGTTTACCGCGCGGATCGACATCATCGGCCCTTCAAAGGTCGACATGCCGTAAAAGGCGAGCGAGGCGACGAACATGCGGATGATCGGATCGGTGCGGATCTTGTCCCACGCGCCTTCGAGCGTCATCAGACCGTTGATCATCCCGCCCCAACTGGGCATCCACAGGATGATCGAAAACACCATCCCCAGCGTCGCCGCCCAATCGGGCAAGGCGGTGTAATGCAGGTGGTGCGGCCCGGCCCAGATATAAAGAAAGATCAGCGCCCAGAAGTGGATGATCGACAGCTTGTAGCTATAGACCGGGCGGCCAGCCTGCTTTGGCACGAAGTAATACATCATCCCAAGGAAACCGGCTGTCAGGAAGAAACCCACCGCGTTATGGCCATACCACCACTGCGTCATGGCATCCTGCACGCCCGCAAAGACCTGCACCGATTTCGAGCCCCAGATCGACACCGGGATGGCGAGGTTGTTGACCACATGCAGCATCGCCACGGTGATGATGAAGGCCAGAAAGAACCAATTGGCGACATAGATATGACGCTCGCGCCGCTTCAGGATCGTGCCGAAGAATACGGCGAGGTAGGTCAGCCAAACCATGGTCAGCCAGATGTCGACGTACCACTCCGGCTCGGCATATTCCTTGGATTGGGTGGCCCCCAGCAGATAGCCTGTCGCCGCCAGCACGATGAAAAGCTGATAGCCCCAAAAGACGAACCACGCCGCGTTCCCACCCCAGAGCCGCGCCGAAGAGGTGCGCTGCACGATGTAGAACGACGTGGCGATCAAGGCATTGCCCCCAAAGGCGAAAATCACCGCGCTGGTGTGCAGCGGGCGAAGCCGGCCAAAGTTCGCATAGGGCTGCGCCCATTCGATATTGAGGGCCGGAAAGGCGAGCTGAAAGGCGATGAAGGTGCCGACCAGAAACCCCACCACGCCCCAAAAGGCGGTGGCAATCACGCCATAGCGGATCGGACCATCCATATAGCCCTGCGGCGCCATGGACACGGCAGGCCGTGCATCCTCAACAGGCATTCGGCGCAACTGCCAAAAGAACAACCCCGCCGCCACCAGCATGATCAGCAGGGCATGGACCATATAAGCCGGATCGCGCGCCCAATCCGCCCCGAGTGCTGCAAAAAACACTATAAGCGCAAGCACGATCAACTTGAGCGTATCGAACATATTCCGAATCCCTTCATCTTTGGGAGACGGATCGCATGCGGCTGAGACCACCGCTTTGATCTATGTCAAAGAGGGCGGCATAAGCCTGCGAAGGGCGCGATTTCTGGGCGGGCGCGGGGCCTAGCTTTTCGAGCGCGCCCCGCTGGGATCATACATCGGTTTCAGGCTCGCCTCGGCCTTGATCCGGCGGCCCGCGACGTCGATCTCATAGGTCGAGCCCAGCAGGTCGGGGACGCTTTCCCCTTCGCAGGGCACATAGCCCAGCCCGACCGCGCCGCCCAAGTGATGCCCGTAATTGCCCGAACTGAGATAGCCCGCGAGTTGCCCGTCCCGCAGGATCGGCTCGGCGTGATACAGCAGCGGCTCCGGGTCCGTCAGACGGAATTGCACCATCCGCAGGGTCAGCCCCGCCTCCTTCTTGCGCAACACCGCGTCGCGGCCAATGAAATCGGGCTTGTCGGTCTTCACCGCAAAGCCCAAGCCCGCCTCCAGCACATGGTCCTCGCAGGTGATGTCATGGCCGAAATGGCGAAAGCCCTTTTCGATCCGGCAACTGTCCATCGCGTGCAGCCCGCAGAGTTTCAGCCCATAGGCCGCGCCTGCTTCGATCAGCACCTCAAAGACATGGGCCGCCATTTCAGTGCTGACGTAAAGCTCCCAACCCAGTTCGCCCACGTATGACACGCGGTGCGCCCGGGCGAGCCCCATGCCGATCTCGATCTCCCGCGCCATGCCGAAGGGGTGCGTCTCGTTAGAGAAGTCATTGGGGGATATCGCCTGCAAAACCTCCCGCGCCTTTGGCCCCATTATGGCGAGGACCGCTTCGCCCGCCGTCACATCCGTGATCACAACAAGGCGCTCGCCCGTATGACGGCGCAGCCATGTTTCATCCGCCAGCCGCGTCGCGGCGGGGGTGACGACGAGATAGGCCGTTTCGCTGAGCCGCGTCACGGTGACATCCGCCTCGATCCTGCCCCGAGGGTTGAGGAATTGCGTATAGACAATCTTGCCCACCGGCACCGCCATCTGCGCACCGCAGATATGGTTCATGAAAGCCTCGGCCTCTGGCCCCTCGACCCGGATCTTGCCGAAGGACGACATATCATAAAGCCCGACGCCCGTGCGGATGGCGGCGTGTTCGGCGGCTTGATTGTCGAACCAGTTCTGCCGCCCCCAAGCGTAGCGGTATTCACGCTCTTGGCCGGCATCCGCAAACCAATTGGCCCGTTCCCAGCCCGCGAATTCGCCCATGACCGCGCCATGCTCCAGCAGATGTGCGTGCACCGGGCTGCGCCGGATGCCCCGCGCGGTCGCCTTTTGGCGATAGGGAAAGTGATCGGCATAGAGCAAGCCCAGCGTTTCGGTCGACCGCGTCGCCAGATAGGTCTTATTGCCCTGAAACGGCTGCATTCGCGCGATGTCCACGTCACCCAGATCAAAGGGTTTTTGCCCGTCTTCCATCCATTGCGCCAGCGCCATGCCCGCGCCGCCCGCCGACTGAATCCCGATAGAGTTGAACCCGGCGGCGACCCAGACATTGTCCATCTCGGGGGCCTGACCGAGGTGATAGGCATCATCGGGGGTGAAACTTTCGGGACCATTGAAAAAGGTGTGAATCCCCGCGTCCGCCAGCAGTGGCAACCGTTTGACGGCCATCTCAAGGATCGGCTCGAAATGGTCGAAATCTTCGGGCAGTTGGTCAAACTCGAAACTCTCGGGGATGCCCTGCAGCGCCCATGGCTTGGCGACAGGCTCAAACGCACCAAGCAGGATTTTGCCCGCATCCTCTTTGTAATAGGCATACTCATCGGGGACACGCAGCACCGGCAATTCACGCAAGGAGGGAATGGCTTCGGTGACGATATAGAAATGCTCACAAGCTTGCAGCGGCACGTTGCTGCCCAGCATCCTGCCCACGTCCCGCCCCCACATGCCTGCGCAATTGATGACATGCTCGGCCTCGATCTGCCCCGCGCTGCCATCCTCCCCGGCCCAATCTACTGCTGTGACCCTACGCCCCGCGCGCACCACGCCGGTGGCCTTGATCCGCTCTGCCACGATCGCGCCACGCGCCCGCGCGCCCTTGGCCAACGCCAGTGCAATATTGGCCGGATCGCCCTGCCCGTCTTTCGGCAGATAGACCGCGCCGGTCATGCCTTCGGTCTCAATGTGGGGATACTTGGCGTGCACTTCCGCGGGGGTGATTTCCTCGACCTCCACGCCAAAGGCGCGGGCCATGGCGGCCTGACGCAGGATTTCCTCGCGCCGCGCAGGTGTCAGCGCGGCAGTGATCGACCCCACGCGCTTGAACCCCGTGGCGACCCCGGTTTCCGCCTCAAGCGCGCCGTAGAGTTCTTGGGAATATTTCGCCAGCCGCGTCATGTTCTGCGTCGCGCGCAGCTGCGCGATCAGCCCTGCCGCGTGCCATGTGGTGCCAGAGGTAAGTTGTTTACGTTCCAGCAACACGACATCGGTCCAGCCGAGCTTTGTCAGATGGTACGCGACCGAACAGCCGATCACGCCACCGCCGATGATGACGGCGCGGGCTTTGGAAGGCAGCTGTACCATTTCAGACCTCCTGCGCGCGGATGCGGGTGTTTTCACTGTCCCAAAGCGGCGCGTCGGGCTGCACCGTGGCGCGGTAACTCTGGCCAAAGATTTCCACCGTGAGGTCGGTGCCCGGCACGGCAGCCTCGGCCTGAACCACCCCGAGGGCGATGGAGGCATCGGCGCGGTAGCCATAGCCGCCGCTGGTCACTTCGCCCACAACCCGGCCCTTCAGGCGCAGTGTGGCCATCGCTGGCGCGTCTTGTGGATTGCCCTCAACGACCAACGTGACGAAGCGCCGCTGCGGCCCCGCCGCCCGTTCGGCAACCAGCGCCGCTTTGCCCGGAAACGCCTGCGGTTTCTCCAACCGGATGAACCGGTCCAACCCGGCTTCCAGCAAAGTGTATTCCTGCGACAGATCGCCTTTCCAGGTGCGGTAGCCTTTTTCAAGCCGCATGGAATTGAGCGCGAACATCCCGAAAGGTACGGCCCCGCCCGCGATGACCGCATCATAGATCGCGGGCATATCCGAGGGCGCCGCGTGGATTTCCCAGCCCAACTCGCCTGCGAAACAGACCCGCGCAAGCAACGCGGGCTTGCCCTGCACAGATGCCTTTTGATGGCTGAGCCACGGCAATGCCAGATCGGCATCGGGAGCCAGTGGTGCCAAAAGCGCACGGGATTTCGGGCCACAGAGGATCAGGGTCGAGACTTGATCTGTTTGATCCGTCAGGCTGATCGCCCCCCTTTGGGCAACGCATCGCGCAGCAGTTCAAAGTCATGCCATTGCGCGGGGGCGGCGGTGATCAGGGTGAATTCATCTTCCGCATGCCGCAGGATCGACATTTCGGTCAGCACCCGCCCCCGGCTGTCGGGGAAATAGCCCAGTGTCATCCGCCCCACTTTGGGCAGCGCGCCTGCGATCCGCCCCAGCAGCCAGTCCGCAGCGCCCGGTCCCGCCAGCGCAAAGCGTGAGAAACCGGGCAGGTCCAGCACGCCGACATGGTCGCGCACCGCCTCGACCTCCGCCCGGACCCGGACGGCCCATGGGCCAGCCCTGTCCCATGTCTGGGTCGCCTCTTCCGAAGTATCATCGCCGGGTTTTGCGAACCAATTCGCCCGTTCCCACCCGTTGTAGGCGCCCATCTGACCGCCCGCCGCGCGCAGGCGGTCTTGCAGCGGCGACAGTTTCTTATCGCGCCCCGCAGGCCATGCGTGATGCGGGAAATGCATCGCATATTCATGACCATAGGTCTCTAAAGCCTTGGCGAGGGTGAAGTCGTGATCGGCATGGGCAGTGAAGCGGCGCGGGTCGACATCCCACATGTCCCACTCTGTTTCACCCGCCATGATCCATTCGGCCATGACCTTGCCCGCGCCGCCGCCCTGCGCGATGCCGAAGGTAAAGCTATGCGCCTCAAAGGCATTTGGCACGCCGGCCATCGGGCCGAGCATCGGCAAGCCATCGGGCGCATAGGGGATCGGCCCATTGATCACCCGCCCCACACCGCTTTGGCCCAAAAGCGGCATCCGCGCCATGGCGTCTTCGATATACCATTCCAGCCGGTCCAGATCATCGGGGTAGAGCTGAAAGCTGAAATCCTCGGGCATCGGATCGTCGGGGGTGATCCAATGGGCTTTGCAGTTGCGCTCATAGGGACCGAGGTTCAGACCGTTCTTGTCTTGCCGCAGGTAATAGGAACTGTCCACATCGCGGACCATCGGCATTTTTTGGCCCTTTTCGGCGGTCCATGCGGCCAGCTCGGGGATTTCTTCGGTCAGGAAATACTGATGGCTCATCACCACGGCAGGCACCCGGCGGCCGCCATGGGGGCGGAACCATTCGCCGACCCGCTGCGCGTAATAGCCGGCGGCGTTGACCACCTTCTCGCAGCGGATATCGCCCTTTTCGGTATGGACGATCCATTCGTCCCCATCGCGATCTATGCCGGTGGCGGGGGTAAAGCGGTGAATTTGCCCCCTGCCTCCCGCGCGCCTTTGGCAAGGGCTTGGGTCAGTTGTGCCGGGTCAATGTCCCCATCCAAGGGATCCCACAACCCGCCCGCAAGGTCATGTAGCTCTATGAACGGATTATGCTCTTTCAGCTCGGCGGGGGTGCACATCTCCATCCCCAGCCCCTGCGCGCGGGCCATGGAGGCGACATGTTCAAACTCCTGCATCCGTTCACGGCTATGGGCCAATCGCAGCGCCCCGGTCACGTGGTAGTTGATCGGATAGCCCACCGCCTCGCCCAAGCTGCGGTACATCTCTAGCCCGTAGCGCTGCATGTTCATCACCGCCCATGAATTCGAGAAATTGGGGCAGTTGCCCGCCGCATGCCAAGTGGAGCCCGCGGTGAGCTCGTTCTTTTCAAGCAGGACGCAATCGGTCCAACCCGCACGGGCAAGGTGGTAGAGGGTCGAGACCCCAACCACGCCGCCCCCGATGATCACGACCCGCGCCGTTGTCGGAAAATCAGCCACGTTCAGCTCCCTTTGCCAAGCACTGCCAAAGGCTGACCAATGGCGCCCCCGGTCAGTTTGAAACAATTTGAATTGATGAAAACCCGGTTCAGTAAACCGGCGGAGAGATCACCCAGACCACCACGGCGGGCGTGTCGTAGGGGTTGTCCCAAGTGTAATATTCGCCCCGAATGCGAAAGCTGTCGCCGGGGCAGACGGTAAAGCTGCGCTCTGCAATCTTCAGGTTCAACCGGCCCGAGATGACAAAGCCCACCTCCTGCGTTTCGCGCATGACGGGCGCCTCCAGCCCCGAATAGGCTGCAAAGGTCGAATGGATGACCTCGAAACTGTCGGTCAGATCGGGGGAAAGCAACTCTTCCGTCAACCCGTTGGCCGCACTTCCCATGGCCCGCCGTGCCCCGGCGCGCACAACATAGCCGCGTTCTTCGGGGGTCACTGTCGCTTCGCCAAAGAGCAGAGAGACCGGCACATCCAAGATCTCGGCCATGCGTCGCAGATCTGAGATGGAGGGGGTCGAGATATCGCGTTCGACCTGACTGACCCAGCCAACGGAACGGTCCAACGCCTCGGCCATATCGGTCAGGGTCAGTCTGCGCCCCTTGCGGATCGCGCGTAAATCGGCCCCTAGTGAGCGTGGCGCCGTGGCCTCGGCCCCCTGCCTTTTCGCTCGGGTCATGTGAAAATATCCTCCATTTTTTCACTGTGGCGCGGAATTCGGCGTCTGGCAAGTGTTTCTCCTCGAAAGCGATGAACTGAGGCGGGCGGGGTTAAGACCGCCCCTTCCAAGGCACCAACAGCCGCTCGGCCTTGCGCATCAACATGTCGATGCCAAAACCGATGACGCCAATCAGGATGATCCCCATCAGTACGATGTCGGTCAGCTGGAATTTGGAGGCGACCATGATCATCATCCCCGCCCCTTTTCTGCGGCCACCAGTTCGGCGGCCACCACCGTGCCCCAGCAGACGCCCATCGCCACCCGCGCCCCGGTAAAGATCTCGGGCAGAGAGTTCGGCACGATAACATGGCGCATGATTTGCGCCTTGGACGCGCCAAGCGAATAGGCCGCGTGGACCTTGGTGATATTCACCCCCGACACGCCCGACCGCGCAGCGATGGCCATGATCCATAGGGCCGCAAGGAACAGCAGGATGATCTTGCCCACCTCGCCGATGCCCGCCCAGATGATCACCAACGGAATCAGCGCAAGCGGCGGCACGGGGCGCATGAATTCGACAATCGGATCGAACCACCCGCGGAACCAGCCCGACAGGCCCATGGCATAGCCCAGCGGAATGCCCACCAGCGCCCCAAGGGCAAAGCCCACGACAACGCGGAAAAGCGAATAGCCCAGATGCTCCCACAGGGTGCTGTCCCGGTAACCTTGGCTGGAAATCTCACCCAACCGGGCGACCACGGCCTCAGGTGGCGGCAGCCAAATCGGCTCCATCTGCCAGCCCTTCGCAGGCTCAAAATTAAGCGTGCCCTTGGGCGACATGCCGACGCGGCCAAAGTCAGTCAGCACCTCCCCACCCGGCACGATCTCCTGGCCGTTCACCGCGACGACGCGGTGCCCGACATCGCGGCCCTTGTCGTCATTCTTATCGACGCGCAAAAGCCCCGACCGCCATGCGCCGATGGTGAAAGCGTCATTCTTGGCCCAGCCTTCGCCGGGATCGACCTGCGGCGTATCGGCATCTTCGCCCACGGGATGCACCAAGACGGTGATCGTCGCATCATCGCGGCTGCCGTCTTCGGCCTCTGCGGTATAGGTCAGCTCGGCCAGCCCCTCAAAGGGGCCGGGCGCATGCAAAAACCGGGGCAGCAGCGACGAGCCGGTAAAAGCGCCCCACAGCAAAAAGATCGTCAGGATCGAGATTACGCTGGCGGTGCGGTTCGAGGTGACAGCGCTTTCATCGCCAAAGGTGACGGTCTTGCGCGCAACAAATCCATTCGCAGTCTGGTCGACGGCAAGACGCACCAAAAAGAATGAGACGACAAAGATAACGATATAAATCAGTAGGATAACCATTATGCGTCCTCCGTCCGGCCCATAATCTCTTCTTCCATGTCCCAGATCATACCAAGGATCTCTTCGCGTCTTTCGGCGAATTCAGGGTGTTTCTTAACTTCGCGCAGATCATGGCCCACACCCAGATCGGCAAAGGGCAGACGGTATTCGCGGTGAATGCGCCCCGGACGCGGTGCCATGACCAAGAGCCGCTCGCCCAGCAGCAGCGCTTCTTCGACCGAATGGGTGATGAGGATGATGGTCTTGCCCGTCTCTTTCCAAAGCTTCAGAACAAGGCTTTGCATCTTTTCACGGGTCAGGGCATCAAGCGCGCCCAAAGGCTCATCCATCAGGATCACGTCGGGATCATTTGCCAGACAACGCGCCAGCGCCACCCGCTGCTGCATCCCGCCGGAAAGTTCGTAGATCGCCTTTTCCTTGAAGTCCCGCAGCCCGACGATATCGAGCAGGTGGTCGACCTCGGCCCCGTATTGCTTTTCGCTCTGCCCCTTCATCCGAGGGCCAAAACTCACGTTCTCGCGCACCGACATCCATTCAAACAGCGCACCCTGCTGAAAGACCATGCCCCGCTCTGCATCCGGCCCGGTCACGTTGTGGCCATTCAAAACGATCTCGCCCGAGGTTGGCGCAAGAAATCCCGCAACGATGTTCAGAAGCGTCGTCTTGCCACAACCCGAGGGCCCCAGCACCGACATCAATTGGCCTTCGGCAAGGTCAAGCGATACGTTTTCAAGCGCCTGTACGTGACCGCCATTGGGCAGGTCGAACCGCATCGACAGATTTTCGATTTTTAGTCCCGACATGCCGCCCCGGTGCCCCCTGCTATTTTTGTAAGACCGCCCCCGCCTGCCCGGCTCTTCGGCTACAACGAACCGGGCAAAGATTGGGGGCGGCCCCGTATTGAGCCGTCTTGGCTTACATCTCGCCTGCGGCCTGCAACGGACCGGTGTTGACCGCGTCGTCGTAGCTGTCGAGCGCCGCGTCGATCGCGCCCGCTTCGACAAAGACATCTGCGACGCCTTTCATGAACTCCTGCGCGCCACCCCCGAGCCATTTCTCTCCCATCTGATCCTCAAGCGAGGGGAAGGTGAAGGTCGCGATCGTTTCCATCGTGGCGTCTTCGTCCATGCCGGCGTCCTTGGCGATCACGGGCAGCATCTTGGCTTGATTGGCCTCATCGGCCCACATCGCATTCGCTTCTGCCGTGACTTTCAGGAAAGCAGACACCGTATCGGAATTTTCAGCCACCCAAGACGCCGGGCCAGAGGTCACATCGAAAACGAGAATGCCCAGTTCTTCTTTCTCGGCGCCCGTCAAAAGGATATTGCCATGCTCCAGCATCCGCCGCAGAGAGCCGCCCCAGCCGCAGGCCATATCGACCGAACCCTGCGCGATGGCTGCAGCGCCATCAGGCGGCGCCATGTCGACCACATCAAGCGACCCAACATCGACGCCGAAGTGGCTCATTTGTTTGAGAAAACCGTAGTGCGCAGCGGTGCCGAGTGGCACGGCGACCTTCTTGCCTGCCAGTTCCGCGACGGAGGATTTATCGATCTCTAACTCCTCCCGGATCACGCAGTTATCATTCTCGGAATAGCTGACTGCGACATCAAGAATCTGAATATCTTGCCCCGCCGAGGTCGCCACCACGAAGGGCGGCACGCCTTGGCTTACCGACATATGCACATCGCCCGACGCCATCGCCGCCGACATGGCTGTGCCGGAGTCGAAGCTGACCCAATTCACACTGGTGCCAAGGGCTTCGTCATACATCCCCTCGGCCTTGGCATATTGGAACGGCATCGGCCATTCGAGGAAATACCCCACGGTCAAATCCTGCGCGGCAGATTGGGTGACACCCATCACAAGCAGGCTGGCGGCGGTGCCCATCAGTTTCACGGTCTTCATGATATTCTCCCTAGGTCTGTTATGGTCGCTTCTTCTAATTGAACGTCCCGTTCACATGTTTCGCGACCATCGGCCCCTGTCAGACATCAGGAAGGGCAAGCCCCGGGTCATGTGAAAAAACCCCTCGTGATTTCACGATACGGGTGGAATTGAACTTTTCAACAAAATTCTCACGCCGCAACGCAACATAATTTTCATGTTAAGAAGTCTGCGTAGAATTTAGCCGGGGGCACTTTTGCCCCTCGCAACGATAGGCGAGAGCTACGCGGTATTCCTAAACAGTAATTTAATTGTTTTGGCCGACCGTCAGACTCAACCTAATTGGAGAGGAGTCTTAACCTGCCGAAATGCAGCCCCTTTGGGGCGATGGTGATCTTGACCCGCGCGGGGCGGGTCAAGTCTGTCGTGACGCTCTGAAAGCGCGCGTTTACCAGGAGGTGATAACAGTGCCCTGATAGCTTTCATCGATGAAGGCTTTGATTTCATCGGAATGATAGGCCTTGAGCAGTGTCTCAACCCATGCGGCTTCCTCGTCGCCTTTGCGCACGGCGATGACGTTCACATATGGGTTCTCGGCGCTTTCCATCGCGATGGAATCTTCCTTGGGGCTCAGACCCGAGGCAATCGCGTAGTTGGTATTGATCAAAGCCGCATCCAGATCGGCCAGCGACCGCGGCAGTTGGGCGGCATCAAGCTCTTTGAAGGACAGGTCCTTGGGGTTCTCGGTGATGTCGAGCACGGTCGGCACCAGACCTGCGGCCTCATCCACCTTGATCAGACCCAGTTCTTGCAGGACCAGCAGCGCGCGGCCACCGTTTGTGGGATCGTTCGGGATGCCGAATGTGGCCCCTTCTTCCAGATCGGCAAGCGCGGTGATCTTGTCCGAATAGACACCCATGGGGGTCGTGATGGTGTTGCCAACGACGCTCAACTCAAAGCCGCGGTCTTTCATCTGCGCTTCAAGATAGGGCACGTGCTGGAACGAGTTGGCCTGAATGTCGCCATCGGCCAGCGCTTGGTTCGGGACCACGTAGTCAGAGAATTCGACCACATCGATGTCCAAGCCCATCGGCTCGGCGATACGGGCGACCTCTTCCATGATCTCGGCGTGCTCGCCGGGGAAACGCCGACTTTGATTTCCTCGGCGGCAAGACCGATGGCCATCAGCGCCAGAACGGAGGTGAGTGTCGTAAGACGAAGCATAGTAGTCTCCTTAGATTGAGAGAGCGGGTGTAAGGCGCGGCCTATTGGCCGCCGCTTTTGGTGGCCCGTTTGTCCACGGCGCTGGCGATACGCTCGCCGATGGACTGCACAAGCTGTACCAAGACGATAAGAATGATCACGACGATTGCCATAACGTCAGGCATAAACCGTTGATATCCATATCGAATACCAAGGTCTCCCAGCCCTTCGCCCCCTACGGCCCCGACCATGGCGGAATAGCCAATCAGGCTGACAATCGCCAAGGTCAGGCCCAGCGTGATGCCGGGGAGCGCTTCGGGCAGCAGCACTTTGCGGATGATCTGCAGCGGGGTCGCACCCATCGCGCGGGCGGCTTCGATCAACCCGGAATCGACTTCACGGATCGCGTTTTCCACCAGACGCGCGATGAAGGGGACCGTCGCGATAGTCAGCGGCACAATGGCCGCCGTGGTGCCAATAGAGGTGCCGGCCACCATCCGGGTAAAGGGAATGATCGCCACAACGAGAATGATAAACGGAACGGAGCGCGTGGCGTTCACCACCAGCCCGAGCACCTTGTTCACCCAAGGCGCGGACAGCAGTTCTCCGCGTTGCGAGGTGGCGAGAAACAGCCCCAGCGGCAGGCCAAAGACCGTGCCAAGAATCGCGGATACCGCCACCATATAGAGCGTTTGCCCCGTCGCTTCGATCAAAAGGTTAATCAGATTAGCCGACATAGCCCAGCACCTCCGTCAGAAGCCCGTGTTGTTCCAAAAAGGCGCGCGCTTGGGCGGCCTGCGCCACCGGCAGAGACACCAGCAGGTTGCCGAAGGGCCGGGTTCCGATCTCTTCGACAGCGCCCGCAAGGATATTGACCGGAATGCCCATATCCTGCGTCAGCCGCGCCAACATCGGATCGGTGGCATGGGCGCCTGCAAAGGTGACGCGGATCACCTCTTCGCCGCCCGTTGCAGGGGCGGTTTGGGTCAGCCGTTCTTTGACGAAAGCAGGCAGGGTGACGCCGGTCACGCCCGAAAGGAAGGACCGCGTCGTCGCGTGTTGCGGCGCGGTGAAGATGTCATAGGTGGCCCCATGTTCGACGATCTGGCCTGCGTCGATCACCGCCACATGGCTCGCGATGTCGCGCACCACGGCCATCTCATGGGTAATCAGCAGGATCGTCAGCCCCAGATCGCGGTTGATGTCCTTCAAAAGCGACAGAACCGTTTGGGTGGTCTCAGGGTCCAGAGCTGAGGTCGCCTCATCCGAGAGCAACACTTTCGGCCCGGTGGCCAAGGCGCGCGCGATGCCGATACGCTGCTTCTGTCCGCCCGAAAGCTCTGCCGGGTAGCGCCCCGCCTGCGCGCTTAGCCCGACCCGGTCGATAAGGTCCGCCACACGCGGTTTGATCTGCGCGCTCGGCATCCCGGCCACTTCGAGCGGCAGCGCGATATTGCCCGCCACGGTACGTGAAGACAGCAGGTTAAAGTGTTGAAAAATCATGCCAACGTCACGTCGGATCGCGCGCAACTTGCCGCCTTTGGCGGTGCTGACATCCTCACCGCCGACCAGCACGTTGCCGGTGGTCGGACGCTCCAACCCGTTGACCATGCGCAGCAAGGTCGATTTGCCCGCCCCCGAACGCCCGATGATCCCGGTGATTGAGCCCGGTGCCACGTCGAGGGATATCCCCTCAAGTGCATTCACGGTCGCCCCGCCTGCTTTGGTAAAGGCCTTGCCGACCTTGTCAAAGGCGATCGAGGCACCTTCTGTTGTGATATCAGTCATTTTCTGTCCGGGTCGGGGTGGGTTTCGAGTGGTGTCCCCTAGATAGAACCCCTGCCCCCGATGCAAGCCACGATCATGCATAGCTGCCTTGTTTTGCACACTTATCTCTTGCCGGGGCATTCGCCCCTTGTGCCGTCATCCGATGAGGATAATTATATTCACGAATCGGAATGAATGCGGGGAGGGCATAAGATGAAGGTCAATAGACGGACGGTGCTGGCAGGGATGGGCGCGGCGGCCCTTGCCCATGGCCCGCTGCGTGCCTTTGCCCTAACCTCTACCCAGATCGGTGGGTATGAGTTTGTCAGTGTGAGCGACGGCAATCTGCTGCTCCCGCGGAGTTTCTTCTTTGAAGGTTTGCCGCAGGAGGAACTGGCGCAGGTTTTGGCGCCCTTTGATCTCCCTCAGGACCAGTTGGCGCCGCCCTGCAACCTGACGCTTTTGCGCAATGACGACCGGGTGATCCTCTTCGACGCGGGCGCTGGCCCCGCCTTTATGCCATCGGCCGGATCGCTTTCAGAGAGTTTGGACGCGGCGGGCGTCGCCCCGGAGGCGGTGACCGACGTTGTCTTTACCCATGGCCACCCGGATCACCTTTGGGGCGTGCTGGACGATTTCGACGATCTGGTCTTTCCCAATGCGCGCTACCACATGGGTCAGGTCGAATGGGACTATTGGCGCGATCCGGCGACCGTGGACACAATCGGCGCAGCCCGCGCCGCCTTTGCCGTCGGAGCCGCGCGGCGGTTGGCGGCGATCCCGGACCGGGTGGCCCATTTCTCCGACGGCGATGAAGTGCTGCCCGGCATCATGGCACAGGCGAGTTTCGGGCATACGCCCGGGCATATGTCGTTCCTGCTGGGCAGCGGTAGTGACGCGATGATGATCGGCGGCGATGCCATCGGCAATCACCATCTCGCCTTTGCCCGGCCCGGCTGGGCCAGCGGATCGGACCAAGACCCCGAGCGCGGTGCCGAAACCCGCCAGCGGTTGCTGGACCGGCTGGCGGACGAACAGATCTGGCTGATGGGCTTTCACCTGCCACAGGGCGGTCTGGGCCGGGTTGAACGCCGTGGCGAGGGCTATCGTTTCGTCGGAGCCGCGCGATGAATCGGTTCCTTTGCATCACCGCCCAACTGCTCGCCTAAAACACCACGACCGGTAGAAATTGCGGACAGATACCTCGGCTCGTCGCTCTACGACAATCCCTATGCGGTCGTCCCCGGCGCGCGCTCTGCCGTCGGCGCGACCGCCCCGTAGACCTATGAAAACGCGAGCCATAACAACAATCTAAGCTTCATCGCCACCGGCGACGAGGTTGTTTTGCTGTATTTAATAGTCCCAGACTTCACTGTCATGTTTCGATAATCCTAGCCAAAGCGCTCGCAAGCACCAGTTCGGCCCCGCTTACCCTAAGGACCCGAGGGCGGATCACGCCCAGGCATAGGGTGGCATCAGAAAAAGGCAGCCGCTTCCAACTCCACCGTGATTACCCCGATGATCGCTCCGTTGGATGGTTCTGTAATGGGCATCGAAACACGGCTTTGATGCGCTTTGGAGCCTTCATCGATGGCCACTTGATCGATTACGAACATCCCCGATGGTGGCGTGAAACGATTGCTGTTCTTGGGCTTGCCGCCTTTGAAATAGACCGATGCGGTGCCGCTGGTGACGACGGTCAACCCATAGGCGTCAAGCAGCGCCACTTCGGCAATCTGACCTTTGGCGCGGGCAATCTGCGCCGCTAAGAAGGCTACGGCGACAGGGGCCGTTGCTTGGCTCGTCGGGGTGGCCTGCGCGGTCGCTGCGGCAGACGCGGCGGCCAAGACATTCATCTCTCGGTGTCGCTGGTTCTGCTGCGCAATCGCGTCAACGATGCGGGCATCATTGACCCAAGACAGCAGATCCCGGTCGATATAATCGTTCAGCGCCCAAGGCACTTCGGACGCGGTAACCTTGAGCCCGGAACACAGGATGAAGATGAGCGATACAAGTGGCAGGTGTCGAAGCATCGGGGAGCCCTCATGAGGTTGGCGGCGTAAAGACCGCGGGAGAGCTACACCCTAGCGTTCGATTGGTTTACGCCTCATGAACGGCGATCACCGCTTAGACCTCTTCGCCCTTAAACCCCGTTGCCACAACGAATTTCTCCGATGAATCCGGTCGGCTTGCGGGTGGTTTGATATTGGCAACCTTGGTGAAACGGCGCTTGAGCAGTTTTTGCAACTCGCCCTCGGCGCCCCCGCCAGCACCTTGGCCACGAATGTGCCGCCCTCTTCCAAGACGTCGAAAGCGAAATAGGCCGCCGCCTCGCAGAGTGAAATAATGCGCAGGTGGTCGGTCTGCTTGTGCCCCGAAGAGGCCGCCGCCATGTCGGACATGACCACATCCGCCTTGCCGCCCAGCCATTCCTTTACCTTGAGGTCAGCGTCGTCTTCCATAAAGTCGAGCTGGTGCAGCTCGCACCCCGCGATCGGCTCCATCTCTTGCAGGTCGACGCCCAGAATGGTGCCCTGCGTCTTGCCCTTCTTCTCGCCCAGCACATTGCAGCGTTTGACCGCGACCTGACACCAACCGCCCGGCGCGGCGCCAAGGTCCACCACCCGTGCACCGGGGACAAGGAAACGATATTTATCGTCTAGTTCCATAATCTTATATGCCGCCCGCCCGCGATAGCCTTCGGCCTGCGCGCGTTTGACATATGGATCGTTCAACTGCCGCTGCAACCAGCGGGTGGAACTGAGCTTGCGCCCGCGTGCGGATTTCACCTTGACCTTGAGGTCACGCTGACCGCGCCCCGAGGTGTTCTTTCCGTCCGGTGTCTTGGCCATCAAAAGACCCCTTCTTCTAATACGCCATCGGCGCTCATCTGTGCATATAGCAGGCCTTCGCGCAGACCGCGATCCGCAACTGACAGCCTGTCGGTCGGCCAGCAGCGCATCAAGGCTTGCAGGATCGCGGCGCCCGACATGATCAGGGCGGCGCGATCTTGCCCGATCCGCGGATCGGCGCGCCGCCCGCCCGGCCCCATGGCGATATAAGAGTGGATCACCTTGTCGATCTGCGCGCTGGTCATGCTGAGGCCATCGACCTTGGTCCGGTCATAGCGTTTCAGGTTCAAGTGGCTTGCCGCCACGGTGGTCACGGTGCCCGAGGTGCCGACGATCTGAAACCGCTTTTGCGACTGGATCGTCTGATAGGGCGTGAAATCGGTGAGGTTTTCTTCGAAAAACCAACTCATCAGGGCGAAACGCGCGGCGTCGTCTTCGACGTCAGAGAATTGGTCGCGCAGCGTCGCCACGCCCAGAGGCACGCTGATCCAATCCACCACCCGCGCGGCAGGCACATCAGATTTCGCCTGATAGAAGCCGCCCTGAAGCCGCATGATCGACCGGGCGCGATCCGCCCGAGGGACTTTGGAGATGTCGATCCAGACCAGCTCGGTCGAGCCGCCGCCGATATCGACCACCAGCAGGTTCTCCGTCTTGCGGCTGACCAGCGGCGCGCAAGAGATCACGGCAAGTTGGGCTTCTTCCTCGGGGCGGATGATATCGAGCTTGAGACCCGTCTCGCGCTGGATACGGCGCATGAACTCTGCGCCATTCTGTGCGCGGCGACAGGCTTCGGTCGCCACAAGCCGCATGTTTTGCACCTTGTTGCGTCGCAATTTCTGCTGACAAATACGCAATGCTTGGATGGTGCGCGCCATCGATCCGCGCGACAAACGCCCGGTTTTTTCCAAACCGGCACCCAATTGTACCGATTTTGAGAAACTGTCCACCACATGGAAACCGCTGCCACGAGGCTGGGCGATCAACATGCGGCAGCTATTTGTACCCAGATCTAGGGCCGCATATAGCTCATTAGATCTGGGCGGAACTGGCGCGGGGCTCAGAGCCGGGATGTCTTTGTCGAGCGCACCCGCACCTTTGGGACGCTGTGGCGCCATGGTTACGCGCCTTTCATATCGAGTTGCCCCCAAGGTATTCCCTGCGCCGGGCCGGTGCAAGTGGTCGCAGTGCCTTGGGCCAATTTCCGCGGCGTCCTGCGCCATGCCCCCACCTTTCGGCATCTCAGGACCACCTCACAATCATCTTGAGAATAATGGGGGCGCAGGGCCCTCGTGATGGCCCGCCCGATGCGCTATCACGAGCCCCAAGTCGCGGATGGGTCGTGTTTCGTCGAAAAACGGCCCTGTCCTGACCGCGACGCTCGTTAGACAGGTTTAAACCGGAGGAATCGTCCCATGCCCGCAGTCACCATCGTTTACTGGCGCGATATCCCCGCTCAGGTGATCGTCGGCAAGGGCCGCCGTGGGTCGAAACGCCCCCTGCCCGAACGCTTTGAACAGGCGATCGACCGCGCGGCGATGAAGATCGGCGCCGGAGATTCCGACGCTTATCTGGCGGAATGGCGCAAGGCGGACCCCTTTGAGGTTGAAGGCGATCCCGATGCCATCGCCGACGCCGAAGCCGCCCGGATCGACGCGGAATACGACCGCGACCGGATTAAGCAACTGATTGACAACGACGGCTGGGCATAGCCTGCCAGCCCTATGATCAAGGACACGCTCATGGCACTTTTGAACTTCCGCAAAAGGAAACACCGGCCCCGCAGGCGCCGGTGGCCGAAGTCGAGGCGGTGTTGAAAGATTATTCGATTGAGGTGATGCCCCGCACCGCCGAGAAGGTCGAAGATTTCCGCGCCCTGCTGCCGGAAGGCACCCGTGTCTATATCGCTCACATTGATGGCACGCCGATCGAGGATATGGTCGCCACCGCCGCACGGCTGAACGCCGATGGCTTCAAGGTCATGCCGCATTTTCCGGCGCGCATCATCAAGGACCGCGCCACACTGGCCGATTGGATCGCCCGCTATCAAGGGGAAGCAAACGTGCGCCAAGCGCTGCTTTTGGCGGGCGGTGTTACCACTCCCGTAGGGGAATTCAGCGACTCCATGCAACTGATGGAGACGGGCTTGTTTGATGAGGCCGGTTTCACCCGGTTGCATGTGGCGGGCCACCCAGAAGGCAACCGCGACATTGACGCCGACGGTGGCCGACTGAATGTAGATGCGGCGATGAAATGGAAGAACGACTTTCAGTCTCGCACGGATGCCGAAATGGCCATTGCCACACAATTCGCCTTTGAAGCGCAGCCGATCATCGAATGGGCCGACAGCCTTAAAGCGGCGGGCATCACCCTGCCCATCCACATCGGAATCGCAGGCCCTGCCAAGCTGCAAACCTTGATTAAATTCGCCATCGCCTGTGGTGTCGGACCATCACTGAAGGTGCTTCAAAAGCGCGCGATGGATGTCACCAAGCTGCTGTTGCCATATGAGCCGACAGATGTGATCAGCGAATTGGCCGCTTACAAAACAGCGCATCCGGACTTCAACGTCACTCATGTGCATCTTTTCCCGCTTGGCGGGATCAAGACCAGTGCCACATGGGTCCAAGAAAACGGCGGCGCCTCTGGCGTACCCGCCGACGCAGCCTAAAGGAAGTTACATGACCAGAACCGTCATCGAATCCAAGACTAAGACCGCAGTCATCGGCTTTGACGAGCCGTTTTGCGTGATCGGAGAGCGGATCAACCCCACGGGCCGCAAGATCCTCAGCCAAGAGCTTGAGCAAGGCGATTTTTCCCGCGTCGAGGCCGACGCCATCGCACAGGTCGCCGCCGGAGCTACGGTCCTGGATGTGAACTCGGGCGCGGTTTTCTCCAATAAAATGGCCGAAGACCCCCGCTATGCCGACAACAACTTCGTCGAGCCGATGCTGATGCCGGAACTGATCAGAGTGGTGCAAAACGCCGTCGACGCGCCGATCTGTATCGACAGCTCTGTGCCTGGCGCGCTGGAGGCGGGGCTAGAAACCTGCGAAGGTCGCCCGCTCTTGAACTCCGTCACCGGCGAGGAGGAACGGCTCGAACTCGTGCTGCCGTTGGTTAAGAAATACAATGTGCCAGTGGTGGCGATCTCTAACGATGACACCGGCATCTCCGAAGACCCGGACGTGCGCTTTGCCGTGGCGAAAAAGATCGTCGAACGCGCTGCAGATTTCGGCATCCCGGCGCATGATATCGTGGTCGACCCGCTGGTCATGCCGATTGGCGCCATGGCAACAGCGGGCCATCAGGTCTTTACCCTTGTGCGCCGCCTGCGTGAGGAATTGGGCGTGAACACCACCTGCGGTGCGTCGAACATCTCTTTCGGACTGCCCAACCGTCACGGGATCAACAATGCTTTCCTGCCGATGGCGATGGGTGCCGGCATGACGAGCGCCATCATGAACCCGGTGGCCGTGCCGCTCAACGCCGTCAAGATCGCCGAAAAGCGCGCCGTGATGGCGGCCGCGGGGATCATCCTGCCCGAAGAGATGGATGACGAGACCTTCGTGACGCTCTTCAATCTGGGATCGACCAAGCCCCGTCCGGGCAAGGAGATGGAGGCCATCCGCGCCGCCAACTTCCTCTTTGACCGTGACCCGCATGGCAGCGCATGGATCGAGTTCAACAAGGTCGCCCCCAAGGCCGGTCAAGAAGGCCGAGGCCGCGCGGGCCGCACCGGCGGTCGCCGCCGCCGCTGAGCCTGCTCGGAACGATGAAAGGCCCCGCCAGCATCGCTGCACGGGGCCTTTTGTTGTCGGCCTCCACGCAGAGCCGTTTTTTCAGAAAGGTCAATCGGCGGAAATCGGGCGCCATCCCGACGGCCCCTGCAAAATCTAGTCGGCCCGGTTCTGGCTCACGAGTTCTTGGATCGCGGCCATAACCGCCGCGACATGGTCGGCGTCCGCTGCGGCGCTATGCGGTTCATTAAAGCCGCCCATATCATTGTCGAAATACTTTCCCGAAGCCTTTGAGAAGTCTTCCGAAAGCGCGGCACGGCAAAGGATGTCGGCACCGATGCTGAGGTCATTTCCAGCCACGCCAAAGCCTTCCTTCACCATTTTGGACGCCAACAGCGACCCGGGATTCACCGCGATGAAGAGCGGGCCATCCTGATGCACGCGGGCCATTTCCTGAGTCCAGATTATGATCGCCAATTTGCTCTGCGCATAGGCCGCCATATCGTCCAAGGTGCCGTTGCCCCGAAGAGCGGCCACATCCACCGGTGCCTGCGCAGCAGAGGAAAGGTTCACCACCCGGCCCGCTTTGGGCAGTACCGGCAGCAAGAGTTGAACCAGCAGATAGGGCGCTAATGTGTTGACCACAAAACGCGCGTCTAGCCCCGCTTCGGTGCGCGGATCGGGCAGTTTCAGGACACCTGCATTGTTGATCACCACGTCGATCTGGCTGTGATCGATGCGCAGCGCCTCTGCCAATGCCGCGACCTCATCCAACTGCGACAGATCTGCACGGTAGGTCTGGGGGTGCCGCCCACCTCTGCCGCCGCTGCGCTTAATTTTTCGGCGCTGCGCCCGTGCAGCAGAATAGTATGCCCCTGCCCGCTAAGTTTCTTTGCCGTCAGCAGACCGATGCCGTCAGTCGCGCCGGTAATGAGGATGGTTTTGGTCATGGCTTTCTCCTTATCGGGGTCTCTGCGCGTCTCTGCGATGGCGCGGGATGCGTCGGTCGGACGATCACCAACCGCCCAAAACCTGCTTGCCGATCACCCGCCCGCTTTCTTGCCGCAGATGGGCGGCGCGAAGGTTCTCTACATTTATCACGCCCGCATGTTCGGTCAGGGTAGATTGCAACCTGCCCGCGTCGATCATCTGCGCGACCCGGTTCAACAGGTCGCGCTGCGCGGTCATGTCTTCGGTCTGGAACATCGACCTTGTGAACATAAACTCCCAATGCACGCTCAAAGCTTTGGGTTTCGCCGCTTTCATGTCCAGCGTCTCGGGGTCGTCGATCAATGCGATCTGGCCGCGCGGGGCAATGGCTTCGATAATGGCTGGCCAATGCATGTCCGTGGCCGTCAGCGCGGCAACATAGCTGGGGGTGAGGTTGAGATCGGCAAGCTGCGCCACCAGATCACCCCGGTGATCCACCACATGATCCGCCCCCATCTTGCGCACCCAGTCTTGGGTTTCCGGACGCGAGGCGGTGGCGATCACGGTCAATCCGGTCAGCGTCTTGGCCAATTGGATAAGGATCGACCCCACGCCCCCGGCCCCGCCAATCACCAAAAGCGCCTGCCCCTCACCGGCCCCTTCCGTCAGCCGGAAAGCATCGAACAACATTTCCCATGCGGTGATCGCGGTCAGCGGCAGACTGGCGGCCTCAACGAAATCGAGCGTTTCCGGCTTTCGCCCCACGATCCGGGCATCAACCGCGTGAAAAGTGGCGTTGGTGCCTGCACGGGTCACATCCCCGGCATAGAACACCGCATCCCCGATGGCGAAATCCGTAACCTCTGTGCCCAAGTCGACGACCACACCCGCCGCGTCGAACCCCAAGACCTTTGGGCCGCCATCGGGGGCGGAAAGCGCGCGCAGCTTCACATCCACCGGATTGACAGAGATGCCCTTTACCTCAACCAAAAGATCGCCCGGCCCCGGCGTGGGTCGGTCGATTTCCAACGCCTCCAAAACCTCTGCCGCGCCGGTGGTGTTATAGCCGATGGCTTTCATTTCGATTGTCCTTCTTTCCGAATTTCGTTGTTGGACAGGAAGTATCAGTTCGCCGGACTGTATAAACCGGGGCGAAACCGGATTGAGTTTATCGAAACGCAGGATAATGGGGACGCAAGGCGCCTGCGCGGTGCGCACTCCGCACAGGCTCCCAAGGTCAAAAGCTGTCGACTGCAGAACGGTCAAACCGCATCAACTCGTATCGCTGAGAGATATGGCGGAGGCGGTTTGACCTTCGCCCCTCTACACGAAGGTATTCGTCACCGCAGAACGCTGCACTGACGCAAGGGGATCAAACCTTCCAAGCGACCCTCAGTATCAGAACCTTAGCGACAGGCATGACATGCCGCCGTCCAGTTTGGCGCATTCCGCATTACTGATCTCGACCACTTCAAAGCCTGCTTTCGTCAACATTTCCGCGGTGCGGGGAAGCCCGCAGGACAGAGCACATATTGGTTAAACCGGATGCTATTGGCGGCGGCCTCTTCGCCCTCGGCGGTGTGCAACACGCGGTAGCCTTCGAAACAGCCCGAAGCGTCGAGCCGTTTGGTGCTGAGGATGGTGTCCCCGTCGAGCAGTGAGCAATCGGTCTTGAAATGCAGCACGCCGGGCGGCGTAAAGACCTCGCGGAGGCTATGGCCCCAGTCCGAGACGATCCGCGTGAGCTCGGCCACGCCTTCGGCATCGGTGCGGTCTGATCTGCCCACCAAGATCTCGCGCCCGGTGACCAGAATGTCGCCTCCTTCGATATGGCCGGGGCCTTCGATCTGGCGCAGGTCACTGTAAAGGGTACTCAAGGTCGGCGCCATTTCGGCCACCTCTCCCATGCGGCTCGGTGCGCCGGGGCGCATCAGAACGGCGCCCTTTGGCAAACAAAGCGCGGTATCTTCGACAAAGACGGAATCGGGAAAGGCGTCCAGCGCGGGCAGTTCGATCACCTCGGCGCCGGTTTCTTTCAATGTGGCAACGTAATGCGCATGGGCCTTTTCCATCTGCGCAAGATCGGGGGTGCCGATGTCCTCGGCGCGCAGACCGTCGACGATGCTGGCGGCGGGGCGGCGGGTGACGGCGCGGGTGAATTCATAGGTGGGGTCTGTCATGTCATACTCTCTTGTTTGCTGGCGCGGGGGATGGCTGGGCCTGAATCTCAATAAGCGTCGGCCCACCAATCGCGGTGGCCGCGCGCAGCGCATCTGCAACGGCGCCGGCTTGCGTATTGCAACGCCAGAAGGGCAAGCCGCAGGATTGTGCGACGGCGGCAAAGTCCGGCGGGGCCGGGTCACATCCGACGACGCTCACCCCCGCGTCCTGCATGGAGGTGGCGATTTCCTGATAACCGTGGTTGTTCCAGATGATGAAGCAAATCGGCAGGTTTTCTTGCACCGCGCACATCAGTTCCGGCAGGCTGAACTGCGCACCGCCATCGCCAGCGATGCAGATCACCGGCGTGTCGGGTGCCGCGAGCGCCGCCCCGATTGCAGCGGGGATGCCATAGCCAAGCGCGCCAAAGCCGGTGGCGGCGTTGAACCAGCCGCCGGGGCGGTCATGATCGTAATAAAGGTTGCCCGCATAGATTGGTTGGGCGGAATCGCCGACGATGATCGCCCCCGGAACGGCTCCGCGCAGTTCAGCGAGGGTGTCGCAAGCCGCACGCATCTCCGGGCCGATCTCTTCAAACGCCTCGCGGCGGGCCTTGGCCGCCCGCGCTGCCCCGTCTGGCGCGGCATCCCCGTCGACCGCGGTATTCAGCGCGTCAATTGCGGAAGCCGCATCGCCGTGGATCGACAGTTCAGCGGCATGGCGGGAAAGCTGCTCAGCGCAAATATCGACGCGGATGAGCCTTTGGAACTCGGGCATGGTGCCGGAGGCGTACATATCATAATCGGTCGGGCCCAATTCGGTGCCCAAGGCCAGCACCACGTCCGACTGCGCGATCAGTGCCCGCACGGCTTGCAGGCTGGGGCTGGCCGGAACGCCCAAAGGATGCTCGAACATTACGCCGCGGGCATTCACCGTTTGCACCACCGGCGCGCCTAGCTTTTCGGCGAGGATTTGCAGGGCATTCCCGGCTTTTCTAGCCCCGCCACCGGCAAGGATCAGGGGCGCCTTGCTCTGCGCCAGTATCGCAGCGGCTTTTGAGATTTGCTCGGCAGACGGAGGTGTCACAGAGGTGGCGGAACTAGAGGGCGCTTCGGCGGTATAGGGCGCGCCGGCCACGTCCAGCGGTATCTCAAGATGTGTGGGGCCCGGTCGGCCGGACTGGAACGGCTCAAAGACCCGGTCGAGCATGGGGGCCAATTCATCGGCGGTCTCAACCCGCTCGGAGATCAGCGCGACGGTCCGTGCCATCGCCCGTTGATCCGGTAGCTCGTGCAGATGCCCCCTGCCCTTGCCAAGGCTGGGCAGCGTGTTGACGCCAGAGATCACCAGCATCGGCACGGAATCCGCGCGCGCTTGCCCCATTGCGGTCAGCGTGTTGGTCAGCCCCGGTCCCGTGATGACAAAGGCAACACCGGGTTTGCCGGAGACCCGTGCATAGCCATCCGCCATGAAGCCCGCGCCCTGTTCGTGCCGAGGCGTCACATGGCGGATACCCGAGGCCGCCAAGCCCCGGTAAAGCTCGATCGTGTGCACCCCGGGGATGCCAAAGACACAGTCGACACCGCGCTGTGAAAGCTGGGCGACCAGCGCTTCGCCGAGGCTGGTCATGCCGTTTCCAGTTGCAGTTGCGCCGCGTGCTGGATGATCCGGTCACAGGCCGCATCAAAGGCCGCGTCGCCGGTCGTCAGCGCCACACGCACCCAAGCATCGAGCGTTTCCCCAAAGGACGCACCGGGCATGACCGCCACGCCAGCCTGCTCAAGCAGGTGCATGGCATAGTCGGTGCCGCTCATACCGGTGGCGGACACATCGATCATTGCAAACATGCCCGCATCCGGTTGGT
Organism: Sulfitobacter profundi; assembly: GCF_042661425.1. NCBI lineage: Bacteria > Pseudomonadati > Pseudomonadota > Alphaproteobacteria > Rhodobacterales > Roseobacteraceae > Sulfitobacter > Sulfitobacter profundi. The sequence goes on along the minus strand of NZ_JBHSWA010000001.1, from coordinate 2,975,404 downwards.
GCACCTTCAACGGGCTTTCTTGCGACAGACGGCGGTGCAAACGCTCGGCGCGGGCGGCAAAGCGTTGTTTCATCCCTTCAGCCACGGGCGACCCCTCGCGCACCGCTTTTTCGGTCATGTCAGCGATAAAGGGCTGGTTGCCGAAAAGCATGGTCTCCGACAGCGGCAAGAGAGCCTCGGTAAAGGCTTCGGGGCCGATACACCAACCGCTGCGAAAGCCCGGTGCGGCGTGGGATTTTGAGATCGATGAGACGACGATGGTGCGGTCAGCCAGTTGCGGACGCCACAGCGGCGAGCAGAATTCAGAGGGGTCAAAGATCAGTTCTTCGTACACTTCATCAGAGATAATCCACAGATCATGGGCAATGGCCAGTTCACCAAGCGCGTCTATCTCCGCGCGGGTCAGGACCGCGCCGGTGGGATTATGCGGCGTGGTCAGCAAGATTGCCGTGGTCTGCGGGGTGATCCTTGCGGCGAGGTCATCCGCATGAAGGCGAAAGCCGTTTTCCGGGCGCAGCGGGACGGGCACCATCTCGGCACCGCTGGAGCGGATAACCCCTTCGTAAGTGGCATACATCGGATCGCCGACCAGAACCTGCTGCCCCGCCTCGGCCACGCCCAACAGCACGGCATAAAGCGCCGTCTGCGTGCCGGGAAAACACATGGCTTGGTCCGGCGTGATGCGACGGCCCGCGCGGTGCGAATATCGTTCGGCCAATGCAGCGCGCAGACCTGTCTCACCCCGACCGTCAGAATAGCCAGTGCGGCCCCGGCGCATTGCATCGGCCGCCACATCCATAAGCGCGTCGGGTGTCGGCACGTCCGGCTCGCCGATGGTCAGCTCAATAATATCACGGCCCTGTGCGGCAAGCTCGCGGGCCTTTAGATGCACTTCCCATTTCGCGCCGCCAAGACCTGCCAGCCGTCGGGTGATATCTGTCGTTCTCATGTCTGTTGCCCTGCTTTTGTGAGGTCTATCCCGAGGAGTGCTCCGACGGAGCGAATTCCGATTTCTGAAAGCTCATCCGGCGCGAAAGCGCTCGGTAGAACACCGCCTTCCATCCACAATCCATCGATCACGGCGTTGCAGGCGATGGCCAAATGGCGCAGCTCTTGTGCTGTGCGGGGCTGACCCGCCTCGTTCAATACGGCTGCGATCAGCGCCTCAAGGCGGTTGCGGAAATTGTAATAGGTCCGCTTGTGACTTTCGCGCATCTGCGCGTCGTCATGGACCTTGGTCAGAAACCCCGCCCAAAGGCTGACCGACCCCGCGTCGACAACCGGCGGTGTCAGACTACCGACGACAAAGGCCGACAATCGTGCCACCGGCGCGCTACAGTCGCCCCCGCGAAAGCCGATGTCAGGTCGGTGAGCCGGTCCATGTGATGCTCATAGGCCGCGGTAATCAGGTCTTCTTTCGACGAAAAGTGGTGCCTGATCATACCCTGTGACACGTCAGCACGGGCCGCGATTGCCCGGACCGTCGCGGCCTGAACACCCTTTTCGGCGATCAGCGAGAGGGTGGCCTTTATCAGGGCCTCCCTGCGGTGCTCCGCTGGCTCACGTTTGAATTTAGGCGTGCTCTCCGACACAGGCGATTTCCGAACCTCCTAATTATACACTTGCATGATTACGAAATACGGGCCTTACTACAAGACAGAAATTTGGGACACATCAAATGAGGGGCGCGGACGCTTTGCAAAGAGAGCCGATCAGAGCCACACAAGCAGCCGAAGACGCCAGTGCCGATAGCGCGGCGGAGAACGAGGCGATCAGAATTACCGACCTGCACAAATCCTTTGGCGCGTTGGAGGTTCTCAAAGGTGTCTCACTGACCGCGCAAAAGGGCGATGTTGTCGCCATCATCGGCGGCAGCGGGTCGGGCAAATCTACCTGCCTGCGCTGCATCAATTTCCTCGAAACCCCAAGTGCGGGTCAGATCATCGTCAACGGTGAAGAGATCAAGATGCGCCAAGACGGCTCCCCCGTTGACCGCCGCCAGATCGAGCGCATCCGAACCCGCCTTGGCATGGTGTTTCAGGCTTTCAACCTCTGGACCCACCGCACCCTGCTGGAAAACATCATCGAGGTGCCGGTCCATGTCCTCAAAGTGCCGCGGGACGAGGCCATCAAACGCGCACGCGTGCTGCTAGAGCGGGTCGGACTGGGCGATAAGGCTGATACCTTCCCTGCTTTTCTATCGGGCGGCCAGCAGCAACGCGCGGCAATTGCCCGCGCCCTTGCGGTGGAACCCAGCGTGATGCTGTTTGACGAACCCACCAGCGCGCTTGACCCCGAGTTGGTGGGTGAGGTGCTCACGGTTATCCGCGATTTGGCCGCCGAAGGGCGCACCATGCTACTTGTCACCCATGAGATGAAATTCGCGCGCGAGGTGGCGACGCATGTCGTCTACCTTTTTGAGGGGCGCATCGAAGAACAAGGCCCGCCGGAAGAGCTTTTCGGCAACCCTCAATCCGCCCGGCTGCGGCAGTTTTTGCAGACAGTCGGCTAAACCACCAAGAAAAAAACAGGGAGACTACCAATGACATTTAAGAAACTCATGACGAGTGCGATCGCGACAGCAGTGCTGAGCGCCGGTGCCGTGGCCGCCGAAGAGGTCAAAATCGGCATCGCAGCCGAACCCTACCCGCCCTTCGCCTCTCTCAATGCCTCCGGTGAATGGGAAGGCTGGGAAGTTGAGATCATCGACGCGGTCTGCAAAGCGGCCGAGTTGGACTGTGTGATCACCCCCGTGGCTTGGGACGGCATCATCCCCTCGCTGACGGGCCAGCAGGTCGATGCGATCATGGCCTCCATGTCGATCACCGAAGAGCGTCAAAAAACGATCGATTTCTCTGATCCCTACTACAACACGCCCGCGGTGATCGTGGCGGATAAGTCGATGGACATCGAACCTACGGCCGAGTCGCTGTCCGGTAAGATCATCGGCATTCAAGCCTCAACCATCCACCAAGCCTATGCCAATGAATATTTCGGCGATGCGGCAGAGATCCGGGTCTATCAGACGCAGGACGAAGCCAATCAGGATCTGGTCTCGGGTCGGATTGATGCCACACAGGCGGACAGCATCGCCATGGCGGATTTCGTTAACTCCGACATCGGCACCTGCTGCGAGATCAAGGGATCGGTGGAGAATGACGAGGCCATCTTGGGCCAAGGTGTCGGCGCTGGCGTGCGCAAGGGCGATGACGCGCTGCGGGAAAGCCTGAACAAAGGCATCGCGCAGATACTCGAAGATGGCACCCACGAAGAGATCACCGGGCGCTATTTCGATACCAGCATCTACGCAGAGTAAGCGCCCATCGTGGAGATGATCTTCGAAACGCTCGGGCTTGCCGAGAGTGCGCAACTACTGTCCCTCAGCCCGCCGGGCTGGGGCGGCAACCTGTTGCGCGGGCTTGCGAACTCTCTGCAGATCGCATTTGGCGCCTTCGGGTTTGGTCTGCTGATCGGGCTCTTTGGGGCCTACGGCAAGCTCTATGGCGGGGTGGTCCTGCGCGACCTCCTCGCCGTTTATACGACTGTGATCCGGGCCGTGCCTGAATTGGTGCTGATCTTGATCCTCTATTACGTGGGCACCGATCTCATTAACAAAGTCTCAGGCGCCATGGGTTATGGCCGGGTCGAGATTAGCGGTGTCGTCGCCGGGATCTGGGTGCTCGGCGTGGTGCAGGGCGCCTATGCCACCGAGGTGCTGCGCGGCGCGATCCAAGCCGTGCCCGCGGGCCAGATTGAGGCCGCGCGCGCTTACGGGATGCCGCCGCTGATGCTGCTGCGCCGCGTGACGATCCCCGCGATGATGTCTTTTGCCACGCCGGGTCTTGCGAACCTGTGGCTAATTGCGACCAAAGATACCGCGCTTCTGGCCATCGTCGGCTTCAGCGAATTGACGCTGGAGACCCGACAGGCTGCCGCCAGCACGCGCGCCTATTTCACCTTCTTCCTCGCCGCGGGCGCGCTCTATTTGATTGTGACCCTATGTTCGGGCGCGGTCTTTGCGCGGATCGAAAAATGGGCGCGGCGCGGTCAGCCGTCGCTGAAAGGAGCGGGCCGATGATCCCCTTTCGCGCTCTGATGCAGCCCCACCGCATTGTCATGCTGGCGCTTTTGCTGGCTGTGGTCATCTGGTGTGCCGTGGCGCTGCGGTGGGATTGGATACCGGAATATGCCCCGCTGGCGTTGGAAGGGCTCTGGCGCACGATCTGGATATTGGTCGTCACCTGCGTGCTGGGTTTTCTCTTGGCCATTCCATTGGGGCTCGCGCAGGCCATCGGGCCTTGGTACCTGTCTGCCCCTGCCCGGATATTCTGCACCGTCATCCGTGGCACGCCTCTGCTCTTGCAGATCTGGCTGCTCTACTACGGCCTCGGCTCGCTTTTCCCGCAGATCCCTTGGATCCGCGGCAGTGAACTCTGGCCCTACCTGCGCCAAGCTTGGCCCTATGCGGTGCTGGCGCTGACGCTGTCTTATGCGGGCTATGAAGGCGAAGTTATGCGCGGCGCGTTTTCCAGTGTGAACAAGGGGCAGCTTGAGGCTGCAAACGCCTTCGGCATGCCGCGTTTCACCATGTTCCGCCGCATCTGGCTGCCGCAGGCGATCCGCAACGTCCTGCCAACGCTCGGTGGCGAAACCATCCTGCAACTCAAGGCCACACCTCTGGTCGCGACAATCACGGTGGTCGAGCTTTATGCCGTATCCTCGCGAGTGCGCTCGGACACGTTTATCGTCTATGAACCGCTGATCTTGCTGGCTGTGTTTTACATGATCATCGCCGGGGTCATCGCCTTGTTCTTCCGGCGGTTCGAGAACCAAGTGCCGGGATAGCGAAGGGCAACGGTTGGATGGGATCCAGCTTCTCAGACGAGATCGAGAACGCGATCAGTCCGCCCTCAAATCCATGGGCGTTGTGCCAAACTGGCCCTTGAAGGCGCGCGTCATAGCACTTGCGCTTTCGTAACCGCAGCGCGTCGCAATCTCAGAGATTGACAGGTTGGTCCCTTCGACCAAGCTTTTCGCAGCGATCAGGCGTCGGTGCCGATAGACTTGGCCCGGCGTCGCATTCAAACTGCGCGCGAACCGTCTTTGCAGGCTTTTGAGCGAACACCCCAAGTGCCGCGCAATGGTCGGAATTGGCACCGGCGCTTCGATAGTCTCATCCATAAGGACAAGCGCCCGAGACACCAGTTTGGACCGCCCCGATATGTTGTCGGGCTGCCCAAACGGCTGATCGCTTTGATGCAAGAAAAGCGACGCGACATCGAGCCGTGTGATCTCGCCGCAGTGCGCCCCGATCAACGTCAGGACCAGATCAAAGGAAGCCATGGCACCGCCGCAGGTGATCCGGTTGCCATCAATGACAAACCGCTCTTGCCGGGCATCTACCTGCGGAAATGTCTCTGAAAAGCTTTCGAAAAGATGCCCATGGATGGTCGCGGGCCTGTCGTCCAACAGCCCTGCAGCCGCCAGCAACCAGGCCCCCATATCGAGCCCCACCAGACATTTCGCATTTGCGCAAAGCCCCCGCAGCGCGGACAGAACCCGACTACTGCTCAACGCAAGATGGCCATAGCTGGCGGTCACCATGAGGTAATCGCAGGGGGCTTCGTCGCCATGGCCAATTCGGTCTGTACCAACATCCCGCTTGAAGACCGCACAAGCCCCCCTCAAGCGAAAGCAGGCGCCAGTCATACCGCACCTGCCCGGTGATGCTGTTCGCGGCGCGAAACGGCTCCAAAGTGTTGGCCAAACAATGATTCGAGAAACCATCGAACAGTAGAATGTCGATCTTAACCGTCTCGCCTGATGATTTTGTCCTTTCCTGCATGTTTCTGTCTAGCACTGCACATGCCCACCGATCAATCCGGGTAGTCTGCAGACAATGCCAAAAGGAGACCAAGATGCCCCTGCAGATGACCCGTGAGGTCTTTATCACCTGCGCCGTGACCGGATCCGGCAGCAGCCAAGATCGGTCACCTCATGTTCCCCGCAGCCCTGAACAGATCGCCAATTCAGCCATTGCCGCCGCCAAAGCGGGTGCGGCGATTGTGCATTGCCACGTGCGCGACCCCGAGAGCGGCGTGCCCTCACGCGATCCGAAACTCTACCGCGAAGTGACCGAACGCATCCGCGATGCCGAAGTCGACGTGGTCCTGAACCTGACCGCAGGCATGGGCGGCGACATCGTCTTTGGTCCGCCCTCCGCGCCGCTGCCGTTGAACGATGCCACCGATATGGTCAGCGCCGAAGAACGGCTGGCCCATATCGAAGACTGCCTGCCCGAGATATGCACCCTCGATTGCGGCACGATGAACTTTGCCGAAGCCGATTATGTGATGACCAACACGCCCGGCATGCTGACAACGATGGGCGCGCGGATGGAAGCGCTTGGCGTGAAGCCAGAGATCGAAGCCTTTGATACCGGCCACCTTTGGTATGCAAAACAACTGGTTAAAGACGGCGTGTTATCTTCGCCCGCGCTGGTGCAGCTTTGCATGGGCATCCCATGGGGGCCCCCAATGACCTGAACACCTTCATGGCGATGGTCAACAATGTCCCCCACGACTGGAACTGGTCCGCGTTTTCGATTGGCCGTGACGAGATGCCCTATGTCGCCGCATCGATCTTGGCAGGGGGCCATGTGCGCGTCGGGCTTGAGGATAATCTGTGGCTCGGCAAAGGCGAGCTTGCCACCAACGAGGCGCTTGTTTCGCGTGCCGTGTCGATCATCGAAAACATGGGGGCGACCATCATGGGCCCCGATGCCGTGCGCCGAAAACTGGGCCTGACAAAGCAGGCGCCACGATGACCAAAACAGCAGCAATCATCGGCGGTGGCGTCATTGGCGGCGGCTGGGCCGCGCGGTTTGCGTTGTCAGGCTGGAACGTCGCTATTTTCGACCCTGATCCCGAAGCCGAACGCAAAGTCAGCGAAGTCATGGCGAACGCGCGCCGGTCCCTGCCCGCCTTGTCCGAGGTCGCACTGCCGCCCGAAGGTCAGGTGAAAATCGTCCCCACATTGGCCGACGCCGTCACAGAGGCCGACTGGATTCAGGAAAGCGCGCCGGAACGGCTTGAGATAAAGCACAAGATCTTCGCCGAAATTCAGTCCCACTGCCGCAAAGACGCGCTGATCGGCTCTTCAACCTCGGGCTTCAAACCGTCCGAACTGCAGCAAGGCGCGCTTCGCCCCGGCGAGATTTTCGTCGCACACCCGTTCAACCCGGTCTATTTGCTGCCGCTTATCGAACTGGTCGGTGACGACGCCACGACCACGCGCGCGCAGGAAGTGCTTACTGAAATCGGCATGAAGCCCCTGAAACTACGCAAGGAAATCGACGCGCATGTGGCCGATCGTTTTCTCGAAGCGGTCTGGCGCGAGGCGCTTTGGCTGATCAAGGACGGCATCGCCACGACCGAGGAAATCGATGACGCCATCCGGTTCGGCTTTGGTCTGCGTTGGGGGCAGATGGGCCTGTTTGAAACCTACCGCGTGGCGGGCGGCGAGGCCGGGATGGCCCATTTTATCGAACAGTTCGGGCCCTGCTTGCAGTGGCCTTGGACCAAGTTGATGGACGTGCCCGAACTGACCGATGATTTGGTACAGAAGATCGCCAGCCAATCGGACGCGCAATCCGGTGCCCATACGATCCGCGAGCTTGAACGCATTCGCGACGACAATCTGGTATCCATGATGCGGTCCCTGAAAGGCCGTGACTGGGGTGCAGGCGCATTGCTGAACGCGCATGACACCCGCCTTGAGGGCAAAGCCGACCCTGACTTCACCAAACCCATCATCACTGTTGCCCGCGCCATTCCAATAGATTGGACGGATTACAACGGGCACATGAACGAAAGCCGCTATGGGCAGCTGTGGTCAGATGCGGCCGACGCGCTCATGCGCATGATCGGGGCCGATGACGCCTATATCAAATCCGGCTTCAGCTACTTTACCGCCGATACCCACACCAAGTTCCGCAATGAATGCCATGCAGGCGACACAGTCACCGTTGTCACGACCATTCTTGAGGGTGCGGGTAAGAAGCTGCGGCTGTTCCACGAATTGAAAAACTCCGCTGGTGATGTGGTGGCGACCTGCAATCAGTTCCTGCTGCACGTCAGTCTGGAAACCCGCAAATCCTGCGACCCTGCGGCGCATGTCAGCGACAAGCTCGCCTCCATCATCGCGGCCCAAGCCGCCCTGCCCAAGCCGGAGCATAGCTGATGCATTTTGGATTGACCGAAGAACAAGGGATGATCGTTTCCACCGTGCGGTCCTTTGTCGAAAACGAAATATACCCCCACGAGGCAGAGGTAGAGCGCACTGGCGAAGTCCCCCATAACGTCGCGCAGACAATCAAGCAAAAGACGCTGGATCTGGGGTTTTATGCCTGCAATTTCCCCGAAAGCGTTGGCGGGGCTGGCCTCTCGCATCTTGAATTTGCGCTGGTTGAACGCGAATTGGGCCGCGGCTCTATGGCGTTGAACCATTTTTTCGGGCGGCCGCAGAATATCTTGATGGCCTGCAAGGACGATCAGATTGAACGCTATCTTTTCCCCGCCATTCGCGGCGAAAAGATGGATGCACTGGCCATGACCGAACCCGATGCAGGGTCCGATGTCCGCGGCATGAAATGCACAGCCAAACGCGATGGCGGTGACTGGGTTCTGAACGGAACCAAGCATTTCATCTCTGGCGCGGATCATGCGGATTTCCTGATCGTCTTTGTGGCAACCGGCGAAGACGACACGCCGCGCGGCCCCAAAAAGCGCATCACGACATTCCTGGTCGACCGCGGCACGCCCGGTTTCACCATTCGCGATGGCTACAAATCGGTCTCGCACCGTGGCTACAAGAACATGATCCTCGAATTTGACAACTGCCGCCTGCCGGATGCTCAGGTTCTGGGCGAGGTCGATGGCGGCTTTGCGGTGATGAACGAATGGCTTTACGCCACGCGGATCACGGTCGCTGCAATGTCTGTGGGCCGCGCACGACGTTGCTTTGACATGGCGTTGAATTACGCGGCTGAACGCAAGCAGTTTGGTCAGCAGATCGGCAAGTATCAGGGCATCAGCTTTCAGCTGGCCGACATGATCACCGAAATCGATGCGGCAGATCACCTGACATTGGCGGCGGCGTGGCGGCTGGATCAAGGCCTGCCTGCTAACCGCGAAATCGCCAGTGCAAAGCTCTACGCGTCGGAAATGCTGGCGCGGGTGACGGATGCAACCCTGCAAATCTTTGGCGGCATGGGCTTGATGGATGACTTCCCCATTGAACGGTTCTGGCGAGATGCGCGGGTCGAACGGATTTGGGATGGCACATCTGAAATCCAACGCCACATCATCAGCCGCGATCTATTGCGCCCCCTTGGCGCCTAGGACCAAGACATGAGTGATCTTGCGCGTCTCTTGCGACCACGTTCCATTGCCGTCGTCGGCGGTGGGGCGTGGTGCGACTCCGTGATCGAGCAGAACCAGAAGATCGGGTTCAAGGGTGATATCTGGCCCGTGCATCCCAAAAAAGACAGTGTTGGCGGCTTGCCGGCCTTCAAGACGCTTGCTGATTTACCAAACGCGCCGGATGCGACGTTCATCGGTGTAAACCGCAGCGCAACCATCGATCTGGTTGGCGAGCTGAACCAAATGGGAGCAGGTGGTGCCGTGTGTTTTGCCAGCGGGTTCAAAGAAACCGCCGACGGCGCCGTTCTGAATGACCAATTGCTGGCCGCAGCAGGGGGAATGCCCATTCTCGGGCCGAATTGCTACGGGGTTCTGAATGCCGTGGATCAGGTGGCGCTTTGGCCGGATCAACATGGGCTGGTGCCCGTTGAACGCGGCGTGGCGATCTTGGCGCAGTCGTCCAACATCGCGATCAACCTCACGATGCAGCAACGCGGGTTGCCCATTGCCTATACCATCACCGCGGGCAATCAGGCCCAGCAAGGGCTTGCCAGCATCGCCCAAACTGTCATCCGCGACGACCGCGTGACGGCACTTGGCCTTTACATCGAAAGCTTTGGCGACATCGCGGATTTTGAAGAACTGGCGCGGCTGTCGCGTGCGCTCGGCAAACCGATTGTGGCGCTGAAGGTGGGCCGCTCGGAGGAATCGCAACTGGCAACCATTTCGCACACCGCCTCGCTCGCGGGCAGCAGCGCGGGGTCAGATGCGGTACTGGCGCGGCTTAGCATTGCGCGGGTCGGCTCCCCGCTGCGCTGCTTGAGACGTTAAAGCTGTTTCACTGCCATGGCCGCCTGTCCGGGGGCGCATTGCGTCGTTAAGCTGCTCGGGCGGGGAGGCGAGCGTCATGGCGGATACCGCCGCGCATTATGGGCTGACTTTCCCCCCTGACATCTGCTCAAACAGATACGCTTTCCCAGCACCTCAGTTCGCTGGTCATTCTGACGAACCCCTTGGATTATCACACACAAATCTGGCGCGATAAGGCCGCCATGACAGCCGTGTTTGCGGCCATGACGGGCGATGATATCAACCTGACGCTCGTGGTGCTTGATTTCCCGCGCCTAGACAGCTGTGCCGCCGATGATTGGATGATTGCAATCGAGGCGATCGAGGAGGCAGCCCGGCAAACGGGCCGTCCCTTTGGGGTGGTTGGGTCCATCGTTGAAAACCTGCCCGAAGCGATTGCAAAACGCCTGCTTGGCGCGGGGATCGTGCCGCTGTGCGACTTTGGCACGGCCTGTGAAGCGATCAGCGCAGTTCGCGTGCCGACACCCCAAAATCACCAGCCCCTGCTACCTGCCCCCAGCTTCGCAACCACCACCACGGCCACCGAAGGCGATGCCAAACGGGCCCTTGCGGCATACGGCTTGGATATCCCCAAAAGCCGTGCAGGCATCGCCGTTGCAGATGTGATCGCTTGCGCCGAAAAGATCGGTTTTCCTGTGGTCTTGAAGGGTGAAGGGGTTGCCCATAAAACCGAAGCCGGCGCGGTAAAGCTGAACCTGACAGACGCCGAGCAAGTCGGCGGGGCGGCGCAGGCGATGCAGGCCGGAACCTTCCTTGTCGAAGAAATGATCACCGGCACCGTCGCCGAACTTTTGCTGGGCGTCGTCGCGGACCCCGCTCACGGGTTTGTCCTGACGTTGGCCGCGGGCGGCACCCTGACGGAAATTCTGGAGGACGGACAATCCTTGCTGTTGCCAACCACGGACGCTGACATTCGACACGCCTTGGGGCAGTTAAAAATAAACCCCCTGCTGAGCGGCTATCGCGGTGGCGAGGCAGCGAACGTAGACGCCATTGTTGACGCGGTCCTAAAGCTGCAAGACTTCGTCAGCGACCACGCCGACGAGATTGCCGAAATCGAAATCAATCCCCTCATCTGTACAAAAGACCGCGCGATCATCGCCGATACGCTTTTGGTGAAAGGAACAACATGACAAGCCCCGTTAAAACCCGCCGCGAAGGTGCCGTACTTGAAATCACTCTGGATCGCCCAAAGGCCAATGCCATTGATCTGCAAACCAGCCGTATCTTGGGCGATACCTTTGCCGCCTTTCGCGATGACCCTGATTTGCGCGTTGCGATTATCACAGGCGAAGGGTCGAAATTCTTCTGCCCCGGTTGGGATTTGAAAGCCGCCGCGGATGGCGACGAGGTGGATGGTGATTACGGCGTAGGCGGCTTTGGCGGCCTGCAAGAATTGCGCGACATGAACAAACCGGTGATCGCTGCGGTAAACGGGATTTGCTGTGGCGGCGGGCTTGAATTGGCGCTGTCGGCAGACGTTATCCTCGCGGCGGATCATGCAAGTTTCGCACTGCCCGAAATCACGTCCGGCACGGTGGCCGATGCGGCATCCATCAAATTGCCAAAGCGCATCCCCTACCACATCGCAATGGAGATGCTGTTCACAGGGCGCTGGCTGGACGCCGAAGAAGCCAACCGCTGGGGGTTTGTGAACCACGTCCACGCGGCAGATGATCTGATGGCGCAGGCCTGGGATATGGCACGCCTTTTGGCCTCGGGCCCGCCGCTGGTCTATGCCGCGATCAAGGAAATCGTGCGGGATGCCGAAGATAGCAACTTTCAGGACACCATGAACCGGGTTACCAAACGCCAGCTAAAGACTGTCGATGTGCTTTACGGCTCCGAGGATAACGCCGAAGGTGCGCGGGCCTTTGCTGAAAAGCGAGATCCGGTCTGGAAAGGGCGCTAAGAGCGTCGCATCCGGGCTTTCATCGGACCGCGGGGATATTAGTCCCGCGCCACCTCAACGGCCCACTCAATGAACGATTGAGCCGCGGCTTTCCTGCTCCCGGATCTGGACGACGGGATAAAATAGCCGTTCCCAAACTTTCTAGCGTTTTCCATGAGATTTCACGCTGCTGGCGAGAAAAACATCCCAATCCACGGAGGCGCAGTCGGAATTGTTAGCGCAAACCGTCACCCGTAACAGAAACGCAGATCAGTCGGATCGATCAAGTGATTGATTTAATGGCGGACCCTAGAGGATTCGAACCTCTGGCCTCTGCCTTCGGAGGGCAGCGCTCTATCCAGCTGAGCTAAGGGTCCACTAAGGGGCGGTATAGCCAGAGCGGGCCGCCCCTGCAATGGGAAATCCAGGTGAAAGGGCGGCGAAACTGAGCTTAGGCGAAAAGATCATGCGCCAATTCAAGTGCGTCAACCAATGTGTCGACCTCGGCGCGGGTGTTATACATGCCAAAGGACGCTCGGCAGGTGGCAGAAACCCCCAGATGCGTCATCAAAGGTGCCGCGCAATGGTGCCCGGCCCGCACCGCCACGCCCTTTTTGTCGAGCACGGTTGAAATGTCATGGGCATGGGCCGCGCCATCCAAGGTGAAGCTAAAGATCGCCGCCTTATCCGGTGTCGTGCCCTGAAGGTTAAGCCAGTTCAGACCGCTGAGACGGGACACGGCGTAGTCGCGCAGATCATCTTCATGGGCGGCAATCTTCTCCATCCCCAGGTCCATCATGAAATCCAGCGCCACGCCCAAGCCGATGGTGGCCACGATACCGGGGGTGCCCGCCTCGAACATCATCGGCGGGTCGTTGTAGCTCACTGCGTCTTTGCTGACTTCGCGGATCATGTCGCCGCCCCCGATGAAGGGGCGCATTTCGGCCATCCGCTCGGACTTGATATAGATCGCGCCTGAGCCCGAGGGGCCGTAGAGTTTGTGCCCCGTAACGGCATAGAAATCACAGCCGATGTCTTGGACATCCACCGGCATATGCACCGCCCCCTGCGAGCCGTCGACCAGCACCGGAACGCCTTTTTCGTGCGCCGCTGCGGTGATGGATTTCACATCGACTTTGGTGCCCAAAACATTGGAAAGATGAGAGATTGCAACCAGCTTGGTCTTTGGCCCGATGGCATCGATCACCGCCTGCGGGTCCAGCGCGCCGGTGGCGTCTACGTCGACCCATTTCAGCACCACGCCCTGCCGCTCGCGCAGGAAATGCCATGGCACGATATTGGCGTGATGCTCCATCACCGACAGGACGATCTCATCACCGGCCTGCATCCGCGGCATGGCCCAGCCATAGGCCACGGTGTTGATCCCCATGGTGGCACCGGTGTTCAGCACGATTTCATCTTCTGATCCGGCATTGAGAAACCGTGCAACAGTCCCGCGCACGCTTTCATAATTGTCGGTCGCTAGATTAGAAAGGTAGTGCAAGCCACGGTGAACATTAGAGTATTCATTCGCGTAGGCTTGGGTGATCGCATCGATCACCACCTGCGGCTTCTGCGCTGATGCACCATTGTCGAGATAGACCAGCGGCTTGCCGTTCACCTCGCGGCCGAGGATCGGAAACTGCGCCCGGACAGCATCAACGTTGAACATGTTTCAAACTCCTTGGGCGGTCAGCCCGATCAAAGACAGCAGGAGGCCAAGACCCAGCAAGACCCCAAGCGCGGCCCCTGCCAGCACAGCGGCGGCATGGAAGAGCCCCGGCAGATGCAGCAGTTCGGCCACGAAATTCAGCAGGATCCAAAGACCCCAAAAAGTAACGACGAATGAAGCCAGCAGCGCCACCGGCGGCAGAGCCATGGTCAGCAGCAGGATCCCCAATTGCGCACAGAGCCGGAGCGCCTGCAACCAGACCACGGCCGCCAGAAGCGGGGCCGCCGCGCCCTGCCCGCCCAAGGCCCGGCCGACCCAAGACAGCGCATGAACATAAAGGACCATCAAACCGGCCAGCAGCGCAAAAAGCACCAGCGGCGATTGGAAATAACTCGGCAACGCCATGGCGGGCGGCGCGATCACGAACATCGCCGAGATCACCAGTGCGTTCAGCGCCGCGACCAAGGCGAGCGATGTCCATATCACCTCGCGGCCCAAAGGCAGGGCCGCGATCATCCGCGCTGCGGCGCGGGGGCTGCGCAATGTGGTTTGCGCGAGTTGGATCAGGGCGGCGCTGTCCATCTCAGCCCCGCTGTGCCGCAAGCAGGCCTGCGATCCAGAACCAGAAGAACACGGCCAACCAGAGCACGCCAACAATCTGCGCCTGCACGCCCGGCCCGATAAAGCCAAGCGCGAGGCCCAGCAACAACAGGATCGGCGCGGAAGCGAGCAGCGACCAAACCAAGGTCAAGCGCACCGCGTAGCCAGTGAGCCGCTGCCCCGCGATGCGGCTGATCGCCCAGACCATCGCCGCCAGACCATAGAGCAGCATCGGCATCACGAAGATCCAGAAAAACGCGCTCCAATACTGCCGCACGGCCAGCGGTCCTTCGGGGTCAAGATGCGCCGCGCGGGCTTGATAAGGGGACAGGGCCACGAAAATCAGCAGCCCCGCCATGAGCGCGAACATCAGAACGCGCACCTCGTTACGGCCCTGCGCCAACAGCCCCGACATCACTTTGCCGGGGCCGCGATAGGTCGCAACGATATCGCTGGTGACAGCCATCAGCTGCTACGACGCTCCAACCACGAGCTGAGACGCCCGTTGATCTCTTCGCGCAGACCTTCGGCTTCGATCTCTTCCACCGCTTCGGCAAGGAAGGCCAATGTCAGAAGGTCGGTCGCCTCGGCATGAGACACGCCGCGGGCACGGAGGTAGAACAGCGCCTCTTCGTCGATCGCACCAGAGGTCGAGCCATGCGAACAGGCCACGTCATCAGCGTAGATCTCAAGCTCAGGCTTGGCGAGGAACTGGCTGTCGCCGTCCAGCAAAAGCGACTGGCTGATCTGATAGCCATCGGTCTTCTGCGCGCCTTCCTTAACGAGGATTTTGCCTTGGAACACGCCAGTCGCACCGTTGCGCAGCACCTTCTTATAGACCTGACGGCTTTCGCAATTCACCGCGTCATGGGTGATGAAAACCGTGTCGTCATGATGGAAGTCACCATCGCCGACGCAGGCACCAGCCACATGGGCCGAGGCATCATCGCCGGTGAGCTCGATCACACATTCGTTGCGCGTCAGCGCGCCGTTCACGGTAACGGTGAAGCTCTTGAACAGCGACTCGCTGCCGAGACGGGTGAAGATATGTGTCGCGGCCCGACGCTCATGATCGCGGCCCTGTGCACGGACATGGTGGAAGCGCGCGGTGTCGGCCACTTCAACCTCCATCACGGTGTTGAAGCGCGCGGCGGCCGGGCCGTTCTCCAAAAGCGTCACTTCGGCGCCTTTTTCGAGCTTCACAACGTGGTGCAACATCGCATCCGAAGTCTCTGATTTATGGTTATAAACCAGATTGATCGGCTTGCTCACCTGACCGGTGACATGGATCAGCACCCCGTCACTCGCGAAGGCTGTATTCAGCGCTGCCAGCGGGCGTTGGACCGGCGTCTGGCCGTTCTTTTCCAACGCACCATAGAGGTCACGCGCCCAATGCAGGTCGCTGTCCGCCGCCGCGAGCCGTTCGATGCTAACGCCTTCCAGCGACAGATCGTCGGAGGCTTCGGCGTCGAATTCACCGTCGACAAAGACGATACGCAGACGGTCGGTGTCGTCGAAAAGCGGCGCCTCGCCGTGATCGAAAATCGCGGCAGGCTGCGCCTCGGGTTGCGTCAGCGTGTCGGGGCGGGTGAACTTCCAATATTCATCCCGGCGTTGCGGCAGGCCCATGGCACGGAGCCGCGCCAGCGCGTCCTCGCGCGCCGCCTGGGCCCAACCACCCTGCGGCATGCTGAGCCGTGCGATCATCGCCTCGGTCGGGGTTTCTTGCAGTTTCGCTTCGGCCATTATGCCACCTCAGCGAGAATGTCTGCGTAGCCGTTGTTCTCGACCTCAAGGGCGAGCTCGGGGCCACCGGTCTTGATGATGCGACCGTCGTGCATGATGTGCACAACATCGGGTTTGATGTGGTCGAGAAGACGCTGGTAGTGCGTGATGACAAGGAAGCCACGGCCTTCGGTGCGCAGGGCGTTCACGCCTTCGGCGACGAGTTTCATGGCGTCAACGTCAAGACCCGAGTCAGTCTCGTCGAGGATGCACATCTTTGGCTCAAGCATGGCCATCTGCAGGATTTCGTTGCGTTTTTTCTCACCACCCGAGAAGCCCATGTTCACAGGCCGCTTCAGCATGTCGGCGTCGATCTTCAGATCCTTCGCCTTGGCGCGGATTTCCTTAAGGAAGTCTGCCGCCGACATTTCCTCTTCGCCGCGCGCTTTGCGCTGTGCGTTCACCGCGGTGCGCAGGAAGGTCATGTTGCCGACGCCGGGAATTTCAACGGGGTATTGGAAGGCAAGGAAAAGGCCCGCCGCGGCGCGCTCTTCGGGCTCCAAGTCCAGCAGGTCTTCGCCTTCGAGCGTGGCGGAGCCTTCGGTGACCTCGTAGCCATCCTTGCCCGAGAGCACGTAGCTCAACGTCGACTTGCCCGAGCCGTTCGGCCCCATGATGGCGTGTACTTTGCCAGCTTCGACTTCCAGATCGACGCCTTTGAGGATCTGCTTGTCCTCTTCTTCCAGTTTCACCTGCAGGTTCTTGATGCTCAGCATTTCGGTCTCCTTCTGGCGCGCCTTGCGCCGCAATTCATGCTATTTCAGTGTTATCTCAGGGGCTTGCCCCTGCGTGTTAAAGTTCATGCCGCCCCCTCATGGGCATAGAGCGCGGCGGGAAAGTGTTCGATCAGCGCCGCGCGGCAGGCAGCAAAGCCGTCGTGATAGGCCAGCGGCGCATCGGGTTTGCGGGCCGCCGGAATATCGGCCAAGGCGATCGGCACGCGCATGTCACGGCCCACCGAGGCGGCGTAGTCGTGGAACTTGAGGCGTCCCTGCCCGTCGGGTGCGACCCAAGTGTTCGCCACGCCGTAGGCATCCGCCGTGATCAGCCCGTGGAGGGATGAGGCAAAGACATGGGCGCAGGATGCGATGGCGGCGCAGACATGCTCTACCGGGTCTCGCGGATCGATCAGCACATAGGCGCTGTCGGAGGCCACGAGGTCCAGCAGTTCGGGGGCATCGGCGAGCGTATGATGCGGCACGATGCCGATCTTGTCGCCGCGCGGTGCATCGCTTGGCAGAACCTCGTTCACCAGAAGCCCGGGATCACCGAAAGCGTCAGTCTCCACCCCCAAAAGCGCCGCGGTCACCGGACCGCGCAGCAATGCGATCTCGATGTTTTTCAAGAACGCACGGCCCCCTGCGGGACGCAGCAGACCGCTGCCCCATATCACCGGCTTGGCCCCGTCGCGCGGCGTGTCGAAATTGCGCCGCACGATTTGCAAAAGCGAGCCAAGACCAAAGACATCCGCCTCGTCCACCGACGCATGGTCCACCCGCCGCCCTGAGACATGGCTCAGGATCAGCGGGCTCAGCGCATCGCCGAAATTCGGCTGCGCCTTCCACCAATGCAGGCGGAGGGGGTATGCGCCGCAGGAAGGCTCATCAGCCGACGGAGCCTTCAAGCGAAATAGCCACCAGCGCTTGCGCTTCCATGGCGAACTCCATCGGCAGGGCTTGCAGCACGTCCTTGCAGAAACCGTTCACAACCAGCGCCACGGCCTCTTCCTCGTCCATCCCGCGCGAGCGGCAGTAGAACATTTGATCGTCGTCCACCTTGGAGGTGGTCGCCTCATGCTCGACCCGGCTGCTGTTATTCTTGACCTCGATGTAAGGCACAGTATGCGCCCCACATTCCGAGCCGATCAGCAGGCTGTCACACTGCGTATAGTTGCGCGATTCCTTGGCCTTGGGGTGCATCGAGACGAGGCCCCGGTAGGTGTTCTGCGCCTTGCCCGCCGATATGCCCTTGGACACGATGCGCGACTTGGTGCGCTTGCCGAGGTGGATCATTTTGGTGCCGGTGTCGGCCTGCTGCATGTTGTTGGCGATGGCGATGGAGTAAAACTCGCCTTGGCTGTCATCACCGCGCAGGATGCAAGAGGGGTATTTCCACGTCACGGCAGAGCCGGTCTCGACCTGTGTCCACATCACCTTGGCGCGGTCGCCGCGGCAGTCGGCGCGTTTGGTCACGAAGTTGTAGATGCCGCCCTTGCCGTCCTCGTCACCGGGGTACCAGTTTTGAACGGTGGAATATTTCACCTCAGCATCTTCTTCGATGATGATCTCAACGACGGCGGCGTGCAACTGCGACTCGTCACGCTGTGGCGCGGTGCAGCCTTCGAGGTAGGACACGTAAGAGCCCTTGTCGGCGATGATCAGCGTCCGCTCGAACTGGCCGGTGTTTTCGGCGTTGATGCGGAAGTAGGTCGACAGCTCCATCGGGCAGCGCACGCCTGGCGGCACGTAGACAAAGGAACCATCAGAGAAGACAGCGGAGTTCAGCGTCGCGTAGAAGTTGTCCGATACGGGCACAACCGAGCCGAGGTACTTCTTCACCAGTTCGGGATGCTCGCGGATCGCTTCGGAGATCGAACAGAAGATCACGCCAGCCTTTTTCAGTTCCTCTTGGAAGGTCGTCCCGACCGAAACGGAGTCAAAGACCGCGTCGACAGCCACTTTGCGGCCCTCGGCAGGGGCGTCTTCGGCCCCTTCGACACCGGCAAGGATCATCTGCTCTTTCAGCGGGATGCCCAGTTTCTTGTAGGTGTCCAGCAGCTTGGGGTCCACGTCATCAAGCGACTTGGGCTTTTCGGCCATGCTTTTCGGACGGGCGTAGTAATACTGGTCCTGAAAGTCGATCTCGGGGTAATCGACCATCGCCCAGTCGGGCTCTTTCTTGGTCAACCAACGATCATAAGCCGCGAGGCGCCATTCAAGCATCCACTCGGGCTCTTCGTTCTTTTCTGAGATCAGCCGCACGATGTCCGGCGTCAGCCCCTTGGGGGCGTATTCCATCTCAATGTCGGTGGACCAGCCGTATTTGTATTTGCCGCCGACTTCGCGCACGGCATCCACGGTTTCCTGGTCGACGCCTTCCTTGACGCCATCATTCTCTTTCAGGGTCATATTTTCCAAGGTTTCAGTTCCTTTCCGTGGCGGCGCTCAGGCGGCCCGCGTTTCGTGCTTTTTCAGTTTGGCGGTCCAGCTTGTGGCGAACCGCAGGATATCTTCCCGGGTGGTGTTCAGGCCCAGCGACACCCGGATCGCGCTGGCGGCCTGTGTTTCATCAAAGCCCATGGCGCGCAACACGGCACTGGCGCGGACCTTGCCGCTGGAACAGGCCGATCCCGCCGAAATGGCAAAACCAGCGAGGTCCATCTGCATCACCTGGGTCTCGCCCTTCCAGCCGGGCGTAATGATGCATGAAGTGTTGGGCAGGCGCGCAGCGCCTTTCCCTACAAAAATAGTAAGACTTGTGGCATCCGCAAGGGTCGCTTCCAACAAATCACGCTGTTCGGCCACCTCTTCCCACCGCCCCGCAGACAGGTCTGCCGCCGCCGCTTCTGCCGCTGCGCCAAAACCTGCGATGGCGGGGATATTTTCGGTCCCCGAGCGGCGCCCCATTTCTTGCCCGCCGCCGCGCAAAAGCGCGTGTTCGGCCAGATCAATGCCGCGCTTGACGATCAGCGCACCGATACCCTTGGGCCCGCCCAGCTTATGCGCCGATACGAGAATGAAATCCGCCCCCGACGTAGCCATTTTGAACCGCGTTTTGCCAAGGGACTGTACCGCATCGACCAACACATAGGGGCTGCTCTCCATCGCCCAGCATTGCTGGGCCAAGGGCATGGTTTGTTGCAGCACGCCGGTTTCGCTGTTGGCAGCCTGAAGAGCGACCAGATCAGCGCCCGCCGCAGCGGTCAGATCACCATCCCAAACACCATGCGCGTCGACACCCAAACGATCCGCCTGCCCCCATGAGAGCACCGCGTCATGTTCCACGGCGGATGTCACCATCCGCGCGCCCATCGCCGCCGCAAGCGCCGCCGCCTCTGTTGCACCGGAGGTAAAAATCACATCGACCGGATCACAACCCACAAGCCCCGCCACCTGCACCCGCGCGCGTTCAACCACAGCCTTGGCCGCACGGCCCTCAGCATGGACCGAGGACGGGTTGCCGGGCAGATCCATCGCCGCGATCATCGCCGTGCGCGCCTCCGCCCGCAGCGGTGTGGTCGCGTTATGGTCCAGGTAGACCCGCATCCTTCATCCTTTTCCAAATACCGCGGGGGTCCGGGGGCAGCGCCCCCAAAATCCCACATTGCCACCCGCGCAGGCCACAGCGGCCAAAGCGCGTTTGCTGCCCAAAACCACCCTCACGTTTCATCCACCACGGCAAAGAGTGTCGGCACCGCCGGACAGGGGGCCAGTTCGTTATCCACCACATCCGACAGGCGGGTCTGGTGCAAGAAGACATAGACATGCGCGCTCAAGCCCTGCCAAAGCCGGTTGGTCAGCGATTGCGCTCGGCTGCCCGAAAGCCCGCCCGAGGCACCTGCCCCCTTGTGCATCGCATCCACCGTCTCATCCACCGCGGCAAGCACATCGACCACGCGAATATCCGTAGCCGGACGCGCCAAACGGTAGCCCCCGCCCGGCCCCCGGACAGAGGTTACCAGCTCGGCCCGCCGCAGTTTGACGAACAACTGTTCGAGATAGGGCAACGACACCGACTGTCGCTCGGCAATGTCACCCAGTGACACCAGCGTCCCCGCAGGCTGCAGGGCAATATCGGCCAAAGCGACCATCGCGTAGCGCCCTTTGGTGGATAGCTTCATCGTCTTACCCTCACTCGCCGTGCCATTTGATTGACGTGGGCGGCTTAAATGCCTAAGTCCAAAGACTGATCCACGCGACACTGCGCGGAACCAGATTAGAACCGTTCTAAGGTGGCCTAGCGAATTCGTCAACTATTCGCGGCGATCTTTGAACCCCCAGACAGGGACACCCATGCCCGAGGTTATTTTTCCCGGACCCGAAGGCCGCCTTGAAGGCCGCTACCACCCCCAAAAAGAACGTGACGCCCCGATTGCCATCGTGCTGCATCCGCATCCACAGTTCGGCGGCACGATGAATCACAAGGTCGTCTATAACCTGCACTATGCGTTCTACAACATGGGTTTCACCGTGTTGCGCTTTAACTTCCGCGGCGTGGGCCGCAGTCAGGGTGAATACGACCAAGGCATCGGCGAATTGTCCGACGCGGCCTCGGCGCTTGATTACCTGCAATCGATGAACAACAACTCCAAACATTGCTGGGTTGCGGGTTTCTCGTTTGGTGCGTGGATCGGCATGCAACTGCTGATGCGCCGGCCAGAGATCACCGGCTTTATCTCGGTCTCGCCGCCCGCGAATATGTATGACTTTTCGTTTCTCGCGCCCTGCCCGGCCTCTGGTCTGGTCATCAACGGCACCGCCGACCGCGTGGCACCGCCTGCTGACACGACCAATCTGGTCAACAAGCTGCATGAGCAAAAAGGCATCACGATCACCCATCAGGAGATCGAAGGCGCCGGGCACTTCTTTGAAGAGCCGCATATGGACACGCTGATCACCTCGACCAGCGACTATGTGAAACGCCGCCTGACGGAATCCACCCGCTAATGGCGGACGCGGTCGTCCTCCAACTGGCCAACAAGCTTGCCGAGGAATGTCTCGCCGTGCAGGCCGAGACCGGTGAGGAGCGGCTGTTTATCGAAGTTGGCGAGGTGCTTGGCGCCTCGTCACAAACGCTCGAAGAGGCCTTTTTGACGGCGATCCGAACGCGGATGGCCAATGACAAGGCCCGCGGTTTTCTTGCCCGCAAACTGCGCGATCATCGCGGCAAGGCCGGCGCATGACCGAGCGGCTCGACCAGCAGATCGCCTTTCTCAATGAGGCCGACAAGCTCAAGACAATCCTGCGCGGCACCACGCTGTGCGATGCAAGCCGGGCGGAAAACTCGGCCGAACATTCATGGCATTTGACGCTCTACGCGCTGGTTCTGGCCGATCAGGCCGGTCCAGAGGTGAACATCAACCGCGTCATCAAGATGCTGATCCTGCACGATCTTGTTGAGATCGACGCGGGCGACAATCCGATCTTCGGCGACTATGACGCCGCTGAAATGGAAGCGCAGGAACAAATCGCCGCCGACCGCATCTTTGGCCTGCTGCCCGCCGATCTGCGGGTCGCATTGCGCAGCATCTGGGAAGAGTTCGAAGCCGCCGAGAGCCCTTCGGCCCGCTTTGCCAAATCGCTCGACCGGTTCCAGCCCCCGATGCAAAACCTCGCCTCGGGCGGGGGCAGCTGGACCGATTACAACGTCTCGGAAGCGCAGATCGAAGAGAAGGTTGGCCGCAAGATCGCCATCGGCGCCCCTGCGCTTTGGTCCTACGCCCGGGCCCGTATCAGCAGCTTTTTCGCCGGGGTCGGCGCCTGACCGCGAGCTTCGGCATACCATGGTATACGATCTTTCTCTTTGGCCCCCGATAGGCTAAAGCACGGATAAATACATCCTCAACCAAAGGAATTCGTCATGTCGAAGATTAAGGTAAAAAACCCCATCGTCGAACTCGACGGCGATGAGATGACCCGGATCATCTGGGATTTCATTAAGAAAAAGCTGATTACCCCCTATCTTGACGTTGACCTGAAGTATTACGACCTTGGCATGGAAGTGCGGGACGAGACCGACGACCAGATCACCGTCGACGCGGCCCATGCGATCCGCGAGCATGGCGTCGGCGTGAAATGCGCCACCATCACCCCCGATGAGGCTCGTGTCGAAGAGTTTGGCCTCAAGCGCATGTATCGCAGCCCCAACGGCACCATCCGCAACATTCTGGGCGGCGTCATCTTTCGCGAGCCGATCATCTGCCGCAACGTGCCGCGCCTTGTGCCGGGTTGGACCCAGCCGATCGTCGTGGGCCGTCATGCCTTTGGCGACCAGTACCGCGCCACCGATTTCCGTTTTCCCGGCAAGGGCAAGCTGACGATCAAGTTCGTCGGTGACGATGGGGAGACGATCGAGAAGGAAGTCTTCGACGCGCCGTCCGCCGGTGTCACCATGGCGATGTACAACCTCGACGATTCGATTCGTGACTTTGCGCGCGCTTCTTTCAACTACGGTCTGATCCGCGGCTGGCCGGTGTATCTGTCGACCAAAAACACAATCCTCAAAGCCTATGACGGACGCTTCAAGGACCTGTTCCAAGAGATTTTCGACGAAGAGTTCGCCGAGGACTTCAAGAAAAAGAACATCTGGTACGAACACCGCCTGATCGACGACATGGTCGCCTCGGCGATGAAATGGTCGGGCGGCTATGTCTGGGCCTGCAAGAACTACGACGGCGACGTGCAATCCGACACCGTGGCGCAGGGCTTTGGCTCGCTCGGGCTGATGACCTCTCAGTTGATGACCCCGGATGGCAAAATCGTGGAGGCCGAAGCCGCGCATGGCACCGTGACGCGCCACTACCGTCAGCACCAAAAGGGCGAAGAGACTTCGACCAACTCCATCGCCTCGATCTATGCTTGGACGGGCGGATTGAAGCACCGCGGCAAGCTGGACGATAACACGGCGCTGATCAATTTCGCCGAGACACTTGAGAAGGTTGTCGTGGACACGGTGGAATCGGGCTTCATGACCAAGGACCTTGCCCTGTTGGTGGGGCCGGATCAGGGCTGGCTGACGACCATGGGCTTCTTGGAGAAGGTGGACGAGAACCTGAACAAGGCGTTGGCTGGCTGAACTGGCCGGATTTGCGCTAAATGCGACGGGCCGCAGCGATGCGGCCCTTTTCTATTTTTGCGATCGCGCTTGCCACCCGGCCCGGAACCAAGCCGCATGCGCCGCGCCATCGCCTGCCCGCCCGTCACGCCGGAGGCGTGCCGCTATATATGGGCGCACATATGGTGCGACCGGGTAGGCGATTTGGCAAGGCTGGGTGCGACCACGCGGAAGCACATCACCGCTGAGCAATAAAGTGGCACGAGGCACCATCTGATCGCCGACCCACGGCCAGGCGTTGGCCCTCAGCCCCTACTGCCCCCGGTTGTGCGTCCGGGCATAAAGCTTGGCGATAATCCCGCTCGCTGTCTTCTCGAACAGGCAGGGGATCAGCGCATGCACCAGCGCCGCACCCGCCGCCGCGAACAGCAGGCCCGAGAACTTAAGCGCGAAGGCCATATGCTCGAAAAACGTCTCCTCTACCTTTGCGGGATGGTCGAGAAAGATACGTGCGATCATGGGAAACTCCTGTCTTTACCTTTGCAGCACCCTAACCCAACCCTTTTGTGACGTTTTCTCAAATCCCACCCCGCAACCCCTTGCCGCTGAGAGGATTTCCCACCAAACTCCCAAAATGACGACACTTGATGACATTGACCGCCGCATATTGGTCGAGCTGCAACGCGACGCCAGCCAATCGCTCGAAGCGCTTGGGTCCGCTGTCCACCTTTCGCGCAACGCCTGCTGGCGCCGCATCCGCACGCTTGAGAAGGCAGGCGTGATCAAAAACCGCGTCACGCTCTTGGACGCCGCGAAACTTGACCTCGGCCTCAGCGTCTTCATTCAGGTGCGCACCAACGCCCATGCGCCCGATTGGTTGGACAAGTTCTCAAAGGCCACACAGGCCATGCCCGAAATTCTTGGCGTCTACCGGATGACCGGTGATCTGGACTATTTGATCCGGGCGCGGGTTCGGGATATGGCGGGGTATGATCGCCTTTATCAGGACCTGATCCGCCGGGTGCCGCTGTCGGATGTTTCGGCCAGTTTCGTGATGGAGGAGATCAAAGAAACCACCGAACTCCCCTTTGAAGAAGGCGCGCCCCCATGCATTATCTGTGGCTCATCATCGCCGTGGTGGCGGAAACCCTTGGCACGACCGCGGTGCAGGCCTCGCATCAATTCACCCGGCTCTGGCCCTCGGTGGCGGTGGTGGTTTTCTACATGATCTCTTTCTACTGCATGTCGCTGGCGCTAAAGGTCATGCCGGTCGGAATCGTCTATGCCTTTTGGGCGGGCCTCGGGATCGTGCTGATCGCGCTGATCGGCTTCGTGCTTTTCGGCCAACGGCTGGACCTGCCCGCAGTCCTCGGCCTTTTGCTGATCATTAGCGGCATTCTGGTCATCCATCTCTTCTCGAACAGCGCCACCCATTAAGGCCGCAGCGGCGGCACAGGTTCGCGCAGTAACAGGCACAGCGCGCCATTAGGGCTAGCAATTGCAGTCGGGGCGCGGTATGGGCGGCGCAATTATACGCGCAGCTTCAGGTTGGCGCGTCCCTCCCCTATCCAAAGGCTGACTTAATGGACCTGCGCAACATCGCAATCATCGCTCACGTCGACCACGGCAAAACGACGCTGGTAGACGAGCTTCTGAAACAATCCGGCACCTACCGCGAAAACCAGGCGACCACCGAACGCGCCATGGACAGCAACGATCTGGAGCGCGAGCGCGGCATCACCATTTTCGCCAAGCCGACCTCGGTCGTGTGGAACAACACCCGCATCAACATCGTCGACACCCCCGGCCACGCCGACTTTGGCGGCGAAGTTGAGCGCATCCTGTCGATGGTTGACGGTGTGGTCCTGCTGGTCGACGCCGCCGAAGGCCCGATGCCACAGACCAAATTCGTGACCTCCAAAGCGCTGAAACTGGGCCTGCGCCCGATCGTTGTGCTGAACAAAGTTGACAAGCCCGATGCCGAGCCTGACCGCGCGCTCGACGAATGCTTTGACCTTTTCGCCAGCTTGGATGCCACCGACGAGCAGCTTGAATTCCCGCATATGTATGCCTCGGGCCGTTCCGGCTGGGCGGATGCCGAACTCGACGGGCCGCGCAAAGACCTGAACGCGCTCTTTGATCTGATCCTTGAGCATGTCCCTGCCCCCAAGCAGATCGAGAACGCCGACAAACCCTTCACCATGCTGGCCACCACGCTTGGCGGTGACCCCTTCCTGGGCCGATTGCTGACCGGCCGTGTGGAAACCGGCACGTTGAAAGCTGGCCAGACACTCAAAGCCATGTCGCGTGATGGCACCCTGATCGAGAACTTCCGCTGCACCAAAATCCTCGCCTTCCGCGGGCTGGAGCAGACCGCCATCGACGTGGCCGAAGCCGGTGACATCGTCTCTATCGCGGGCATGACCAAGGCGACCGTGGCCGACACGCTGGCCGATGCCTCCGTGAACGAGGCGATCCCCGCCCAGCCGATCGACCCGCCGACCATCACAGTGACCTTTGGCATCAACGACAGCCCACTGGCGGGCCGTGACGGCAAAAAAGTGCAGTCGCGCGTGATCCGTGAGCGCCTGATGAAGGAAGCCGAATCCAACGTCGCGATCAAAATTTCGGACACACCGGGCGGCGACGCCTTTGAAGTGGCTGGTCGTGGCGAATTGCAGATGGGCGTTCTGATCGAAAACATGCGCCGCGAAGGTTTTGAGCTTTCGATCTCTCGCCCGCAGGTTCTCTTCCAAGAGATCGACGGTGTCCGCCATGAGCCCATCGAAGAAGCCACAATCGACGTGGATGACGAATACTCCGGCGCGGTCATCGAAAAGATCACCGGCACCCGCAAGGGTGAACTGGTCGAGATGAAACCAGCCGGTGCAGGCAAGACCCGCATCATCGCCCATGTTCCCTCGCGCGGGCTGATCGGCTACCACGGCGAATTCCTGACCGACACGCGCGGCACAGGCGTCATCAACCGCGTCTTCCACTCTTGGGCACCGCACAAAGGCACGATTCCGGGCCGTCGCGCGGGCGTTCTGATCTCCATGGAAAACGGCTCCTCGGTCGCTTTCGCCCTGTGGAACCTCGAAGAGCGTGGCAAGATGATGATCGGCGCACAGGCTGACGTTTACACCGGCATGATCATCGGTGAGCACAGCCGCGAAAACGATCTTGAAGTGAACCCGCTGAAGGGCAAAAAGCTAACCAACGTGCGCGCCTCGGGCACCGACGAAGCGGTACGTTTGACCACGCCGATGACGCTGAGCCTTGAAGAAGCCATCGCCTATATCGACGACGATGAGCTTGTTGAAGTGACACCGAACGCGGTCCGCCTGCGCAAGCGTTACCTCGACCCGCATGAGCGCAAGCGCATGGCGAAAGCCAGCTAAGCCACGACTTTTACAAAATAAAAACGGCAGCGCATCCCAGGATGCGCTGCCGTTTTCACATCTGACGCCGGAAAAGCCGCAGGCCTTACCGATCGCTTTCCTCTCTGTCGATATGCCCGCGTTTCGCCAGACTGAGCGCGGCCAAAAGGCAAAGGATGGCCCAAGCTCCCCCCAAGCCAGCCAGCCGCCACATCCGTTGGCCAATGCACCCCCATATAGACACGGCTGATCCCAACGAGCAGCGTGAGCAAGACGGCAACCGCCAGCGTATAGACCTTGAGTGCCCGGCGCGTCTGCGCTCGCGCCACCATCGCCCCTAGCGTGAGGTAAGCGACAGCCGCCATCATCGAATGCCCCGAAGGAAAGCTCGCCGTGTGGACCAATGACCCATGCGGCACAAGGTCGGGGCGCGGCCGGTCAAAGAACTCCTTGGCGATACTGCTCAAGACGATCCCCCCGCCAACAGTCGCAAAGATGTAGAGCGCGGTAGACCACCGCCGTTGCAACAAGAAAAAGAGCGAGACCACAACGGTCGTCAGCACCAACACTGCAACACCGCCCAAGGCTGTCAGGTCACGCCCGATCTCTTCCACCCACCACGGGCCGATGGGATCCGACAGATCGCCCGGCGTGCGCAGGAACAATAGGATGTCACGGTCAAGATTGCTGGTGCTGCCTGCCACGACCTCTTCGGTGAGTTCGGCCAAGGTCCAGACGGCGATGACCGAAAGGCCCATCAGGGCCAAAGTGGTCACCTCCACGTGGCTGCGGCACCATTGGGCGAAAGCGGATAGTCGGTTGAGGTTCATATGGGTCAACCGCCGTTCGGGGCGAAGGTTCCCCCATCAAAGCAAGACGCCCCACCTGCTATTCAGGCGGGGCGCTTTCCAATCATTCCTCGGTTTCGACGATCATCAATTCGCGTTCGGACGCACCGCGCGCATGGCTCAACGCAGCCTGATAAGCTTCAGAATGGTAACATTTTTCCGCTGTTTCAACATCGGGGAAACGCGCCACGACATTGCGCGGCCGTTCCTTGCCCTCAAGCTGAACGAAACGCCCGCCCCGCGCGATGAACTTGCCGCCATGGGCCGCAATGGCCTCAGTGGCGCCGGCGGCGTATTTCTTATATGCCTCTTCGTCGGTGACGGTGACATGTGCAATCCAGAGTGCGCCCATGGGCCTTATCCTTTCAAGATGTTTTCAGCCGCGGCAATCGCCGCTTCTGCATTCTCTGCCGAGGCACCACCGCCCTGAGCCATGTCGGGCCGACCACCGCCGCCCTTACCGCCCAATTCGGACACCGCCGCTTTGACCATGTCGACTGCCGAAACACGATCTGTCAAATCCTGTGTCACGCCGCCCGCGACCGCGGCCTTGCCCCCGGTATCGGCGATCAGCAGAACCGCGCCAGAGCCCAGCTTGGCCTTATGCTCATCTACCAGACCGGGCAGGTCTTTGCCTGTGATACCGCTGAGGACTTGGCCAATGAATTTGACGCCATTCACCTCACGCGCTTCGGGTGCGGCCGCACCGCCGCCCGACATCGCCAATTCGCGCCGCAGCTGCGCCACTTCGTTGGACAGGCTCCGGCGTTCGTCAAGCAGGGCGCGCACCCGTTCGGGCACGTCGCTGGTCGCTGTTTTCAACTCTGCCGCAACCCGGCTCAGCGCCGCTTCTTGCTCCCGCAGCCAAGCCAGAGCTTCGGTCCCGGTCAGCGCCTCGATCCGGCGCACCCCCGCGCTGCTGGCACTGTCCCCCAGCAGAACAAAAGCGCCAATATCCCCAGTCTGACGCACATGGGTACCGCCGCAAAGCTCAAGCGAATAGGTCGATTTGTCGCTTCCCTTGCCGGAACCTTCCAATTGACCCATCGAGACGACACGCACCTCATCACCATATTTCTCACCAAAAAGCGCCTGCGCCCCCATGGCCCGCGCGTCATCCGGCGTCATGATCCGCGTCTCCACCGGCGTGTTCTGGCGGATATAGTCATTCACCTCGCGCTCGACTTGGGTCAATTCCTCCTGCGACAGCCCCTTGGCATGCGAGAAATCAAACCGCAGACGGTCATGCGCGTTAAGCGAACCACGCTGCGACACATGATCCCCAAGCGCGTTGCGCAGCGCCTCATGCAGCAAGTGCGTGGCCGAATGGTTGGCCCGGATGGCACTGCGCCGCAAACGATCGACCTCAAGAACAGCCGTTTGACCCGGTTTCACCTCGCCTTCGACCACATGGCCGAAATGCACAAAGACACCTGCAGATTTGCGTGTGTCGGTCACATTCACGATACCGGTTTGCGTGCGGATCACCCCGGTGTCGCCGACCTGCCCGCCGCTTTCCGCATAAAACGGCGTCTGGTTCAGCGCGACCTGCACATCACTGCCCACAGCGGCAGCATCCACCTGATCACTGCCTTGCACCAAGGCCACGATCTGCCCCTCGGCGCTTTCGGTGTCATAGCCTAAAAACTCGGTCACGCCGCTTTTGTCGGCCACGTCGAACCAGACGGTGGCATCCGCAGCCTCACCCGACCCAGCCCAAGCCGCACGGGCTTTCGCTTTCTGCGCCGCCATTGCGGTGTCGAACCCGTCGGTATCCACCGCGCGCCCTTTTTCGCGCAGCGCATCCTGCGTTAGATCAAGCGGGAAACCGTAGGTATCATAAAGCTTAAACGCCGCCTCCCCCGGCAGTGTGGCCCCCTCAGGCAGTCCACTCAATTCATCATCCAGCAGCTTCAAACCGCGATCAAGCGTCTGGCGGAAACGGGTTTCCTCCAGCAACAACGTCTCACGGATGAGCGATTGTGCCTGACCCAATTCAGGGTAAGCCGCGCCCATCTGCTGCACCAATGATGGTACCAGTTGATGCATTAAAGGGTCCTTAACGCCGAGCAAATGCGCGTGGCGCATCGCGCGTCGCATAATCCGACGTAGCACATAGCCCCGGCCCTCGTTCGAAGGCATCACCCCATCCGCAATCAGGAAAGAGGTCGACCGCAAATGGTCGGCAATCACCCGGTGATGGGTCTTTCCTGGCCCATCGGGATCGGTCGAAGACGCATGTGCGCTGGCCTCAATCAGGTTGCGCATCAAGTCCGTGGCATAGTTGTCATTCGTGCCTTGCAACAGCGCCGCCACCCGCTCGATCCCCATGCCGGTATCGATCGACTGGTTGGGCAGCGGCTGGCGCGTCCCATCTTCGAACTGCTCGTATTGCATGAAAACGAGGTTCCAGATCTCAACGAAACGGTCCCCGTCTTCTTCGGGCGATCCCGGAGGGCCGCCCCAGATGTGGTCCCCGTGATCGTAGAAAATCTCGGTGCAGGGTCCGCAGGGGCCTGTTGGACCAGCGGACCAGAAGTTATCATCCGTCGCGATGCGAATGATGCGTTC
Source organism: Sulfitobacter profundi (assembly GCF_042661425.1). Taxonomy (NCBI): domain Bacteria; kingdom Pseudomonadati; phylum Pseudomonadota; class Alphaproteobacteria; order Rhodobacterales; family Roseobacteraceae; genus Sulfitobacter; species Sulfitobacter profundi. The sequence continues at coordinate 2,944,592 of NZ_JBHSWA010000001.1, read as the reverse complement.
ATCCGGCAGGCCAGTGTGCGCCTTCCAAATTTTAACCGCTTCTTCATCCGTATGGTACACCGTGACCAAAAGCCGGTTCGGGTCGATGCCGAACTCTTTGGTCAATAGGTCCCAAGCAAAGGGGATCGCCTCGGCCTTAAAGTAGTCGCCAAAGCTGAAGTTGCCCAGCATCTCGAAAAACGTGTGGTGCCGCGCGGTATAGCCCACGTTGTCGAGGTCATTGTGCTTGCCGCCCGCCCGCACACATTTCTGCGCCGACGTAGCGCGGCTGTATTCGCGTGTTTCCACCCCGGTAAAAAGGTTCTTAAACTGCACCATACCGGCAGCGGTGAACATCAGTGTCGGGTCGTTGCGCGGCACCAGCGGGCTGGAGGGCACGATCTGATGCCCCTGCGCATCGAAATAATTCAGAAAAGTTGAGCGAATTTCATTCAGCGTCTTCATGGGCGAGGCCTTCCGGGGCAGATTTGATCGATCCCAAATACCCCTCAGCCTCGGCGCTGTCCACCGTTCCTGCCCATGAAAAAGGGGCGCAGCCCAAGGCCACGCCCCCGTTGCAGTGTCTTAATACCCAAAGCGTGTTTACGCTTCGAGAATATCCACGTCATCGCCGCCGGACCCTTCAAAGTCCAATCCATGGGCTGCGCGGATCTTATCCTCAATCTCCGACGCCATAGCGGTGTTTTGCTTCAGGAAGTTCTTCGCGTTCTCGCGCCCCTGCCCGATCCGCTCATCCCCATAGCTGAACCATGAGCCCGATTTATCGACCACGCCAGCTTTGACGCCAAGATCAAGCAACTCGCCCATCTTGGAGATGCCTTCGCCATACATGATGTCGAACTCGACCTGCTTGAACGGCGGCGCGACTTTGTTTTTAACGATCTTCACCTTTGTCGCGTTGCCGACAACCTCATCACGGTCTTTCAGCGCGCCGATGCGGCGAATGTCGAGCCGGACAGAGGAGTAGAATTTCAGCGCGTTACCGCCCGTTGTAGTCTCGGGTGACCCGAACATAACGCCGATTTTCATCCGAATTTGGTTAATGAAAATGACCATACAGTTCGACCGGCTGATTGAGCCCGTCAGCTTACGCATGGCTTGAGACATCAAACGGGCCTGAACCCCTACGCTGCTGTCGCCCATCTCACCTTCAAGCTCGGACTTCGGCGTCAGAGCCGCGACTGAGTCGACGATAACCATGTTGACCGCGCCAGATCGCACAAGAGTGTCGGTGATTTCCAAGGCTTGTTCGCCCGTGTCGGGCTGCGAAATAAGCAACTCGTCAATGTCCACGCCAAGCTTTTTCGCATACTGCGGATCAAGCGCATGTTCCGCATCGACAAAGGCGCAGACGCCGCCAGCTTTCTGCTGCTCCGCGACGCAGTGCAGGGTCAAAGTTGTCTTACCCGAGGATTCCGGGCCATAAATTTCAATGATACGCCCCATCGGCAGACCGCCAATGCCAAGCGCGATATCAAGGCCCAGCGAGCCTGTGGAGCTGGCTTTGATGTCCTGGATCGCCCCTTCGGCGCCCAGCTTCATGATCGACCCTTTGCCGAACTGACGTTCGATCTGGGCCAGCGCGCTGTCGAGCGCCTTTTGCTTTTCTGCGGTTTTCTTGCTGTCCATTGTCAAAAGATCTGCCGTTGCCATTAGGTTCATCCCTTAGTGTCACAGTGGCGCACCGGCGGCAATCGCCTGCACGCTATGTCGCTTATGTTCTTCTAATGTTCCATATGAGGGTAAATGAAGAACATTTCAATGATTTTGTTTGTCCTTTAAGTTTTCTCGGGAATGGTAAAGAAATGGTTTACCCGACATAGATGGGACCATGTGCAGCTTGGGATAAGACGCGAGTGATTGTTTTTTTCAAAGAACGGCTGGCCTTTCTGTCAGTGCCCAAAACCGGAACCACCGCCTATGAAAAGGCGCTCGCGCCCCGCGCGGACATGGTGATCTCCGATCCCCCTATGCTGAAACACGCGCCCGTCTATCGGTATAATCGGTTTGTTCGACCGATGTTCCTTAAAGTCTGCGATGCCGAGCTTGAACTTATGGCCGTCATGCGCGAGCCGATTTCTTGGCTTGGCAGTTGGTACCGCTATCGGCGGCGCCCTTTCATGGAGGGTAGGCCCAACAACACCTTTGGGGTTACTTTTGACGAATTTGTGCTCGCCTATATGAAAGGCGACAAGCCGGGTTTTGCCGATGTTGGAAGCCAGTTGAAGTTTATGGAGACCCAACCGAACGGCACCGGCATCACCCACCACTTCCGCTATGAAGATCAGGCCCGGCTGCGTAGTTTTTTGGAAGAGCGGCTCGACGTGACTCTGTCCTTGGGGCAAGAAAATGTATCGCCCAAGATGGAATTGGCGCTTTCCCCAAACGTCGAAAAACGCTTTCGCCGGAAATTCGCGGCGGAACTTGAGCTTTACGAGTCGATCCCTTAGCCCTGCCCTCAGCTTAGTGTAACTGGTTATGTACCGTATTGGTCAGATCGGTCAGGGAGAAGGGTTTGGGCAAAAAAACCGAGTTGGGAATTTTCGACTGTTCCTGCCCGAAATTGTCCTCTGCATAGCCAGAAACGAAAACGACCCGCACGTCCGGTCGTTGTTTCAAAGCTTGGCGCACCCAGCTTGGCCCGTCCATGCCGGGCATGACGACATCCGTTACAAAGACGTCGATATCCAGTTCTTGATCTTCGAGCATCTTCAGTGCGGCTTCGGCGGATTCCGCTTCAAGCACCGTGTAGCCGCGCAGGCGTAGGGCACGGCTGGCAAATGCCCGAACCGGCGCTTCATCTTCGACCAGCAGGATTACCCCATCGGAACGCTGCAGTGGGCCCTGATCGGGCTGCGAGGCGGTCTTTCGAGAAACCGTATGCGGCTGCCCCTCAAGCACGGGAAAGTACAGAGTAAAACAGGTTCCACGCCCCAACTCACTGTCGATAAAGATAAATCCGCCCGTCTGTTTGACGATCCCATAGGCGGTGGAGAGGCCAAGGCCGGTCCCCTCGCCTGTGCGTTTGGTAGTGAAAAACGGCTCGAACACTTTTTGCAGCTTGTCTTTCGGGATGCCGGTGCCATCGTCGTGGACCTGCACTGTGACATAGCGCCCGGCGGGAACGCTGACCCGGTCCCGCTCGAGTGGTTGGTCGAGTGTTGTCACCTCCGTCAGGATGCGAATTTCACCCCCGGCGGGCATCGCATCGCGGGCATTGACAACGAGGTTCATTAACACCTGCTCCAACTGGCGTTTATCCGCACGGATCGGCGCAAGGACCGGGTCATGGCTTAAGGTTAGCGTTACCTTCTCGCCCACCAGACGGTTCAGCAAATGGGTAAGGTCGGCCAAGGTATCGCGCATGTCCAGCGTTTCGGGCCGGAGGGTTTGTTTGCGGGAGAAGGCGAGGAGCTGCCCCACCAGCGCGGCTGCCCGATTGGCGTTCTGATTAATCTGGACCAGATCGCTGAAATCCGGATCGCCTTGGTCATGGCGCAGCAAGAGGAGGTCGCAATGGCCCGAAATTGCGGTCAGAAGGTTGTTGAAATCATGCGCCACACCGCCAGCCAGCTGACCAATAGCCTGCATTTTCTGGCTCTGCACGAATTGCGCCTCTAGCGATTTCAGTTCGGTTGCGTCTTGTAGCACCGCGATCAGGGCGGCCTCTCCGCCTTCGGATATCCGGTTCAGCGAGACCTGTACAAAAATCTCCTGATCCGTGCGGGTCAGCCTGAGAAATTCGGATTTCTGCACCAATCGCCCTGCGAGACTGTCATTCAACCAGTCAGAGATAGAACGGCCCAGTCCCTCCATTAGCTGTGAAAGATGCGCGCCGCGTCGCAGGGAGACGCCGAGCAGTTTGGCCGCCATTCGGTTGAACGCCAATACGGTCCCATCCGGCCCCAGCTTGATCATCGGCACGGGGAGGTCTTGAAAAGTTTCCCATCCCAATTCACTGGCTGAGACACCCCCATCGGGCGGAGGCAAGAGGTAAAGTGCACGGCGGTTGGCACCGGCGTCGACTTCGGCCACCAATACCTGACGGTTGCCCTGTGCGGTGGATATTTCCGCCACGGTTCCCGATATCAGTGGCAGGGCGTTGAACAATCGGTCCAAGGACTTCACCCGGTCCCCGACGAACAAACGCGCCGCCTCGTTCATGTAAAGGATCGTCCCGCCCCGACCCACCATGACCATCGGCAAGGCCATGCTATCTTGGGTGGCACGGGGGCCCGCGCGGGCTGGTGCTGGTTCAACCCGCCAAAGCAAACGGTCAGCCGACACATGGTGTACGGATATGCGCACCGGACCGACGCGGGTGATCACTTCTTCCCGCGCGTTACCGCTTGCCGTAGCACGGGACTGCAGACGGTAGAGAAGACCCACGGGGTTGGAGAAATGCGTTCGCAGGGCCTGCGCGAGGGTCTCTCCGCTGCCGTCGCCAAACTGCTTCTGAGCCGCTTCATTGCGGTAAATAACTTGTCGGTCGATCGACGCGATAAAGCTGGGCGTGCCGTCATTTGCAATGAAATCGGCGACTCCGTCGGTGCTGGCTTGGTTCAGCATCCGCGCCCGCAGGCGGAGGGCCATGTAACCGATTGAAATCAAGCCGAGCGTGACCGCCGCTGCGGTAAGGCCAAGCTTCAACGACGCCTCGGCGCTGCGCTGCGCGAGCGCACCGGTGGCCACAGCCATCGCCCCAAGCAGCCACAGCCGCATGAGCCCGGCCTGCCCGCCAATCCCTGAATGCCCGACGCCCTGCTGCACGCGATTCCCCTAACAACCGAATCATAGGACTATTACGCGCGAGAGAGGTTAAGCAGGCTTTAACCCTAGAACACTTGCACGCATTGGTTGATTATGGGGTAAATTACTCGCGCGTCAACTGTGCTGAGAAAAAGCCGTCGCCCTCGGCAGTCACGTCATAACGGTCCATCCGGGCGATTTTCCAGCCCGGGTGACGGGCCAAGAATGCCTCAACCCGCGCCTCATTTTCCTCTCGGAAAAGCGAGCATGTGGCATAGGCCAAAACGCCGTTGGGTTGCGTAAGTGACGCTGCTGTATCGAGAATTTGGTCTTGAATGGCAGTCAGTTCAGCCAGCCGGTCGGGGGTCAGGGTCCACTTCCCCTCTGCCGCGCGGCGCCATGCGCCAGACCCCGAACAGGGCGCGTCGCAGAGAACGAGGTCATAGGGCGCGCCAGCTTCGGCTTTTTCGGTATCGGCCAGGGAAATCTCAACACCCGCGCGCGCGGCGCGGGGAAAGGTCGCTCATCCGACGCGGGTCGATGTCATGGGCCGTGATCTCGCGCGTGGCGTCCATGGCCAGAGCCAAGGCCTTGCCACCGCCCCCGGCGCAGTAGTCCAGTACCCGCCCCCCAGCGGCAGGGCGGCCACGACTGCTTGGCTCGCCGCGTCCTGCAATTCCACGTAGCCATCTGCAAAGGCGGAGGAATTTCGGATCCGGCGTTGCCCCTCAATTACGGTTAGCGCGGCATCGGCAAGCGGGTTGGCTCGGGTTTGAACGCCCTCCTCCGCCAGCAATTCCTGCGCGGCAGGCACCGCGATCCGCGCCGTGTTGACCCGCAGACAGATCGGCCCGCGTTCCTGAAGCGCCATGGCTGCGGCATCCGCCTTTTCCCCGAGCGCTGCGTCGAACAAAGGCAGCAGCCAATCGGGCAGATTCAACATTGTGGCGCGGTCTTCGGGCGGCTGTGGGAAAGCACGTTCCGCGTCGCTCAACGGCGTGGGCGCGTGCCCCTCGCCCGTGAACAGGGCGTCTAGATCAGCGCCTTGCCCGTGCAGCACACCGATCATCAGGGCACGGCCCTTATCTCCCCTGCCGTAATGGGCCGCCGTCCGTTTCTGGCGCAGCACGTCAAAGACATGATCCCGCACGGCGGCCCGGTCTTTGGAGCCTGCAAAACGGCTTTGCCGCGCCCAGCGGGTCAGCGCCTGTTCGGCGGCCAGCCCCCGGCGATCGCATCCAAAACTTCTATCGCAGCCGATACACGCGCGCCCGGGGTCATGGCATCTTCCTTAGGTAAAGAACGGCTCTTAAGCCGTTGCTTTTATGGGTTAACCGATACGGTAGTTCGGGCTTTCGCGGGTGATCTGCACGTCATGCACATGGCTTTCCTTCAGCCCCGCGCCGGTGATCTTCACAAAGCTACAGTTGCGGCGCATCTCATCGACCGTGGCGCATCCGGTATAGCCCATCGCCGCGCGCAAACCGCCCACAAGCTGGTGGAGCACATTGCCCGCGCTGCCTTTGTAGGGCACCTGACCTTCGATACCCTCGGGCACCAGTTTGTCAGAGGCGGCATCTTTTGGAAATACCGGTCCGCCGAGCCGCGCGCCATGGCGCCCATGCTGCCCATGCCACGGTAGCTTTTGAAGCTACGGCCTTGATAAAGAACGACTTCACCGGGGCTTTCGTCGGTGCCCGCGATCATGCTTCCGACCATGGCGCAAGAGGCACCAGCGGCAATCGCCTTGGCGAAATCGCCGGAGAACTTGATGCCACCGTCGGCGATGATCGGCACGTCACCGGCGGCGGCCACGCAATCCATAATGGCGGTTAATTGCGGCACGCCCACGCCCGCGACCATCCGCGTGGTGCAGATGGAGCCGGGGCCGATGCCTACTTTCACAGCATCCGCGCCCGCGTCGATCAATGCGCGGGTGGCGGCACCGGTGGCGACGTTGCCCGCGACGACCTGCACATCGCCGAAGTGCTTTTTGGCACGGGTCACCGCATGGGCCACGCCTTCGGAATGGCCATGTGCCGTGTCGATCACGATCATATCGACGCCCGCATCGACCAGCGCCTCAGAACGCTCGAAACCCGCGTCGCCCACGGTGGTCGCCGCAGCCACGCGCAGCCGGCCCAGATCGTCTTTGCAGGCGGTCGGGTTCAGCACGGCCTGTTCGGTGTCGCGCAGGGTCAAAAGCCCGGTGAGCACGCCGCTGGCATCGGTGACCAACAGTTTCTCGATCCGGCGGGATTTCATCAGGCTGATCGCCTCGTCCCGGTCGGCAGGCTCTTGCAAGATCGCCAGCCGCTCGGAGGTCATCATCACCGACACCGGCGTGCGGTCGTCAGAGGCGAAGCGCATGTCACGGTTGGTCACGATGCCCAGCACGCGGCCATTTTCATCCACCACCGGGAAACCCGTCACGCGGTAGCGTTCTTGCAGCGCCTTGGCATCCGCCAACGTCTGGTCGGGGCGCAGGGTGATCGGGTTGTAGACGATGCCGGATTCAAAGCGTTTGACCCGGCGCACTTCGCGGGCCTGCTCTTCGATCGTGAGGTTGCGGTGCACCACCCCCATGCCCCCGGCCTGCGCCAGCGCAATCGCCATACGGCTTTCGGTCACCGTATCCATGGCCGAGCTGAGCAGCGGGATATTGAGCGCGATGCTCTGCGTGACGCGGGTTCTTGTATCTGCGGTAGATGGCAACACAGAAGACGCCGCGGGAACCAGCAGTACGTCATCAAAGGTCAGGGCCTCACGAATCTCCATTTAACACCTCGGGTCTGGATGGGTTCATTTGGCGGTTTCCTATTTCACGGATGGCAGGGATTGGAAAGGCCTATTCCCCCGCGTAAGGCATGAACATGGAATGACGTAGGCGCGGCACGAATTGCCGCCCCGCATCTTTCCCCGCCGCGCGGAACGCTATGGTGGCGCAAAGAAACAAAGGACGGCCCCGATGAGCAGTGATCCCCTCGTGATTTTCACGCCCTCTGGCAAGAGAGGGCGCTTTCCCAAAGGCACACCGGTGCTGACCGCTGCACGGCAGTTAGGCGTTGACTTGGACTCGGTCTGTGGTGGGCGCGGCATCTGTTCGAAATGTCAGGTCTCGCCTGGCTACGGGCAGTTTTCCAAACATGGCGTTACCGTCGCACCTGACGCGCTGAGCGACTGGAACGCGGTCGAGGAACGCTATGACGAAAAGCGCGGGCTGAAAGAGGGCCGCCGTCTGGGCTGTCAGGCCACGGTGCAGGGCGACGTGGTGATTGACGTGCCGCCAGAGAGCCAAGTGCACAAACAGGTCGTGCGCAAACGCGCCGAGGCGCGGGAGATCGTGCTGAACCCATCGGTAAAACTGTTCTACGTCGAGGTGACAGAGCCCGACATGCACGAACCCTCGGGCGATCTGGAGCGCCTGCGCACCGCGCTGGCCGAACAGTGGGAACTGGAGAAAGTCACCGCCGATTTGCACATACTGCAAATGATGCAGCCGGTCCTGCGCAAGGGCGCGTGGAAGGTGACCGTCGCCGTGCATCTGGGCGATCAAGAGAACGCGGCCCGGATCATGAACATTTGGCCGGGATATTATGAAGGAACGGTCTACGGGCTGGCGGTCGATCTTGGCTCCACCACCATCGCGGCGCATCTGTGTGATCTGCAAACCGGAGAGGTCATGGCCTCCTCCGGGGTCATGAACCCGCAGATCCGGTTTGGCGAAGACCTGATGAGCCGCGTCAGCTATTCGATGATGAACCCCGACGGCGCGCAGGAGATGACCCGCGCGGTGCGCGAGGGGATGAGCACGCTATTTACCCAGATCGCGACCGAAGGGAATGTCGCGCCGGACCTGATCGTCGATGCGGTCTTTGTCTGCAACCCGGTGATGCACCACCTGCTGCTCGGCATTGACCCCTTTGAGTTGGGCCAAGCGCCCTTCGCGCTGGCGACGTCCGGCGCGCTGCGCCTGCGGGCAGAAGACTTGGATCTGAACATCCACCCCTCCGCCCGCGTCTATCTGCTGCCTTGTATTGCGGGCCATGTGGGCGCAGATGCCGCCGCCGTTGCCCTGTCAGAGGCGCCGGAAAAATCGAATGATTTGATGCTGGTGGTCGATGTGGGCACCAATGCGGAAATCCTGCTGGGCAACAAGGAAAAGGTGTTGGCCTGTTCCTCTCCCACCGGGCCTGCTTTCGAGGGTGCGCAGATCAGCTCGGGCCAACGCGCGGCACCGGGGGCGATTGAGCGGGTCGAGATCGACCCCGAGACAAAAGTGGCGCGGTTCAAGGTGATCGGCTGCGACCTTTGGTCCGATGAGGAAGGCTTTGAAGAGGCCGTCGCGAGCACTGGGATCACCGGCATCTGCGGCTCGGGCATAATCGAGATGGTCGCAGAGATGCGCATTCACGGCATCGTCGACGCGCCGGGGCTGATCGGCAGCGCCGAGCAGACAGGCTCGGCGTCGGTTTTCGCCGATGGGCGCACCAACAGCTATCTGGTCTACGACGGCACCGAAAAGGGCGGCCCAAAGATCACGGTGACCAACCGCGACATCCGCGAAATCCAAATGGCCAAGGCAGCGCTCTACTCCGGGGCCCGTCTGTTGATGGACAAATTCGGCATCGACAAAGTCGACCGGGTGGTGCTGGCCGGGGCCTTTGGCGCCCATATCAGCCCCAAACACGCGATGGTGCTGGGCATGATCCCCGACGCCCCGCTCGAAAAGGTCACCAGCGCGGGCAATGCCGCAGGCACCGGTGCGCGGATTGCCCTGCTCAACACCGATGCGCGGGCTGAGATTGAGGCGACTGTGCGCGCCATCCACAAGATCGAGACCGCCGTCGAACCACGCTTTCAAGAGCATTTCGTCAATGCTTCTGCCATTCCCAATGCAGTGGAACCCTTCCCCATTCTCAACAGCCTCGTCGCCCTGCCGGACGTGACCTTTAATACCGGCGGCGGCGGCACAGGCGGCGCCGGGGGCGAGCGCGGCGGACGCCGTCGCAGAAGAAAGGCCACGTGATGAGCACGCCCGACAACAACGATCAGGTCGAATTCTGGAGCGCGGCGGCGGGCCGAAAATGGGCCGCGCGGCAAGCGGAGCTGGATATCCTCATGCAGCCGGTGCTTGACGGCGTGCTGGCCCGCGCCGAACTGACGCCGAAGCTGCGCGTGCTGGATATCGGCTGTGGGGCGGGTGCTGGCTGTCTTGCGGCGGCCAATGCGGTGGGCGATGAGGGCGCGGTGCTGGGCGTCGATGTCTCTGCCCCGCTTCTGGACCTCGCGCGGCAGCGTGCCGCCGCCCTGCCCCAAGTGGCCTTTCACCATGGCGACGCGACCGAGCTTGAACTTGAGCCCGCCTACGACCGGCTGATCTCGCGCTTTGGGGTGATGTTCTTTGCGGATCCGGTGCTAAGCTTTACGCAGATGGCCGCGCAACTCAGCCCCGGCGCAAGGCTTAGCTTTGCCGCTTGGGGGCAGATCCCCGAAAATCCTTTCTTTACCCTGCCCGCCCGCGCGGCCCGTACCACCATCGGTGCCATGCCCAAAAGCGACCCCGACGCGCCCGGCCCTTTTGCCTTTCGTGACCCCGAACGTGTTGTCTCGATCCTCGCGGCAGCGGGCTTTGCCGATATCGCATGCAAGGTGACCCAACTTGACCTCACCCCCGCAGGCACGGTCGATGACCTTGCCCAGCAGATGTGTGACATTGGCCCGGCCAGCGGCGCGATCACCCATTTTGACGCCAACCCCGACCAAGTCGCCGAGTTACGGCAGACCATTGCCGATGCCCTGCAGTCCTACGCGCAAAACGGCCCCCTGCGCCTGCCCGCCGAAATCAATTTCGTCACCGCGACGAAACCCTGACTTGACCTTCCCCGGCGCGCCGATTATCCCAACCTCAGCGCGCGGGTATGGTGAAAAGGTATCACGGCAGCTTCCCAAGCTTTAGTTACGAGTTCGATTCTCGTTACCCGCTCCACGCTAGTCTCCCTTTCCAAGCCGACCATGGATGATCGCGGCCAAGGCACGCGAACTTACCTAGGGTCACCCACGAAAAGCCCATTCTGGTCCGAATTTCGCCATGATTGCCCGCAAAAGTAGCAATCAGCAGGGAAGTAACTTACGCGCAAATGGCCCAACGAAGTCAGATGCGCTGGCAGGCAAAGGAAAAAAGCGTGGCAAACGCGTTCAGGGACTACGCAACGTCCAAGGCGTATATCATCGTCAATTTCATCGTGCTGTGCTGCGTCGCTGGCATCAGCTATTCGATCGTCAAATTGGATTACGAACAACATATCGCCAGCATCCGTCAGGATGCGCGGCAGACGCTCCATGAAGTCAGCAATCAGGTGCAGCACCAGTTCCAAGAAACCATTCTGGTGACAAAGAACATCGAGAATATTCTGCTGTCCGGCGAAGCCTTCAAAGACAAGAAAATCGAACTTCTGGTCAAAGAGCTGCGGGATCGGAACCCCGGCATTCAGGCTTTCGCCCTAGCCCCTGATCTCAAGATCACCCATAGCTATCCCAAAACCCCGAACGCCGGGGTTATCGGACTGGAATATAAGAACATTCCGACGCAGCTTTCAGGTGTGGCAAACGCCTACCGCCGCCAGAGCCCAACCATCGAAGGGCCGCTGAACCTCGTTCAAGGCGGCAAGGGCTATATCATGCACTACCCGGTGTTCGAGCGCCCCATCGGCCTTGGCGCGCCGCGCTTTTGGGGGGTGATGTCCATCGTGTTCCAGCCTGACCGGCTGTTTGAACTGAATCAAAACCCGCATCAAGCCGCTGACTATATCTATAGCCTGCGCGCCTTCCCGACAGGTGTCATGCCGGACGATATTGCGCCCGCGACCATCGACCCCGCAGCGCCCGTCCGCACCCGGTTCGAGCTTTTGGGCAAGACATGGGAGGCCACGGCAAGCCTTGCCAACGGCCTGCCTCCTTATGCTCCGCAAAGCCCCTACCTCGTGGCTTTCGCTCTGATCGCGACCATCGCACTGATGGCGGGGCTCTGGGCCTTCCGCCGGGTCACGCTGAAAAAGCAAGAGGCCCATGCGCTTTTGGCCGAGGGCATCGGTTCGATCCAAGAGGGTTTTATCGCCTTCGATGAGAAAGAACGCCTGGTCACCGTCAACAGCAAGTTTCTTGAGTATCACCCTGAAATCGCTGACCTTCTGATCCCCGGAAAAACCATCGAGGAGCTTTTGCGCAATTGGGTCGCGCGGCATCAGCACCCCGAAAATGTCGAAGACCGTGAGGCATGGATTGCCAAGCGCCTTGGGCGGTTCCGCAATCCCACCGGCGCCTTTATTCTTGAGGTGTCCGACAACTTCTGGCTCAAAGTCACGGAATCGCGCACGCCGCATGGCTATACCGTGGGCATCTGGACCGATGTGACGGCTGAGAAACGCGCGTTGGACGCGGCCAAGGCGGCAGATCGCGAGAAAACCGAATTCCTCAACAACGTCAGCCATGAGCTGCGCACCCCGCTTACCGTGATCTCGGGCCGGGCGACCTTCTTGCAACATGCCGAGAAACTGCCTCAGGCCCGGCGCTTGCAGACCGCTTTGAACAACAGCGCGAACGCCACGCCCGATATCCGCCACAGCGTGGACGAATTCCAGAACTTCGTCTCGGACCAAGCGGGCGGTATCGCGGGATCGTCCAAACATATGCTGCGTCTCGTCGAAGACCTGCTGGATTGGACCAAAGTCGCGCGCGGCAAGATGGAGCTTGATCTGCAAGAAATCGAAACCAGCGAGATCGCCCGCTCGGTCGCCGATGACCTGCGCCCGGATGCCGAGGCCAAGGGGCTGACGCTTACCTATGAGGATAACGGCACAGCCAGTGCCAACGCCGATCCGGTCCGCCTGCGGCAGATCCTCTACAATCTCATCTCAAACGCGATCAAATTCACCCGCACCGGCAACATCCACCTCAAGATGCATCAGACCGCAGAGGAGATCACCTTTGCCGTGACAGACACGGGCTGCGGCATTTCCGAGGACAATCTCGCACGCGTTTTCCTGCGGTTTCAGCAGGTTGACGGCTCCATGTCACGCGAGAACGGCGGCTTGGGTCTGGGGCTGGCGATTGCCGAGCAACTGGCCACTCTGCATGGCGGCAGCCTGTCATTGGAAAGCAAGATCGACGTGGGCAGCACCTTCCGGCTGACCCTGCCCCGGCCCGTGGCCGACAGCGAGATGCGCCGCTCAGCCTGACGCCAAACGCGGTTAAAAACGCCCCGGCCCAGATCAGACCGGGGCGGCCTACCTCAGCTTTCGCCCTGCATCAACACATCACCGAAACGGTCCCGTAGATCGCGTTTAAGCACTTTGCCGGTCGCATTGCGCGGCAGGGCCTCAGCAAAGACCACGCGATCCGGCACCTGCCATTTGGCGATCTGGTCTTCAAAGACCTTGAGGATATCCGCTTCTGACGGATCGGCCCCTTCGGCCTTTACCGCGATTAGAACCGGGCGCTCATCCCATTTGGGATGGGTCGCACCAATCACGGCGGCATCGGCCAGATCGGGATGGGCGATGGCGATATTCTCTAGCTCGACCGAGCTGATCCATTCGCCGCCCGACTTGATGATGTCCTTGGCCCGGTCACGGATGGTGATATATCCGTCCTTGTCCATCGTCGCGATATCGCCGGTGTCGAACCAGCCATCGCGCAGGGTGCTGTCGCGGTCAGATTGATAATAGGCGTCCAAAATCCAATGCCCGCGCGTGACCAGCGCACCTTGGGTTTCGCCGTCATGGGGCAGCGGCTTGCCTTCGTCGCCCCAAATCTCAAGCTCAACGCCAAAGACCGGGCGGCCTTGGTTCTCGCGCAGTTTATGCTGTGCGTCTTCGGGCAATTCGCCGTGTTTTGCCAAGGGTTTGTTGACACTGCCCACCGGCGACATCTCGGTCATGCCCCAAGCGTGGATCGTTTCAACGCCATATTTTTCGCGGAAGGTCTTGATCATCGACGGTGGACAGGCCGAGCCTCCGACCACCGTGCGCTCAAGGCTCGTGAGCTCGCTGCCCGACTTCTTGGCCGCCGCCAACAGCCCCTGCCAGATTGTCGGCACGCCAAGCGCCAAGGAAACACGGTAGGTGTCGATCAGGCCAACCAGCGACGCCCCATCAAGGTTCGGCCCCGGCAGTACCATCCGCGCGCCGGTCATGGCGCTGGCATAGGGGCAGCCCCAAGCGTTGACGTGGAACATGGGCACCACCGCCATGACGATATCCCGCGCAGAGATGGCAATGCTGTCGGCCATGTTGATGCCGAAGGAATGCAGCACGGTCGAGCGGTGAGAATAGAGCACGCCCTTGGGGTTGCCCGTGGTCCCGGAGGTATAGCACAGGCTCGACGCGGTGTTCTCATCCAGATTGGGCCAGTCGAAACCGGCATTTCCTGAGGCCACCAACTCGTCGTAGAAAATCAGCCCCGGCAGCGCCTCGGCGGCCTCGGCATCAGGGCCGGACATCAACACGAGATACTTGAGATGCTCCAGCTTGTCGCGGATCGCGGCGACCAGCGGCACGAAGGTCTTGTCGATGAACAGCACCTCATCCGCCGCGTGATTGAGGATGTAGATGAGTTGATCGGCGAAAAGACGGGGGTTGATCGTATGGCAGACAAAGCCCGCGCCGGAGGTGCCAAAGTAGATCTCCAGATGCCGCCGATTGTTCCATGCGATGGTCCCGCAGCGCGCCTGCGGTGACAGCCCCAGATCGGTCAAGGCCGAGCCCAAGCGCCGTGCGTTTTCGGCCACCTTGCCCCAGTTGGTTTCCTCGACCCCGCCTGTGGTTGAAACCGAGATAATCTCCCCCTCGGGGTGGTAGCGTTCGGCATGGGCAATCAAGCTTGAGATCAGCAGCGGCTGCGACATCATTTGGCCAAGCATAATGGGGATCCTCCAATCATTTGCTTTGAGACTGTCCAAAGGTCAGGGCAGTTGCAAGCCTTCCCCTCCGGCAAGTCGAAATCGGCAACGATAGGCAGCAGAATGGCCCGCGCAGGCGGGGTTTGCCTGCGCGGTTTTTCAATCAACTTTGGAAGCAGTTCCTAGCCGCGATACTGGTGGATATAGCCGATCAACCCGGCGGTAGAGCCATCCTTGCCCTCGGCAGAGACCTCTCCTTCGACCAGCGGCTGGAGCGACTTGGCCAATTCCTTGCCCAGTTCCACGCCCCATTGATCGAACGAGTTGATGCCGAGGATCACCCCTTCGACAAAGACGCGGTGCTCATAAAGCGCGATGATCTGGCCCAGGGTGAACGGATCGAGCGTTTCATAGGCCAGCGTGGTCGAGGGCCGATTGCCGGGGAAAACACGGTGGCGGGCTTGGCGCTCAAGCTCATCGCCCGAAAGCCCCGCGTCGCGCATGATCGCCCGCGCTTCGTCCAAAGACCGCCCGCGCATCAGCGCTTCGGATTGGGCGAGGCAATTGGCGATCAGCAGGTCATGGTGATGCTGCAAGTCAGGCTCATGCCCCTTGGCCGCGACCAGAAACTCGCAAGGAATCACACGGGTGCCTTGGTGGATCAACTGATAGAAAGCATGCTGCCCATTGGTACCTGCCGCCCCCAGACCACCGGGCCGGTGTGGCGCGGGCTGTCAGAGCCGTCCATCTGCACGCCCTTGCCGTTCGATTCCATCTCAAGCTGTTGCAGGTAGTCGGGCAGCATCTCAAGCCGTTGGTCATAGGGCAGCACCGCACGGGTGGCATGGCCGCAGATTTGGTTGTGCCAGATGCCCACCAGCGCCAGAAGGATCGGCATATTCTCAGCCGGTTCGGCACCGCAGAAATGGCGGTCCATCTCCTGCGCGCCGCGCAGAAAGCTGTCAAAGGCCTTGGGGCCAATGGCGATCATCAGCGAAAGGCCAATGGGCCCCCAGACGGAATAGCGCCCGCCGACCCAATCCTCAAAGCCGAAGACCTGCGCGGGGTCGACCCCAAACTCGGCGGTCTTGTCATCAGCGGTGCTGAGGGCTGCGAATTGCGCAGCCGGGTCACCGCCATGGTCCTGCATCCACGCCCGCGCGGTGCGCGCGTTGGTCATGGTCTCAATGGTGGTAAAGGTCTTGGAAGCGACGATCACCAAGGTCGTCTTGGCATCCAGCCCCCGCAGCGTATCGGCGATATGCGCGCCATCGACGTTGGAGACGAAATGGCAGCGCGGCCCATCGTGATAGGGCGTCAGTGCGCGGGTTGCCATGGCGGGGCCAAGGTCCGAGCCGCCGATGCCGATATTGACCACATCCGTGATGTCGCCGCCGCGCACCTGATCGGCAAAGCTGCGCATCCGCGCCAGCGTGTCGCGGACCTGCGGCATGACATCTTCGCCCGCCACCTCGACCGGCCCGCCATCAAGGTTGCGCAGAGCCGTGTGCAATACTGCGCGGCCTTCGGTTTCATTGATCGGCGCGCCCGCGAACATCGCATCGCGACGCTCAGTGACCTTGGCGTTTTCTACCAGCTGCAACAGCGCCGCGCGGGCACCAGCGTCAATATTGGTCTTTGCGTAGTCAAACAGCATGTGCTGCGTGCGGAGCGAGAAATCCTCGGCGCGGTTCGGGTCATCGAACAGCGCGGTTATCTTGCGGTCCGCCACGGCGTTTTGCCGCTCTTGAAGGTCTTGCCAAATGCTCATCATGCCGCCCAGTAAACTTCGGTTTCATCCAGCACCGCTGCGATCGGCGCCTCATCGGGGAAAGCCCCTGCGCGCGCTCAAGGGCGGCGCGTTTCTCTTCCCCGAAAATCACGAGATGTTTGTTCAGCGCCCCATCCAAGACATGCGCAGGAAGCGTGACCCGCGCGGTGGGCTGCCCCTCGGGGTAGACCGGGCACAGCAGTGGCGCATCAGCGGCCAAGGCGTCAGGCAGACCGGGGTCGCCGGGGAAAAGCGATGCAGTATGCATGTCATCGCCCATGCCAAGCAGCAGCACAGAGATCGGCATATGGCTGGCCAGACTGGGGGCCACGGCCTCTGCCCCTTCGCCCGGCGACAGACCAGCACGGAAAAAGGGGATGAACCGCGCCGCGGCAGCGCGGTCGTTCAACAAATGCTCGCGCACCAAACGCGCGTTCGACAGCGGATCATGCTCATCGACCCAGCGTTCATCGGTCAGCATCACATCCACGCGCTCCCAATCCAGATCGGTGGCACTGAGCATTTCAAAGATCGGCCCGGGGGTAGAGCCGCCCGGCACCGCGAAAGACACGCGGTCATTGCCCGAAAGCGCCGATTTCAGCTTGCCCGCCAGTTTGTTGGCGACATTCATCACCAGCATTTCGCGGTCCGCATATTCGATGATGTTCATGGGGATACCTTTCGCCATTCACGGCCATCGCGCCGCATCATTTCTGTCGCATCCGTCGGCCCGGCAGAGCCGCTGTCGTAGGGTTTGGGCACGTCGTGACGCGCCTCCCAGCCTTGGATGATCGGATCGGTCCAGGCCCAGGCGGCCTCGACCTCGTCGTCGCGCATGAACAATGTCTGGTTGCCCCGGATCACGTCCATGATAAGCCGCTCATAGGCATCGACCTGATCGCCCCCATCGGGGCCGAGCGCCTCGGCAAAGGTCATGTCGAGCGGCACATCGACCAGACGCATGCCCCCGGGCCCGGTTCCTTGATCGTCACGCCAAGGGTGATGCCTTCGTTCGGTTGCAGGCGGATCGACAGCACATTGCGGTGGCGGCCTGCGTCTTCGGCAAAGATCGAATGGGGCGTGTCCTTGAAAACCACAGTGATTTCGCTGGATCGCGCCACCATGCGTTTGCCGGTGCGCAGATAAAACGGCGTGCCATGCCAGCGCCAATTGCTGATATGGGCCTTGAGCGCCACAAAACTCTCGGTCCGCGAGCGCGGGTTGTCGACGGCGTCGCGGTAGCTTGGCGCCTCTTCTTCATTGCCCTCTTCGGCCTCGTACTGACCGCGGACCAGATGATGCGGCAACACCGGGTCGATCGCGCGGATCACTTTCAGCTTTTCGTCGCGCACCGCATCCGGATCAAACCGCGCGGGCGGCTCCATCGCGATCAGGCACAAAAGCTGCATCAGGTGGTTCTGCACCATGTCCCGCATGGCACCGGATTTGTCGTAGTATTCCCCACGCCCGCCGACGCCAACAGTCTCGGCCACGGTGATTTGGATGTGATCGACATATTGGCGGTTCCACAGAGGCTCGAACAGCATATTGCCGAAACGCACGGCCATGAGGTTTTGCACCGTCTCTTTGCCGAGATAGTGATCGATGCGGTAGATCTGCTGCTCTTTAAAATAGGTGGCCAATGTCGCGTTGAGCGCGCGCGCACTCTCCAGATCGCGGCCAAAGGGTTTTTCGACGACAATCCGACATTCCGCGCCCGCCATGCCCCATTGCTGCAAGCGTTCAGCCAAATCGCCAAAGAGCCCCGGCGCGACGGAGAAATAGTAGACCTCAATCCGGTCTTTCCCGGACATCAACTCCTGTAGCTCACGCCAGCCGGTCTCTCCCCGTGCGTCGATGGCGACGTAATCGAGCTTGGCCAGAAAGGCATCAAGGTTATCGCAGGCGTCTTTGCCCCCAAATTCGCTGATCGCCTCTGACACCATCTCGCGGTAGCCTTCGGCGTCCATTTCGGTGCGCGCGGCACCGATGATCCGCGCCTCTTCGGGCATTTGACCCGCGCAATAACGGCGGTAGAGACCGGGCAAAATCTTGCGCCGGGCCAGATCTCCGGTGCCGCCAAAGATGACCAGATCGAAAGGGTCGACAGGGATAACACGCGAAACCATTGATCAATCCTTGTCTGTGCGAGATAGCAGAGTTAGCGCAAACATACTTATTTTTACCCAGTTCACAAGACTGTGCGCCCCGCAGCTTGGACTTTTAGGCAGGGTCGCAATACCTTACCACAACTGGATAGGAACACACGGGATCACGCAAGGACCAATCATGAAAGATACTGCGCAAGCAAACGAGGGCAAGTTCCAGAACCCGGCGGTGACCGCCAAGGGGGAACCGCGCGCCACCGTCGCTCTGCGCGGGGCGGAAACGCTTTGGTTCAACACGGGCACCCTGTGCAATATCGAATGTGTGAACTGCTACATCGCCTCCAGCCCCAAGAATGACGCGCTGGTCTATATCACCGCCGAAGAGGTGCGCGACTACCTCGACCAGATCGTCGAGCGCGACTGGCCGGTGCGCGAAATCGCCTTTACCGGGGGCGAGCCCTTCATGAACCCGCAGATGATCGAGATCACCGAAACCTCACTGGCGCGCGGCTATGAGGTGTTGATCCTCACCAACGCTATGCGCCCGATGATGCGCAAATCGGTGCAAGACGGTCTGTTGCGGCTGCGCGATGCCTATCCCGGCAAGATGACCTTTCGTATCTCCGTCGATCACTACCGCCGCGATCTGCATGACGCGGAGCGCGGTGAAGGGGCTTTTGACAAGACGCTGCTGGGCATGGAATGGCTGCGCGACAATGGGTTCCGCATGGCCGTGGCCGGGCGCTCGATCTTTGCCGATAGCGATGCCGATAGCCGCGCGGGCTATGCTGCCTTTTACGCAGAGCACGGCTTTGACATCGACGCCCAAGACCCCGGCATGACCGTACTTTTCCCAGAGATGGACGAAACCGTTGAAGTTCCAGAGATTACCACCGCCTGCTGGGGCATCTTGGATATTTCGCCAAATGCGGTGATGTGCTCTTCCTCTCGTATGGTGGTCAAACGCAAAGGCGCTGAGAAGCCTGCCGTGCTGGCCTGCACCCTGCTGCCCTACGACCCGGAGTTCGAGCTTGGCACGACCTTGGCCGAGGCGGAGCGTGATGTGGCATTGAACCACCCGCACTGCGCAAAGTTCTGTGTCTTGGGCGGGGCGAGCTGTTCGGCCTGACGCCCCTGCCCTTTGGATGGCTGCCTTTTGGCTTAATGTAGCGTGAACTCGCCCACTTGGTTCTGCCACTCACCGGGACCGATCAGCTTGCGATGGGTGAAACGGACCGAATGCAGCGGCCCATCTAGTTCCGTGCGCCAGAATTCGACGAATTCGAACAGACGCGGATGGTCTGGCGCGATGTCGTAATCCTGCCAGATATAGCTGTTCAGCACATGACTATAGTCGGGCATATGATAAAAGAACTCTGCCGTGGTTAGCCCGTAACCTTTCAGCATCATTTCGGTTTCACTGCGGGGCATGTTTCGCCTCCTTTGCTGCCTCTGTATGACAAGTTTGCGCGGTGAGAATTACTTTTCAATGAAAACAGCGTGTTGGCACTTGAGCTAGAGTGCTGCCAGTGCGTTTCGGCCACAGCCATTGCACCTGATATGCCCCGTCTGCTATAGAAAACCCCAAGATATAGAACCATAAAAATGGTGGGCAAGATACGTGACCGATACGCCGGATACCCCTGAAAACGCAGACAAAAAGCCCATCTTTCACGGGCCGTCGGTAACCATCGAACACGAGATGCGCACGTCCTATCTGGACTACGCGATGAGCGTGATCGTCAGCCGCGCGATTCCCGATCTGCGCGATGGCCTGAAACCGGTGCACCGCCGCATCCTTTATGCGATGCATGAGACCGGCAACACGCATGAAAAAGCCTACCGCAAATCTGCCCGCCCGGTGGGCGATGTCATGGGCCAGTACCACCCGCATGGCGATAGTGCGATTTATGATGCGCTGGTGCGGATGGCGCAGGATTTCTCCATGTCGCTGCCGCTCTTGGACGGTCAGGGCAACTTCGGCTCGATGGACGGGGATAACCCGGCGGCAATGCGCTACACCGAGGTGCGCATGGACAAGCCTGCCGCCTATCTTTTGGCGGACATCGACAAGGAAACCGTTGATTTCCAAGACAACTACGACGGCAAGCAGCAGGAACCGACTGTCCTGCCCGCGCGCTTTCCCAACATGCTGGTCAATGGCGCGGGCGGTATCGCCGTCGGTATGGCGACCAACATCCCGCCGCACAACCTTGGTGAGGTGATCGACGCTTGCCTCGCGCTGATTGACGATCCGGACCTCACCTCAGAGCAGTTGATCGACTACGTCCCCGGCCCCGATTTCCCGACAGGCGGCATCATGCTGGGCCGTTCCGGCGCACGCAAAGCCTACCTTGAGGGGCGTGGCAGCGTGGTGATCCGCGCCAAGACGCGGGTCGAAGAAATCCGCAAAGACCGTTGGGCCATCGTCATCGACGAGATCCCCTATCAGGTCAACAAAGCCACGATGATCGAAAAGATCGCCGAACAGGTCCGCGATAAGAAGATTGACGGCATCGCCCACGTTCAAGACGAAAGCGACCGCAACGGCGTGCGCGTGGTGGTCGAATTGAAACGCGACGCGACTGCCGAAGTCGTGATGAACCAGCTTTACCGTTTCACGCCGATGCAGACCTATTTCGGCTGCAACATGCTGGCCCTGAACGGGGGCCGCCCCGAGCAACTGACGCTGCGCAAGTTCCTCAGCTACTTCATTGACTTCCGCGAAGAAGTTGTCGCCCGCCGCACCGCCTATCTGCTGCGCAAGGCACGTGAACGCAGCCACATCCTTTGTGGTTTGGCCGTGGCCGTCACCAACATCGACGAGGTTGTCGCCACCATCCGCGCCTCTGCCGACGCGGCTGAGGCACGCGAAAAGCTGATGACCCGTCGCTGGCCCGCCGAAGATATCCTGCCCTATATCGCGTTGATCGACGATCCGACCCATACCGCGAATGACGATGGCACCTATAACCTTTCCGAGGCGCAGGCCCGCGCGATCCTTGAACTGCGTTTGCAGCGCCTGACCCAGATCGGCGTCAAGGAAGTCACCGACGAGCTGGAAGAGTTGGCCGGTAAGATTAAGGAATATCTCGAAATTCTCGGCTCCCGTGAGCGCATCCTCGGCATCATCTCGGACGAGCTGCGCGAGGTGCGCGAGCAATTCGCCGTGCCGCGCCGGACAGAGATCGTCGACTGGTCGGGCGACATGGACGACGAAGACCTGATCGCGCGCGAGGATATGGTCGTGACCGTGACTTCCGGCGGCTACATCAAACGCACGCCGCTGGCCGACTTCCGCGCGCAGCGTCGGGGCGGCAAGGGCGTTTCGGGCATGCAGACCAAGGAAGAGGATGTCGTCACCAACCTCTTCGTTGCCAATACCCATACGCAGCTTTTGTTCTTCACCACCGATGGCATGGTTTACAAGCTGAAGACATGGCGGCTGCCGCAGGGGGCCCGCACCGCCAAGGGCAAGGCCATCGTCAACATTCTGCCCATCCCCACCGGGGTCTCCATCGCCGCGATTATGCCCGTGGACCGGGATGAGAAGGATTGGGATGATCTACAGGTGATCTTTGCCACCTCCGCCGGGACAGTGCGGCGCAACAAGCTGTCGGATTTCACCAATGTGAAGTCCAACGGCAAGATCGCGATGAAGTTCGAAGGCGAACACGAGGGCACCACGCTGATCAACGCGCGCATCGCCTCGAACGACGATGACGTGATGCTGGTCACCGACGCAGGCCGGGCAATCCGCTTCCCGGCGACCGACGTGCGGGTCTTCAACTCGCGCAACTCCGTCGGCGTGCGCGGCATCCGGTTGGGCGAAGGGGATAACCTCGTCTCCATGTCCGTGATCCGGCATTTCGAGGCTAGCTCGGAAGAACGTGTCGCCTATCTTAAACAGCGCCGCTTGATGGCCGGGCTGACCGATGACGACAGCAGCGACGACGAGGAAGAGCAGGTACAAGCCGGGCAGCTCAGCACCGAACGCTATGCGGAAATGTCGGCGGCCGAAGATTTAATCCTGACGATCACCGCAAAGGGCGCGGGCAAAGTTTCCTCGGCCCATGATTACCCGGTCCGCGGCCGCGGCGGCATGGGTGTGACCGCTTGGACCAAGGCCATGGCCCATGGCCCTATCGTCGCCTGTTTCCCGGTGGAAATGTCCGATCAGGTGATGCTTGCAACCTCCAAAGGCCAGTCGATCCGCGTCCCGGTTGAGGGGATTTCTTTCCGCTCGCGCAGTGCAGGCGGCGTGAAGGTGTTCAGCACTGGCAAAAACGAGGAAGTCGTCAGCGTCGCTTGGATCGCCGACCAGGGCAACGAAGAAGACGAAGCCGAAGAAGGAAGCAGCGCCGCCGAATAATCGGCGGCCGCTCCGCCCCCTGCGCAAAACGTGGGGGGCGTTTTTTTCGACAGACTATCCAGCAATAAAAAAACCCCGCGCTATCAGCGCGGGGGTTTTTCCATCTTAAGCTTTCGTTAAGACTTAGTTGGTAGTCGTTGTTGTAGTCGAAGAGGACGAGCCCGACGCAATCGCAATCAGGACCAGAGCCGCACCGGCTGCAGCAGCGCCGCCACCCAGGCCAGCGCCCGCTTCGAAGAGACCAGCGCCATCAGCACGAACGCAAACACGCGCGGTGTTGCCGTCAACTGTTACTGGGTTCGGCTTACAGTTGTAGATGATGCCGTTAGCGCCCTGAACCTGAAGCGAATAGACGCTATCGTCCGATGCGCCAAGAACAGCTGCCTGTGTTGTCGTCTGGGCGAAAGCAGCACCCGAAAGAGCGATAGTCGCCGCCACCGTTGCAAGAATTTTCACGTCTAGGTACTCCTGTATCTCGTCAAATTTTAAACTCACTGCACCATCGCATATAAACGTGGGCAGCGCAAAGGCGAAATGTTAAGGCATAGTTAAGAACCAAAGCAGTGCCCGCTGTTTAAGCAACCCCGTCAACGCTCAATTGTTCCCGGTCTTGCATGCTTAAATATTGTACAAATCTTTGAACTTATTCTCCAGATAAGTCAGCAAAGGCGCCTCCGTCGGCGACTTTCCGCAAGCCCGTTCGATCACCTCTCGCGGCCCGTAGAGCCCGCCGTGCTGCTGCACCTTCTCGCGAAGCCATGCGGAGGCCGCGCTTGTATCTCCTCTTGCCAAGGCGTCATCAAGGTCAGGTACCGATTTCCGCAGCGCCTCATGAAGGCATCCCGCATAGACATTGCCGAGGCTGTAGGTTGGGAAATACCCCAATAGTCCGACGGACCAATGGACATCCTGCAAGACCCCGTTTGAGGGACGGTCAACCGCGTAGCCGAAATCGGCCTCGAACCGATCGTTCCATGCGGCCTCCAACCCGTCGACCTGCAGATCGCCCGACATCAGCGCCCGTTCAAGGTCGAACCGCAGCAGGACGTGAAGGTTATATTGCAGCTCGTCAGCCTCGGTCCGGATGAAGCCATCCGACACGCGGTTGACGATTCTGTAAAATGTCTCGGTATCCGGCACGCTAAAGTCGCCGTAGACAGCCGTCATCTCGCCATAGAGCCATCCGGTGAAGGCGCGGCTGCGGCCAATTTGATTCTCATAGATTCGGCTTTGGCTTTCATGCACCCCCATCGACACGCCCCGCCCTAGTGGGGTCAGCAGGTAGGCGCTGTCGATTCCTGTTCATAGGCGGCGTGGCCAACCTCATGCACGGTGGAGTAAAAGCAGTTGAACGGGTCAAGCGCATTGGTCCTTGTGGTGATCCGGACGTCCAAACCCGAGCCCGATGAGAAAGGATGCACCGCCTTGTCGATCCGTCCGGTGGCCAGATCATAGCCAAAGCGCCGCGCCAGTTTGGCGGTCAGGGTCATCTGCGCCGCTTCGTCGAAAACCCCTTCAAGCACCGGCGGCGCTTCGGCCTCCCGCACGGCGGCGCGCAGTTCGGACAACTTTGGGCGCAGCGCGCCGAACATGGCTTCGAGGTCGGCCGCTGTGGTGCCGGGCTCATAGTCTTCTAGCATCGCATCATAGATACCGATATCGCGCCCCTCGGCCAGCGCGGCCCCCTCTTCCCGTTTGAGGGCGATCACTTCTTTCAAGGTCGGGGCGAAGGCCGCGAAATCGTCGGCGGCACGGGCCTCGGCCCATGTGCCTTGGGCGGCGGAGGTGACGCGGGCGATCCGCGCCGCCAGATCGGCGGGGACACGGGTCGCACGGTCAAAATCGCGTTTGATGTGGCGCAGATTGGCCTGACCCACCGCGTCCAGACCCGCCGTTTCGATACGGCCCAGCCAATCGGCGATACGCGGGTCGATCCTGCGGGCGTGCAGCACGCTTTCCATCGCCGCCATCTCCTCGCCCCGCTGGGGCGCGGCGCCGCGGGGCATGACCGTTTCTTGGTCCCAGCCGAGCCGCCCCGCGACCTGCGCCAGCGCTTCGGTCTCGCGCTGAAAGGCCATCAAATCGTCATATGCAGTCATGTCTCAGCCTCTCAGCGATGTGGCGACGGGATAGGCCGCAAGGAAACGCGCCCGCAGGATCAACACCCAGAGCAGAACGGCAAGCGCCTGATGTGCTAGCGCCAGATGCACCGGCGCGGCATAGAGCACCGTGGTGATGCCCAGAGCCACCTGCAAGGCCAGCGCCGCCATCACCGCATTAAACGCAAAGCGCGTCCGCGCATGGGCCGAACGGCGACCGCGCAGCCAGACGACCACGCCGAATGCAAAGAGCAGATAGCCCGCCATCCGGTGCATGAATTGCACCAGCCCGGGATTTTCAAAGAAGTTGCGCCATGTGGGCGTGATATCGAAAGCCTCTGGCGGGAAGAACTGCCCCTGCATCAGCGGCCAATCGACGAAATAGCGCCCTGCATCAATGCCCGCGACCAAGGCACCCAGCAGGATCTGCAACGCTGCGAAATGCAACAAGCCGGTGGCCATGCCGAACTGCTTGGCCTCCTTGGCGCGGCGGGCCTGAATCAGGTCGCGTTCGCTGCGGCCCAACAAGAGCACATACCATGTGATAAATCCGAGGATGACAAAGGCGAGGCCGAGATGGGTCGCCAAACGGTAAGAGGCCACATCCGTCACCCCCTGCCCGCTGGTCACCCCCGAGGCGACCATCCACCAGCCAATCGCCCCCTGCGCGCCGCCCAATGCACCGATGAAAAGCAGGCGCTTGTTCCAGCCCACAGGAATTTGACGCCGAAGCAGGAAGTAGAGAAAGCCCAAAACCCAGACGAGGCCAATCACCCGGCCAAGTTGCCGATGCCCCCATTCCCACCAATAGATGCTTTTGAAATCAGAGAGTTCCATCCAAGAGTTCTGGACCTGAAACTCGTCGATCTGCTTGTATTTATCGAACTCAGACTGCCACTCGGCCTCAGTCATCGGTGGCAGGGCACCGGTTACGGGGCGCCATTCGGTGATGCTAAGCCCAGAGTCGGTCAGCCGCGTCAGCCCGCCCACGGCGATCATGACAAAGACCAGCGCGAAGAGGATCATCAGCCAAATCCGGATCGGGCCGCGTGCGCCGCCACGGCCCTTGTCGATGCCGCCGGTTTGCACCGGGGCACGGCTGGGTTGGTCGGTGCCGACCTCTTCGAAAAGTTTGCGTTTTTCCGCCATGGCGCGCCTCATTTTCCGTTTGGATGCAGTGGTATGCCATGGGCGGGGAAAGGTCTAGCGGGGTGAGTTATGTTGCCGCATGTGCCGAGGGCCATCACCTGCCCGAGGGGTGGCGAACCGACGGGTCCCGTCATGCCGCTTTATGGTTCAAGCTTGGTGCATCTAATCTAAGGCGCGGCACATTTTGGCAAAATCGCCTCCCCGTGGGGCGGGCAGGCGATGGCCCGGCGCCTGTGGCCTGATTCCGGGCCGGGGGCTTCGCTCAGCCCTTCTCTTTCCACCGGACCATTTGCCGCAGGACGCCATGCAGCATCTGCACATCCGCTCGGGTCAGCGGCATCCGCGACCACATGTTGCGCAGGTTCAGCTTCATCGACGCCGTTTTGTGCTCGGGGTAGAAGAACCCCGCCTCTTCCAACCGTTCCTCGTAATGCCGCGCCAGATGGTCGACCTCGGCCCCTTTGGCCCAGTCGGTGCCCGCCATCTCGGTCACCTCATGCGTCACTTCGCCCTGTGCGCGCATCCATTCATAGGACATCAAAAGCACACATTGCGCGAGGTTGAGCGAGGCGAATTTCGGGTTCACCTGAACCGAGACGATGGCGTTTGCCTGCGCGATATCCTCATTCTCAAGCCCGGCCCGCTCTGGCCCAAAAAGCACCGCAACCCGTTGGCCCGCCGCGATCTTTTCCGCGGCCAGCCGCATCGCCGCTTCGGGGCTGTAGACCGGCTTGGTCAGGTCGCGGCCGCGCGCGGTGGTGGCAAAGGTAAAATCGCAATCGCTGAGCGCGCCCGGCAGATCGTCGCAATGCTGCGCCTCATCCAACAGCCGCCCTGCGCCCGAGGCCATGGCCACGGCAGATTGGCTAGGCCAGCCGTCGCGCGGGGCCACGACGCGCATGTGATCAAGGCCGAAATTCCACATCGCGCGCGCCGCGGCGCCGATGTTCTCGCCCATCTGTGGGCGGACAAGCACGATGGCCGGGATCGGCGCAGGCTGGACGGAGGAGGATGTTGTCTGGGTCATGCGCGCCTCATAGCTCCTGCGCCGCACCACCGCAAGAAAGCCCGCGCCACAGACGCATATCCGTTTTCTTTTGCAGCGCCTTGCGCTAGTCAGACCTCCAGACCCGAGCAGGGCCCCAGACCCGATTAAGGACAATGACCATGGACGCGCCAGAACAGCCGCAGATTTACCTTATCACCCCGCCCGAAGTTGAGCTGAGCCAATTCCCCGCGCAACTGGCCGCCGTACTGGACGCGCATCCGGTCGCCTGTGTGCGGATGGCGCTGTCGACCCGCGACGAAGACCGTCTGTCGCGCGCCGGTGACGCGCTGCGCGAGGTGACCCATGCGCGCGATGTGGCCTTGGTGATCTCAGATCACCTGCTGATGGTCGAAAAGCTTGGCCTTGACGGGGTACACCTCAGCGATGCCGCGCGCACCGTGCGCCATGCCCGCAAAGAACTGGGCGAAGATGCGATCGTCGGTTCCTTCTGCGGCACATCGCGGCACGAGGGGATGGCCGCTGGCGAAGCCGGGGCCGATTACGTCAGCTTTGGCCCCACTCAAGCCAGCACGCTTGGCGACGGAAGCTTTGCCGAGGCCGAATTGTTTCAATGGTGGTCCGAAGTGATCGAAGTGCCCGTCGTCGCCGAGGGCGCGCTGGACATCAATATGATCCGCGACCTTGCCCCCGGACCGACTTTTTCGGCATCGGGACCGAGATTTGGGACAAGGACGATCCGGTGGCCGAACTCGCCACCCTGATCGCCGCCATGCAGGGCTAAGCGGCCCTTGGGGCAGCCCGGTTAAGGGCTGCCCGCGCGCTTACAGAAATACCCGTTCTATGAACCAATAGGCCCCGACCGCCGCGATGACGCAGGAGGCGGGCACCGCGATGGCCCGGCGATACCAATTGCGCTTCATCGCCCAGCCGACCAGCACGAAGGCGATGGCGATCACCGCAAGCTGGCCCAGTTCCACCCCGATATTAAAGCCAATAAGCGCCGGGACGAATTGCCCCGCAGGCAGGCCAAAGTCCCCCAGCACCGAGGCAAAGCCGAGCCCGTGCAGCAGGCCGAAGCCAAAGATCACCAAGGGCCGCCAACGGTTCAGCGCGGAATGAAAGATATTTTCGACCGCGACATAGGTGATCGACGCGGCGATCAGCGGCTCGACGATGGCACCGGGCACGTTGACCCAGCCCAGAGCACCAAGCGCAAGCGTGACCGTATGGGCCAGCGTGAAGGCGGTAACCTGCCAGATCAAAGGGCGCAGACGGGTCGACAGGAAGAACAGGCCCAAAACGAAAAGGATATGATCCAACCCTTTGGGCAGGATGTGGTCGAAACCGACCGGGATATAGCTGACGAAGGCTTGCCAACCGCTTTGCGCATCGCCGCCCGAGAGCGCGATCTCGGGGCTCGTCTCGCCGCCCGCCAGATAGCCGGTATAGGGGTCTTCCACCCCTGCTGGCGCAGGACCAATGCGCCCGCGCCATCGGGCCAGGTCACCTGCACCTGCTCGGCTCCTGCGGGCACTGCCGCCTCCAGCCGCCAAAGACTGTCGCGCGGCAGTTCGGCGTCGATCCCCTCGGGCACCTCGATCATCACACTTTCCAAAGGCACGGCCGCGCCATTCACGCTGAGCAATGGCAGGCTGTTCCAGTTCGGCAAAAGCTCGGGCGCACGGGCCGCGATACGCGCGGCGGGCAGGCTGCGCAGCGCATCGTAATCGCCTGCATTCTCGGCATTGTCGGTGTCTTCGACAGTGTCGAGGTCGATCCCCGCCAGCAGAGCCTCGAGGTTAATCTCAAGCGTCAGCACCGCGCGCCCTTCGGCGACGGTCAGGTCCGCGATTGTCGGTTTGACCTCATGCGCCTGTACCGCCGCACCCATGGAAAATACCAACGCGCTTGACATTAGCCCAAGCAATGCCAGCTTGGTTCTTAACAAAATGAAAGTTCGCTTCATGAAACTGTCCCAGTTGTCCGCTATTATTTTCAGTATCTTACCGGCATTACCTGCCGTTGCCCATGAATACTGGCTGTCGCCGCTGAACTATCAAGTGGAAAGCGGTGAAAAGATCGCAGCCCATTTTCGCAATGGCGAAGAGTTTGTCGGATCGACCTTTCCCTATCTCCCCAACCGGCTCAATCGTTTTGAGATCGTGGTAGAGGGACAGGCCTATAATCTCTCTCCCCGTGCGGGCGACAACCCGGCACTGCAGGTCCCCGCACCGGGCCGGGATGGTCTGGTCGTTGTACTGGCCGAAACCACCCCCTCAAAGGTGATCTATGAGGAATGGGAGAAGTTCCTCTCATTTGCGGAACACAAAGATTTCCCAAAAGCCGAAGCCGATCACAGCGCCAACGGCTGGTCGCAGGAAAAAGTCGTGGAGAGCTATACACGCCACGTCAAAACCCTGATCGCCACAGGTACGGGCGTTGGAGACGACGCCCCCACCGGCATGACCACCGAATTTGTCGCCCTGACGAATCCCTATGACGCGGATTTTGACGGTCAGATGAAAGTTGCGCTTTTCTATCAGGATGAACCCCGCGCCGATGCCCAGGTTGAGGTTTTCGACCGCGCGCCGGATGACAGCGTGACCATCTCGCTCCACCGCACTGATGCGGCGGGCGAAGCGGTTATTCCAGTCACCGCGGGCCACGAATACCTCTTTGACGCCGTGGTGCTGCGCCCGGCAGCAGCGGCGCAAACGGGTGCCGGATACGATCCAGATCAGCCGGTCTGGGAAACGCTCTGGGCGGCGCTGACATTTGCGGTGCCACAATAACGCCGCTTGCGCGTGGGCAGATTTGGCGGCTAGAAGCGCCGCATGACAAAGACAGCTGACATCCTGTGCATTGGCTCCGTCCTTTGGGACGTGATCGGCCGCTCTGAAAACGCCATGCGCCAAGGCTCCGACATGCCGGGGCGCATCACCCGTTTGCCGGGCGGCGTGGCGCTGAACATCGGCATGGCCCTTGCGCGCTTTGGGCTGACGCCCGCGCTGCTGTCCGCCGTGGGCCGCGATGCGGAGGGGGATGAGTTGATCGCCGCCTGCGCCCTGCGCGGATTGATCACCGATCACGTCTACCGCTCAGACGACCTGCCGACCGACCGCTATATGGCCGTCGAAGGGTCCAACGGGTTGATTGCCGCGATTGCCGATGCCCATTCGCTGGAAGCTGCGGGGGATAAAATTCTGCGCCCGCTGGAGGATGGCAGCCTGCCCGCCCCTTACGAAGGCGCCGTGGCGCTGGATGGCAACCTCACCGTCGAATTGCTCGCCCGGATGGCGCAAAGCCCGCTGTTGGCAAAGGCCGATCTGCGCGTGGCCCCCGCCTCTCCCGGCAAGGCACTGCGGCTGACGCCTTTCCTTAAAGCGGGGCGCGGCACGCTTTATGTAAACCTCGAAGAAGCCGGGCTGCTGTGTCAGGCAAGCTTTGACGATCCCCCTCCGCCGCCCGCGCTCTGCTGGCCCGCGGCGCGCGTCGTGCCGTGGTGACAGACGGCGGCAACCCCGCCACCGTGGGTCAAGGCGATGATATCATCACCCTCACCCCGCCCTCGGTCCATGTGGCCCGCGTGACGGGCGCAGGCGACACATTCATGGCCGCCCATGTGGCTGCCGAACTTGGCGGTGCCGTCGCGCAACCCGCCCTCAAGGCCGCACTTGACGCTGCTGCCCTTTACGTTTCCGGAGAGACCAAGATATGACCACCGCCCCTTCCGCCCTGCCCCTGACCTTCAGCGCCGAAGTGGCCAAGGCCCGCGAAAGCGGCGCACCGATCGTGGCGTTGGAAAGCACCATCATCACCCATGGCATGCCCTATCCGCAAAACCTCGAAGTGGCGCGGCAGGTTGAGCAGGACATCCGCGATGCCGAGGCCGTGCCTGCAACCATCGCCGTGATCCGTGGCGCGTTGCACATCGGTTTGGACGACGACCAGCTTAGCGATCTGGCGCAGGCCAAAGACGTGGCGAAACTTTCGCGCGCTGACATGGCCGTCTGCATCGCGTCGGGCGGCACAGGCGCCACCACTGTCGCCGCCACCATGATCGCCGCCAATCTTGCGGGCATCGAAGTCTTCGCCACCGGCGGCATCGGCGGCGTGCACAAAGGCGCGGAAGACAGCTTTGACATCTCCGCCGACCTGATGGAATTGGCGCAGACCCCCGTCACCGTGATCGCCGCGGGTGCCAAAGCCATTCTGGACGTCCCGAAAACGCTGGAAGTACTTGAGACCCAAGGCGTGCCGGTCATCACCGTGGGGCAAGACAGCTTCCCCGCCTTCTGGAGCGCAGGCTCCGAACTGCAATCGCCGTTGCGCCTTGACGATGCCGCAGCCCTTGCCAAAGCCCACCGCACCCGCGCCGCCATGGGGCTGCCCGGCGGGCAGCTTGTGGCCAATCCGATCCCCGCGGATGAGGAAATTCCTGCCGCCGAACTGGCCCCGATCATCGCGCAGGCCCAATCCGAGGCCGATGCGCAGGGTGTTAGCGGCAAGGGCGTGACCCCTTCCTGCTGCAGCGTATTTTCGAACTGACCGAAGGCCGTTCGCTCACCGCCAATATCGCATTGGTGCGCAACAATGCCCGGCTGGGGGCCAAGATCGCCGCAAACCTCGTCAACCTGCCGCGTTAAAGGCGAAAAACACCGTCGAGCCATTGCCGGGCCGGGGCATACGCCTTAGCTATGTTGCGATTAACTCTTCGGAAAACGGCGCAGATGAACACACCTTTTGATCCCGACCCAACGCAGGTCCGGCGCAGCCTTGTCGCAAGGCTGCGCGCGTCTTTCCTGACCGGGTTGGTTGTGATTGCGCCCGTTGGGCTGACCATCTGGCTGATCTGGAGCGTGGTCGGCTGGATCGACGGTTTCGTGCTGCCATTGGTGCCCAAAGCCTACCATCCTGACCGCCTACTCCAAGATTTCCTTGGCCTTGACCCGTCGATGCAATTCAACGTGCGCGGCCTTGGGGTGGTGATCTTTTTGATCTTCACCGTCATGGTGGGCTGGGCTGCGAAAGGGCTGATCGGGCGTTCAATGATCCGTTTTGCCGAAAGTCTGGTGGAACGCACCCCCGTGGTGCGGACGATCTACTCCGGCATCAAACAGATCTCCGAGACGATCTTTGCCCAGTCCGAGCGGAGCTTTGAGACCGCCTGCCTGATCGAATACCCCCGGCGCGGCATCTGGGCGCTTGGCTTTATCTCGACCGAAGCCAAGGGAGAGGTCTTGGCCCGCACAAATGCAGGGGGCGAGATGCTCTCGGTCTTTCTACCGACCACACCAAACCCGACCTCAGGCTTTCTGCTCTTCCTGCCGCGCGAAGATGTGATCGAACTCGACATGAGTGTCGAAGACGCGGCGAAGCTGGTGATCTCTGCCGGACTGGTCTATCCGCCGCGCCCCGGTGCCGATCTGCCCGAGGCGCTGGCGCTGTCAGACCCCGAAAACTCAGCCGAACATCGCGGGTAGATCAACGCTGCTGCGCTGGTTCAGATCGTCAAAGTGGTCGGTCAAGAACTGATCCGCCGCCGCCACACCCGCCTCATGCAGCGCCCTGATCACCGCTGGGTTCGGCATCAGCTTGGTGGCCACCGAAAGCTGCGCCATCAGCGCGTCATCGGCGATCATATGCATGTGGACCCGCTTCATCCGCCCCTCTGGCAGGGTGCCATCCGCGATCAGGCGCTGGACGAAATCAATCGCACGCATCTCTCGCAAGAGGCTGGAATTAAAGCTGATCTCATTGATACGGTTCTGGATTTGCTGGGGCGTTGTCGGCAGGTCTTCACGCTCTAGCGGGTTGATGTTCACCACCACGATGTCTTCGGGCAGGTCATCGCGGAACAGCGGAAACAGCGCCGGGTTCCCGGTATAGCCACCGTCCCAAAACGCTTCGCGTTGGCCGGTCTGGGCATCGTCAATCTCAACCGCCTTAAAGATCGTCGGCAGACAAGCCGAGGCCAGCAGCGCGGCAGGGCCGATCTCATCTCCCTCGAACACTCTGATCTTGCCGTTGCGCACCCGTGTGGCGCAGACAAAGAAAAACGGCGGCTTATGCGCGCCTACCTTGCCGTAGTCGAACCGCGCCACGACATCTTCGAGCGGATTGCGATAGAACGGGCCGTAGGCATAGGGCGACACAACCCGCGTCAGCGAGTCTGAGATCGCCATGGGCAGGGAGTATTCCATCGCCTGACTGAGCTTATCCAACCCAAAAGGCGCCAGCCAATGCGACAGCCGCAGGTCGGAAATGCCCGACACCTGCGTCCAGAGCCAATCAAGGTTTTCCCGCGCGCCCTCGCACCCGCCCGAGATCATCCCCGATTTCAGCGCCGCGCCATTCAGCGCCCCGGCAGACGTGCCGGAGATGCCGCAGATCTCAAGATCGTCCTGTTGCAACAGCCGATCCAACACCCCCAAGTGAAAGCGCCATGCGCGCCGCCCCTTGGAGGGCGAGGTTAATGCGTTTTTTGACCGCCACGGCGCTTACAACGCTGTCCAGCCGCCATCGACGCTGATGGTCGTGCCGGTGATCTGGGCCGCCGCGTCAGAGCAGAGAAACGTCGCCGTGCCGCCCATCTGCTCAACGGTTGCAAATTCACGCGAAGGCTGGCGCGTGAGCATGACCTGCTCGATCACCTCCTCGCGGCTCATGTCGTATTCCTTCATCGTGTCGGGGATCTGCTTCTCGACGATCGGGGTCAGCACATAGCCCGGGCAAATCGCGTTGCAGGTGATCGGCTCTTTCGCCGTCTCCAGCGCCGTGGTCTTGCTGAGGCCGACAATCCCATGTTTTGCGGCGATATAGGCCGATTTATAGGGCGAGGCCGTCAAGCCATGCGCCGAGGCGATGTTGATCACCCGGCCCCACCCCGCCTTGCGCATCATCGGCAGCGCTTCGGCAGTGGTGTGAAAGGCCGACGACAGGTTAATCGCGATAATCGCATCCCATTTCTCGGCCGGAAACTCAGGGATCGGAGCCACGTGTTGGATGCCCGCATTGTTCACCAGGATGTCACAGGTCCCGGCTTCGGCGATCAAACGCCGACACTCCGCCCCTTGGACATATCCGCCTTGATGTACCGGGCCGTTACGTTGCATTCCTCGGCCATCTTCTGCGCCAAGGCATGATCCGCCTCGTCATCGGTAAAAGAGTTCAACACGATATCGGCCCCGGCCCGCGCCAATTCCCAGGCGATGCCCAGTCCGATTCCAGAATTCGATCCGGTGATGACGGCTGTTTTGCCGGACAGGTCGATGGTGAAAGCCATGGCGCGTCTCCTTGTTCATGCTGCGACTGCATCATGTACTGCGGCGGCGGCAAAGGGAAAGGGTTTGCGCGCGAAACCGCCAAGGAAGGGAGGCGGCACGCAATAGGCCAAAAAAACGCCCGCACGAGGCGGGCGTAAGTTATTGAGGCAGGTTTCATACAGGCAAGAAACCTATCGAGCAGTGACCTCTGTATACGCAATCTACGGCCACAATCCAAGCTAAAAGTTTGATAAGGCGGGAATCCGCGGGTATGGATTAACTCCAACAAAATAAGGGCAGATCGTGATTGTTTCAAAAATGAGCTGGGATTTTTTCTCGACAACACGGGGCGTTGCGGCGCTTTCTTCACTGATTCTGCTCTCTGGCGCGGCTGGGGCGGCCCCTCAGCATGGAATCGCCATGTACGGCGACCCGGCCCTGCCCGCCGATTTTGCCGCCCTGCCTTATGTAAACCCCGAGGCCCCCAAGGGGGCGAGATCGTTCTGGGCAATACCGGGGGATTCGACAGCCTTAACCCCTTCGTGCGCAAAGGCACCGCGCCTTGGCAGCTGCCGCATTTCACCCATGAGACTTTGATGGGGCGTTCATGGGACGAACCCTTTGCGCTTTATGGGCTGCTGGCCGAGACGATCGAAGTGCCCGATGACCGTTCGTGGGTTGAGTTCACCCTGCGCGAAGAGGCGCGGTTTTCCGATGGCAGCCCGGTCACGGTCGAGGATGTGATCTTTTCTTTCGATCTGCTGGGCACTGAGGGCCACCCCCGCTACCACGGACTGCGCCAACAGATTGAAAGCATCGAACAGACCGGTCCGCGCAGCCTGCGGATGACCTTTGACAGCGACAACCGTGAGCTTGTCCTGCTCGCCGGGATGCGCCCCATCCTCAGCAAAGCGCAGTGGGAGGGGCAGGACTTTGCCAATGCCCCCTTGACCGAAATACCACTAGGAACGGGGCCTTACGTCATCAGCGACTATCAGGCGGGGCGCCATGTCACGCTGACGCGCAACCCTGACTACTGGGGCGCCGATGTCCCCTTTCGGCAAGGCACGCATAACTATGATGAAGTGAAAATCGACTTCTACGGCGATGCCAGCGTGTTGTTTGAGGCGTTCAAGGCGGGCCAAATTTCGGCCGTGCGCGAATTCAACGCCGAGACTTGGGCCACGCAATACGACTTCCCGGCGATCAGTCAGGGCGAGGTGGTGAAATCCAGCTTTCCGCACAGCAAACCCTCGGGCATGACGGGCTTTGTGATGAATTCCCGCCGCGCGCCCTTTGACGATTGGCGGGTGCGCGACGCGCTGATCTCGGCCTTTAACTTTGAGTATATCAACGAGACGCTGACTGGCGGTGCCCTGCCCCGGATCACCTCCTATTTCTCAAACTCCGACCTTGCCATGCGCGATGGCCCGGCGACGGGCCGGGTCTTTGACCTGCTGGCCGATTACGCCGACACGCTGCCGCCGGGCACGGTGGATGGCTATCGGCTGCCGGTGGCCGATGGCTCTGTCCGCAACCGCGCGGGCATCCGTGCCGCGATGCAGCAACTTAATGCCGCAGGCTATCAGGCCGAAGGCGGCGTCATGCGCCGGGCGGATGGCACGCCGCTGACATTTACCATTCTTCTGTCGAAGGGAAGCCGTGAAAACCTAGCGATTGCAGAGCTTTACACGCAGGCACTAAAGCGGCTCGGGATCACAGCGCAGATTGAAACGGTTGATGACGCGCAATTCGTGGCGCGTCAGAACGAATATGACTTCGACATGACCACCTTCCGCCGCGCCCTATCGCTCAGCCCCGGCACAGAGCAGCGTTTCTATTGGGGGTCAGAGGCCGCCGACCTGCCCGGCACGCGCAACCTGATGGGCGTGCGCTCTCCGGCGGTGGATGCGATGATCAACCAGATGCTGCAGGCCCGCGAGACAGCGGATTTCGTCGCCGCCACCCGCGCGCTTGACCGTATCCTGACCGCCGGGCGCTATGTCATTCCGTTCTGGCAGTTCGACGAGGGGCTGATCGCCCATGACGCGCGCATGGCTTACCCTGACACGATCCCGCTCTACGGCGACGGGCCGAACTTCATGCCCGAGGTCTGGTGGTGGGAACCGGCAGAGAATTCAGACCAGTGAGGTCACCCAGAGGATCGTCGCATCCTCATCGCTGAGCGAGACGACATTGTGCCCCATGGTGGCGTCGTAATAGGCGCTATCGCCCCGGCGCATGTCGACGGGTTCATAGAACTCGGTAAAAAGCCGCACCATGCCGGTCAGCACATAGAGGAATTCCTCGCCGTCATGGCGCACCCAGCCGTCGAACTCCTCCATCCGGCGCGCGCGGATGCGGGCACGGTAGGGCAGCATCTGTTTCTTGCGCAGGGCGTCGGCCAGCAGAACATGCTCATAGGTGCCGGTGGCCTTGGCCGCGCCCTCTTCGGCGCGGGTCACGGCCATGCGGCCGGTGATCTTTTCCCCGCAGGCGGGGTGAACAACTGCGGCACCGTGATCTCCAACCCCACGGCGAGCTTTTTCAGCGCGTCATAGGTGGGCGACATCAGCCCGTTTTCGATCTTGCTAAGGGTTGAGCGCGCCAGCCCGGCCTGCCGCGCCGCCTGCTCCAACGTCCAGTTGCGCGCCTTGCGCAGTTCGCGCACCCGCGCACCAAGGTCGACCGGCGGGGCGGTCTCGCTCGCGCCGCTTTCGCGGGCGATCTGGATCATGGAACGGGGCGGCGTGTCTGTCATGGACCTGCTATAGCCGCGCCCAAAGGCGCTTGCAACGCTGCCCGCTTGCGATACCCGCCCCGGCCCGCTATGCCCATTGCGCAGCAATAGATGGGGTTTACCATGGCCGAAGCGATCAAACTCGATATCATGTCAGACCCGATCTGCCCATGGTGCTATATCGGCAAGGCGCATCTGGACCGCGCATTGCAGGATCACCCCAACCATCCCTTCGCCATCGAATGGCACCCTTTCCAACTGAACCCCGAGATGCCGCGCGAGGGCATGGACCGTCGCGCCTATCTAGAAGGCAAGTTCGGCGGCAAAGAGGGCGCCGTACGCGCCTATGCACCGGTCGTGGAACATGCCGAAAAGGCCGGTCTGAACATCAACTTCGAGGCCATGCAGCGCACGCCCAACACGTTGGACGCGCACCGTCTGATCCATTGGGCCGGGATCGAAGGCCGCCAAACCGCCGCCGTCTCCGCGCTTTTCAAAGCCTATTTCGTCGAGGCCCGCGACATCGGCGATGCCGAAGTGCTGGCCGATATCGCCGATAGCATTGAGATGGACGCCGCCGTGGTCACCCGCTTGCTGAAATCCGATGTCGACGCGCAGGACATTCGCGACCGCGATGCCCATAGCCGCAAGATGGGGGTGAACTCCGTGCCGACGTTCATCATCGCGAATGCCCATGCGGTGCCGGGTGCACAGCCGCCCGAGCTATGGGCGCAGGTCATTGCCGATCTGACCAAACAGCAGAGCTAAACAGGGCGGCAATCATTGCCAAGTTAAGCGTTCTCAATTATCGAGAGCGCAACCACAAGTTATTCCCTGAAGCCTGCCCAGACGGATCCGCCGTTCGGGACAATCGCCGGAGCGCGCGTTCGTGACCACCGAAAATCCAAAATTCTCCATGGGGCGGATCGAATTCGTCGCCCTCATCGCGATGATGACCGCCACCATCGCCTTTTCCATTGATGCGATGCTGCCCGCCCTGCCCGAGATCGCGGCAGAACTCTCGCCCGAGATCGCCCACCGCGCCCCGCTGATCCTCACGTCCTTCGTGCTGGGCATGGGGTTGGGCACGTTCTTTAGCGGGCCGTTGTCGGATGCATTCGGGCGCCGCAACGTGGTCTTTGGCGGCGCGGCACTTTATTCGGTGTCGGCCTTCGTCGCATGGATGAGCAACTCACTGGAAGTCATGCTCGTGGCCCGTATCTTTCAGGGGCTCGGCGCTTCTGGCCCCCGCGTGGTGGCCGTGGCGATCATCCGTGACCTCTATGCCGGGCGCGAGATGGCGCGGATCATGTCGGTGGTGATGATGGTCTTCGCACTGGTGCCAGCAATGGCCCCGATGCTGGGCGCGGGGATCATTCACACAGCGGGCTGGCGCGCGATCTTCATCGCTTTCATGGCGTTTTCGATCATCTCGGTGGTCTGGATGGGCCTGCGCCTGCCCGAAACACTGCCGCGGGAAAACCGTCGTCCCCTGCGTGCGCGGCTGATTATTGGCGCAGTACGCGAGTTGGTCGGACACCGCACGGTGCGCCTGTCGATCCTCGTGCAATCGCTAGCCTTGGCGATGCTATTTTCGATGATCATGCTGGTGCAGCCGATCTATGACACCGTCTATGGCCGGGGTGAAAGCTTCCCGCTCTGGTTCGGCGGCATTGCCGTTGTGGCGGCCAGCGCCAGCCTGATCAATGCGCTGCTGGTCGTGCGCTATGGCATGCGCCGATTGGTGAGCATCGCCTTTGGCTTTCAAATCCTGCTGTCGGGTGCCATGTATTTCCTGAACCTCGGCGCCCTGCCCGACCCTTACGGCTTTGCCGCCTTTGTGTTCTTCCAGACCTGCCTGTTCTTCCAAGCGGGGCTGACGCTGGGCAACCTCAATGCCATCGCGATGGAGCCGATGGGCCATATTGCGGGCATGGCCGCCTCGGTCGTGGGGGCGATTTCAACTGTGCTGGCCGCGCTCATCGCCTCGCCCGTGGGGTTGATGTTCGACGGCACGACCAAGCCATTGGCGCTGGCGATGCTGCTCATGGCCATCGGGGCTTACGCTCTGATGCTCTATATGGGGCGGATGGAAAACCGACAGCCGGCGGCGGCGGAATAACCGCCGCCCTTTCGGGGCTTAGCCCTTTGCCTTGGCCTTTTTCGCAGTCTTTTCTTTGGCGATCACATGTTCGGCCAAATCGCGTGCAATGGCAAAGGCGCCTTTGATCTTGTCGGCATCCGTCTTCCAATCCCGGCGCACGACGATCTTGTTGTCCTTGACCTTGGCCAGCCCACGCTGGTCTTGAATGAACTGCACCAGCCCCTCGGGCGAGGCGAATTTGTCATTGTGGAACTGGATCGTCGCGCCCTTCGGCCCACCATCGAGCTTGGCGATCCCGGCGCGTTTGCACATCGCCTTGATCCGCACCACCAGCATCAGGGTGTTCACCTCTTTCGGCAGCTTGCCAAAACGGTCGATCAATTCGGCGGCAAAGCCTTCGAGTTCCACCTTAGTTGAGAGCTCGCTGAGGCGGCGGTAGAGGCCAAGACGCACATCGAGGTCAGGCACGTAGTCCTCAGGAATGAGCACCGGCACGCCAAGGTTGATCTGCGGTGCCCATTGCTCGTCGGCCTCGCTGAGGCCCTCCATCTCGCCCGCCTTGATCTTGGCAATCGCCTCTTCCAGCATGGACTGGTAAAGCTCAAAGCCCACATCGCGCATCTGGCCGGATTGCTCTTCGCCGAGCAGGTTGCCCGCCCCGCGAATATCAAGGTCTTGGCTGGCCAAGGTGAAGCCCGCGCCAAGCGTATCAAGGCTGCCCAACACCCGCAGACGTTTCTGCGCCGTATCCGTCAGCTTCGCGCGCGGCTTGGTGGTCAGATAGGCATAAGCCCGGGTTTTCGAGCGGCCCACGCGGCCCCTGATTTGATACAGTTGCGCAAGGCCGAACATATCGGCGCGGTGCACGACCATGGTGTTGGCCGTAGGAATGTCGAGGCCGGATTCAACGATCGTCGTTGCCAGCAGAATGTCGAATTTGCCA
Organism: Sulfitobacter profundi; assembly: GCF_042661425.1. NCBI lineage: Bacteria > Pseudomonadati > Pseudomonadota > Alphaproteobacteria > Rhodobacterales > Roseobacteraceae > Sulfitobacter > Sulfitobacter profundi. Next base: position 2,904,385 of record NZ_JBHSWA010000001.1, on the reverse strand, counting down.
TCATAAAAGGCGTTCATCCGGTCATCCAATTCCCCCGGTGCCATCTGACCGTGGGCGACGACGTAGGAGAGTTCCGGCAGCTGCGCCTGAAGGAAATCTTCGATCTCTGGCAGATCGCTCAGGCGGGGCACCACATAGAAACTCTGCCCGCCCCGATAATGCTCACGCAGCAGCGCCTCGCGGATGGTAACCGCGTCGAACTCGCTCACATAGGTGCGGATCGAGAGGCGGTCGACGGGCGGCGTGCCGATGATCGACAGATCGCGCACGCCCGTCAGCGACAGTTGCAACGTGCGGGGAATCGGTGTGGCGGTCAGGGTCAGCACGTGGATATCGGTGCGCAGGGATTTGAGCCGTTCCTTGTGAGTCACGCCGAAATGCTGCTCTTCGTCGATCACCAGCAGGCCGAGGTCCTTGAACCGGATGCCTTTGGCCAGCAGCGCATGGGTGCCGATGACGATATCGACCGTTCCCTTAGCCATCCCATCGCGCGTCGCCGCTGCCTCTTTGGCCGAGACAAAGCGGCTGAGTTGGCGCACTTCGATCGGGAAGCCGCGAAAGCGTTCGGCAAAGCTTTTGTAGTGCTGCCGGGCGAGCAGTGTCGTAGGCGCGATCACCGCCACCTGAACACCCGACATCGCCGCAACAAAAGCCGCCCGCATCGCAACTTCGGTTTTACCAAAGCCCACATCGCCGCAAACCAGACGGTCCATCGGATTGCCGCTGGTCAGATCATCCACCACGTCGGCAATGGCGCGCAGCTGGTCGTCGGTCTCCGTATAGGGGAACCGGGCGGAGAAGGCATCCCACATGCCCGGTGGCGGGTCGAGCACCGGCGCTTTGCGCAGCGCGCGTTCGGCGGCAATGCGGATGAGCTTGTCCGCCATCTCGCGGATACGCTCTTTGAGTTTGGCCTTTTTCGACTGCCACGCGCCACCGCCGAGCTTGTCCAGCAGCCCTTCGTCATGCCCATAACGCGACAGCAGTTCGATGTTCTCAACGGGCAAGTAAAGCTTTGATTGCTCGGCATATTCCAGAACGAGGCATTCATGGGCAGCACCTGCGGCGGTGACCACCTCCATCCCGTGATAGCGGCCGATGCCGTGGTCGACGTGAACCACCAGATCGCCGGGGCTGAGGCTTTGGGCCTCGGTCAGGAAATTCTCGGCCCGGCGTTTGCGTTTCGGCGCACGGATCAATCGGTCGCCCAGCACGTCCTGCTCGGAAATCACCGTCATCCCCGGCGCTTCAAAGCCGTGCTCCAGCGCCCAAACGGCCAGATGCAGCCCGCGTTTGCCGATCCGCGAGGCATCCGCCACCGGGATCGCTTCGGCCAACCCTTCGTCTTCTATCAGCCCCGTCAGGCGTTCGCGTGCGCCTTCGGAATAGCTGGCGATCAGCACCGGCCCTACTTCAAGCTTTGCTTTAATATGCGCAGCCAAAGCACCGAAAAGACTGACCGATTCCTGCTGTCGTTCGGGCGAGAAGTTGCGCCCGATCCGCGCACCTGCGTCCAACACGCCCGGCCCAGTGGGCTGCGGCAATGGGTTGAACTGGATAACCCGTTTCCCAATCAACGCCTCGTTCCAAGCGTCGTCGGTCAGATATAGCCCTTCGGGCGGGGCGGGTTTATAGACGCTGTCCATCTTAGACCGCGTCTTCATCGCCAGTTGTCGCGTCTCATATTGGTCGGCGATCGTATCCCACCGCGCGAGGCGCATGGGCGTCAGTTGATCGTCCAGCGTGATCGTGGCTTTGGGCAGGTAATCAAAGAGCGTTTCTAAGTTGTCGTGGAAAAACGCCAGCCAATGCTCTGCGCCCTGATGCTTGCGGCCTGCGCTGATCGCCTCATAAAGTGGATCATCAGTGCCCGCCGCGCCGAATTCGATGCGGTAGTTCTGCCGGAAGCGGGTGATTGCCGCGTCATCCAAGATGACCTCGCTGACCGGGGCCAGTTCCACCAGATCAAGCTTTTCCGTCGTCCGCTGCGTCGCCGGATCAAACCGCCGCGCACCGTCCAGCACGTCACCGAAAAGATCAAGCCTTACCGGGCCAAGATCACCGGGCGGGTAGATATCGATGATGCCGCCGCGCACGGCGTAATCGCCCGGCTCCATCACCGTGGGGCTTTGCACAAAGCCCATCCGCACTAGAAAGTGGCGCAGGGCTTTTTCATCTATACGGCTGCCCACCCGTGCCGCAAAGGCCGCGTCGCGCAATGTATCCCGCGCAGGGATACGTTGGCTGGCCGCGTTCAGCGTCGTCAGCAGAACGAATTGATCCGGCATCCCATGCACCAACGCCGCCAACGTCGCCATGCGCTGTGCCGAAATATCGGCGTTGGGCGACACCCGGTCATAGGGCAGGCAATCCCAACTGGGAAAGGTGAACACCGGCATATCAGGCGCGTAAAAGCGCAAGGCGGCCTGCATCGCGGCCATGCGTTTGTCATCGCGCGCCACATGGGCCACCGGCTGGCCGCCCTTGGCGATTTCATCAAGAATGGCGCGGGCATCAAAGCCTTCGGGAACGCCGGAGAGGGTGATATTACGCGGATCGTTCATCGGGTCTCAATTGGGCCTCACGGGGGGCCTGTCAACCCGCCAGCGGGCCAATGCTTAGATTTTGATACATTCCCCAAAGCGCGGTCACGAAGATCGAGAACATGCCGATGATCTGGGTATAAAGCCGGTGCCGCATCAGGCGCCGCTGCAACACGTCGCCGGTGGAGCCTTCGATGCGGATGAGCCGCGCGGTCGACAGGCTCAGCAGCCCGACCAGCGACATGGGGAACCCCAGCAGCAGCAGGGCTTGGGCGAATTCGATGGCATAGACGAACCCCAAAAGCACCAGAGAGGTCAGCGCGAAAAAACCCAGCCCCAAGAGCCAAAGCCCCGAGACCTGCGAGATATAGAGCAGCCGGTTCACGTTGATCCGCACGATGTCTTCGAGATCGGCCTGCGCCTCGCCCCCATAACGTCGGGCGCGCAGCACCATGTCAAAGGGCACGCCCAATACCCAATGGCTTGCGGTCGACCACATCACAGCCAGCGCGATCCAGAACCACAGGTTCGAGAAAGAGCGCATGTCAATCATTTCGAAAAGGGTCTGGTACCAGTCCAAGGCGTGCTCGTCCGAAATTTAAGTTCGCATCTCTTAGCGGTCCGGCGCGACAATTCATAGGGTTGAGGCGTTCAAAAATACATGGCAAGCCCATGCCAAGCCATTCTGAGGTAATTTTGATGCAACCCGTCCACGCCCCCTTCCCCGCCACGCGCCTGCGCCGCACCCGTGCCAACGCCGGTATCCGCGCGCTGGTGCGCGAGAATGACCTGCAACTGGGCGATCTGATCTGGCCGGTTTTCGTGCGCGAAGGCGAAGGCGTGGAAGAACCGATCCCCTCCATGCCCGGGGTCATGCGCCGCTCGGTCGACACGCTGGTCGCGGCGGTGCGCGAGGCGGCCGATCTCGGCATCGGTACGGTCTGTGTCTTTCCCTATACCGGCCCCGAGGACCGGACCGAGGATTGCGCCCGCGCCTGGGATCCGCAAAACGCGACCAACCGCGCCATCGCGGCGATCAAAGAGGCCATACCGCAGATGGTGGTGATGACAGATGTCGCGTTGGACACCTATAACATCAACGGCCACGATGGTTTTGTCGAAAACGGCATCATCGTGAATGACCGCACGGTTGAGGCGCTGGTCAAGATGGCGCTGGCCCAAGCCGAAGCGGGTGCCGATATCATCGGACCGTCGGACATGATGGACGGGCGCATCGGCGCAATCCGTGACGCCCTTGAGCAGGCCGGGCATCATGACGTGATGATCCTGAGCTATGCCGCCAAATACGCCAGCGCCTTTTACGGCCCGTTCCGCGATGCGGTGGGTGCCTCTTCGGCCCTGACCGGCGACAAAAAGACCTATCAGATGGATCCCGCCAACAGCGACGAAGCCCTGCGGCTGGTGGCGCGCGACCTGTCGGAAGGCGCGGATATGGTCATGGTCAAACCCGGCATGCCTTACCTTGATATCTGCCGCCGCGTGAAAGACGCCTTTGGCGCGCCGACCTTCGCCTATCAGGTCTCGGGAGAATACAGCATGATCCGGGGCGCGGCGGACCAAGGGTGGATCGACGGCGAACGCGCAATGATGGAGAGCATTTTGGCCTTTAAGCGCGCGGGTTGTGATGGGGTGCTAACCTACTTTGCCCCCGATGTTGCCCGGCTTTTGGCCAAAAGCGCGTGACCTAAGGGCGTAAATCTGCGCAAAGGGTCCAACCGACATGACAAAGCGCGTGATTATGCGTAATCTCGCGCATAAGTCGGGAAAACCGGCAGCAGGCAATCGATCTTGAACATACAGGCAGAAAAGATGAGCAATCAGACATATAACCGGCGCTTTGTGACTTTGGGCGCCCTTACGGCCCTTGGCGCAACCGCGGCTTGCGGCAACGGCGTGGGCGGACGGGGCGGCGCCATGATCGACGCGCGCGTCGATGCGACCCTGGCCGAGATGTACCGCGGCTATCCCAACACCCGGCAGTTGGCCGAAAAAGCCAATGGCATGCTGGTCATGCCGCTGGTGACCGAAGCGGGCCTTGGCTTTGGCGGCGCTTACGGGCGCGGCGCGTTACGCGTCAACGACGTGACGGTGGACTACTACTCGGTGACCAAAGCTTCGGGCGGCTTGCAGATTGGCGCGCAGCAATATGCGCATGTGCTGTTCTTCATGACCGAGCCCGCGCTGCGCGAATTCCGCAGCTCGCCGGGTTGGGCGGCTGGCGCCGGTCTGGAATACGTGATCTCCGACAAGGGCGACAGCGTGAGCGCCGATACGACCACTGTCATGGCTCCGGTTCTGGCAGCGGTCTTTGGGCGCGCGGGGCTGCGGATCGGCGCGACACTGGAAGGCACGAAATACACGCGGATCATCCCCTAACGCAGGGTCGACCGATGGTCTTTGAAGGGCAGCGCCAGTTTCATCCGGCGCTGCCCTTTTTCTTTTGCAAACAGCCTTAGCCCATGGCGCGCAGGCGTTTGATCAGGCTCGACGTATCCCAACGCCCGCCGCCCTGCTTTTGCACATCCTTGTAGAACTGATCGACCAGTGCCGTAACCGGCAGGCTGGCCCCTGTCTCATCCGCCGTATCCAGACAGATGCCCAGATCCTTGCGCATCCAATCCACCGCAAAGCCGTGCTCAAACTTGTCGTCGAGCATGGTTTCATAGCGGTTTTCCATTTGCCACGAGCCTGCCGCGCCTTGGCTGATGACCTCAACCACCGCGCGGCCATCGAGGCCCGCCTTCTCGGCGAAATGCAGTGCCTCAGAGAGGCCCTGCACCAGCCCGGCGATGGCGATCTGGTTGCACATCTTGGTCATCTGGCCTGCGCCACTGTCGCCGATGCGGCGGCAAATCTTGGAGTAGACCTCCATGATCGGCAGCGCCCGGTCAAAGGCGCCCTCATCTCCGCCACACATGATCGACAATTGGCCGTTTTCCGCTCCTGCCTGACCACCCGAAATCGGCGCGTCGACAAAGCTCACCTGCGCGTCATCGGCAGCGGCGTAAAGTTCGCGCGTGACGGCCGCTGAAACGGTCGTGTGATCGACAAAGATCGCCCCCGCCGTCATGCCGCCAAAGGCCCCGTCCTCTCCCAGACAGACCGAGCGCAGGTCATCGTCATTGCCAACGCAGGCAATCACGAAATCCGCATCCTTTGCCGCCGCGCGCGGGGTCTTGGCCATGGCGCCGCCATAGGTTTTCACCCAGTCTTCGGCCTTGGCTTCGGTGCGGTTATAGACGGTCACTTCGTGGCCGGCCTTTTGCAGATGCCCCGCCATCGGAGCCCCCATGACCCCCAGTCCCAAAAACGCGAGCTTTGCCATGTGCTTTTCCTTATCATTCAGTTGCGTTATTCCCTGTCACAACACCTACCACCCTGCGCGCTCCGGTCAATCTGCGCGCCAGCCGAGGATCCCCCGATGGCATTGATGTTTCGCTGGCTTATCCGATTGGCGGTGTTTCTCGTCACGTTGAGCGTCGTGGTTTTGCTGCTGGTCTACTGGTTCGCCGCGCGGTCGTTGCCCGACTATGATGATCGGGTTGATGTCCAAGGCGTCAGCGCCCCGGTCGAGATCGTGCGCGACAACGCCAATGTGCCGCATATCTTTGGCGAAACCGACGAAGACGTATTTTATGGCCTTGGCTTCGCCCATGCCCAAGACCGGCTGTGGCAGTTGATCACCCTGCGGCGCACCGCGCAGGGGCGCCTGTCTGAGGTCTTTGGCACCGCCACCGTCACCACCGACAAGCTGATGCGGCGCTATGATATCTACCGTCTTGCCGTGGCGGCCGCAGGTGAGCTTGACCCCGAAACCGACGCGGCACTTGAGGCCTATTCCGCCGGGATCAACGCCCGCCTAGATCAGATCAACACCGAAGCCTTGGGCCGTGGCGCGCCCGAGATGTGGCTTTTCAACGCACCCATGGCCCCGTGGCGGCCCGCCGACTCATTGGCCGTGACCAAGCTGATGGGCCTGCAGATGTCGGGCCACCTAGAGGCCGAAGTGCTGCGCGCACGGGTGTCGTTGGAGTTGAGCGACCAAGACCGCCTGCGCGACATCCTGCCGGATGCGCCGGGCAGCGGGGTCGCCGCCCTGCCTGAATATGCCGCCCTCTTTCCTGACGTGACGACGCGCCACGCCGCAGCGGCCCCGATGGACAGTCACCCGCTGTCGCCATTCAAGCGGCAGGCTTTCGCCGGCGCGTCCAACGCTTGGGCCGCAGCGCCGTCGCGCTCTGCCGCGGGCGGCACGCTTTTGGCCAATGATCCGCACTTGGGGTTCACCGCCCCGGCGATCTGGTATCTGGCCCGGCTGGAGCTTGAGACCGGCGGCGTGATCGGCGGCACTATACCCGGCATGCCCGTGGTCCTGACAGGCCGCAGCGCCGATCTGGGCTGGGGGCTGACCACCGCCTATGTCGACGACCAAGACGTCTATATCGAAGAGCTGAACCCGGAAAACACCGAAGAATACCGCACCCCCGACGGGTTCAAGAAATTCCGCAAACGCTCGTCGATCATCAATATCGCGGATGCCGATCCGATCACCGTTACCCTACGTTGGACCGACAATGGCCCGGTGCTGCCGGGCAGCCATTACAACCTTGGCAGCATCACGCCGCCGGGGCATGTGGCCTCTGTCGCCTCGACCCTCTTTACCGAAGAAGACACCTCGCTTGCCGCCGCGATGAAGGTGATGCGCGCGAAATCGGTGCAGCAGGCGATCAATGCCGCGACCGACTATGTGGCCCCGGCACAGAACCTCACACTGGTGGACCGTGACACCATCGCCATGAAAACCATCGGCGCCATGCCGCGCCGCGATGCCAATCACCAAAGCAAAGGGCGCATGCCCAGTCCCGGTTGGATCGCCGCGAACCGTTGGGACGGCATGTTGCCCTATACCGCCAACCCAGAGTTCATCGCCCCTGCGGGCGGTATCCTTGGCAACACCAACAACAAGACCGTCGATCGCCCCTTTCCCAACCATGTCTCTTTCGTCTGGGGCGACACACAGCGGGTGCAACGCTGGCAGCGGCTGATGCAGAACCGCGAGGTTCATACACGCGACAGTTTCATCGAAGCGCAGCTTGATACGGTCAGCCCCACGGCCCGCGCGCTCTTGCCGCTGATCGGCGCCGAGCTGTGGTTCACCGGAGAGGCCGCGCCCGATGGCACGCCCGAACGCCAACGCCAGCGCGCACTGGATCTGCTGGCAGGCTGGTCGGGTGAAATGAACGAACACCTGCCCGAGCCGCTGATCTATGCCGCATGGATCCGCGCCCTGCAGGACCGTCTTATCCGGGATGAACTGGGGCCATTGGCCGAAGAATTCACCCATATTCAACCGCTCTTCATCGAACGCGCCTTCCGCGATGTGCAAGGCGCCGCGAAATGGTGCGACGTGCGCCAATCCGCGCCAGTAGAGACGTGCCATGACATGGCGCGACTGGCATTGGACGACGCCCTGCTCTGGATCAAAGAGACTTGGGGCACGCAGTTGGAATCCCTCCGCTGGGGCGACGCGCATCAGGCGACCCATGATCACCCCGTCTTGGGCGACGTGCCGCTGCTGCGCTACTTCGTGAACATCCGCCAGTCGACCTCGGGTGGGGACAATACCCTGCAACGGGGGCTGACCCGCGGCACCGGCAAAGACCCATTCTATAATGTGCATGGTGCAGGCTACCGCGGGGTCTATGACTTTGCCGATCCCGACAGTTCGGTCTTTGTCACCTCCACCGGGCAATCGGGGCATTTCCTGTCGCGGCATTACGACGACATGGCGCAACTCTGGCGGCGGGGCGAATATATTCCGATGTCACTCGACGCCGAACTGGCCCGCGCCGCCGCCGTGGGCGTGACACGATTGGAGCCTGCCCAATGACCGCCCGCGTGATCTTGCTGAATAAACCCTACGGCGTGCTGTCGCAATTCACCGACAAAGGCACTGAGGGCAGCACGCGGCCCACACTCTCGGCCTATATCGACGAAAAGGGGTTTTATCCCGCAGGGCGGCTTGATCGCGACAGCGAAGGGCTCTTGGTGCTGACCGACCACGGCCCCCTGCAAGCCCGCATCGCGCATCCCAAGTACAAGCGGCCCAAAACCTATCTGGTACAGGTCGAAGGCACGCCCGATGCCGCGGCCCTTGAGGCGCTGCGCAGGGGGTGGAACTGAAAGACGGCGTTACGAAACCGGCCCAAGTGGATCTGATCGACGCGCCCGAGGCGCTTTGGCCGCGCGACCCGCCCGTGCGTTTTCGCAAGACGGTGCCCGACGCTTGGCTGCGCATCACCATCCGCGAGGGGCGCAACCGGCAAGTGCGGCGCATGACGGCGCATGTGGGGCTGCCCACCCTGCGGCTGATCCGCGCCAGCGTGGGTGATTGGGAACTGGCCGGACTGCAACCCGGCGCATGGCGCTGGTCGACCGAGAATGGCCGCTAGGTCAACGCACGGGTGATCGCCACGCCTGCGGTTGCCGCCGTGCCGGTCAGGACCGACCCCCAGGCGAAGTCTCGCGCCACCATGGCCCATGTCCAATCCTTGAGCGTCGCCAGATTGGTGAACTCATAGGTGCCATAGCCCATCGCGCCGATCAGCAGCGCATTGCCAAAGACCCAAAGGAAAGAATGATCCTGCATCATCGCGGGCCAAGACACGAACCACAGCACCACCGCCACGAAGAAGGCGTAAAAGATCAGCGCCGGGGCGACGCGGAATTCATCCAGCAGCCAGTCTCCGATATCACGCTCAAACACGGGTTTGATGAGATAGGTCAGTCCAAGGTAGTCCAGCCCGAGGAAGATCACGGCGGTTGAGATATAAAGGATGACGAGAGTCATGTGGCGCGCTCCGCAAAAGGTCGTTTCACCATATGCGACGCAGCGGGTCGATTTCGATGCTTGCCGGGGCAAAAATTGCCGCAGCCTGCGTTGTAGCTTTCAAATCTGCTGGAATTCAGCCTCTTGGCGCGCGGACCAACGCACGGTGATCTCAAACCCGTCTTCGGTCTGACGCTCACCTTCCACCACGTCCTGCGCAAACAGCCAGGCGCGTTTCTTGCCTTCGGCAAAGCCGAGGGTCAATTCGGCCTCGCGCACCGCCCCCTGCAGCGCTTCGGCGATGGTTTCCTGAAACGCCTCAAGCCCCTCGCCGGTAATGGCCGAGATTGCCAGCACGTCGTCGTTGCGCGCAGCCCGCGCGCGCATGGCGTCGGCGCGGTCTTCGGGGAGCAGGTCCAGCTTGTTCCAAACCTCGAAACTGCGGGTCTCTTTCGGGACGCCGAGTGAGGCGAGAATATCGCGCACGTTCTGGGCCTGCTCTTCAGTCTCGGTATGGGACACATCGCGCACATGGCAGATGATATCGGCGGCAAGCACCTCTTCCAGCGTGGCGCGGAAGGCTGCGACGAGTTCGGTGGGCAGATCGCTGATGAACCCCACCGTGTCGCTGAGAATGATCTCTGGCCCATCGGGCAGGACAAGGCTGCGCATGGTCGGGTCGAGCGTGGCAAAGAGCATGTCTTTGGCCATAACCTCGGCCCCGGTCAGGCGGTTGAAAAGCGTGGATTTTCCGGCGTTGGTATAGCCCACAAGCGCGACGATCGGGAACGGCACTTTGGCACGGGCGGCGCGGTGCAAGGCGCGGGTTTTCACGACCTTTTCCAACTGCCGGCGCAGACGCACCAACTGGTCGTCGATCGCGCGGCGGTCCGCCTCGATCTGCGTCTCACCCGGACCACCAACAAAGCCCAAACCGCCGCGCTGACGCTCAAGGTGGGTCCATGCGCGAACAAGGCGCGTGCGCTGATAGTTCAGCGCGGCCATCTCGACCTGAAGCACCCCTTCACGGGTCGCCGCGCGGTCGCTAAAGATCTCCAAAATCAAACCGGTGCGGTCGAGCAGCTTGACGCCCCAAGCCTTCTCAAGGTTGCGCTGCTGGACCGGGGTCACCGGACCGTCAACCAGCACAAGCTCAACCTCGGCTTCCTTCATGCGCTGATCGAGTTCCTCGATCTTACCTTTGCCAAACAGCATCCCGGCATGAACGGTACGCAGGGGCACGACTTCGGCCCCCACCACCTCAAGCTCTGGCAACGCTTCGGCCAATGCAACGGCTTCGGCCAGCGCGGGCTCAGGCGCGCGCCGGTCGTTGTCGGTCTTGATATCAGGATGCAGCACCCAAGCGCGCGTTACGCGGGGCCCATCGCTGTTGTCGATCTGAAATGCTGGACGGCTCAAGAAGCGTCTTCGCCCTCATAAAGGCTGATCGGCTGGCTTGGCATGATGGTCGAAATCGCGTGCTTGTAGACAAGTTGCGATTGACCGTCGCGGCGCAGCAGAACGCAGAAGTTGTCAAACCAGGTAATCACACCCTGCAATTTGACGCCATTGATCAGGAAAATTGTCACCGGGACCTTGGTCTTGCGAACGTGGTTTAGGAACGCATCCTGAAGGTTCTGTCTGTCTGACGCCATGGTAGTCTCGCCTTTTGTTCTTGCTGGCGTCCGCGTACCGGACCCCCCATTGCCTCAAGTATGGAGTGCGAAAGCGTGAGTTTCCAGCCCCAATATCAGCGGACTAGGACGGTTCTACCGCTAAACGTGTCAGGCGCGCCACAAATTCGGGGTCATCAGCGCAATAATCGCCAAGGTTTCCAGCCGACCCAGCACCATTGCGCCGCTGAGGATGATTTTCGCGGCCACGCCCAGTTCGATCAAATGGATGGGTTTGTCGGCAGCATGTTCGATCAGCGGCCCGGTCGTGGAGAGCGTGGCCACCGACATGACCACCGCCGCATCAAAGGACGCGCCAGTCAGAGTCAGAAGAAGGGTCACTCCGGCGAGCGACATGGCAAAAAGCATGAAGAAAATCCACGCGATAAAGGCCCCGTTGCTTTGCAAGCGACGCCCGGCGGCCCCCGCGCCGCTGACGGAATTGGGATAGACCAGCCGGTCCATCTCCCGCACCCCGTTTTGATAGAGCGCGAAGACCCGCAAAAGCTTGACCCCGCCCGCTGTGGTGGCCACCCCGCCGCCGATCAGTGCAAGCCCCATGAGCACCAACCCCGGCGTGCGCAGCCCCGACCAATTCTGCGCCTCGGCCCAATGTTCAGAGACGAAACCAGTCGTCGACAGGAAGGACAGCACGGTAAACAGTCCGCCCCAAAGCGCGTGCAAAGCGCGGGTGCCGTCAACCTCGACCTCAACCTCGAAGGCGCCGATCCAGTGGCGTGCGAACAGCAGCAACGGCACGCCGATCACCACCAAAAGACCGATGCGGAACTCTGGGTCGGTCATCAGCCCGCCTTGGGTCGCGGTCACGGTATCTTTGGAAAAGGTCAGCCGCGACAGGGCGAAGAGCATAAACAGCATCATCACCGCCTCGCCGGTGACGCCGACCTGCGCTTCGGCCACGCCGCCGATGGGCGAAATGCCCGAGGTCGCCATGACCGACATGGCATGACAGAGCGCCACCAAGCCCGTCTCTCCGCCGATGACCAGCAAGAGCCAAAGCAGCAGCGTCAGCCCGAAATAGATCGGCAGCAATGCCTGCGTGGTGCGCAGCAGACGTTGGCGCGGGGTGATCCGGCCCATGCGGGCGCCGATACGGTCATCGGGCCGCCCCGGTTCGGCCTGCGCCGTCACTTCAAACCCACCCAAATGCAGCGGCGCCAGAATGGCCGACGCCGTGACCCACATCAGCAAGCCGCCCATCCAGCCGACCTGCGCGCGCCACAGATGCAGCGTGTTGCTTAGCCGTGCTGGGTTTTCGAACATTGTAGCGCCCGTGGTGGTCAGCGCGCTAACCATCTCGAAATAGACATTCACAAAGCGCGTCGTCGGCAAAGCTTCAAGGAATGGCACGGCAAAAAACACAGGCAGAAAAACAAAGGCCGAGAGCAGCGATAGCAGCGGCCCAAGTGCGCCGTCCAAGGGTTTGCGCCCGGCATGGGCAATGGCGATGAGGGTAAATGCCACAAGCCCCAAAACCCCAGCATAGAGGAAAGCGCGGCTGGCCTGATGGTCGTTCACCACCAGCCCGTGGATCGACGGCAGGATCATCGACACAGCAGAGACACCGAACAATTGCAAAAACAGCGGCAGTTGCACGATCTCGCGGCGAATGCCGGTCGGCCGGATGCTGGTCGGTTGCGTCACAAGGGCGCTCCTGCGCTTAGAAAAAGTCGATCGAGACCTGCAAAAGCTGCTCAACCCGGGGCACATCCTCGGCCAGAGCGAAGAGGGCAACAACATCCCCTTCGTCGATCCGTGTGCTGCCCATGGGGCGGATCACCTTGCCTTCTTTGCGCAGCATGCCGATCAACACGCCCTCGGGGAAGTCAATTTCCGACACTTTTTTGCCCGCGAGGGGCGATGTCGACAGCACTTCGGCCTCGATCACCTCGGCCTCGGCATCGCCGATGGAATAGACCGCCCGCACCCGCCCGTGGCGGATGTGACGCAGGATCGAACTGACCGTCGTGGCGCGTGGATTGATATAGGCGTCGATGCCAAGGTGGGTCATCAGCGGCACCAGCGTCGGATCGTTGATCAGCGCGATGACATAGGGGCAGCCCTCGGCCTTGGCGCGCACACAAGACAACATGTTGGTTTTGTCGTCATCCGTCACCGCCAGCATCGCATCGGCGCGGCTGATGCCCGCCTCGGCCAGCAGCGCGGCATCGAGCCCGTCGCCGTTCAACACGATCGTCCGCTCAAGCCCTTCGGCGGCGCGTTCGGCGCATTTGCGGTTTTTCTCGATCATCTTGGTGCGCACGCGCAGCGGTCCGGCCTCAAGGTGCTGCGCCACGGTCAACCCGACATTGCCGCCCCCCACAAGAACAACACGCTCTTGCTTGGTGGTTTGTTTGCCGAAAATCTCCATCGTGCGGGCGATGTCGTCGTGATGCGAAAAGACATAGCAGTCATCGCCGACGAAAAGCTGATCCTTCGCCTCGGGCGCGAAAAGTGTGCCATCGCGGCGCACGCCCACGACCACGGCGCGCAGGGTTGAGAAGAGATCGGTCAACTGACGCAGCGGCGTGTTCACCACCGGGCAATCACTGTCGATGGTAATGCCCAGAAGCTGCGCCTGCCCGTCCATGAAAATCTCGGTGTCGAAAGCCGCTGGCGCACTGAGGCGCTGGAGCGCTGCGGTGGCGACCTCTTTCTCAGGGGAAATCACCACGTCGATCGGCATGTGATCGCGCCGGTAAAGGTCGGAATAAATCGCATCCAGATAGGACTGGCTGCGCAGACGGGCGATCTTGCGGTTGATGCCAAAGACCGAATGCGCCACCTGACAGGTCACCATATTGACCTCATCGGAGTGGGTCGCGGCGATGATCATCTCGGCGTCCCGCGCGCCCGCACGGTCCAGCACATCGGGGTAGCTGGCGAAACCGGCGATGCCCTGCACATCCAACGTGTCGGTGGCGCGGCGGATCAATTCGGCATTGCTGTCGACCACGGTCACATCGTTGCGCTCTCCGCTGAGGTGACGGGCAATCTGCCAACCCACCTGCCCTGCGCCGCAAATGATGATTTTCATGAAGGCTTCCTTACCCTAAGCAAAGATCGTGTGAGGGTTGTCTTGGGTCGGTTAGAGGGCATGACAGATGGGTTGGCAAGGGTCAAATCAATTGTCTTTACCATCCAACAGCGGCATCATGGGGTCATGAAACCGATATCCCCACGCGCATCGCGCAGCGCCTTTGCCCTGACGTTTGTCGCCCTGATGGCTGCGGCCTGCGCACCGCTGAACACCTATTACAAACCGGGCGCGACCGTTGCGCAGGTCAACCGGGCCACCACCTCTTGCGAGGTGCAGGCCCTGCGCGATGTGCCGATCTCAACCCAAATCCGCCGCGAACCGCCGCGCTATGTGCCCGAGCGTCGCCATTGCGATGCCAATAACAACTGCACCACGCGGGGCGGCTTTTACGTGCCGGGTGAGTTGGTGACCTTCGACCCCAACCAAGACCTGCGCAACCGGGTTGAGGGGCAATGTATGGCCGACAAAGGCTTTGCGCCGGTGTCGATACCCGCCTGCCCCAGCAATGTGGCCCGCGCCGCACCTGCGCGCGCCACCACCACGCTGCCCGCACTCAACCCCAAGTCCTGCGTGATCCGCAACAGCGATGGGTCGTTCCAAATCGTCACCCAAGGGTGAGGCGCTGCGCGAGGGGGCACGCCCCTCGCAGTTCTGCGGCGGGGGTCAGCCAGCCGCTTCGATTTCCTCGTCCACATGGGCCACGCGCACACCCGCCTTGGCCGAGGTCACAACGCCGAGGGATTTCAGTTTGCGGTGCAAGGCGCTGCGCTCCATCCCGACGAAATTTGCTGTCCGGCTGATGTTGCCGCCAAAGCGGTTGATCTGGGTCAGCAGATACTCCCGCTCGAAAGCCTCGCGCGCTTCGCGCAACGGCAGCGTTGCCAGCGCGCCGGAAAGCACCACGCGCCCCTCATCGCCGCCGTTTTCCTCTTCGCCCGGCAGTTCACGGGCCTCGATCGGGCCGGTGCCATCCCCGAGGATCAGCACCCGCTCAACAAGGTTCTTAAGCTGGCGCACATTGCCGGGCCAGACCATCGTCTGCATCAGAGCAACGGCATCTTCGGTCAACGCACGCTGCGGCAGACCTTGGGAGGTGTTGAACTCGGCGATGAAATGTTCGGCCAGCAGCGGAATATCCTCGCGCCGCTCCTCCAAGGACGGCACGGCAATCGGCACGACGTTCAGACGGTGATAGAGTTCCTGCCGGAAGGTATCTGCCTTGATCGCCTGATCCAGATCGCGGTTCGTCGAAGAGATCACCCGCAGATCGACGCGCACCTTGTCGGTCCCGCCCACGCGGGTGAACTGTTGGTCCACCAGCACCCGCAGGATTTTGGACTGGGTGCCAAGCGGCATGTCCGCGACCTCATCAAAGTAGATCACCCCGCCGTGGGCCTGCTCCAGCAGCCCCGGCTCGACCCCGCGGTCCGGCGTCTCCCGGCCAAAGAGCACCTCTTCCATCCGATCAGGCGCCACCCCGGCGCAGTTGACGGTGACAAAGGGCGCCGAGGCGCGGGCGGAATGGGCGTGGATATAGCGCGCCGCCACTTCCTTGCCCGACCCCGCGGGGCCAGTCAGCATCACGCGGCCATTGGATTTGGTCACCTTGTCAAGCTGGCCCAGCAAGGCGCGATAGGATGCGGAGGTGCCAATCATCTCCGAAGTCGCCACATCGCGGCGCTTGAGGTTCTGGTTCTCCCGGCGCAGGCGCGAGGTTTCCATTGCGCGGCGGATCACCACCAGCAATTGATCGATGTTAAAGGGCTTTTCGATGAAATCGTAAGCCCCTTGCTTGATCGCCGCCACGGCAATCTCGATATTGCCGTGGCCCGAGATAATCACCACCGGCACATCGGGATTGTCCCGTTTGACGGTCTTTAGAATATCGATCCCGTCCATCCGGCTGTCTTTCAACCAGATGTCGAGGATGATCAGCGCGGGCGCTTCCGTGTTGATCTCGGCCATCGTCTCATCAGAATTGCTGGCCAAGCGCGTGGCAAAGCCTTCATCCTCAAGGATGTCCGAGATCAACTCACGGATGTCGCGTTCGTCGTCTACAATCAGAATGTCACTCATCTGCCTTATCCCCTTGGTCTGTCGTTGCGTCGATGGCCAAGGGCAGTGAAATGACTGCCATGGCACCGTGATGGTGTTGCCCGTCGAATGCGGGCGCGGTTTCGAGCGTCAGGCTGCCGCCGTGTTCCTCGATAATCTTTTTGACGATGGGCAGGCCCAGTCCGGTGCCCTCGCTGCGCGTGGTCACATAGGGCTCGAACAGCCGCGCGCGGTCTTCGGGCAGGCCGATGCCGTTGTCGGCGATGGTCAGCCGCAAAAGCCGGTTTTCCGGTTTTAGCGTCACGCGAATTTGCGGCACATGCCCCTCGGGCGTGCCTTCTTTCTTCAGGCTTTCAATGGCTTCGCCCGCGTTCTTGATCAGGTTGGTCAGCGCCTGCGAGATCATCGTGCCGTCGATATTGGCCATGACCGGCTGCGTGGGCAGGTCAAGCTTGATCACCACCTCTTCCTGCCTGCTTTGCTGAAGCAACACGGCATCGCGCAGCAATTGCCGGATGTCCTGACGGCTGGTTTCCGGCTCGGGCATCCGCGCGAATTTTGAGAATTCGTCGACGATGCGCCGCAGGTCGCCGGTTTGGCGGATGATCACCCCGGTCATTTGTTCCAGCGCGTCGTCATCGCCTTCGGCCATTTTGGGGCCGAACTTGCGGCGGATGCGCTCGGCACTCAACTGGATGGGCGTCAACGGGTTCTTGATCTCATGGGCAATCCGGCGCGCCACGTCGCCCCAAGCGGCCATGCGCTGCGCGCTGACCAGATCGGTCACATCGTCAAAGGCCACCACATAGCCTTCAAGATCGCCATCCTTGGACCGCCGGGTCGCCATGCGCACCAAGAGGTTCTCCATCGCCCCTTGGCGCGAGACTTTGATCTCCGCCTGCGCCACTTCGTCCGACGCGGCCTTCACCGTCTCGAACAGCGGGCCGAACTCCGGCACGGCAAGGGTCAGCGGCAGGCTTTGCTGATCTTCCGACCAGTCCAGCAGCCGCATGGCAGAGCGGTTCACGAAGGTGACGCGCCCCTCCGGGTCAAGCCCCACAACGCCCGAGGTCACCGAGCTTAGCACGGAATCGAACAACCGGCGACGGCGCTCGATCTGGTCGGTATTTTCCAACAGCGTCTCGCGCTGACCCTTCAACTGCCGGGTCATCTGGTTGAAGTAACGCCCCAGCATGGCAATTTCGTCATCGCCCTCTTCTTCGCGGACCTGCACATTCAGATCACCCGCGCCCACCTGTTGCGCGGCCCCGGTCAGGCGCCCAACCGGACCGGAAAGCCGTTCGGCAAACCACAGGCCCAGCCAAACGGCGGCCAGAATGAGGATCACCGCAAAGCCCAGATAAACAAGGGCAAATTCGAACAGCAGCCGCCCGCGTTCGGATTCAAGCTGCTGGTACAGGCGCACCGTTTCTTTGGTCTCATCCAGCAGCGCCAGAATCTCACCATCCACCGCGCGGGAGACATAGAGAAAACGATCGACATAGGCGTCCATCGGCACCAGCGCGCGGAATTCATTGTTGGGCCAGTCCTCGATGACCAAAAGGCCCTCGTCACTGGCGGTATCAAGCTGCACCTCGGTGGGTGCTTCGAAATCAAAGAGATAGGACCGATCCCCCCGCGCCCGGATCTGCGCGGTGCTGTCGATCAGAAACGCCTCGCGCAGGCCGCGCTGAATTTGCCGCTGGCCCTCGCCCAAAAGCTCACTGTCGCTTAGGTTGATGCCCTGCGCGCGGGCGCTGTCGATGCTGCGGGCAAGGGTCCGCGCGTCCAATATCAGGGCCTCGCGCTGCTCGGCCTCATAGGCCTCGGCCGCCGCGAGCGATGAGCCGACCACGCCGCTGACCCGGTCAGAAAACCAGCCCTCAAGCCCCACGTTCACCGTAAGCCCTGCAAAAATCGCCACCGTGACGGTCGGGATCAGCGCCATCAGGGCAAAGACGCCCGTCAACCGCAGGTGCAACCGAGAGCCAGCCGATTTGGCGCGGCGCGCCGAGATCAGCCGCCCGACCTGAATGAGAACCAGCGCCGCCACCAGCAGCACATAGACCAGATCGGACAACAGAATGAGCCGCAGGTTGAGCGTATCCGCCCCCTGCCCCAAAGGCCCGAGTGCCAGATAGGTCGCAAGCGCCAAAACCGGCCCCAGCACCACCAGCCCAAAGGTGGACCAATTGCGCAGCCGCTTGACTCGCCTGAGACGCCCCAACCGCTCGAGCTTGAACCTGCGTGACCGGGTTGCCACCCGCATACCTCACCGATGTTGTGATGCATTGCTGCATCAACCGCCATATTATGTGGTCCTGAACGGGAGAGTACCCCGATGGCCACTGTTATGTGGCTCTTTTACATCATCTTGCGGCCCCGTGTCACCTCAATATCGAGGTCGGTGATCTTCTTACGCAAAGTATTTCGGTTAATTCCCAGCAAAGCGGCACATTTAGCTTGGTTCCCTGCCGTCGCGGCAAGCGCGATTTCGATCATCGGCAGTTCGACTTCGCGCAGGATCCGCGCGTAAAGCCCCGGAGGCGGCAGCATGGAGCCGTGCAGGTCGAAATAACGCTGCAAATGACGCTCGACCGAGGCACCCAGCCGTTCGGTATCGGCCTCGGTCTGCATCGGTGCCGGACCACTTTGTGCGCCCAGCAACTGCTCGGCCTCGCTCGCCGTGATCTCGGCCGCTTGGCTGGCCAGTGCCAGTTGCCGCATGGCATGTTCCAATTGGCGCACATTGCCCGGCCATGGAAACTTCAGCAAGATTTGCGCGGCCTTGTCCGACAGTTTGCGCGGTGACGCAGGCCCGGGGTTGGCACGTGCCAAGAAGTGATCGGCCAAAAGCGGGATGTCCTCCACCCGGTCCCGCAGTGCAGGCACTTCGAGGGTCGCCCCCGACAGGCGGTAATAGAGATCGCGGCGCAGCTTGCCTTCTTGCATCGCCGCATCCAGATCGCTTTGGCTGGTGGCCATGAATCGCGGCGCGTCTTCGCCCGGCGCATCCATCATCCGCACCAGACGGGCTTGAATATCTTGGGGGAAATCCGCGATTTCGTCGATCATCAAGGTACCACCGCCAACCCGCGCCAACACCCGCGAAGGGCCTTCGATATCGGCAAGATCGGCATCCGTCACGGTCACGAACGGCAGGCTGCGCCGGTCTGAGAAGTCGTGAATCGCCCGCGCGATCAGCGATTTGCCCGAGCCGCTTTCGCCCCAGATAAGCACCGGCAGATCGGTGTTCATCACCCGTGCCACGGTGCGGTAGAGCGCCTGCATCACCGGGGTCCGGCCAATCATCGGCAGATCGTCACGCTCGGCGTCGATCTCGGCACCGTCGTCAGCGGCGGCTTTGCGGCTGAGCGTCGTGCGCTGCTCCAAGGCCCGAGCGGTGCGCTTCATCAGATCCGGCAAGTCGAAAGGTTTGGGCAGATAGTCAAAGGCTTCGGCCTCTGCCGCCTTGATCGCGGTCATGATGGTGTTCTGCGCCGAGATCACGATCACCGGCAAGCCGGGTCGGTCCTGCGCGATTTTCGGGAGCATCTCCAACCCGTTGCCATCGGGCATGACCACGTCAGAGATCACCGCGTCGCCCTTGCCCTCGCTGACCCATCGCATCAGGGTGGTCAGGCTTGAAGTGGCATGAACCTTGCAGCCCGCGCGGGTCAGCGCTTGGGTCAGAACGGTGCGGATCGTGCGGTCGTCATCGGCGACGAGGATGGTGCCATCCATGTCAATTCTCCTTGAGGGCAGCGGCGCTCGCGCGCGGCAGCGAAATGCGGAATGCGGTTCGACCGGGGGCGGAACTGACTGAAATCCAGCCTCCGTGATCTGAAATAATTTTACTCACCAAGGCGAGGCCCAGCCCGGTGCCATTCTCCCGGCCCGAGACGAAGGGATCGAAAACATCGGCGCGGATATGATCCGGCAGGCCGGGGCCATCGTCAATCACCTCGATCTGTAGGGGCAGCGGCTGGCCATCCCCATCGGCGCGGCGCAACTGGAACCCGTGTTCATAAAAGCTGCGCAGCCGGATGGTGCCCCCGCCGCGCCCGCCGCCTCAGCCGCGTTGCGGATGAGGTTCAGCAAGACCTGCAAAAGTTGGTCCTTATCACCAAGCGCGGGCGGCAGAGAGGGGTCGTAATCCTCGGTGATTTTCATCTTTGAGCCGAAGCCCAACAGCGCCGACCGCCGCGCGCGGTCCAGCACATCATGCAGGTTCACCGGCTTGCGCTCGGGCGCCATGAGGTTGCCAAATTGCTCGACCTGCTCCAGCAGTTTCACGATGCGCCGGCTTTCGGCAACGATGAGATCGGTCAGTTCCAGATCACTTTTGGACAGGTTCATCGACAAAAGCTGCGCCGCGCCGGTGATCCCGGCCAAAGGGTTCTTGATCTCATGGGCCAGCATCTCGGCCATGCCGATGGCGGATTTGGCGGCGGATTTTACGCTGTGATCTTGGGTGATGCGCCCGGCCAATTCGCGCGGGGTGATCATCAGAACCATCTCCCCCGCCCCGCCCACCAGCGGCGCAATCTGCAAGCCGCATTGCAAAGGCGCGCGCTGCATCGCGCCGACATCCACGTCATTCACGAACAGCGGCGTGCCCTGCAGCCGCGCACGGGCAAACGCGGCCTCAAGCGGGTGATCCACCGCGATCAACTTCCAGATCGACTGGCCAATCGTGGCGCGGGCCGAGGCATTGAGGAAGCCTTCGGCGGAAGGGTTCAAATCCGCGACCCGGTCGTCGGCGCTGACGATAAAGGCAGGCACCGGCAAAGAGGTCCAAACCTGCCGCTCAGGTATCTCGGCCCTCATGCCGCGACCGGAGGTTGAGCCGCCGCGGCGTCGTACTGCATAGCCTCTGCGATCAGATCAAAGGTGGTTTTCACCTCCCCCGCCGTCAGCAGGGCGCGGCGCAGATCGGCGGGGGTGGCGCAATGGTCCATATACCAGCCCAAATGCTTGCGGGCGACTTTGGCCCCAAGATCGACCCCGTAAAAACGCAGCATCTCGTCGTAATGTTCGGCCACCATCTGGGCCATTGCGGCCCCTTTGGGGATCATCGGTTTGGCGCGTCCGTGCAGGTCATGCGCGATTTGCGCCAGCAGCCAAGGCCGCCCCTGCGCGCCGCGCCCGACCATCACACCATCTGCGCCCGACAGCCGCAGGGCTTGGCGTGCCTCATCGCTGCCAGTGATATCGCCATTGGCGATGACGGGGACGCGCACCGTTTCTTTCACCGCCCGTATCGCGGCCCAATCGGCGCGGCCCTTGTAGAACTGACAGCGCGTGCGCCCGTGAATTGTGATCATCTGCACGCCCGCATCCTCGGCCCGTTTGGCGATGGGTGCGGCGTTGAGCATATTGTCGTCCCAGCCGAGCCGGGTTTTGAGTGTCACAGGCACGTTGACCGCGCCCACAACCGCCTCAATTAGCCGCAGCGCGTGATCAGGCGTCTTCATCAGCGCCGAGCCCGAGGCGCCCTGCGTCACTTTCTTGGCCGGGCAGCCCATGTTGATGTCGATGATCCGCGCACCCATCGCCTCGACCATCCGTGCGGCTTCGGCCATCGGCTCGGCTTCGCGCCCCGCGAGCTGGACGGAGGTGCCGATGACATCCAACCCCAACTCTGCCTTCTCTCGGGTACCGGGGCGGCGGCTGAGCAATTCTTGGCTGGCGACCATCTCCGACACGACCAAACCGGCCCCGAATCGCGCCACGAGGCTGCGATAGGGCAGATCGGTGATCCCCGCCATCGGGGCGAGGAATACCGGAGGGTCGAATGTCAGGGGGTCGGCGGTCACGTGCTTAATCCTTGTGCGGTCCCTTGCTGTGTAGCTCTGCCACGGGGTGACCTCAATGAAACTAGCCTGAAAAGCAGCTATGCGCCAAGCAACTGCTTATTTTTTAGGCAGCCACCCCAGATTGCACCCCGCCGCCGCATTGCCTAGACAGGGCCATGTTCACCACGTTTTCCAGATTGCCCGCATGAGTATCGCAGCTTTGATCGTTGCCGCAGGGCGCGGCAGCCGCGCGGGCGGTCCGCAGCCAAAACAATGGCAGGCGCTGGCGGGGGCGCGTGTGATCGATCACACCCTCGCCGTGTTTCGCACCCTACCCCAGATCACCGAAATCGTGCTGGTGCTGCACGAAGACGACATGGATCAAGCCGAGGCATTTGCGGCCCAAGGCGTTACCGTCACCACCGGCGGGGCGGAGCGTGCGGCCTCGGTCCAACGCGGGCTTGGGGCCATTCGGCACGCGGAGAAGGTGTTGATCCATGACGCCGCGCGGCCCTGCGTTTCGGCCCAGATCATTGCTGGCGTGATTGATGCGCTCGACCAGCATCAAGCCGCCGCACCGGGCCTGCCGGTCACCGACGCGCTTTGGCAGGGCGCGGATGGCCGCGTCACCGGCACGCAAGACCGCAGCGCCCTTTTCGCCGCGCAGACGCCGCAGGGCTTTGACCTTGCCGCGATCCGCGCGGCCCACGGCACCCACGACGGCCAAGCGGCAGATGATGTCGAAGTCGCCCGCGCGGCGGGCCTGACCGTTGCCATCACCCAAGGCAGCGCCGATAACCTGAAAATCACCCGGCCCGAGGATTTTGCCCGCGCCGCCCGCATATTGGAGACCCGCATGGACATTCGCACCGGCAACGGATTTGACGTGCACGCCTTTGGCCCCGGAGATCACGTGACCCTCTGCGGCCTCGACATTCCGCACACCCACGGGCTGGTCGGCCATTCTGACGCCGATGTGGCGCTGCACACGGTCACTGACGCGATCTATGGCGCGCTGGCACGGGGCGACATCGGCCAGCACTTCCCACCAAGCGATCCGCAGTGGAAGGGCGCGCGGAGCGATATCTTCCTGCGTCACGCGGCACAGCTCGCCCG
This sequence comes from Sulfitobacter profundi, assembly GCF_042661425.1. Lineage (NCBI taxonomy): Bacteria > Pseudomonadati > Pseudomonadota > Alphaproteobacteria > Rhodobacterales > Roseobacteraceae > Sulfitobacter > Sulfitobacter profundi. The sequence continues at coordinate 2,881,289 of NZ_JBHSWA010000001.1, read as the reverse complement.
CGATATGGGGTTCACCCTGACCCATGTCGACTGCACCCTCATCTGCGAGACCCCCAAGATCGGCCCCCATGTGCAACCGATGCGCGCCTCGATGGCTGAGATGCTGGGGATCGAATTGGACCGCGTGTCGGTCAAAGCGACCACAAGCGAGCGCCTCGGCTTTACCGGGCGCGGCGAAGGCATTGCCTGTATGGCCACAGCAACATTGGTGAAAACATGACCCTTGCTCATCTGATCGCGACGCTTCTGGGCGTCGGCCACATCCGCCCCGCGCCGGGCACTTGGGGGTCGCTCATCGCCCTGCCCTATGCGTGGCTGCTGCATGTGTTGGGGGCTTTCCCCTCCTGGTGATCGGCATCCTCGTGGCGATCCCTTTGGGCTGGTGGGCCACTGCGCGCTACACGGCGGGCGGGCCGGATCATGATCCGGGCGAAGTGGTGATCGACGAATTGGTCGGCCAGTGGATCGCGCTTTTGCCCTTGTCTTATGCCGCTTGGTTCATGCAAATTCCGATCCTTGCCATGTGGCCCGGTTGGATCGCCGCCTTTGCCCTATTCCGGCTCTTTGACATCACCAAACCGCTGATCATTGGCTGGGCAGACCGTCAGGGCGGGCCGTGGGGCGTGATGCTGGATGATATCTTTGCCGGCATCTTCGCCGCCCTTGGCGTCATGGCCTTGGCGGCGCTTTACCACGGGGCCCTGTAAATGATCCTCGCGGCGCAACTCTTGGAAAAGGCACGCGAAACCGGCGCAATGGTTGCTTGTGCGGAGAGTTGCACGGGCGGAATAGTAGCTGCCGCACTGACTGACTTGCCGGGGTCTTCGGCGCTGCTCGACCGGGGCTTCGTGACCTATACCAATGCCGCGAAAATCGCGATGTTGGGCGTTTCAGAGGCGACGCTCGCGCAATTGGGTGCAGTGTCTGAACAGGTGGCCGCAGAGATGGCGGCGGGCGCGTTGGCAAACTCTGAGGCGCAGATCGCCGTATCAATCACAGGCATCGCCGGGCCCGGCGGATCAGAGCATAAACCCGAAGGCCGCGTTTGTTTTGGCCTTGCCACAGCGGCGGGCATTCAGACGGAAACGATCGAGTTCGGCGCCCAGGGCCGCGACACGGTACGGCTTGCGGCCCGTGACCACGCGCTTGGCCTGTTGCTGCGAGGCTTCGCGGCGCTTTAGCCTTTGGGCCCGTAAAGCTCTTTCGCACGGTTCTCAAAGGCCCGCACGATGCGCTGCATCGCTTCGTTGAAAACCACGCCGATGACCTTTTGCAGGATCATGTTCTTGAATTCGAAATCGACAAAGAAATGCACCTGACAGCCTTCGAGGTTATCCTCGAAATGCCAGTTTGATTTCATATACTTGAACGGCCCATCCAGATATTCGGTGTCGATCTTCTTGGCCTCGGGCCAGAGCACGACGCGGCTGGTGAACCGCTCCCGAAACACTTTGAAAGAGATCACAAGATCGGCTTCCATCACCCGGTGATCGCCCCGGTCTTCGTCACTGCGAATGCGCGCTGCAGCGGTCCAAGGCAGGAATTCGGGATAGCGAGCCACATCGGCGACAAGATCATACATCTGTTGCGCGCTATAGGGCAGTTGGCGGGTCTCTGAATGGGTGGGCATTGCGTTCCGTTGCGTTGCAGGTTACCCCCTATTTCACGTCTCAACCCCGCAGATTCAAGGGCAAAACCATGGCACACGGGCCTTATGTCATCGACGAAATGATCTCGGCCAAGGCCATCGCGGCGCGGATCGAGGATCTCTGCCGTGAGATCCATGACGAATTCAACGGCACCGATAAATTGGTCGTGGTCGGCCTGCTGCGCGGGTCTTTTGTGTTCATCGCCGATCTGGTGCGCGAATTGGACCTGCCGATCGAGGTCGATTTCCTCGAAGCGTCCAGCTATGGCGACGGCATGGAGAGCAGCCGGGAAGTGCGCATTCTCAAGGATTTGCGCGGCGCAATCGAAGGGCGCGACGTGCTGGTCGTCGAGGATATCGTCGACACCGGCCACACCCTGCACCATGTCACCAACCTGCTCCGCTCGCGCGAACCAGCGCGGCTGAAATCCATTGCCCTGCTCGACAAACCCACCCGGCGCGAAGTGGATTTGAAAGCGGATTGGACCGGCTTTGAAATCCCGGACGAATTCGTCGTGGGCTATGGCATCGACTTTGCCCAACGCAACCGCAACCTGCCTTTCATCGGGAAAGTTCGCTTTACGTGATGGACCCGCGGTGGCTGCTGCGGATGTCCCAATGGGCGCGCAATCCACCCTCGGGGAAACGGGTGATCGTGGTCTTTGCAATCATCGCGGCGGCCTTGGCCATCGGGTCGATCGAATGGCTGGGCTATTGGCCCGACTGGGCCACGGCAGAGCGTATCCCCCGCCGGTTCTAAGCCGAAGCGCGCCTGTATCCTGCTGATCACTTTTTTGTTTTTTGTGACCCGCCCCTCCCATGCTACGCTGCGGCAAGAAAAGGGAGATGACCATGTATTTGACCAAAAGCATTACTGCCATCGGCGTCAGCGCCGCATTGATCGCCACTGCCGGCTTCGCCGCTAACCACAGCGAAAAAGCCGCGAGTGACGCGGTGAACGCGCGCCATGCGCAGATGCAACTGATCGCCTACCACACCGGCATCTTGGGCGGGATGGCCAAGGGCGAGACGGACTATAACGCTGAAATGGCAACCGCTGCCGCCACCAACCTGCATGCCGCCGCGGGCTTTCAGCCCGGCACGCTTTGGCTTGAGGGCACTGAGCAAGGCGCCGTTGAAGGGTCCCGCGCCAAGGCCGAAATCTGGAGCGATTCTGAGGGGTTCAACGACGCCTTCATGGCGCTGGAGACCGCCAGCGCGGATATGATCGAGGCCGCAGGCACCGATCTTGACGCCCTGAAAGCGGGCATGGGTGCGGTGGGCAAGGCCTGCGGCGCCTGCCACGACGATTACCGCGGCCCCAAGAACTGATCCTTGCGCCCTATTGTCCCTGTACTGCTGGGCTGTGCCGTTCTCGGCGCGGCCCTTGGCTGGGTCGCAACCCGGCCCGATCCGCTTGAGCCGTCTTATGGCGCAGGTCTGACGCCTGACCCGGAAGCGGGGGCGCGGGTCTTTGCTGCCGGGGGCTGCGTTTCGTGCCATGCCGCCCCCGAGAGTGAGGGGGGAGATGCTGGTTCTGGCCGGTGGCCTGCCCTTCCCCAGCGATTTTGGCACCTTCCACGCGCCCAATATCTCGCCCGATGCATACCATGGCATCGGCGACTGGACCTTGCCAGAGTTTGCCCGCGCCGTGACGCGCGGCGTCTCGCCCGAAGGCCAGCACTACTACCCCGCCTTTCCCTATACGGCCTACCAACACCTCGCCCCGCAGGACGTGGTGAACCTCTTTGCCTATATGCAAACCCTGCCCGCTGCAGATGTCCCGAGCCTGCCGCATGAGGTGGGTTTTCCCTTCAACATCCGCCGGGGCCTCGGCGCGTGGAAGGTTATGTTCTTTGACGAAGATTTCGTGCTGGCCGATGCGTCAGACACACAGGTAGCGCGCGGGCGCTACCTTGTCGAAGGGCTGGCCCATTGCGGCGAATGCCACACGCCACGCAACGCCTTGGGCGGGTTAGAGCAGGACGCTTGGCTGACCGGCGCGCCGAACCCCTCGGGCAAGGGGCGCATTCCCGGCATCACGCCCGCACATCTTGAGTGGTCCAAGGCCGATCTGGTGGAATATTTCACCTCCGGCTTCACGCCAGAATGGGATAGCGCGGGCGGAGAGATGGCCGAGGTGGTCAGCAACCTTGCCCAACTCCCCGAAAGCGACCGCGAAGCGATTGCGGCCTACCTCAAAGCCCTGCCCGGCGGTTAACGCCGGGCGCGTCTTCCTAGGATTACGCGATACCCAGCTTGCGGTTCCGCGCCTCGCGCAGACGCGCGAAATCGTCGCCCGCGTGATAGCTCGACCGGGTCAGCGGCGTGGCGGAAACCATGAGGAAGCCCTTGCCGTAGGCCGCTTTTTCGTAGGAGGTGAATTCCTCCGGCGTGACAAAACGGTCCAGCGCGTGGTGCTTAGGCGTGGGCTGCAGATACTGGCCAATGGTCAGGAAATCGATGTCGGCGGCGCGCATGTCTTCCATCACCTGAATGACCGATTGCCGATCTTCGCCCAAGCCCACCATGATGCCAGATTTGGTGAACATCGACGGGTCCAGCTCCTTTACCCGCTGAAGCAGGCGGAGGGAGTGGAAGTAACGCGCGCCGGGGCGCACTTCGGGGTAGAGGCCCGGTACGGTTTCGAGGTTGTGGTTAAACACATCCGGCCGCGCTTCGACAACCTTTTCAAGGGCTTCGGGACCGCAACGGATGAAATCCGGTGTTAGAATTTCGATCGTCGTGTCGGGGCTGCGGTGGCGCACGGCGCGGATGGTCTGGGCGAAGTGCTCCGCCCCGCCATCTTCGATATCGTCGCGATCAACGCTCGTGATAACCACATGGTTCAACCCCAGCTTGGCGACAGCATCGGCCACGCGGCCCGGCTCGAACACATCCAAATCCTCAGGCGGCTTGCCGGTGGCGATGTTGCAGAAGGTACAGGCGCGGGTACAAACCTCGCCCATGATCATCATCGTGGCGTGCCCCTGAGACCAGCATTCGCCAACGTTGGGGCAACCCGCTTCTTCGCAGACCGTGGTCAGCTTGTTGTCACGCATGATGCGCGCCGTCTCGGCATAGCCCTTGCCGCCGGGCGCTTTGACCCTGATCCAGCTCGGTTTTTTTGGCTGGGCGTTGTCGGGCTTGCGCGCCTTTTCGGGGTGGCGCTGTTCGGGTATCTTCAGATCGCGCATCGGGGGCCTCTGATCATTGTGTCGAACCCTGTTTATCACAGTCCTTGACCCGATGACCACCTACAGCATGCGCACCCAAGACAAGGCTGCCATGCACCAGCGGCATCACCCCCGGCCAATGATTTAGTGCTTTGTTTTCTAAACGGAAAATTACAATGCAGTTGCAGCATTGCGAGAGTTGCTCAGGCTGCCTATATGGGCTACCAACCGACAAAGATTCCAATCCGAGAAAGAGAGACGCGATGAAACCCGGTATTCAAGTTCCCAACGTCACCTTCAAAACGCGCGTGCGCGACGAAAGCATCGAAGGCAACAACCCCTTCCGCTGGGAAGACAAAACCAGCGAAGACTTCTTCAAAGGCAAGCGCGTTGTTCTGTTCTCGCTCCCCGGTGCCTTCACGCCGACATGCAGCACCTACCAGCTGCCCGGTTTTGAGAACAACTTCGCAGCGTTCCAAGAGCATGGCATCGACGCGATCTATTGCCTGTCGGTCAACGACAGCTTTGTCATGAACAAGTGGAAAGAGATGCAGGGCGTCCAGAACATCGACGTGATCCCTGATGGGTCCGGCGAGTTCACCCGCCGCATGGGCATGTTGGTGGCCAAAGACAACCTCGGCTTCGGCGCGCGCAGCTGGCGCTATGCGGCGATCGTCAACGACGGTCAGATCGAAGCATGGTTCGAAGAGCCCGGCATCAGCGACAACCACGGCGATGACCCCTACGGTGTTTCCAGCCCCGAGACCCTGCTGGAATACCTCGAAAACCAGAAGCAGACCGAAGCGGCCTAAGCGCCCTTTGAGTGACCGGATCGGGCCATTTGGCCCGGTCCCTCTGACCCCGCTGCCCCGCCCGCGCCTAGTATGTCGCGCGTAGCTGCCCGGTCAGCCCTTCCCCCACATCTTTCAGCGTCTGGGCCAATTGCGCCGCCCAACCGCTGCCCGGCGTGCCCGCCCGGCGCACGAGCCCGATCTGCCGCGCTGGCTCCGGTGTGCCGAAACGGTGCAGCCGTAGGCCCGGCGCGGCATCAAGCTCGGTTTTGGCGGCGATCTCGGGCATCAAGGTCATGCCAAACCCCGCCTCCACCAGCCGCGATAGGGTTGCGAGAGACGAAGCGCCCGTGTGGATGCCCGCCTGCGTCCGGTCCCGCTGACAAACCTCTAGCGCTTGATCGGTCAGGCAGTGACCGTCTTCCAGCAGCATCAGCGGCGTGCGGGCCAGATCGGTCGGACGGACAACCGCCGCCCCCGCCATCCGCTCGGCGGAGCCCGCCAGCAGAAAGCGATCTTCGAACAGGGGCATTTCGGCCAGACCGGTTTCGCCTGTTGGCACCGCCATCACCGCCGCGTCCAGCGCCCCGGCCCGCAAATCGGCCAACAGCTGATCGGTCTGCGCCTCGCGCACCTCGACCCGCAGGGAAATATCCTGCGCGCGCAGGGCGGCCAGCACACCGGGCAAAAGATAGGGCGCCACCGTCGGGATCAGCCCAAGGTTCAAGGTGCCCGCCAGCCCCACCTGTTCGCGCGCCGTGGCTTCCAACAGTTTGGCGCGGCGCAAAATATCCTCGGCGCGGGTCAGCACCTCGCGGCCCAAGGGCGTCAGGACCGAGGCGCGGCTTTGCCGTTCGATCAACCGCCCCCCAGCGACTCCTCCAAGGTGCGGATCTGCACGGAAAGCGCAGGCTGAGAGATATTGCTGGCCTCCGCCGCCCGCCCGAAGTTGCCCAAAGTCGCCAGTGCGCGGAAATATTCAAGTTGCTTTAGGGTGAAGTTCATAACTTTTACCTATCGCAATTTTACAAAACTGCAATTGGAAATTATGGGCGAAATGGATCATCTTCCCCTCAGACAATAACCGAGGGGAACCCAAGATGAGCAAGCGTCTCACCACCACCGCCGGCGCGCCGATGCCGACCAATGAAACCAGCAAAACCGCCGGAAGCCGTGGCCCGGTCTTGCTGGACGATTACCAATTGATCGAAAAACTGGCCCATCAGAACCGCGAGCGCATCCCCGAGCGGGCCGTTCACGCCAAGGGCTGGGGCGCCGAAGGCACCTTTACCGTGACCCATGACATCAGCGAATACAGCTGTGCGGCGATCTTCTCCGAAGTGGGCAAGACCTGCGAAATCCTCTCGCGCTGGTCCACCGTGGCAGGCGAATTGGGTGCCGCCGACAGTGAGCGTGACGTGCGCGGATTCTCTGTGAAGTTCTACACCGAGGAAGGCAACTGGGACGTTGTGGGCAACAACACCCCGATCTTCTTTGTCCGCGATGCCTATAAATTCCCGGACTTCATCCGCACCCAGAAACGCCACCCGCGCACCAACCTGCGCTCGCCCGAGGCAATGTTCGACTTCTGGGCGGCTCAGCCCGAATGCGTGCACCAGGTGACCATCCTGATGTCGGACCGCGGCATTCCGGTGAACCCGATGCACATGCACGGCTACGGCAGCCACACCTATTCGATGTGGAACGCCAAGGGCGAGCGTCATTGGGTGAAGTTCCACTTCCGCTGCCAGCAGGAAATCCGCAACCGCACCAATGAAGACGCGGAAAAGCTAATCGGCTCGACCCGCGAGAACTTCCAAGAGGATCTCTTCAACGCGATCGAAGGCGGCGAATTCCCGAAATGGGAGCTGAATATCCAAGTCATGCCCGAGGCAGAGGCCGAGACCTGCGGCTTTAACCCCTTTGATCTGACCAAAGTCTGGCCGCATGCGGATTACCCGCTGATCCCGGTCGGTATGCTAGAGTTCAACCGCAACCCCGACAACTACTTCCAAAGCATCGAGAACGCCGCCTATTCGCCCTCGAACAAGGTGCCGGGCATCGGTTTCTCGCCCGATAAGATGTTGCAAGCGCGGGTCTTTTCCTATGCGGACGCGCACCGCTACCGTCTTGGCACGCATTACGAGGCGCTGCCCGCCAACGCGCCCAAGGCCGCGCCGATGCACCACTACCACAAGGACGGCTCCATGCGGTTCTTCCCCCAGCAGACCGGCCACCCGGATGCCTATTACGAGCCGAACCAATACGAAGAATCGGCCCGCCCTGATCCTTCGGTTCAGGAACCGCCGCTGCGCATTTCGGGCGATGCGGATCGCTATGTCCAAGAGGAGACGGATGCCGATTACGTCCAGCCGCGCAAGCTCTACACCGAGGTGTTCGATCAGGCGCAGCGTGACCGTCTGCATGAGAACATGGCCGGTGCCATGGCGCCCTGTTCGCAGCAGGTAAAAGAACGCTGGTATGCGGTGCTGGAAAAAGTGCACCCCGACTATGCCGCCGGCGTGCGTGACGCTTGTGAGAAAGACGAAGTGGCGATTTCGGTGACAGATGAGACGCCGACGAAGGTCGCAGACTGAAACAACCGGGGCGGCAGGATCATCACCCTGCCGCCCCTTCTTTATCCGATCATCGGGCCGCCCGGGCCTACGGTTTCGTCGTAGTGTCGTTTGAGCCGCATCAGCGCGATCCGCAGCACGATCTTGCCTGATCGCGCCGACCATCCCAACCGCTTTTCAGTGGTCTCCAACCCTTCCAGATAGCAGCAACAGCGCAGCACCACGTCCGACAGGCCGGGGCCGAGTTCGGCCATGGCATCTGCCACCCGCTTGCGCGCCTCTGCCGCGGCCATGCTGCCCGAGCCCTCACGCCGCCCGCTGGGTTTTGCGCCCGGCGTCAGGAAATGATCCCAATTTTGGGTCACCTCACCGCCCATCTGGGCCAGTTCGAAATCCTCACGCAGCCTTTCACCGGCATGGACCAGCCCCTCGTTCAGAAAAGGCGCACCGGATTTATCGCGCCGCCGAGCAAGCGCAGAGAGCGGGCTTTCCGATAGGCAATAGCGGCCTCGGCGCGGGACCGCATCGGCATCCGCGCCCTCTTCCGCCTCGGGGCCGCTGGCCAAGCCCAGAAACGCGGTCTGATCTTCGGCAAAGCCATGGGCGCCCGCGCCTTGGTCTTCTATCATCCGCCGCAGCGCAGCCCGCCCGGCGCTGGTGATGTGATAGCGCGTTACCCGGCCTGTGCTGCCGGGGGCGATCCAATCTTTCAGGGCCATCGCCTGCGCCACGGCGCTGTCCACCACAGCGGTGCGTGCGCCGGGGCCGGTGTCCGTCTCGCGCAGGACGACGGCCTTTTCCATGCCCTCGGCCACGGCGAGGATCGCGCCCGTCTCATGCAGGCGCCGAAGGACGCGCAGCGCCTCGGCGGCGAAAGTGTCTTCGTCAAGAAGGGGGTGGCGGGTTTGGTCATTGTCGCTGTCTTTCCTGCTGGGGGGCCAGCAGTACAATCCAAAGCGCGCCGCACCGCCCCGAGCCTGCGCAGGGCGGCATCCACCAGCGGATCGTCGCGCCTTGTCTCAATACGGCGGATTTGACGCATGATGGTCGAGGCATGGCAGCCAGCTTGGCGTGCCAAGGCCCGGATCGGTGCGCCGGTCTCCGTATGTGCGAGGTAATGCAGGGCTCCGTGCGGCACCCATCCCGGCAGGACGGTCTGTTGGATTTGGTGATGCGCCTTCAATTGACTGCCACTTCCATTTTGGCGGGTCCCCAAGCCGGAGAGTTATCCCCAGAGTTATTCACAACCTATGGATGTTTTGGTTACCCGTTGGTTAAAATCGTCGCATTTGGCAATGATTGTTTCCAAAAGGTAAACAGCACCGGTATGCGCCGTGCGCCGCGAAGCCATGACACGCAACACCCGGAAAGGTTGTGCCATGCTTCGATGATCCGGGGTGATTCACCCCCGTTCACCGGAGAGTTGTGATGCAAGATCTACTGACCATGCTGCAAAGACTTCACCGCCCGCGCCTGTTGATGCGCGCCGCCCGTATCGGAGCCGAGGATTACCGGCGCGGCACCCATCTGCCTCGCATATTGGGCTTTGGCATGCTGCCGCGCCACGGCACGGCGCTGATCAAACTGATCGAGATAGAGGCCGAGTTGGACACCCAGCGCGAGACGGCAGATGCAAGCTATAGCCTGATCCGGCATGTGGATGTGCTGATCGCCATGGTCGGCGAAGCGCGCTTTCTGAGAGCCGCGCAGAGCCCCAGCGCGTAGAGGCCGCGGCGGGGGAACGCCCCCGCAGTCCCATTTTAGGTAAAGCTATCCGGCTCCGCTGCCTTGCGGGTCGCGACAAAGGCATCAAGCGCCTCGCGAATGGCCGGATCAAGCGCGGGTTGCTGATAATCGGCGAGCATCTTTTCGACCCGTGCGGTGGCAAGGGTCTGTGTATCGCGCGCCCCCTCATCCGACCATGTCTCGAAGGGTTTGTAATCCAGCAGGTCGGATTTCCAAAACGCCTCGCGGAAGTTGTTCTGTGTATGGGCGCAACCGAGGTAATGCCCCCCGGCCCGACTTCGCGGATTGCGTCCATGGCCTGCGCGTTCTCGTCCATCTCTACCCCGCGGGCGAGGTGATGCAGCGTGCCCAGTTGATCGGCATCCATGACGAACTTCTCGAAAGAAGACACAAGCCCCCTTCCAGCCAGCCACAGGCGTGCAGCATGAAGTTCACCCCAGCCAGAAGCCCCATGTTCAGACTGTTGGAGGTCTCATAGGCCGCCTGCGCATCGGGCAGTTTCGAGCCATTGAAAGACCCGGCGCTCCGGTAAGGCAGGTTCAGCCTGCGGGCCAGTTGCCCAGCGCCATAGGTGATATGCGCAGCCTCAGGCGTGCCGAATGTGGGCGCACCACTGTTCATGTCGATGGAGGTCACGAAAGCCCCCATGATCACAGGCGCACCGGGGCGGACGAGCTGGCTATAGGCGATCCCTGCCAAAGTCTCGGCCAAGACCTGCGTCAATGTCCCTGCGACACTCACCGGGGCCATCGCTCCCCCAACGATAAACGGCGAAATGATGCAGGCCTGATTGTTCTCGGCATACACCTTGAGCGCCCCCATCATCACATCGTCGAATGTCATCGGCGAGTTGATGTTGATGAGCGAGGTCATCACCGTGTTTTCCTGCACGAAGTCCTTACCAAAAAGGATGCCGCACATATCGACACTGTCCTGCGCGCGCGACGGCTCGGTCACCGACCCCATGAAGGGTTTGTCGCTGAGCGTCATATGGGCATGCAGCATATCGAGGTGGCGTTTGTTCACCGGGATGTCGGTCGGCTCACATACCGTCCCCCCGAGTGATGCAGCCATTTCGACATATAGCCGAGCTTCACGAACTTCTGGAAATCCGCCAGCGTGGCATAGCGGCGCCCCCTGCGGCATCGCGCACGAAGGGCGGCCCATAGACCGGGGCGAGGACAAGGCTCTTGCCTCCAATCACCACATCCCGCTCGCGGTTGCGCGCCACTTGGGTGATCGTCGAGGGGGCGGTAGAGCACAGCTTGCGCGCTAGCCCCCGTGGAATACGCACCCGTTCCCCCTGCACATCGGCCCCGGCGTCACGCCACAGTGCCAGCGCATCGGGGTTGTCGGGAAAGTTCACACCGATCTCTTCCAGCACCGTGTCGGCGTTATGCTCGATAATCTCCAGCGCTTCTTCGGTCAGCACTTCGAAGTTCGGGATGTTCCGCTCGATATAGCGCGCTGTCTCGAATGAGACGGCCGTGCGTGCCGCGCGCCGTGCCGCACCTCCGCCGCCGCGTGCCCGTCGTGCTGATTCCGCCATTGCTCTATCCTTCCCGCAACTCTTGGCCTGTGCCTACCCCATTCCCAAGTGCCCCTTCGCGCGGATAACGCCCTCTAGCGGCAAAAAGCGACATCGCGTGCCGTCCTCGCGCCACTTGCGCGAATTAAACGCGACAGGGCTGCGTCTTCGGCCCGCTAGAGACTTGCCAGAGCGCGCCCACGGGCCTAATCACGGCCCCATGACAGATATCACCCATGACCGCCTTCTCATCATCGACTTCGGCAGCCAGGTCACGCAGCTTATCGCGCGTCGCCTGCGGGAGCTGAACGTCTTTTGCGAAATCCACCCGTTCAACACGGTGGACGAAGCCTTCCTCAAGGAATTCGCGCCTAAGGCGGTGATCCTGTCGGGCGGCCCGTCCTCTGTGTTTGCCGAAGGCGCACCGCGTCCGCCGCAGGCTGTGTTTGAACTGGGCGTGCCGATCTTGGGCATCTGCTATGGCCAACAGGTCATGATGCATTGCCTTGGCGGCCATGTGGAGCGCGGTCACGGCACCGCCGAATTTGGACGGGCTTTCGTAACCCCCACAGGCCAACAGCTTGATCTGCTGGAGGGTTGGTTTGCCACCGACCGCGAACAGGTCTGGATGAGCCACGGCGACCACGTCAGCAAGATCGCTCCGGGGTTCGAGGTCTATGGCACCTCCCCCAACGCGCCTTTCGCCATTACCGCGGATGTTGAACGTCACTTCTACGCGGTGCAATTCCACCCCGAGGTGCACCACACGCCCAACGGCCCGCGCCTTTATGAGAACTTCGTGCGTCTGGCAGGGTTCAAAGGCGACTGGACCATGAGCGCCTACCGTGAGGAAGCCATTGCCGCGATCCGTGAGCAGGTTGGCGACCAGAAGGTGATCTGTGGCCTTTCCGGCGGCGTGGACTCCTCCGTCGCCGCCGTGCTGATCCACGAAGCCATCGGCGATCAGTTGACCTGCGTCTTCGTTGACCACGGTCTGCTGCGCAAGGGTGAGGCCGAAGAGGTCGTCACCATGTTCCGCGACCACTACAACATGCCGCTGATCCACGCTGACGAGCAAGAGTTGTTCTTGGGCGAGCTCGACGGTGTCTCGGACCCCGAGACCAAGCGCAAGATCATCGGCAAGCTCTTTATCGATGTGTTCCAGAAACACGCAAAAGACGTGGGCGATGCGACTTTCTTGGCCCAAGGCACGCTCTACCCCGATGTGATCGAAAGCGTCTCCTTCTCCGGCGGCCCTTCGGTCACCATCAAGAGCCACCACAATGTCGGTGGCCTGCCCGAAAAGATGGGCCTCAAACTGGTCGAGCCGCTGCGCGAGTTGTTCAAAGACGAAGTGCGCGAGCTGGGCCGTGAACTCGGGCTGCCGCCTTCGTTCATTGGCCGCCACCCCTTCCCCGGGCCGGGCCTTGCGATCCGCTGCCCCGGTGAGATCACCCGCGAGAAGCTGGCGATCCTGCGCGAGGCCGATGCGGTCTATATCGATCAGATCCGCCGCCATGGTCTCTATGACGATATCTGGCAAGCCTTCGTGGCGATCCTGCCTGTGCGTACCGTGGGCGTGATGGGCGATGGCCGGACCTATGACTTCGCCTGCGCCCTGCGCGCGGTGACCTCTGTGGACGGCATGACAGCGGACTACTATCCGTTCACCCATGACTTCCTTGGTGAAACCGCCACGCGGATCATCAACGAGGTACCGGGCATCAACCGCGTCACCTATGACATCACTTCGAAACCTCCGGGCACCATCGAGTGGGAATAAACATGAGGGTGGCCCTAACCGGCCACCTTCGCTGCGCGACCCGGGCCGAGGCGGACCGGGTGCGCGCGGAGCTTGACGCGCATCTGCGCCTCACCCGTGCCGAGCCGGGGTGTTTGCGCTTCGACGTGACGCCCACCGACGATCCCCTCCTGTGGCAGGTATCGGAACTTTTCACCGACCGCGCAGCCTTTGCGGCGCATCAGAACCGCACGGCGGCTTCAGACTGGGCAAGGCTCACCGCCGGGATCACACGCGACTACAAGATCACCGACACCCCGATCACCGACCGCCAAATCATCGGCGACGAGGCCAAGGGCGATGACCAATTGACCAACCCCACATGACCCCCACCGTCCGCGCTGCACTCTGGATGATCGGCTCCATCGGCTCTTTCTCGACCATGGCTGTGGCGGGGCGTGAACTCTCGGCACGGTTCGATACCTTTGAGGTGATGCTCTACCGCAGTGTGATCGGCGTGATCATCGTCCTGTCGCTCGCTTGGGCCACCGGGGCGTGGCGGCAGATCAACACCCGCAACTTTGGCCTACAACTTATCCGCAACCTCGCGCATTTCACCGGGCAGAACCTATGGTTCCTCGCCGTGTCGCTGATCCCGCTGGCGCAGGTCTTCGCGCTAGAGTTCACTTCACCGCTTTGGGTCATCGTTCTGTCGATCTTTCTGCTGGGCGAACGGTTGACCGCCACGCGGGCGCTGGCCGCCGTCATGGGGTTCATCGGCATTCTGATCGTCGCACGGCCTGATATTGGCAACCTCAACACCGGCATTCTGGCGGCGGCAGGCTGTGCGGTCTTCTTTGCCCTGACCAATGTGCTGACCAAGCGGCTGACGCGCACCCAAGGGATCACCACGATCCTATTCTACCTCACAACGCTGCAATTGATCTTTGGCCTGATCTCGGCGGGCTACGACGGCGATATCGCCGGACCTACTGTTGAGACGATGCCATTTCTGCTGCTCGTCGGCGCCTGTGGGTTGCTTGCGCATTACTGTCTAACCAACGCGCTGAGCCTCGCCCCCGCGACCGTGGTGGTGCCGATTGATTTCGTCCGCCTTCCGGCGATCGCGGTCGTCGGGATGCTCCTCTATGCCGAAGCGCTCGATGTCTGGGTCTTCGTCGGGGCCGCGATCATTTTTGCGGGCAATTACCTCAACATCTGGTTTGAGACCCGCAAAGCACACCCCAAGTAATGTTTGCCCAGTTTTCAACCTGACCCAAGGTCAGTGATTGACGCAAACGGCAGCTATCCGCTTAGATCGTTTCTAACCTGTGCCGGGGAGGAACCGCACAGAAGTCTTGGGAGGAAAGCAAATGAAAACCTATTTCTTGGCAATTCCGGCACTGTTGGCATCTACGGCACTCGTTCACGCTGGCGGTATCGATCGGTCGGGCCAATCCATCAACGCCCTGTTTGAAAACGGGCGCTATGCCGAATTCAGCTTCGGGCATATCTCGCCCGACACGTCGGGCACCTCGGTTGCGGCGCTCGGCAGCCGCGATTCAGGCAATGCCACAGAAAGCTACATGCAGTTTGGCGCCGCCTATAAGGCAGACATCAACGACAAACTGTCCTATGCGATCATTTATGACCAGCCCTTTGGCGCTGACATCGATTACCCCACGGGCACCGGCTACTACGCCGCAGGCGCGCAGGCTGATCTTGACGCGCACGCTCTGACCGGCCTGCTGCGCTACCGGATGAACGACAACTTCAGCGTTCACGGTGGTCTGCGTGTGCAAACCATCGAAGCCACGGCAGCTGTCCCCTTCGTGGGCGGCTATACGGTTGATGGGGATCGCGACACAGGCGTCGGCTATGTCGCTGGTGTCGCCTATGAGCGCCCCGACATCGCCATGCGCGTGGCGCTGACCTATAACTCCAAGGTCGACCATGACGTTGACACCACCGAGTTCGGCGCAGTCATGAGCACAACCGAAATCGAAACGCCGCAGTCGGTTAACCTCGATTTCCAGACCGGCATCGCGGCTGACACGCTGCTTTTTGGTGGCATCCGCTGGGTTGATTGGTCGTCCTTCGATATTTCTCCGGCTGCCTATGCTGGCGCCACGGGCGGGGCCTCCCTCGTGAGCTATGAGAACGATGTTTTCACCTACTCGCTGGGTGTGGGCCGTCGTCTGAATGACAACTGGTCGGTCTCTGCTTCCGTCGGCTATGAGAAGTCCGAAGGCGGCTTTGCCTCCAACCTCGGCCCGACCGATGGCAACAAGAGCCTCGCGCTGGCCGCCGTCTATACCCGCGACAATATGAGAATCACCACCGGCGTGCGCTACGTCAACATCGGTGACGCAGAGACGGCCATTCCGGGCTTTGCCCCGGCAGCGGAATTCGAAGACAACGATGCCGTGGCCTTTGGTGTCAAAGTGGGTTTCACCTTCTAATCCACACCAGAACCGTTGAGATCACGCCGCCCGAACCCCTCGGGCGGCGTTTTTTATGCATGCGCATCTTTCGGGTCGTGCCGATCAATGGAACGGCCTAAACCCGAGGTCATGATCACACAAAAAACCATTCCCCCGCGTGCTTGGATCGAAATGGGCTTTCTCGCTCTGCTTTGGGGCGCGTCCTTTGTCGCCGTGCGGGTGGCACTGGATGAGATCGGGCCGCTGACCTCGGTTGCGCATCGGGTGTTCTGGGCGATGCTGGTGCTTTGGGGCGCGGTCGCCGTTATGCGCCTGCCGCTGCCGCGCGACCCGCGAATCTGGGCGGCCTTCCTGCTGATGGGGCTGTTGAATAATGTGATCCCCTTCTCGCTGATGGCATGGGGGCAATTGCATATCCCCTCTGGCCTGACCTCAATCCTCAATGCCGCCACGGCGATCTTTGGCGTGCTGGCCGCCGCGATCTTTCTCGCGGATGAGCGCATCACCCCGCGCAAGGCGATTGGCGTCTGCCTTGGCTTTGCCGGGGTCAGCACCGCCATCGGGCTGGAAAACCTCACGAATTTCGACCTCGGCAGCCTTGCGCAGCTTGCCGTGCTGGGCGGGGCGATGTCCTATGCCATGGCGGGTGTCTGCGCGCGCAAACTGCTGCCGGGCCAACCGCCGCAACTGGCCGCCGCCGGGATGCTGACAGGGGCCACGCTGGTCATGCTGCCGCTGGCATGGGCCGTCGAAGGACCGCTGACGCTCGACCTTGCCCCGGCCACGCTCATGGCCATTGCCTATTACGCGCTGGCTGCCACGGCGCTGGCCTATCTGCTCTATTACCGCGTGCTGGGCATGGCGGGCAGCAGCAACCTGATGCTGGTCACGCTGCTGGTCGCACCCGTCGCGATCCTGCTGGGCGCATGGCTGCGCGATGAAACCCTGCGCCCTGCCGCCTACAGCGGCTTTGCCCTTCTGGCGCTTGGGCTTTTGGTGCTGGATGGCCGCATCTGGCGTCTGGTCAAACACTGGGGTACTCAGGGGAAACGAAGCACTTAACCTTGGTGATACATGCTCTACCCCACGGCTGACGACTGGCGCGCCGCGCCGCGCCGCAAAGTTCTGATCTTCGGCATGTCGGGCTTGGGCAAAACCCATCTGTCCAGCCTGCTGCGCGCCAGCGGGGATTGGTTTCACTACTCCATCGATTACCGTATCGGCACCCGCTATCTGGGCGAACTGATCGCCGACAACGCCAAAGCCGAGGCGATGAAGGTGCCGTTTCTACGTGATCTGCTGCTCAGCGATAGCATCTACATCGGCTCAAACATCACCTTCGACAATCTATCGCCCGTGGCCACGTGGCTCGGCAAACCCGGCGATCCCGCGCGCGGCGGACTGCCGATGGCGGACTATGCGACGCGCCAAGAGGCGTTCCGCCGGGCCGAGATCAGCGCGCTGCAAGACACCGCCTATTTCGCCAACCGCGCCGAAGCGCTCTACGGCTATCCGCATTTCATCTGTGACACCGGTGGCTCGATCTGCGAATGGGTCGACCCCGAAGACCCGAACGACCCGCTGTTGCAACAGCTCTCGCAAGAATGCCTGCTGGTCTGGATCAAGGGCGATGAGGCCCATACCGAAGAACTGATCCGCCGCTTCGACAAAGCCCCCAAGCCGATGGCCTACCAGCCTGAATTCCTCGCGCGTGCGTGGGCCGACTATCTTGCGGAAAAGAATATCCGCGAAGACGCCGTGAACCCCGATGATTTCATCCGCTGGACCTATGCCGCCGCGCTGTCGCACCGCCAGCCGCGCTATGCTGCGATGTCGAAATGGGGCGTCACGATCACCCCTGCCGACATCGACACACTAAAAGCTCCCGAAGACTTTACCGATCTTATCGCCCGCCACCTACCCTCGGGCGGTTGAACCCACCACGCCCAAGATTACCTGACTGCTCTGGCTACCCCTGAAAGACCTGTCTCATGCCCATCAAGATCCCCTCCCGCCTGCCCGCCTTCGACGTTCTGCGCAACGAAGGGGTCATGGTGCTGGACGAGGAACTGGCGTCCCGACAGGACATTCGCCCGCTTCGCATCGCCCTGCTGAACCTGATGCCCAAGAAAATCCAAACGGAGAACCAGTTCGCCCGTCTGATCGGCGCAACGCCTCTTCAGATTGAACTCAGCCTCATCCGCATGTCCGACCACCAAGCCCGCAATACGGCAGCAGAGCATATGGAAAGCTTCTACCGCCCCTTCGAGGAAATGAAGGCCGAGAAATTCGACGGGCTGATCATCACCGGCGCACCGATTGAGCATCTTGAGTTTAACGAGGTGACCTATTGGGACGAGTTGGGCGAAGTGATGGAATGGACCCAGACCAACATCCACTCCACCTTTGGCGTCTGCTGGGGGGCATGGCGATGATCAACCATTTCCATGGGGTTAAGAAACACATCCTGCCCGAGAAAGCCTTCGGCTGTTTCCGCCACCGCAACCTCGCGCCCGCCTCGCCGTATCTGCGCGGGTTCTCGGATGATTGCACCGTGCCCGTCTCTCGCTGGACCGAGATGCGCCAAGACGAAGTGAACACGCACGCGGGCCTCACCACGCTTTTGGGTAGCGATGAAGTCGGCCCCTGCCTGATCGAAGACCCCGCGCACCGCGCGCTCTATGTCTTTAACCATTTCGAATACGACCGCGACACGCTGAAACAAGAGTATGACCGCGACGTTGAGAATGGCGTGCCGATCAACGTGCCCTGCAACTACTACCCCGAGGATGACCCATCGCGCACCCCGGTGAACCGCTGGCGCAGCCACGCGCATCTGCTTTACGGCAATTGGATCAACGAGATATACCAAACCACCCCCTTCGATATGAATGAGATTGGCCATTAAACTGTTGCTCTCCCTCCTTCTCGGGCTGGCGCTGCTGGTGGCGCTTGTCCAATGGCGCGCCGCACGACATGAGGCGCGGGCCGAGGCCAGCCACCCGCCCGAGGGCGAGATCATCACGGTGGATGGCCTGCCGGTCCATGCCAAGGTTATCGGCAGCGGGCCTGATCTGGTGCTGATCCATGGGGCCAGCGGCAACCTGCGTGATTTCACCATGGGGTTCGCGGAACGGCTGAGCGATCGCTACCGCGTCATTATGTTCGACCGCCCCGGCATGGGCTATACCGCCCGCCTCCCCGGCGCGCGTGGCGCGTGGAACCCGCTGGGGGAATCGCCCCAAGAACAGGCCGCGCTGCTGCAAAAGGCTGCCGACCAGCTTGGCGTCGAAAACCCCATCGTGTTGGGCCACTCCTTTGGCGGGGCCGTGGCGCTGGCCTGGGGGTGCAGCGGCCCAAAGACACCGCCGCGCTGGTGCTTGTCTCTGCGGTGTCAGAGCCATGGCCCGGTGGGCTGGGCTGGATTTACAACGTCAGCGCCTCGCGGCTTGGCGGTGCGCTTTTTATCCCCGCCGTCACCGCTTTCGTCCCCGAAGGCGTGGTGCAAAGCAGTGTTGAGGCGATCTTTGCCCCGCAGCCCGCGCCCGAGGGCTATGCCGAACATATCGGCACCGGGTTGACCCTACGCCGCAGCGCCAGCCGCGCCAACGCCCAGCAGGTGCACCAGCTTCGCCCCCATGTGGTTGAAATGGCCGCACAATATGACCGTCTGACCATGCCGGTTGAGATCATTCATGGCGATGCCGATACCATTGTGCCAATGCATATCCACGCCGAGGAATTGATCAAAGACATCCCCAACGGGGCCCTGACCCGGCTGCCCGGCATGGGCCATATGCCCCAACACACCGCGCCGCAGGCGGTCGTGGATGCCATCGACCGCGCCGCCGCCCGTGCGGGTTTGCGTTAATCACCTTAACATCCCATATTGAAACAAGAACAACCCGCAAGGAGCGCCCATGGACCTGCCCTTTGACGGCGCAATCAGCGCCTTTTACGAGAATGACGCCCCCGAGGACATTCGCCAAGCGATCCGCCGCTCCGACAAGGACGATATCCTTTCGCCCAGCTATCCGCATGACGAGCGTCTGTCGCGCAAAACCTATGAGCGCGACTATGAGCGGTTGCAGATCGAAATGGTCAAATTGCAATCTTGGGTGCGCGAAACGGGCCAGCGCGTCGTCATGGTGTTTGAGGGCCGCGACGCCGCCGGAAAAGGCGGCACGATCCGCCGTATGCGCGAGAACCTAAGCCCCCGTTCCGCCCGTGTCGTCGCCCTGTCGAAACCCACTGAGACGGAACAGGGCGAATGGTATTTTCAACGCTATATCAAACACTTGCCCACCGCGGGCGAGATGGTGTTTTATGACCGCTCTTGGTACAATCGCGGGGTGGTGGAAAAGGTTTTCGACTTTTGCACCCCCGCGCAACGGGCGCATTTCTTCGAACAAGTCACCCCGTTTGAGCAGATGCTCGTCGAAGATGGCATTCACTTAATCAAATTCTGGCTCAACGTGGGCCGGGCCGAGCAGTTGCGCCGCATGTTGTCGCGCGAATCCGATCCGTTGAAACAGTGGAAACTCAGCCCGATTGACGTGAAAGGCCTCTCGAAATGGGAGCAATACTCAACCGCCATCGAAGAGACCCTGTCGCGCAGCCATACCCCAGAAACCCCGTGGACGGTAATCCGCTCCGACGACAAACGCCGCGCCCGTCTGGCCGCGATGCGCCACCTGCTGCACCGTTTCGACTACCCCCAGAAAGACGCCAAGGCGATCGGCAAGGCGGACGATGAAATCTGCGGCGGACCGGAAATCTGGGATGCCTAAGCGCGGCTACCATCACGGCAACCTGCGCCAAGCCCTGATTGACGCGGCACTTGAGTTGATCGAGCAGCGCGGCCCCACGGGCTTCACGCTATCCGAAGCCGCCAAACGCGCAGGCGTCACCCCGGCTGCGGTCTATCGCCACTTCGAAGGCCGCGAAGACCTGATCGCCGAGGCCGCGCATCAAGGCTATGATATCTTTGCCGAATTGATGGAATTCGCTTACGAATCCGGCCAGCCCTCAGCCCTCAAAGCCTTCGAGGCCACGGGCCGCGCCTATCTGGCATTCGCGCGCAAATACCCCGGCCATTACATCGCCATGTTCGAATCCGGCATCTCGGTGAACCGCACCCCGGAACTGGCCCATGCCGCCAACCGCGCCAATGGCGTGCTGGAGCGCGCAGCATCCGACCTCAGCCAGCATATCCCGGCAGACAAACGCCCCCCAGCTTCGATGTTCTCGGCCCATATCTGGGCGATGAGCCACGGCGTGGTCGAACTTTTCGCCCGCAACTCCCCCGGTCGCGCGTCGCCCTTCCCAGCAGATGACCTGCTGGAAACCGGGATCGGGATTTACCTGCGCGGGCTGGGATTGGTCAGCCCCGACGAGTAAGGTTTAGCGGCCCTTAGGCCGCCACCCTCATGTTTTGCAAGACATCCGCCGCAATCTCAAACGAGCGCAACCGCGCGGCGTGATCGTGGATTTGCCCGGTCAGGATCAACTCATCCGGGCGGTGCTGTGCGATCAGCGCCTCAAGCTGCCGCTTGACCGTCTCTGGGCTGCCCACGGCAGACACCCGCAGCGCATGATCCACCCCCTGCCGCATCCCTGCGCCAATCTCGGCATCAATGTCGCGCACCGGCGCTGGCAGCTTGCCGGGGCGGCCAGTGCGCAGACGGGCGAATGCCTGCTGCATGGTGGTGCGCAGATAGGCCCCCTCTTCATCCGTGTCGGCAGCGAATACGTTGACCGCCAGCATGAAGCGCGGCGCGGGGCAGGCTTCGGACGGTTTGAAATCACGACGGTAGATGGCCGTGGCCTCCTCCAACGCATCGGGCGCAAAGTGAGAGGCAAAGGCATAAGGCAGCCCAAAATGCGCCGCCAGTTGCGCACCGTATAGCGAGGAGCCGAGGATCCAGATCGGCACATGCGTCCCCTCACCCGGATGCGCACGGACGGGCGAGCGCGGATCGGCGTCGCCCAGATAGGCCATCAACTCGGCCACATCATCGGGGAAATGATCGCCGCCACTCATGCCGCGCCGCATGGCACGCATCACCGCCTGATCGCCGCCCGGCGCACGGCCCAGTCCCAGATCAATCCGGTCGCCATGGATCGCCGCCAAGGTCCCAAACTGCTCGGCAATCGCCAAAGGCGCGTGGTTGGGCAGCATCACCCCGCCCGCCCCAACGCGAATATGCTGCGTGTGATCCGCCACATGCCCCAGCAAAACCGATGTCGCCGCCGAGGCGATGCCCGGCATGTTATGATGCTCAGCCATCCAGAAGCGGTGATAGCCCTTGGCTTCGGCCAATTGGGCCAACGCGACGGAATTGGCGATGGCGGTGGCGGTGTCTGACCCTTCGGGCACCGGGGCAAGGTCTAGAACTGAATACTGCATGACTGTCTCCTGTGTTGCGCTTGATATAGGCAGGCGCCGCCCCGCCCGGAACCACGGGGGCTGAGAAAAACCAACGACTTGGGCGAAATTTCCGTCGTTCACAATGTTATGTTCTAACGCATGCCAGATATGCGCAAACGGGCCTTGCCGCCCCCCATGTCGGGCATATCCGAAAGACCTTCACAACCAGACTTCGCCAGTCGCAGACAAGCCATGGTCCAACACTAGGCAAATGCCATGAATATCAAACACCTTATCGGGTTCGGCCTTACCGCCGGGCTGCTCTCTTCCGCCGCCTATGCGCAGGACAACATCACCACCGGTTTCGACCCGGTGATCGAAGACCGCGCCATGACCTCCATGATTGGCTGGACCGCAGGCGTCTCTGCCGCCACACGTTTCAACACGTCGGATGATTTCGATCACCTCGAAAACGAAGTCGAAGGCTTTGTCGAGCTGACCTACGGCGGCTTCCACACCGGCCTCAGCGCAACATCGCTCTACCAAGACCCGACAGATGACGTCGAGTTCGAAGCAAACCTCGGCTATGGTGCGGACTTCGGTCAGGGTCTCAGCTGGGATCTGACCTATGGCTATATTTGGCTGAACGATTCCGAAGACCACAGCGAAGAGATCACCGCGACGCTTGGCTTCCCCATCGGTCGTGACGCCTCCGGCGCATTCGCCGTGATCATCGACCCCGACAATGGCGAAAGCGATCAGGAAGTCGCGTTCGAAGCGCCCCTGTCCGAGCGTTGGACCGCCGTTGGCCTCATCGGCAACAGCGACCGTGACGACAACATCTATGCCGAAGCCGGCGCCGTTTACGACTTTGGCGATGGCATCAGCTTTGAAGCGCTTTACGAAGACACCAACGATGGCGACGGCGTGTTGGGCTTCACCGTGAGCTACGAAATCGGCGGCTAAGCCGTCTCGGGATCACGGATCCTAGATCAGAGGCCGTTGCGGGAAACCGCAGCGGCCTTTTTCATGACCAACAGCCACACATGCCATCCCACAAACGAAAAAGGGCCACCCCGGAGGGCAGCCCTTTCGCAAATCTGATCGGTAAGCTTAACGCTTGGAGAACTGGAAGCTCCGGCGCGCTTTGGCCTTACCGTATTTCTTCCGCTCGACGACGCGGCTGTCACGGGTCAGGAAGCCTGCCGCTTTCAGCGCACCGCGCAGGGAGGGATCATAAAGCTGCAGCGCCTTGGAGATGCCGTGCTTGACCGCGCCCGCTTGACCGGACAGACCGCCGCCTTTGACCGTTGCGAACACGTCGAACTGGCCTTCGGTGTTGGTGATGCCGAAAGGCTGTGCCAGGATCAGCTGCTGCACGGGGCGCGCAAAGTATTCGTTCTGCGGCTTGCCGTTGACGATGACCTTGCCGGAGCCGGGCTTGATCCAAACGCGGGCGACCGCGTCTTTACGTTTGCCGGTGGCATAGGCGCGGCCCAGTTCGTCACGAACAGGCTCACGCGGGGTCATTTCGGTTTCGGTGCCCTGCACGCCGCCGATGTTCTCGGTCACGGCTGCTTCGAGACCGTCGAGGGATTTGATTTCGTCAGCCATGCTCATGCACTCCGCGTGTTTTTCTTGTTCAAGGATTTAACATCCAGAACTTCGGGGCTCTGCGCCTCATGGGGGTGATCGCTACCTGCATAGACGCGCAGGTTGGTCATGATCTGGCGGCTCAGGCGGTTTCCGGGCAGCATACGCTTGACGGCTTGTGTCACCACACGCTCAGGATGCGCGCCCTCAAGGATCTGTGCCTTGGTGCGCGACTTGATGCCACCGGGGTGGCCGGTGTGCCAGTAGAAGTGCTCTTCGCGCTTCTTGCCGGTCATCTGCACCTTGTCGGCGTTGATGACGATCACGTTGTCGCCGCAATCCATATGCGGTGTGAAGGACGGCTTGTGCTTGCCGCGCAGGCGCGTGGCGATGATCGAAGCGAGACGGCCCAGCACGACGCCTTCGGCGTCGATGATGATCCATTTCTTGTCGATATCTGCCGGTGTCGCAGAAAAGGTTTTCATGGATGAATTCCCGTTTAAGGTTGGTCGGAACGAGGAATCCCCGCCCGGTGTCTGATGGAGGGGTTATAACCACCTGCATCGCCGGGTCAAGCGCAGCAATCGCGGATTACGTAAGAAAAATCAGTTACTTATGATTTAGGTATAATAATACCCCAAATTTCTACACGCTGATCTGCTCTGGCGGATTGTCCAAGAGACAGCGCAGGCGCTGCATCGCCGCCTCAAAAGAGCGCAGAGAGACATGGGCGTTCACCGCGATGCGCACCGCATGGGGCGCGCGGCCATCGCGCAGGGCGAATTCATCGGCGGAACGGATCTGCACGCCCTGCGCCTCTGCCGCGCGGCAAAACCCCGCTGCGCGCCAACCCGGCGGCAAGTGCAGCCATAAGAAAGGCACGTCACGCGACCATTGCAATTCATGCCCGCCCAGATGGTTGACCGCGACCTCTACATATTCCGCCAGCCTCTCGCGGATATCTGTGCAAATGCCCTTCAGCCGCGGATCGGTGAGCAGAATCCGCGTCGCCTCGGCCAAGGGGCGGGCAAGGCCGAAGTACCCGTATTCCGCCACCCGCCGCAGGTCTGCCGAGCGCCCCGCCGGCGCCAGCGCAAAGCCGACACGCAGCGCGGGCGTCAACTCTTTCGAGATCGAAGAGACATGCCAGACATGTTCCGGCCAGAGCGAGCGGTAGCTCGGCGCGCGGGCAGAGCCCATACGGTAGCAATCATCCTCCAGAATCTCTAACCCGTGCCGCTTGGCGACCTCCAGCAGCGCGCGCCGCCGTTCGAGGCTTGTGTGGCTGCCGGTTGGATTGTGCACTTCAGGTGTGGTGCAAAACACCTGCGCCCCACTGTCGCGCGCGGCCTTGTCCAACGCCTCGGGCAACACGCCGTCTTTGTCCATCGCCACGCCAACCACTTCGGCGCGCAGCACCTCCGCAGCCCGGCGGAACCCGGCGTAGGAGAGGTCTTCGACCAGCATCACCGGCTTTGGCCCCGACAGGATGGCCTGAAGTACCAATACAATCGCACTTTGCCCGCCGTGTGACAGCACAACGTCGCGCTCGCTCAGCGGCCCGAGGGCCAGATGCGACAGCCAGTCGACCACCGCTTGACGCACCGGGGCATAGGCATCGCGGGTGGGATAATTCATCAGCTCTTCGCCCGGCACATCCGCCACCTGCCGCAGGGCGCTGCGGATCAGGGCCACCTGCCCCATGTCTGGTAAGCGCGGGCTAAAAAGGCTGACCGCATCGGTATCGGAGATCTCCAACTCTTTGATCCAGCTATCTTGTTCGCGATTCCAGACATCTTCGCGAATGGCGGCCTGCGGCGGGGCAACAAAGGTGCCCCGACCGACCTCGGCCTCCAGCAAACCTTCGTCCGTAAGAATGGTATAGGCCCGCGCCACGGTGCCGGGGGTGATCCCCAACTGCCACGCCAGCTCGCGCACAGGCGGCAGCTTGTCCCCCACGGCCAGTGCACCGGATGTGACCCCCTCGCGGATCGTGAGGGCGACGAGTTTGTACTTCGGTCCCTGCCCTTCGGCGAGGGTTGGCTGCCAAATTGTACCCATTACAATATTCCTGTGGTCAAATTGTATCGCGCTTTGTACCCTTGTACCTGTAGGCTTTCTACACTTTGTGTCAATACAATTTCGCCAATACAAATTCAAGGAGTTCTCCCATGACACAGGCTCGCCCTATCAGCGCCGATGCAATGACATTGATGACATACCGCGCCCTGCCGGTCCCTGCGATGATCGCGCTGCGCTTTGCGGCGGTCGTGACCACATGGGCGGCCCGCCGACGCACCCGGATCGCGCTTGCTGCGCTTGAGCCGTGGGAGCTTGATGATGCGGGACTTACACCGGAACAAGCCTCAGCCGAGGCTTCCCGCGTGTTCTGGCAGGCGTAACTTCCCTGTGGCGTCCGCCAGACCTCTTCCTTGGGCCGGGTTTTCCCGGCCCTTTTTCGTAGTCTCGCGCAGACGCCCAGCCCGGAATCAAGCCGCAGGCGCCGGGCCATCGCCTGCCCGTCCCGGCGGGCGGGCGATTTGGTGAAGCTGGGCGCATCTTCGAAAAAGCACATCACGACTGCCCCATAAAGTGGCACGGATCGCCGTCACAGTCGCCAGCCCACGGTCAGGCGCTGGCCCTTCCTCACCCCATCGACGCAGGCGGAATCGCATAGGTCAGGCTCGCCCGCGCCACCGGCTTATCCGACCCCTCCGAATAGATCAGTACATCCGTTACCGACAACTGCCGCCCCAGTTTGAGCAGCTTGGCATGGGCGACCAGCGGCACATCCGCCAGCGGCTTGCGCATGAAATCGATCGAGCAATTCGTCGTCACCGCCAGCGCCTTTGGCCCGATCATCGCAAGCGTCGCGAGATAGGCCGCCACATCCGCCAGCGCGAACATCGACGGGCCCGACACCGTCCCTCCGGGCCGCAGATGGCGGCGGCTGGTCAACAGACGCATGGTGATCTCATTCTCGGCCACGTGATCCACGGCGAAATCATCCGCCACCTGATCAAACACCTCCCGCATAAAGGCTTCCAACGCCTCTGCATCCATCACCACGGCCATACTTGTCCTCCCTGCTTTCCTCGGCGTAACGTTGGCGCGACCAGCTTGGGAGGGCAAGGTGACAATTCTTGACGTTACGGCACAAGGGCCGGTGACCCACCTGCGCATGAACGCACCCGAGCGGCTGAACGCACTGTCGGACGAAATGCTGGCCGCCCTGCACAGCAAACTCGACGCCTTGGCCGAAGATCGGCAAACCCGTGTCATTATCCTATCGGGCGCGGGCAAAGCCTTTTGCGCGGGGCACGACCTGCGCCAGATGACCGCCATGCGCCAAGCCGAAGACGGCGGAGCCGCCGCCTTCAAAGACCTCTTCGACCGCTGCGCCACCCTCATGGCCCGCATTCAAAGCCTGCCGCAGCCCGTCATCGCCCAAGTCCACGGCATCGCCACCGCCGCTGGCTGCCAGCTTGTCGCCACCTGCGACATGGCCATCGCCGCCGAGGACACCCGCTTTGGCGTCAACGGCGTGAACATCGGCCTTTTCTGTTCAACCCCCATGGTCGCCCTGACCCGCAGCATCCCGCGCAAACAGGCGTTTGAGATGCTGACCACCGGGGAATTCATCTCAGCCCCCGCGCTGCAGAACTGGGCCTGATCAACCGCGCCGTGCCGGGCGACCAGCTGGCTACTGAGACCAACGCCCTAGCCGAAAAGATCGCCGCCAAACTCGGCACCGCCGTCGCCCACGGCAAAGGCGCATTCTACCAACAGATGCACCTGCCCACCGACCAAGCCTACGACTTCACCGGCGACATCATGGTGCGCAATATGCTTGAGGCTGACACCCGCGAAGGCATCGACGCCTTCTTGGAAAAGCGCGCGCCCGACTGGCAGCAGTGATTGTTTCCAAATTTGCGCAACAGTGTTGCCACGCAGGGGCTGGCAAATCTGGCAAAATCGGGGCACTGTTATATTAGGGTACAGAAACCCTAATGATTTTGGGTCGCCGACGGCGGAAGGTCCCTCCGGGTCAGCCTCTCACTGACCGACCATTCCCGCAGCGGCGACCCCAAAACCATGCCCGGCCAAGCGCGCGTACCGCGATATTTCAGCGCGCATCAGCCCGCCCCCGCTCTTGCCTGTTGCGCGCGAACCCGCCCTGCCCTACATCGCCCCCATGACAGATACATTGCACATCATCGGCGGCGGCATGGCCGGATCAGAGGCTGCTTGGCAAGCGGCGAACGCGGGCGTGGAAGTCGTGATCCACGAGATGCGCCCCAAGGTCGAAACCTTTGCCCATCAGACCGGGCTGTTGGGCGAGATGGTCTGCTCCAACTCCTTCCGCTCGGATGATGACGAGCAAAACGCCGTGGGCCTGCTGCATTGGGAAATGCGCGCCGCCGACGGCCTCATCATGGCCTGCGCCGACAAAAACCGCCTGCCCGCTGGCGGCGCACTGGCAGTAGACCGCGACCCCTTCGCGCAGACCGTCACCGACACGCTGCTCGCACACCCCAATATCACCGTCGAATACGGCGAGATTTCTGAGCTGCCAAAAGACGGCAAATGGATCATCGCTACTGGCCCGCTGACCTCCGGCGCATTGGCCGAAGCCATCGCCGCCGAAACCGGGGCCGAGGCGCTCGCCTTTTTCGACGCCATCGCGCCCATCGTCTATTTCGACAGTATCGACATGTCGAAAGCCTGGATGCAGTCGCGCTATGACAAGGGCGAAACCGAGGAAGAGCGTACCGCCTACCTCAACTGCCCCATGGACAAGCAGCAATACGATGATTTCATCGACGCGTTGCTGGAGGCCGACAAAACCGAGTTCCGCGAAGGCGAAACGGCGGGCTATTTCGATGGCTGCCTGCCCATCGAAGTCATGGCAGAACGGGGCCGCGAAACCCTGCGCCATGGCCCGATGAAACCGGTTGGCCTGACCAACCCGCACCAGCCCGAGATCAAGGCCCATGCCGTTGTCCAGCTGCGCCGCGACAACAAGCTGGGCACGCTTTACAATATCGTCGGCTTTCAAACCAAAATGAAGTACGGCGCGCAAACAGATGTTTTCAAACGAATTCCGGGGCTTGAGAACGCGCGCTTTGCACGTCTCGGCGGCATTCACCGCAACTCGTTCATCAACTCGCCCACGTTGCTTGACGATCAAATGCGCCTGCGCAGCCGCGACAATATCCGCTTTGCCGGGCAGATCACTGGCGTCGAAGGCTATGTCGAAAGCGCCGCGATGGGCTTGCTCGCAGGTCGCATGGCCGCCGCTGAGATCAAGGGCGGCAGCCTGCCAACCCCGCCCGACAGCACCGCCATGGGCGCGCTGATCACCCACATCACCGGCGGGGCGGATGCGAAAACCTTTCAGCCGATGAACGTGAACTTCGGCCTGTTTCCGCCTGTCGAAGGGCTTAAATCGGGCCGTCGCGGCCGCAAGGATCGCTACAAAGCCTATACCGACCGTGCCAAGGCAGATTGGCAGGCATGGCTTGATCAAGGTTAACCCGCCCCGGGTTAACACTGGATCCTCCTGCCCATCCCCCATATCCTAGGGGAATGACAAAACATTATTTCGACAAAGCCTACGCGGCGCGGGACACGCAGGTGATCCGTAGCCTTTATGACGAATGGGCGGGCAGCTACGACGAGGATATCAAAGCGCAGGGCTATGCCACGCCCGACCGCGCCGCTGCCACGCTCGCTGAATTTCTGGACAACAAAGACGCACCGATCTTCGATATCGGCTGTGGCACAGGGCTGTCTGGCGCGGCCCTAAAACAAGCGGGCTTCACCACCATTGACGGCGGCGATGTCTCTGCCGCCATGCTGGCAGTGGCTCGAAAAAAGATATATACCGCAATTTGTTAGAGCTCGAAGTTGATGCCCCTCTCCCCTTCGCGCCCGGCAGCTATGAAGCGATCAGCGCCATCGGCGTGATCGGCCCCGGAGCCGCGCCGATCAGATTGTTCGACACGTTGATGCATGCATTAGAAAAGGGCGGTAAACTTCTGTTTTCGCTCAACGAAAAGGCGCTCGAAGATCGCGGCGCCCTGGGCATGATCCATGAGTGGACCGACTGCGGCGCGGCGATCCTGCTCTTTGCAGAGGAAGGCCCACACCTGCCCGGCATCGACTTGAAGTCTACCGTCTATCTGATTGAAAAGAATTGACACTTACCACCAGATTTGCCCCATCCCCGACCGGTCCGCTGCACCTTGGCCACGCCTATTCGGCACTCTTGGCTCATGATCTGGCCAAAGCAGCGGGGGAAAGTTCCTGCTGCGTATCGAAGATATCGACCAATCCCGCGCGCGACCCAAGTGGGAGGCGCAGATCTACGAAGACCTCGCATGGCTTGGTATTGACTGGCCGCAGCCTGTGATGCGCCAATCCGACAGAATGGCGGCCTACCGCAGTGCCCTTGATGACCTCTGGGCGCGCGGCTTGCTCTATGCCTGCACCTGCAACCGTCGCGACATCGCCGCCGCCACCAGCGCCCCGCAGGAGGGCGCAGAGCCCGTCTATGGCCCCGACGGCCTGATTTACCCCGGCACCTGCCGTGACGCAGGCCA
Source organism: Sulfitobacter profundi (assembly GCF_042661425.1). Taxonomy (NCBI): domain Bacteria; kingdom Pseudomonadati; phylum Pseudomonadota; class Alphaproteobacteria; order Rhodobacterales; family Roseobacteraceae; genus Sulfitobacter; species Sulfitobacter profundi. Next base: position 2,851,071 of record NZ_JBHSWA010000001.1, on the reverse strand, counting down.
TCCAAAAGCCTCCGGCGCGCTGCGGCTTGATATGCGTAAAGCTTTGGCTTCTTTGGGCAATCGCGCGCTAAGCTTCACTGAAAACGGCTATGGCCCGAATGTTGAAACCGGCGCGATCACCTTCTCCCCGGATCAGCTTATCGCCACGGTCGGTGATGTGGTCTTGGCCCGGCGCGACATGGGCACGTCCTACCACCTTTCCGTCGTACTCGACGATGCCGCGCAGGGGATCACGCTGGTCCCGCGCGGGGCCGACCTTTTTGCGGCGACCTATATCCATGCTGTGCTGCAGGCTTTGCTCGACCTGCCAACGCCGCATTATCACCATCACCGGCTGATCCGGGATGACGGCGGCAAACGGCTCGCCAAACGCGATGACGCCCGCGCCATCGCGCTATACCGTGAGAATGGAATGACGCCCGGAGATATTCGTTATATGGTAAGGCTTTAGCGCGCGGCCTTAATCCACCGGATTCATCAGTTCGACTTCTTCATCATCCTGAATCCCGGTGTAAAAGCAACTGCGGCGCCCAGTGTGACAGGCGGGACCGCTCTGGTCCACGAGCACCAACAGGCAATCGCGGTCGCAATCGATCCGCATCTCAACCAGTTTCTGCACATGGCCACTGGTTTCGCCCTTTACCCAGAACGCCTGCCGCGAGCGGCTCCAATAGGTGACCTTGCCCGTCTCAAGGCTGCGCGCGATGCTCTCTGCGCTCATCCAGGCCAGCATCAGCACCTCATGTGTCTCCACGTCCTGCGCGATGGCGGGGATCAGGCCCGCCTCGTTGAACTGAAGGCTTGCAGGATCGAAAGTCATCGGGCACCTCGTGGAAATATTTGCATCTGTCTCTGCGGCGCTTATGTAGGGTTTCAGTACGAAAAGGAACAGCCCATGTCGGATGAGACGGACCTCATCAAGCTCTACTCCGCGCGTATCTTGGCGCTTACCGCAGAGATCCCGCATCTGGGCCGGATGGAGGCCCCGCAGGCCAGCGTGAAGCGCCGCTCGCCGCTGTGCGGCTCGACCGTGACGGTTGATGTGCGCGTAGAGGAAGGCCGTCTGGCCGAGATGAAACAGGACGTGAAAGCCTGCGCCTTGGGGCAAGCGGCTGCGGCCGTTGTGGGCGGTGCCGCGCCCGGTGCCTCGCTCACGCAGATCACCACTGCCCGCGATCAACTGCGCGCCATGCTCAAGGGCGAAGGGCCGGTGCCGGACGCCCCCTTTGACGGTTTCGAAGTGCTAACCCCTGCCTCGGCCTATAAAAACCGCCATGCCTCCATCATGCTGAGCATCGAGGCGCTGACAGAGGCGATGCAACAGGCCGAAGCCCCGGCGGAAGCTGGCGAGCGTTAAGCGCAGCCTGCCGCAGCCCACCTCCCCCAATATTCAACAAAAAAAACGCCGCACATCCTGCGAAGGATGGCGGCGTCAGTCGGCGTTCCTCATGTTGGGACCCGCTTTGCCAGAGGCCGACGCGGACAGGCAAGTCGGTGCATCAAATTGGGACGGATGCAGCAGACAAAGCGGCATGAGAGCCTTTGGCAGAACTCAGATAAAGGCGGGCAGATGCAACCCGACGACCAGCATCACGATCAAAGCGGCGGCCCCTGCTGCATCTTGCAGCAATGTGGCCTGCGATCTGAGGGCGATAGATTTCAGGGCAGTGTAAGTCATCATCAGTACCTCCTTATCTTTGTTGCTTCTTTGTTCTCATTTTTACCCATCCATGTAAAGAACTTTTTGAGAACATTCGCGAACATAAAGAGAGTTTAGGCGCTAACCCACTGTTATCAAACGGATCGCCTCGTCCTGCCGCATGAGCCATAGCAACAGCCTTACCGCCCTGCCGCGCGGCCCTTCGAGGGTGGGATCATCAACCAAAAGCTTTCGGGCATCCGATTGCGCCACCGCCATCAAACCCGCCTGACGCTCCAGATCGGCCACGCGAAAGCGCGGCACGCCCGATTGCGCGGTGCCGATAAGATCGCCCGTGCCGCGCATTTTCAGATCGGTTTCGGCAATGACGAAACCGTCTTCGGATCGCGCAGCACCTCAAGCCGTTGCCGGCCCGTATCGCTGAGGGGGCTTGATACATCAAAAGACAAGTCGACGCCCCGGTGCCCCGCCCGACACGGCCGCGCAACTGGTGCAACTGCGCAAGGCCGAAAATCTCGGCCCGCTCCACCACCATGATCGTCGCATTGGGCACGTCCACGCCGACTTCGATCACCGTGGTGGCCACCAGCACCTTGGTTTCTCCCGCTTGGAAGGCACGCATCGCCGCGTCCTTTTCGGCGGGCGGCATCTGCCCATGGACCAAGCCCACAACCCCTTCGCCCAACGCCGCGCGGAGCCGTTTGAACCGGTCTTCCGCCGCCGTCAGATCGCTGACTTCGCTTTCTTCCACCAGCGGGCAAACCCAGTAGCATTGCCGCCCTTCGCTGATGGCGTGACGCATCCGGTCGATGACCTCATCCATCCTTGAAGTCGAGACCAGCGCCGTGCGAATGGGCTGCCGACCGGGGGCTTTTCGTCGAGGATGGAGACATCCATATCACCGTATTGCGCCAGCGCCAGACTGCGCGGGATCGGTGTGGCAGTCATCACCAGCACGTCGGCCAGCCGCCCCTTGCGGCCCAATTCCAACCGCTGCCGCACGCCAAAACGGTGCTGTTCGTCGACCACCGCAAGGCGCAGATCGGCAAAGCTCACATCCGCCTGAAACACCGCATGGGTGCCAACGAGGATCTGGATGTCGCCGAGCTCCAGTGCCGCAAGCTTGGCCCGCCGCTCTGCCCCTTTGTCGCGCCCGGTGAGGAGTTCCAGCACCACGCCCGCCTGTTCCGCCAACGGTTGCAGCCCCATTAGGTGCTGACGCGCAAGGATTTCCGTCGGTGCCATCAGCACCGCTTGCCCGCCCGCCTCAACGGCGCGCAAAAGCGCCATGAAGGCGACCAGCGTCTTGCCCGCCCCCACATCGCCCTGCAACAGCCGGTTCATGCGGGTCTCGCGGCCCATGTCGGCGGTGATCTCTTCGACGGCGCGCTGCTGTGCGCCGGTGGGCCGATAGGGCAAGGAAGACAACACCCGTTCTTGCAACCGCCCGTCGCCCCGGTTCGCCCGCCCCATCTTGCGCCGCTCATTCTGCCGCGCCAAGGCGAGGGTCACTTGATGGGCAAAAAGCTCATCATAGGCCAACCGCTCCCGCGCCGGGGCCGTGGCGGTGAGGTCTTGCGCGGTTTGCGGGTCATGCGCGGCCTCTGCGGCGGCGGCGAAATCGGGCCAAGGGGCCTGCGCCACCTGCCCGGGATCGGCCCATTCGGCCACCTTCGGCAGCCGTTTCAAGGCGCCTCGGGTGGCCTTGTACATTACCTTTTGCGTCAGCCCAGAGGTGAGCGGATAGACCGGCTCAAAGTCAGGAATATCGGCCGCTTGATCTTCCGGCACGGCGAAATCCGGGTGGACCATCTGCGCCATCCCGTCAAAAAACTCCACCCGGCCCGAAACGATGCGGCGGCTGCCTTCGGGCAATTGCCGCTGCCAATAGTCGCCGCGCGCGTGGAAATAGACCAGTTGAAAACTGGTCTGCGCGTCCTCGACCGTGATGCGGTAAGCGCCGCCTTTATTGCGTGCCGGACGGTGTGCGCCGATGGTGACGGCCAGGGTGAGTGTCGCAGGCAGATGCGCGTCTTTCACACTGTCCCGCAGACGGCGGTCGATCCCGGAATGTGGCAGGGTAAAGATCAGATCGCGCGGCGCTTGGATGCCCAATTGGCCCAGCAATTGCGCTGTCTTTGGCCCCACCCCTTCGAGCGTTTCGAGCCCCGCGAATAGCGGGAAAAGCTGTTCCGGTCTGCCGCTCATTTGCCTTCGATCAAGGCGAGCCAGCCATCTTCATCCATCGTCTCGACCCCCAGATCAGCGGCCTTCTTGGCCTTGGACCCCGCCCCCGGTCCGGCGACCAGAATATCGGTTTTGCCGCTGACCGAGCCTGAAACCTTGGCCCCCAAACGCTCCGCCCGGGCCTTGGCCTCGGCCCGGCTCATCTTCTCCAAAGTGCCGGTAAAGACGACGGTCTTGCCTGCGACGGGGCTGCCTTCGGTGTCGGGGCGTTCCGCCGGGATCACGGTCAGATGCGCCACCAACCGGTCGATTGAGGCGCGCTCTGCCTCTTGCGCAAAGGCCGAAACCAGCGAACCCGCCATGACGCTGCCGACGCCATCGACGCCAATCAGATCATCCCAAGCGGGGCCGTCGAGCCCGCGCGCCTCGGCCATGGCAGCCTCAAAACTGTCCCAATCGCCGTAGTGCAGCGCGATCAGGCTCGACGCCGCCTCGCCAACATGGCGAATACCAAGGGCAAAAATCAGACGCGCCATCGGTATTTCACGGCGATCTTCGATAGCCTGAAACAGGTTATCCGCCGACTTCGGCCCCCAGCCTTCGCGGTTTTTCAACTGCTGCACGCCGCTGCCGTAACGCTCTTTCAAGGTGAAAATATCCGCAGGCTCCGCGATCCAACCGTCATGGTAAAACTGTTCGACCTGTTTGGCCCCCAGACCGTCGATATCAAATGCCTTGCGGCTGACGAAATGGATAAGCTTTTCAACGGCCTGCGCCGGGCAGATCAGCCCACCGGTGCAGCGCCGCACCGCATCGCCCGGCTCCCGGATCGCATCCGACCCGCATTCCGGGCAGGTGGTGGGATAGACAAAGGCTTCGGCATCAGAGGGACGTTTCGACAGGTCCACGTCGGCCACTTTGGGGATCACATCGCCCGCGCGGTATATCTGCACCCAATCGCCCACGCGCACGTCCTTGCCGCCGCGGATTTCGGCGCCCTTGCTGTCGAGCCCTTTGATGTAATCTTCGTTGTGCAGCGTCGCGTTGGAGACGACGACCCCGCCCACCGTGACCGGCTGCAACCGCGCCACGGGCGACAAGGCACCGGTGCGCCCAACTTGAATGTCGATCCCCTCAAGCCGGGTCCACGCCAATTCGGCGGCGAATTTATGGGCGACGGCCCAACGCGGCGTGGTGGAGCGAAAGCCAAGCCGTTCCTGAAGCGCGAGATCGTCGACCTTATAGACCACGCCATCGATGTCATAGCCCAGCGTGGCGCGCTGCGCTTCGATCTTTTCGTAATGGGCGACCATATCACTTGGCCCGTCACAAAGCGCGGTCAGAGGGTTGGTCGAAAATCCTAGTTCCGTCAATCGGTCAATCGCGCCCTTCTGCGTCTCAGCCAAGGGTTCCGAGAGCGCACCCCAAGCATAGGCGAAAAACTGCAATGGCCGGACGCGGGTAATCTCTGCGTCGAGCTGCCGCAGGGATCCGGCGGCGGCATTGCGCGGGTTGGCAAAGGTTTTGCCGCCCCTTTCGGCCTGCCGCGCGTTCAGTGCCGCGAAATCGGCGTGGCTCATATAGACTTCGCCGCGCACCTCCAGCAGGTCCGGCGCGTTCTTTAACTCTTGCGGGATGTTTTCAATGGTGCGGGCGTTGGCGGTGACATTTTCGCCCACCGCGCCATCGCCCCGCGTGGCGGCCTGCACCAGCACACCCTTTTTATAGCGCAGGGACAGCGACAGCCCGTCGATCTTGGGCTCGGCCGTATAGGCCAGTGGCGCATCCGACCCCAGCCCAAGGTATTTGCGGATCCGGGCGTCGAACTCAGTGACTTCCTCAGCGTCGAAAGCATTGGCGAGCGAGAGCATCGGCACCGCATGCCGCACCTTGCCGAACCCTTCGGCGACCGGCGCGCCGACTTGCTCTGACGGGCTGTCAGCGCGCTTTAGGTCGGGGAAGCGCGCTTCGATCGCGGCATTGCGCCGCTTCAGCGCGTCATATTCCGCGTCGGAAATTTCTGGTGCATCTTCCGTATGATAGGCGTTGTTCGCCTCGTTCAGCACCTCGGCCAGCCGGGCCAGCTCCGTCTCTGCCTGCGCTTTGGTCAGCGCTTCAACCTCGATCTGGGATGTCACGATCTGCCCCCGACATTGTCACCTGTGGCTTAGATAGGTGGCGATCAGGGGCAGGTCTAGCGATTTCAGGCTCGGTTGATGGCAGTTCAGGCGCTGGCGGCCAGATCCATCTGCGCCGGTTCGGGGTCGCGCAGCACATAGCCCCGGCCCCAGACGGTTTCGATGTAGCTCTCTCCGCCTGTGGCTTGGCTGAGCTTTTTGCGCAGCTTGCAGATAAAGACATCGATGATCTTCAGTTCAGGCTCATCCATGCCGCCATAGAGGTGGTTGAGAAACATCTCTTTGGTCAGGGTCGTGCCCTTGCGCAGGCTCAGCAGTTCCAGCATCTGATATTCCTTGCCGGTCAAATGCACGGGGCTGTCGTTGACACTGACGGTCTTGGCATCAAGGTTTACGGCGACTTGCCCCGTCTCAATCACCGATTGGGAATGGCCTTTGGAACGACGGATGATGGCGTGGATCCGGGCCACCAATTCTTCGCGGTGAAATGGTTTGGTCAAATAATCGTCGGCACCAAATCCAAATCCCCTGAGTTTATTTTCCGTATCGTCGGACCCCGACAGGATCAGGATCGGCGTTTCAATCCGCGCCAGCCGCAATTGGCGCAGCACATCATGGCCGTTCATATCCGGCAGATCGAGGTCGAGCAGGATCAAATCATAGTCATAGAGCTTGGCCAGATCGATCCCCTCTTCGCCTAGGTCGGTGGCATAGACGTTAAGATTCGCATGGGTCAGCATGAGTTCAATACTGCGAGAGGTCGTCGGGTCATCTTCAACTAACAATACACGCATTCGGTTTCTCCGGCTCATCTAGGACGATTGGCTAATCTTGAGCAAAAAAGGTTAACTACCCGTTACCGATACTAGATAGGCTAGCTTAACAACTTAAAGTTGTCTATACTTTTTCAAGGCAGTGGCCTTCAGCGCGGCCTCTCCATGCTCTGTAACCGCATGCAACCATTCCATAAATTCGTCATCGCTAATGCCATAACGCTCCAGCGCTTCGGATTGGGTGATCAGCCCATAGACCACCCCCGCACCACCGCTGCCTTGCGCGAGGCGACCCACCTTCGCGTATCTGCGCCGGGCAAATCGGCGCGTGACATCACGCTCCCGTCAGCGAGGGTAACAGACCGTGGCCCATCGACTTTTTTCAGGTACATCGCATCATCCGCCATTGTTCTGGCGGCCAATAACCCCCATCTGCCTTAACGCGGCGTGAAGCCTGCCCTTGTGACTAGGTAGGATTTTCCTATATTCGCGCACAAACTCCGGAGAGACCCATGGCCCTTGATCAGACCCCGCCGCTCAATTCGCTTGGCTTTGCCAAGGCACCTGCCGACACGCGGGTCGTCGTGGCGATGTCGGGTGGTGTGGACAGTTCCGTTGTGGCGGCCATGCTCGCCGACGAAGGTTATGACGTCGTGGGCGTGACCCTGCAGCTTTACGATCACGGCGCCGCGCTGGCCAAAAAAGGTGCCTGCTGCGCGGGCGTCGACATTCAGGACGCCCGCCGCGTGGCCGAAGAGATGGGCTTCCCGCATTACGTGCTGGACTATGAGAACGTCTTTAAGGACGCCGTGATCGATGAATTCGCCGACAGCTACCTCGGCGGTGCCACGCCCGTGCCCTGCATCCGCTGCAACGAGCGGGTCAAGTTCAAGGACTTGCTGGAAACCGCCAAGGATCTTGAGGCCGACTGTATGGCCACCGGTCATTATATCCAGCGCAAGATGGGCGAGAGCGGGCCAGAGCTACACGCCGCCGCCGATGGCAACCGCGACCAGAGCTATTTCCTGTTCTCCACCACCGAAGAGCAGCTTTCCTATCTGCGCTTCCCATTGGGCCATCTGCCCAGCAAGGACGACACCCGTGCGCTGGCGGCGAAATACGGGCTGGTGGTGGCTGACAAACCCGACAGTCAGGATATCTGTTTCGTCCCCAATGGCGACTATGCCGCGGTGATCCGCAAACTACGCCCCGAGGCCGCCGATCCGGGCAATATCGTCGATACCGAAGGCAATGTGCTGGCGAAACATGAGGGTGTGATCCACTACACCATCGGTCAGCGCCGGGGCTTGGGCATCGGCGGCCTGGCCGACCCGCTTTATGTGGTGAGGTTGGATGCCGAGCGCAAAGAGGTCGTCGTTGGCCCTAAATCCATGCTCGCCACCCGCAAGATCCCGGTGCGAGAGATCAACTGGCTGGGCGATGAGCCCCTGACCTCCCGGTCAGAGTGGAACATCGCCGTGCGCGTGCGCTCCACCCGTCCGCCGCGCGATGCGATCCTGCGCCCGATCAGCGCGACCGAGGCCGAGGTTGAACTGCTGACCGCCGAGGAAGGTGTATCGCCGGGTCAGGCTTGTGTGTTCTATGGTCCTGAAAGCACGCGCATCTTTGGCGGCGGCTGGATCCACCGAGGCTAAGCCTCCCTACAGCCGCGCCAAAACCGCGCGCGCGGCCCGCAGGCCCGGTGCCTCGCCGCCCTGCCCCAAACGTTGCATCGTCAGCGCCATCGCGTCCTTCTGGGCGCCGGGCGCGCGCAGCACCTGCAAGACGCCTTCGGCGATGGGTCCGGGGCGGCAGTTGGCACCGATGAACTCCGGCACCACGCGGGTTTCCGAGACGAGGTTGACCAGCGTTACCGTATCAACCCGCAGCATCCGCCCGATGATCTGTCGGCTGATCCAGTTCATGTCATAGGCGATGACCATTGGCGTGTTCACCGCAGCCAGTTCCAGAGACACGGTGCCCGAGGCCGCCAGCGCCACATCCGCCGCGCGGAAGGCGGCGCGTTTGGTGGCGGTGAACTCTTCGGACGCCATATCACGCGGGTCCAGCACCAGCGGGTTGCCCGCCCAATTGCGCGTCACCTGTTTGACCAATGCCGCCACCGGACTGGCCGCTGGCACCACGACGCGCAAGGCCGGCTCCGCCTCGACCAGCCGCGCGACGACCTGCTGGAACACTGGCGCCAGCCGCGTGACCTCGCCCCGGCGCGAGCCGGGCAACGCCAGCAACAGCGGTGCATCGGCAAGACGGTGCTCGGCGCGGAAGGCCGCAGCGGCGGCGTCATCGGCCACAGGCTCGGCCACCACCGGGTGACCCACGAAATCACAGGCCATACCCGCCGCTTCCATATAGGGCGGCTCAAAGGGGAAAAGCGCCAGCACATGATCGACAGAGCGGGCCATCTTCTCAGCCCGACCGGGGCGCCATGCCCAGACCGTCGGGGCAACGTAATGCACTGTTCGGATGTCGGATTTCTCTTTCACCTTACGCGCCACACGCAGGGAAAAATCGGGGCTGTCGATGGTGATGAGCACATCTGGTTTGGTCTCAACCACCGCCTGCGCCGTCTCGTTGATCCGGGCCATCAGCGCGCGATATTTCGGCAGGATCTCGGCCAGCCCCATGACGCTGAGCTCGTTCATGTCGAACCGGCTTTCCAACCCCTGAGCCATCATCATCGGCCCGCCGATTCCGTCGAATGTCACCTCGGGACAAAGCTCTTTCAGCCCCGCCATCAGCGCGCCGCCCAACCGATCGCCCGAAGGCTCGCCTGCCAGAATGAACACCTTCACGCCGCGCCCCCTCTCGGACCCAGAGCACCAGCCCCAGTTCATCGGCCAGCGCCGCGCAGGCGTCGCGCTCCAGCAGCATCACACCGTCTGCTTTGACCACCACGCCCGCCAGCCCCGCCGCATGGGTGGCGCGCAGCGTGTCGGGGCCGATGGTGGGCAGGTCAATCTCGCGGATTTGGCCAGTTTTCGGACCTTTGCAGAGCACCGCTCGCGCCCCGCGCACCATCTCTGGCAAGGTCGTCAGCAAGTGATCCGTGCCGCCGATGGTCTCAACCCCGTAGACCTGCTCACGCCCAATCACGCAGGCCTGCCCGATGTCGAGCGTGGCCAAGCCATCGAGCACGGCAGCACCACGCGCGGCATCCCGGCGCATCTGCTCATCTGGCAACTCCCGCGACAGCACACCGCTGTCGGCCAACAAGTCGGGCACCAGTTCATCGGCCCCGACCACCCGAAGGCCATGGTCTTCGAAAATCGTCTTGATCACCTCAAGCGCGCCATTGTCGCCCGCGGCCAGCGCCTGTTTGAACTGCGGCACCAAAGGTGCTGTGCGGATATCGAGCTTTGCGGGGTCCAGCGTGGGCCGGTCGATAGCCCCGCACAGACACACATCTCGAATACCCACGCCCAAAAGATGCGCCAGAAGGCTGCCCAAGGTTTCCAAACGAAAGGTCAGATCGGGCTTCAACCCATCGGGCGCGCAGCCCTCATAGGCGCAGACCAACGGCGGCTCGGCCTGCGCTGCCGCCACCCGTGCGGGCAAGCCGCCGCGCCCGGCGATCAGCGCAAGGCTCATTTCGGCGTCAGGAAATGACGGCCCGTGTCGGCCATGACAAAATCGACGATCTGGCGAACGTAATCGCTTTGGGTTTCGTCGCCCAAACGCCGCGCTCGGTCCGAGAATGTACCCTCGCCCTGCGCGAGCATCTGAAACGCTGCCCGCAGCGCCGTGATGTCGCTCCGTGCCACGCCCGCGCGTTTCAGCCCGACAAGGTTCAGCCCGTCCAGATCACCCCGCGGCGCTTGGACAAGCCCATAGGGGATCACGTCATTGGTCACCATGGTCACCGCGCCAATGATCGCGCCTTGACCGATGCGGACCCACTGATGGATGCCCGAAAGCCCGCCAATGATCACGTCATCTTCAAGCACGCAATGCCCCGCCACGGCGGCGTTGTTCACCACGATCACGCGGTTGCCGACGATGGCGTCATGGGCAATGTGACAGCCCGCCATGAACAGCCCGTCGTCGCCCACGCGCGTCACCCCGCCACCGCCTTCGGTGCCGCAGTTCATCGTGACATGTTCGCGGATGCGGTTGCGTTCGCCAATGACCAGACGGCTGGCTTCGCCCTTGAACTTCAAATCCTGCGGAATCTCACCGATCACCGCGAAAGGAAAGATCACCGTGCCCGCGCCAACCTCGGTCTGGCCAGTGACGACGACATGGGATTTCAACTCCACATCCGCCTTTAGCACGACCTCAGGCCCGACGACGCAAAAGGGGCCGACGCGCGCCGAAGGGTCGATCTGCGCCCCCTCTTCGATCACGGCACTGGGGTGGATATTGCTCATGCCGCGTCCTGCGGCAGATCCACCATCGCCATGAATTCGGCCTCGGCGGCCATTTCGCCCTCGACCGTGGCAACACCGCCGAATTTCCAGATTTTCGCACCCGGCTTGCCGCGCAGGGTCGTGAGATCCATCCGCAGCACATCGCCGGGGCCAACCTTGCGGCGGAACTTACATTTGTCGATCGACATGAAATAGATCAGCATGTCGCGGTCCTGCATGCCAAGGGCGGTGCCCACCATCACGCCTGCTGTCTGCGCCATCGCTTCGACAATGGTGACGCCCGGCATGATCGGCGTGCCGGGGAAATGGCCCTGAAAATGCGGCTCGTTCATGGTGACGTTTTTGTAGCCGACAGCACTCTCGGTGCCCTTGATCTCTTCGACCTTGTCGACCAGCAAAAAGGGATAGCGGTGCGGCAGGATGCGCTGGATCAACTGGATATCGGCGCGCAGCAGCTCTTCGGTCATGGACTGTCCTTTGTCTCAGAAGGTTGCTGAATGGCTACCAATTCAGGCGGCTGGGGGCAAGCATCCCCGCGGAACGCGCGGATCAGTCGGCGTCGGTCAGCCCGGTTCCGATCGCCTCATCCAGCAGGGCAATCGCCTCATCCGTGACCTCAATCACCGAGGAAGAAACAAAGACCCGCCGCCGCTCAAGAATGACCGCCGCGTCGGAATTTCGCATCAACTGCTCAAGCACCGGGGCCGCGGCAGACAGGAACCGCTCGCGCTCAAGATCCAACGCCTCACTCAGCGCCCGGTTTTTCGCCGCCTGCTCTGTCCTTGTGCGCTGGACCTTCTCGTCAAAGGCATCGGCCAGAAGCCGGAACTGAGCGGGCTTCATCTGCGACCGTTTTTCGGTGAGTTCGCGTTCTTCCGCCTCTAGGGCCGCCTCAATCTCGCGGTTTTCGGTGGCCAGTTGCTCACTCTCGGCTTCGATCTCGCGGGTGACGCGCTGGCCAAAGGCACTGTCGCGGAACAGGCGCTCGGAATCGATGGTCAGCACGGGGCTGATCACACCGCCCCGCGCGGGGGCTGGCGTGTTTGTTTGCGGCTCTGCCACAGGGGCCTGCTGCGCGAGGCCGGGGTGGCCCCGGCCAGCATCATCACCAAGAGGATGAAAGCGCGGCGCATGGGCTTAGAACGTCGTCCGCAGCGTGACCTCAAAGCTTTGCTCTTTGTCAAAGCTCTCTTTCTTCAGCGCGTCGGAGACGTTGAACTGAAGCGGGCCAAGTGGCGTGTCCCAGAAGACCGAGAAGCCGATCACATGACGGAAAGAACCGCCTTCGCCGACGATGGTGCCGCCCGTGGTGTCAACATCGCTCAGATCCCACAGGTTGCCCACGTCATAGAAGACACCACCAGAGATGCCATATTCCTCGGGCAGCCCCAGCGGGAACTCCGCCTCGAAACGGGCCACGGCAAAGAGGTTGCCGCCAAGCGCGTCATCCACACCGTTGCTCTGATCGCGCGGACCGATGCCGCCCGGCTCAAAGCCGCGCATGATCGACGGGCCAAGGATGAAGCGGTCAACCGCACGGTTGGTGCCGCTGTTCCATGCCAGCGCACCGCCTTCAAGCGTGGCGCGAAGGGTCACTTCCTCGTTAAAGATGCGCTTTTCGCCCGCGATCTTGGCTGTCGTTTTGATAAACTCGTTATCCCCACCAAGCCCGGCAAAGTCCTGACCGAACTCGAACAGAATGCCCTGTGTCGGGTCCAGCCCGGTGCGGCGGGTGTCATAGGTGTAGGTGTAGCCGAGGGAGGAAGAGAACAACGCGCCTTCCGCGATTTCATTCGCGATGGTGGCGCTGTTATCCTCATCATCACGCTCCAGCATCTCGATCCCTTCGAGGGTATAGCGCGTCGACAGACGGCCATTCTCGCTGACCGGGAAAGTCAGGCTGGGCTGGAACACCAGACGTTCGGTGTCATAGCTGGTGTAAGACGAATTGGTTTCCGCATAATCAAGCTTGAGACCAAGCGCCACGTCACGCCCCAAAAAGCGCGGCTCGACAAAGGTCACGCCATAGCGCGTGGCATCTTCGGCGGTGGAGATCGACAGGTTCAGCCGCTGGCCGCGCCCGAGGAAGTTGTCCTCCTGAAAGCTGACCGCCACCCCGAAACCGTCGTTGTTCGAGAAGGAGCCGCCGAAGTTCAGCGAACCTGTGGGCTTCTCTTCCACATCGACGTCAATCACAACCTGCTCGGGGCTGGAGCCTTGGCGGGCGTTGACCTCTGCCGTCTCGAAATACTGCAGCGCGCGGATACGTTCTGCCGCTTGGCGAATTTCGCGCGGGTTGAACGGGTCACCCTCGACGCTGTCGAACTCGCGGCGGATTACGCGGTCAAGCGTCGTGGTGTTGCCTTCGATGTCGATCCGCTCAACAAAGATACGCTCGCCACGGGACAGCTTGTAGGTCACGTTGAGCGACAGATCACGGTCGTTGCGGTCAATCACCGGCTCGACCCGCAGGAAATCGACGCCATCGCGGATCGCTTGGCGCTCGATCCGGGCGATGTCATTCTCGATCAGAGTGGGCGAGTAGATCACGCCGGGGCGGATTTTGAGCAGGTCACGGTACACGGCGGCGTTCAGCCCCGGCACTTCGGACTCGACCGACACGTTGCCGAAACGGAACTGCTGCCCCTCGGTGATGTTATAGGCCACGAAGACGCCATCGCGTTCTTCGGTCAGCTCGGCGTTGACCGCCTCGGTACGCATGTCGACATAGCCGCGCGAGAGGTAGAAATCCCGCAGCATCTGCTTATCGGCCTCGACCCGGCCTTCGACATAGGTGTCACGTTTGACCAAACGGCGGAACAGACCCGCCTGTTTGGTGTCCAGCACGCGGCGCAGACGCCGGTCGGAATAGACCCGGTTGCCGACAAAGCTCAGACGCTCGATCTCGACGTTGTCGCCTTCGAAAATTTCGAACACCAGATCGACGCGGTTTTGATCGCGGCGGATGATGCGGGGCTGCACGCGGGCCGACAGACGGCCTTCGTTGCTATAGGCCTCGGCGATGGCGGCGGCGTCTTGCTCGGCTTGGCTGGGATTGAACACCCGACGCTCGGTCGAGCCGATAAGTTCGGCCAGCATCTCATCCTTGATGCGGCGGTTGCCCTCAAAGCTGACGCGGTTCAGCGTCGGCAGTTCGACCACCGTGATGACCAGCGTGTTGCCCTGCGGCTCAAGAGCGACGGATTCGAACAGGCCCGAGTTTTGCAGGTTCTGATAGGCGTCGTTCAACTGACCGCCCGACACCGCCTGCCCGCGCCCGATACCGGCCCGGCGCAGAATCGCGCTGTCGCCGATCCGCTCATTGCCGTCGATGACGACCGTGTTGAACTGATATTGCTGCGCCTGCGCTTGGCTGCCCGGCACGAGCCAGGCCACGGACAACATGACACAAAGCGATGCCCCCGAAGGGTCTTGCCAACATTGCTGCGCTGCGCCCACTCGACGGGCATTCTGCCCTCGTTCCTCAGTCCCATTACACCGACCCGTTTTTTTACGACATTGTTGTCAACCTGACTACGCAGGTTAACGGGGTTTGTCAAAAGCAACGGCCGAGAAAATATACCATATCATGCGGCAAGTTGGGCCAGAATGACATCATGAGCCAAGATCGTGCAGAAGCACCCGATAAGGCACTCTATCACGCACTCGCAAGCATTCAGAGAGAGGCGACAAAGGCCCCGGCAGAAAGCGCCGCTGCAATGGCCGCGGCAAAGAACGCACGGTCCCAGTTAAGGTCCAAAAGCAGGCTGAGGCCGCGGTATGATCCTTGTAAAACGTGCATCATGGGTTCCTTCTAGATGAAAGATGACCATAGCCAAGGATTGCGGCACGATTTTGTTCAATTATGACCATTTCAAGGCATTACGCCCTGCCCGTAAGGGCAAGGCGCAGGATGTCTTTCACTGTCAGGGGCGCCGCCCGGCCTATGGGCAGAACAAGTCGTTCCCAAGCGCAAAGAGCATCAAGGTCAGCACCAAGGCGATGCCCATGGTCATCAAAATCCGCAGCGCGCCATCGCTGGGCGGTTTGCCGGTCACGGCCTCATAGGCGTAAAACACCAGATGCCCGCCGTCCAAGGCCGGGATTGGGAAGAGGTTCAGCAGACCGACCGCCGTGCTCAGCACCGCGATGAAATAGATGAAGGACTGCGCCCCTTGGCTCGCCATCGCGCCCGAGGTCTGGGCGATGCCCACCGGGCCGCTCAGGTTGCAGGTGCTGATATTACCGACGATCATCTCGCGCAGGCCCGAGATGGACCCGGTGATGATGCGCCAAGTGTTGTCTAGGCCCGAGCTCAGCGCCTCCCCCACGCCGGGCGTATCGGTTGCGGGCACGAAGGCCATGCCGCCGACGATGCCGATGCGCAGATTTTGCTTGAAACTGCCATCGGGCTGCGGCTCATCCGTGGCTTTGGGAACGAGGGTGAAAGGCAGGGTCTCGCCATCGCGCCAGACGGTCAACTCCTGCGGCGCCCCTTCGGAAGCCTCAACCACCTCTTTCAACTCACCAAAGGCCACGATCTCTTGCCCGTTGACGGCGGTGATCACATCCCCGCTGCGCAAACCGGCCTCTTGCGCTGCCGATTGAGGCGCGACATTGCTGACCAGCGGCGGCATCAGATAGGGGCCGGGCACGGTCAGGTCGGCCCCATCGCGGGTGATGTCATAGCTCAAGACCGCTTCTTGGGGCAAATTCGTCAGGAAATCGCTATAGCCCCCACCGGCAGCAAGCGAGGGCACCGGCGCGCCTTCGACCGCGCGCAGAATGTCGCCCGGCTGCAACTCATAGGCAGCGTTGGGAAGCGCCCGCAGCTCTCCCACGGTGAGCGGATCGCGGGCGGTGCCAGCGGTCATCGCCACGGCGAAAAAGATGAGGATCGACAGGGCAAAGTTGAACACCGGCCCCGCCGCCACGGTCAGCGCGCGGGCATAAAGCGGCGCGCCGTGCATCGTGTGGCGCAGCGCTTCGGGGTCTTCGGCCAGCGCCTCCATCGCGGTTTCGTCCTTGCCGGAGGCCGCATTGGAATCGCCCGCGAATTTCACATAGCCGCCAAAGGGCAGCAGCGCGAACTGCCAGCGCGTGCCGCGCTTGTCGATGCGCGAAAACAGCACCGGGCCGAAGCCCAGACTGAAGACATCCGCCTTGATCCCGGTCCAACGGCCAACGATGTAATGGCCGTATTCGTGGATCGCCACGATCACCGACAGCGCCACGACAAAGGCCAATATCGTCCAAATCAGCCCGCCGAACTCCGGCAAATATCCCATGATGTCCAACGTGCTATCCTGCTCTTTTATGAATTGCGGCTGTCGCGGCCTTACGGGCGAGATGATCGACCTCGGCCACCAGATCAAGTGTCATTTCGTCGCTGCCCCGGCCCAGCGATGCGTCAGCGGCGCGCGCGTCCAATACCTCTTCGACGATTTCGGCCATTTGGGTAAAGCGCAACTGCCCGGCGATGAAGCCATCCAGCGCAACCTCTTTGGCCGCATTAAAGACTGCGCCCATGAGCCCCCCGCCGCCATAACCTCCCGCGCGAGGCGCAGCGCAGGCCAGCGGGCGTCGTCAGGGGCGGTAAAATCGAACCGTCCGATCTTGGTGAGATCCAGCCGCTCCACCGGCAAAGGTGCCCGCTGCGGGTGGTGCAGCGCATAGCCAATCGCGTGACGCATGTCAGGCGGTCCGACATGGGCCATCAGCCCACCATCGCAGAACCCCACCAACGCATGGATCATCGACTGCGGATGCACCAGCACTTCGATAGCCTCAGGCGAGACGCCGAAAAATTCCCGCGTTTCAATGACTTCCATCGCCTTATTGAACATCGAGGCCGAGTCGATGGTGATCCGCTGACCCATGTCCCAGTTCGGATGGTTTGAAGCTTGGTCGAGCGTCGCATTGGCGAGGTCTTTTAGCGGCCAATCGCGAAACGCGCCGCCGCTGGCAGTGATGATGACGCGCTCAACGGCAGTCATATCCTCGCCCACGAGCGCTTGGAAAACGGCGGAATGTTCGCTGTCGACCGGCAGGATCGTGGCGCCATTGCGCTCGGCTTCGCCCATGATCAGCGCCCCGGCGCAGACCAGCGATTCCTTATTGGCCAATGCCAGCGTGCCGCCTTGGCGCAGGGCGGCCAGCCCCGGTGCCAGCCCCGCAGCACCGATGATCGCCGACATCGTCCAATCTGCCGGACGCGATGCCGCCTCGGCGATCGCGTCAGACCCTGCCGCCGCCTCAATCCCGCTGCCGCTAAGCGCGTCGCGTAGATCCTCCAGCAGGTCTTCGCGCGCGGTGACCGCGACCTCGGCGTTCAGCGCTTTCGCATCCGCCGCCAGTTGCGCGATATTGCCCGCCCCGGTCAGCGCCACGACATCATAGCCGTCAGGCGCGCGGCGGATCAGGTCAATCGTGTTTTGACCGATGGACCCGGTCGCCCCCAGTATCGAAATCTTGCGCGGCATAGCGGATCAGTTCACGCCCGGCGGGAAGCCGATCAGCGGCCCGACGATCAGCAAGAACACCGCAGCGCCCAGCATCCCGTCAAAGCGGTCCAGCAGACCGCCATGGCCGGGGATCAGCGCCGAGCTGTCTTTGACGCCCATCTTACGTTTCATCCCCGATTCCGCCATATCGCCCATCTGCGAAGCCATCGACAGCGCGACCGAGATGCCGACGAGCTGCAGACCAAAGCCGGTGTTGAAGGAAAAGATCAGCCCGACAACCGCCGCCCCGACCCAGCCCGATGCGGTGCCGGACCATGTTTTCTTGGGGCTGACTTTGGGCCAGAACTTCGGCCCGCCAATGGCGCGACCGGCGAAATAGCCCACCACATCGGTGACCACGACCACCAACACCAGCCACATCAACCAGCCAAAACCCATATCATCGCGCAATTGGATCAGACCAAAGCCCGCCAGCAGGATCAGCGCGGTAAAACTCATGTAAAGCGTGCGGTTGGCGCTCAAAAGCGCGAACCCCAGAAGCGCTGGCGCCAGCAACAACGGCAGCCCAAGGCCCACCGGCAGATAGACCGAAGCCAACACCGCCACGCCCGTCACCAGCCCAAGCTGCCAAGATTCCGCCTTCCCAGGCCCGCGCAACATGCCGACCAATTCCCAGACCATCATGCCGCAAATCAATGCCACCAGCAGATGAAACACCACACCGCCCAGCCAGATGCCCAGCAGGCCAATCAGGATCATGGCGCTGGCCGACAGCATCCGCGCCCGCAGGTCGGACCATTGTTCAGGTGATTTCATCGCACGTCTCCTCAGGTCTTGACCGCACCGAACCGCCTGTCACGCCCGCCATAGGCGGCGCAGAGCCGGGCGAATTCCTCGCGGGTGAAATCCGGCCACAGCGTGTCGATGAACTCATATTCCGCATAGGCCGACTGCCACAGCAGAAAGTTCGAAATCCGCGCCTCGCCGCTGGTGCGGATCACCAGATCGGGGTCGGGCAGCACATGGGTATCGAGGTAGCGCGGCAGGGTCTCTTCGTCCACGCTATCGGGGTCAAGTTTGCCGCTGGCGACATCTTGGGCCAAACGATGCGTGGCGCGGGCGACCTCATCGCGGCCACCATAGTTCAGCGCAATCGTGAGGTTGATGCGGGTGTTTTGCACGGTATGGGCCTCAAGCTCGCCCATCAGTTTGATCAGCTTGTCATCCAGCCTGTCGCGATCCCCGATGAACCGAACCCGCGCGCCATATTCGCTAAGGCTGCGCATTTCCTTGGAGATATAGCGCCGAAACAGCGACATAAGCCCCGCCACCTCGACCTGCGTGCGCTTCCAATTCTCTGTCGAGAAGGCAAAAATCGTCAGGTATTCCACCCCCACATCGGGGCAGGCCTCAACAATTTCGCGCACCCGTTTGGCACCGGCGTGGTGACCAAACAGCCGGGGCCGCCCGCGTTGGGTGGCCCAGCGGCCATTGCCGTCCATGATGATCGCCACATGTCGCGGCCCACCGGGAGCAATCTTAGGTTGAATTTCGGCGGTGCTCATGTCTCGGCCTTTTCTTTCAAGTGCTGTGTCCCTGCCCTTGGGCCGGGTCAGACTTGCATGATTTCGGCCTGTTTCGTCTCAAGCTGGTCATCGATGAGGGTGATGAAGCGGTTGGTCAGGTCCTGCACTTCGCCTTCCCAAATCTTCTGGTCATCTTCGGACATCGCGCCGTCGTTTTTGGCTTTCTTGATCTGGTCCATCCCGTCGCGGCGGATGTTGCGGATCGAAACGCGGGCGTGCTCAGCATACTGGCCAGCAACCTTGGTCAGCTGGGTGCGGCGCTCTTCGTTCAGCTCGGGGATCGGCAGCATGATGATGGTGCCGTTCAGCTGCGGGTTGATGCCCAGACCGCTTTCGCGAATGGCCTTTTCAACCTTGCCGACCAGACCTTTATCCCACACGTTGATCGTCACCATGCGCGGCTCTGGCACGTTGACGGTGCCGACTTGGTTCACAGGGGTCATTTGGCCATAAGCCTCAACCATCACCGGCTCCAGCATAGAGGCCGAGCCACGCCCTGTGCGCAGCGATGCGAACTCGGTCCGAAGCGACGCAATTGCGCCGTTCATCCGCCGTTCAAGATCATCGGTATCGAGCATAAATTCGTCTGACATGGCGAGGCCTGCTTGTTGTTTCCTTGCGTTACGGCTTTCTAACGGTGGCGCGGCGCTTTCACAACTGCCCATTACTTCGCCACCATACGCCAACCGCGACCCCAAGAGAGCCGCGGCGGCCTTAAGCGGATCGTCCAGCCGTAGGACGATCACCTGCGGTGCATTTCGCGTTTAGCCGACGCGGGTATAGGTGCCCTGCCCGGCCAGAATGCCCTTGAACCCGCCCGGCTCATCCAGCGAGAAGACGATAATCGGCAGGTTGTTGTCGCGTGCCAATGCGATGGCAGAGGCATCCATAACGCCAAGCCGCTTTTGCAGCACGTCGTCATAGCTTACCGTGTCATAGCGTTTTGCATCATCGAATTTCGCCGGGTCTTTGTCGTAAACCCCATCGACCTTGGTGCCCTTAAAGATGGCCTCGCAAGACATCTCATTAGCGCGCAGGGTCGCAGCGGTGTCTGTGGTGAAATAGGGGTTGCCGGTGCCTGCGGCAAAGATGCAAACGCGCTTCTTCTCAAGGTGGCGCACGGCGCGGCGACGGATATAGGGCTCGGCCACTTCGTTCATCGTGATGGCGCTGATCACCCGCGTGTGAATGCCCAGACCTTCGAGCGCCGATTGCATCGCCAGCGCGTTCATGACCGTGGCAAGCATGCCCATATAATCCGCCGTGGTCCGCTCCATCCCCTGCGCAGAGCCTTGCAGCCCGCGAAAGATATTGCCGCCGCCGATGACCATGCAGATCTCGACGCCAAGCGAATGCACCGTTTGCACTTCGCGGGCGATGCGTTCGACGGTTGGTGGATGCAGGCCATAGCCGAGGTCACCCATCAGCGCCTCCCCGGAAATCTTCAGCATCACGCGGTTAAAGGAGACTTGGGGGGTGTCTTGGGACATCGGGCACACCTTATTATTTCACCAACCGGGGGAGATTTGAGCCATACGGCGGTGAAGGGTTTTCATTTCGCGCCAAAATGTCGCAAATACGTCCAAGGTTCAATGCGGGACGTAAGGAAGACGCAAAGAAATGCCGGATATTCCCAAGGCCCAGTTTGATGCTCTGTTGCAAGACCTGCCGCCCGAGCGGCCTGTGCTGATCGCCGGGCCAACCGCCAGCGGCAAATCTGCCCTGGCACTCGCCATCGCAGAGGCGCAGGGCGGCGTGATCGTGAACGCCGATGCCAGTCAGGTCTATGCGCCCCTGCGCATCATCAGCGCCCGGCCCTCAGCCGAAGAAGAGGCCCGCGCGCCGCATCTGCTCTATGGTCATCTGGCCGAAGATGCGTCCTATTCCACCGGCCATTGGCTGCGCGAGGTGGCCCCGCTGCTGGGCGGCGATCAGCGGGTGATCATCACCGGCGGCACCGGGCTTTATTTCGCGGCTCTGACGCAGGGGTTGGCCAAAATTCCGGAAACCCCGCCAGAGGTCCGCGCCCAAGGCGATGACATGGCGCTCGAAGACCTGCTGGCGCAGCTTGATGCTGAGACCGCGGCGGGCATTGACCAACGCAACCGCGCGCGGGTGCAGCGCGCTTGGGAAGTGTGGCAGGCCACCGGGCGCGGCCTGTCGGACTGGCAACGCGATACCGGCGCGCCGCTTTTGCCGCTCGCGGACTGCCTGCCGATCGTTTTCGATGTTGAGCGGGATTGGCTGAACGCCCGCATCGCCCAACGCTTTGACCTGATGTTAGAGCAAGGCGCCTTGGAAGAGGTCGCCGCCCTCCGTCCGCGATATGACCCCACGCTGCCCGCCCATCGCGCCATCGGCGTGCCGGAACTGATCCGCCACATTGACGGCGATTGGCCCCTGCACCGCGCCCGCGAAGCCGCCGTGGTTGCCACCCGCCGCTTCGCCAAACGGCAGCGCACTTGGATGCGTAGCAAAATGGCAGATTGGCATCGGGTGACGCCGCAATAACCGCAGGGCGCACACAGTTTCTTGCGTTATTCCAACCATCCGATAGCCTGACGTTGTAGATTGTCCCGACAGGGTTGCCATTTCTCGACGAAAGCGCCGCGTGCCCCAAACGCAGATACAAACCCACACCTTGGCCCAGCTTTCGGCGGGGCAAGATTGGCGGCTGACCCTCGCCCATGAGCGCGACCACCATCTGCTGATCTGGATCACCCGGGGCCAGGGTCGGTTGCTGCTGGATGGGCAACGCCGGGGCATTAGCCCCCATAACGCGCTCTGGATACCGGCGCGGTCGCTCTTTGCTCTGGAGCTGGGCTATCAATGTCTGGGCCATGCGGTGCTGATCCCGGAAGACCGCGATGTGCGTTTGCCCGAAATGCCGCGCCAGTTGCGCATCCGCGACGGTGTAGCCCAATCCGAAATTGCGGCCCTGATCGAACAGACCCAGCGGGAGGTTCAGCAAGGCCGCCCCCTGCAACAAGACGCGCTTAAGGCTCAGGTTGCGCTGATATCGGTATGGCTCCGCCGTCAGATCATGTCAGACGAACATGCCGCCCCCGGCCCAAGGCCGGCGACAGGCTCAGCGCGCGGTTCTGCGCCCTGATCGCCCAGCGCGCGCCCAAGGGTGGCAGCATGGCCGATCACGCAGCGGAACTGGGCGTCACGCCGACCCATCTGACCCGCGCCGTCAAGGCGGCCACCGGCAAATCCGCCGCCGATCTCTTGACCGAACGCAGTTGCCACGCCGCCCGGCGTCTGTTGGCCGAAACCGATCAAACCGCCGCCGAAATCGCAGCCTCTCTGGGCTTTGGCTCCGCTGCCTATTTCACCCGTTTCATGCAGCAGCACAGCGGCCTCCCCCAGCAAGCTGCGCTGATCCGCGCCCGAAATGTCGCTTTCAGACCCTCAAAATGTCGCAAAAACTCCCTCAAACGGCTCAGCCGAATGTTGACGCGCGACCAATTTCTGTGCCTGATGGCTGAACTGCTCTGAAAACAGTCAGATCAACGACCAAGCGCGTGACGCTGGGAAAGACCGCCAATGGGTCTTAGGCATCACAGTGCGCACAGGCAGCAACGTCTGCCGCGAACAGAACCGGCGCTGTGATGGCGCCGCACAAATCAAAAAGGCCACAAAGGCCGCATCGTCGGGCCAAGTCACCGCCCGACCCTGCCACAGGGGACCACATGGGACTATTCATTTTGCGCCGGCTGGGTGTGATGTTGCTGACGGCGCTCTGCCTGACGTTCATCGTATTCTGGCTGACCAATCTCTATCCGAACCTCGAAAAGCTCGCCAAGACCCAAGGCAACTTCCGCATGTCCGACGAGGCCGTGGCCAGCTACCTTGAAAGCCGCGGCTATCTGCAACCCACCGTCGACAAGTTCGGCGAATGGCTGGGCGTGTTGCCCGGATGGGTCACAGAAGGCGACACGCCCGAAGAGACCTTTGGCCGCTGTTTCGCCCCCGGCACCCCGGTAGAGGCGCGTCCAACTCGCTGCGGCATCCTGCAAGGCGATTGGGGGTTTTCGACCGTCTTCAAAGAACCCGTGGGCGAAACCGTCCTGACGCGCCTCGCACTCACCGGCAAGTTGATGTTCTGGGTGCTGATGCTGATGGTCCCCTCGGCGCTGATCGTCGGTGTGCTGGCGGGCATGCGCGAAGGCTCCAAGCTTGACCGCTCGCTCTCGACCTTCTCCATCGCCACCACGGCGACGCCTGAATATGTCTCGGGCGTGATCTTCATCGCGGTGCTGGCCTCCTCGCGCTTTGGCCTCTCGCCGCTTCTGGCGGAATGGGGCTGGATCGACAGTAAAACCCTATTTCTTGGCTCCGCCACGTCTGCCATGAAAGACGCCAACTTCTGGAACTTCTTCCTGCCGGTGCTGACCATCTCGCTCTACGGCATGGGCTATATCGCCCGGATGACGCGGGCGTCGATGACCGAGGTGATGACCGCGCAGTATATCCGCACAGCGCGGCTCAAGGGGTGAAATTCTCTGAGATCGTGCTGAAACACGCCCTGCGCAACGCGCTGATCGCGCCCTTCACGGTGATCATGCTGCAAATCCCATGGCTGCTGAACGGTGTGGTGATTGTGGAGACGCTGTTCAACTACAAGGGCTTCGGCTGGCTCCTCGTCCAAGCGGCTGCGAACAACGACATCGAACTGCTGCTCGCCGTTTCGGTCGTGTCGGTCATCGTCGTGCTTGTGACGCAGTTGATCTCTGATATCGGCTACGTCTTCCTCAACCCGCGCATTCGCATTTCATAAGGGAGCATGGACATGGAACAACTGACATGGACCGGGTCTCTTGCGGGGCTCAACATCATCTTCCTCGGCCTTTGCGTGATGCTGGCCTTGGCTGTCGCGGCGCAGATTGTCGTTTCCTTCCTGCCTGCCAGTGAGGCACAAGAGATCAACCCCGACGGCACCGTTGCCCGACGCGGCGGTGTGGCGGGCGGACTGAACCGTGCGGTGATCCTGCTGTTTGCGCTGCTGATCCTTGTGGTGCTGATCTATATCGTCGCCGGTGCCTTCATGGGGCCGCAGGCAGGCATCTTCGGCGGCATGTCGCAGCAGATGCTGCCGGTCTGGATCGCGCTGATCCTGACCTTCGCCGTCTCCATCCACTTCAAACGCCGCCTTGGCCTCTACGGCAAGCTATTCGACAGCACCGTGGGGATGATCGGCTTTGCCATCGTCATGTTCTGGGTATTCACCGGAGTCTTTGGCGGGTTGTTCGACCTGTTGGTGACGCACGACAGCCTTAGCCAAACTTCGGGCATGAAGAACAAGCTGCCCGGCACCCCGCTGCGCAGCCCCGATGAGGGCGAATACCCGTGGTTCCTGTTGGGCGGTGACAACCTTGCCCGCGATGTCTTCTCTCGGCTGATCAAGGGCTCTTGGGTCGTGGTGCAGATCGCGCCGCTGGCGACGCTCTTTGCCTTTATGGTCGGGATCACGCTGGGCCTGCCTGCGGGCTACTACGGCGGTCGGCTGGATACGATCCTCAGCTTTTTGGCAAACCTGATCCTCGCCTTCCCGGTGATCTTGCTGTTCTACCTGTTGGTCACGCCCGAGATCGTGCTGACCGGCATCCCGAACTACATGGCCGTGTTCCTGTTTATCTTCCCGCTGATCTTCCTCGCGGTCCTGCTGAACTCACGCTATTACACGCAGCCGTCCTTCCGCACGCCGCTGTTGATCGTGGTGCTCGGTATTGTCGGCTGGCTGTACCTGTCGCTGGTCTCTACCGACGGTGCGATCGTGGCGACGGACACCTACCGCATCCCTGGCCTGCCGAGCATGATCGACCTCTTTGATATCGACGCCGGTGTGCTGGTGGTCTTTGTCTCGGTCGTCTTCGTGAACTCGCCCACGGTGTTCCGCATCGTGCGCGGCCTCGCGCTGGACATCAAAACGCGCGACTATGTCGCCGCCGCCCAGACCCGTGGCGAAGGCCCGTGGTACATCATGCTGTGGGAAATTCTGCCCAACGCCCGTGGCCCGCTGATCGTCGATTTCTGCCTGCGCATCGGCTATACCACGATCCTTCTCGGCACTTTGGGGTTCTTCGGCCTTGGGCTGGAAAGCGAGAGCCCGGATTGGGGCAGCACGATCAACGCAGGCCGCCGCCTGCTGTCGCTCTATCCGCACGCGGCCATCGCGCCCGCGCTTGCACTTCTGAGCCTCGTTCTGGGCCTGAACCTGCTGGCCGACGGCCTGCGCGAAGAATCCTTGCGCGACTAAGAAACATCCTCCGGGGGCGCCCCCTCCCGGACCCTTTTGATCCCCCGACTGGGAGAGACAAATGCCAAAGACTGATTACGACGGCCCCATTCTTGAGATCAACAACCTGTCGATCTCGTTCTTCACCCGCCTGCGCGAGATCCCCGCCGTGATGGATTTCTCTGTCAGCGTCCAACCGGGCGAAGCTGTGGGGCTGGTGGGCGAAAGCGGCTGCGGCAAGTCGACCGTGGCGCTGGGCGTGATGCAGGATCTGGGCCGCAATGGCCGGATCGTCGGCGGCTCCATCAAGTTCAAGGGCCGCGACCTCAGCGAGATGAGCCCCGAAGAGCTACGCGACATTCGCGGCAGCGAGATCGCGATGATCTATCAAGAGCCGATGGCCAGCCTCAACCCCGCCATGCGGATCGGCAAACAGCTGATGGAAGTGCCGATGATCCACGCGGGCATGTCCGAGAAAGAAGCCTATGCGCGGGCGCTTCAGGTGGTCACGGATGTGAAACTTCCCGATCCAGAACGCATTTTGAAAGCCTACCCGCACCAACTCTCGGGCGGGCAGCAGCAGCGCATCGTGATTGCCATGGCGCTGATGTCAGAACCCTCGCTTCTGATCCTTGATGAGCCGACGACCGCGCTTGATGTGACCGTCGAAGCGGCGGTGGTGGATCTGGTGAAAGACTTGGGCAAGAAATACGGCACCTCGATGCTGTTCATCTCTCACAACCTCGGGCTGGTGCTGGAAACCTGCGACCGCATCTGCGTGATGTATTCCGGCGAAGCGGTCGAGAAAGGCTCCATCCACGATGTCTTCGACGAGATGCAGCACCCCTATACGCAGGCGCTGTTCCGTTCGATCCCACTGCCCGGCGCCGACAAGAACGCGCGGCCTCTTGTGGCTATCCCCGGCAACTTCCCCTGCCCCATGAACGCCCGCCCGGCTGTAACTTCGGCCCCCGCTGCGATTATTTCATGGCGGGCCGCTGCGATGCCGCGCCGATCCCGATGGAAAGCGTACCCGGCAACGACCGGCACGAAACCCGCTGTATTCGCTTTCAAGAAATCGAC
The DNA here is from genome assembly GCF_042661425.1 of Sulfitobacter profundi. NCBI lineage: Bacteria > Pseudomonadati > Pseudomonadota > Alphaproteobacteria > Rhodobacterales > Roseobacteraceae > Sulfitobacter > Sulfitobacter profundi. The sequence continues at coordinate 2,824,551 of NZ_JBHSWA010000001.1, read as the reverse complement.
TGGCAAGCGCCACTGGAACTGGCCGAGGTCAAGGAAAAGGGCGAGGTTGGCGAGGTCGTCCTCAAGATGGACAGGCTCAAGAAATACTATCAGGTCGCGGCAAATGCCATGTTCGGCGGCGGCAATACCAAGGTGGTCAAAGCCAACGAATCCTTGAGTTTCGAGGCCCATGAGAGCGAAACCCTCGCCATTGTCGGGGAATCGGGCTGCGGCAAATCCACCTTCGCCAAGGTCCTCATGGGGCTAGAGACGGCGACCGAGGGGCACATCTACCTTGATGGCAAGGATATTGGCGGGGTGCCCATCGACGACCGCACGACCAAGAACGTCGCCGATGTTCAGATGGTCTTTCAAAACCCCTTCGACACGCTGAACCCTTCCATGACCGTCGGGCGGCAGATCATCCGCGCGTTGGAAATTTTCCGCATCGGCAAGAATGAGAAAGAGCGCAAGCAGCGCATGCTGGAACTGCTCGATCTGGTCAAACTGCCGCGTGAATTCGCAACCCGCATGCCGCGGCAACTGTCCGGTGGGCAAAAGCAGCGGGTCGGCATTGCCCGCGCCTTTGCGGGTGACGCGCGGATCGTGGTGGCGGATGAGCCCGTCTCGGCGCTGGATGTAAGCGTACAAGCGGCGGTGACCGACCTGCTGATGGAGATCCAGCGCGAGCAGAAGACGACGCTCTTGTTCATCAGTCACGACCTTTCCATCGTGCGCTATCTCAGCGACCGGGTGATGGTGATGTATCTGGGCCATGTGGTCGAATTGGGCGACACCGATCAGGTCTTCTCGCCCCCTATCACCCCTATACCGAGGCGCTGCTGAGTGCCGTGCCGATTGCCGACACCAAGGTAAAGAAGAAACACATCGTCCTCGAAGGCGACGTGCCCTCGGCCATGAACCCGCCGCCGGGCTGCCCTTTCCAGACGCGCTGTCGCTGGAAATCACAGGTGCCGGGGGACCTCTGCGAACGGGAGGTCCCGCCGATGGTCACCATGGCGGACGGGCATCAGATTAAATGCCACCTCTCAGCCCAGCAATTCGCCGAGATGGAGCCGGTGATCGAAGTGGGCACGGCAGCAGAATGAAAAAGGCGCGGCTCCGAAGAGCCGCGCCTGCTCCCTCAGGCGGTTTAAGGGGGAACGGCCTGAGGTAATCGTGATCCGGATTTAGGGGTCGACGGACGAACCGGCTGTGTTCACATTGGCCAGACCTTCGGCCACAACATCGGCAAAGGTCGACACGAGCGCAACGTAGAATTCAGTCTCAGACGGCGGCACGTTGACATAGCCTTCGGGTGCGATGTCTTCGCCGCTATAGGCCGAGATCTTCACCGGGAAGCTCAGACCAGCGTTGTCACCGGTGGGGCTTGTGATATCAACAACGCCTTCCAACTCGTTGAATTCTTTACTGTCGGGCAACATGGTTGCGCCGTTGAGAGAGATCTTGCGGATATCGATCTTGATCTGCGGATCGGCACCATCGCTGCTCATCGGCACACGCTCTGCCACTTCGGCGCGCAGGTCTTCTTCCAGATCAGGATAGAAGTCCATGGCGTTGCTCTCTGCAGCCGCGCTGACAGAGGATTCAACGTCGATTTTCGAGACCATGATCTTATCTTGGGCAAAAGCAGAGCTGCTCAGCGCAATAACGCTTACACCGGCGGCAAGGGCGATATTTTTCATATTCGTCAGCATGTCGTTCTCCTTTGATCTTTTATCTCTGAGGCGAGAATTTCCCGCTGCAAAGTTTCTGATCAAAGAACCCCACGATCGCCCCAGCGGTTCCCTAGGGCGCCGGGCCAAAGGGGCATAGGCACGTGAAAATAGGCGGACAAACGCCCACCGCGCCATACAGACCCATAGATATCAATGGCTTAGCTGCCAGTGATCACTTTAACGTAATTCCGCGTTTCTTTATAGGGGGGACGCCCCCGTATTTCTTAACCGCCCCCGGCCCCGCGTTATAAGCCGCCAGCGCCAGCTCCCAACTGCCGAAAGCGCGGTACTGTATTTTGAGGTAGCGCGCGCCGCCTTCAAGGTTCTGCACCGGATCGGTCGGGTCGACGCGCAGCGCCTGCGCGGTCTGGGGCATCAGTTGAGCCAATCCCATCGCCCCCTTGTGCGACAGCGCCTTGGGGTTCCAGCCGCTTTCCTGCTGAACCAACCGCAGAAACAGATCAACCGGGATACCATGCCGGGTCGCCGCCGCGCGGGCATGGGTCAGAAAGGCCCCTTTGTAGGAACCGTTGTATTTCGGCGCATCCCATTTCGTCGGGGTGACAACCTTGGGCGGTTGCAGCCGAACGGAGGCGGAATATTGCTTGGATGCGCGGTTATCGAGGATGCTTTTCTGTGAAGAAAACAAACCCGCGCGGTTTTTGCTGGCAAACATATCGGCAGCCGCCGGCGCTGCCCCCATCGCGATCATCCCGGCTGCCGCCAAACCTACCGCGGCCAGACCGGCCAAACGTCCCGTCTTTCGCATCTCTGCCCCCTGCCGTTGCATTGCGCGCAGTATACCCAAAACCGCGCGGCCTACCAGCCCCCGGAAACCGGCCCGCCACGCGGCGTGCCTTGATGGGCGGCGAGGTGGGAAAGCCGGTGTCATCCGGCGGACAACCGCGATATAAACGGCCGAATTGGGCGCGCTCGGATCGCGCCCGACGCAATGACACAGCAATGACAAACGAGGGGGCAAGATGGCCGGCTCAGTGAACAAAGTGATCCTTATCGGCAACCTCGGGCGCGACCCCGAGGTGCGGTCGTTCCAGAACGGCGGCAAAGTGTGCAACCTGCGCATCGCCACCTCGGAAACATGGAAAGACCGCAACACCGGTGAGCGCCGCGAGAAGACCGAATGGCATTCGGTGGCGATCTTCCAAGAGGGGCTCGTTCGCATCGCCGAGCAGTACCTCAAGAAGGGCTCCAAAGTGTATATCGAAGGCCAGTTGCAAACCCGCAAATGGCAAGACCAATCCGGCGCGGACCGCTATAGCACCGAAGTGGTGCTGCAGGGCTTTGGCGGCACGCTGACCATGCTCGACGGTCCCGGTGGCGCCGGGTCCGGCGGCGGTGGTGGTGGCGGCGGCTACGGTGGTGGCGGCGGTGGCGGCGGCAATGACTACGGCGGCGGCTATGACAGCGGCCCGTCCTCCTCGGGCGGCGGCAGCGGTGGTGGCAGCGGCGGCGGTGGCGGCAGCCGTGATCTCGATGACGAGATCCCTTTTTAAACCCTATGCGATTTCGGGCGGGGCGCCGTTGCGCCCTGCCCACCCTCTGCGACCGCGGCCGTGACAGGTCTTTAACCGCGCCGGATTAGACCTCTCCCCATCGCGATACCCGCCGGGCATTCATCAGTTCGGCAACCGGATCAGAGGCGCTCCACGCGGGCGCCATGTCAAGACGTTCAGACATGCAGGGTGACGCTTGTCTCAAACATCCGACTTGGCGGCGCCGCCCTTTTTATTCGGCACCACAACACCTTAAAGAACAGAGTTAAACCGCCGGGCCCAGCCCGCCGCGGGTCACTGGCGCGCGCTTAGCGCGTCGCGCAGCAGGGCCAGCACATCGGCATTGTCGACCTCGGCCCCGGCAAAGGCTTGGCCGATGCCGCGCGCCAGAACGAAACGCAACCGGCCATCGACAACCTTTTTGTCCTGCCCCATCAGGCGCAGCAACTCTTCGGCCTCTGGCAGGTCGCCGGGGATATCGCGCAGGTCGGTCTTCATGCCCATCTGCGCCAGATGGGCGCGCAGGCGGCTGGGGTCTTCCTGCGGGCATAGGCCCTGCCGCGCGGAAAGCTCAAAGGCCAGCGCACAGCCGATCGCCACCCCTTCGCCATGCAGCAGACGGTCGGAATAGCCGGTCGCCGCCTCAAGCGCATGGCCGAAAGTATGGCCGAGGTTGAGCAACGCGCGGTCGCCCTGCTCGGTCTCGTCGCGTTCCACGATATCGGCCTTCATCTGGACCGAACGGCGCACCGCCTCGATCCGAGCTTCCATATCGCCCGCCGCAAGGGCTGGCCCCTGCGCCTCAAGCCAATCAAAGAAATCCGCATCGCCCAGCAGGCCGTATTTTACGACCTCGCCATACCCGGCGAGGAAATCGCGGGGCGGCATGGTCCCCAGCACTTCGGTATCGGCGAGCACGAGGCTGGGTTGATGGAATGCCCCGATCAGGTTCTTGCCTTGGCTTGCGTTGATCCCGGTCTTGCCACCCACCGAACTGTCGACCTGCGCCAGAAGCGATGTGGGGATCTGCACAAAACGCACCCCGCGCCGCAGCACGGCGGCGGCAAAGCCCACTAGATCGCCGATCACCCCGCCGCCAAAGGCCACGACGATATCGCCGCGCTCCACCTGTTCGTCGAGCAGCCAGTCGACCGAGCGCTGCAGATTGGCCCAGTCCTTGGTCCCCTCTCCGGGCGCGAGTTCAAGCGCCGACATCGCGATGCCCTCGGCGGCCAACCCGTCCCGCAGCGTTTGCAAATGCAACGCGGCCACGCGGCTTTCGGTGATGACGGCGACGCGCTTGCGGCGCAGCAGCGGCGCGATCAGCGCGCCCGCATCGGCCAGCAACCCCGGCCCGATGATTACATCATATTCCCGCCCCGGCAGGGCTACGGATACCGTCTCACGCATCCAATTTCTCCAAAACATCCGGCCTTGTCAGCAGCTTATCGATCACCCGATTGGCCATGGCGTCAATCGACAGGCGCGGATCACAGCGCACCGACAGATCCGCCAGCCGGTAAAGCGGCACCCGGTCGCGGTAGAGCGCGGTCAGCGTGGCCTTGGGATCAGCCGTGCGCAGCAGCGGACGGCTGTCCTTATAGCGCACCCGGTTCCACAGCAGATCAAGATCCGCATCCAGCCAGAGCGCCACACCGTAAGCCGCGATATTGTCGCGATTTACCTCGGCCAGAAACGCCCCGCCGCCGGTGGACAGGATGCAACGTTCCTCTGCCAGCAGCCGGGCGATGACCTCTGTCTCGCGTTTGCGAAAGAACGGTTCTCCGTCGCGGGTAAAGATTTCGGGCACGCTCAGATTGGCCGCCGCCTCAATCTCGGCATCGCTGTCCAGAAAGGGCGCGCCCAGCTTGGCCGAGACCGCACGCCCCACCGCCGTCTTGCCCGCCCCCATCATGCCAACCAGCGCCACCGTCTTGTTCAGACGGTAACGGGGCGGCATTTCATCGCCATCGGTTATGCTGTGCTTAATTCCGCTCATTTTTCTCTGAATGACGTGATCTTGCCGGAAAGGCCATATATAGTTTGGCAAAATAGCAGAATTCCGGGCAGGCATTAATCATGGGTAAACTTTTTAAGCTTTTGATATTTCTATTGATTGTCGGCTTCATCGGGCTGGTGGGCTATGCCTACGTCGGGCCCTTCTTTGGCGTGGACTTTTCGCCCGAACAGATTGAGACACGCCAGCCCGTCACGCTGACAGCGGATTGAGCGGGGTGGCAAACGCGCTGTCAAAACGCGGTTTGGCCCTTTGCGCTGCGTTGATCTGCTCGGTCAGTGCCAGCGCCCTGCTGGCCGAATCCGACGAAGACCGCAATCTGGGCCGCGATCGCGCAAAACCTCAGAGGCCGGGGAACAGGAAAAGCCCCCGCCGCCAATGACCAACCGCTTTCCGTGATCGACTGGCTCGGGGCGCAATCGCCGCCCGAAAACAGCCCCAAGCGCCCGCCCAATCCGGGCCGGGTGGCGGAACCGCCTGTCGCCAACAACGCCTTGCCCCCCGAGGTGCAGGTCACCCCACTGGGCGATGGCGCGCCGCGCCGCATCGGGCTGGTGCCCGGCTCGGTCACTGGGCTGCGTGGGGACATCTGGATGGGCAGCGATACCACTGCCCTGATCGAGCGTATTCGCAACCTGCCCGACCTGCATTTGCCCGCCGCGCAGGCCCTGCTCTATACCGTGCTTCTGGCCGAGGCGCAGGCCCCGCAGGGCGAGGCGCGCAATGGCGATCTATTGGCGCTGGCACGGGGCGAAAAACTGATGGAGCTGGGCGCGCTCGATCCGGCGCTGTCGCTGATCGAACAGGCCGGGGTGACCACCTCGACCGCGCATTTCGACCTTTGGATGCAGCTTTCCCTGCTCACCGGCACCGAACACCGCGTTTGCGAGCGGCTGATGAAATCACCGCATCTGACCCATGACTATGGCACCCGAATTTTTTGCAACGCCCGCGCGGGCAATTGGGAAAACGCGGCTCTGACCTTTGGCTCGGCGCAGGCGCTCGGCCTGTTGCCAGAGGCGCAGCTTGAACTCTTTGACCGTTTCCTCAACCCGGATTTCTACGAAGGGGCCGAACCGCTGCGCGTGCCGCGCCAGATGGACCCGATGACCTTTCGCCTGTTTGAAACCATTGGTGAGCCGCTGCCCTCCAACATCCTGCCGCGCGCCTATGCGGTGGCCGATCTGCGCGACATCGCCGGATGGAAAGCCCAGCTTGAGGCCGCCGAGCGTCTGACCCGCGCGGGTGCCCTGCCCGACAACCTGCTGCTGGGGCTGTATACAGACCGCCAGCCCGCTGCATCGGGGGGCGTCTGGGACCGTGTCGCGGCGCTGCAACGCTTTGAGACAGCCCTGCGCACCAGCAGCGCAGAGGCGGTGGCCAAGACCCTGCCGCCTGCATGGGAAGCGATGCGGGAGGCCTCTCTCGAAGTGGCCTTTGCCACGCTCTTTGCCGAACCCCTCTCGACCATGCCGCTTGCGGGCCATGCCGCGCGTCTGGCGCGGGATGTGGCGCTGCTGTCGCCCAATTACGAGGCCGCCGCGGCGCGGGTGATCGGCAAGTCCCCCGAAGACGAATTGCTGCGCGCCGTAGCGGTTGGCGATACCCCCGAAGGCCCCGCCCCGGATGCGCCCTTGGCCGCTGCTGTTCACGATGCTTTCGCCAATCCCACCCCGCGCGCCGACCTGATGGCGCTGGCGAGGGACAAGGAATTGGGCATGGCGATTTTGCGCCTATTGTCGCTCTTGCATGACGGGGCGAGTGGTGACACATCGGCGCTCCGCGACGCCCTAGCCACCCTGCGCGCCCTCGGGTTGGAAGACACCGCCCGACGTGCCGCCTTGCAGATTGTATTGCTCCAGCAATGATGATTTCCCAGACCCCGACCTTTCATTGGATCTCCAGCTTTCTGGAGGCCGCCGCCGCCGAACAGGGTGCCGCCACCAATACGCAGCTGGCCTATGGCCGCGACCTCAAGGATTTCGATTCCTTTCTGGCGCAGCGCAATCACGATTTCCTCACCGCCAGCCGCGGCGAGGTTGAGGATTACCTTGTCTATTGCGACGCGCAGGGGCTGGCTAAATCCACCCGCGCGCGGCGGCTTTCGGCGATCAAACAGCTCTACCGCTTTGCCTTTGAGGAAGGGCTGCGCGAAGACAATCCCGCCGTGCAAATCGCCGGACCGGGGCAAGACAAACGTCTGCCCAAGATTCTCTCTGAAGAAGAGGTCGACCGGCTTCTGGATGCCGCGCGCAACTCAGGCCGGGCACTGGCAGACCAACTGCGCAACACCTGCCTGATGGAACTGCTCTATGCCACTGGCATGCGGGTCAGCGAATTGGTCAGCCTGCCGGTCAGCGCCGCGCGCGGCGATCCGCGCCTGCTGCTGATTTCGGGCAAGGGGGCCGCGAGCGGCTGGTGCCGCTGTCAGAGCCTGCGCGTGATGCGCTGGCCGCATGGCTGGTGGTGCGCGACAAGGCGGATGAAGCGGCCCAAGCCAAGGGCAAACCGCCCGCACGGCATCTCTTCCCGTCGCGCGGGGCAACGGGCCATCTGACGCGGCATCGGTTCTATCTGTTGATCAAGGAATTCGCCGTGACCGGGGGTGTGCCCCCTGAAAAGGTCACGCCGCACACCCTGCGCCATGCCTTTGCCACGCATCTGCTGGCCAATGGCGCGGACCTGCGCGCGATCCAGACCATGCTGGGCCACGCCGATGTCGCCACGACCGAGATCTATACCCATGTTCTGGAAGAGCGCCTGTCGGACCTCGTGCTAGAGCGTCACCCTCTGGCCAAGGACGGCACGCGCAACCCCGGTGGCAGCACGTCTTCCGACGGCCAGTAACCGCTTTGCAGCGCGTCAGCATAGGCGCGCGGCAGACCGGCCTTTGTCATGTCGGCCACGGCCCCTGCCACATCATAGCTAAGCCGGTGAAACCGCACTTCGCCCCCGTCCAACACGGCCACCCGCGTTTGCTGGCCACCGTCGTGGGGCGGCATGCCGATCACCCCTGCATTGATCCAGCGCCCACGCGCCGTCTTGCGGATAAAGGGCAGACCGGAATGCCCGGCGATGATGTGATCGACGGGGCCTGTGACCTCTTCCAAGGCCTGCCACTCCTCCTCGAACACCGCCTCTGCACTCTCTGACCAGATGAACCGCGCCACATCGCACACCCCGCCGTGGATCACCCCGTAGCGCTGCCCCTGATGCTGAAACACGGCCACATCCGGCAGTGATCCCATCCACGTCTTCGCCTCCGCATCCAACGCCCGCACGGCATGGGCGTACCACGCGCCCGAAAGCATGTCGCAACTGCTGCCCGGCGCGAAGCCGCAGCCGCAATCCTCGGCCCCGCTGGCCAGTTGCAACTCACAATTGCCCGCCACCACGGCAGAGCCAAGCGCCCGGATCGCCGCCACACTTTCGCTTGGTGCCCCGCAGTAGGCGACGATATCCCCGGTGCAGATCATCTGACCCCCGCCGATGCCGTGCGCGGCGGCAAAATCCGCCAGCGCTGCTACCGCCTGAAGGTTGGAATAGGGCCCGCCGAACAACAGCAGCGGCCCGTCCAGAACCCCGAGCTCTGCACAGTTGATTTTCGCCTGCATCACACCACCCTCACCCGTTGCGACCCTTGAATGACGCAGCCCCTGCGCCCATAACATTCGCAACACATAATGGATGGATTTAGACCTCATGGAAACGGGCCCCGCCCTTTTTGACACCGCATTCTGGATCAGTACCGGAATTATCCTGTTTCTCCTCGTCCTGTCGGGCTTCTTTTCGGGGTCCGAGACCGCACTGACCGCGGCCTCGCGCGGGAAGCTGCGCGCGCAGGCCGACAAAGGGGCAAGCGGGGCGATACGGGCGCTCAAAATCACCGAGGATAACGAGCGGCTGATCGGCTCGGTCCTTCTGGGCAACAACTTGGTCAACATCCTTGCCGCCTCCATGGCGACGGCGCTGTTCACCCGGCTTTTCGGCGAAAGCGGCGTGGCGCTGGCGACGCTGGTGATGACACTTCTGGTGCTTGTCTTCTCAGAAGTGCTGCCCAAGACCTATGCCATTACCAATGCCGAAACGGCGGCGGCGCTGGTCTCGCGCCCAATCAGCATCGTGGTGCTTGTCTTCTCGCCGGTGGTGACGGCGGTGCGCTATTTCGTGCGCGGCGTGCTGCGGCTGTTCGGCGTTCAGATTGACCCGGACAGCAACATTCTGGCCGTCCGCGAAGAGATCGCCGGCGCCTTGCAACTTGGCCATTCCGAAGGCGTCGTCGAAAAGGAAGACCGCGACCGTATCTTGGGCGCGCTCGACCTGCGCGAACGCGCGGTCGAAGAGGTCATGCTGCACCGTTCGGGGATCGAGATGATCGATGCGGCATCCGACCCGACCGACATCATGGAAAAATGCCTGCAATCCAACCACACCCGCCTGCCCGTCTTCCGCGATGATCCGGAAAACATCATCGGCGTGATCCACGCCAAGGACCTGCTGCGCGCCATGTACAAGCTGATCGGCGGCCCCAACGGCAATGCGGCGGCGCTCAAGGGGTTCAACGTGGCCGATGTGGTGATGAAACCCTATTTCGTGCCCGAAACCTCAACCCTCGATGAACAGATGCGCCAGTTCCTGCGCCGCCGCACGCATTTTGCGCTGGTGGTGGATGAATATGGCTCACTGCAAGGGCTGATCACGCTCGAAGACATCCTCGAAGAGATCGTGGGCGAGATTACAGACGAATTCGACCCCGACGCAGATCACCCGCTCAAACAGTCCGAAGACGGGCATCTGATGGTCGAAGGGGCCATGACGATCCGCGATCTTAACCGGGCCACCGACTGGTCCCTCCCCGATGACGAGGCCAATACCGTGGCCGGGCTGGTGATCCACGAAGCGCAGATGATCCCCACCGTGGGGCAGGTGTTCTCTTTCCACAACTTCCGGTTCGAAGTGATGGAACGGGACGGAAACCGCATCACGCAGCTGAAAATCCGCCCCCTCTGACCTCCGCTTAGTCCGGTGTCTCCACCGCCGCGCGCACCTCTTTGCATGCGGCGGCCCAGATCCGCGCCCGGTCGGGGCCAAAGGGCACCTCTTCGAAAGCGCGGCGCAGGTGGTTCTCTGCCGCGTCCCGGGCCGAGGCGGCAAGGCCGGGGTCAGGGTGGTGCATCAGCCCGGCCAGCACCTCTTGCAAGGCCATCTGCACCTCAACGACCGAGGCCCCATCGCGGGCCAGCGCGCCAAAGCCGTCTTCGATCAGGGCGTCCGACGGGATCGGCGCGATATGCAGGTTGGGCAAGTTGACCTTGCCGCCCGGCTTCGCCTCGTCCGAATAATAAGACAGGATGCGCCCGATGCGGGTGATGACATCAATCGCCGTGCCACCATCGTTGATCCCCGGCGACAGCGCTTTGGAGGCGACCTCTCCCAGCACCCGCAGGCCAAAGCGCGGGTCTTGGTCAAAGGTGCGCAGATCGCCCAGTTGCACGGTGTCGAAAACCTTTTGCTCAAGGCTGTCCCAGTCGTGCTCGTCGTCCTGCGGGCTGCCCTGCTGGGTGACCATGACCAAAGGCTCTCCGACAAAAACGAAATCGCCGATGCGGCGGGTAAGATAGATCGCCACCCCATGATCGCGCGCCTGCTGGTCCAGCGCCTCGGGGTAGATATGTTTGATATACCCGCTTTCGGGGGCAAAGATCGGGCGGGCGTTGTCAGGGGTGGGGCCGGTCAGAGGGTGGCCGCCCATGCAGGGGGTCTTTAGCCGCTCCTTGAACAGCGATGTGGTTACGGCTTCGATTTGGCGCGTGGTGTCGATCAGGCTACCGAAACTTTGCAGGTGAAGCACCCAACGGATCAGAAAGATCACGATGATCGCCAGCACCATCACTGTCGTCAGAAACAGCACGAATGAGCGTTCGTCGACATAGATGCCCAACTCGCGCATGATGATCGCCACCAAAGCATACACATAGGCGCCGATGAAAACGGCAAGGGTGTTCTGGGTGGTCCGGTCCTGAATGATCAGCCGATGCGCCCGCGGCGTGAATTGGGCCGAGGTAGAGCGGTAGACCGTGACCATGATGGTGATCGAAAAGATCGTAACCGCAAGCATCGCATCCGCGATGATCTGCAAAAGCCGATCCGCCGCCTCGCCCGTCAAACGTGTGGCGACCTCCTTGGGCACCAAGGGCTCAAACAGCTGCGTCATCCCGAGGGCGACAAAGGCCAACAGCCCCATGACGACCACCCGCACCCAAAGTTTACGAGAATATTCGCGGGCTTTGCGAAACAGTGTGTGCGGGATCAGGTCTTTAATGTTCATGGGGCAAGGGTAGCACGAAAAAGCGCCCTGCCAACGGTGGTTTAGCAGGAATTTGCAACCTTTGGCGGCGCTGATATCTGGCCCGTGGCAAGGTGCAAGAAAGCCCTTATCCCCGCGCGCTGCGCCCGGTAGTCTGGCGCCATGACAAAAGCCTCTCTGCCTGTGATCCTCCTCGCTGCCGGAGCCTCTTCCCGGATGCGGGGGCGCGACAAATTGATGGAAGACGTGGACGGCCAGCCCCTGTTGCGCCGTCAGACGCGGGTCGCGCAAAGCGTCGGCCCCGTGATGGTCGCCCTGCCGCCCGCGCCGCATCCGCGCTACACGGCCCTGACCGGGCTGGATATCACGCCGCTTCCCATTCCCGATGCGTCCGAGGGCATGGGCGCCAGCCTGCGCAGCGCCTTTGCGGCCCTGCCCCCGGACACGGCGGCGGCCATGGTGATGTTGGCCGACATGCCCGACCTTGAGCCCAGCGATCTGGCCTGCCTTGCGGCCTCGGTTGATCTAAGCAGTGAGACGTTGGTCTGGCGCGCCGCGACAGAGGATGGCAGGCCGGGGCATCCGATCATCTTTGCCGCCGCGCTGTTTGACCAACTCAAACAGCTGAGCGGCGATGATGGGGGCCGTGCGGTGGTGCGTGGCGCAGGCGCGCGGGTGCAGATGGTGCCCCTGCCCGGTCAACGCGCGCGGCTCGACCTCGACACGCCCGAAGATTGGGCCGCGTGGCGAAAGCCGCAGAGATAGCCCCAGAAAAGAAAACGGGGCGGTTACCCGCCCCGTTTCTAAGCTGCATCGCTTCCCGCCCCCGCGGGCTTATTTCACCAACAAGCTGGCTTCGTGCTTTTTCAGCGACCGGCGGGCGGCGGTGTAGCCTTCGATGCCGTCCTGTGTCGCAAGCTCGGGGAAGAGCTCGAGAATCTCGTTGCGTTGCTCTTCGCCGATACCGGCCAGCGACATGTCACCAGGCTGGAAGCTCTCTGTCCATGTGCCATCCGACAGGATCACCTCATGGCGGTCGAACATCACGTGGATGTAGGTGGTGCCAGAGACCTCGACCACGTCGATGCCCTCCATGCCGGTCAGGTGTTTCGCCGCAACCAGCACTTCACGCTCTTCGAAGTAGAGCGCCGTTTTCTCGTTGGCGACCAACACGCGGTGGTTGGGGCTGACCATCATGTCACGCTCGGGCAGTGCATTGCCAAGCGCGCCCTTGCGGATCAGCACCGGCTTGAGATGGGCAGCCATTTCGAATTCGGCCCCCGTCATCTCACGTGCGCCGACCCAACGGATCGTTTGGATGCCGTTGTCGCGGGTGATGACCCGGTCACCGACCTCAAGCGCCTCCACACGGACCTCACCACGCGGTGTGGCGATCTTGGTGCCCGGTGTGAAACAGGGGATGATAACATTTTCGATCTCGACAAAGTTCAAACGCCCGGCATCGCTGCCGTCTTCGTTGAAGTAGTCAACAAAACCGTCTTCGCGATCATCAGAGGTATAGGTAACCTCTAGGCGGCCACCTTCAGGGGCCGAGCCGCGCAGATCAAGCGTGTCATAGTCCACGCCAGCGCTGCCACCGTCGACATCATCGCCCGCATTCACGTTGACGAAGCTGTCCTGATCGGCACCGCCGGTCATCACGTCGACACCCGCACCACCGTCGAGCAGATCGTCGCCCTGACCGCCTTGCAGCGTGTCGTCGCCCTCGCCGCCCATCAGCGTGTCATTCTCGCCGCCACCGTCGAGCAGGTCATCGCCTTCGCCGCCGACCAGCAGGTCATCGTCACGGTTGCCGCGTAGCGTGTCATCGCCGGTGCCGCCGTCAAGCTCATCATTGCCCTGACCGCCCGAGATACTGTCGTCGCCTTGACCGCCAAGCAGCGTGTCATTGCCGGTGTTGCCTTCGATGATGTCATCGTCGATCTGACCGTCGATATAGTCATCGCCAGAACCGCCGCGCAGCATGTCGGCGTCATCGGCGCCATAGATCACGTCATTGCCCGAACCACCGTCGACCGTATCCCTCCCGTTGTCCGTAACACGGTCGGGGGTGAAGGGGTTGGACGCATCATCTTCGTCGGGGATGTCGAGCACATCAAGGCCGAGGTCGGGATCATTGCCGGCAAAGATCGTGTCATTGCCAGCGCCACCAAGGATGCTGTCGTTGCCCTCGCCGCCGACGATACGGTCATCGCCGTCGCCGCCATCAACCCAATCGTCGTCGATGCCCGCGTCGATCACATCATCGCCCGTGCCGCCGGTGATGGTGTCACGGTCGTCGCCGGTCGAGATGGTGTCATTGCCCGCGCCGCCATCGACGGAGTCGCGGTCGTTCTCGGGATCGGCATCGGGGTCAAAGCTCAAGCTGTCGCTGTCGCTTTCCGGGTAGCCCAAATCAGGCGCGATATCGTCGTTGCCGGTGGTGATCATGTCGTCACCGTCACCGCCGTCGACCACGTCAGAGCCCGCACCGGCTTCGACGATGTCATCGCCGTCGCCTGCCAGAATGGTGTCGTCACCGTCGCCTGCGCGGACATAGTCGTCATCGCCTTCGGCACCGGGCAGGATCGCGTCGTCGTTGTCGATCATGTCGCCATCGGGGTCGCCGGTATAGGCGGTGTCGATCATGTCATCGCCTGCGGTGCCGTCAACATAGCCGTCGCGGGTCGGATCGCCGTCACCCACGGTGACAGTCACGGTTCCTTCGTCGGTCAAACCGTCGGGGTCGGACACGGTATAGGTGATCGTCGCGTCGCCGGTGAAACCGTCATCGGCAACAAAAGTGATGGTGCCATCGTCGTTGATGGTCACGGTGCCATCGTCGCTGGAGGCATCTGCAACGCTCAACGTGTCGCCGTCCACATCGGTATCATTGTCCAGAACCGGGATCACGACCGCTTCGGTGCCGGTGGTGCTGGCCGTGTCGTCATTGGCCTCGGGCGCATCGTTTACCGGGTTCACGGTGACATTCACGGTGCCGGTGTCGGTGCCGCCATTGCCGTCATCCACAGTGTAGGTGATGGTTGTGTCGCCGTTGAAATCCGCATCGGGCGTGAAGGTCAGCGTGCCATCGTCGTTGATGACCACAGGCCCCGCAGGGCAGGTTGCCATGGTGACGGTCAGCGTGTCGCCATCGCTGTCGCTGTCATTGCCCAGCACGTCGACGGTGCCGGAGGTGTCTTCGTCGATCTCAAGCACATCGTCTTCGGCCACGGGCGCATCGTTGCCGCCGCCCTCTGGCTTGTCGTCGTCGAAGATCACATTGTCGATCGCGCCGGAGCCTTCGAAACGCACTTCAAAGCGCGACACGCCGTCGATGTTGAACTGAACGAACCGTTCGCCGCCATCGCCCGTGGGCTGAACGTAGTGGTTCTGGATCACGTCGCCATTGTCATCGTAAAAGATGACACGGGTGCCCTCGCCGCTGGTCTCTTCGATGTCTTTGAAGGTGACGCCCTTCAGACGCACCATGTCATCGAAATCAAAGAACAGGCTGCCGCCGCCGGCGTTGTCGTCCGGGTCGCTCTGGTCGCCGTCTTCGGAAACGATCAGCAAACCTTCAAGCGTGTCGGAGGCCAGATCGCTGTCGCCACCCGTGGGGTTGGCGCTGTCAAAGATCATCGCATCGCCAGAGCCGCCGCTGGCCGAAACCGTAACGCCCAGGTCCGCATATTCGTCGTCAATGATGGTGCCTGCGCTGAACGCATTGAAATCAAGTGTTCTAATCATTGTGAATTCTCCTGAGCGGTGTTGCACGCGGCGCGCAACGCGGCCGTCTTGGAAGTGGATGCTGTTTCAATCTGATGAATGGAGCGCCGAACGGCAGAGCGGTCGAACCGGGCATTTCTTGCCCCGCAGAAGGCCAGTGGCAGGGCCTGTCGCTTGTGTATCATGTCGTCTCTCCCTCCGTTCACACGCGCCCCGCTGGCTGAAATCCAGATCGGGCGACACGCATCCTTGCGCCAACGAAGGGGAGAGCCTGAACAAGGCCCACAAACCGAGAAGAACACCTCCCCGGTATGTTGTGTTTACGGTCGCAAATTTTGCGGCGTACCCACATTTCCCGCATCCTTGATGCGCTTAATGCGGCCGCCCCCGTGACCTACAGACTTCTATGCCCCCCAGTTGGGCACCTATAGGAATAGCCCTCCTATACGAATGGACAAAGAGAAAAATGTTTGAAAATTGCCGGAACCAAATGAAGTTTTGCCGCAATTCAGGTGGTTTAGCCGATCTCACGGCGACGATTGTTTCCCCGCATTCCTCGGTGAAATCGCGATTCACCATAGGATTAAGGAAAATTAACGCCAAAGCGCGACCGCGCCCCTCGAACCCTGGTCAAGACTGTTTCGCAGTGAGAGACAATGGCGCCGCAAATGCGCCGCATCTGTGCCGCCTTGTTTTCGTCATTCTTTTTGATTGCTTGTTCTCAAGCTGGAACCAATGGCCCAAAAACCTGCGGAACTGGTGACAAAGCCACTGGTAGAGCGCCTTATTCCCGCCGAATCAGTCGCCCACCTGCAGGGGGCGTCAGGGGCTCATGCAAGGCATTTCGCCGGAAACACATCGGAACCGCAACCGGCGCGGCGAGGTGGGCCTATAAGAAGCGGCCTATCGCCTCTTTGCGGCAGACGTATTCGCGCAAAGGCGGCTGCTGATCTCGAACGTATACCTCACTAGCCGCTTACCTCCCTCCGAACATCCGCGCCAAAATGCGCCAAATCCGACCCTCAAAACGACATTTCAAAGCCCACAAACGACATCGCGCCGATGGCGCGCAAACCCCAGCCATAGTGCACTCTGCGCCCCACCCCTGCGGCAGGGTGTCGCACCCCCATTTCACCCTATTGCAATGGCCGCTCGGGTAGACCAAATGCGCCGCATGTTGATGTATGCCGTTCATAAGAGGCGCCCGCGCAAACCGGGCACGCTGCTGAACCGCCGGTAACCCCGGTCGGACAGGCCGATCCGCCTGTTCGGACCATCGGGGTTCCAACTGACTTTCCGGATCACACTCGGGATGAGACCCACACAACCGACCCGGCCCGGCCTTTTGGCACTGACCGTCGTCTTTTGCGGATCCTTCCTTTTACGACCTTTCTGATATGGAGCATGCCATGCATTTCCGCCTGCTGAAGAACACCAACCAGATCGCCGGGATGCCCGGAACCGCCTTTAACGGCACCATCGGTCAAGTCGCCAACGCCGAGGGTCTGGCCCTTGTCGCCATGCTGCGGCGTGCCCTGCGCGACACCGCGCGCCGTTGGGAGCGCAACCGCACTTTGTCGACGCTGAACGCGATGGATGACCGCCTGCTGCAGGATATTGGCCTGAACCGCAAAACCATCCCCCAGCATATCCGCGACATGGAAAGTTTTTCCCGCCGCTGAATAGCCCCACCCGCGCCCCGCTTGAAGGGTCGCGGCGGGCCTTAATTATATGGCGTCCTGCAGGGGGCGCCGGTCATAACCGCACCGCGCCACACCCGGCGCGGTGCCCGAACTTGCGTCATCCTCTTGGCAATCGTGTTGCACAGGGGCGCGCGATTTGTTTTCTTATCTCCAGCAAACCCGGCCATCGAAAGCTGCCGCGCCCTATCGCGCGACCGGCTTCTTCTTGATGCAAAGGGACAAAGATCAGCGGTGCGCGGCTGCGTGGCACTGCGGATACAATAGAGGAGATATCACTATGAAACGCTATTTGCTTGGCACGGCCTTTGCCGTTGCAACCCCGATGGCCGCCGCCGCTCAGGACTGCGGCGAAGTCTCGATCGCGGAAATGAACTGGGCTTCGGCGCAGATCGTCACCGCCGTGACCGAATTCCTGCTGGTTCAGGGCTATTCCTGCGATGTGACCGTGGTACCGTCGGACACCACGCCCGCCGTGACATCGCTGTCGGAAAACAACGAGCCGGACATCGTGCCGGAGATGTGGCCCAACTCTGCCGGTGATGCTTACAAAAAGCTCAAAGAGAACGGCAAGATCGTTGAGCTGACTTCCGTGCTTGATCCCGGTGGTGTCGAAGGCTGGTGGGTGCCGACCTATCTTGTGGATGAGCATCCCGAGCTTGCCACCATCGAAGGCATCTTGGAAAACCCCGAACTGGTCGGCGGCATGTTCAACAACTGTCCCGATGGCTGGGGCTGCCGCATCGTGAGCGACAACCTCGCCCGCGCCTATGACCTCGAAGGCAACGGCATCGAAGTCTTTGACCACGGCTCGGGTGAGACGATGGTGACCTCGATGGCGTCGGCCTATGAAAGCAAAGAGCCATGGTTCGGCTACTATTGGGCCCCAACCACGCCGCTGGGCAAATACGACATGACCAGCGTCGATCTGGGCGAATTTGACGAGGCCGCGCACAGCGCCAACCAGAACGCCGACAACCCAGAGCCCAAGCCTTCGGCCTTCCCGACGGCGCCGGTTCTGACCGTGATGACCAAGGATTTCCACGACAACAATCCTGAAATCGCGGAATTCATCGGCAACGTCTCCTTCAAGACCGAAGAGATGAGCAAGCTGCTGGCATGGCAGGGCGAAAGCAACGCTTCGAATGAAGAAGCGGCTGTTTACTACCTGCAGAACAACAAGGACGTCTGGGCCGAATGGCTGAGCGACGACGCCCGCGGCAACCTGTCGAAGCTGCTTGACCAGTAAGACAGACTGACAAAACGGCGGGCGGGGAACTCATCTGGGTTTCCCGCCCGTTTGTTTCAGGATCGGCGGCAAGACTTACGTCTTTTCACACCGACTGCGCCGCGGCCCCCGCCGACTGCGCAGTTTCTTTGCAAGGACATAGGTTTGATTTGCCGCCTCTGCATGGGGCAGCCGACGCCGCGCAGACCGCGCGGCGCACCGGCCCCTCCCCAAAAGTAAACGGTCTGATGCAGACCGGGAAAGCGACAGATGGCGACCTACGATAACTTCTTTGACTCGCTCGGCCTGCGCGGCTGGTGCGGCGATGACCAAGGCGGTGGGCTTAGCTCCATGGCCGATCTCATGGGCCAAGCGGGCGGCGATGCCGATACGACGCTTTGGGACGCCCCTTCCCTTCGCTCGATGCGCTGCATGACAGTTGCAACGCGATCCCACAGTCGCGTGATCTGACCCAAGGGCTGGAAGAGGGCTTCCTCGCCATCAAGGACAGTCTCAAAGTCGTTGTCGATCCGCTGACCCAACCGCTGAGCTGGGCGCTAGAGAATGCGCTTTGGATCATGCAGGCGGTACCATGGTTCATCATGATCCCGCTTTTGATGGCGATCACCTTTGCCGTGGGCCGCTCGCTGAAACTGGTGGGTCTGGTGGCGCTGGTCTTTGGCTTCCTCGCCTTTATCGACTTTTACGAACACACCATGCAGACGCTGGCGATCATCTTTGTCTGCGCCTTTATATGTGTGCTTTTGGGCGTGCCCATCGGCATCGCCATGTCGCGCAGTGACCGTGTGCAGCGCACGATGATCCCGGTGCTGGACATGCTGCAAACCCTGCCGCCCTTCGTCTACCTGATCCCGCTGATCTTCCTCTTTTCGGTGACCGAGCCCAAGCTCTACGGCATCGCGATCATCCTTTACGCCATCGTGCCGGTGGTGCGTCTGACCGACCTTGGCATCCGTCTGGTCGACAAAGACGTGATCGAGGCCGCCGACGCCTTTGGCATGACCAACCGTCAAAAGCTTTACAAGGTGCAGATCCCGCTGGCGCTGCCCAACATCATGGCCGGTGTGAACCAGACCATCATGATGAGCCTCGCCATGGTCGTTATCGCCTCGCTGGTTTCGGCCCCCGGTCTGGGCGTGCTGGTGCTGCGCGGCATTCGGAGCCTTGAATTGGGCGTGGGCCTCCTGTCGGGTCTGGGGATCGTGCTGCTTGCGATCATCCTCGACCGGGTCACCAAAGCCGCGCTTGCGCGGATCAACGCGGCGCAGAAGTGAGGCCAGACATGACAGACGATATCAAGATTTCCGTCCGCAACCTCTATAAAATCTTCGGCGATGACCCGCAGGGCGCGCTGGAGAAGGTGCGCGGCGGCATGAGCAAGACCGACCTTCAGGCCGAGACCGGCCATGTGCTTGGCCTTAACAACATCAACGTGGACATGCCTGCGGGCAAGACCACGGTGATCATGGGGCTGTCGGGTTCGGGCAAATCAACGCTGATCCGGCACCTCAACCGCCTCATTGACCCCACCTCGGGCGAGGTGATCATGAACGGCGAGAACATCCTCGACTACAACGAGCGTCGCCTGCGCGAGATGCGCAAGCACAAGATGTCGATGGTGTTCCAAAAGTTCGCCCTGCTGCCGCATCGCACGGTGTTGGAAAACACCGGGCTCAGCTGGGAGATCGAAGGCAAGAACCGCAGCAAATACGCGGCTGAGGCCACCAAATGGCTGAACCGCGTCGGGCTGGAGGGTCAAGGAGAGCAGTACCCCGCGCAGCTATCTGGCGGGATGCAGCAGCGTGTGGGCATCGCCCGCGCGCTCACGTCGAACTCTGACGTGATGCTGATGGACGAGGCGTTCTCCGCGCTCGACCCGCTGATCCGGACCGACATGCAGGATCTGCTGATCGAGTTGCAAGAAGAGCTGCATAAGACCGTGATCTTCATCACCCACGATCTGGACGAGGCGCTAAAACTGGCGGACCATCTGGTGATCCTCAAAGACGGGTTCATCGTCCAGCAGGGCGAGCCACAGCATATCCTGCTGAACCCCAATGATCCCTACATCGAAGCCTTCGTCAGCGACATCAACCGCGCGCGGGTGCTGCGGGTACGGTCGGTAATGGAGAAGACCGAGGTGCCGCCTGCAGATGTGGCCGGTGAGGTTGATTTCGACGACACGCTGGAAAGCATCATCGCGGTTTCCGGTGGGGATACGACCAACAACTACCGCGTCATGCGCGAGGGCAAACAGGTCGGCGTGTTGCATATGCGTGATCTGGTCCGCGCGCTGGTCCCACGGCATCCCGGCGAGGCGGCATAAGCCGCCACCCGCGATTAAGAGACAGTCATCGCCTGCCTGCGGGTGGGCGATGCGACGGGGGCTACCCCTTTATGGTGGAGCCGTGGGCCCCTAGCGCTCCAATCACCTCCACCTCCAAACTCGTAAGCGAAGACCCAACGTCGATGGCCTGCCCCACCCCCGCCGCGGCACGCGAAAAGCGGTCATAGTCAATCACATGGCGCGCCCCCGATGGCGCTTTGCCGCCGATCAAAATCCCTGCGTCCTATTGACACTTGGCCCCACGATTGGCCTATGGGGGGTGAAATAAACACTGGGGTTCAAGATGCCGCAATCTGCTACGGCCAATATTCTGACTGTTCTCGACACCGATTTTAAAGGTATCATCGAGGAGTGGCTGGGAACGCAGGTCAAAGAGGGCGTGAAACGTTCTGACCTGTTCTCCGATGCGGAGAGCCGGAACCAGAACCGCGAATTGCTCAAAGCCTTTTCCAAAGGTGTGCGCGATGGCATCTCGGGCGAAGATTTCGATTTCGATGATACCCAATGGGACGATCTGCGCGCCGTTCTGGCCGATGTTAGCCGTGAACGTGTCAACCGCGGCGTGACCCCAACCGAGATGGCGACCTTTGTGTTGGCGTTGAAAGCGCCGCTGTTCAAGCGGCTCGAAGCGATGCAAGACAGCGAACACGGCGTATTGATCCGCGACGTGATGCTGGTCACCCGTCTGGTCGATGCCTTTGCCATCTACACCAACGAGATTTTCATTCTTGAGCGTGAGCAGATCATCGATCGTCAACGCCAAGAGATGCTGGAACTGTCGACCCCCGTGGTCGAGCTTTGGGACCGTGTTTTGACCCTGCCGCTGATCGGCACGCTGGATTCCGCCCGCGCCCAAGAGGTGATGGAGAACCTGCTGCAAACCATTCTGGAACGGCAGGCCGAAGTGGTCATCATGGACATCACCGGCGTCGGCACCGTCGACACGCAGGTGGCACAACACCTGCTGCGCGCCGCCGCTGCCGTGCGTCTGATGGGTGCCGAGTGCATCATCAGCGGCATCAGCCCGATGATCGCCCAGACCATGGTTCAGCTAGGCATTGATGTCGGCACCGTTTCCACCCGGTCGAGCATCCGCACCGCCCTGTCGGACGCGCTGCTGACCGTGGGCTATGTGATCAAGAAGACCGAGGGCCAATAAGGTGGCCGGTGTCACGTCGATTAATCTGGTCGAACATGCGCTCCTCGTTTCGATACAGGATGACATCACGGACACCGAGATCTTGGAGCTTCAAGACCGGTTGTCGAACAAAATATCAGAGAACCGCATCGACGGGGTGATCCTCGATATCTCAGCGCTTGAGATTGTCGACACCTTCGTGGGCCGTGTGATCGCGCAGTTGGCGGGGATATCCCGTCTGCTGGCGGCGGATACCTATGTTGTCGGCATGCGCCCCACGGTGGCGGTCACGTTGGTCGAGCTTGGCATGTACCTGCCAGAAATCCGCACCGCGTTAAGCCTGACCCATGCCCTTGCCCAGCTACGCCGCGTTTGACGAAAAGGACCTAGGGGCGCAGGTTCTTCTCTCTCAGTTCAAACTAAATACCAGCGGTGACGCGGTGACGGTGCGCCAAGCCGTGGCGCGCTACATGAAAGAACACGGCGCCTCGGCGTTGAATGTCACACGTTTCGCCACCGCCGTCAGCGAAATCGCCCGCAATGCGATCGTTCACGCTGGCGGAGGTGAATTTTCCATCTATGTCGACCCAAGGGCCAAGCAGCTTAGCGTGGTTTGTTGGGACAAGGGACCGGGGATCGAGGACGTGGCACTGGCCCTGACGGACGGCTATACTTCGGGCGGCGGCCTTGGCCGTGGTTTGGGCGGCGCACAGCGGCTGGCCAAGAAATTTGAAATCCGCACCGCCGTCGGCGGGGGCACCAGCGTGATGATGAGTGTGAACCTATGAAACAGTGGGTCGAAGTTCAGGACCAAAGCGCCATCGCCGTGGTCCGCCGCGCCGCACGGCGTCTGGCCGCCCAGCACGATTGGCCGAAACACCGGACCGACGAATTGGCCATCGTCGCCACCGAAGCCACCACCAACATCCTGCGCTACGCGGAAAAGGGCCGCGCCTTGATCAACGCGCCGGCCGAGGGCAAGGGCGACAAGATCGTGATGATCTTTACCGATCGGGGCCCCGGCATCAGCGATATGGATCACATGTTCCAAGACGGCATGAGCAGTGGCGATTCCGCCGGGCTGGGCCTTGGCGCGATCCGCCGTCTGTCGGATGAATTCGACATCTTCAGCGGGTCCGAGGTCGGCACCACCATCGTTTGCAGCTTTGCCAAAGACAGCCCCCTCTGCGCGCCCCATGGGGTTGAGGCCGTGGGCCTGCGGGTCTGTCACCCGAACGAAGAGGAATGCGGCGACGACTATCTGCTGCGGCAAACGCCGAAAGCCACTGATATTCTGGTTTGCGATGGCTTGGGCCATGGCCCCGAGGCCGCAGCCGCGTCGCTGGAGGTGACAGAGGCCGTCACCGCCACCCGCAGCTTCAACAGCGAGCCGGGCGCCGTGATGCGTGAGGTGACCGAGAAATTGATCGGCAAGCGCGGCGCGGTGGCGGCCCTTGTGCATATCGCGCAGCCGCAGATGGTGCTGCGCTATGCCGCTTTGGGCAATATCGCCACCCTGCGGGTCCGCAATGGCGAGGTCAAACGCCTGCCGGTCCGCGACGGCCGGATCGGCGCACGCGCCACCCGGGGCTATGAAGAGACCTTTGACCTTGAACCGGGGGATCTGATGATCCTGCACAGCGACGGGTTGAAAACCCTGCGCGACAGCTATCTTCCACAGGGTCTATTGTGGAAATCCCCGCTCTTGATCGCTGGCTTCCTGCTCGACCGGGCATTTCGCGGGCGTGACGACGCCTCCATCGTGGTCATACGCATTGCACGGGACGCGGACTGATGAAAGCTACGAACCTCACGTCGGTTAACCTTGAAAAAGGCGGCGATATCGCGGCTCTGCGCCAGATTGCCCTGACCCTGACCGAAGCGATGCGCTTTACCTCTTTTGAGCGGACGCGCACCGTCACCGCCGCTGTGGAACTGGGCCGCAACGCCATTGAGCATGGGCAAAAGGGCCGCGCCCGGTTTTCGCTGACAGATGTCAACGGCAAGCCTGCCCTTGGCCTGACAGTGATTGATCAGGGCCGCGGCATTGAGGAAGACAAGCTTGACCCCACCCGCGACATCGTGTCGGAGACGGGCATGGGGCTGGGCCTGCGCGGGGTGCAGCGGATCGCGGCGCGGTTTGATGTGGACACCGGCCAAGAGGGAACGCGGGTCCATGCGGAGTTTCTGCTGCCCGAACCGCAATGCGCTGTTGAGCAGATCAAGGCCGACGCCCTCGCGGCGCTAGAGGCCTATAACGCCAAAGACCCGACCGCCGCGCTGACCGAACAGAACCGCGAGTTGAGCGAAGGCATTGCCGACCGTGACCTCTTGATGCAGGAATTGCACCACCGCACGGGCAACAACCTTGCCCTGATCGTGGCACTCATCCGGATGAGCAAGAGCCAAGCCAAAGAGGACGAGACCCGCCAAGTGCTGCGCGAGTTGGAAACCCGCGTCGGCTCGCTCTCCAAGGCGCATGAGTTGATGCAACGCTCAACCGACAGCACCGACCTTGATCTGTCTGATATGCTGGATGAGGTCACCAAGAACGCCGAACGCGCCTTTACCGGGGATCGCCAGAGCATCGGCATCAAGCTGATTTGCCCCAGCCTTAAGATGGACAACAAACTGGCCGTCGACATCGGGCTGATCGTGGGCGAGTTGATCACCAACGCCTATAAACACGCTTTCAAAGGGCGCGACAAAGGGGTGATCACCATTGAGGTCACGCAAGAGAGCGATGAAGGCCTGACGCTGAAAGTCTATGACGATGGTGTCGGCCTGCCCGAAGATGCCAAACGGCCCGAGCGGTCGGATTCGCTGGGCTGGCGGATGATCCGCACGCTCACCTTCCAGCATGAGGCGACGCTGAAGGTCGAGGGCCAAGACGGGCTTTGTGTCGAGATCCGCTTCCCCGCACAGGGCTAAGTGCCCCCCGTGGGCCCGCCGGTTTCGGGCCGCCGCGTCCGTATTTTTGATCAAAAATCACCTCTGAACTTTTCCACCCCGTAAAATTGTCCTAGGCATATCGGGAGCCGGCGATTCCCGGACACTTCTAAGCGGCAAAAAAGACGCCCGCTTGGCCAATAACGGAGACAGAGCATGATCGAAAAACGTGATTTCTATATCGACGGCAAATGGGTCGCCCCGCTTGAGGGCAGCGAACATAAGGTCATCAACCCGTCGACCGAAGAGCCCTGCACCGTGATCTCGCTCGGCGGGGCCAAGGATGTGGACGCCGCCGTGGCAGCGGCCAAGGCCGCCCTGCCCGGTTGGATGGCCACCGCCCCCGAAGAGCGTATCGCGCTGATGGAGAAACTGGCCGACGTCTATAAATCCCGGACCGAAGACATGGCCCAAGCGATCAGCACCGAGATGGGCGCGCCCATCGAAATGGCGCGCAGCTCGCAATGGGGCGCAGGTTACAGCCACCTGAAGAACTTCATCAAAGCGGCGAAAGATTTCAAATTCGTAAAGCCCTTGGGCGATCACGCGCCGAACGACCGGATCATCCACGAAGCGGTTGGCGTCGTGGCGATGATCACGCCGTGGAACTGGCCGATGAACCAAGTGATGCTGAAAGTGGGCGCTGCTGTCGCCGCTGGCTGCACCATGGTGCTGAAACCTTCTGAGGAAAGCCCGCTGAGCGCCGTGGTCTTTGCCGAAATGATGGATGAGGCAGGCTTCCCCGCCGGTGTCTTCAACCTTGTGAATGGCGATGGCATGACCGTGGGCACCGCCCTGACCGGCCATGAGGATGTGGATATGGTGAGCTTCACCGGCTCCACCCGCGCGGGCATTGCGATTTCCAAGAACGCGGCGGGTACGCTGAAAAAGGTTCATCTGGAGCTTGGTGGCAAAGGCGCGAACCTTGTATTCGCCGATGCCGACGACAAGGCCGTGAAACGCGGCGTGCTGCATATGATGAACAACACCGGTCAAAGCTGTAACGCACCGAGCCGGATGATCGTCGAAGCCAGCGCCTATGACCAAGCGGTCGAGACCGCCGCCGAAGTCGCCAATAAGGTCGAAGTCGGCCCCGCCAGCGAAGAGGGTCGCCACATCGGCCCGGTCGTGAACGAAGCGCAATGGGGCAAGATCCAAGACCTGATCCAAAAGGGCATCGACGAAGGCGCGCGGCTGGTGGCCGGTGGCACCGGACGGCCAGAGCATCTGAACCGCGGTTTCTATGTCAAACCCACGGTTTTTGCCGATGTCACGTCCGACATGACCATCGCCCGCGAGGAAATCTTTGGCCCCGTATTGGCCATCATGAAGTTCGAGGACGAAGATCAAGCCGTCGAGATGGCCAATGACACGGTCTACGGCCTTACCAACTACGTCCAGTCCAGCGATGGCGCGCGGCGCAACCGTCTGGCGGCCAAGCTGCGGTCGGGCATGGTTGAGATGAATGGCGAAAGCCGTGGCGCGGGCGCGCCCTTTGGCGGCATGAAACGCTCGGGCAACGGACGCGAAGGTGGTGTCTGGGGGATCGAGGACTTCTGCGAAGTCAAAGCCGTTTCGGGCTGGTCCAACGATTGATCGCTTTTTAGCGTAGCATGATGCGGCAGGGCCAAAATTTGGCCCTGCCGTTTGCGTTTTAGCGGTCAGATCTCCTTTTGGTTCACCCGTTTGGAAAGCTCCGCAGCGCTTTCTTTGCGCTCGCTATAGCGGTCGAGCAAGTAGTCCTTGTTGTCGCGGGTCAGCAGGGTGAACTTCACCAGTTCCTCCATCACGTCGACCACCCGGTCATAGAAGGGCGAGGGTTTCATCCGATCATCCTCGTCAAACTCCAAAAAGGCTTTGGGGGTTGAGGATTGGTTGGGGATGGTCAGCAGCCGCATCCAACGGCCCAAGATGCGCAGCTGGTTCACGGCGTTGAAACTCTGCGAGCCGCCGCTGACCTGCATCACGGCCAAAGTCTTGCCTTGGGTCGGGCGCACCCCGCCCAGCGACAGGGGGATCCAGTCAACTTGGGTTTTCATGACGCCCGTCATCGCCCCGTGACGTTCGGGCGAACACCAGACCATGCCCTCGGACCATTGCACCAGATCGCGCAGTTCCTGCACTTTGGGATGTTCGGGTGCGGCATCGTCGGGCAACGGCAGCCCCGTGGGGTTAAATGTCCGCGTCTCGGCCCCGAGGCGGGTGAGGATGCGGGCGGCCTCCTCGGTCATCAGGCGGCTGAAGGACCGCGGGCGGAGCGAGCCGTAGAGCAGCAGAATGCGCGGGCCGTGGGTGGCGCGCTCAGGCGACAGCAGGCGGGCGTCGTCGATGGGGTTGAAGTGGTCTTCTTCGATGTTCGGCGTATCGGTCACGGGAATTTCCTTAGGCGGCAGTGGGTTATCAGGTGAGGTTCACTTGGAGGCGGGAAACCAATGCTGCGTGCGGTTGGCAAAGGCCACGAGCGACAGCATGACCGGTACCTCGACCAAGACGCCCACAACGGTGGCCAAGGCAGCACCCGACCCCAGCCCAAAAAGGCTGATCGCCACAGCAACCGCCAGTTCAAAGAAATTCGAGGTGCCGATCAGCGCGCAGGGGGCGGCCACGTTGAAAGGAATGCCCCAAGCCCGCGCGGCGCCATAGGCGATGAAGAAGATGCCGTAGGATTGCAGCAGCAGCGGCACGGCAATCAGTGCGATGACGAGCGGACGGTTAAGGATCACCTCACCCTGAAAGCCAAAAAGCAGCACCACGGTCAGCAAAAGCCCTATGATCGCAAAGGGTTGCACGCTGGCTTTAAAGGCGTCGACAGCCGCTTCGCCGCCCTTGGCCTCCAGCCGTTCGCGCGTGAGATACCCCGCCAGCAGCGGCAGCATGACGTAGAGCCCGACCGAGATCAGCAGCGTGTCCCAAGGCACGGTGATGTCGGTCACACCCAAAAGGAAGGCCACGATCGGCGCGAAGGCGAAGACCATGATCACATCATTCACGCTGACCTGCACCAGCGTATAGGTCGCATCACCACGGGTGAGGTTGGACCAGACAAAGACCATCGCGGTGCAGGGCGCGGCCCCCAACAGGATCACCCCCGCCAGATAGGCCTGCGCATCATCCGGTGGGATCAACCCGGCGAAGACGTAGTTGAAGAACAGCACCCCAAGGGCGGCCATGGTGAAGGGTTTGATCAGCCAATTGACCACCAGCGTCACCACCAGCCCTTTGGGCTTCTCCCCCACCTGCCGCAGCGCACCGAAATCAACGCCAACCATCATCGGATAGACCATGGCCCAGATCAGCACCGCCACGGGTAGGTTGACCGAGGCGACCTCAAGCGCGGCCAGTGTGCCAAAGAGGTCGGGAAAGAGATTGCCCAGCAAAAGCCCCGCCCCGATGGCCAGCGCCACCCAGAGCGAGAGCCAGCGTTCAAATGCTCCAAGGCCAGCGGGTGCGGGATGTGCGGTATCGGTCATGGCGGTCTTTCGTGCGTAATTTTCGAGGGTTAGCAGCAGGTCAATTCATCCAGCAGGGGTTGGCAAAGTTCTGGCTGCCCGCCGCAGCAGTCCTCTAAAAGGAACCCCAGCAGCGCGCGCAGCCCGTTCATATCTGCGAAATACCGGATGCTGCGGCCTTCGCGGTTGCTGCGGATCAGGCCCGCGCGGGCAAGCACCGACAGATTGGCGGACATGGTGTTTTGCCGCACGTCGAGCGCCACGCCGATCTCCCCCGCTGACATTCCCTTGCCCCCCGCTTTGATCAGCAGGCGAAAGACATCCAGACGGGTCGGTTGGCCCAAGGCGGCGAAGGCTAGGAGAGCGTTTTCATTATCCATATATCGTGAATTATTGATATAATATCGGCAGGTCAAGCGTCGCTTCAATCCCTGTGCAACGAAGCGCCGCCCCGCGCGTTGGTCTGGCGACCCCAACAGCACTCGCAAGGAAGACAAAGGATGCTCGATTGGATCGCAGAGAATTCCGGTACGTTGCAGGTGGCGGTCAGCCTTTTAACGGCGGTGGTCTGGCTGGCTTACCTGCATATCCTATGGCTCAATTTCCGGCGGCAACGGCAGCCGGTGATCTTGATCAACCGCTCTATCGCGCGGGATGAGAATGCCCATTGTTTCGTAACCAATATGGGGGCCGAGCCGATTTACTTGCTCGAAGTCATGGCGCGGGTGGTGACGGAGGAAAAGACCTATCACGTCAAGGTCACCGAACGCGAAGAAGTGGCGCTGAACGATGTGCAAAACCCCTGACCCGCACCAATCAAGGGCCGATCAAAAGCGGTGAATTCATCGATATCGGCAGTTTTCTCGATCTGTTGCGCCGCGCCGAAGCGCGCATCGGGACCGAGGGCCTGTTCGATAAGGTCCGCCAGATGGACCTCACCGTCGCGGCTGCGGATGGCCATACCACCAGATTGATCGCCGCGCGGCATGCGTTTCGGGCGGAATGGAAAGACGGCAAGCCCTATTTCGTGCCGGAACGGATCATGGCGCATCAAATCCGCAATATTTTTCAACGGCGCAAGATCACCGCCATGCTGGAAGAACAGATCGAATAGCGTCGTCTGAGATTACAATCGGTCCAGACCTTCCGCGATTTCGCGGGCGATGGCATGGGCGTCGATTCCCTCCCGCTCGGCCGATACACGCAGGCCGAGCAGATCGCTTTGATAGCGCCGGGCCAGTGACTTTGGATCATGTTCCGGCGCGATCTCTCCGTCCTGCTGCATCTGGGCAAAAAGCGCCGCGAACTGTTCCTCCATCCCCATGAGATGCGCGCTGGCCCGTTGGGCAAGTGGATGCCCATGGGCCTGTAATTCCAACAGGGTTTTGGACAGCATACAGGCCTTGGCCGGGGCCTCCTCCCGGCAAATCGCCAATTCGGGATAGCGTTTCAGCGCCGCCATCGGGCCATGGGCTTCGACCAATTCGGCCAAGCGCCCGGCCCCATCCTCGGCGTATTTGTCCAAGGCGATTTCGAACAGCGCCTCTTTCGACCCAAAGGCCGCGTAGAAACTGCCGGGCTTCATTTTCAGCACCGCTTCGAGATCTTTCAGCGATGTGCCTGCCCAGCCCTGACGCCAAAACAGATCGCGGGCGCGGTCGATCAGCTCGGCTCGGTCGTGGTTTGGTTTGCGGGGCATGATATCACCATGTGTTGAACGATCACTCAAATATATACTTGAGTGATCGCTCAAAAACCCTAAATAGCAAATATTGACGACTAACAAAGGTAGAGATCATGACATTCCCGTCCCACGACCAAGACTCCGCACCCGAAGCCTCCAAGCCGCTGCTGGCGGAATCGCAAAAGGCCTTTGGCCGCCTGCCGGGTCTGCACAAGGTGCTGGCCGAAAGCCCGCAAGCCTATGAAGGCTATCAGGTGCTGCACAAGCTATTCACCGAGACGGATTTCGACGCCGAAGAGCTGACCGTGGTTTGGCAGTCGATCAACGTCGAGAACGAGTGCCACTACTGCGTGCCCGCCCACACCGGCATTGCCAAGATGATGAAGGTCTCGGACGAGATCAGCGACGCGCTGCGCAATGAAACCGCCCTGCCGACACCCAAACTCGAAGCGCTGCGGACGTTCACCGTTCAGATGGTGCGCAACCGGGGCTTTGTCTCCGACGCGCAGATGCAGGCGTTTTTTGACGCAGGTTACAGCCACCGTGCGGTGCTGGACGTGATCCTTGGGATGGCGCAGAAGACCATTTCGAACTACGTCAACCACGTGGCCGAAACCCCGGTCGACGAAGTCTTCCAGCCGCTGGCATGGAAGCGCGGCGACAACAAGCTCGACGTTTAAATTGAAAGGCGCGCCCATGGTGGCGCGCCTTTTTCTATCCGCTCGGGCCCATCGGTCCGGCGCTTTCCCCTACTTCCACTGACAAAGCATAGCGCCCGCGCCATCCGGCTGCGGCCGCGCCGATGTGCTGTCCTTTTGCAAGAGACTTTGCTTATGCCCCTCAAACAAACCGTTCCCACGCTCCTGCTGGCCGGGCTCGCGGGCGAGATCGCCTTCGAGCTTTATGCTTGGCTGCTCTCCCCCTCCTCTTTGGCGTCGCACTCGCCCCGGCGAACCTTGTGGTTGCGCTTGGCAAGATCGCCCTTGGGATCACCCTGCCCTATTGGCTTGGCTTCGCGCTGCATATCGCGCTTGGGATCGTCGGTTTCTCGGTCTTTGTTTGGCTGGTGCACCGCCTGACGCGGCTTGGGCTGGTCCTGTCGGGGGCGCTGTCGGGGCTTGTGCTGTGGTTCGTCGCCCAAGGTCTGCTGGCCCCGGTGGTGGGGCGCAGCTTTATGATGGATTTCGGGGCCTACACGCAGTCGTCTTTCGTGGGGCACGTCGGCATGGCCATGGTGATCGGCTATGCCATTGCCCTGCTGCAACGCCGCGCAGCCTGAAGAAGCGGCGGCAGCCGGGTTTGCCCCTCTGCCGCCTTTTATCCGGCGGTTTTCCATCGGTCGAGCGTGAGCGTCACCAGCGCCTCGTCAAGGTTCACTGTCACCTCACCGTCTTGGATCATCACCTGAAGCTTCATCGCGCGGCTGGCCATCTCCGCCAGCGCCTTGGTGTCACTCTCGGCCAAGTTCACCACCTCGAGGGTGTCAAAGCGGGTGGTGCCGTTCTTGACCTTGTCCCACCAGATCTCAGCCGATTTGCCGCCATAGGGATAGACCACGACCTTGGCGGCCTTGTTGCAGGACTGGCGCAGGACTTTCTCACTGGGCAGACCCAACGTGATCCAAACGTCCAACTCTCCGCTCAGGCTTTTTTGCCAGATGTCCGGCTCATCATCCGTCGATAGACCCTTGGTCATTTCCAGATGCTCATGCGCGTTGAGGGCAAAGGCGACGAGCCGCACCATCAACCGCTCATCGGTTTCCGAAGGGTGTTTGGCGATGGTCAGCTTGTGGGTCTCATAATAGTGGCGGTCCATGTCGGAGACCGAAAGCTCGACTTTGTAGATGGTGGCATTCTGCGCCATGATATGTCTCGTTTTCCAAGGTAGGGGCTGCCTACGCGGTTGGGCCGACCGGGGAAAGGGAATAGTCCTTGGGCGTTGCGCGCGTTGGTATGCGCGACTGCGATCGTTCAGCGGTTTCGCGAGATTGCTTTTGGTCGGCACCTGCCAACATCCGAAATACAGGCCCGAATTGCAGGTCCCCGAATACAGCCCCCGAAATGCAGCCCCCGAAAGGCCCCGCCTGTCACCTACGATGCCGTTGTGCAGCGGGGGAAGTCATCCTACCTTGCCCCTATGATTAAACGTCGCACGTTTCTTTGGGCCCTCGGCTCTACCGCGCTCACCGCGACGGGAGCGTTTCCCCAAAGCAGCAGTGGCGAGGTTCTGCGCGGGTTCAACCTTATCGAGACAACGAGTGCGCCCTTCGGAAGCCAAGCCGCTGCGCTAAGCATCGCTCAATTGCGAAAGACGGGCGCGACGGCGGCAACGGTGATCCCGTTCCTATGGCAACCCGCGCCCACCTCCAGCGGCATCGTCATGGGGGACGCGCTGCCCCATGACAGGATCGCCGCCGGGATCGCGCAGTTGCACGCAGCCGGGCTGGCCGCCATCGTCAAACCGCATGTCTGGGTGCCCGAAAGCTGGGCGGGCGCCATCGTCCCCGCGGCGGGCACCGAAGGCGATTGGCACGCGGCCTATGAAAATTCCCTGCGCGCCATCGCGGTCACCGCAGAGCAAAGCCGCGCCGAGGTGCTGGTCCTCGGCACCGAATTGCGCGGCGTATCGGGGGCGGAGGCATGGGAGGGCACCATCGCCGGGCTGCGCGAAGCGTTCAGCGGTAAAATCACCTATGTCGCCCATGGCGCTGACGAGGCCGAGAAGGTTGCGTTCTGGCCGCTATTGGATGCCGTGGCGGTGTCGCTCTACCCCGTCTTGGGCGCAGCCGGGGCGACCGCCGACTGGGATCGCGCCATCGCCAAAGAATTGGACCGGGTCGAGGCCGTCGCGCGGAAACATGCAAAACCCATTTGGATCGCCGAAATCGGCATCCGCTCTGCCGAAGGGGCGACCGAGCGCCCGTGGGAAAGCGCCGAAGAACGCGCAGCCCCCGCCGATATGGCACTTCAGGCCGACGTCTTGCGCCGCTGGCTTCGCGCCCTTGAGGCACGGGACATCCCGGACCTATGGGTCTGGCGCTGGTTCACCGACCCTGAGAGCGGCGGCGCGGAAGACACTGATTTCACCGTGCAAAACAAGCTGGCGGAGGAGGTTATCGCAGATTTTTGGGGCAAGGGGTGAGCCAAAAATCCCGGCGATGTTCTCAGGCTTCACCGAGCAGCCTCGGCCCACCTAAATGCCGAACAAAAGCACAAAGGCGAGGGCTGCGCCGAGCAGGAATACCGTTTCAACCACCAGAATGATGCTGTAGCTGGGTTTGACCTTTACGACCTTCGCCAGACTGGTTTTCACCCCCAAGGCCGCGATGGCGATGACCAGACACCACCGGGATAGCTCGTTGAGGAACGCGAGCACTGCGCTCGGCAGCACTTCCAGATTTGCCAAAACCGCGCAGCCTGCAAACATCATCAGAAACCAAGGCACGCCGACAGATTGCTGCTGCGCGCCTCTGAAGCTGAACATCACGAACAGCATCACGACGGGCAAAAGTGCGACGCGCAGTATCTTGACATAGGTGGCAAAGACCCCGGCCTCGTCGCTGATGGAGTATCCTGCCCCCACCACCTGCGCGACATCGTGGATCGTGGCGCCAACCAAAAAACCACTTTCAATATCGCTCAGACCCAGCGATTGGAAAAGAATGGGATAGGCGATCATCGCGATGGTCGACAGCGCCGTGACACCGATAACAACGAACAGCGTGTCCTGCTCGCGGTCTTTATGCGGCGGCAGGACGGAGGTGATCGCCAAAGCCGCTGATGCCCCGCAGATGGCGACGGCCCCGCCCGCCAGCATACCAAAAGCGGTGCGGCGGCCAAAGATACGGGCCATCACCACGCCGCATGCAAAGGTCGCCAAAACCAAACCGACGATGGCAATGACAGGGGTAAAGCCAAGGCTCATAACCTCGGCCAGCCCCAACCGCAGGCCCAGCAGCCCGACCCCAAAGCGCAGCAGCGCCTTCGCGGCGAAATCGACCCCAATGGCGCAAGCGCTGTCTTCCGACAGGAAGTGAAACGCCATCCCAAGCAGCAGCGCAAAGAGCATCACCGGCGCGCCGTAGTGATCCGACAAGAACGTGGCGGCCACCGCGATGACAGTCGCGAGCAGCAGCCCCCAGCATAGGGGGAGACGCGGGATTTGACGGTCAGTAGCATAGATTTTCCTCGGCGCGGCGTCAGGCTGTCTGCTGTTTCAGCCGAAGCTCGGCAGAACGGGCATGGCCTTCCATCCCCTCCATCCGGCTGATCCGCGCGGTGCGCAGGGCCAGCTCATGCGAGGCTTCGGCATCGCAGCGTTGCCATGTCACGGTCTTGGTAAACTTATGAACGGACAGCCCCCGGTATAGCGCGCGGCCCCACTGGTCGGCAGCACATGGTTCGGGCCAGAGGTCTTATCACCAAAGGCAACCGTCGTCTCTTCCCCCAGAAACAACGAGCCATAGGCCGAGAGGCGGTTGAGCCACCAGTCGAGGTCTTCGGCCTGCACCTGAAGATGCTCCGGCGCGTAGCGGTCGGCCACTTGGGCGGCCTCCTCGCGGGTCTCGCACAAGACCACCTCGGCGCGCTCTGCCCAAGCCACCCGCGCGGCACTGGCGTTCGGCTCCGGTAGGCTGTCGATCATTTCGGGCGCGCGCTGCAACACGGTTTCCGCCAGCCTGCGGTCGGTCGCGACCAGCCATACCGGGCTGTCGGCCCCGTGCTCCGCCTGACTGACCAGATCCCATGCCACCGTTTCAGGGTCCGCGCTGTGATCGGCGACCACCAGTGAATCGGTTGGCCCGGCGAACATGTCGATCCCCACAGCGCCGAACAACATGCGCTTAGCCTCTGCCACATAGCTGTTGCCGGGACCGACGAGGATATCGGCAGGCACACCGCCAAACAGCCCCATCGACATGGCAGCGACCCCCTGCACCCCCGAGGTTCAGGATCAGGTCCGCGCCGCAAAGGTCCATCGCAAAGATGATCGGATCGGGAATGCCGATGCCGGGGCGCGTCGGCGAGCAAGCGGTGATATGCGGCACGCCCGCAACCTTGGCGGTGGTGATCGTCATCAGAGCGCTGGCGATATGGCTGTAGCGTCCGCCGGGCACATAGCAGCCCGCGCTTGAGACGGGGATTTGCTTTTGGCCCGCAATTAGCCCCGGCATGATCTCGATTTCGCAATCACCCATCGTCGCCTTTTGCGCTTCGGCAAAGCGGCGGATATTGGCATGGGCAAAGCGGATATCGTCCTTAAGCTCTTGCGGCACCCGCGCAGAGGCAGCGGCCCGTTCCGCGGCAGTGACCACGATATCCTCGGCCCAGCCGTCAAGGTCGCGCGCATAGTCTCGCACGGCAGCCTCACCGCCCTGTTCGATCTTGGCGAGCATCTGAGCAACCACACCGCGGATGTCTTTGCCCTCAACCGCCGGGCGGGTCTCGACTTGCTTCAGATACGTGATCGCCATGGTCTTACCTCAGTTGGATTTGGGAATGGTGATGGATCGCCTCGGCCAGCACGTCGATCGTGTCGAGGATCGGCACGGGAGCGGTCAAAGCGGGGGCGAGCAGCGAATACTCAGAGCAGGCAATGAGCAGAAGCTCGGCCCCCTGCGCGGTCAATTCAGCCGCCGCTTCCGCAAGCGTCTGCTGCGCCGGTGGGGTGATCCCCTGCGCCTTGATCCGCCGGATCGCGGCCAGCATGCGCTCGGCATCGGCGGGCCAGAGCGCCGTCAGCCCGGCGCGATCAAGGGCGGCGTCAAACACCCCGGCCATGCGCACGGCAGGAGAGGCAAGAATCCCAACGGAGGCGCCCGAGGAAGTTGCCCCGCCGCGCGGTCGACCGACAGGGTCACCATATTCAGGAAGGGGATCGAAACCGCCGCCTCAATCGCCGGCGCGTAGTGATGTGCCGTGTTGCAAGGCATGGCGAGGGCCGTGGCCCCTGCCCGTTCCAGCCGCTGTGCCATCGCGGCCAGCACCGGGGCGGGGTCCTCCCCTGTGCCCTCGATCAGATGGGCGATGCGGGAGGGCACTTGCGGGTTCATGTCGATCAGCAGCGGCAGGTGATCGGCGTCGTCTTGGGCATCGACTGTGCCAAGCACACGCTGCTGCAGCAGGATCGTCGCTTCCGGCCCCATGCCGCCCAATACGCCGACGACGGGGCGGCTCATGATGCCACCTCGTTCACCGCGTCGCAGATCAACTCGGCGATCAGCGCGCAGTCGTCTTGAGAAAAACTCAGCGGCAGACGCATGTCGAAAAGCGTCGCCATAATGCGGTCTGTCGCGGGCATGTCCTGCGCTGGAACATAGCGCCAAGATGGATGCGCCGAGGTGAAGCCTGCAGGCTCTTTCGCGCCGAACCATTTGAGTTCCACGCCCCGCGCGGCTGCGGCATCGAGCAAGGCGCGGCACTGCGCGGCGGTGAAGTCTGGCAGGCGGAACTGGATGGAGGAACCCACATGCGTTTCGGCGGAGGGTAGCTTGATGGTTGTAACGCCGTCCTGTGCTTTCAGCCTCTCCTCAACCTGCGTGTAGCGGGCGTTCCAGCGGGCGATGTTGCTGTCGAGGTCGGCAAGCTGCGGACGCAGGATCGCGGCGCGCAGCGCATCCATCCGCGCCGAGCAATTGGGCATGTCATAGCGCGCATCGGTATAGGCCTCAGGCTGCGGCCCGGCCCCGTGGCGTTCATAAAGCATGTAGCTGCCCGACAAGATCGTCGCGCGGGCGGCGATTGCGGCGTCGTCGGTGGTCAGAAACCCGCCTTCGCCGGAGTTCATGTGTTTGTAAGTCTGGGTCGAGAAACAGGCCACTTTGCCGAAATTGCCCGACCGAATGCCGTTCCACCGCGCGCCCATCGTGTGGGCGCAATCCTCGATCACCGTCACCTCTGCCGCGTCACAGATCGCCATCAGCCGGTCCATGTCACACAGATGCCCGCGCATATGCGACAGCAACAGCACCCGCGCGCCGGAACTGGCAATTTTGGCGTCGAGGTCATCAAGGTCGAGCCGCAGATCCTCGTCGATCTCGACCAGCACGGTCTCAGCGCCCACCGCCCGGATCGCGCCGGGCACCGGGGCCAGCGTATAGGCGTTGGTCAGCACCTTGTCGCCCGATGCCACGTCGCAGGCGCGCAGGGCGATTTGCAACGCCTGCCCGCCCGAGGTGACGGCAAGGCAGCAGCTGCTGCCCTGCCAATCACGGTATTCGGCCTCAAGCTGGGCCACTTCCCCAGCCTCCCCCGGCGCGAGGTTATACCGGTGCAAGCGGCCTGACTCTAGCACCGCGACCGCCGCCGCGATGGCGTCTTGGGAAAGCCCCTCTTGCTGGGTGAAACTGCCGGTAAACTTGCGCACCACTTAAGCTGCCTTTCTTACAGGTTGACCCAGCGGTTGGCGGTGTCAAAGGCGAAGTCATAGCCGCCCAGAGCCGCCGCGCCGCCGGTGTGGAGGAAGACCACACGCTCGTCCTTAAACGTGCCTTTGCGGGAGAGATCAATGAGACCAGCGGCCCCCTTTGCGGAATAGCAAGGATCAAGCAGGATGCCTTCGAGCTCAGCAAACATCTGGATTGCCTCGATGCCGCTGTCGGTCGGGATGCCATAGCCTTCGCCGACGTAATCGGTGTTGGCCATCACATCCTCGCGCTTGACCACGCCCGCGCAGCCCAGCTTCTCGGCGGTTTTGCAGGCGAGGTCATAGACCATCTGCTCTTGCTTGGGCTGCGGCGCGCGGGTGCCGATGCCAAGCACAGGGATCTGGGCATTCATCGCGCACATCCCGGTGATCAGCCCCGCCTGCGTGCCCGATGAGCCGGTGCCGTGGACCAGTCGGTCAATCTTCATGCCGGAGGTGTTCACTTGGTTCAGCAGCTCAAACGCACAGTTCACATAGCCCAAAGCGCCCGTGGGGTTCGAGCCGCCGCCGGGGATGATATAGACTTTATGGCCCTCGGCGCGCTTCTTTTCAGCCGCCTTTTCCATCTCGCCGGGCATGTCATGGCCGCCGGGGAATTTTTCGGTCGTGGCGCCGTGCAGGTGATCTAACAGCACATTGCCATTGGTGTTGTAGTTGGCATCGTCATAGCCGGTCCGGTCTTCCAGCAGGATGTGGCAGGCAAGGCCCAGCTTGGCGGCAGCCGCGGCGGTCTGGCGGCCATGGTTGGTCTGGGTCGCACCTTGGGTCATCACCATGTCCGCGCCCTGTTCGATGGCCTCGGCCATCAGGAATTCCAGCTTGCGGGTCTTGTTGCCGCCCGTGGAAAGCCCGGTGCAATCGTCACGTTTGATCCAGATTTCGGTGCCGAGCTCTTTTGACAGGCGTTTCATATGCTCAAGCGGGGTTGGCAGATGGGCAAGGTGGACGCGGGGAAAACGAGAGAGGTGCATGGATAATCCTTGTCGTAGCTATGGGTGTGCAGCGGGGCGCGTTGCCGCTGGTTGACCTTGGTGCGAGACGGGGGCCAGCGTTGCACCGGCCCCTGCCCATCATGTTATCCGCGCATTAGCGCATAGGAAGGATCATATGGCGAGGGATCGATCACTTCGGTGCCAACGATTTCCCCATAGAGATCAAGCGGGATTTGCGTGCCGGGCGTGGCCAGCGCCGGATCGACGAAGGCATAGGCGAGGTTCATGCCCACCCGGTGCCCCCAATCGCCTGAGGTTACGGTGCCGACAACCTTGCCGTCTTGCATGAGTGAGGCACCGCCATGGGCCGGGGCATGGGTCGCGTCGACCTTGAGCGTCACCAGTTTTTTGCGCGGCCCTTCTTCCATGCGCTTGTGCAGGGCGACCTTGCCAATGAAATCGGCGGGCTTTTCGGGTTTTACGAAACGGTCCAGCGCGGTCTCAAATGGGTCGAACTCGGTCAGCAGGTCAGCTTTCCAGTGCATAAAGCCTTTCTCCATCCGCATCGATTCCACCGCACGGGCGCCGAAGAGCTTCAGACCATGCGTCTTGCCAGCGTCGCGCAGGGCCAGATAGGCGGCATAAAGCGCGTTGTTGGGTACGTGGATTTCATAGGCCAACTCGCCCGAGAAACTGACGCCTAGCACCGTGGCAGGTGCAAATCCGATGAAACATTCGCGCAGGCTGAGCCATGGGAACGCCTCTTTCGACCAGTCGCCGCGCGCACAGGCGCTGAGCACATCGCGTGCCTTGGGCCCGGCGAGCACGAGGATCGTTTGGTCATTGGTGAGGCTGCGGATTTGCACATCTTCGTCGTCGCGCAGATGCAGTTTGAGCCAGTCCATGTCGTGATATTCGCTGGCGGCTGCCGACCCGTACCAGACCCGCTGCGGGCCGCGGTCCGAGGCGGGCAAGTTGGCCACTGTGGCTTCGCCTTTGACCATCCCGTGGTGGTTCAGCAGATAGCCCAAGCCCACCCGTCCGTCGCGTTTTGTGACCGCGCCGCAGAACATCCGGTCAAGGAAACTGTGGCGGTCGCTGCCGGTGATCTCGAACCGGTTGAAGCCGTTGACCTCGCAAAGGCCGACATTCTCGGCCACGTTCTTCACTTCAGCCGCGACCACGTCGAATGCCTCGTCGAAGTCAAAGCTGAGGGTCGGGTGAAAATCGGGCGACGGTTTGATGTAATCGACCCGCTCCCAACCGTTGACCACGGTGAACTCGGCCCCTTCGGCGGCCATCACCGGGGTCAACGGTGTGGTTTTGGCAGGGCGCGCGGCGGGCCGGTGCTCATGCGGGAAGTGGAAGCGGAATTCGTTCTGGTAATCTTCGATGGCCTTAAGCGCCGTCAGTTCCACATTGGCGTGCCCGGTAAAACGGCGCGGGTCGATGACCCAAGTGTCATACTGCGCCTCGCCATGGACGATCTGCTGGGCCAGCAGCCAGCCATGCCCCCGCCCTCGCCCAGACCTGCACGCAGGCCGATGATGCAAAAGGCGTTGCGCTTGCCGGGGATCGGGCCAACCAGCGGCGCGCCGTCGATGGTATAGGTGATCGGGCCATTGACGATGGACCGGATGCCGGTTTCGGCCAGTGCGGGCATGCGCTCAAAGGCGCCTTCGAGCACGTCCATGACCCGCTCAAGATCATCCGGGCACAGGGCGTTGACGAAATTGGGGTCGATCCCGTCCATTCCCCACGTCTTGCAGTCCTGCTCATAAAAGCCGACCAGCAAGCCGTTCTTTTCTTGGCGGCTGTAATAGTCCGAGATCGGACAGCGCAGCAGCGGCATCCGGTGACCGGCCTCGGCGATGGCTGGGATGTCTTCGGTCAGAAAATACTGGTGCTCCATCGAGGCGACGGGATGATGCACCCCCATCATGCTGCCGACCTCGTTCACACGGTAACCGCAGGCGTTGACCACGATATCGCAGTCGATGTCGCCATGTTTGGTGTGGACCGTCCAAGTGTCGTCTTTGTGCTGCGTCAGGGCGGTGACCGGCGTGTTGCGGTAGACCTCGGCCCCGGCCTTGCGCGCGTGAAAAGCCAAAGCCTGACAAAGCTGCGCGGGATCAATGTCGCCGTCGAGCGGATCCCAAAGCCCGCCCAGCAGGTTCTCTGTCGAGATCAGCGGGTGGCGTCGGGCGCATTCTTCGGCGTCGATGACTTCCAGATCCACATCCATGCCGCGTGCCATTGAGGCAAAATGGCGATAGCCCTGCATCTGCGCTTCGGTATTGGCCAATCGGATGCCGCCGTCGGCGTGGTGGTAGTTGATCGGATACTCCGGGTCTTCGGATAAGCGTTTGTAAAGGTTGATGGAATGGGTTTTCAGCCCGACCATCGTTTGATTGGCCCCAAAATTCGTGACCTGCGCCGCCGAATGCCAAGTTGTGCCTGACGTAAGCTCATCACGCTCGACCAAGACGACATCTGTCCAGCCTTCTTGTGTGAGATGATAAAGCGTCGAGCAGCCAGCGATACCGCCGCCAATGACAACCACCTTGGTCCGAGATTTCATGGCGTGCGCCTCCGATAGATACTGAGATCAGAGGGCCAGAAAGAGGGTTAAACAACAAACGCTAATGCGGGTGTTGGAAAAAATCGCAAGATAGTTTCGATAGCTTGATTAGACCCCGAAGCGGCAATAGCCCTGCCCCCTACTCTATCAGCTGGAAACTCTCTGCCAACCAAGGGGTGCTGGCGTGCAGGGGCTCGATCACATGCTGATGAATGAGGTCGCGCATCTCGGCATCAACCAGTTCGACGACAGAGCGCGAACAATCCGGCGTGCTCATCAAGGCCAATGTCCGCGCAAAAGCCTTGCCCGGAAAGCGGTGCATGCGCAGATCGCCATGAAACCGCGCGGCGCGGGAAAACAACAGCGGGGTTGTGATCGTCCAGCCCGCATTCGCCGCCACCATCGCCATCAGGGTCTGGTTGTTGCTGCATTCGAACCGATGCGGCGACGTGACCCCCAAGCGCCGCAAGTGAGTGTCAATCTGCCGGGCGATCATCAGGTTGCCGGAAAACCGCAAAAAGGGCAGCTTTGCCCTGCCCTCCATGATCTGTGAGAGGGTTTCCGACGCGAGACGGGGCAGAACGATGATAAAAGGGTCACGCAGAAGCGGGCGCTCTTGCAGGTCGCTGATCGTTTCCCCGGGCGCGGTGCATATACCGAGATCGAGCTGACGGTTGCGCAGCATGCCGATCA
Source organism: Sulfitobacter profundi (assembly GCF_042661425.1). Lineage (NCBI taxonomy): Bacteria > Pseudomonadati > Pseudomonadota > Alphaproteobacteria > Rhodobacterales > Roseobacteraceae > Sulfitobacter > Sulfitobacter profundi. Next base: position 2,783,119 of record NZ_JBHSWA010000001.1, on the reverse strand, counting down.
GGTCGTGGCTGACCCCGGTATGATAGCTGAAATCGCAGCTGGGCATCGTCTTGGTCAGGGAGACTGCCAAATACGGCACGATATCGCTCTCCAAATCTTCGATCGCACCGATTCTAAGGAAGCTCGCGTCGGCGACGTTGCCGGCGGAGACCTCGGCCTTGGCCTTGCGGATCGTGCGCAGCGCCTCGTCGATTTTGCGCGAAAAGACCTGCCCTTTGGGCGTCAAGACCATCGGACGCCGGGCATGGTTGAAGAGCTCAACACCCAAGTGGTCTTCCAAGCTGCGCAGATGATGCGACACGGTGCTCACCGTCAATCCCGCATCCCGCGCGGCGGCTTGCAGCGACCCTTCCTTGGCACAGACTTGAAACAGTTCGAGCGACTTCAGGCTGATATCTCTGGCGGCTTTGGTCCGAGCCATGGCGGCGTCCTATTCCTGCTGACCCTGCGCTAAGGTGTAGCATTGTTTGAGATGATAAATATCAAAACTTCACAGCAGGCAGATGGTATTCTGAAGTTGCCCAAGCTGTAGAAGTCTCAGGCTCTCGGAAAACTACGAACCAACGCGGCCCAGAAATGACCGACGTCTAGAACAAGAACGTGGAAGCAGATAGCATGACCAACGCGGAAAACGGCGATTTGATAGAGCTACGATTTTCACGGAAACCTTGCTGAAACAAGGTGGTACCCAAGGCCGGACTCGAACCAGAACGCCTCGCGGCGGGGGATTTTGAATTCTCACGAATTATCGCTAAATCAACAACTTGAGACCAGACGGCTCACAGCTCAATGCACTAATCTTAGCGCGTTGTGTGAGTAAAAGTGGGCGGAGATTACACTTGCGCCTTGATCACGGCTAACGCCAACTACGTCAATTGATCAAATACTTTCAGCGATGACAAACCAAAGAGAACACGTGCAATCTGGCGCTTCCATTAGGTCGACCTAATCCCTATTCAGCGGTCCAACCGCCGTCGACTAACAATGCCGTGCCTGTCACCATCGCCGATGCATCGCTGGCCAGATAAACCACCGCCCCCATGATATCTTCAATCTCGCCGACCCGGCCAAGTTTGATTTTATCTACTATCCACGCCCGGCGCGCCGGGTCTGACAGGGTTTGCTCACCTAGCGGTGTGCGGATGAAGGTGGGGCAAAGCGTGTTGATGCGCACAGATTTCGGGCCCCATTCGATTGCCATTGCCTTCACCATTCCTTCCAGAGCGTGTTTCGACGCGCAGTAGACGCCTCGGTCGATGCCTCCGACATGTCCCATCTGGCTGCCTACATGGATGATCGAGCCGGGACGGCCTGCCGCGATCATCTGCTCAGCGGCTGCCGATGATAGGAAGTAGGCGGCCCGGAGATTGACGTTCATTACAGCATCAAAATCCTCGGGCGTGGTTTCCAAGGCAGGACCGTGGCGTGCCATCCCAGCGGAGTTCACCACAATGTCAAAGGCTCCGAGCGAGGAGAGCGCCGTGCGGGTCGCCTCCACGTCCGCGATATCGAGCCTCTGAGTTTCACAGCTCAAACCCTCTGCCTCCATCGCCGCCTGCAAGTCCTTCAGAGGTGCAGCGCTGCGCGCCGCGCAGACCACATGTGCCCCTGCCCTTGCCAGAGCGGTTGCAGCCCCCAATCCGATACCTGACGTTGCACCAGTTACGATTGCGCGTTTGCCTGAAAGGTCAAAACCGGCGAAGGACGGAAGTTGCATTGTGGTCTCCTCAGACAGTTGCAGGCTATTCCGCCGCTTCGTGGTGGGCCGCGGCTTCACCGTATGGAACGTTTTCACCGCCGTAGCGGCGCACGCGTACATTGCATTGCTCCGCGTGTCCGACAAAGCCCTCCAACATGCACAGGCGCGAACCATAGGCACCTACAAGTGCGGCGGCCTCGTCTGTGGTGACCTTCTGATAGGAGTGGGTCTTGAGGAACTTGCCAACCCAGAGCCCGCCCGTATAGCGCCCCGCCTTATGTGTTGGCAGCGTGTGGTTTGTACCGATCACCTTATCGCCATTGGCTACATTCGTCCGCGGCCCGAGGAACAGCGCCCCATAGCAGGTCATGTTTTCAAGGAACCAATCATCGCGGTCGGTCATCACCTGCACATGCTCCGAGGCGATATCATCGGCGACCTTTAGCATTTCCTCATAGGTATCGCAGACGATCACTTCGCCGTATTCATCCCAACTGATTTTTGCCGTGCCCGCAGTCGGCAGGATCTTTAGCAAGCGATCAATCTCGGCCAGCGTGTCCTCAGCCAATTTACGTGAATTGGTCAGCAACACGGCCGGAGAATTATAGCCGTGCTCGGCTTGGCCCAGCAGATCGGTCGCGCAAAGCTCGGCGTCGGCCGCCGTCTCATCCGCGATGACCATTGTTTCGGTCGGCCCAGCAAAGAGATCGATCCCCACACGCCCGTAAAGCTGGCGCTTGGCCTCAGCGACAAAGGCATTTCCGGGACCAACCAACATATGAACCGGCTCGATTGTTTCGGTCCCAAGCGCCATGGCACCAACGGCCTGAATGCCGCCCATCACATAGATCTCGTCAGCACCACCCAAGTGCATAGCTGCAATAACGGCGGGGTTCGGCTTGCCATTAAAGGGAGGTGTGCAAGCCACAATGCGCGGCACCTCTGCCACCTTAGCTGTCGCAACGGACATATGCGCGCTGGCCACCATCGGGAACTTGCCCCCGGGTACATAGCAGCCGACAGATTGAACGGGGATATTCTTGTGCCCCAGAATGACCCCCGGCAGCGTTTCGACCTCGATATCAGTCATGGAGGCGCGTTGGGCGCGGGCGAAGTTTACCACCTGCTCTTGCGCGAATTTAATGTCTTCCAACTCGCGGTCGCTCAACTGTGCGATCAGGTCGTCGATTTCCTGCTGGCTCAGCCGGAACGACGCGGGGCTGTAATTGTCGAACTTCTCGCTTAGCTCGCGCACAGCAGCATCGCCGCGGGCCTCAATAGATTGGAGTGTTGTTTCGACGACTGCGCGAGTTTTGGCGTCATCGTCAGCGCGGGCAGCATCGGACTTGCCCTTTTTTAGGAAGGTAATGGTCATGAGAGGGTCCTTTGATCAGGCTCTAGCGAGGTTGGCTCATGTCTAAGCCGCACACCACCCGTTGCAATATTTTCTGCAAACATTGAAATTATTTCACACGCTCTTTTAGTCAGAGGGCCTTTGCCGAAACTTCTGCACAAGTGAGGCTCCGCCGAGTTGCATCAGCGTGTGTTCCGAGCCGACTACAAAGAATGACCCTCCAGCGGCGCGATGTCCCTCCAAAGGTTCCGTCGGCGCACAGTAAAGGCCAGTCGCCGCGCCCTTTGCCGAAAGAATATCGCGCGTCATCCCGGCCACTTCGGGCGCAAAGAAATCTGACAACCCGTGAGACACCGCCAAATCCGCCCGCCCGATGAAGAGCGCGTCGACCCCATCAACATCCGCAATTTCTGCGTGATTAATTACGCCGTCGGGGTCTTCGATCTGACAGATCAAGGCAACTTCATCGCGCGCCTTGGTAAGGTGCTCCTTAAGGCTGCGCCCCGCGTAATCCGCCGCCCGCGAAGTGCCCGCAAAACCGCGCCCGCCGGGGCCGTAGCTTACGGCACGCACGAGGTCTCTTGCCTGCGCAGCCGTCTCGACATGGGGTACCATCACACCGGCCGCGCCGCCGTCCAATACGTTGAGCACCCAATCCGGCGTGGCGACGGGCACCCGAACCACAATCGGACAACCCTCGGCCCGGCCCGCCATTGTCATGACATCGACACTGCCCCGATCAAACGGGGCGTGTTCGGCATCTACCACCAGAAAATCGAAACCCGCACGGGCCATAATCTCTATGACGATCGGATGGGGCGTTTTGATAAAGGCGCCCAACATAGGCTCGCGCGCTTCGAGTCGCGCTTTGAATTCAGCATTCGTCATCATTTTATCATTCCCTTTCAGCACTCAGGCCGTTTGCAACTCAACTGCGTCATGTGCGTCTGTCACCCTGCGGGAGAAGACAACTAACACGCCGAACACCACAACTGCGGCCAAGGTGGCGGGCCAAGGCGGCATCAGCGCAAGCCCTATCGGCACGGCCCAAAGCAGGCGCGAAATGCCGCCCCATGGCAGCCGTGCGCCACCCAACAGATGCGCCACGCCGAGAGCAAAGATTCCCCTGACAGCACGGCGCGCAGAATGTCGCCCGACTCGCCGCCGCCTAACATGCCGGGATAGGCGATGAAGAGCATGGGCAGGGCATAGGCCGTGGCTCCAAGGCGCAGCGTCTCGCCTGCCACCTTCATCCAAGGTGCTTGCGCAATTGTCGCTGCGACAAAGACACCGAGGCAGACCGGCGGCGTAATGACCGACAGCGCGGCGTAGTAGAGCACGAACATATGCACAACGAGCGGATCGATCCCTTGCTGGATCAGCGCCGGGGCGAAAACCGCAGCGACCATGACATAGGCGGCTGAGGTTGGCAGGCCCATGCCCGCAATCAAACAGACAATCGCCATAAGCCCCGCGATGAGCCAGATCTCCCCCTGCCCGATTGCCAGCACGGCTGACGTAACTGCCACGCCGAAACCGGTGAGGTTGATCATGGCCACGAACACCTGCGCCCCGACCAGAAGAATACCGACGATGACCACGCCTTTGCCACCCGCTTCCAGTGCGCGAAGGATGATGCCAAACACTGCACGTGGGTCTTCACCGCTGGAAATTCGTGCGACAAGGACAGCCACCAACATGGCGATCATCCCGTAGCAGGCCGTCAATTCGACCGAATTGCCATTGAAGACGCCAAACCCCAACCCCAACAGCGCTGCGGCGATTGGAGCGAGTCGCGCAAAGGTCATGGCTCCGCGCCAGTCTGGCAGGTCTTCGGCAGTCACCGGGCGAAAGCCCTGACGGCGGGCGATGACGTGAACAGTCGAATAGATGCCAAGGTAGAACAGCAGCGCAGGAACGACGCCAGCCAGCGCGATGGACCAGTAATTCACGCCCACAAGCTCTGCCATGACGAATGCGGCAGTACCCATGATCGGGGGCGCCAACTGTCCACCGGTTGAAGCGATAGCCTCTACCGCGCCAGCATAAGCAGGCGGATATTTCAAACGTTTCATCAGCGGGATCGTGAAGTTGCCCGTCGTTGCGACATTGGCCACCGTAGACCCGTTGATCGCGCCAAAGAACCCTGACGCGAATGTTGCGATTTTGGCGGCACCTCCGGGACGGGAGCCGCCCAAACGGGCCGAAAGGTCAAAGAAAGTCTCGCCCGCCCCGGTGTGCAACAGGATCGCACCGAACAGCACAAACGCCGCGAGCGTAGTTGATGCCACATTGACCAGCATCCCCCAAAGGCCACGGTCAGACAGGAAGATGATTTCTGTGAGATAGCCTGCGTCAAAGCCACGGTGCCCAAACTGGCCGGGGATCAGATAGCCGAAGAACGCATAGGTAACGGCGGAGATGACAATTAGGGGAAAGACCCAATTGGAACTGCGGCGTGCCAACTCTAGCACGCAGGCCAGTGTGCCGAACCCCATGACCATGTCCCAACCATTGGCCCAAGGCAGATCGTTCATAATAGTTTCGTAGTTGGCGATGATATAAACGCCTGAAACCGTTACCATGCCTACAATTGCCGCATCGATTACGATACCAAGTGGGCGCAGGCGGCTGCCCTCGAAAAGCGGATGCATCAGCACGGCCAAAGCCGTGATCGTCATCACAAAGATCGCGCGCTGCAGGAGCGATTCAAACGGCCCATTGAAAGAGGTGTAGAACACGAACACCCCCAGAAGCATGGCAAGTGCGGCAATGGCTGTCTGTCGGAAATTGGCGAACATCGGGGGAATGGGCATCACGGCACCTTGGCACAAACGGAAAATGAGGGGCGACACGCGCCGCCCCTGCTGAAAGATGGACTGTTACTTGAGGCGGTCCGGCACGGTCAGGCCGATTTCCTCATAGTAGCGGATTGCCCCCGGGTGCAGCGGGCTGGTCGCGTATTGCAGTGTCAGCTCCGGCAAATTGAGCCCCTTTACCGTCGGGAAGGCCGCGGATTGCTCTTCCATATTCTCCATCACAGCCTTAGTAAGGTCATAGGCCGTTTGGTCGTCCATATTGGGTCGTGCAGAGACACCGATCATGAAGCCCCAGACCTTGTAAGGGCCAGAGTTCTCCATATCGCCGCCCGGCATATCCACGATGGAGAGCTCCGGCAGCGCTTCGCGGATCTTGGCTTCCTGCTCGCCGTCGATGCCAAGCGCCGTCAGGGGCGTAAAGGCCGCGATGTCGGTTGTAAGTGCGTCAAAGGAGGTGCCGACGGCGCTTTTCACGAAGCCTTCGGAACGGTCGTCCTTGATTGCGTTGGCCTGCTCGCTGTTGGTGCCCCGCACCCAATCGGGAGATATTTCCAGCAGGTCAAACACAGCCAGCGCCGTGGCTTCGGTCGAAGACCCCCGCATGCCTGGCCCGAACTTCTTACCGTCGATGTCTGAAAGCTTTTCGATGCCGGAATCGCGGCGAACGACTGCGTTTTGCGGTGCAAGCGAATAGGCCCAGAGCAGTTTGGACTCGATCGGATTGCCATCGAAGCTCTTGATGCCATTGTAGGCGTGATAAAGCGTCGAGGTGGTGATCAGCCCGATATCAAGCTGGTCGCGCGCCATGCGCTTGAGGTTGTCGACCGTCGCACCGGTTTCCACAACCGAAGCCTGATAGGCATCTGGGTATGCGCCGTTCACAATCTTTGCGAGCGAGGCGAAATAGGCGTAATGCGCGCTCTGCGAGTTGGTGGCACCAAAAGCGAGCCGAGTTTCGGCTTGGGCGGGCAGTGCCAGTCCGGTGACGGACAGTGCAGCGGCGGCAGCGAAAGTGCGTAGTTTCATGGGTATCCTCCAAATATCATGAAACGATCCCGAAAGGGACGTTCGAGGTGGAGGTTAGCCACAGTGCATTGCGGCTATGCAATTGCAGTCTGTGTTAATGAAATATTTTCACTACCCACTTTGCCGTTCTTGCAGTTCAGCGGGCAGCACGCGGATGTCACCTGTCTCCAGATAACTACTCGCGTCCATAATGATATCGACTGCCTGATCCAGCATACGGCGCAGCGGTTGGCGCATCGTCGTCAGGCGGTAGGACTCCCACGCCGCCATCGGAATGTCATCAAACCCGATCACCGCGATATCGGCAGGAACGGAAACTCCATTCATCCGTGCGGCGTCAAGCGTGGCGATTGCCATAATGTCATTGGCGCAGAACACCGCGTCAGGCATGGGGCGCAGAGCCAGCAATTCCTGCGCAGCGGCATAGGCCTGCCGGTAACTGAACCCTCCGTCGAATTGCACAGCAATTTCCCGGCCTGCGTCCTCTAACTGGTCGCGAAATCCGCGCATGCGTTCAAGATGTGTCGAGGTATCGCGCCGGCCGCCAATAAAGGCGATGCGTTGCCGCCCCCGTCGAGGAACCGTCGCGCAATGGTGCGCGCACCGCCGTAGTTGTCACAACAGACCGCCATCATAGTGCTATCTGTCTGAACCCGATTCAACAAAACAGCCGGGATCCCGTTTTCTCGACAGGCCCGCGCGAGCTTAGATGTAATTGTAGAACTGGCGAGGATCACACCCCTGGTCCGGAAATCGATAACCTGCCGGATCATAGAATCCACATCCTCAGCCGCAGGCACGACATGCATGATCGCCTTCAATCCACGGTCAGGCAACATGCGGGTCAATTCGTCGATCGCAATCGGGTAAAACGGGTTGCGCATTTCGCTGACGACCATGGAGATCGTGTTGCTGGAATGTTTGGCCAGCACCTGATCCACTTTACTGACATAACCAAGTGCGGTTGCAGCGGCGAAAATCGCCTTGCGTTTTTCCTCAGCAATCGGCGCGCTGCCACGGTAGGCCCGCGACACGGCAGAGACCGAAACGCCCGCACGGGCAGCGACATCCTTGGCAGTGACCTTTTTCATGACTCGGTCTTAACCGACTTTCATCAGCGGTTGAAATTATTTCACGCCATTTGTCGAAGAGATCATCGCTAGACGGCTTTGTACCATTGCTTCAGAGCACCGGTCGTCTCGCCTGGGCATTCCAAGGTCGGCAGATGCCCAGCACCTTCGACGATCCAAAGCGTCGCACGGGGGAGCAACTCTGCCATCAACTCATGTCGCGCAACGGGACACAAAGCGTCGTCACGGCCGCAGAGCACCAATGAAGGGCCGGCGTATGCGCGCAGGGTCTCCTGCTGGTCAGGTCGCTGTTGCAATGCGCGCGACTGCCGCACGAAAACCTCTGCGCCGAGACTGTGCGCCATGTCGCGGCAGAGCCCTTCGATGTCTGGCCGATGCGCTCTGGGTGCAAGGTACCTTGGGATCATTTGCTCGATCATAACCGCGCCAAGCCCGCCCGACATAACACGCTCTATCTGAGGCTCTCGTCCGGCTTTGACCGCTTCCACTTCGGCCAGCGGATTGGTGTCCAGCAGGGCAAGCGCGGCAACCCGCTCTGGTGCCTGCCGCACCACTTCCATTGCAACAATTCCCCCATGCTGAGACCGGCGAGCGCAAAGCGCGCCGGTGCCCATGCGAGGATATCCGCAGCCAGTGCTTCCACCGTGTCATGGGCGAGAATTGAAGCCAGCAATATCGGCACAGTCCCCGACAGCGCGGCAATCTGCGGCCCGAAAAGCCGCGCGTCGCACATCATGCCGGGGATCAGTACGAGCGGCAGTGTCTCAGCCATTGCGCCATGTCTGTCCAGCAGGATCATCAGTTGCGATCACGTGATAAAGCGCCGCTTCGCCGGACATCGAGGGCACCGCGCTGTGCCTGAGATTTTCCGGCACGCTCATCGTGTCACCGGGGGCAAGGGTGGCGCTGCCGCCTTCCCATTCGACGCGCCAGTGCCCTGCTACCGGCATCAAAACCGACGGTTTGTCATGGCTATGCATTTCGGTGCTGGCATTCGCGCGGGTCAGGAAATCGATCTCAAAACCGGGTTTGTCGCGGATGATACCGTTCTCCCCGATCACCTTAACCGGCCCTTCACCAGACAGCGCCACCATATCGAGGTAACGTCGCACGTAGCCGCCCAGCACTTGGGCGGCTGTGGGGCAATCGATCTTTGCAAGTTCGTCCTGCGTCAGCAGCGGCATGGGGTCAACGCCGTCAGGAAGCGTCTCGCCTTTCTTGCTGTCATAAAGCTTGCCGTTTGCGCCAAGGATCAGCCCGTGGTCCTTAGCATCCTCAATAACATGCGGCGCCCAGATCACACCGCCCCCAGCATCGTCGCCGCCGAGGATGGCCATGATCATCCCGTAGTCGGTGCCAATATTTTCGAAACCCCGAAAGATATTGGTGGGGATGTTGAAGATATCGCCCTTTTCAAGAATGACCTCGCCCGCGTCTCCCTTCTCGCCCCAAAAGAACCGCCAGCGGCCTGAGAGAATAAAGAACACCTCTGCTGTGCGGTGGTTGTGCAGCGAGTTGCGACACTTCGGCGGTTGCCCTGCCGCGCCGATATTGAACCCATGCGGTGTCGTGATGTGAACATGCTGGTCCGGGCTTTCCGAGACTCCACCGCCGATGATGGTGAAGTTTTCCTTTTGGTTGCTGCCCGGCGTGTGGGCGTCAATGAAAGCGGTCTTGCAGGGTTGCAGATCGCCGTAACGGACAATGCGGGCTTCCATGTCTGCGGGTGTCATTCTCTTCTCCGATGTATTGCCTCGACTGCCGTTTGGCGCGCGGGCATGAATATTGCGGCTTCCCAAAAACGGTGAATTGTCAGCCGGTTTGCAGGATAATCTGCTTCCACAAGGCGACTTCGTCGTAGAGCGTGTATTCGCGGCGCAAGCCCCAAGGGCCGAACTCAGCGTGGGTCATCCCCATGATATGCACGCGCTTGCCAGTGGGTTGCCCAAAGCTGCCCCAGCCATCATGTGCCCCGTCCAGAGACCAGCGCACGGCCGCACGGGGCGGCATCATCGGATCGTCGCGCCCGATGACGTGGTTTACCTTAAACTCAGCATTCGGAAAGGACGCGCGCAGCCCCAGCCAATGTTGATCGACCCCGCCATGCGACAGCGCCGTGACGCCACCAGGATATTCGCCCGTTACCGCCCGGTCATACTCCTTGGGAATAACACCGAAGTCGGCCGCCATCATGCGCGTCAGAATATCCGCCAGCTTTGCGCCCCACTCGTTGTCATTGCCGCGCCCCGTATAGGGGCCTGCAATGTCATTTTCCGGCAAGTAAGGTTTTACGCAGGCTTCGGCACCCCCTTCGCGGGCGATCAGGTCACGCGCAAAATCCGCAGGCTCCCAGCCCAACTGCCGCACGATGGCACCTTGGTCGCGTACCAGCCATTCATCGGTGATCGCATTTTCGCGGGCATAGCAGTCAGCGATAATGCGGTATTTCAACTTCTTGCCAGTGGGCGCGCCATAGACCCCGGCGTTAGCGTGGGTCGCTGTCGACAACAGCCGGTGTGAGCTGAGGAAGCCATCGTCGTTGCCTTCGCACCAGATTACATCCTCGCCATAAAGCGTGCGATCAGGAAATTCTGCCAAGGTCGCCATGGTCGCGGCGACCACATTGTCATTGCCCACGACGATGGACCCAGGAGAACGCACGGGCATTTCCTTGCCATAGTAGTGATCAAGCGTGGCGATGCCGCGGTCTTCCCAAATCTCTTTGGTGATCCCAATGATATAATCGGGGAAGTCCTTCCACTTCTTATCGAAGCCTTTCATTAGCTTTTTCCTTTCTGATTACGTGTCGAACCGCGCAGGATGAGAGGGCCGTCAATGGCCACCCGGCGCGGCGCGGTGTTCGGTTCCCGAATGCAGGTCATCAAAATATTGACCGTTTCATCCACCATTCGATTTACGGGTTGGCGCACAGTCGTGAGGTTGTAAGCAGGCCAAGCGGCGAGTTGAACGTCATCGTACCCCACGACAGAGACGTCTTCAGGCACGCGCAGCCCCAGCTCAAAACGCAACACATCCATGACCGCAAAGGCCATATGATCGTTGGTTACAAAGACCGCATCAGGGATTTCTGTGGCTGTAAACATCTGGCGCGCGGCCTCGCAGGCGGTCTCGTACTTAAACATGCCCTCGCCCCGCGCAAACAGCGTCTGCGCACCCTTTGCAAGCCCCATGAGCAGCCCGGTTTCCCGGTCCCGCGTGGTCGAAGCGCCGTCCCATCCCGCGATATGGGCAATCCGCTTGTGCCCGGTTTGCAAAAGATGCTCCGCAACCTTCAGTCCCCCCGCCACGTTGTCAGAGCGCACACAAGACAAGCGATCATCGTCTTGCTGGCGGTTAAACATGACGATCGGGATGCCCGCGGCGTCGCAGCGCGCGGTGAGGTTGGAGGACATCGACACCGACGCGGTGATGATCCCGTCGACCTGATAATCCAGCAATTCGTCGATCACCTTGTCAGTGGTTTCAGTGTCGTTTGACGCCATGAAGACCAGCACATGATAGCCTTGGGCCTGAAGCGCATGGGACAGTTTTTCGATAGCTTCGGGATAGAACTGGTTTTCCAGATAAGCCACGACCAACCCGATGATCCGGCTCTTGCCCGTGATGAGGGACCGCGCCAGCACGTTTGGGCGATAGCCAAGCTCTTGCGCCGCTGCGCGCACCTTTTTGGCGGTTTTTTCTGAGACCGACGCGCCAGGCGTGAACACACGGCTGACGGCGGATTGGCTAACGCCTGCCCGTTCTGCCACCTGCAAAGATGTTATCCTGTCAGCCATATGTGGTCCTGTCCTTCTTGCCTTATTTTCCGCCCCCGGTGCTAGAGGCGGCCGTTCTCAAATCAGTTTTCCGGAAGGCGAATTGGCCCTAGGTTGCGCGCCTTATTGAACTCATGCAGCCGCGCAAAAACATCCACGCCCAGTTGTCGATAGGCGTCGAGCAGATCGACCAGCACCCAGTTTTCACGGATCTTTCCCGCCTCGATCCGCCAAAAGTCCAGCGACCGCATGGAGATTTTTTCCCCGAAGGGGCGATACCCATCCACCCGTCGTCTGACACGGATTGGATCATGTTCGGCCAGCCCGTCACGGCTGCATAGTTGGCTTCGCCGAAGAGGTGGTAGTCGGTCCCGTCCACATGCTGACCGCGGTCCGGCATCGCCCGCAAGAACGGAATCTGATGCCAGTTGCGAAAGCCATCCACGCCGCGCCCGGTGCCGATCCCCGCAGGGCCGTACCAGTTCATTTTCGGATGCCAGAATCTCTCCATCTGCATAACCTCAGGTCCGCCTTTTGCGGGATGCCTTGTGAGGTGATCGAGCATGTCGGCAATGTGCTGAGTGCTGGCCGCAGCCTGTTGCGCATCACGGGGGCTTCGATCAGCCCATTTTGCGTTGCAGGGCCGGGCACGCAGAACTCGCGGCCCAAGGAGGGCGCCATGGGCCAAGCTCCCGCCTGCATCATTACCTCTGGAATATCCCAAATTGCCTGAGATTCGACGACCTTGCCTCTCTCAAATCGGTAGAACTCGTGAAAGCGCATATGAGTGAGATGGCCAGTTGGCGGAATGTCGAGCCAAGGCGAGAGGAAGGTACCGAAGTAGTGCCCCCGCATCCAACCCATTCGGCCCCCTCAGGGGTTTGACCAGCCATAACGATCCAATCGCGCCGCTCCAGATCCGGCCATGCAGCCTGCAACGGGGCAAGGGCCGCATCGCAATATCCATCAGCCCCCGTCAGATCGCCGAAGGGATGACAGTGGTGAAACACCGCATCGGGCGCAACGATATCTGTCAGCGCCTGCTTGGCTGCTGCGACATCGCCCTGATGCAGCGCCGCCCGCATTGGGGCGAGCGCGCGTTTGTTGGCAGCGTGCCTATCCACGAGCTGTCTCCGGGCGCGGCGCGACGCGGGTGCCGTTGTCAAAGGCCTCCCAGCCTTCCCCGTCAAAAACATCATGTCCGAGCTGCGCTAGAACATCCGGGAAATCCACCATCACCCAATTGTCAGTGATGCGCCCCTCTTCCACCTTCCAGAAATCCATGTAGCGGATCGTCACGCGCTTGCCCGTCGGTTCGATCCCCATAAATTTGCCCGAATGGGTCGCCTCCTGGCGGCCAAAGGCCGCCGCCCATTCGCCCATGAAAAGCCGCGCTTCATCCACGCAGGTCTTGTCGGAAAAGGCCGCCTGAAAGGGCCGCTGCCAGTTTTCCTGAAAGGCTTGCAGCCCCACTTTGGTGCCGCATCCGCGATTGCCCATCCAGCGAAAACTCTCGGCAAAGAACTGGCCGATGTCGTCAATGCGGTGGTCATTTAATCCGTCCACCATGCCTTCGATCACGGCACGGGTTTCGCCTGTCTTACTCAGGTCGGTGTCGCGCGTCAGCACGGCTTGTTCTGGTCTCGAACCCTTCATCGGGTCATCCTTTCATCTTGTCTTAACATGCAGTTAGCGGGGGCAAACGCATATCGTGATGAAATCGCGGGGCAGTCGGTTGAGCGCCGGGTGGCGCATCATTCCGTGGGTGCGAGAATTGCAGGACATCAGCCTTTCACCGCGCCTGCTGTCAGACCGCTGACGATCTGGCGTTGGAACACCATCACCAGCAAAAATAGAGGCGCGGTGATCGACACGGCTGCTGCGACAGCTTCTACCTGATCGGTCGTCGTGGTCTCGCGGTTGAAGTAGCCCGCAATGGCCGGGACCATCGTTTGGTTCTGAGCATCGAGCAGCAGCGAGGTCACGAGGAAGTCGTTGTATCCCAGCAAAAAACTGAACAGCCCCGTGGTAATAACGCCCGGCCACATGACCGGCATAATCACCCGGCGAAACGCTTGGAAATGCGAGCATCCATCGACGCGGGCGGCTTCATCCAACTCGGACGGAATGTTCTGGAAAAAACTGCGCAGCATCCAGATGGTGAAGGGTTGGTTGATTGCCACCAGCACAGCGATCACGGCATAGGGCTGCCCGTAAAGGGTGGGTGCCGCATCGCCAAAGATCGGGCGCAGGATTTCCGATGAGTTGATAAACACCGGCAAGTAGCCCGCGACCAGCACCGAATGCGGCAGGGCCCGAAAGATCAACGCCACGATCAGAAGCCAGAAGGCAAGGTTGGAACCAGAGCGCGCCAATCCATAGCCCGCCAATGTGCCGACGGTCAGAGAGATGGTCACGACACCGGCGGTGACGATGATTGAGTTGATGAAATTGCGGTAGAACTGGTTCTCGACCCAGACCGATTTGTAATGCTGTGTCGTAAGGCCGAGCACAGGCTCACCCAAAGGTCCCGAAATGGCATTCAACCCGCTAAGGAGCCAAGGCAGCAGCCCGAAGAACAGCACGATAAAGGCGACTGCAAAGCCGAGCACGGCGATCACCCAGCCCATCACCACGGTCCCCGGACGGGTGAACCGGGTTACCATCTGCGGCAACTCCCGGAAGGCGAAACGGTAAGCGAACCAGAGTACCACAGCACCTAGACTGAGATCGATCAGGCTCAATCCCTCCCCGGCGGCGCGGGTAGCGGGGCCAAAGATCACGTCTAGCGGCTGCGCGGAGAAGGCATCGACCGGGCTTTTGAAACTCATCACCAAGATCCAAAAGATCGGAAAGGCTGCGATGAGGCACCAGAAGATCAGAAAGCTTGCAGAGCTGACACGCAGCGCGAGGGATTGTTGCATTGCCTTGGGGGTGGACATCTCAGTGGCTCCCTTTGTGGTCGCGCCAAGTGCGCTTGAGCGGCAGGATCAGCAGGGCAATGATCCCCACCATGGTCAGCATCGCCGAGGCCGAGGCCCGCGAGATCGAGCGGTTGCCCGAGTCGTCAGGGGTCAGGAAATCGTAGGTCAGCCATTGCAGTGAAATGACGTGGCTCTGGCTGGAGAAAGCGATGATCTCTTCAAAGACACGGTAGCAGTCCATCAGGTGGATCAGCGCGACAAAGACGATAAGCGGCATCAGATGCGGCACGATAACATAGCGCAGACGTTCCCAGCGGTTGGCACCGTCGATAATGGCGCTTTCCAGCGTGTCCTGATTGACGGTCTGCAGCCCGGCATAGAAGATCACAAAGGCAAATGGCGCTACGTGCCAGACCCTGTAGAACATCATCATCAGCTCAATGGTCCAGGCTTGGGCAAACATCGAGATATTGGTGCCAGTCCACCATTCCAGCGCGGCTGTCAGGATACCATCTCCGATAAAAAGCCAGCGGATCGACAGCCCGCCGATCACCGGCGTGATGATAAACGGCAGCAATGAGATGAAGATCACGGGCCCGCGGATTTTGCGCACAGCATTGTTGACCGCCAAAGCAATCACCAGACCGACACCGAGCACCAGCGGCAGGGTGATTAAGGTGAAGGTCAGCGTGAAGCGCAGCGCTTTCCAGAAGTCGATGGTCATCAATTCAGACCAGCTGCCCCGGGAAAGCGCGTCCTTGACCCGGCCCAGTTCCAGCACATTGCGGTAGCTTTCGAGCCCGGTAAAATGACTTTCTGTCGCGACCTTGCCGTCCTCGCCGATCACCGGGGTGGTCTTAACCTCTTTGACGCAGACCGGGTTCGGAAAACCCGGCGTGCAGGTCTCCACCTCGGCGCGCTCAAACACCGGCTGGGTGACGTAAAAGCTCTGCGCAAAGACGCTGACCAGCGGCAGGGCAATGAACAAAAACATCATGAACAAAGACGGTCCGACAAACGCTGCAAAGGTTCTGAATTTCATTTGTCCGGCTTTCAGTCAGAGGGTGGCAAGAAGATCGGATCGGGCTTGGCGGGACATCGTAGGGGCGATGTCCGGCAAAACGCGACGCGGAAGAGATGGAAGCGTCGGACGGCGCAGAACTGCACCGCCCGGGCATCGGGCTGGGTTAGTTTGTGATCAATCCAGCTTCACGGGCGGATACGAGATAGTCTTTCTCAATCTCGGCCAATGTGGTCTCGGCGTCGGTCGCGCCGGTTAGGTAATCCGACACGTTGTTGCCGACGGCCGTGTGCATCAGCCCCATGGCAGAGGTCGATGGGTAGGATTTCGGCGCGGGCGAGGTGTTCAGCGTGTCGATTGCACCTTTGGCAAGGCGGTCAGGCTCATATCCCGGCACCAACCAGATGGCCGCACCATTGTTTGCTTTGACCATCTCTGGCGACAGACCCGCGACAATCAACTTGAAGGCTGCTTCGGCTTCTTCGTCGGAGATATTCTTGGCGATGACCATACCGTCCCACCAGATTGTTGTCGCAGGCGCGCCGCCCTCCATCGCCGTGGGGGCTGCGGCGGTATCTACCAGACCAACGACTTGGCTCTCCCCTCGTCTTCAGCGGCCCCTGCCCGGCTGGCCCAAAGATTCGCCATAGCGATTTTGCCCTGCTGGAACTGCTGCTGAACATAAGTCGAGTCAGAAACAAGATATTCGGGATCAAGGTAAGCGGTGATCGCTTTGAGTGTTTCCAGCGTTTTTACACCCGCTTCGTTGTTGATGGTCGGCAGGTTCTCGGCATCAACAAACTCGCCGCCGTAGCCGTAGAACATGTTGTTGAAATCCTGCGCGAGGTTCCAGCCGGACATCATCGTCGCGCCTAGCGGATAGTCCACCACGCCGGCTTCTTCGATTTTCTCAGCAGCAGCCAACACTTCGTCATAAGTCGTTGGCACTTCGATGCCGAGGTCTTCGAGCACGTCGCGGCGGTACACAAGGTGCTGTGTGTTGACCATCATGGCAATCGCCATGATCTTGCCGTCAACGCGGATCAACTGGTTGGGGGTCAGGTCTTGCCCGTATTTCTCGACCAGATCATCGAGCGGGCGGATCGTACCTTCGTTGAGCAAGGGCGTGACTGTGCCATTCGACACCCCACCAATGTGGTAAAGCGACGGAGAGGCCGCGAAGGCTGCGGGCTGTTTGGTGCGGAACTCTTGATCAAGCTCGGCTTCGAAATTGCCGCATTCAGACATCTGGTCCGTTACGGCCTTCCAAGCCTCAAAACCAGCAGACAACATGCTGATTTTGGTGTCGTTTTCAAAACTACATTCGGCTGTGGCAGCCGTGGCGGCGATGGTCAGCGCGCCGGCGGTGACTATTGATTTCAGATACATTGGTTTTCTCCCGTTGATGAAATGCACCTTTGCGGCGCTTGTCTTGTTCTTGGGCTATGGCCGGTTCAGGCGCCCGCCAGTTTCATGGTCAAACAAATGGCAAATCGCGGCAGGGACGTTAAAGGCCACCGGGTCGCCGATCTGGGCCCGCAATTCCTTGTGTGCCTTGATCGAAACCAATTGACCTCCGGCCCGCACCGTCAGCATTGTGGCGTCCCCAAGCAATTCTATCGTGTAGAGCGGTGCCGCGATTTCCCCAGCAGGCGTCTCGGACACGGTCGCATCCTCGGCCCGAAAACCTAGTATCACCGGCCCGTTCGGCGCGTTCAGCCCTGAAACGGTAACGTTCTTGCCGGTAAAGGTGCCGTTCAGGATTTCCCCATCGAGTAGGTTCATTGCTGGCGAGCCGATAAAGCTCGCGACAAAGGTATTGGCCGGGTTGTCGTATATCTCGGTCGGCGTGCCGACCTGCTGCACCACCCCAGCCTTCATCACCACCACACGGTCGGCCAAAGTCATGGCTTCGATCTGGTCGTGGGTCACATAGACCGTCGTGACTTGCAGCTCGTGGCTAAGATTTTTGATCTGAGCACGCGTCGACACGCGAAGTTTGGCGTCGAGGTTCGACAGGGGCTCATCCATCAAAAACACCGAGGGCTTGCGCACGATTGCCCGTGCCAGAGCAACCCGCTGACGCTGACCGCCTGACAATTCGGCGGGTTTGCGGTGAAGGAAGTCAGTCAGCTCGACCATCTCCGCCGCTTTGCGCACCCGCTCGTCATGTGTTGCCGGATCCGCTTTGCGCACCTTGAGCGGAAAGCGGATGTTCTCATAGACGTTGAGGTGCGGGTAAAGCCCGTAGGACTGGAACACCATCGCCACATCGCGGTCTTTCGGGTCCAGATCGTTGACCATGCGGTCTCCGATATGGATCTCTCCTTCCGTCGCCTCTTCGAGCCCTGCGATCATGCGCATGGTGGTGGTCTTGCCGCAGCCGGATGGCCCGAGAAGCACGAGAAACTCGCGATCCGCGATGGTCAGGTCAAAGTTGTCGACCCCGACAAAACTGCCCCATCGCTTTGAGATATTCTTCAGTTGGATCTCTGCCACGGTCCCTCCTCGGATGCCGCTGTGCGACAAATCTTGCATTGGTATGCAGTAGGGTAGACTTGCCGCATTTCGTTTGGCAACATATTTTTGCAAACGTATGCAAGAATTTCAGTGCGCAGTTTCGCGCCTCTGTGAGTGAGTAGAAGAAATGTCATATATTACAGGGGCAAAGGGCATTGTCCGCGCCTTCCACACCGCATTAGACAGCGCGCCGCTCGATGGAATCACCCAAGCCCTGAGCGACCACTGCAGCAGCAACTATCGCTGGCGCGGTTATCACCCGTTCAACGAACTCACCGGCCCAGCACAGGTCGCTGACACTTTTTGGCGCCCCTTGCGGCGGTCACTTACGCATATGCAAAGGCGCGAAGACATCTTTTTTGCGGGGGTGAATAGCCTTGCCGAGGACAGCTCTGTTTGGGTGGTCTCAATGGGGCATCTGATGGGGCTCTTCGATGAGCCCTGGCTTGAAATCGTGCCAACTCGGAAGATTACCAGCCTAAGATACTGCGAATTTTCGCGCGTAGATCAGGGCCAAATTATCGAAAGTGCTATGTATTTCGACATTCCCCATTTGATGATTCAAGCGGGGCTTGCGCCCTTCCCCGGTCAAACCGGTGCGCATCTTGTCCAACCAGGGCCACAGCCACATAACGGCTTGTTGCTCGACCCACAGAACCCGAATGAAGGCCGGCGAACATTGGACCTTATTAACAGAATGATCAGCGATCTGGGTCAGTGGAACTCAGGCCTCTCATTGCGGGATGAACTGGCGCAAACTTGGGCAGAAGATATGCTTTGGTGGGGCCCAGCGGGGATCGGCGCGACGTACACGATAGACCGTTATATGGAGCAGCACTCTGCGCCGTTCCGGGCAGGCTTTGCGGAACGGTCCAAAACGCAACACGTCTGCCGACTTGCCGAAGGCCACTTTGGCGGTTTCTTTGGGTGGCCCAACTTTACCGCCCGCCCCACGGGCGGGTTCATGGGGTATCCCGGCGGCAGTGAAGCAGGCGAGTTTCGCGTGATAGACATCTATCGTCGCGACCACGACAAACTCGCCGAGAATTGGGTCTTCATAGATCTGCCGCATTTCTGGAAAAGCCAAGGGTACGATATTCTTGGGTCGGCTTTGGGTATGGCACCATCGCGGCAGTAGAACAGTTGCAGTGAAAGGCTGCTCCCGTCCGCATCGCGCTAGCTAGTCACACTGAAGCAGGTGATGTTTCACCGCCATAACTTAGACGCGCAGCAATCGGACCAGCGTGGAGATCGCGAGAGGGCCTCACCTTACGTGCTCCATGGTCTACGCAAACTCGCTATTGTCGAGCTTGCCGAAGCCGGAGCGTGCGATGCTGAGATTCAGGCGGTCACAAGTCAAAGCGCTGAGATGGTCGCATACTATCGGAAGGGCGCCAGCAGGAAATAGCTAAGTCGCGCGGCCCAAGAGTGACGTGGATGACCAACTCCGGAACAGCCGAGTGTGAGTCACGCCATCGGAACCTAAAAACACACACCATAAAAAAACAAAACACCTCATTTTCCATAAGAAAATCAGGTGTTTGTATATTGGTACCCAAGGCCGGACTCGAACCGGCACGCCTCGCGGCGGGGGATTTTGAATTCTCACGAAACTACTATTTCTCAACGCATTGGCGGCGATGACTCCCACAGAAACCGTATGAGAAATAGGGTGGTGTGGGAGTCGAAATTGCCCATCGCACGCGCTGTCCGATTTCCTTTTTAGAGGGTGATCTACAGTTTCAGACCGCGGCGTTCCAAGAACTGCGATTCTGGACTAAAGTTACGAACGGTCTAACACGTCCCGAACTGCGCTGGACGTGCATGATGCCGCTGCCTTCCTGACCAGTCCAGCTCTCATAACTGAGACATGACCGCCGTCTCAGCTGCCAGACGAGCCTCGATCACCTGCAACATATGTTGCACCCGACGAAGGCGGTCGCAACATCGCTGAATGCGTTCACCCCTCTCCGTAAGGATGCGTATGGCGACGACTTCTCCTACATCGCCCTCCTCCGGGTCAATCGACCCGCAAAAGATGTTCCGATGACCCACTGTCTCGCAATCGGTTTCACGCTCCAGCAGCGAAATGATAGGGGTCAATGCCGAGCCGGCTTGGCGGAGATCAATATCCCCGCCCACACTTGCTGCCCAGCCTGCCAATCTGAGCCGATCGTGGGCGCTTGCCGCAAGGTCCGCAGAGGTTATCCGTTCCCCAGCTGTTTTGAGCTCGAAGAGAGCTTTCGCGCAAAGCCTCTCGAGGGGCATTTCCAGAAAGTGTTTATGCATGACCATTTTCTCCAGTCTTCGCGCAGCACCATGCTACGCTTCAAGCTCCCCGGCACGGATCGCCGGGGATTAGGTCATGCGCGCCTTGTCAGCATATTGCCGATATCGCTTGGTCCCCGATCGGGGCCAATTCTCTGCAGTAGAATTTCGAGCTGGACGGCCATCTGGTTGATGGCCTCCAGATCATGATCGTTCAGGCACTCAGGCCGACGCTCGTCTGCCTTCGCCAAGGTCAGCAGCTCCTGGAAGCGCTTGAACTCAGACCGCATAGGGCGCGTCAGCCTTTGCGCCTGCGCAACATCACAAAACAACTGAAGGCAATTTCGATGGGCGCGCGGTCCGCCCGCTGCCGCGACCGCGCCAAGCAGCGAATGCCCATTCTGTTGATTGTCACCGAGAACTGACCCGGCATTTTCACCGAGACTTGACCCACCCAGTTGTTATGTTCTTTGCGTTATGATGGCGTCAATGCCGCTTTTTCCTTTCGTTTCTGTTTGGCTGTCGCGGAGCTGGCCTTGAACCGGTAGCTGTCATTGCCGGTCTCGAGAATGTGGCAACGATGTGTGAGGCGGTCGAGGAGCGCGGTGGTCATCTTTGCATCACCGAACACGCTGGCCCATTCGCTAAAGCTCAGGTTGGTTGTGATGACGACGCTGGTGCGCTCGTAGAGTTTGCTTAGAAGGTGGAACAGCAACGCGCCACCCGAAGCGCTGAACGGCAGATATCCCAGCTCATCCAGGATCACCAAATCAGCTTTCACCAGCACCTCAGCGATCTTTCCTGCCTTGCCTTGGGCCTTTTCTTGCTCCAACGCATTGACCAACTCGACCGTGGAGAAGAAGCGCACACGCTTGCGATGATGCTCGATTGCTTGAATGCCGAGGGCGGTAGCGACATGCGATTTTCCCGTTCCAGGGCCTCCGATCAGCACTACATTCTCAGCCGCGTCCATGAACTCGCATCGGTGAAGTTGGCGGACCAAAGCTTCACGGACTTCGCTGGCGCCAAAGTCGAAGCCAGAGATGTCTTTGTATGCCGGAAAGCGTGCTGCCTTCATGTGGTAGGCAATGGAACGCACCTCACGTTCAGCAATCTCGGCTTTAAGCAGCTGCGACAACATGGGGATCGCTGCATCGAAAGCAGGCGATCCCTGCTCATGCAGGTCCTGCACGGCCTGAGCCATGCCTGGCATCTTCAGGCTACGCATCATGATGACGATGGCAGCACCGGCGGGATCATGACGCATGACGTGTTCCTCCCGTGGTGCGTAGCCCGTCATATCGTGCGACATTGGCCTCGGGCTCCTTATTCAAAGAAAGGGCCGCAGGCGGGGTCACATCGGGCTGGTCTATCGGTGCGCCATCCACCAGCCTGTGAAGTAGGTTCAAGACATGGGTTTTTGTTGGTACGCCCGCCTCCAGCGCCATTTCTACTGCGCAAAGCACGGCCTGTTCGTCATGGTGGAGGACCAAGGATAGGACGTCGATCATCTCGCGGTCACCACCTGGCCTACGCAACATATGATCCTGCAGCTTCCGGAACCCTTCTGGCATCTCAACGAAGGGCGCCCCGTTGCGCAGCGCGCCGGGTTTGCGTTGAACCACCGCCAGATAATGGTGCCAGTCATAAATAACGCGCCCTGGCTGACGGTGTGAGCGTTCAATAATGCGCTCATGCGTGCAGACCACATGGCCTTCGGCGACGATGACCAGCCGTTCAGGATAGATGCGGAGACTGACAGGGCGGTTCGCAAAGCTGGCAGGCACTGAGTAGCGATTACGGTCGAATGCTATCAGACAAGTGGGGGATACCCGCTTGCTCTGCTCGACAAAGCCGTCAAACATTGTGGGCAGTGGCATCAGCGCGGCCTTCTCGGCGTCCCAGATATCCGCAATATTGCCAGGCAATCTGCCATGCGGTGTCTCGGCCCAGAGAAGCTTGCAGCGCTCCTCCAGCCATTCATTCAGCGCATTGAGGTCCGGAAAGGCGGGCATGAGTTGCCAAAGCCGATGGCGGGCGTCGCGCACATTCTTCTCAACCTGACCTTTCTCCCACCCTGCCGCAGGATTGCAGAACTCAGGGTCAAAGACATAATGGCTGGTCATCGCAAGGAACCGTGCGTTTACATCGCGCTTCTTGCCGACACCAATCCGGTCAACGGCTGTCTTCATGTTGTCATAGACGCCACGCCCCGGAACACCCTCAAACACCCGAAAGCCATGCCAGTGGGCATCAAACAGCATCTCATGCGTTTGCAGTAGATAGGCCCGCACCAGAAATGCGCGGCTGTGCGACAGCTTGATATGAGCGACCTGAAGCTTGAGGCGCTCGCCGCCGACATAGGCCCAGTCCTCGCTCCAATCGAATTGGAACGCCTCGCCCGGCTGAAAGACCAAGGGCACGAAAACACCCCGGTCAGTCGTATGTTGAG
This sequence comes from Sulfitobacter profundi, assembly GCF_042661425.1. NCBI lineage: Bacteria > Pseudomonadati > Pseudomonadota > Alphaproteobacteria > Rhodobacterales > Roseobacteraceae > Sulfitobacter > Sulfitobacter profundi. The sequence goes on along the minus strand of NZ_JBHSWA010000001.1, from coordinate 2,760,169 downwards.
CACGCTGGCGTTCGCCCTTCCAGTTCCGCACGAAGGCCGCGACACGCTCATATGAACCATCAAAGCCGAGCTGAACCAGATCTGCATGCATCTGTTTGGCCGTTCGCCGTTCCTTGCGTGATTTACGCTGCTCAGACAGCAACCAGCCTGTCAGCTTCTCAGCATAAGGGTCTAACTTGCTCGGTCGGTCCAAAATTTGGAACTCGGGCTCAACTATCCCTGTCCGCAGATACTTCTTGATCGTGTTGCGAGACACCCCTGTCCGGCGCGCAATCTCGCGGATGGGCATCTTGTCTCGCAGAGCCCATTTCCGAATAATCCTCAGAAATCCCATGTCTAACACTCCAATAGCTCCCAGCTGATTCAAGCAGGGGCAAGGTTACACATGGGTCAATTCTCAATGACAATTTCTGCAGTTGCCGGGTCAGTTCTCGGTGACAATCAACAGGTGCCCGAACAGCACTTACGCGTGATGTGGGAGTCAACCGTGGGAGTCACACGACAAATGAAAAGCCGCCAATCTCACGACCGGCGGCTTCTGTCAGCAAATACAAAGACTTGCGATTGGTACCCAAGGCCGGACTCGAACCGGCACGCCTCGCGGCGGGGGATTTTGAATCCCCTGCGTCTACCATTCCGCCACTTGGGCACGTGGGGCGATGTAGCCTGCAAAAGCGCGTGGGGCAAGTGGATTTTCACCCTGTTTCTGCACAGCGTTGCGCTTGACCTTGGTCGCGCGACATGGTGAGGCATATAAAACAGCCGGAGCCCCCGAATGATCCGCCGCCTTTATGACTGGACCCTGGGCTTGGCCCAACATCGCCATGCCCTCTGGGCGCTAGCCGTAGTGGCTTTTGTCGAGAGTTCCTTCTTTCCCATCCCCCTGATATCTTGATGATTCCGATGATCATTGCGCGGCCCAATCGCGCGTGGTTGATCGCAGGCGTGGCGCTGCTGGCGTCGGTCCTGGGCGGGCTGTTGGGCTATGCCATTGGCGGGCTGGCCTTTGAGAGCCTTGGACAGCCGATCCTTGCGAGTCTGGGCAAGTCCGACGCGATGGCAGAATTTTCCACCCGTTTCAACGACATGGGCTTTTGGGCGGTGCTGGTCGCCGGGGTCACCCCTTCCCGTACAAAGTCATCACGATCATGTCGGGCTGGACCGGGATGCCGCTGGGCACTTTTATCATGACCTCGATCCTTGCCCGTGGGCTGCGGTTCTTCGTGGTGGCGGGGCTGCTGTGGCGCTTTGGCGCACCGATCCGAGATTTCATTGAACGGCGCTTGGGTTTGATGTTCACATTGGCCGTCGCCCTGCTGATTGGCGGCTTCATGGTGGTAAAGGTTCTATGACAGGTAAGACTTTGACTTCGCTGGCAACACTCGGCTCAGCCGCGCTGTTGCTGGGTGCTTTTGGTTTCCAGCATCTGGGCGGCTACGCGCCTTGCCAGATGTGCCTTTGGCAGCGGTGGCCCCATGCGGCGGCAGTGCTGATTGGGGCGATCGTGCTCTTTGGCGGTCCGCGCGTGCTGGCGTGGCTAGGGGCCTTGGCGGCGGCGGTGACGGCGCTGATCGGCGTTTATCACGCAGGCGTCGAATGGGGCTGGTGGCCGGGGCCGAGCTCCTGCACCGGCGGTGGCATGGACTTGGGCAGCCTTGACGGCGGGTCGCTTCTCTCCACCGAAGGCCCGAGCGGTCTAGTCATGTGCGATGAGATCGTCTGGCAATTTCTGGGCCTGTCGATGGCGGGATGGAACGCGATTTTCTCCTTCGTCTTGGTCGGTCTTTGGGTCGCGGCGGCGCGCAAAGCGGCCTAGCCAGCAAAAAACTGACAAACTGGAAGCTCTTTCTTTCAGTTTGTTAAAAACGCCCCGAAACGGTCAGTTTGACGGCTTGTCGTTAGACAGATGCGCGGATTATCTGAGTTCAAACAGCTCAGGAGTCCCCCATGTCGAACCCACAAAACTGTATCTTGCTGGGCGTCCCGCTGGATAGCGGCAAGCGCCGTCGCGGCTGCCTGATGGGGCCGGATGCCTATCGCACTGCGGGGCTCGAACGTGCCCTGCGCGATCTTGGCCACAGCGTCACCGATCGCGGCAATGTCGCCCCCGCGCCCTTCCAAGCGAAAGAGCACGAGAAACTGCACGCGCTGGAAGAGACCATCGCATGGACAGAGAGCCTCGCCGCTGCCGCCGATGCGGCGATGGACGACGGCTTGCCGATCTTCATGGGCGGCGACCACGCGCTGGCGCTTGGCACCGTCTTGGGCGCAATGCGCCATGCCGAAAAGGCAGGCCGCCCGCTTTTCGTGCTCTGGCTTGACGCGCATACGGATTTCCACACGCCGCAGACCAGCGACAGCGGCAACCTGCACGGCACGCCCTTGGGCTATGTCACCGGGCGCGAGGGGTTCGACGGCTTTCCAAAGATCGACACGCCCCTGCCCCATGACAATATCGCCATGATCGGGCTGCGCTCTGTCGACGCCCTCGAACGCGCGGCTTTGCAGGAGACGACCGTGACTTACGTCGACATGCGCGAGATCGACGAGAGCGGTATCGCCAAACCCTTACAGCGCTTCCTTGATAAGGTCGAAGCGGCGGGCGGCATGCTCCATGTTTCGCTGGATGTGGATTTCCTCGACCCCTCCGTTGCCCCTGCCGTGGGCACCACCGTGCCGGGCGGCGCCACGGTGCGCGAAGGCCATCTGGTGATGGAGATGCTTTCCGACAGCGGCTTGATGACCTCGCTCGATCTGGTTGAGCTGAACCCCTTCCTCGATGAGCGGGGCCGCACCGCGCAACTGATGGTGGACCTCACCGCCTCGGCCTTTGGCCGCCGCGTGTTCGACCGCCCCACCCGTGCCTATTGATAGAAAGACCTGAATATGACCAATCTGAACCCCTCCGACAAGGCACTGGTGCCCTTCGTTTCTGTCGATCAGATGATGAAACTGATCCACCATATCGGCGTCGAGGACATGCTGCGCGGGCTGGCCGACTATATCGAAGCCGACTTCAAACGCTGGGAGCTTTTCGACAAGACCCCCGCGTGGCGAGCCATTCTGAGAAGGGCGTGATCGAACTGATGCCCACCTCGGACGGCGATGTTTACGGCTTCAAATACGTCAACGGTCACCCCGACAACACCAAGGACGGCTTTCAGACCGTGACCGCCTTTGGCCTGCTGGCCAATGTGGCCAACGGCTACCCGGTGTTGCTGACCGAGATGACGATCCTGACGGCCCTACGCACGGCGGCGACTTCTGCCGTGGTGGCCCGGTTGCTGGCGCCCAAGGGGAGCCATGTCATGGCGATGATCGGCAATGGCGCGCAGTCCGAGTTTCAGAGCCTTGCGATGAAGGCGATCTGCGGCGTGGATGAGGTGCGGCTCTACGATATCGACCGCGCGGCGACCGCCAAATGCGCACGCAATCTGGCGGGCCATGGCATCAAGGTAGTGGAATGCGACACCGCCGAAGAGGCGATTATGGGCGCGCAGATCATCACCACCTGCACCGCGGACAAGCAATATGCCACGATCCTGACCGACAATATGGTCGGCTCTGGCGTGCACATCAACGCGATCGGCGGCGACTGTCCGGGTAAGACGGAACTCGCGCCCGCGATCCTGCACCGTTCGGGCATCTTCGTGGAATTCCCCGAGCAGACCCGCATCGAGGGTGAGATCCAGCAGCTTGAGGCCGACCACCCGGTGACCGAGATCTGGCAGGTGCTGACCGGTCAGGCCGAGGGCCGTCGCGATGCGCAGCAGATCACGCTGTTCGACTCCGTGGGCTTCGCGATCGAGGATTTCTCGGCCCTGCGCTATGTCAGTGATCAAATCGCCGAGACGGGGCTGTTCCAACCGCTTGATCTGCTGGCCGACCCGGACGACCCGCGAGACCTTTTCGGGATGCTGCAACGGGCAGGCTGACCAATTGGGCCACCGGCTAAGCTCGGTGGCCTTTACGCTTTGGTAACGTCATGGGCGTAGAGCCAATCAAACGCGCCCAGCATCGCGCCGGGCGCGATTTTGGAGGCGACGCGCAGCCCGGTATGGGCCGCAAACCGGATCGGGCCAGGCCGCAGGTGATAGCGTGCCGCGTTGCCTTCCGAGGTTTTGACAATGCGCCGCGCGCGGTCGATGCGGGCGGCTTGATAAGCGCCAAGCGCGGCGGCGCGGGGCTGGCGGGTCAGGCAGTCGGCCAAGACCCAAGCATCCTCTAGCGCCATATTTGCGCCCTGCGCCAGAAAGGGCAGCGTTGGATGGGCCGCATCGCCCAACAGCGCCACGCCTTCTGCCTGCCAATTGGCGGCGACGGGATGGTAGTGCAGCCCCCAGAGGGTCACCTCCTGCACCGCGCCCAGCATCTGCGCCGCCTCTCCGCCGAAACCTGCGAAGGCTTGGCGTAGATTGGCGGGATCGTCATGGTGATGCCAGCCTTCGGCGGCCCAATCGGCGCGCTCTTCCACGGCGACGAGGTTGACCAATCGCCCCTCGCGCAGCGGATAGCTGACCAGATGCCGCCCCGGCCCCATGGTAACCCGCGCCTCTGGGCCGTGGCCTATGTCGTTGGGGATCAGCCCACGCCATGCCACCTGCCCCGAGAACCGCGCCTTATCCGCCCCGTTTAACTGCACCCGCCCGACCGAGTGGATGCCATCGGCGGCCACGACCAACTCCGCCCGCCGCCGTCCGCCACGGGCCATCTGCACCTGCGGCAAGGCACCGGGATGGATCGAGGCGACCTGCGCGTCGGTCTCGAAACTCACGTTGGCGCGCTGCGCGGCCTCCCGCAGCAGATCAATCAGGTCGGCACGGTGGAGGAAATAGTAACGCTGATCATTGGCCAAGCGGGTCAGATCAAGCCGGGCCACCTGCGCGCCTTTCGCGTAGTCGCAAAGGCGCACCGCCTGCCCCCGCACGGCACCGCGGGCCTTCAGCCCATGTTCCAACCCAAACGCGCGCAGCACGGCAAGGCCGTTGGGGCTGATCTGTAGCCCCGCGCCGATCTCGGAAAACCGCGCGGCCTGTTCAAGCAGGGTCACGGCCACGCCCTTGCGGGCCAGTGCCGTGGCCAAGGCCAGCCCGCCGATCCCGCCGCCCACGACAATTGCATTAGAAGGTTTCATTCACGCCCCAGATCGCAGGCCCCAGATCGTAGGCAAGCTGGTAGACCCCAGCTCACAAGCTCCGGATCGTGCTGGCCCCGCGCCCAAATCACAAACGCCGAAGCATGAGCCTCGGCGTGTGATGTTTCAGGTGATGTCAGTCGTCGCGGTGGACTTTCTCGCGCCGCTCGTGACGCTCTTGCGCCTCCAGCGTCATCGTGGCGATGGGCCGTGCGTCCAGCCGCTTGAGCGAGATCGGATCGCCGGTGACCATGCAGTAACCGAACTCTCCCTCGTCGATCCGCCGCAGCGCCGCGTCGATCTTGCCGACCAATTTGCGGGCCCGGTCACGGGTCCGCAGTTCCAGCGCGCGGTCGGTCTCTTCCGAGGCGCGGTCGGTCACATCCGGAATGTTCCGGGTGCCGTCTTGCAGTGCTTCGATGGTGTCACGGCTGCCTGCCAACAGTTCCGATTTCCAGTGGATCAGCTTGCGACGAAAGTACTCAAGCTGACGGTCATTCATGAATGGTTCGTCCTCGGCCGGACGATAATCGTCCGGCAGGAAAACTTCCTGCTTCATTTGTTTTTCCCCGGCGGTTTTCAACTCAGACATTAAAAAGGCCTGTCTCCCGACATCTTCCCTGCCGCAGCGTCTATCTGAGCGGGTTACAATTGTCACTACACAATCCCTTTGATTTTTGGTTAAAGGCCAAGGATCAAGCGCCCGTCACACGAGGTTGAAAACAAGATGAAATTTCAAGGCACCAAAGACTACGTCGCCACCGATGACCTGAAAATTGCCGTCAATGCAGCGGTTACCTTGGAGCGGCCGCTTCTTGTAAAAGGCGAACCGGGCACCGGCAAAACCGAATTGGCGCGGCAGGTCAGCGATGCCTTGGGTTTGCGCATGATCGAATGGAACATCAAATCGACCACACGCGCGCAACAGGGGCTTTACGAATACGACGCCGTGAACCGCCTGCGCGACAGCCAATTGGGCGATGAGCGCGTGCATGACGTCAAGAACTACATCCGCAAGGGCAAGCTTTGGCAGGCGTTTGATGCCGATGAAAAAGTCGTGCTGCTGATCGACGAGATCGACAAAGCCGATATCGAATTCCCCAACGACCTGTTGCAGGAACTCGATAAGATGGAGTTCTTTGTCTATGAGACGGGCGAGACGATCCGGGCGCGCCAACGCCCCATCGTCATCATCACCTCCAACAATGAAAAAGAACTGCCCGACGCTTTCCTGCGCCGCTGTTTCTTTCACTACATCCGTTTCCCTGAAATGGAGACGCTCAAGCAAATCGTCGAAGTGCACCATCCGGGCATCAAACAGCAGTTGCTGACCACCGCGCTGACGCAGTTCTACGAGATCCGCGAACAGCAGGGGCTAAAGAAAAACCCTCGACCTCCGAGGTGCTGGACTGGCTGAAACTGCTGCTGGCCGAGGATATGGACGCCGAGGATCTGGCCAAGGATGGCCCCAACGCCCTGCCCAAACTGCATGGCGCGCTGCTGAAAAACGAGCAGGATGTGCATCTGTTTGAGCGGCTGGCCTTTATGGCGCGCCGCCAGCGGTAGAGCGGCAACACCCATGCGACTTTACGTCAAAAGCGGGTATTTTCCTCGCTTTTGAATTTTCGCCTGCCTAGGCTGAGGTCAATCACGGGCACCAAGACCCGGGTTTAAACGACCGATGGGGCAGGCAAATGCAAGGACAGACAGCGGCAGCGCCATGCGCAGTTTGCGATAGATCACAGCGGAATAGGCCGCGCAAAGGCCCAAGCGCATGAGGCGCGGGGTGAAGGCGCGGCTGATCCTGCCGCTGATGATGTTGCTGAACGCCTGCGTGCCGGCCTCCCATTCCGAGGTGGCAACCCGCGCGGTGATCGCCGACAGCACTCTGCCCCCGATGAAGCAGTTCGCCCAAGCCCGCCCCACGGCGCCGCATGTGTCAAATGCTGCCTTGGCCGAGGATTTCCTGGATCTGTCCTTCCGCATGGAAAGTGGCCGTGCCCTGCCCGTATTGACCCGTTTTGAGGGGCCGATCACCCTGCGCGTTCTGGGTCAGCCGCCCGCGACCTTGGGGCCGGACCTTGCACGGCTGCTCGCCCGTTTGCGCAGCGAAGCCGGGATTGAACTGCGCGAGGTCACGGGCGGAGAGGCAAGCATCACCATTCAAGCGGTGAACCGCAGCCAGATCCGGCGGCTCTTGCCGCAAGCGGCCTGTTTCGTGGTGCCAAATGTCAGCACACTTGAGGAATACCGCCGCACGAGGCGTTCCGCCGCGACCGATTGGACCCGCCTGACCGAGCGGCGCAAGCTGGCAATTTTTCTACCCAACGACGTAAGCCCGCAAGAAAGCCGCGACTGCCTGCATGAGGAACTGGCCCAAGCGCTTGGGCCGCTGAACGATCTCTACCGCCTGCCGGACTCGGTTTTTAACGACGACAATGTGCATACGGTGCTGACCGGTTTCGACATGCTGGTGCTGCGCATCTACAATGACCCGGCGCTGCGCTCTGGCATGACCCGCGACGAGGTCGCCGCGCGCCTGCCGGGCATTTTGGCGCGGCTAAACCCCGGCGGCGGCACTGTTGCCCCCGCCCCGCGCGCGCCACGCCGCAGGTCTGGAGCCGGGCCATCCAGACGGCCCTTGGCCGCGACGTGGGCCGCAACGCCCGGATGTCTGCGGCCCAAGACGCGCTGCGCGTCGCCCAAGCGCAGGGTTGGCAGGACAACCGCCATGCATTTTCGCACTACGCCATGGGCCGCGTCACGCAGATGACCGATCCTGCCGCCGCGCAGACGCATTACCAGATGGCAGACACCCTCTATGCCCGCACCCCCGGCACCACGCTGCACCGCGCCTATGTCGCCACGCAGCGGGCGGGCTATGCGGTGACCATTGGCGATGGCGCAGGCGCGCTCGCCCTGATTGAGCCGCATCTGCCCATTGCCGAAGCCAGCGAAAACGCCGCCCTTCTGGCCACGCTCATGCTGCTCAAGGCCGAAGCGCTAGAGATCGAAGGCCGCGGCATTGAGGCGCGCCGCGTCAGGCTGGACAGCATCGGCTGGGCGCGATACGGCTTTGGCCCTGACTGGGCCGTGCGGGCCAAGCTGCGCGAGATCGCGTCCCTGAACCCGCGCAATGGATAGGTCCGCAAAATAGACGGGCAATAGGTTATGATAGCACTCGGATTGGCATTGATCGGCGCGGTAATCGGCGGGCTGACGGCCCGCAAACGTGGCGGCAACCGCAAAGACATCGCGCAATATGCAACGGGCTACGGCTTTGCCTTCCTGATCGTCGGCATGATCGCCACGGTTCTTTTGGACCGCGCGCTGAGCCTCTGATGTTTCTGCCGTTCTTCGATCAGCTCCGCCGCCACGGTGTTCCGGTCTCGCTGCGCGAGTTTCTGGCTTTTCTGGAGGGCATGAAGGCGGGGCTGGCCACCTATGACGTTGAGGCGTTTTACTACCTCGCCCGCGTGTCGATGGTGAAGGACGAGCGCAACATCGACAAGTTCGACCGCGCCTTTGCAGCGGCCTTTAAGGGGCTCGAGAATATCAGCCTTGATGACGTGCTCGAGGCCGTGGACCTGCCCGAAGACTGGCTGCGCAAGATGGCCGAAAAGCATCTGAGCGAAGAAGAAAAGGCCGAGATCGAAGCCGCGGGCGGTTTCGACAAGCTGATGGAGACGCTGAAAAAGCGGCTAGAAGAGCAGAAAGGCCGGCATCAGGGCGGATCGAAATGGGTCGGCACGGCGGGCACCTCGCCTTTTGGCGCATACGGCTACAACCCCGAAGGTGTGCGGATCGGCCAAAAGGAAAGCCGCCACCAACGCGCGGTCAAGGTTTGGGACAAGCGCGAGTTCCGCAACCTCGATGACAACGTCGAGATCGGCACCCGCAACATCAAACTGGCGCTAAAGCGTCTGCGTCGCTGGGCACGCGACGGGGCGGCGGAAGAGTTCGACCTGAACGGCACCATCCGCGCCACGGCAGAGCATGGCTATCTGGATGTGAAAACCCGGCCAGAGCGGCGCAATGCCGTGAAAGTGCTTCTGTTTCTCGACATCGGCGGCTCCATGGATCCGCATGTGAAGGTCGTCGAAGAGTTGTTCAGCGCCGCGCGGGGCGAGTTCAAACATCTTGAGCATTTCTACTTCCACAACTGCCTTTACGAAGGCGTCTGGCGCGACAACCGCCGCCGTTGGGACGCGCAAATCCCCACCCATGAGGTGCTGCGCAGCTATGGGTCTGACTACAAGTGCATCTTCGTGGGCGACGCCTCCATGTCGCCCTATGAAATCGCCTATCCGGGTGGCGCGAATGAACATTGGAACGCGGAGGCCGGCGCCACATGGCTCGCCCGTGCGCGGGATCAATGGCCCAACCATCTGTGGATCAACCCGGTGCCGGAACGTCAGTGGGGCTACACCCAGTCGATCGCGATGATCCAAGAGATTTTCGGCCCCGAGGCCATGGTGCCGATGACCCTCGAAGGGCTGAGCCGGGGCATCAAGACCATGACGCGATCTTGAACGCTCGGCCTTGAAACCTTTCCGCCCTGCGCCAGTTGAGGGGACGAACGCAAGCTCAGTGAAAGGATATTCCAATGGCTTCGATCGTGAAAACCGGCAGCGCAAAATGGGAAGGCTCGCTCAAAGAGGGCAAGGGCCATGTCTCAACCCAAAGCGGTGTGCTGTCTGACCAGCCTTATGGCTTCAACACCCGTTTCGAAGGCAAGGAAGGCACCAACCCAGAAGAGCTGATCGGTGCTGCCCACGCGTCTTGTTTCTCCATGGCGCTGTCGATGATCCTTGGGCAAAGCGACCTGACGCCCGACAGCATCGAGACCAAGGCAGAAGTGCATCTGGAAGAGAAAGACGGCGGCTTCCACGTGCCCAAAGTGCATCTGACGGTCGAGGCCAGCATCCCCGGCGCGAGCCAAGAGGACTTCGACAAAGCCGCGATGACCGCCAAAGAGAACTGCCCGATCTCCAAGCTGCTGACCGCCGAGATCACGATGGACGCAAAACTCGTCTGATCGCATGACATGGAACCGGGGGCGCGGCCTTGTGCCGCTTGCCCCCGGCCCTCGGCGCGCCCATATTGCGGGCATGATCCGCTTTCTCCCCATCCTGCTGGCCATCCTTTACGCGCTGGCCATGTATCGTTTTTCCGCTTGGCGCACGGCGCGCGAGTTGGACGCGAAATCGACCCCCTTGGTGGACCCCAAACTCAACGACATGAGCGCAAAGATGGCCAAGGCGTTGGACCTGCCGCGCATCAAGGTGCATCTTTATGAGATCGAACCGGTCAACGGGCTGGCAGCACCCGATGGGCGCATTTTCATCACCCGCGGGTTTTACAACAAGTTTCGCCAAGGTGCTGTAACGGCTGAGGAATTGGCGAGCGTCATCGCGCATGAGTTGGGCCATGTGGCGCTTGGCCATTCGCGGCGGCGGATGATTGATTTCTCGGGCCAAAACGCCCTGCGCACGGCGCTGGCGATGGTGCTTGGGCGGATCATTCCCGGGATCGGTGTGCTGATCGCAAACGGGCTGACCAGCCTGCTGGCTGCCCGCCTCTCACGCGGGGATGAGTATGAGGCAGACGCCTATGCAGCCGCCCTGCTGACCAAAGCGGGCATCGGCATCGGCCCACAGATTTCCCTGTTCGAGAAGTTGGACGCGCTGAGCCAAAACGGCGCTGGACGCCCGCCCGCGTGGCTGCTGAGCCACCCCAAGACCGAGGAACGTGTCGCCAAGCTGCGCAAGCTGCAACTGCGGTGGGAGGGCTAGGCCAGAGCCTTTGCCAGCCGCGGCAGCCGTGCCTTTTTCAGCAGAGCGCGCATCTCCCATTGCTCGCCCGACAGCCGCCGCGCCTCTTGCAAGACGGCGTCGGCCACGGGGGCGACCAATTCCGGTGTCGCTTGCCAAATCCCATGCAGGTAGCTGTCAGGATCGGCCCGGCTCAACCCCTCTTCGGCAAGGATTTGGCGCGGGAAATCCTTGGCGTTCAGCGTCAGAATCATGTCGGCGCTGCTGGCCACGGCGACGGCCAGAACGTGAATGTCATTCGCATCCGGCAACCAAAGCCGCGCCTGTAGGCTGGGGGAGGCCGCGCGTTCGGCCCCCGGCCAGTTGCCGCGCAGCAGTGCGATCTCGGCCCGCGCTTGTGCTTCGCCCGTGGGCCCAAGCTTGATCGCCGCGCGGGCCCATTCTTCTAAGATACGCGCCGACCAGACCGGCTCGAACGCGCCCCTTGCTGCCACACCCAACACCATTTCGCGCATCACCGTGGGGTAGAGCACGCAGGTGTCGATCAGCACGCGGGGGCGCGTTTCCATCACAGGCGGAAGAACAGCGACTTGAGGTAGCCGCTTTCCGCAAGCTGCGGCAGTTGCGGGTGGTCCGCCCCGGCAAAGCCGGTGTGCAGCAGCATGGCACGGCGTCCGGCCCGACCGATGCCGCGCACGGAAGCAGTGCGGAATTGGTTCAGATCAGCGGCGTGGGAACAGGAACAAAGACCCAGAATACCATTCTCTGCCACCAATTGCGCCGAAAGACGCGCAACACGCTCATAGGCGCGCAGCCCCGCCTCAACCGCTTGGCGCGAGGGAGCAAAGGCAGGCGGGTCGCAGATCACCACGTCAAAGGTCTCGCCCTCATCGCGCAGGGCGGTGAGCACGTCGAAGGCATCGCCTTGGCGGGTGGCGAAACGGTCTTGCATGTTCATCGCGGCGGCTCCGGCCTCGGCCAGTTCCAGGGCGGGGGCGGAGCCGTCGACGGCCAGTGCTGATGACGCGCCATTCGCCAGAGCGGCGAGGGAGAAGCCGCCGACATGGGCAAAGACATCGAGCACCCGTGCCCCATTGCGCGCGAGATTGGCGGCAAAGGCATGGTTGGGGCGTTGGTCGTAGAACAGACCGGTTTTCTGCCCGCCGGTAAGGTCGGCCATATAGGTCGCGCCATTCATCGGCACGGGCAGCGGGCCTTCGGGGGTCTCCCCACCAACGTGGACGAAGCATCGTCGAGCCCTTCAAGCTTGCGCGTCCGGCCAGAGGCGTTTTTCAACACGTTGGTCACGCCGGTCACCGATTGCAAAGCGGCCACCAGCGGTGTCAGCAGCGCATCGGCCCAAGCGGCGTTGGGCTGGATCACGCAGGTATCGCCAAAACGGTCGATGATGACGCCCGGCAGGCCATCGGCCTCGGCGTGGATCAGGCGGTAATAGGGTTGATCGTAAAGCTGGCTGCGCAGGGCAAGGGCGCGACTAACGCGCGCCTCGAACCACGCCTGATCCACCTGCGCCTCTGCGTCTTGGTCGATCATCCGGGCGATGATTTTGGAGGTCGGATTGACCGCGACCAGCCCCATGGGCTTGCGGTCAGCATCTTCCAGCAGCGCCAGCGTGCCGGGGCAAGCCCCCGCGTACGGCGGTCGGTGACCAGTTCATTGGCATAGACCCAAGGAAAGCCGTGGCGGATGGCGCGGGCATTGGCCTTGGGCAAAAGGCGCACCACGGGAAGCGTGGCAGGCTGCGGGGCGGAGGGGTTTGGGGCGTTGTCATAGCGCCCCTCGTACTGCGTTCGCGCGGCTGGGGAAAGAGGTTTCGCAGGCCCAGATCGGCGGTCAGTTGCGCGCCCTCCCCGCCAACCGCCCCTGCGGCGCGGGGTGGTGAGCGTCGTCTGCCCCTCGCGCAGCACTTGGGTCATCGGGTGACCCGCGGCGGCCGCACCGTAGCGTTCCAGCAAACGGGTGATGGCGGCGGCGTTGTCCTGCCCCTCGGGCAAGCTCAAAGCCCAGTCGAGAAAGATGCTGCGGCATTCGGCGGGGCCGATCCCCTCCATCCGGTAGGATTCGCGGATCAAACCCTTTGGGTCATCTGGATCGCTCATGCCCCCTCCTGTCCCGGCTCGGGCAGCGCCGCGTCGATGATCTGAGCCGCGGTGCCGTAATCGCCCTGCATCTTGGCCTCCAATGCCGCAAGATCGCCACAAGCTAACACACGACAGAGAAAGCTCGCTCCCGCCTGCCCCATTGTCCGCGCATCAATAGGATTGGCCGACAGCAGACGCGCGGCGCAATTCAGGGTCCATGCGTTGGTATAGGCCGAGGAAAGCGCGGCTTCCGCCTGCCCATCAATCACGTTTTCGCCGCGCGCGGCGGCAAGGCCCGCGTCGATCTCACGCGCCCCGGTGCCGCCGATAAGCGCGCCTGCCTGCGCGAACAGTTCGATATCCTGCAAGCGGCCCGCGCCCGTCTTGGCGTCGAGCAGCCCTGCAGGGCTGCGGGCGGCGGCGATGCGCTGGCGCATCTTCGCGACCTCGCCCAGAACCTTGTCGCGCGGGGCGGCGCGGCTGAGGATTTCAGCCCGAAGCGCTTCGACATCGCGGCCCAGATCCTCTGCCCCCGCGATCACCCGTGCGCGGGTAAGGGCCAGATGCTCCCAGACCCAAGCCTGCTCTTTCTGGTAGCTCTCAAAGCTGGCGAGGCTGGTGGCCACCGGCCCCTGATTGCCCGAGGGCCGCAGGCGCATGTCGATGTCGTAAAGCTTGCCTTGGGCCATCGGCGCGGTCATCGCGGTGATCATCGCTTGGGTCAGCCGGGCATAATAACTGCGCGTGGCGAGGGGTTTGGGGCCGTCGGAACTGTCCACCCCATCGGCATCATAAATCACCAGCATATCGAGGTCGGAGGTCGGCGTTAGCCGCCCAGCCCCAAGCGAGCCCATGCCAAGGATCACCGCCCCGCGCCCCGGCGGCGGGCCATGCCGGGTGGCGAATTGATCGACGACCACGGGCCAGAGCGCCTGCAAGACCGCTTGGGCCAACTCGGCATATTGGCGCCCGGCGGTGGCCGCGTCGATCAGCCCGCGCAGCAGATGCACGCCGATCCGAAAATGCCATTCGCGCGCCCAACGGCGGGTGCCATCAAGGCGCAACTCGTAATCGGCCTCTGCCGCGAGATGCTGTTGCAACATCTCGGTCAGCTTGGTCTGCCCCGGCCAGTCCGAAAAGAAATCCCCCCGATCACCGCATCGAAGACGCCAGAGTTGCGCGACAGATGCGCGGCCAGCGCAGGCGATGTGGCGACGATATCCACCAAAAGATCGCCCAGTTGCGGATTGGCCCGCAGGAGCGAGAAAAGCTGCACCCCGGCGGGCAGGCCAGCGAGGAAACCGTCAAAGGCCAAAAGCCCTTCGTCCGGTTTGGCAGATTGCGCCAAACGGTCCAGCAGCAGCGGCTGTAGCCGCCCGAAAATATCCGCCCCCGTTCCGAGCGCAGCGCGGGATAGCTGGGCCAACGGTCAAGCACCGAGGTGTCGAATTGATGCGCCGGGCGGGCGGCTTCTGGCTCCTCCCGCGTGGCGGCGAAAAAGCTTTCGATCAGGTCGTGCACGGCTTGAAGTCGGTTGTGAAGATCGGCCTGCAAGTCATTGACATCCATATCCATCATGGCGGCCAGACGTTCAAAATCGGCATCATTGCGGGGCAGCGTGTGGGTCTGCGCGTCCTGCACCATTTGCAAGCGGTGCTCTACCGTGCGGTGTGCGCGGTAGTGATCGCCGAGCGTTTCGGCGACCTCTTTGGGCACCCAGTTCTTCTCGGCCAGCACCTGCAACCCTGCCAGCGTCCCACGGGGCCGCAACTCCGCATCGCGCCCCCGGCGATGAGCTGTCGGGTCTGGGTGAAAAACTCGATCTCACGGATGCCGCCCCGGCCCAATTTCATATCATGCCCCGGCAGAGTGATCGGCCCGCCCAAGCCCTTGTGCTCGCGAATGGCAAGCCGCATGTCGTGCGCATCTTGGATGGCGGCGAAATCCAGATGGCGGCGCCAGACGAAGGGGCGCAATGATTGCAAGAACGCTTCCCCTGCGGCGATATCACCGACCGCCGGACGGGCCTTGATATAGGCCGCGCGCTCCCATGTGCGGCCTAGGCTTTCGTAGTAGCGCTCGGCTGCCTCCATCGCGATGCAAACGGGGGTGACCGCCGGGTCAGGACGCAGGCGCAGATCGGTGCGAAAGACGTAGCCCTGCGCGGTAATGTCGTTCAACGTGCCCGACATCGCCCGCGTCGCCTTGACGAAGGCGCTGCGGGCGGCGTGGAAATCATCAGGCGCGAAGCGGCTTTCGTCAAAGACGCAAATGAGGTCGATGTCTGAGGAATAATTCAGTTCCCGCGCGCCCATTTTACCCATGGCAAAGACAACCATGCCCGCGCAGTCGGCCAGATCGTCCATCGTCATCCCCGGCAGTTTGCCGCGTTTGATCTGTGCCGCCAGCCCCGCCCGCAGGGCCGCCCCGCAAGCGGCATCGGCGTAATCGGTCAGCGCGCCGGTCACCTCTTCCAGCGACCATGCCCCGCCCAGATCGGCCAGCGCGGTCAGAAGCGCCATGCGCCGTTTGCCCTGCCGTAGCCCATCGGCCAGCCGGTCGGGCGCAAATTCTGCCGCCGCGGCGCAATTGGCGGCCAGAGCGGCCTCGGGGTTTTCCACGGCCTCGCCAAGCCAAGCCGCTTCCTTTTCCAACAGTGCCATTAGATAGGGCGCGGTAGAGGCGGCAGCCGAGATCATCTCGCGCAGGTCCGGCGCAAGATCGGGCAAGAGCGCCGCCGCATCCTGCGCGCGTTCGCGGTGATAGATGCGGGGAGAGCGGGTGATCCGGGCGGCAAGCGATGGGTCTGTCATGGGGCCAGCTTTGCGGGCTGATCCAAGCGGCGTCAATGGGGGTTGCGGCACGGCGCGGCCTTGGTAGGACTTTGGCCTGTGCCCCGCCACCGGGGCCGGGCAGTAAAGGGAAGAAGATGAGCAAGAGTTTGAAACGGGTGCGCGCCACGCTGGAGGCCGCCGGGGTGACGACCGAAATTCGCGAGACGGCACTGGCGCGCACCGCAGTCGATGCGGCCACCGCACTTGGCTGCGAGGTTGACCAGATCGCCAAGTGCATCGTCCTGCGCGGCGAAAACAGCGGGGCGGCACTTTTGTTCATCACCGCAGGCGCGCAACAAGTTGACCTGACACGTGCAGCCGCGCTGGCTGGGGAACCCTTGGGCAAGGCCGATGCCGCGCTGATCCGGGCGCAGACCGGCTTTGCCATTGGCGGTGTCGCCCCGTTGGGCCATATCACGCCGCCCCGTGCGTGGTTTGACCGAAACCTATTAGAATTCCCGCTGGTCTGGGCCGCCGCGGGCACGCCGCATCACGTATTCTGCCTTAAGCCACAGAAAATGGCGCAGCTTTCCGGCGCACAAGTTGCTAAATTTACTGATTCTTCCCGAGTAATGTAAAAAACATTCACATAGCCCCTTGCGAAACAGGTTCGGCGTTCCGATCTATTCAATGTGAAAGACATTCACATCAACCGAAACGCCCGGGCCGGCGACAGGCCCATGAGGACCGAAAGGCTCAACAATGACAACAGTGACCACCGACCCGACCTATGGCCGCAGCAGCAACTGGCTTGCCCGGACTGAAGCGTGGATGGACGCCCGTGGCAAAAGCGCTTGGATCGCCGCCATGGTGCTTGGCTTTATCTTCTTCTGGCCCCTCGGCCTTGCCCTTCTGGCTTATATGATCTGGAGCAAACGCATGTTCTCTTCGAAATCCTGCACCCGCAAATCCAGCCGCGTAACGATGTCACGCAGCACCGGCAACCGCGCCTTCGACGCCTATAAGGCCGACACGCTGCGCCGTCTGGAAGAGGAGCAAGGCAACTTCGAAGCCTTCCTTGAGCGTCTGCGCGAGGCCAAAGACAAGGCCGAGTTCGACCAGTTCATGGACGACCGTGCCAAACGTGACGACACGGCTACAAGCGCCTAAATCAACCCTGACCCCCGCCTCTCGGCCCCGCGCCGGGAGGCCTTTTGCAGGACAAAACATGACCCAGACACCCGACCCCGATCTGCACCCGCAATTCTATGACGGCATCGCTGGCAAACGGCTGCTGGCTTGGATCGTCGATGTAACCCTTGTGATCGTCTTTTGCCTGCTGATCCTGCCCTTCACGGCCTTTACCGGGCTGTTCTTTTTCCCCTTTCTCACGCTGGTGGTGGGCTTTGCCTACCGGGTGGCCACGCTGACCAGCGGGTCGGCCACATGGGGGATGCGCCTAATGGCGATGGAGCTGCGCGACCACCGCGACCGGCCCTTTGATTTCATGACCGCGCTTTTGCATACCATCGGCTATTCGCTGTCGATGACGGTCACGATCATTCAGGTCGTCTCGGCCGTTCTTATCTGCACCACGGCCCGCCGTCAAAGCCTCACGGATATGGCGCTTGGCACGGTGCCGGTGAATCGCCGCCTCAGCCGCTAGGGTATCACGCAAATTTGCCCTTGGCGCAGCGGGGGGGTTGATAGCATCCCCCGATAAATGCTGGAAACCCATGCGACATACACTGCCTTTGACACCGCAATTCTATGTCACAGCGCCGCAGCCCTGCCCCTATCTGGAGGGCCGGATGGAGCGCAAGCTGTTCACCGCCCTTCAGGGCGACAATGCCGCACGCCTGAATGACAGCCTATCAAGCCAAGGGTTCCGCCGCTCTCAGAACGTCCTTTACCGCCCGTCTTGCGCCGATTGCGCCGCCTGCCTGTCGGCGCGGATCGACGTGGCGGCCTTTCGCCCCAGCAAAAGCCAGCGTCGCATTCTGAACCGCAACGCGGGGCTTGAGCGGCGAGCCACCTCTCCTTGGGCCACGGAAGAGCAATATGACCTCTTCCGCAGCTACCTCGACAGCCGCCATGCGGATGGCGGCATGGCGGATATGGATGTCTTTGAATTCGCCGCAATGATCGAGGAAACCCCGATCCGCAGTCGGGTCATCGAATATACCGACCCCGAGGCCGATAACGCGCTGGTCGGCGTCTGCCTGACGGACGTCTTGGGCGACGGGGTGAGCATGGTCTATTCCTTCTACACCCCCGACCGGCCCCGCAACGGGTTGGGGAATTACATCATCCTCGACCACATCGAAATCGCCCGCGCAGCGGGTTTGCCCTATGTCTACCTTGGCTACTGGGTGCCGGGCAGTCAAAAGATGGGGTACAAGGCCAAGTTCTCGGGACTTGAGGTTTATATGGGCGGGCAGTGGCAAAAGATGCGCGACCCTGAGGGTTTCGTGCCTGACCAGCATCCGCTCAGCAATGATCCCATTGCCGAGCAGGTGGCCAATATCACCCTGCCGGATGTCAGCCCGCGCTAAGGCGCTGAGCCAGCCTACAGATTTTGCGCGCAACCGGAGCGGACCATTGGGCTGCCCCATTGAATCACGTGTATAAACACACCCCGTAATTCAATAAAATTCGCCTGAGGGCAAATTTCTTTGCGAAAAGAACCCAAAATGGCGCCTCGGCGAAATAAAAGAGCAATTAATCCCCACCCAAGCACAAGATTTTCGGCATTTCGCTGTTGACGCCCCCCTTTCCCCCTCATAATCTCACGCCACGCAAAGAGGACCCCTGAGATGATCGACCTAGTCATTATTGTAGGACACACGCGCATGGGCCGGTAACGGTTAACCATAATCCTTCCCATGCGCCCCCGTCAGACCGGGGGTTTTTTTATGCCAAACGCCAATAACCTGCCTTACGGAGCACCCAAGATGAAACGCCAGATGACCGGAGCGAAAATGATCGTCCAAGCCCTGATTGACCAGGGTGTGGACACCGTCTTTGGATATCCCGGTGGCGCGGTGCTACCGATTTACGACGAGGTCTTTCAGCAGAACTCGATCAAACACGTTCTGGTGCGCCACGAGCAGGGCGCGGTGCATGCCGCCGAAGGCTATGCCCGCTCGACCGGCAAACCCGGCGTGGTGCTGGTGACTTCCGGCCCCGGTGCCACCAACGCGGTCACCGGCCTGACGGATGCGCTGCTGGATTCCATTCCGCTGGTGGTGCTGACCGGTCAGGTGCCGACCTTTATGATCGGCTCTGATGCGTTTCAGGAGGCCGACACCGTGGGCATCACCCGCCCCTGCACCAAGCACAACTGGCTGGTGAAAGAGACCGACACCCTTGGTGCCACGCTGCACGAAGCCTTCCATGTCGCCACCCACGGCCGCCCCGGCCCGGTACTGATCGACATTCCCAAAGACGTGCAATTTGCCACGGGCCATTACGAGTCCCCCAAACCCTCCACCTCGCGCTATCAACCGCAGGTCAAGGGCGATATGGCCGAGATCACCGAACTGGTGGCGGCGATGGAGACGGCCAAGCGCCCGATCTTCTACACCGGCGGCGGCGTCATCAACTCCGGCCCGGCGGCCAGCCAGCTGCTGCGCGAATTGGTCGATGCCACGGGTTTCCCGATCACATCGACGTTGATGGGTCTCGGCGCATACCCTGCGTCCGGTGACAAATGGCTGGGCATGTTGGGGATGCACGGGCTGTATGAAGCCAATATGGCGATGCATGACTGCGATCTGATGATCAACATCGGCGCGCGGTTCGACGACCGGATCACCGGCGTCATCGACAGTTTCAGCCCCAAATCCACCAAGGCGCATATCGACATCGACCCGTCGTCGATCAACAAGGTGATCCGCATCGACATTCCAATTGTCGGTGACGTGGGCCATGTGCTCGAAGACTTGCTGAAGGTTTGGAAATCCCGCGGCCGCAAGACCAACAGTGAGGGGCTCGCCAAATGGTGGTCCAAGATTGAGGAATGGCGCGCAAAGGATTGTCTGAAGTTCACCCAATCCGGCAAGGTCATCAAACCCCAGCACGCGCTGTCGCGGCTCGAAGCGCTGACCAAGGGTCATGACCGTTATATCACCACCGAAGTGGGCCAGCACCAGATGTGGGCCGCGCAATACCTCGGTTTTGAAGAGCCGAACCGCTGGATGACGAGCGGTGGCCTCGGGACCATGGGCTATGGTTTCCCGGCCTCCATCGGGGTGCAGATGGCGCATCCCGACGCCCTCGTGATCAATGTGGCGGGCGAAGCCTCGTGGTTGATGAACATGCAAGAGATGGGCACAGCGATGCAATTCGGCCTGCCGGTCAAACAGTTCATCCTCAACAACGAACGCCTTGGCATGGTCCGCCAGTGGCAGGAACTGCTGCACGGCGAGCGTTATTCGCAAAGCTGGTCCGAAGCCCTGCCCGATTTCGTCAAACTGGCCGAAGCCTTTGGCGCCAAGGGGATCATCTGCCACGACCCCGACGATCTGGATGACGCGATCATGGAGATGATCAACTACGACGGGCCTGTGATCTTTGACTGTCTGGTTGAGAAGCACGAAAACTGCTTCCCGATGATCCCAAGCGGCAAGGCGCATAACGAAATGCTGCTGCCGGGGGATCATGAGACCCAAGGTGTGATCGACGCAAAAGGCTCAGTGCTGGTGTGACCCGTTTTCTTTCAAAGAAAACGACCGGGAATTTTTAAAAAATTCCCGCGGCTAGATAAAAGGACAAAGACATGGCTGCCCTAAAAATCAAGAAAGGTGCGACCTCGCATTCCGCCTATAACCTACGGCCCAATTTCTCGGATGTGGTCGAAAAACACACGCTTGCAGTGCTGGTCGAGAACGAACCCGGCGCGCTGGCGCGGGTGATTGGCCTGTTCTCGGGACGTGGCTATAACATCGACAGCCTGACCGTGGCCGAGGTGGACCACACCGGGCATCTGTCGCGCATCACCATCGTCACCAGCGGCACGCCACAGGTGATCGAGCAGATCAAGGCGCAGGTGGGTCGGATCGTGCCGGTGCACGAGGTGCATGACCTCACCGTCGAAGGCCCAAGCGTTGAGCGTGAATTGGCGATCTTCAAGGTTGTCGGCAAGGGCGACCACCGGGTCGAAGCGCTGCGGCTTGCGGATATCTTCCGCGCCAATGTGGTCGACAGCACGCTGGAAAGCTTTGTTTTCGAGATCACCGGCGCGCCGGATAAAATTGACGCTTTCGCCGAATTGATGCGCCCGCTGGGGCTGGCCGATGTTGCCCGCACGGGCGTTGCCGCCCTCGCCCGCGGGGTCTGATCGGGTTGGGAGTCAGGCTTTGAGCTGGGCCGCGCCGCATCGGCGCGGTTCCGGCTTGGTCGTAAAGGGTATGATCTGAGCGCCCCCGCGCGGTTTTGCCGCCTGCGGCTCTTGCACCGCGGGCCCATCATGGCGCAGGGCGTCGGGCAGATATGACGCCGCGTCCTCCAGAACCACCCTTGGGTTATCCGCGATGCGTAGTTTGCGATGCACTGTGATGCCGAACTGTACCATGTCGCCCGGGTCGAACCCCGAACCGTGCCCCATACAGATCGCAGGCTCTTCGTAATAGGCAAGATCGCCCTGATCTTCGCACCAAAACACTGCTTTGCCAGCGGTATTATCGCTCCACAGAACTACACCAATCATAGTACCCCCGCTTCTGATAATTGACCTTCATTCTGCGACAATCGAAAAAGGTGTAACATAGGTTAAAATGCAACGCCCGCTTGCATTTTGTGTCGGTTCCAGTAGGGTCAACCTCAAATTAGCGTCACCTGTGACGCGCCTTCGCGTCAGTCGGTTAATCCTCTGGCCAAAACAGCCCGTATCCTATGGCTGCGTCGCAAATCAGAACGAGGCTGCATGTCCGCTTCCAACCGCTCCCCTCTGAACTTCGCAGCATGTTTGGTGCTAATCTGCGCCAGTTGGCGGCGGATTATACGTCGATCTCCGATCTTGCCCGGCAACTTGGGATCAACCGTACGCAGTTCAACCGCTACCTTTCGGGCGAAAGCTTCCCTCGGCCTGACGTGCTGGCCCGGATCTGCCGCTTCTTCGAAATCGATGCGCGGGTGTTGCTGGAGCCAGTCACCGAGATTTCGCTCAACCAAGATCCGATCAACAACAGTTTCCTGCGGGATTTCCTTGGGACCGGGGTTCAGAACGTGCCCGAGGCGGATTTTCCCAGCGGCTTTTACCGCTTCGCACGGCGGTCGTTTCTGGATCAAGACAGGTTTGTGACCGGGGTCGTCTACATCAAGCGCGACGGCAGCAGCACCTTCCTGCGGGGCTACGAGAGCGCGCATTCACTACGCCAGCAAGGGCTGCCCACCAGCCCCACTGCGCGCGAATATCGCGGCATCGTCTCGCAGCAAGAGAATGGCGTTTCCATCGTCGTATCGCGGCGTCGCACGCTGACCGGGTCGTTCAACTACCTCAACCGTGTCGCCTCGTTCGAGAATAACTTTTGGGTGGGATATGTCACCCGTACCGCGCCCGAAAGTGCCGCAGGCGCGCGGGTGACGCGGCTGACCTACGAATACATTGGCAAAGATCCCAAAACGGTGCTGCCCGCGGCGCGGCAGGCGGGATTTATCGACATCGACGCCCTGATGCCCTATCACCGCCGCCTGCTTCAGCCCGACGCGCCGTTCAATTGAGGCCTGCTACAGCCGGGGGCTGCGCCTGCGGATAGCCTGTCGCCCGATGCCAGCCCTGCGCCAGTTGCAACAAGCGCGCGTCGCTGCCGCGTTTGCCGATCAGTTGCAGCCCCAAAGGCAGGCCGCGATTATCAAAACCTGCAGGAATATTCACCACCGGCAGACCGATCAGGCATGCGGGCACCACCACCTGCATCCAGCGGTGATAGCTGTCCATCGGCTGGCCATTGATTTCGGTCGGGTGCACCATCCCAACATCGAACGGCCAGACCTGCGCGGAGGGCAGCACCAGAACGTCGACCTCTTCGAACAGAGCATGTGCGGCGCGGAACCAATCGGAGCGGATGCCGCTGGCGCGCTGGATATCAGAGGCAGAGAACCCCTGCCCGCGCGCGACCTCCCATTGCGCAGCGGGTTTCAACCCGTCCCGCCGCGCCGGATCGTCGTAGATCGCCCCCAATGAGGCCGCCACGGCAAAGGACCGCAACGTGATCCAGCTTTCCCACATCGCATCTGCATCAAAAGGCGCGGCGATTGGTATGACCTCATGCCCCAGCCCGGCCAAACGGTTCAATGCGGCTTCGCTCAGGTCAATGATCCCCGGCTCGCAGGGGAAGGCACCGCCCCAATCGCCCAGCCACCCCACACGCTGCGCGGGCAGGGCCGCATCGATATCCGGGGCCGTATCCGGGCCGGAGCGGGTCAGGGGTTGGCGCGGGTCGGCGCCGCTCATCACATCAAGAAGGGCGGCGAGGTCACGGGGGCTGCGCGCCATCGGCCCCAAGGTCGAAAGCTGGTGCAGAAACAGATCGCCGCCATCATCCGACGGCACCCTGCCCCATGTCGGCCGCATCCCGTAGACGTTGTTCCAGCCCGCCGGATTGCGCAGGGATCCCATCATGTCGGACCCATCGGCAACGGCAACCATCCGCGCCGCCAGTGCCGCCGCCGCCCCGCCCGAGGAACCGCCAGCCGAGCGGCCTAGGTCATAAGGGTTGCACGTCGCGCCATGAACCGGATTGAACGTATGACTGCCGAGGCCAAACTCCGGCGTGTTGGTTTTGCCGATGACGATCGCCCCTGCCGCGCGAAGCCGCGCAACAGCGGGATGATCCCGCTCGGCCGGCTGGGCACCGAAAAGCGGTGACCCTTGAGACGTTGGCAGCCCCTCTGCGTCAGCCAAATCCTTGATCGCCATGGGGATACCGTGCAGCCAACCCTTGCGCGGGCTGGCGTCGGACGCCTCTGCCTCGGCCAGCAATGTGTCACGGTCGCGGAGGGAGATGACGGCATTCACCTTGCCGTTCACCGCCTCGATCCGCGCAAGTGTCGCCTGCATCAGTTCAACCGCAGAAATCCTGCGCGCGGCCAGCGCCTCGGACAGGTCCGAAGCGTCCCAATCTAGCAAATCCATCATGTCCCCCTATTGCTACATATTATTCCATGAAGGGGGACGGCACCGGCTTAGTCGCCCTGCGCCTCGGCCCGGCTTTTGCCCGAGACCGCCAGCGCCAGCGTTGCCCCCATCAGCCCATCCAGATCACCGTCGAGCACACCCTTGGTGTCCGATGTCTCGTAATTGGTGCGAAGGTCTTTCACCATTTGATAAGGCTGCAAGACATAGGACCGGATCTGGTTGCCCCAGCCCGCGTCGCCCGCGTTCTCATGCGCCTCGTTCACGAGGGCTGAACGCTTGTCCAACTCCATCTGATAAAGCCGCGATTTCAGCGCTTTCATGGCGATGTCGCGGTTCTGGTGCTGCGACTTTTCCGAAGAGGTCACGACGATGCCCGTGGGATGGTGGGTGATCCGCACCGCCGAGTCGGTGGTGTTGACGTGCTGGCCGCCTGCGCCGGACGACCGGTAGGTGTCGATGCGGATGTCCGAAGGGTTCACTTCGATCTCGATGTTGTCGTCGACCACGGGGTAGACTTTTACGGACGTGAAAGAGGTGTGCCGCTTGGCCGCCGAGTCGAAGGGCGAGATGCGCACCAGACGGTGCACGCCGCTTTCGGACTTCAGCCAGCCGTAGGCGTTGTGCCCTTCAATCTTATAGGTCGCGGATTTGATGCCCGCCTCGTCGCCCGCGCTTTCGGCCTGAAGATCGACCTTATAGCCTTTCTTCTCGGCCCAACGGACATACATCCGCGCCAGCATGCTGGCCCAGTCGCAGCTTTCCGTACCGCCCGCGCCTGCGTTGATCTCTAGGAAGGTGTCGTTGCTGTCGGCCTCACCGTTCAGCAGCGCTTCGAGTTCCTTTTGGGCGGCCTTTTCCGCCAGCGCCTTCAGCGCGGCCTCGGCGTCGGAGATGACCTCCTCGTCCTCTTCCATCTCGCCCAACTCGATCAGTTCGACGTTGTCGGCCAGTTCCTGTTTGATGCCCTCATAGGTGTCGATGGCATCCACCAGCGACTGGCGCTCACGCATCAGCTTTTGCGCGGCATCAGGGTTGTCCCAAAGGTTCGGATCTTCGACGCGGGCGTTGAATTCTTCCAGCCGGTAGGGCGCGGTCTCCACATCCAGTCGCTGGGCCAGCAATTCCAGCGATTTGCTGATCTGGTCCGCGGTATTCTGTGCCTCTGCGCGCATGTGTGCCTGCCTTTGATAAGTAATGCGGCCCCGAAAACCGGAGCCGCACGAGAGATAGACCAGCCCGCCAGCGGCGGCAAGTGGGGAGGCAAAGCGCGCCTTCGCCCCGCCGACCTGATTAGTAGAGACCGCCCGAGCTCAGCGTGCCAAAGCTTGCCTTGGGGCCGACGGTGGCCTTTTTGCCCGTCGATGTGGTGACCTGACGCGAAGACGATGCAGCCGAGCCGCCCAGTTCCTCGACCAATGGCAGGTCCGCCCCCATGGCAAAGCCGCCATCGAAGGAGATGCCAAACAGCGGCTCTTCGCCATCGCGGAAACATTCCGACACCACATTTCCACCCGAGGCGTTATCGCTCAGCCGCGCGCCGCTGAAACGGTCGATCTTGATAAAGCGGCACTGTTCGGGGACCGCAAAGTCACCGCCGCCGTATTTCTTGATCGCTTCGGACATGAAGCGCTGGAAGACCGGCGCGCAAAGCCGCCCGCCGCCCGCGCCCCGACCCATCGGGCGCGGCGTGTCGAAACCGATGTAGCAGCCTGCCACCACGTTGGACGAAAAGCCGACGAACCATGCGTCTTTCTCATCGTTGGTGGTGCCGGTCTTGCCCGCGATCGGCACCGGCAGGTTGACCGCATTGCGGGCCGTGCCGCGTTCGACCACGCCGCGCATCATCGATGTCAGCTGATAAGCCGTCACCGGGTCCATCACCCGCTCGCGGTTGGAAATGATCCGCGGCGCTGCGCCGGGCGCGAGGTTGATCTGCTCACAGTCGTAGCACTTGCGTTCGTCATGTTTGTAGACGGTGCGGCCATAGCGGTCTTGCACCCGGTCAACCAACGTGGGCTGCACCCGTTCGCCGCCGTTGGCGAACATCGCATAGGCCGATACCATTTGATACAGCGTGGTTTCCTGACTGCCGAGTGCATTCGACAGCAGCGGCGCCAGATCGTCATAAACGCCGAAACGCTCGGCATAGCTGCCGACCACATCCATTCCGACTTCTTGCGCCAGACGGATGGTCATCAGGTTGCGCGACTGTTCGATCCCGGTGCGCAGGGGCGCGGGGCCATAGAATTTATGCGAGGCGTTCTGGGGCCGCCAGACACCCTGCGGTGTGTTGATCTCAATCGGGGCGTCGACCACGATGGTCGCCGGGCTATAGCCACTGTCGAGCGCGGAGGCATAGACGAAGGGCTTAAAGCTCGACCCCGGCTGCCGTTTGGCTTGGGTCGCGCGGTTGAACACGCTCGCCTGATAAGAGAACCCGCCCTGCATCGCAATCACCCGGCCCGTGTGCACGTCCATGGCGACGAAACCGCCCTGCACTTCGGGCACCTGCCGCAGCGTCCAGCGGATGAAGGAACCGTCGCTATCGGAGGTCATGCGGCGCACCAACACCACTTCGCCAACCTCAAGCAGATCGCCCGCCACCTGAGCCTTGGAGGCCAGTTTGCCGTCGTCCAAGCGCTTGCGCGCCCATTGCACATCATCGGCAGGAATCCAGTGACCATCTTGATCTTCATCGACCCCTTCGATGCCGATCCGCGCATCGCTATTGCCGACCTCCAGCACCACGGCAGGATACCACTGGTTCTCCAGATCGATGTCGCGCGGCACCCGCAGGTCCGCGAGGGCGGCGCGCCATTTCTCTTCGCTGGTCAACTGATCGGCGGGGATTTCGAACCGTGTGCCGCGCCAGATGCCCTGCCCGCGGTCATATTGCTCCAACTGACGGCGCAGCGCATTGGCGGCGATAGGCTGCATTTCGTTGTCGATGGTCGCGCGCACGGTCAAACCGCCGGTAAAGAACTCACCCTCGCCGAAGTTCTCGCTGAGCTGACGGCGAATTTCATCGGTGAAGTAATCGCGCGGCGGCAGCTCGGCCTTGAAGCTTTCAAAATCACCGTTCTGGACCGAGCGCAGCGGCAGCGCCACTTCCGTCTCATAAGCCGCTTCCGAAATATAGCCGTTCTCCTTCATCTCGCGCAGCACGAAGTTCCGACGGGCCAACAAGCGGTCCTTGCGGCGCACCGGGTGGTAATCCGACGGCGCCTTGGGCAGCGACGCGAGGAAGGCGGCCTCATGCGGGGCCAACTCGCTCAACGTTTTGTTGAAATAGGTCTGGCTGGCCGCGGCCACGCCATAGGAGTTCTGCCCGAGGAAAATCTCATTCAGGTAAAGCTCAAGGATCTTCTCTTTGCTCAGCGTCTCTTCGATGCGGGTGGCTAGGATGATCTCTTTGATCTTGCGCTCGGCCCGGCGGTCACCCGACAGCAGGAAGTTCTTCATCACCTGTTGGGTGATGGTCGAGGCACCGCGCACATCGCGGCCACGGGATTTGACCGCATCCACCGCCGCCGCACCGATGCCGCGCAGGTCATAGCCTTCGTGGGTGTAAAAGTTCTTGTCTTCCGCCGAGATGAACGCCTGTTTCACCAGATCCGGGATGGTGTTGGCGGGCGCAAAAAGACGGCGCTCCTTGGCGAATTCATCGATCAAACGGCCTTGGCCCGAGTAAATCCGGCTGATCGTCGGCGGCGTATATTGCGCCAGCGACTCATGGCTGGGCAAATCCCGGCCATACATCCAGAACACTGCCCCGATGGTCAAAGCCACCATGCCGACGCTCAGGGTCAGGGTGGTAAAAATCCCCCGAAAAAGGACAGAACAAATCGAAACACGCGCGCGGACCACCATTGGCTAGGGACAGTTCCGAGCCTATACAGGATGCACTGGCTCGGGTCAAAACACATGGCCGCCAGCGAGGGCGAATGTTCGCCCATCGCCAAACCGGCCATATCATTCTAATTTACTTTCTGATCAAGGGCTTGAGCGCCGCATCCTGATCACGCCAGGCAACGATCGCATCCGCCATGGCGCTCACCATCGACGCGCGCCACACCGGATCGCGCAGATTGGTCAGATCCCGTTTCGAACTGAGGAACCCCACTTCGACCAGAACCGATGGAATATCCGCAGATTTCAAGACTGAAAACCCGGCCCGCCGCAGCGGTCGGCTGTTCATCGGCCCGCCCGCCGCACGCATGCCTTCGACCAAAGTCGCGGCCAAAGCATCCGAACGCGGCTCGGTCTCTTGGCGGGCAAGATCAAGCAAGATACCCGCCACCTGATCATCCGAGCCGGTCAAATCCGCACCCGCGATGATGTCGGACCGGTCATGACGCGCGGCAAGATGTTCGGTCGCCACGTCGCTGGCATCATCCGAAAGGGTATAGACTGTGGCCCCGCTCGCCCCGCCCTGCGACAGGCTGTCGGCGTGAAGGGAGATGAAAAGGTCCGCCTCGGCCTGATGGGCGATGGCCACCCGGTACTCCAGCGCCACAAAGATATCATCGTCACGAGTCAGCAACACATCCACGCCCTTGCGCCGCAGCGCATCGCGCAGATCGCGGGCGAAGTTCAGCATCAGATCTTTTTCGTCCAGCCCCTCGCGCTGCGCGCCGGGATCGATGCCGCCGTGACCGGGGTCCAACACGATGGTAAAGCTGTCCTTATCCACCGCCGCTGGCTTTGGCGGGGCGGTGAGCGCGGTGGTCCAATCGGGATCCACGGGCACGCCCGCGGCCTTGGCAAAGACCTCCGCCGCGACGGTTTCCAACGTAATTTCAAGCCGCGCCTTACCGCTGCTTGCATCCACTGGCATGCCAATTTCCGCAGGTATCATCGGTTCGGCCAGATCCGCCACCAACCGCGACCACCCCGGCTGAAACGCGCCAAAGCGCAGGGCAGAGATACGGCCCGGTTTCTTCAGCAGGTCGCCGCGCGCCACCTCTGACCAATCGGCCTCACGGAAATCGACGATCAGACGGGCAGGATCATCCAACAGGAAAACCCGAAAAGGCACCCCTTGGCTAAGCGCCACGGTCAGGTCGGTTTTACCAAACCAACCGTCTTTCACCGCGCTCTCCACCGGATCGACCCGCGCCAGCGCGGTCAACTCCTGCGCGGCCCCGGCCACCGGCACCGCACAGACCAGCGCCACTGCCAGTCCCTTAAGAATTGCCCGCATGATTGATCACCCTGCCCGTTTTCGCCCTTCTATCACCTGCCGCGCGTGCAAACCAGCGCTCAGCGTGCGGCCATAAAGGCTTTGAGCCGGGCAATCCCCTCTTCCATGTCTGCCGTGCTGCGCGCATAGGAAAAGCGCAGCGTCTTATGCCCCCGCGCCGGGTCGAAATCGAGACCGGGGGTCACGGCGACGCCTGCCTTTTCCAGAATTTCAGCGGCAAAGGCGCGGCTGTCATCGGTAAAGCGGGAGACATCTGCATAGACATAAAACGCCCCATCGGGCGGCGCGATGTCGGTGAACCCAGCCTCTTTCAACCCGGTGATCATCAGGTCGCGGTTGCGGCGATAGACCGCCAGATTGGCCTGCAATTCATCATCGCAGTCCATCGCCGCCAGCGCCGCGATCTGGCTGGCATGGGGGCGCAGATAAACATGTTTTGCGCGATCCGCTCAACCACGCGCACCTGATCTTCGGGGACCACCATCCAACCCACGCGCCAGCCGGTCATCGAGAAATATTTCGAGAAGGAGTTGATGACATAGCAGTCGTCGGTGACCTCCAGCGCGGTCACGGCCTTCTTGTCGTATTCGATGCCATGGTAAATCTCATCCGAGATGAAGGACATGTCATTGGCCACACAGGCATCCGTCAGCGCCGAAAGCGCAGGCCGGTCCAGCATCGTGCCCGAGGGGTTGGCAGGCGAGGCCACCAACAACCCGCACAGGTCTTCGCCCGCGAAATCAGAGGCCACAGGTTGGTAGCGGTTTTCCGGTGCGGCGGGCAGATCGACCGGCTGCATCCCCAAGGCGCGCAGGATCTGGCGGTAGCTGGGATAGCCCGGCGCGCCGATGCCCACCCTGTCTCCGGAATCAAACAGCGCGGTAAAGGCCAGCAGAAACCCGCCCGAGGATCCGGGCGTGATCACCACCCGCGCCGGGTCTAGATCCACGTTGTACCATTCCCCGTACATCCGCGCGATCCGTGCGCGCAGCGCGGGCAAGCCAAGCGCCACGGTATAGCCAAGCGCGCCTTCTCCCATGGCTTTTGTCAACGTCTCGGCCGCCCCTTTGGGCGCGCCTGTGCCGGGCTGGCCGACCTCCATATGAATGATGTGACGGCCCGCCTCTTCGGCGGCGCTGGCGGCCTGCATCACGTCCATCACGATAAAGGGATCAACGGCGGACCTGGTTGAATTGCGCATGGGCTTGCTCCTACTCTCGGCATATGCTTTCACCGCGCCTGATGCCGGGCGTCAACCCTTGGCCCCTATTTCGCAGCTTTACCGAAAGGACCGCCCATGTTCACCCGCCTCATCGCCCCCGCCTTTGCCAGCGCGCTGGCCCTTGCCGCCCCGCCGGGGCCATGGACTTGACCGAGCTAACCGACGCCGAGCGCGCGCAGTTCCGCGCCGAAGTCCGCGCCTATCTGATGGAAAACCCCGAGGTGATCCTGCAGGCCGTTGAGCAGATGCAAAACCGTCAGGCCGAAGCGCAGATGCAGGCCGATTTTGATCTGGTCACCGCCAACGCAGATGAAATTTTCGACGACGGTTATTCCTGGGTCGGTGGCAACCCGGATGGCGACATCACGCTGGTCGAATTCCTCGACTACCGCTGCGGCTATTGCAAACGCGCCCATGGCGAAGTGGCCAAGCTGCTGGAAACGGACGGTAATATCAAATTGATCGTCAAAGAATTCCCGATCCTTGGCGATCAATCCATGCTGGCGTCGCGCTTTGCCGTGGCGACCAAACAGGTCGCGGGCGGCGATGCCTACAAGCAGTTGAACGATGCCCTGATGGCCTTCAACGGTGAGGTCTCCCTGCCCGCGCTGCGCCGTTTAGGCGAAAGCTTTGATCTGGATGTCCCGGCGATCGAAGCCAAGATGGACAGCGATGAAGTCATACAGGAAATTACCCAGACCCGCGCGCTGGCGCAAAAGCTGCAGATCACCGGCACCCCTACCTTCGTCATGCAGGATGAGATGCTGCGCGGCTACCTGCCCTACGATCAGATGATGGCACTGGTGGACGAAAAACGCGGCTAAAAATGCGCGCCCCGGCAGCCATGGCAGCTCTCGCCCTGGCCCTGCCTGTCTGGGCCGGTGATCTTCGAACGCTTGACCCCACCGCGCGTGCCGCCTTTGACATTGAATTGCGCGCGGCAATTTTGGCAAATGGCGATGTCATCGCCAAAGCCTTGGCAGCGCCACAGCCCGCGCAATCCGAAATGCGGCAATATATCCAAGACGACCTAACCCTGCTCGAACGCCTCACCCCCGAGCTTCTGGCAGGCCACGCCGTGGCGCTCTTCACCGCGCCAGACTGCGATACCTGCAATACCGCCGTCAAAGAACTAAATGAAATTACAAAGCGCTACGGGCAAACATTCATCCAACACGAACTGCCCACGCCCCAAGCCGCCCGCTGGGCCGCCGCCCTAGGGCTCGACGCCGCCCCCTTCTACGTACTGCCTGAGATGGTGCTCAACGGCCACATGCCGCCCGTGGTCCTAGAGAAATACCTCACCCCCAACCACATTAACCTTCACCACCAACCCGCTGATTAAGAACAGCTTCCAAACAGCCAAAAAGCACGCGCCCCTCCCGGTTCACGCGCCCCCCATCATCTTCATCCTTTTAAAAATACCGCAGCGCACCCTGTCCGCCGCCACCCGGCCAGCGGCCCAGCCACTACCCTATTCCGCCGCTTTCACCGCTTCAGCCTCAATCTGCGCCGCGCGTTCTTCGACCTGCTCGACGATATGCTCGATCATGCCCTCATTCCCAAGCTTATGGCTCTGTTTCCCCGCGAGATAGACCATGCCAGACCCGGCCCCACCGCCGGTGAAACCCACATCGGTCATCAGCGCCTCACCGGGGCCATTCACCACACAGCCAATGATGCTGAGGCTCATGGGCGTCTTGATATGCTCCAGCCGTTTTTCCAAGGCCTCGACAGTCTTGATTACGTCAAATCCTTGCCGCGCGCAGGAGGGGCAAGAGATGATGTTCACACCGCGATGCCGCAGGCCCAGAGATTTGAGGATCTCATAGCCAACTTTCACCTCTTCGACCGGATCGGCCGACAGAGAAACACGGATCGTGTCACCAATCCCGCTCCACAGCAGATTGCCCAAACCGATGGCCGACTTAATCGTGCCCGACATCAGTCCGCCTGCCTCGGTAATACCAAGGTGGATGGGCGCGTCAGTGGCATCGGCAAGCTGTTGGTAGGCGGCGGCGGCCATGAAGACGTCGGACGCTTTGCAGGAAATCTTGAACTCGTGGAAATCGTTATCTTGCAGGATCTTGATGTGATCCAGACCGCTTTCGACCATCGCATCGGGGCAAGGTTCGCCGTATTTCTCCAGCAAATGCCGCTCCAGCGAGCCTGCATTCACGCCGATCCGAATGGAGCAATTATGGTCCCGCGCGGCCTTGATGACTTCGCGCACGCGCTTTTCGTCGCCGATGTTGCCGGGGTTGATGCGCAAGCAGGCGGCACCGGCCTCGGCGGCCTCGATCCCGCGTTTGTAATGGAAATGAATGTCCGCCACGATGGGCACAGACACCTCGCGCACGATCTCACGCAGGGCTTTGGAAGACGCCTCATCCGGGACCGAAACCCGTACGATATCCGCGCCCGCATCGGCGGCGGTCTGCACCTGTTGGATGGTGGCGGCCACATCAGTGGTCAGCGTATTCGTCATGGTCTGCACGGTGATCGGCGCATCACCGCCCACTGGCACATTGCCCACCATGATCTGCCGGGACTTGCGACGCGGAATATCGCGCCAAGGGCGAATGGAATGAAGCGACATGAAGACACCTTTCGCGGGATCAGGGGCTATGGCCCCTACCTATTCAGCCGGGGCATCATGTGCAATGGGAAGCGACGGCCCGCGCGCTTAGCTGCCCTGACAGGGCATCGCCGCCAGCGCGGAAGGGTCAAGCGAGCCTTCCAGATCGGCGAACATCCGGCTCAGCGATTGCTCTGCCTTTGGGTCAACTGGCTGATAAAGTTCGGCCAGCGCCTGCGCGTGGAGCGGCACATTCGAAGTGACAGCACCACGCGGCCCGACAGGGCCGAAACATCCGTCTGCCATCGCGAAATAAAGCGCACCGGATTCGCCCGTCCGCAGGGAGGGCGGCTCTTCGGTGACGGGGACATCCCATGTGTCGCCCTTATTCATCACGCCTTCGAAAATCACCGTGCCATCGGCGGCGCGCACCCGCACCCATGAGGGATAGGCCGCGACCATGCGCACCTTGTCTCCCAAAGGCTCAACCACCTGCGGTTTGGGCAGATCGGTCTCGGCATTGGCAAGCATCAGGGCTTCGTCGATGGCAGCGTCGATCGTGCCATTCTCGGCCACGGCGGTGCTTGGCTCTGCCGTGGCGGGGCGGTCGGGGGTCGGGAAATTGCTGACGGAGCGCGGATCGATGGAGGCAATGGGCGCATCACGCGCCACCAACACCGGCACATCCAAAGCCTGCGGGCGATAAAGCCGGTCAAGCGCATCAGCGCGCGGGCTTTCCACGCTTTGGGGCGCGGCGGAATCGTCTTCCGCGTCTGGTGCGCGGGCCAGCGCCCCGTCCAGCGGATCAAGGTCGGACAGCACAATCGGGGTCTGATCCACCGGCGCCACCTGCACGCGCTGCACCTCTTTCAGGACGGTCCAGCCGCCAAAGCCGATGGCAGAGATCAGCGCGATCAGCACCAGCGAAGAGCCGACAGCACCGGGCTCAATCCGGCTGAGCAGCCCATCGCCCGTGGGCACGAAAGGCGTATTGGGGCGGGCGAAAAGATCGTCTTCTTTCGGGGTCTTACGGCGTTCTTCGAAACTGGGCTTTTTAACCACCGAGGCTTCGGCGGACATGCCATGGGCCACGGCGAAACCGGATTCCTTGCAGAATGCGGCAAAGGCCTGATCGGGGTCCATGTTGAGGTAGCGTGCGTAGGAGCGCACGTAGCCCGCGATGAAACCGGGCGTGTCGAATGCACCCGGGTCGCAATTCTCAATCGCCGCGATATAGGAGGCTTTGATGCGCAATTCGCGCTGCACGTCGAGCAGGGATTTACCGAGCGTGGCGCGTTCACCGCGCATGACATCCCCCAACCGCAATTCGAATGCATCGAACCCTTTGGGTTCGACTGTTTCGTCCTCAGCGGTTCTGGAGGCCCATCGCCCGATCATCAATATGCCCTGTCCCTGTTAGCCTGTAGCTTTGATCCAAACACGCCCCAACGATTCGGATGTAGCCTTTTCTTGACAAAAGGCTACCACAAGACAACGCAAAACACGAATAGCGCTGCGTTAGCCCGCAGCTTCGGCACGATTCAGCGCACAATGAGACCAGAGCGTGTCCATCCCGCGAACAAGCGCGTCCATTTCCTTGGGCCCATGCACCGGCGACGGCGTGAAGCGCAGCCGCTCTGTACCGCGTGGCACCGTGGGGAAGTTGATGGGCTGGACATAGATGCCGTGATCTTCGAGCAGCATGTCCGACAGCAGCTTGGTATGGACCGGGTTGCCCACCATGACGGGCACGATATGGCTGCCGTGGTCGATGATCGGCAGGCCCAACCCCTTGAGCCGCAATTTCAGCGCCTTGGCCTGCTGCTGGTGCTTTTCGCGCAGTTCCGGCGCGCGTTTGAGATAGGCAACCGAAGCCGCCGCCCCCGCCGCCACGGCGGGCGGCAGCGAAGTGGTAAAGATGAAACCCGGCGCATAGGAGCGGATCGCGTCGCACATCTTGGCAGAGGCCGCGATATAGCCGCCCATGACGCCGTAAGCCTTGGCCAGCGTGCCGTTGATGATGTCGAGCCGGTGCATCAGGCGGTCACGCTCTGCCACCCCTGCCCCGCGCGGGCCGTACATGCCCACGGCGTGCACTTCGTCGATATAGGTCAGCGCGCCGAATTCATCAGCCAGATCGCAAATCTCTTCGATGGGGCCGAAATCACCGTCCATGGAATAGATCGATTCAAATGCAATAAGCTTGGGCGCGGCGGGGTCATCGGCCTCCATCAACTCGCGCAGATGGTCCAGATCGTTATGGCGGAAGATACGCTTGGCCCCGCCATTGCGGCGCACCCCTTCGATCATGGAGGCATGGTTCAGCGCGTCGGAATAGATGATCAGCCCCGGAAACAGCTTGGGCAGCGTGGAAAGCGTGGCATCGTTGGCGATATAGGCCGAGGTGAACAGCAGCGCCGCTTCCTTGCCATGCAGATCGGCCAGTTCGGCCTCAAGCTGTTTGTGGTAAACCGTTGTGCCAGAGATATTGCGCGTGCCGCCAGAGCCTGCCCCGGTCGCGCGCAGGGCCTCTTCCATGGCTTCGATCACAACGGGGTTTTGCCCCATGCCAAGGTAGTCGTTGCCGCACCAAACGGTGATATCTTGCTGCGATCCGTCGGGCTTGGTCCAGACCGCATGGGGGAACTGGCCGTTGCGACGCTCGATGTCGATGAAGGTCCGGTAGCGGCCTTCGTCATGCAGGCGCGCAATCGCCGCGTCGAGCTTCTCGTTATAGTCCATTGCGCGTCTCCATCTTTTGGCGCGAACAGGAAGGGCCCCTTCCATATTCAGCTTTTAGAATGATTACAGATCCAAGGCCGAAGCTTCAATCTCTTATCCAGAACCCGTTGCGGGACGAACTGTCGCAGGTAGGAGCGCGGATTTAGGCACAGTTTCGATTGTCTGCTTGTGTTTTCGGGCGCTTTCCTGTCTTCAACAGGAAACCCAGAAAGGGGCCTTAATTTGCGCGCCGATCCTCACCCCCAGCAGGACCAACGCCTGCGGACACTCTATAATTATGAGATCCTCGACACCCCGCGCGAGGCGGAGTTCGACGAAATCGTCGAGCTGGCAGCCGAGATCTGTGAGGCGCCCATTTCGGTGATCAACCTGATCGACAAGGACCGCCAGTGGTTCAAAGCCGAGGTTGGGCTGAACGCGCGCGAGACGCCGCTTGAGACCTCGCTGTGCTCTCATGCGATTCTCGAAGACCCTTTCGTTGAGATTCCCGACACGCTCAAAGACCCGCGGATGGCGGACAACCCGCTGTGCACCGCGGGTGACGGGCTGCGCTTTTACGCGGGCGCCCTGCTGGTGGCGTCGGACGGGATGCCGCTTGGCACGCTGTGCATCCTTGATAACAAACCGCGACAGCTGACCGCGCTGCAACGCAAGGCCATGTCCGTGCTGTCCCGTCAGGTGATGAAACAGCTAGATCTTCGTATTGCCCTGCGCCAGCAAGAAGTGCTGATGAGCGAGGCCGACCACCGGGTGAAGAACTCGCTCCAGACTCTTTCGGCCATGGTCCGGCTGCACAGCCGCCACTTGGACGACGAGACCACGGTCGATGTGCTTGACGGCATCCAGCGCCGCGTCAACGCCATGGCAACGCTGCACGGTGAACTGCAATCCGTGCGCGGGCGCGATGAGGTCGATGCACAGAAATACCTCGACAAGGTGGTTGGGCTTTTGCGCGAAACCGCACCGGGGCATGTGAAGATCAACTACAGATCAGACCCCGTCGTCCTGCGCTCGACTGCGGCGTCTTCCATGGCGCTGATCATAAGCGAGTTCGCGGCCAATTCGATCAAACACGCCTTCCCCGAAGCCACGCCCGGCAACATCGAGATTGACCTGAGCCTGCGCGACGGGCGTTTTATTCTGTCTTGCAAAGATGACGGCATCGGCGCGGAAAACGAAGGCAAGCGGCGGGCCGACAGCATCGGGCAAACCTTGATGGCGGCGGCGGCCTCGCAGTTGAATGCGCAGGTGGATCACCGTCTCACGCCCGAGGGCAGCCGCCTCTCGCTCACGTTCTGAACACTGGCCCCGCGGCCACTGGACACGCCCTGCCCGCCTGATACCTTCGCGCCAAACTCACAAGCGCAAGGAATTTAAGCCATGTCCCTCGACGATGTTCTCGCCCGGATCGACGACGATCTGCCCACCGCCACTGACCGTCTGCTAGAACTGCTGCGCATCCCGTCGATCTCAACCGATCCGGCCTATAAGGCCGATTGCGACCGCGCCGCCGATTGGCTGGTCGCGGACCTTAAATCAATGGGGGTAGAGGCCGAAAAACGCGCCACGCCGGGGCATCCGATGGTTGTGGGGCATGTGGGCGAAGGCAAGCCGCATCTGCTGTTCTACGGCCACTATGATGTGCAGCCGGTCGACCCGCTGAACCTTTGGGACCGCGACCCCTTCGATCCGGCGGTAGAGGACACCGACAAGGGTCGCGTGATCCGGGGCCGTGGGGCCGCTGACGACAAGGGCCAGTTGATGACCATCATCGAGGCCTTGCGCGCATGGAAAGAAGTGAAAGGCGACTGGCCGTGTCGCATCACCTTCTTCCTCGAAGGCGAAGAGGAATCCGGCTCGCCGTCGCTTGTCCCCTTCATGGAGGAAAACGCCGAGGAGTTGAAAGCCGATGTGGCGATGATCTGCGACACCGGGCTGTTTGAGAGCAAGACCCCCGCCATCGTCACCATGCTGCGTGGGCTTCTGGGCGAAGAGCTGACCGTCACCGCCCCCTCCAAAGACCTGCATTCGGGCATGTACGGCGGCATTTCGATGAACCCGATCCGTGCGCTCAGCAAAGTGATCGCGTCGCTGCATGACGACGAAGGCCGCATCACCATCCCCGGCTTCTATGACGGCGTGCCGGACCTGCCCGAGGATCTGGAAGCGCAGTGGCAGGGGCTGGCCTTTGACCATGCCGCCTTCCTCGGCGACGTAGGTCTCAGCAAACCCGCAGGCGAACAGGACCGCACCCCGCTTGAGATGATCTGGTCGCGCCCGACTTGTGAGGTTAATGGCATCTGGGGCGGCTATACTGGCGATGGATTCAAAACGGTCCTACCGTCCGAGGCGCACGCCAAGATCAGCTTCCGTCTTGTCGGCACGCAAGACCCGCTCGCCATTCGCGAGAACTTCCGCAAGATGGTGGCCGAGATGCTGCCCGAGGATTGCACCGTCGACTTCTCAGGCCACGGCGCCAGCCAAGCATCAGGTGTAGAAATTGGCCATCCGATGTTCGAACCCGCCCGCCAAGCGCTCAGCGATGAGTGGCAGGTGCCTGCGGCCTATATCGGCTGTGGCGGCTCGATCCCGATTGCGGGGCATTTCCAAAAGATTCTCGGCACTGAGCCGATGTTGATCGGTTTCGGCAAGGACGATGACCAGATCCACTCCCCGAACGAGAAATACGACATGGAGAGCTTTCACAAAGGCATCCGGTCTTGGGCCCGCATCCTTGATGCGCTGACCTGATCCCACCGGCGATCGGGCCTGCCCGGTCGCCAATTGCACCCCACTTGCGATCGGGCCTGCCCGGTCGCCAATATGCCGCCTTGGGCGATGCAAACCTACGGCGCGCGCCACCAGTGCGACCGCTTTGGTCGCAGTGTATGTCTACTATAACGAAGGGGAGAAAGTGGCGCGGTTGACGGGGCTCGAACCCGCGACCCCCGGCGTGACAGGCCGGTACTCTAACCAACTGAGCTACAACCGCGCGATGTGGGCGGAATAGGCCAAGGGGCGCGGGCCGTCAAGCGCATTCGCCCGAGAAAATGCGCTTTGGGAAAAGAAGTTTCGCGCGGTATTTTGTGGGGGCTGGAAACGAAAAAAGGGACCTCGAAGAGGTCCCCTTTTCAGGCAGCGGTGGCGCGGTTGACGGGGCTCGAACCCGCGACCCCCGGCGTGACAGGCCGGTACTCTAACCAACTGAGCTACAACCGCCCGCTGCACTCTCCAGGTCGCCCCGGAGCGTTTGGGTGTTCTATGGTGAGGGCGCTCTGCCGTCAAGCGCGGTTTGTGCGAAAATATGAAAATTTCGCAAGTTGTTCTTGGGGCGTTTGGGGGCCGGCTTCGCGGCTTCAGATCCCGCGATGTTCGCCGAGGGTTCGGGGCGCTTTGATCGGATTGGTCGCTGCTGTTCAGAGGGTCGGGCAGCGGAATGGCATAGCTTTCTTAGCCAGCCACATTACACCCACAAGAATGGTGCATGGGGGCTGCACCAAGACGCTGCACAAGCTGCACAGGCAGTTCTTCTTAGTGGCCGATAGGACATCTCTTAACGGGAGGGGAGTGTTGGGCCGTAAAAGCCTCAAACTCCCGACCCAGACTGACCGCGGAGCGGACGGGCGTCGGTCGGGCCTACCACTGCGGCAGTCGATCACAACAAACAAATACGTGGGGGAGGTGGTGGGTCGTGAGAGGCTCGAACTCCCGACATCTTCGGTGTAAACGAAGCGCTCTACCAACTGAGCTAACGACCCGACTTGGACCTCATAGCGCAAGGTGGGGGCGGGCTTCAAGCCTATAATGTCAGCCTTTTTTGCTCACCTTTCTCAAGTCGGAACACCACCCCCTGCCCGCCTTGCATGTCCCGCAGCGCGCTTGGCGCGCGGTCCAGTAAAATAAGGCGTAGCATGCGCGATGTGATGCCATGTGTCACCAGCACATGAGGCCCGGTCAGACTGTCGAGAAAGCTGCGGCAGCGCTCATAAAGCGCCGCGATCCCTCGCCATCGGGGGCATGTTCGTAAAGATCATAGGAATCACGCGCGTCTGGGGTTTGCCGCAACAATGTATCGCGCGACTTGCCTGCCCATGCGCCGATGCCGATCTCACCCAGTCGCGGGTCCGTCGCGACCGTCATTCCCAGCCCCGCCAGCGCAAGTTCCGCCGTGGCCACAGCCCGCCCCTGCGGACTGCTGAGCGCAGAGAATCCTGCCATATCGCAGCGCTTGAGAATCGCATTCTGTGCGGCGGCCTGCGCACGGCCCGTGTCGGTCAGCGGAGAATCGAAATGCCCTTGCAGTCGGTTGGCGAGGTTCCATTCCGTCTCACCATGACGCAGGATATAGAGCGTCGGGTGGCGGCTCATGCAGGGCATTCCAGAACGCTTTCTGTCCCGTTCTCCAGCAGATAGACGCAGCCCTGCCTGTTGCTCAGCCCCCGCTGCGGCCAGATCAAGGCCGCGCACCTCCGCCCGGAGCACCTGCCCCCAGAGCCCATGGGCAACCAGCACGGTGGGCGCGATCAGGCTATCAAGCAGCGCGCGGATCCGCCCGCGAAACGCCGGCAGCCCCTCCCCGCCCGGCGCGGCGGCGTAGATGTCCAGCGGCGCTGGATGGCGCGCGGCGAGATCGGGATTGGCGGCAAGAATCTCATCACGGGTGAGCCCCTGCCACGCGCCTGCATGGATCTCCACCAGACGCGCATCCGTTTGAAAAGACGCCCCATCCAGTGCAATCCGCGCAGTCTGCTGCGCACGGCCAAGCGGAGAGACGAGAATATCGGGCTTTTGCGCAAGGACCGCCGGCATCACCTGCGCCTGCTGCGCGGCCTCGGCGATGCCCTGATCGGTCAGCGGTGAATCGAGATGGCCCTGCAATCGGAACGCGCGGTTCCACTCGGTCTGCCCGTGTCGCAGGAACCAGATTTTGGGATGTGCCGACATGCTCTCTCCGCCGTGTTGTCCGTGGTATGGCCATTGATTGGATAAGGACCACCGCAGGACGGGGAAGGCAAGCCTGCCCGGTGGCTGGGATCATGCGCAGATGAGCCAGAGTGCCGTCACGCAGGACTGCCGATTGAATTTATTCAAAACGTAGGAAAATGGTGGGTGATAAGAGATTTGAACTCCTGACATCTTCGATGTGAACGAAGCGCTCTACCACTGAGCTAATCACCCTTGCGGGGCGAAGTAGCCAATTGCGGCGATGCTTGCAAGAGGGTTTGGCGCAAAAACTGTAGCGGAATGCGGTACGGCCTATCTCCTGCTAAAACGAAAAACGCGCGCCTCAAAAGGCGCGCGTTTGGGGGCGTTTTGATAGGCCAACCGGCTTAATGCGTGGTGGTCGCGTCCACGCCAGCGGCACGGGCTTTGATCGCGGCAGCCTCGGCGGCCTCTTGGGCGGCTTCGTCCCAGTCGATCGCCTTTGGCTTGCTCACCAGCGCATGCTCCAGCACCTCAGAGACGTGGTTTACCGGGATGATGGTCAGCCCTTCTTTGACGTTATCCGGGATGTCCGGCAGGTCTTTCTCATTCTCCTGCGGGATCAGCACCGTGGTGATACCGCCGCGCAGGGCCGCGAGAAGTTTCTCTTTCAAACCACCGATCGGCATGGCGTTACCGCGCAGCGAAACCTCGCCCGTCATGGCGATGTCGCGCCGCACGGGGATCTGCGTCAGCACCGACACGATCGAAGTCACCATCGCCAGACCGGCCGAGGGGCCGTCTTTGGGCGTGGCACCGTCGGGGACGTGCACGTGGATATCCAGCGTGTCGAACTTCGGCGGCTTGATCCCGATCTGCGGAGAGATCGAACGGACGTAAGAGCTTGCCGCGTCGATGCTTTCCTTCATCACATCGCCAAGCTTGCCGGTGGTCTTCATCCGGCCCTTGCCCGGCAAACGCAGAGCTTCGATCTGCAACAACTCACCGCCCACGGAAGTATAGGCCAGCCCGGTGACGACGCCGATCTGGTCTTTCTCTTCGGCCAGACCGAAGCGATGCTTGCGCACGCCAAGGAAGTCTTCGAGGTTGTCGCCGGTCACGGTGACGTTCTCAGCTTCCTTTTTCACGATCTTGGTCAATGACTTACGTGCCACCTTGGCGATCTCGCGCTCAAGGTTCCGCACGCCAGCCTCGCGGGTGTAGTAGCGGATCATGCCGGTCAGAGCGGAATCCTCAATTTCGAACTCCTTCTTCTTCAGACCGTGGTTCTTGACCTGTTTGGCCACCAGATGCTGCTTGGCGATCTCGCGCTTTTCGTCCTCGGTGTAGCCCGAGAGCGGGATGATCTCCATCCGGTCCAGAAGCGGCCCGGGCATGTTGTAGCTGTTCGATGTGGTCAGGAACATCACATTCGACAGATCGTATTCCACCTCCAAGTAGTGGTCTACGAAGGTGCCGTTCTGTTCCGGATCAAGCACTTCGAGCATCGCGGAAGCCGGATCGCCACGGAAGTCCTGCCCCATCTTGTCGATTTCATCGAGCAGGATGAGCGGGTTCGTGGTTTTCGCTTTTTTCAGCGCCTGAATGATCTTGCCGGGCATGGAGCCGATGTAGGTCCGACGGTGGCCGCGGATCTCGGACTCGTCACGCACACCACCCAGCGAGATGCGAATGAATTCGCGCCCCGTGGCCTTGGCGACCGACTTACCCAAAGATGTCTTGCCGACGCCCGGAGGGCCGACGAGGCACATGATCGGGCCTTTCATCTTGGACGAACGCTGCTGCACGGCAAGGTATTCGACGATGCGTTCCTTGACCTTATCCAGGCCATAGTGATCGTCATCCAGCACCTTTTGCGCACGGCTGAGATCTTTCTTGACGCGCGATTTCACGCCCCATGGGATCGACAGCATCCAATCAAGGTAGTTGCGCACAACGGTGGCTTCGGCAGACATCGGGCTCATGTTCTTGAGCTTTTTGATCTCGGCATCGGCCTTTTCGCGGGCTTCCTTGCTCAGCTTGGTCTCGGCCACGCGGGCTTCGAGTTCGGCCACTTCGTTCTTGCCGTCTTCGCCATCGCCGAGTTCCTGCTGAATGGCCTTCATCTGCTCATTCAGATAGTACTCGCGCTGCGTGCGCTCCATCTGGGATTTGACGCGGGTCTTGATCTTTTTTCGACCTGCAGCACGGACATTTCGCCCTGCATCAGCCCGTAAACTTTCTCAAGCCGCTCAGAAATGCTCAGCGTTTCCAGCAGGTCTTGCTTTTGCTCGACTTCGATACCGAGGTGACCGGCCACGAGGTCGGCCAGACGTGCAGGTTCGGCGCTTTCGCCAACGGCGGCAAGCGCTTCTTCGGGGACGTTCTTCTTGACCTTGGCGTAGCGCTCAAACTCATCCGCCACAGTGCGCAGCAGCGCCTGTGTGGTGGCCGCATCGCCTGGCATCTCTGTGAGATACTCGGCGCGGGCCTCAAAGAAGTTGTCGTTTTCAAGGTATTCGGTGATGCGCACCCGCGCCTGACCTTCGACCAGCACTTTGACGGTGCCATCGGGCAGTTTCAGCAATTGCAGCACATTGGCCAACACGCCGGCCTTGTAGATGCCAGCGGTGTCGGGATCATCCTCGGCGGGGTCGATCTGGCTCGACAGCAGGATCTGTTTGTCGTCTGCCATCACCTCTTCAAGGGCGCGGACGGATTTTTCGCGGCCAACGAAAAGCGGCACGATCATGTGGGGAAACACGACGATGTCGCGCAGCGGAAGCACCGGGTAGGATGCG
The DNA here is from genome assembly GCF_042661425.1 of Sulfitobacter profundi. Taxonomy (NCBI): domain Bacteria; kingdom Pseudomonadati; phylum Pseudomonadota; class Alphaproteobacteria; order Rhodobacterales; family Roseobacteraceae; genus Sulfitobacter; species Sulfitobacter profundi. The sequence goes on along the minus strand of NZ_JBHSWA010000001.1, from coordinate 2,716,776 downwards.
TTCAGTGGCTCTAACATGCTCAATTCCTTATCTTAGCAAGACATCCGGGCCCCTGTCATAGGCGGCCTCTGACATCCCCTTTTCTGGACAGGATATGTGTGCATCCCATCCGCCTGTTTCAATCCCTTGCGGGGTATTAGGCCGCCATCATCGCGCTTCGGCGGGGTGGAGGCAAGCGCGCGTTGGGTTGATTTCGACCCAATTCCGCGCGCCGTGGCACGGGGCGCCGCATGGGCGCCCCGTAATTGATCAGGCGTCGGCCTGTTCCAGTGTCGGATAATCGGTAAAGCCTTCGCGCCCGCCCCCGTAGTAGGTATCGGTATCGCCCTCGTTCAGCGGCCCGTTCATCTGCCAACGGCGCGGCAGATCGGGGTTGGCGATGAAGGGGCGGCCCACGGCGATCAGATCGGCCTTGTCATTGCCCACGGCCTCAATCGCCATCTCACGGTCATAGCCGTTATTGGCCATATAGGGCCCCTCAAAGAGCGCGCGCAGGGCGGCGATGCTTTCGCCTTCGTCAAGCTCACGCGAGCCGCCCGTCGCACCTTCGACGAGGTGCAGATACGAGAGGTTGTAGCGGTTCAGCCCTTTGACGACACACTCAAACGTCTCCTGCGGGTTGGCGTCTTCGATCCCATTGGCGGGCGAGAAGGGCGAGAGCCGCAGGCCGACACGTTCACCGCCCCAGACCTTTGTCACAGCATCCAGCACTTCAAACAGCAACCGCGCGCGGTTTTCCACACTGCCGCCATAGGCGTCATCGCGTTTGTTGCTTCCGGTTTTCAGGAATTGGTCCAGCAGATAGCCATTGGCCCCATGCACCTCGACCCCGTCGAAACCGGCTTTTTTGGCCATTTCGGCGGCATGGGCGTAGTCCGCGACCAGACGCGGCATCTCATCCAAATCCAGCGCGCGCGGCTCTGAAGTATCCTCAAACCCGTTGGCGGTAAAGGTTTTTACCCCCGCCGCGATGGCCGAGGGTGCGACAGGCTTGCCGCCCTCAGGCTGCAGGGAGGTATGGCTGATCCGGCCCACGTGCCACAGTTGGATCACGATGCGCCCGCCTTCGGAATGCACCGCATCGGTCACTTTGCGCCATGCGGCGACCTGGCCTTCGGTATGGATGCCGGGGGTTTGGAAGTACCCTTTGCCCTCGGGGCTGATCTGGGTGGCTTCGGTGATGATGATGCCCGCTCCCGCGCGCTGGCGGTAATACTCGACATGCATGTCCGAGACTTCGCCAGTCTCGTTATCTGCACGGTTGCGGGTCAGCGGGGCCATCACCAGACGGTTGTCGGCCACAATCTCACCGGCGGTGAAGGGGGTAAATAGCTTCTCGGTCATATTCGGGCCTTTCCTTGCAATAGACTGTGCAAGGGCACCTAAGACCCTGCCGCAATGCAGCAAGGACCGTCAGCACAATTTCGCGTGAGAATACGCCGCCGCCCTGCCCTTAAAGCGGGTCGATATCGCCCTGCTCGCGCCCTGCGTGGAAGTCGGCCTGCCACTGGGTAAATCGCCCGGCCGCGATGGCCTCGCGCATGCCCGCCATGATGTCTTGGTAGTATTGCAGGTTGTGCCATGTCAGCAGCATCGACGAGATGATCTCTTGGCTGCGGAAAACATGGTGCAGATAGGCGCGTGAGTAGTTTTGGCAGGCCGGACAGCTGCAATTTTCATCGAGAGGGCGCGGATCGTCCATGTGCCGCGCGTTCTTGATGTTGAGCACGCCCATCCGGGTGAACACCTGCCCCGTCCGGCCCGACCGGCTGGGCAACACGCAGTCCATCATATCAATGCCCCGCGCCACGGCGCCCACGATATCGTCAGGCTTGCCCACGCCCATCAGGTAACGCGGTTTGTCTTCGGGCAGCATGTCGGTGGCGAAATCAAGAGTAGAGAACATCGCCTGCTGCCCCTCGCCCACGGCCAGACCGCCGACGGCATAGCCGTCAAAACCGATCTCGCGCAGCGCCTCGGCGCTCTCTTGGCGGAAGTCTTGCTCAAGCCCGCCCTGCTGGATGCCGAAAAGCATGTGACCGGGCCGGTCGCCAAATGCCTCCCGGCTGCGCTTGGCCCAACGCATCGACAGGCGCATGCTTTCGGCAATGCGGTCGCAGTCGGCGGGCAGCGCGGGGCATTCGTCGAAACACATGACGATGTCGGAGCCAAGCAGTTCCTGAATCTCCATCGAACGTTCCGGCGTGATTTCATGTTTCGAGCCGTCGATATGGCTTTTGAAGGTCACGCCACGCTCGGTCAGCTTGCGCAGCCCGGCAAGGCTCATCACTTGAAAGCCGCCACTGTCCGTCAGGATCGGCCTGTCCCAGTTCATGAATTTATGCAGCCCGCCCAAGGCGGCCACACGTTCCGCCGTGGGGCGCAGCATCAGATGGTAGGTGTTGCCCAGCAGGATATCAGCGCCCGTCGATGCCACGCTTTCGGGCATCATTGCCTTGACCGTCGCCGCCGTGCCCACGGGCATGAAGGCGGGCGTGCGGATGTCGCCGCGCGGGGTCTGAATCACGCCGCTGCGTGCCTTGCCGTCCTGCGCATGTTTGGTGAATCCGGTGCTGGTCATACTCTGGCCCTCTCTGGCTGCGACTGGCGCGATAAACCAGTGGCGAGAAACATGCAATAAAGGTAAAATAGCGAGGATTGCGTAAAAATGATATCATTCAAAGGATTACGGCCTTGCCCCTCGAAGACATGCTGATCGGCCTTTTGGAGAATAACCTCGCTTGGCTTTTGCTGGCCCTGTTGGTCGTGATCCTGATCCTGAAATCGGTCAAGATCGTCCCGCAATCCGAACAGCATGTGATTGAACGCTTTGGCCGTCTGCGCGCGGTCTTGGGCCCGGGGATCAACATGATCGTGCCGTTTATCGATCATGTGGCGCATAAAATCTCGATCCTAGAGCGGCAGTTGCCTACCGCCAGCCAAGACGCCATCACCCGCGACAACGTGCTGGTGCAGGTCGATACCTCGGTGTTTTACCGCATCACCGAGCCGGAAAAGACCGTTTACCGCATCCGCAACGTGGACAGCGCAATCTCAACCACCGTGGCGGGGATCGTCCGCGCCGAGATCGGCAAGATGGACCTCGACGAGGTGCAAGCCAACCGCAGCCAGTTGATCACCACGATTAAGGCCAGCGTCGAAGATGCCGTGGACAGTTGGGGCATCGAAGTGACCCGAGCCGAAATTCTGGACGTGAACCTAGATGCCGCCACCCGCGCCGCCATGATGCAACAGCTCAACGCCGAACGCGCCCGCCGCGCACAGGTGACAGAGGCCGAGGGCAAAAAACGCGCCGTGGAACTGGCCGCCGAGGCCGAGCTTTACGCATCTGAGCAGACCGCCAAGGCGCGGCGCATTCTGGCCGATGCCGAAGCCTATGCCACCCAAGTCGTCGCCACGGCGATCAACGAAAACGGGCTCGACGCCGCGCATTACCAAATCGCGCTGAAACAGGTCGATGCGCTGAATGCCATGGGCAAGGGCGCGGGCAGTCAGACCATCCTTGTCCCCGCGCAGGCGTTAGAGGCCTTTGGCGATGCGTTCAAACTGCTCAGAGGGAAAGGCTGATGGCGGCCTGGCTGGCACTCTGGTGGGTCTGGGTCTGCGCGGCCTTGGCCCTTGGCGTGGTTGAGCTTTTGCTGCCCGGTTCGATCTTCCTTGGCTTTGCGCTCGGCGCGCTTGGCATGGCAGTGGTGGTTGCGTTTTGGGCACCGGCCAATGTGGCCTTGATGCTGGCGATCTTTGCGGTTCTGTCGCTCATCGCTTGGCTGGTCCTGCGGGCGGTTTTCAAACGGCAGTCCAGCGGCGCGCGGATCGTCACCCGTGACATCAACGAAAACTAAACGCCCGCAAATGGCATGAACAAGCGTGGCGCAGCCTTGAATTGCCCGAACCCCCGCTACATTGCGCTATCCATGCAGCGGCTTGCCCTACTCTCACGCGCTTTCGCGTCTGTAATTCCTCGTTTTCTGGGGGCCTTTGTGCTGGCGCTGGCAATGCTCGCTGTCGCCGCCTCCGGACAGGCGCAAGAGGCATGGTTTGAAACGACCGAGCTGAACCCCGGCCTGCCGCCCCCGCCCGAGACACTGGACCGGGGCACGCCGATGGCCGCGCTGGAAAGCTTTATTTACCTGACGGACAATGGCCACTACTCCGACGCGGCGCATATCCTTGACTTGTCGGACCTGCCCCAAGCCGATCAGGCCGTCATCGGGACTGAACGCGCCTTTCAGCTTTCGGTCTTGATGGAGCGCAAGGTCGTCGTGCCATGGCGCAAACTGGCGGACCGGCCCGACGGTTGGCTCTCTGGCTCGGCCGAGGATAACGACACCGGGCGCGTGCGCCGCTCGCTGCTGATCGACCGGTTAGAGCTGGGCGGCCATGATGTGCCTTTGCGGCTCAACCGGATCAAACCCGGAGAGGACGCCGAGCCCGTCTGGGTCTTCTCGCGCCAGAGCATCGACAACATTCCCCATCTTCACGCGCAATACGGGCCGACGGAGCTTGAGACGATGCTGCCCGACTGGCTGCGCATCCGCGCCTTTTGGGGCATGTATCTTTGGGAAGTGCTGTTTTTGCCCCTGCTCTTGGTGGGGGCGCTGATGGCTGGCTGGTTCGCCTTTGGCATCATGCGCCGTCTGGGCGAAGTGGCCAAACGGCGCTGGATGCGCTTTATGTTGCGGTCTTTCCGCTGGCCTGCCGCCATCGTGCTTTGCGCCACGATCATCGGCACGGCCACCAGCCGCGTGCTGGTGGTATCCGGCTTCATCGACGCGGTGCTCAGTCCGATCTTGCTGATCGCCTATGTGACCGCAGGCACCCTCGCCATCGTCTTTACCTTTGACGAGATTTTCGACCGGATCAGCCCCAACAACGCCTATGAGCTTGCCGACCCGATGAACGCGCATATGCGGTCCATTGCCACCACAATCGCCGCTGCCCGCAAAGGGGTGATCGTGATCGCGGTGCTGGTGGCCTCTGGCGTGATCTTGGTCTCAAGCAATGCGGACAACACTCTTGGCCTGTCGCTGCTGGCCTCTGCCGGTGCGGTGACCATCGTACTGGGTTTCGCTGCGCGTGAAGTTCTGGGCAATATCCTTGCCTCCATCCAGATCGCGCTGAACCGTTCCGCCCGGATTGGCGACCAGCTGATCTTTGAGGGGCATTTTTGCACGGTAGAGCGGATCCACTTCACCTACGTGCAACTTTTGAACTGGAACGGTACCCGTCTGATCGTTCCGGTCAGCTATTTCGTCTCTGATGCGTTTGAGAATTGGTCGATCGAGGACCACGCCATGGTACGCCCCATCATCCTGACCCTGTCGCAGAATGCCGATGTGGCGGCGCTGCGCCGGGTGTTCTTTAATCTTTTGGCCCAAGAAGACCCCAATGACGTCAAACCGATGGACAAGGCCAAGGTCCATGTGCTTGAGCAAGACGCATTCGGCATCAAAGTTCGCTTTGAACTGCCCACCGACAATGCGGCGACCTTTTGGGACATCGAATGCCGGGTGCGCGAAGAACTCCTCGCCGCCGCGGCGCGGATGGAGAAAGAAGACGACGTCCGCATGTTGCCCCCGCCCCCGCGGATATGGGCAAACCGTAACACAGCATCGCTTGAAGCGATCCCTGCCGCAGGTTAGGCAGGCAGACCAATCACCCAAGGAGCAGGCAATGGATAAACTGACATTCGGCTGGGAAGAATGGGTGGCCCTGCCCGATCTTGGCCTTCCCGCGATCAAGGCCAAGGTTGACACCGGCGCGCGCACCTCGGCGCTGCATGCCCACGATATTGAGGTCTTCGGCCCCGCCTCCAAGCCCAAGGTCCGTTTTAACGTGCATCCGATCTCGGGGCGCGATGATATTTCCATCACCTGCTCTGCGCCGCTCATTGACCGGCGCGAAGTCACCTCCTCCAACGGCGAATCCGAGCATCGTTTCGTGATCGCGACCACGATTGAAGTGAACGGCCAAAGCTGGCCCATCGACGTGACCCTGACCAACCGGGCAAGCATGACCAGCCGCATGTTGCTGGGCCGTCAGGCGCTGACCGAGCACATCAACATCTCGGCGACAGAGCGGCGTTTGCAGCCGGACCTGAACTATGACGTTTACCACACAGCCAGCCTGCGCCATACAGCACCACAGCGTGCCCTGCGCATCGCGGTGCTCAGCCGCGAAGACAATTACTCGACCCGCCGTTTGGTCGAGGTCGGCGAAGCCCGTGGCCATGTGGTTGAGGTGATCGATACCACGCGCTGCTATATGGCGATCAACCAGCTGGCCCCCGAGGTGCATTACGACGGCAAGCGCCTGCCCCGCTATGACGCCGTGATCCCGCGCATCGGCGCGTCAATCACCCCCTATGGCACCGCCGTGATCCGTCAGTTTGAGACGATTGGCACCTATTGCGTCAACGGCTCTGCCGGGATCACCGCCAGCCGCGACAAACTGCACGCGCATCAGGTTTTGGCGGCGAAAAAGATCGGCATGCCGACCACCGCTTTTGCTGCATCGCCCAAGGACACTTCAAACCTGATGGCTTTGGTGGGCACCGCACCGCTGATCGTAAAGCTGCTGGAATCGACCCAAGGCAAGGGCGTCGTACTGGCCGAAACCAAAAAGGCTGCCGAGAGTGTGATCGACGCCTTCAGGGGTCTGCGCGCCAACTTTCTCGTGCAGGATTTCGTCAAGGAAGCCGCCGGCGAAGATATTCGCTGCCTCGTGGTGGCGGGCAAGGTTGTCGCCTCCATGAAACGTACCGGGGCGGAGGGCGACTTCCGCTCGAACCTGCACCGGGGCGGTTCGGCCAAGGTGGTACGGATCTCGAAAGAGGAACGCGACACTGCCGTGCGCGCCGCGCGGGCCTTTGGCCTTGGCATCGCCGGGGTCGACCTGCTGCGTTCGGAAAGCGGCCCAAAGGTGCTTGAGGTCAACTCCTCCCCCGGGTTCGAAGGGATCGAAAACGCCACCAGGAAAGACATCGTCGGTAAGGTCTATGATGAGATCGAAGCCCGTGTGAAGCCGCAACCTGCGCGGCGTCGCAAAGGGGCTGACCGGGGCGGCCCCTCGCCCTCAGGGCGTCGGGCCACTTTACGCCCCGCCCCGCAATCCCTATATAAAACGTCGAGAATGATGCGAGGCAAGAGATGACCGAACAGACCCAACCGCTCGAAGGGACACCGCTGATTGCGCCCTCTTCCACCGACCACCCGCTTTACGAGCAGGTCGTTGAGGCGTGTCGCACGGTCTATGACCCTGAGATCCCTGTGAATATCTATGAACTCGGGCTGATCTACACGATCGACATCAACGCCGAGAACGAAGTCGACATCAAGATGTCGCTGACCGCGCCCGGTTGCCCCGTCGCGGGTGAAATGCCCGGATGGGTCGCCGATGCGGTCGAACCGATTGCGGGGGTCAAGCAGGTCGATGTGGCGCTGGTTTGGGAACCGCCTTGGGGCATGGACATGATGTCTGATGAAGCCCGGCTTGAACTGGGCTTCATGTAAGCCCAGTTTCGCAGAGCGAACAATAAACGCCGTCGATGCAGGTCATCGGCGGCGTTTTTCTTTGGCCGCGTCGTGCCGAATGGGGGCGCGCCGGATTGTTCATTCGACTGACATGATCCGGTCGTGAAACCGTTACACAGCCCCCATAGAAGCGCCCAGAACTTCATTCACGAACGGATAACATTATGCGAACCCTTGTTTCTCTCGCCGCTCTGGCCCTCGCGCCCGGCATGGCGCTGGCCGAAGCTCATTCTGCAGCGACACCGGTCGAATACGGCCCCCGCCCCGCCTATCTGGTGGATAAGCTGCCCGAGGGCGACCTGAAGGACAAGCTGGCCTCTTGCATGGGTCAAGACGCCGCCAAGTCCGATTTCTCCATCGGGCACCGGGGCGCGCCGCTGATGTTTCCCGAACACACCGTGCAATCCAATGTCGCCGCCGCGCGGATGGGCGCGGGCATTCTGGAATGCGACGTGACCTTTACCGCCGACCATGAACTGGTCTGCCGCCACGCGCAGAACGATCTGCACACCACGACGAACATCCTCGTCTCTGATCTGGCCGAGAAATGCACCACCGGCTTCACCGCCGCGTCGGGCGACACGCCAGCCAGCGCCGAATGCCGCACCTCTGACATCACGCTGGCAGAGTTCCGCACCCTGACGCCCAAGATGGACAGTGCCGACAAGACCGCCACCACCGCCGAAGACTATCAGGGCGGCGTCGCGAACTTCCGCACCGAACTTTACAGCGACAAAGCCGATCTGATGACCCATGCGGAATCGATCGACCTGTTCAAATCCTTGGGCGCCAAATTCACGCCCGAGCTGAAATCCCCCTCTGTCGAGATGCCCCATGACGGTTTCTCTCAGGAAGACTATGCGCAGAAACTGGTTGATGAATATGTCGCTGCGGGCATCCCGGCCTCTGACGTTTGGCCGCAGTCCTTCAACCTTGACGATGTGCTCTACTGGGTTGAGAACACGCCCGAATTCGGCAAACAGGCAGTTTATCTGGTACAATGGTCCGACGGTTTCGATGAGCAAAACGCCGAGACATGGGCCGAGGATTTCGCCGATCTGAAAGCCAAGGGCGTCAACTACCTCGCCCCATCGCTCAACATGATGCTGACCAACAAAGAGGGCGAAATTGCTGGCTCAGATTACGCCATGGCCGCGAAAGAAGCAGGCCTGACCCTGATCGCTTGGACGCTGGAGCGTTCCGGCCCGCTGGCCTCCGGTGGCGGTTGGTATTTCCAGTCGGTCAACGATGTTGTGAAAGACGACAGCGACTATCTGGTGGCGCTGGATGTGCTGGCCCAAGACGTGGGCGTGGCCGGTGTCTTCTCCGATTGGCCCGCAACCGTGACCTATTACGCGAACTGCATGGGCCTCTGATCCGCGCCGCGCGTTGGACCATCCTCAGGGCCGCCCCATCTCGGGCGGCCCTTTTCGTTGGCCGGGCTTGCATGGATTTCGCCTTCCTGCGACATTGCGGGAAACAAGGGGCAAGCCATGGAAACTTGGGCAATTTTTACCGGAGATATCGTGAAATCCTCCGCGATGGGCCGGGCGGAGTTGGATGCTGTTTTCGCACGTCTCGAAGACGCCGCCGAGGCCCTGACGACATGGCAAGGCCAGTCCAGCCGCATGACCCGCTTTCGCGGTGACGGCTGGCAAATGGCTGTAGCGCCAAAGTTCACCCTCCGCGCGGCCCTCGTTCTACGCGCCGCCGTGCGCCGCTGCGGCAAGACCGCAGACACCCGTTTTGGCATCGGAATAGGCGAGGCGCATTTCGCAGGCGACGACCTCGCTCGTGCCGATGGGGCGGCGCTGGTTCGTTCCGGTCACGCCCTCGACGCCATGCCCCGCGCGCGGCGCATGCATGCCCCGGATGCCACCCTCGCGTTGCGTGCAGCCCTCCCCCTCGCCGACCGGATCGCAACCGGTTGGACCAAGCGCCAAGCCGATGTCGCCTATTACATGCTGGCCCCTGAGCCGCCCGTGCAAGCGGAGCTCGCGCAGCGGTTTGGCCTGACGCAGCAGAGTGTTCAGGGCCACGTAGACGCGGCGGGGATAGATGAATTGCGAGAGGTTTGCGACGTGCTAGAGGAACAAAAAACAACCCAATAACGCTGTTATCAGGCATTACAGCCAAATATGCCTGTATTTATTCTTGGGAAAGACCCTTGCCACAGCCCGCTGCAGCTTTTCAAATAACAACCACCCCCAACAGCCGGACCCCTTATGACCGAACAGGCCATCGCCACCGCCCTCGCTTGCCTGCTCGCCCATTTGTTGGCGGATTTCGTGTTTCAGACCAACGCGATGGTCGCCGCCAAACGCAAACCCCACATACTTCTGCTGCACGGTGTCATCGTCTTTGCCGCGACTGCGCTGGCCCTCGGGGGCAGCCTCCTCCCAGTTGGCCTTCTCGCCCTCGCCCATGTCGGGATTGATGCGATCAAAACCTACGCCGTTCCAGAGCAGCACCGCGAGCGGCTCTGGCCCTACCTCACCGATCAAGCGGCCCATCTTGCGACCATCGCGGTCTTCACCCTTTATACTCCAGAGGCTTTTGCCATTGGTTTCTGGGCTGCTCACAGCACAACGCTCATTCCGCCTGCCTTCTTCCTTGCGGGGCTGATCACCGCCACCCTTGCAGGCGGGCCTGCCGTAGGCGGCTTGATGTTGCCCCACAAAGCGCAAGCTCAGCCCGACGGCTTGGAGAACGCAGGCAGGGTCATTGGTCTGCTGGAACGCGCGCTTATCTTTCTGATGGTCATGATCGACGAGCCTACGAGCATCGGATTTCTCATCGCGGCAAAGTCGATCCTGCGCTTTGACACAGTGAAAAAAACCAGAAAATAAGCGAATACGTCATCATCGGGACGCTGGCCTCTTTCGGTTGGGCGCTCATCGTGGCCTTTGCTACGCTGGCGGCAATGAATTCCCTTTGACGGCTTGAGATCACCGCCCCGCATCCCTATCTTGGCCGCATAGGAGAATTTGACATGTTTGGCATTCCCGGCAAGCAAGCCGTCACCATGACCCCCAAAGCCGCTGGCCAGATTGCAAAACTGATGCAATCGGCGGGCCACGCAGGGCTGCGCATTGGCGTCAAGAAAGGCGGCTGTGCGGGCATGGAATACACCATGGATTACGTCGAAGCGACTGACCCCAACGATGAGGTCGTCGAACAGGACGGCGCGCGGGTGATGATCGCCCCGATGGCGCAGATGTTCCTCTTTGGCACCGAAATCGACTATGAGACAACGCTGCTCGAGTCCGGTTTCAAGTTCCGCAATCCCAATGTGACCGAAGCCTGCGGCTGCGGCGAATCCATCAAGTTCGACGAAAGCTTGGGCGCGAAGTAAGCGCGCCCGTCAGGCCCACGGCCTTGACGAAAGGCTGCGGGCCTGCGAACTGATCTAGCAATATCAACAGATCAGGACGGATCCGATGCGCCCCAAAATCGCCGCCGGCAACTGGAAGATGAACGGCACCGCCGCCTCTTTGGCAGAGCTTCACAGCCTTGCCACCGGCCTGCCCGAAAACCCGCCGCAGGTCGTGATCTGCCCACCCAGCACATTGTTGTTCCGCGCCACCGATGCGACCCACGGCAGCCCGATTCAAATCGGCGCGCAGGATTGCCATACCGAAGGTGCAGGTGCCTATACCGGTGACATCTCCGCCACGATGGTCGCCGACAGCGGCGCCACCCATGTGATCCTCGGCCATTCTGAGCGCCGCGACGCCCACCGGGAAACCGACGCCGACGTGCAGGCCAAGACCTGTGCCGCCTGGGCCGCGGGTCTCACCGCCATCGTCTGCATTGGCGAAAGCGAAGCCGAGCGGGACGCTGATCAAACGCTCGACGTCATCGGCGGGCAACTCGACGGCTCCCTCCCCGATGCGGTTGATGCGGAAAATACCGTGATCGCCTATGAGCCCATCTGGGCCATTGGCACCGGTAAAGTGCCCAGCATCGCACAGATCAAAGAAGTACATGACTTCATCCGCACGCGCTTGATCGATCGTTTCGGTGCAGAGATCGGCAATGCGCTTCCCCTGCTCTACGGCGGCTCGGTCAAGGCCGCGAATGCTGTCGAGATTTTCGCGGTGGAAAACGTCGACGGCGCGCTTGTGGGTGGGGCCAGCCTCAAGGCCGAAGACTTCGCGCCCATCGTGGCAGCGCTCGCGCAGTCCTAAAACAACCGGGGCGGGCAGTGGTGCCCCGCCCCGCGTTCTTAAAGCGGTAGCATCGTCGTCGACTTGATCTCTTCCATCGACAAAAGCGCCGTAACGTTGTGCACCTTCACCTCTGAGATCAGCGCCTGATAGAACACGTCATAGGCCCGCGCGTTCTTGACCCGCACCTTCAAAATATAGTCGATATCCCCTGCCAAACGGTGCGCTTCCTGGACCTCGGGCCGGTCTTTCAATGCCTGCAAAAACGCCGCCTGCCACGCCGCCTCATGCTCTGACGTGCGGATCAGAACGAAAAAGCACGCCTCGAATCCAAGTGCCTCTGAATCAAGCACAACCGTCTGCTGGCCAATCACCCCGGCCTCGCGCAATTTGCGGATCCGATTCCACACAGGCGTCTTCGAAGAGCCTACTTCGCGAGCGATATCGTCCAGCGATTGGCTCGCATCCCGTTGCAGCTGCGCCAAAATCTTCCGGTCGGTCTCATCAATTCGGACAGTCATTCTCTTCTCTCTCGTCCCGGCAGGACGTTCATACTCAACCTACGGCCATAGCGAACACATGTTCTTATCTGCGCCAGCAACTAGCCAATTATCGGGAATATTTCCTATATAAGAGGTCACGTCAAACAGAATACAGGGCGCATCATGGATCACTTTCCCATCTTCCTCGCCACGAGCGAGCAAAAGATCCTCCTTTCCGGCGGCGGCGAAGCGGCGCTGGCCAAGTTGCGCCTGCTGATGAAGACCAAAGCCGCGCTGCATATCTTTGCGCCCGACCCCGCGCCAGAGCTTGTCGAATGGCAGGCGGCGGGCAAGCTGACCCTGCACCGCCGCGCCCTCACTGCCACCGACCTGCCCGGTGCACTATTGTTCTACGCAGCCGATGAAGATGACGCGCTGGATGCCGAGAATGCAGCCCTTGCCCGCGCGGCGGGCGTATTGATGAACATCGTCGACAACCTGCATGATAGCCAGTTCATCACCCCCGCCATCGTCGACCGTGACCCGGTGACCGTGGCCATCGGCACCGAAGGCGCCGCCCCGGTGCTGGCCCGCGCCATCAAAGCCGACTTGGAAGAGCGTCTGCCCGTCACACTTGGCCCGCTCGCGCGGATCGGCAAAGGCTTTCGCAAGCTGGCCGACGCCCTGCCCATGGGCCGCGCGCGTCGCGACTTCTGGCGTGAGTATTACTTCGCCACTGGCCCCCGCGCCATGGCCGAAGGCAAGGACACCGTGCGCCCGGCTTTGAAAGACCTCTTGCAGACCCACCTCGCCCGCGAAGCCCGCGACGGCCATGTGGCTTTCGTTGGCGGCGGCCCCGGCGATCCGGAACTGCTGACCCTCAAAGCCCGCCGCGCGCTGGATGAAGCCGATGTGGTGATCTACGACCGCCTGATCAGCCCCGAAATCCTCGAACTCGCCCGCCGCGAAGCGCTGATGATCGACGTGGGCAAAGAGGGTTTTGGCCCCTCCACGGCCCAAGAGCACATCAACGCCCTGCTGGTCGAGCACGCCCAAAGCGGCGCACAGGTCGTGCGGCTGAAATCCGGCGATGCAACGGTCTTTGGCCGCCTCGACGAAGAGATCGACGCGGTCGACGCCCATGACATCGGCTGGCACATCGTGCCCGGCATCACCGCCGCCTCTGCCGCTGTGGCGGGCATCGGTCAAAGCCTGACCAAACGCGGCCGCAATGCCTCGGTCCGTTTCCTGACCGGGCACGACATGAAAGGTTTCGCCGATCACGACTGGGCCGCCCTTGCGCGCCCGAATGAAGTCGCCGCGATCTACATGGGCAAGAAATCCGCCCGCTTTGTCCAAGGCCGCCTGCTGATGCACGGCGCCGACCGCGCCACGCCCGTGACTGTGATCGAAAACGCCTCGCGCGCCGATCAGCGGGTGCTGTCCACCACGCTCAACGATCTGCCGCGCGATCTGGCCGATGCCGAAATGACCGGCCCCGCGCTCACCTTCTACGGCCTCGCCCCGCGCGCCGCCGTCCAAGCTGCCACCCAAACCCCGCTAGAGGAGCTGGCCTGATATGCCCAAGCCTTTCACCCCCAAGGTCATCACCGCCAATGCGCTGCTCGAAGGCGACGTTGTCTACCAAACCGCCACCGGCTGGACCCGCAGCCTTTCCGAGGCCGAAGTGCTGACCGATGAGGCCGACGCCGATCTGCGCCTGATCGACGCGCTGAGCCAGCAGGATCTGGTTGTCGGCGTCTACCTCGCTGATGTGGCCCCCGAGGCCAGCGGCCCCAAGCCCACACACTTTCGCGAAGAGTTCCGCGCCAAAGGCCCGTCGAACTACGCCCACGGCAAACAGGAGACCCTGTGATGTATAGCTATACCGAATTCGACGACAAATTCCTCGCCGAGCGCAACGCCCAGTTCCGCGCCCAAGTCGAGCGCCGCATCGACGGCTCGCTCACTGAGGATGAGTTCAAACCCCTGCGCCTGATGAACGGGCTCTACCTGCAACTGCACGCCTATATGCTGCGTGTGGCGATCCCCTATGGCACGCTGAGCAGCGCGCAAATGGACAAGCTCGCCTTCATCGCCGAGAAATGGGACAAGGGCTACGGCCACTTCACCACGCGCCAGAACATCCAGTACAACTGGCCCGAGCTGCGCGACGTGCCCGACATGCTCGACGCGCTGGCCGAGGTAAACCTGCACGCCATCCAGACCTCCGGCAACACGATCCGCAACGTGACGGCGGACCATTTCGCCGGTGCCGCCGCCGATGAGGTCGCCGACCCGCGCCCCGTGGCCGAGTTGATCCGCCAGTGGTCCACCGACCACCCGGAATTCCAATTCCTGCCGCGCAAGTTCAAGGTGGCCGTCACCGGTGCCGCCGCCGACCGTGCGGTGATCAAAGCCCATGACATCGGGCTGCGCATCGTCGAACGCGATGGCGAACAGGGCTTCGAAGTCATCGTCGGTGGCGGCCTTGGCCGCACCCCGATGATCGGCAAGGTGCTCTATGATTTCGTCAGTGCCGACGACCTCCTGCCCACGCTCGAAGCCATCGTCAGCGTCTACAACGTGCTGGGCCGCCGCGATAACAAATACAAAGCGCGGATCAAGATCACCGTGCATGAAAACGGCATCGAAGACATCCGCGCCCGCGTTGACGCGCAATACGCCCTGATCCGCAGCCAATTCACCGGCGTGGATCAACAAGTGCTGTCGCGCATTGAATCCGATTTCGCAGCACCCCAGTTCAAAACCGCCTCCCTCGCGGCCTACGAGTCTGCTTATACCAACGATCCGGTCTTCCGCGCATGGGCCGATACCAACCTCGCCGAACACCGCGCGCCGGGCTATGCCATCGTGTCGATCAGCCTCAAGGCCCACGGCGCCACACCGGGTGATGCCACAGCCGACCAAATGCGCGTGATGGCCGACCTCGCCCGCTGCTTCGGCCATGACGAGCTGCGCATCAGCCACGAGCAGAACGTGATCCTGCCCCACGTGCACCGCAGCGACCTGCCCGAACTGCATGCCGCGCTGAAAGAGGCCAAGCTGGCTACTGCCAACATCGGCCTGATCTCGGACATCATCGCTTGCCCCGGCATGGACTATTGCGCGCTGGCCACCGCCCGCTCGATCCCCATCGCCCAAGAAATCGCCACCCGCTTTGACGAGCTGAAGCTGGAGCATGACGTGGGCCCGCTCAAGATCAAGATCTCGGGCTGCATCAACGCCTGCGGCCACCACCATGTGGGCCACATCGGGATCCTCGGCCTCGACCGCGCGGGCGTGGAGAACTACCAGATCACCCTTGGCGGCGATGGCACCGAGGATGCGAGTCTTGGCACCCGCACCGGCCCCGGCTTCTCGGCCGAGGAGATCATTCCGGCCATCGAACGCCTTGTTCTGGGCTACCTCGACCTGCGCAACGATCCTGCAGAGACCTTCTTGCAAGCCTACCGCCGCCTCGGCCTCGCGCCTTTCAAAGCGGTGCTCTACCCCGAGACGGCCAATAAGGACCGGGCCAATGCCGCTTGACACCCCTGAACTTCATCCTTTCTCAAATACCGATGCGCCGCCCCCGAGGGGCTGCGCGCGGTCGAGGAAAAAGTCGCACGGCTCAACGCGGACCTGCGCCACCACGGGGCGACGGATGTCATCCGCCGCGCCTATGCCGAGATCGAGAACCTCACCCTCGTCTCAAGCTTTGGCGCGGAATCGGTGGCGCTCTTGCACCTTGCCTCAATGGTGTCGCGGGATATCCCGGTGCTCTTTATCGACACCGAGATGCTCTTTGCCGAAACGCTCGTCTACCAGCAGGAGCTGAGCGAGCGGCTGGGCCTGCGCAAGGTCACCACCCTGCGCAGCGAAGAGATCGCAGCACAGGATCCCGATGGCACGCTGCACCAGTATGACACCGACGCCTGCTGCGCATTGCGCAAAACGCGGCCCTTGCAGAACGCGCTGGCGGGCTATGACGGCTGGATCACCGGACGCAAACGCTTTCAATCCGGCAGCCGCGCGGCCTTGGAGTTCTTTGAAGTCGAGATCCCCGACGATGGCGCTGCCCCGCGCATCAAGGTGAACCCGCTGGCCTATTGGGCAACCTCGGATGTGGCCGATTACATCACCGAGAACCGCCTGCCCCGGCATCCGCTGGTGGCCAAGGGCTATCCCTCGATCGGCTGCGCACCCTGCACCTCGCCCGTGGCACCCGGCGAAGACCCGCGTGCCGGGCGCTGGCGCGATCAGAACAAAGAAGAATGCGGCATCCACTTTGTGAACGGCAAAGTGGTCCGAACAGGAGACAAATCATGAGCGTACTCGTAACCGACACAGGTTTCACCGCCGACGACTGGACCCATGGCTATTGCGAGGATGGTGCGGCGAATGATTGCCGCGCCGTCGATCTGGCCTCTGACGCCGATGCCCATGCCCTCTCCCTCGCCCCGGCGCTGGAGATGATCCGCGTCAATTTCCCCTCTTTCGCGGATGGGCGCGGCTTTACCATCGCACGTGTCCTGCGCCTGCGGGGCTACACGGGCCGTTTGCGCGCCCGCGGGCATGTGCTGGCCGACCAATACGCCATGGCCCGCCGCGCGGGTTTTGATGAGGTTGAGATCGACGATGATCTGGCCGCGCGTCAACCTGAGGACCAATGGCTGGCCCGCGCCGATTGGCAGGCCCATGACTATCAGTCCCGCCTTCGCGGAGCCTTCCCACAGGCAGCGGCGGCCAAATAGGCCGCTTCATTGCCCTCCCCCTTCCTTGCCATAAGTAGAGGCCGCAAACCGATTTGCGGAAACCATGATGACCGAGCAGAGCACAGTGAACCAAACCGCCGCCAAGCCCGTCCCGACGTTGCCCGACGCCCAGACCGTGACCTCTGTCACCCACTGGACGGATCAGCTTTTCTCGTTCCGGGTATCGCGGCCCGCGTCCTTGCGCTTCCGCTCGGGCGAGTTTGTCATGATCGGCCTGATGGGCGATCCGCACCCCGAGACGGGCAAACAAAAACCCCTGCTGCGCGCCTATTCCATCGCCTCCCCCGCGTGGGACGATGAGCTGGAGTTCTACTCGATCAAGGTGCAGGATGGCCCGCTGACCTCGAAACTGCAGCACATCCAGCCCGGCGACCAGATCATCCTGCGGCCCAAGCCCGTGGGCACGCTGGTGCATGACGCGCTGCTGCCGGGCGACCGGTTGTGGATGTTCGCCACCGGTACGGGCTTTGCCCCCTTTGCCAGCCTGCTGCGCGAGCCTGAGACCTATGAGAAATTCGATGAGGTCATCGTCACCCACACCTGCCGCGATGTGGCGGAACTGGAATATGGCCGCCAGTTGATCGAAGGGCTGAAGGCCGACGAACTGATGCAAGAGCTGATCGGCCCCGAAAACCTCGCCAAGATCCGCTATTACCCGACCACCACCCGCGAAGAGAGCCCCAAGATGGGCCGGATCACGAACCTTTTGCAGGATGGCACGGTGTTCAAAGATCTCGGCGTGCCTCAGATCAACGCCGCCCACGACCGCGCCATGGTCTGCGGCAGCTTGGGCTTCAACAAGGATATCATGGAGATCCTCGAAGGCTTTGGCCTCACCGAGGGCGCCAATTCCGACCCCCAGCATTTCGTCGTGGAAAAGGCCTTTGTGGGCTAACCCAGGTTAAGCCTTACGAAAGGTCGCAGCGTTACAAGTGAGTCGTCGGCGCTGCTTTGCCGACGCTCTGGCAGAACCCTGCGCATCCCAAAAACGCCCCCTTCCGCTGCACTGCGGCAGGGGTTAGCTGACGCCTTGCGAGCGCGGGGGACTGCCGCGCAAAACGCAACCACAGGCGAAAGGCACATCATGACGAGCACTGGGACCCCGACCCCAAAGAAAGTCTCCGATCTGGCAACTGAAAAGGCCGATCTGTCCAGCACAGCGCTGATTGGTATTTTCGGCAGCGACGCTACGCCCGGCGCGCTGATCCGCGAAGGCGGCGGCAAAATCTCCCGCGTTGAAGTGGGCGACCAAGTCGCTGGCGGCGTTGTTGCGGCCATTGGGCAAGGCACATTGGTGCTTTCCAGCCGCCGCGGCAACAAAGTGCTGCGCCTGCCGCAGGGCTGAGCGGCTCAAGGAGGCGCGACACCGCGCCTCTTGACCTGCCGCCCGGGGCAGTGCACATCGCGGGCATGAGCAAGACAGCATTGATCACCGGCGCGTCGCGCGGCCTTGGGGCCGCTCTGGCAGAGGCTTTGGCCCCCACCCACCACATCATCGCCGTCGGTCGCACGACCGGCGCGTTGGAAGAGCTGGATGACCGTATCCAAGCCGAGGGTGGCAGCGCCACACTGGCCCCGATGGACATCACCAACGCCGATGCGATGGCGGTGCTTTGCCGGGGCATCCACGACCGTTGGGGCGGGCTTGACCTCTGGCTGCACTGCGCCGTGCACGCAGCCCCACTAACGCCCACCGATCACATTGACGCCAAGGATATGGAGAAATCCATCGCGGGCAATGTCACCGCCACGGCGCGGCTGATCACCTTTGTCTCCCCGCTTTTGGGGGCAGAGGGCACGGCGGTCTTCTTTGATGATCCGCGTGCTGGCACGAAATTCTTCGGCAGCTACGGGTCGACCAAGGCCGCGCAGATCGCGCTGGCGACCTCTTGGCAGGTTGAAACCGCGCAGATCGGCCCGCGCGTGCATATCCTCACCCCCGACCCGATGCCCACTGCCACCCGCGCGCGTTTCTTTCCCGGTGAAGACCGCGCGGCGCTCAGCGACACGGCCACGCAGGCCGCTGCGGTATTGGCGCAACTGTCGGAAAACTCCGCCTTGTGAACCGCGCGGCACCGGCGCGCTGCGCTTGCCGCCGGTCCGCCCCTCGCCTATCAAGGCAAAAAGGGGCCTTTCATGCGTATTTTGATTACAAACGATGACGGCATCAACGCGCCCGGTCTGGCCGTGCTGCGCGCCATTGCCGAGGAATTGGCCGGGCCCAAGGGCGAGGTCTGGACCGTCGCACCCGCGTTTGAGCAATCCGGCGTCGGCCATTGCATCAGCTACACCAAACCGATGATGATTTCGCAATTGAACGACCGCGTCTTTGCCACCGAAGGCTCTCCCGCTGACTGCGTCCTTGCCGCGATCCACGACACGATGACCGCCGCGCCCCCGATCTGGTGCTTTCGGGCGTGAACCGGGGCAACAACGCGGCTGAAAACGCGCTCTACTCCGGCACGCTCGGCGGCGCGATCGAGGCGGCCTTGCAGGGTCTGCCCGCCATCGCCCTGTCGCAATACTACGGCCCCGCCAACCGCGATCTGGCTGATCCGTTTGAGGCCGCAGCCCAGCATGGCGTCGAGACCTGTCGCCGCATTCTGGAGCATAGCCCCAGCGAAGATGCCGCCTACGGCCTGTTTTATAACGTAAACTTCCCCCGTCGCGGGCGCCGATGTGCGCGGCATCCGGCTCGCCCCTCAAGGCCGCCGCCCCGCCACCGGGTTCTCCACCGAGGCGCATCTGTCGCCCTCGGGCCGCCGCTTTTTGTGGATCAAAGGCGGCGACCAGCGCGTGCAGACAGCGCCCGGCAGTGACGCCTGCGTGAACCTTGATGGCTATATCTCGGTCACCCCAATGCGCTGTGACCTGACCGACCACGCGGCGCTTGAAACATTGTCGGGCATCAACGGATGAACGAAGAGCCGATCTCTGAGGCGGAACGCAAGATGCAGTTCCTCTATGCGCTGCGCTCCAAGGGAGTGACCGATGCGCGCGTGCTGACAGCGATGGAAGCGATCGACCGCGGCCCCTTTATCCGCGGCCTCTTCGCCAGCCGCGCCTATGAGGATATGCCCCTGCCCATCGCCTGCGGTCAGACCATCAGCCAGCCCTCTGTCGTGGGTTTGATGAGTCAAGCCTTGCAGGTGTCGTCGCGCGATAAGGTGCTCGAAATCGGCACCGGCTCGGGCTATCAGGCCGCGATCCTCAGCAAGCTCGCGCGGCGGGTCTATACGATCGACCGGCACCGGCGCTTGGTGCAAGAGGCGCGCGGCGTGTTCGAGGCGATGGATCTTAACAACATCACCGCGATCACCGCCGATGGCAGCTTTGGCCTAGCCGAACAGGCACCCTTTGACCGGATCATCGTGACCGCCGCCGCCGAAGACCCGCCCGGCCCCCTGCTGGCCCAGCTCAAAGAAGGCGGCATCATGGTGCTGCCCGTCGGCCAATCCGACACCGTCCAACACCTCATCCGCGTGCGAAAGACCGCTGATGGGCTGGAATACGACGAATTGCGCGCCGTGCGCTTTGTCCCCCTGCTGGAAGGCTTGGGCAAGGACGGCTAATAGGTTAGAGAGACACGGACAACGCCCCTTACCGTCTGGGGCGAAGATGAGGACTTGCAGATGCGCCAAACACGCTTGCGCCGCCCCATGCGGCTGACCCTAATGGCCGGGACCAGTGCGATACTGCTGGCAGGTTGCGAAAATCAGCCACTGGATTACGATATGCGCAGCACCTTTGGCGATGGGTTTTCCACCGCCGAAGCGGCACGCGGCCCGTTGGCGGACCGCCCCAAGCCCGACGCACGGGGCGTGATCGCCTACCCCAATTATCAAGTCGCCGTCGCCCGCCGTGGCGATACGCTGAAAGACGTGGCCGCGCGTGTCGGGGCCGACAGCGGCGAACTCGCACGCTACAATGGCATTGATCCGGGCGTCCCGCTTCGCCAAGGAGAGATCATCGCCCTGCCCCGGCGGGTCGCCGAACCTGCCCCCGGCACCAATGGCGCCGTCGATATCACCACCCTTGCGGGCAGCGCCATCGACCGCGCCCCGGCGACGCCGAGCGTGCAAACGCAAAGCCTGCCCCCTGCAAGCACCGGCACCACCGCGCCGCAGCCCACAGCGCCTCAGCCTACCGCGCCGCAATCGGCGAAAGAGCCGGTGCGCCACCGGGTCGAGCGTGGCGAGACCGCCTATACCGTTGCGCGCCTCTATAACGTGCCGGTCAAAGCGCTGGCGGAGTGGAACGGCCTAGGCCCCGATTTCGCGATCCGCGAGGGGCAATTCCTGCTGATCCCGGTAGAGAAACAAGCGCCCCCGCGTCAGGCGACCAACACCGCATCCAGTGCCGCCGCCTCGCGCCCCGTGCAACCTGTCACCAGCGCACCCGGCGCGGGCAGCCCCACGCCGACGCCTCCTTCGGCGGCCAAACCGCTGCCGCAGGATGAGACGGCGAAACCATTGCCACCCAAAGTCGAGCCGAAAGAGCCTGTGGCCGATGTCGGCAAACCCACCGCCCCTGCAAAAACGACGAAGATGACACCGCCGGTCCAAGGCTCCATCATCCGCGCCTATTCCAAGGGCAAGAACGAGGGCATCAACATCAAGGGCAACCCCGGCGGGCCGGTGAAGGCCGCCGAAGGGGGCACCGTGGCCGCGATCACCAAAAGCGCCGAGGGCATTCCGATTGTCGTGGTGCGCCACCCGGACAACCTGCTCACGGTCTATGCCAATGTGGACGGCGTGAATGTCGCCAAGGGCGATACCGTCAGCCGGGGCCAGCAGATCGCCAAACTGCGCGGCGGATCGGAATCGCATGTGCATTTCGAGGTCCGCAAGGGCTTTGAGAGCGTCGATCCGACGCCCTACATCCAGTAATCAAACAAAAAAAGGCCCGCAGAACTTGCGGGCCTCTTTGCTGAAGCACCAGACAGGCGCGGTCACCCTCCTGAGACGGGAACGCCCTTTCTGCCAGCCAAATCCAAGAAATACTGCCATGCCACACGGCCCGACCGCGCCCCGCGTGTGGCCTGCCATTCGACAGCCTCTGCGCGCAGGGTGTCGTCGTCGATTTCTACGCCGAAGGCATCGCAATAGCCGCGGATCATCGCCAAATACTGGTCTTGATCGCAGGGATGGAACCCAAGCCAAAGCCCGAAACGATCGGAGAGAGAGACCTTTTCCTCGACCGCCTCCGAAGGGTTGATCGCACTGCCCCGCTCATTTTCGATCATGTCGCGCGGCATCAGATGACGGCGGTTCGAGGTGGCGTAGAGCACCACATTCTCGGGCCGCCCTTCGATGCCGCCATCCAGCACCGCCTTCAGCGACTTGTAATGCGCATCATCTTGGCCAAAGCTAAGGTCATCGCAAAACAGGATAAACCGCTGCGACGCCCCGCGCAGCAGTGTCAGAATCCGCCCGACCGAGGGCAGGTCTTCGCGCTGCAATTCGACGATGCGCAACGCTTCATGTGATGCCTGAACATCTGCGTGTATCGCTTTGACAAGACTGGATTTTCCCATGCCACGCGCACCCCAGAGCAGCGCGTTGTTCGCAGGCAGACCCGCCGCGAATTGGCGGGTGTTGGCCAGAAGGGTATCCCGCGCCCGGTCGACGCCAATCAACAGCGGCAGGTCGATCGCGCGACCTGCGGCACCGGTACCAGACGGTCGGGGTCGGTGTGCCAGACGAATGCGGTCGCGGCGTCAAAGTCCGGGGCGGACAGCGGCGCCGGAGACATACGCTCCAGCGCCGCTGCGATACGGTCCATCGGATCGTCGATCACAGCAGGTCTTCCTCGTCTTCGTCGTCAAAGTAGCCCTCTTCGCGCAGCTTCTCGTCGCGCTTTTTCTCGACCCGACGCACGAGGAAGATCGAGATTTCGTAAAGGCCGTAGACAACAACAAACAAGATCACCTGCGTGATCACATCTGGCGGCGTGACAAGGGCAGCCAACACAAGGATCGCCACCACGGCATATTTGCGCACATTGCCCAGACCTTCGGAACTGACCAGCCCGGCCTTGCCCATCAGGGTCAGCAGCACGGGAAGCTGGAAGCACAGGCCAAAGGCCACGATGAACTTGATCGTAAGCGAGAGGTATTCCTGCGCCGAGCCTTGGAATGCGATGGCCGCGATGCCGTTCTCACCCTCTGGCCCCTCACCGACGAGCGTACCCGCCTGCTGGAACCCAAGGAAGAAATCGAAGGCCAGCGGCGTGACGACGTAAAAGGCAAAGGCCGCACCAAGGAAAAACATCACCGGCGAGGAGATCAAAAAGGGCAGAAAAGCGCCCTTTTCGTTCTTGTAGAGCCCCGGTGCCACGAAGCGCCAAAGCTGGTAGCTGATGAAGGGAAAGCCCAGCACCAAACCACCCAAAAGCGAGATCGAGATCGCAACGAAGAAACCTTCTTGCAGTTTGATCAGGATCAGCCCGCAATCCTCTTGGCCCCGTTCCGCCATGGCCGAACACAGCGGTTCGGTCAGGAAGTTGAAGATCGGGTTCCAGACGGTAAAGCAGATCACCATGCCGATGATAAAGGCGATGACCGAATGGATGAGCCGCGTGCGCAGTTCGGCCAGATGTTCGATCAACGGGGCCGAGCTGTCGTCGATCTCATAGTCGTCGGAGGCGCTCATTTAACTTACTCTTTTTTCGCAGCGGGTTTGGCTGCCGCTGGCTTTTTGACAGCAGGCTTTTTCGCAGCGGGTTTCTTGGCAGCAGGCTTTTTCGGCGCTGCTTTGGCCGGCGCTGCTTTGGCCGCTGCTTTGACCGGCGCCGCTTTGGGTGAGGCCGCTTTAGCAGGCGCCGCCTTGGCTGGTGCCGCGTCTTTCTCGATCACGGGCCGTGCCGGTGCAGCTTTCGCAGCTTCGTCCCGGGCCGGGGTCGCGTCAGACAACTTCGCCTCTGCCGCCTCAGCCTGAGACATGGCTTCTGCCGCTTCGCGTTGCTTGCGCTCGGCTGCGGCGCGGGCGGTGCTGGCTTGGATCTTCTTCACATCCTCGGCCTTTTGCGCCGCCAATTTGCCGGTCTCGCTCTCGGGGTCGAAGTTGGTCAGCGAGCGGGTCGCGTCCTTCACCTCATCCATGGCGCTGCCCAGCGGGTTGGTCGCGGTTTTTAGCGACTTGTTCAGCGACGACGACATCTCGCGCATGCCGCTTTCGTCGGCGGCGTCGTTCATGGCCTGACTGAATTCACGCGCCATGCCCTTGGCCTTGCCCACGAATTGCCCAACGCGCCGAAACAGCACGGGCAGGTCCTTGGGGCCGACCACGATCAGGGCCACCACGCCGATGACTAAAAGTTCCGTCCAACCCAGATCGAACATCGGGTTACACCCGGTCCTTGTCGGCCTTCAGGTCGGTCTTGGGATGCGTGCCCTGATCGGCATGCTCGGGCAGGTCGGCATGGTGCACTTCGTCGACATGTTTGATGTCGTCGGTGCGCTTGGTCTCTTCTTCGCCTTCGCTGATGCCCTTTTTGAAGCTAGTGATGCCTTTGCCAACTTCACCCATAAGCGAGGAAATCTTGCCGCGGCCGAAAAGCACCAGCACGACAACCGCGATCAGCAGCAGGCCCGGCAGTCCGATATTGTTCAACATGTCTGTTCTCCCATCATGTTTGGCGCAAGTCATGCAGCGCCGTCCTGCCTGTGATAGCGGGCGGCGGCAGGACCATGAAGGGGCAAAGCGGCGGTTGGGCGGTGCTGCGGGCAAAGGACTGCCGATTTTCGGGCGTGCAATTCCCTTTGTGACATGTTTTTGTCAGGAGCGTCAGGAGGCGTCATGGTGTCAGTGAAAACCGAAGATCGGCTCGTGCGGTTGATCGACAGGCTGCGGGATGGGCGGCTGCACCGGGCCGAGGATTTGGCCCGGCTGTTCGGTGTCTCCCCGCACGATCTACCGCGATATGGGCAAGCTTAGCGCGGCGGGCCTGTCCATCGTCGGAACGCGGGGCGAAGGTTATCGGATCACCCCGGCGATCACCCTGCCCCCGCTGACACTAACCCCGTCTGAATTGGAGGCGCTGAACCTCGGCCTTGCTGTCGCGGCAGAGGTTGGAGACCCCGCCTTGCAGGGCGCGGCAGAGACATTGGCCGCCAAGTTCGACGCAGTTTTGCCCACCGAAACCATCGCCGAGGGGGCCGCTTGGTCGCAGGCGCTGACGGCGCAGGGCAAGGCCACACGGGTTTTTGCCCATCTGCCGGTGCTGCGCGCCGCGGTGCTGGCGCGTCAGAAGCTGCGGATCGGGGTCGCGGGGGAAGAGACCCGCGTGCTACGGCCAATGAAGGTTGAGAATTGGGGGCGGTTTTGGATGCTGACCGCCTGGTGCCAAGATGAAAAGGGATTTGCTACCTACGCGATCGATCAGATCGAGAGCGCCGAGGCCTTGCCAGAGCTGTTCGTCGACGAGCCGGGCAAAACGCTGGCTGACTACCACCCCTAGCCCTGAATCACGGGCGCAGGTCCGCTTGGCTGGCCCAGACCGCCCGGACGGTCTGCCCCCGGCTCAGCCCTTCAGTTGCCAACCGGTCTGCAGCGGCAAGAACGCCTCGACACTCGCCTGCGCGATCACGATGGTATCCTGCCCCGTCGGCACGTTCAGCCCGCCCTTCACGGCACGTACCTCGGCCCGGCCACGCGGCAGATTGGCCACCAGCGCGTCGACATCCACCTTTTCAGGCTCTTGCACCGCCACGGTGACCTGCACACGCATCTGGTCCGGTGTCACGTCAAGCGCGCCGAAAAGCGGCAGAGAGGAATGGCGCAGGGCATCCTCGATCGCGCGGGCGGCGGCTTTGGTATAGTCCATCCCGTGCAGATCGTTGCCCATGCCCATTTCGATGATGATCCGCTGCTCAGTCATCGGCAGGCTCCATGTCGAAGCCCACGGAAAGGGCCACATTCGCCATGACGGTCGGGTTCCCCTCTCCTTCGGGGCGCGGCACATCCAACCCGCCGTGATGCAGGTTCACCGTCACCTCGCCATAGGGAAAGACCGCGCGCAGCGCTTCGGCGTCGACCAGACCGGGCCGTTGCACGCCCACGTCGAGGATGATCCGCATGGCGGACCTATCGAAACCAAAAAGCTCTGCCAGATTGATCGAGTTATGCCACAGCGCATCCTGCACCGCGCGGGTCGCGGCCTGCGTATAGTCGGCGCGGCGCAGGGACGACCCCATGCCGAATTCTACCATCAGGGGCTTCATGCCGTCACCGGAAAGACAAAGCAGCGGTCGCGGCGCACGGTCAGCCACATGACGGCGCCGGGTTGCGGCAAAAAGACATTTGGCACCGTGGCCTTGAGCCGCGATCCGTCCTCTTCCAACACAAATTCAACAAGGCTTTCGTTCCCCATAAAGCGCGCGCGTTCCACCACGGCGCGGGCCGGGGTGCCATCGGTCGCCGTGGGGCGTGGGCCTTTGCCTGCACGGTCAAAGTCGATGCGCAGGTGTTGCGGGCGAAAGACAATATTTACCGGCGTGCCATCGGGTACCCCCGGGGCAAGGAATTGGCCAAAGACGGTATCGGCCAGCGCCCCGGTCACCGTGGCCTCAAGCACATTGGCATCGCTGAAAAATGCGACAGAGGCGCGATCGACGGGCCGCGTATAGACGTTATAGGGCGCGCCCTGCTGGACGATCTTGCCGTCGCGCATCAGCGCAATCTCATCGGCCATGCGCATCGCCTCATCCGGCTCATGGGTGACCAGCAGAACGGCAGTGTCCTCTTCTTTCAGGATGCTCAGGGTCTCATCGCGGATGCCGTCGCGCAGACGGTTGTCGAGGCCGGAAAAGGGCTCGTCCATCAGCATGATGCGCGGCTGCGGCGCCAGCGCACGGGCCAGCGCCACGCGCTGCTGCTCCCCGCCCGAAAGCTGGTGCGGATAGCCGTCGATATAGCGCAGCAGGTCCACCCGTTCGAGCAATTCCTCAATCCGCTTGCGCTTCTCGGCCTTGGTGCCTTTCTTGAGGCCAAAGCCCACGTTATCGGCCACGCTAAGATGCGGAAACAGAGCAAAGTCCTGAAACATCAGCCCAATCTCGCGCCGCTCTGGCGGGACGCGAAACATGGTGTCGCAGATCAACTTGCCATCGACGTGGATCGTGCCGCTGTCTTGCATCTCAACGCCCGCGATCATGCGCAGCGTGGTGGATTTGCCGCAGCCCGAGGGGCCGAGCAGACAGGTCACCTGCCCCGGCATGATCTGCAAAGACACGTCATCGACAACCTGCCGCCCGCCATAGGCGCGGCGCAGACTGCGGATTTCCAGACGGGGGTGGGGTCACTCATGGAAACTGCGGTATCCGATCAAATCACTCGGAAACCCAGCTATCAGCCTCGCCGCGCCCCCGCAAGCACCGCTGCGAACCCGGCCAGTAGCACGATCACGCAAATTACCAACAATTGCTCGTATTTATGCCCCTCGGGCAGAAGGGCCGCCACCGGCGCCCAGCCCCGCGCGAAATAGGCCGCAGCCCCGAGCATCGCGGCGGCAAAGGCGGCGAGGTAACTCCAGACCGCGATGCGGCGCCCCGCCACCAGCCCCACCAGCAGCACCGGGGTAAGGAACATCGACGCGGTCCCGCTGACCGCCACAGCATCGAAAAGCGTGGCGTTGCCCCAGAGCGTCAACAGCGCACCAAGCGCCATGAACCCCGCCATCACCAGCCGCCCGCCCCTCAGGCTGCGCGGCGCGATGCGCCATTCTTCGACCATCAGCCGCGCGGCCGAGGCCAATGCGGAATCGAGCGTCGACAGCGCCGAGACGAGCAGCGACAGCATCAGCGCCACGAAAATCCAGCCCGGAAACATCTGCCCCCATGTGCCGATCAATTCGCCTTCATAGGCCGCACCGGTCAGGCTGGCTTGGATGCCGAAAAAGCCAAAGCCGATGATGCAGAGTGTCGAAATCCAAAAGGCGTGCAGGAAAGAGGCCCGCGTGGTTGCCTCATCCGCCAGAAAGCCGCGGTCCATCATCACCGGGTCATGGGCGGGGTAGGAAAAGACCTGCAACAGGGCGACCGCCAAAAGCACCCAACCGTTGTAGGGCCCCGAGACGCCCGGCGCACTCAGCACCGCGCCAAGCTCGAACCCCGGGCTTAGCAGCAGCGCGCCAAGCGCAAGGCCGAAAACAACAAGAAAGACCAGCATCTGCACCACATCCGTGCGCAGCGCGGCGGAAAGCCCGCCCCATGCCGAATAGCCAAAGCCGAGCGCAGCGACGATCAGCACCGCCAGCGTGCCGGACCCCGGCCAGACAGCCTCGAAAATCAGCGCAACGACCAGCAGATTGGCAAAGACCTCGGACAGCAGCCGCAGCCCGATCACGAGGTTATAGGCCGCCGTGCCCGAACGCCCGAAATGCCCGCCCAGCCAGTCCTGCACCGACCGCGCGCCGCCCCGGCGCAACTGCCCCACGATAAAGCCGCCTGTCAGGAACGACCCGTAATAGGCCGCATAGGCCAGCGTGCCCGCGATGCCGTAGAAATAGCCCAAGATCGCGGCGTTCATCAGGCTACGGGCAAAGATCCATGTGGTGACTTGGCTTAGCACCAGCACCCAAAGCCCCGGCGCACGGCCCGCCGCATTGGCGCCGCCAAAGAACCCTTCGACCGTTGCGCGACGCGGGGCCACCAGCAGGCTGGCAAGGATTATGGCCGCGAAAAGAAGGACAAGAACGGTGGTTTGCATGCGGACGGACCTTTTGCGAAAAGCTGACCCTCAAGGGTTAGCCGCCGCCCTCAATCCCCGCCAGCGCTGAAACCGCTGCTGTCAGGAATGTGATCCGATGCGAAGCGCAATGGCCGGGACGCTCGCCCCGGCCAAGCTCTGCTTACATGGTGAGATTGGTGCCGCCGCCATCCAGCAGCAGGTTCTGGCCCACGATGAAGCCCGCGTGCTGCGAACAAAGGAACGCACAGGTCGCGCCGAATTCATCACGGGTGCCATAGCGGCCTGCGGGAATGCCCGCCTGCCGCTCGGCGCGGGCCTCGTCCAGCGTGATGCCCTTGGCCTTGACCACACCCGCATCCAGCGAATCCGCGCGGTCGGTGGCATGGATGCCCGGCAGCAGGTTGTTGATCGTGACCCCCTTGCCCGCGACCTGACGCGCGGTGCCCGCGACATAGCCCGTAAGCCCGGTCCGTGCCGAGTTACTCAGCCCCAAGACAGCAATCGGCGCGCGCACCGACTGGCTGGTGATGTTCACGACCCGACCCCAGCCGCGCTCCATCATGCCGGGCACCAGCGCTTTGATCAACGCGATGGGGGCCAGCATATTGGCATCGAGCGCCTTGATGAAATCTTCGCGGTCCCAGTCATGCCACATCCCCGGAGGCGGGCCACCCGCGTTGTTGACGAGAATGTCACAGCCCTCGGCGGCCTTGATGACCAGCGCCTGACCCTCTTCGGTGGCCACATCCGCCGCCACGGTGACGACTTCGACGCCATAGTCCTGACGGATACGTTCTGCCGACGCCTCAAGCGCCTCGGCGCCGCGTGCGTTCATCACAAGGTTGACCCCTGCCGCCGCAAGAGCTTCGGCGCAGCCAAGGCCAAGCCCTTTGGATGAGGCACAGACCAGCGCCTTCTTCCCCTTGATTCCCAAATCCATTTTGCGATTCCTCCTATGCATTTGCATATGCCTACCACGCCCTGCGGCCAATGCCAGCAAATCACCCGAGCCTTGACCCATCCGGGCCACAATTCTACCTTATCCCGCTGGCGAAAGCCCTAAAGCCAAAGGCCCGTCATGTCCCGCACCCGCACCGCCCCCGCACAGAACATCGCCGTCTACCGCGCCGGGCAATTTTGCGCGAGCGACGGGGCGAATATGGGCGATACGCTGGGTTTTGCCGCTGAATTGGTGCTGGATGACGTCTATGAGCTGGACCGTGCGGCAGAGCCTTTGCGCCTGTCCCTGCTGACCCTGCCGGGGGATCAATTGCAGCTTGCCGAGGATACCGGCGTGGGCAGCCCCGGTGCTGAGTTGCATCTCGACAGCCTGCTCACGCTGATGTCGCCCGACGGGCAAACCCAAGAGGCGCTGCTGCTGGTCGAGGTTGATGGCAAGGGCCACGCGGCTGAGGTGTACCTTTTGCCGCTAGGCCCGCTGACACCGCAAACGGGCTACCGTATTGTGGGCATCGACACCCAGACCGCACGTCAGAAATTCGGCCAACTCGCCTGCGTGTCCTTCACACGCGGCACCCATATCTCGCTCAGCACCGGAGAGTTGCGCCCCATCGAAGACCTTCGCGTCGGTGACCGTATCCTACCCCGCGACGACGGCGTTCAAACCCTACGCTGGATCGGTCAAAGCACCCTGCGCGCGGTGGGCGAATTCGCCCCGATCCGCATTCAGGCAGGCACGCTGAACAACGAACATGACCTGATCGTCAGCCCCGATCACCGGCTCTTCATCTATCAACGCAGTGATGAGATGGGCGCGGGCCGCTCGGAACTGCTTGTGAAAGCGCGGCATCTTGTGAACGGCGAAAGCGTAACCGTGCAGGACGGCGGCTTTGTCGACTACTTCCAACTGCTCTTTGACGGGCATCAGATCATCTACGCCGAAGGGATCGCAGCCGAATCCATGCTGGTCGACAGCCGCACCCGGTCGGTGCTGCCGCCGGAAATGGCCGCGGCCTTGGGCGAGGTGATCCCCGGCCATTCCGACCTGCCCCATGCCGGGCTCGATCTGGCCGAGGCGTTGCTCAAGCGCCCCGATGCGGCGGCGCTGCTGCGCAAAGCCTCTACCCGTTAAGGTGCCTCAACGGCATAGTGAAACTCTTCCCGGACGATTTTGCCGTCTTTCACGTGGTAAACGCCGATCTCTTCCATCTGAAAGCGATCGCCGCTCTGCTTGTCGGTGGCGTCGACCTTGAAGACCGCGCTGAACTGCTCATCACCAAAATAGAACGGGCCTGAGACTTCACTCGCGTGTTCCTCCATCGCGTTTTCCCACCAGTCGTGTTTGCCGTGGATCGCCTTGATCCCATGCGTCTCACGCCCCTGCCCGCCCATATCGGCGGCCTCTACGGATACGGCATCTTCGGCATATAGCTTATCAAGGTTCTCGCGTACTTTGGCCGCACCGGCACGGCAGCCGTTAACCAACTCTTGTGCAATCTCTTTCAGTTCCATCGCAAATTCCTCCATGTACCACTTATGTTCTCATGTTAGGCCTACGGTCGATTCGCAGCAATGCCCAGATTGCGCCCGGCCACGGCGCAGCCTATATGGGGCGGATGTTGGACACGCCGCAAAACCGCCCCGCCCTGCCCGCCGAGATCGCGCGTCGTCGCACCTTTGCGATCATCAGCCACCCTGACGCGGGCAAGACCACGCTGACTGAAAAGTTCCTGCTGTTCGGTGGGGCCATTCAGATGGCTGGCCAAGTGCGCGCCAAGGGCGAAGCGCGGCGCACGCGGTCGGACTTCATGGCGATGGAAAAGGACCGGGGCATTTCGGTCTCGGCCTCGGCCATGTCGTTCGATTTCCACAGCGGTGACACCAACTACCGCTTCAACCTCGTCGACACGCCGGGCCACTCGGACTTTTCGGAGGATACCTACCGTACGCTGACGGCGGTGGATGCCGCCGTGATGGTGATCGATGGGGCCAAGGGTGTGGAAAGCCAGACGCAGAAGCTGTTCGAAGTCTGCCGGATGCGCGACCTGCCGATCCTGACCTTCTGTAACAAAATGGACCGCGAAAGCCGCGACACCTTTGAGATCATTGACGAAATCCAAGAAAACCTCGCCATCGACGTGACGCCCGCAAGCTGGCCCATCGGTGTGGGCCGCGATTTCGTGGGCTGCTATGACATGCTGCGCGACCGTCTGGAACTGATGGACCGCGCCGACCGGAACCGCGTGGCCGACAGCATCAAAATCGAAGGGTTGGACGACCCCAAGCTGGCCGAACACGTCCCCGCCGCCCTGCTGGAAAAGCTGCGCGAAGACCTTGAGATGGCGCGCGAATTGCTGCCGCCCTTGGACCTCAAAGCGATGCACGAAGGCACGCTGACGCCGATCTGGTTCGGCTCTGCGATCAACTCTTTCGGGGTGCGTGAACTCATGGAAGGCATCGCCAAATACGGGCCAGAGCCGCAAATCCAAGCCGCCACGCCACGTCAGATTTTGCCCGAAGAAACCAAGGTCGCGGGCTTTGTCTTTAAGGTGCAGGCCAACATGGACCCCAAACACCGCGACCGGGTCGCCTTTGTGCGCCTTGCCTCGGGGCATTTCGAGCGCGGCATGAAAATGACCCATGTCCGCACCAAGAAGCCGATGACGATTTCCAACCCGGTAATGTTTTTGGCCTCAGACCGCGAATTGGCCGAAGAGGCTTGGGCCGGTGACATCATCGGCATCCCCAACCACGGGCAGCTGCGCATCGGCGACACGCTGACCCAAGGCGAAGCGCTGCGCGTCAGCGGTATCCCCTCCTTCGCGCCCGAATTGCTGCAATCGGTCCGCGCGGGCGATCCGCTGAAAGCGAAACACCTTGAGAAAGCGCTGATGCAATTTGCCGAAGAAGGTGCCGCGAAAGTGTTCAAACCCTCCATCGGCTCGGGTTTTGTCGTGGGCGTTGTGGGCCAGTTGCAGTTCGAAGTGCTCGCCAGCCGGATCGAGTTGGAATACGGCCTGCCGGTGCGGTTCGAGCCGTCGCAATTCACCTCGGCTCGCTGGGTGAATGGCACGAAACAAGCCGTTGATAAGTTTACCGAAAGCAACAAACAGCACATCGCTCATGACCACGACGGCGACATCGTATACCTAACCCGCCTGCAATGGGACATCGACCGGGTTGAGCGCGATTACCCGGACGTGAAACTTACCGCGACCAAGGAAATGATGGTCTGAATTAGCCTCTCCGCTATGGGTCGTAAGCCTTGATTTCGCGCGCAATCATGGCATTCTGGACCCAACCGGGGAGACGCGATGACGACGACGACGAAATGGGGGCTGGTTGCCACAATTTTGGCCCCCGCTGACGAGATTAGACGCTTTGCCGCCTACCATCTTGAGGCAGGTGCGCATCGGCTCTATCTATTTCTCGACGCTGAGAAGCCAGAGGCTTTCGACAGTTTGAAAGCCCACCCCAAGATCCGCGTCGTCACCTGCGATGATGCCTATTGGCAAAAGCTCTGTGGCAAACGCCCGCAAAAGCATCAGGTCCGCCAAAGCCAGAACGCCACCCGCGCCTATAACCGCGCGGATGATGTGGATTGGCTGATCCATATGGATGTGGACGAATTCCTTGTTGCCGAGCGCCCTGTGGGAGAGGTGCTCGCCGCCCTGCCCGCGGCGCAAAAGATCGCCCGCATCCGCCCGATGGAGGCTTTGGCAGGCGATGCGACAGCCTTCAAATCCTTCATTCCAAACGGCCCGCAGAGGGCGCAGATCGTGTCGGAGCTTTATCCAACCTATGGCGAATACGTCAAAGGGGGATTCTTGAGCCATTTGGCCGGAAAGGTCTTTGTCCGCACCGGGATGGCCGACGTTCGCCTTCAAATACACAACGCTTTTCAGAATGACGCGATGATTGAGGGGCCAGAGCAGCAGCCCGGCATTGATCTGGCGCATCTGCACGCGAAAAGCTGGCCCGACTGGCTGGCCGCCTATCGCTACCGGCTGGAAAAAGGCTCTTACCGTTCCGATCTCGCCCCCAACCGGCCCCGTGATCGCGGTGGGCTGTCGATGCATGAGCTTTTTTCCATGATCGAAGCCGAAGGGGGCGAGGCGGGATTGCGCGCCTTTTTCAATGAGGTCTGCGCCGACACCCCCGAGTTGCGCGCGACCCTAAAGGCGGAGGGATTGCTGCGCCTTGCCGATCTCGACCTTGATGCAAAGGTGTCGCGCCATTTCGCAAGTTAAGCGCCTGAGAGGTCAAGTGTTTGACGGCTGGGCCGCAACTTGCTATGCGCTTTCGCAACATGCCGCGGCATATGCCGCCCCTTGGGCCATTCGGGCCGGCTTGTATTGCTGCCGCGGGCCAAGTCAGTGTCCGCTCAACCCGGACGCACATGACAAAATTTACCGATCTAAACCTGAATGCCAAGGTCCTCAAAGCTGTTGTAGAGGCTGGCTACGAATCGCCCACACCTATTCAGGCGGGCGCTATTCCCCCTGCTCTCGAAGGCCGCGACGTCTTGGGAATCGCCCAGACCGGCACCGGCAAGACCGCCAGCTTCACGCTGCCGATGCTGTCGCTGCTCGCCCGGGGCCGCGCTCGTGCGCGGATGCCGCGCAGCCTCGTGCTTTGCCCCACCCGGGAATTGGCCGCACAGGTGGCCGAGAACTTTGACACCTATTCCAAGCACCTCAAGCTCACCAAAGCGCTGCTGATCGGCGGCGTGAGCTTTAAGGAGCAAGACAAGCTGATCGACAAAGGCGTCGACGTGCTGATCGCCACACCGGGCCGCCTGCTCGATCATTTCGAGCGGGGCAAGCTGATCCTCTCGGACGTGAAAGTCATGGTCGTGGACGAAGCCGACCGGATGCTCGACATGGGGTTCATCCCCGATATCGAACGGATCTTCGGCCTCACGCCCTTCACCCGTCAGACGCTGTTCTTCTCGGCCACCATGGCGCCCGAGATTGAGCGGATCACCAACACTTTCCTCAGCAATCCTGAGCGGATCGAAGTGGCACGTCAGGCCACCACGAGCGAGACGATCGAACAGGGCGTTGTCATGTTCAAAGCCTCGCGCAAGGACCGTGAAGCCACCGAGAAGCGCAAGCTGCTGCGTCTGCTGATCGACGCCGAAGGCGAGAAATGCACCAATGCGATCATCTTCTGCAACCGCAAGATGGACGTGGATACCGTTGCTAAGTCATTGAAGAAATACGGCTATGACGCCGCCCCGATCCACGGCGATCTTGACCAAAGCCAGCGGACCAAGACGCTCGAAGGCTTCCGTAATGGCGAGCTGCGTTTCCTCGTAGCCTCAGACGTTGCCGCGCGCGGGCTTGATGTGCCAAGCGTAAGCCATGTCTTCAACTTCGATGTGCCCAGCCACGCCGAGGACTACGTTCACCGTATTGGCCGCACCGGCCGTGCGGGCCGCGACGGCAAGGCGATCATGATCTGCCAGCCCCGCGACGACAAGAACTTTGAAGACGTCGAGCGTCTGGTGCAAAAGGAAATTCCGCGCATCGAGAACCCGCTTGGCAACGCCAAACCAGCAGAAGAAGCGTCTGACGCCCCGGCCAAGACCGATGACAAGCCCAAGCGCACCCGGTCGCGCAGCCGTAAGTCGGACAAACCACAGGCAGACAAGCCACAGGCTGAGCAACCGCAGGCCGACGAGCGCCAATCGGATAGGCGCCAAACGGATAAGCCCCAGATGGATAAGCCTCAGACGGACAAACCCGTTGAGACCTCCAATGAGGCCAAGCAACCGCAGGCCGAGGCACCGAAAGATGCCAAAGCCGATGTGGCCCCAGAGCGCGAAGCCGAAAGCGCGCAGGGCGGGCGCAAATCTCAGCGCGGCGGCAACAATGACAAACCTTCGCGTGGTCGGGGCCGGAATGACAAACGCGGTGGCAATGACAACCGCGTCGTCGGGCTGGGCGATCATACGCCTGACTTCATCGGCCTAAGCTTCCGCGAGCGCATCTGAAACCAGCCCCACGCGGGCATGAATTCGCCGCTGATCCCTGCCGGGATTGGCGGCTTTTTCGTCTGTGCTATGTGAGGGGAAACCTCTCAGATAGGACCATCATGCTGCGCCCTGCTCTCTTCGCCCTCACCCTTGCCCTGACCGCCCTTATCTCTGCCCCCGCCAGCGCCGAACGCTGCCGGGCCGAGGTCAACGGCGCCGAAGTTGTCGTAGAGGCCGAGAATTTCGCCAATTTCGCCGAGGAAGTCGGCGCCCGCGAACGGCTGATAAATTGGCCCGCGCGGAAATGGAGCAGCCTTTGGGGCGCCCCACCCGCCTGTGACAGCGGGGTGCTGTTCGACTACCTTGCCACCACTGTGCCGCTCGACCAGATCGACGGCTACTGCCTGACCGCCACGCCCGAGGATGGGCATTTCCTGATCCCCGGCGCGCGGAACTATCGCGGCTATTGCAAAAAGACCTTTTGCGAACGGGTGAACACCACCAAGGAAGAGACCGTCGAGATCAGCAAGAACATCGCACGATCCGCGGTCGACACCATCAGCCAGCCGGACAACCTACGCGCCGTGGCGCATAAATCCGGGGCCTTCATTTTGACGGGAGGGGCATCTGCACTGAGCGCCAATCTGGCGACTACAGGCACGACGCTGGCCACCGCGCTATCGACCCCCGCCGCCCTTGCGGCCACGGGGGTAAGCGTGGTCGCAGTGGGCGGCGCGGTCTATATGTGCAGCGGTGGGGAGGAGGTCAGCTCAGACGGCTGACCACCACGGTGACTTCGGGTTTCTTGCCGATTTCGTCGTAAGACGACTGACGTGCGACCTTTTTCAGACCGTCGTTCAGCTTGTCGTCATCCCGCAGGGTGGCGGCTTTCTGACGGTTCAGCCACTGGCTGAGGTCTTGTTCCAGCACATCCACAAGCGGTGCATTGGACCGGCCTGTCTCCGGCAGACCCATCAGATCAACCCAAGGCTCGCCCAAGGGCTCATCATCCGCATCCAAAATCATGGTCACGGTGGCATGGCCGTTCAGCGCCATGCGGATACGGTCGCGGATCACACCATCCAGCGCGCCGACTTGAACCGACCCGTCCAGATACATGCGGCCCGTGTCGACATGTTCAACCACCTTGGGCTTGTTGCCCGACAGGTCGATCATCATACCGTTCACGGCCAACACGCCGGTGATGCCCTTGGCATTGGCAATCTTCACATGCTCGCGCAGGTGACGGTGCTCGCCGTGCATGGGGATCAGAACCTGCGGTTTGACGATCGCATGCAGCGTCTCAAGGTCAGGGCGGTTCGCGTGGCCCGACACGTGGTAGAGGCCCGAGGAATCATCCACCACATCCACACCCTTTTCAGAGAACTGGTTGATGATGCCGATCACGCCGCGCTCATTGCCCGGGATGGTCTTCGACGAAAAGAGGAACAGATCGCCCTCTTTCAACTCGATGCCCTGATACTTCCCCCGTGCCAGTTGCGCAGAGGCCGCGCGGCGTTCACCTTGGCTGCCGGTGACCAGCAGCATCAGGTTCTCGCGCGGAATCGCCCGGGCATTTTCGGGAGAGATGACAGGCGGAAAGTCTGTCATCACACCGGTCTGGATCGAGGCTTCGACCATGCGGTTCATCGCACGACCCAGCAGAACGATCGACCGCCCTGCCCGTGCGCCCGCCTCTGCCAGCGTTTTGACCCGCGCCACGTTGGAGGCAAAGGTCGTGGCGACGACCATGCCCTCGGCACTGCTCACCAGCTTTTCGATCTCCGGCCCAACGGTCGCTTCCGAGCGGCCGGGATGAGCGGAGAAGACATTGGTGCTGTCGCAGATCAGCGCATTCACGCCGTCCTTGCAGACCTCTGCCCAGAGTGCGTCGTCGAAGGCTTCGCCGACGCCGGGCGTGCGGTCGATCTTGAAGTCGCCGGAGTGGATCGTGCGCCCCTCGGGCGTGTCGATGACCATGGCCGAGGATTCAGGAATCGAATGCGAGATCGGCAGGAAGCCCACTTTGAACGGGCCTGCGGTGATCTGCTCTGGCCATGCGCTTACCGTGGTGACCGCATCTTCGGGGTGGCCGTGTTCAGACATCTTCCGACGGGCGATATTGGCGGTAAAGGCGCGCGCATAGATCGGCGCTTTCAGCACCTCGTAGGAATGCGCGATGGCGCCGATGTGGTCTTCGTGGGCGTGGGTGATAAAGATCGCTTCGATCTGATCGCGACGCTTCTTCAGCCAAGAGATGTCGGGCAGGATCAGGTCCACGCCCGGCGTGCTGTCCATGTCCGGAAAGGCCACACCGATGTCGACGACGATCAGCCGTTCTTTACCGGGCTTGCCGTAACCGTAGACATAGGCGTTCATGCCAATTTCACCCGCCCCACCGAGGGGCAGATAGATAAATCGTTCGCTGCTCATATTATTCAGCTTTGTCCTTATTATAATCGTGGATCACGGTCAGGCCGTGCATCGTGAGTTCATCTTGATAATCATCGAACAGGTCGACTGCCTGCTGAAACAGCGGTGCCAGACCCCCGTGGCGATAACGCGCATGGGTCTTGCACGTTCCGCCCTTATGCGCTCACATATCTCACGAACCAGTCCGACATAACCCCAAAAGACACCAGACTGCATGCAGGCCACCGTATTGGTGCCGATGACATGCGGCGGTTTGGAAATATCGACATGCGGCAAGGCCGCGGCGGCGCTATGCAGCGCCTCTAGGCTGAGATTCACCCCCGGCGCGATCACGCCGCCGATATAAGCCCCATCATCGGCCACCACGTCAAAGGTCGTGGCAGTGCCGAAGTCCACCACGATCAGGTCACCGCCATAAAGGTCATAGCCTGCCACGGTGTTCACCAAACGGTCGGGCCCGACCTGCGTGCCCGCGTCCACGCGCACGTCGATGGGCAGCGCGCAACCGGGTTTGCCCACCACGAAAGGGCGCGTGTGAAAGTAGCGATCCGCCAGAACGCGCAGGTTGAACACCACCCGTGGCACGGTTGAGCTGATGATCATATCGGTGATGTCAGCGTCAATATTTTGCAGCCGCATCAGCGTGTTAAGCCAGACGTAATATTGATCCGCCGTGCGTTTCCATTCGGTCGAGGTGCGCCAAGTGGCGATAAACTCTTCCCCGTCCCAGATAGAGAACACGGTATTGGTATTGCCGCAGTCGATTGCCAGAAGCATGGTGCCTCCCCTCCCCCAGATTTTAGAAAAACACATCCGCTGCGGTGATGGGCACCGCGCCGTCGCGGGTGCCCAAGATCAGATTGCCTGCGCCGTCTACATCTTCGAAAACGCCGGTGATCTCATCGCGCATGGTGCGGGCGGTGATGACCTCTCCGAGCCGCGCGGCATGGGCGAGCCATGCGCTGCGGATTGTGCTGAAACCATAGGTCGTGAACTGCTCTTCGAGACCGGCATATTCCCGCGCAAGCACGTCGAGAAAATCCTCGGCGCTCACATTGCCCCCCGCCTCACGCAGTGTCACCGCTGGCAGGGCGCGGGCTTCCAGCGTGCTGGCCTCGGGCCCATGGGCAAGGTTCACGCCGATGCCGATGGCCAGATGGTCGCCCACACTTTCGAGCAGGATACCCGCCACCTTGCCGCCCCGCAAAAGCACATCGTTCGGCCATTTTAGGGCAAAGGCATCCTCGCGCCCGGTCACCCCGACGAAAGAGCGGTAAAGTGCCAGCGAGGTCACGAAGGACCGCAGCGCGGCGACGCCGGGCGGCTCTTTGCGCGGCATCATCAGTGTGGCCGCGAAATTGCCGCGCGGCGTGGTCCAACTGCGGCCCCGGCGGCCCCGGGCGGCGGTTTGCTCCAGTGCGAGAATCCAAGTCGGCGCGGTCAGCTCTTGCTGTAACCGCGCCGCCTCTGAAAGGGTGGAATCGAGCGTGTCATAGACGCGCCGGCCATAGCCTTCCGGCCAGTGGCTCATGCGCTGGTCCGGGCGATCGTCCGCCGCACCGCTCAGTTCACCAGCGACGCCGCGGCCGAGGCGGCCATGCCCTCGACACCGAACATATTCGCGATGCCGACGATCATGATTACAGCTGAGGCCATCAACACCACGGTCAGCACGCCGCCGTTCTGATGATCCAGCGTGTCAGAGCGCTCTTCGCCGAAGTACATGTAAAAGACGATCCGCAGGTAGTAGTACGCACCGATCACACTAGCGATCACGCCCGCCACGGCGAGCCATGCCATATTGGCCTCATACGCCGCGCGCAGCACATAGAACTTGCCGAAGAAACCCAGCATCGGCGGCACGCCCGCCAGGCTGAACAGCAGCACCAGCATCGCCAGCGCCCGGCCCGGATTGGTCTTGGCATACATATTGAGCAGGGTGATATCGGTCACCGGCGCGCCGTCTTTCTGCATCAGCAGAATAAAGGCGAAGGTTCCGAGGTTCATCGTCACATAGATCGCCATATAGACCAGCATCGCCTGCACGCCAAAGGCCGTGCCCGCAGCCAAGCCCATCAGCGCATAGCCCATGTGGGCAATCGACGAAAAGGCCATCAGACGCTTGATGTTGGTCTGACCAATCGCGGCGACAGAGCCAAAGAACATGGACAGTACCGACAGCAGCGCCACGATCTGGCTCCAATCGCTGACGATCTGGCCAAAGGCGTCATGCATGACCCGTGCGAACAGGCCCATGGCGGCGACTTTTGGCGCTGTAGCAAAGA
Source organism: Sulfitobacter profundi (assembly GCF_042661425.1). NCBI lineage: Bacteria > Pseudomonadati > Pseudomonadota > Alphaproteobacteria > Rhodobacterales > Roseobacteraceae > Sulfitobacter > Sulfitobacter profundi. The sequence continues at coordinate 2,676,446 of NZ_JBHSWA010000001.1, read as the reverse complement.
AAGCCGCGATCGGGGTGGGCGCCCCTTCGTATACGTCCGGTGTCCACATGTGGAACGGCACGGCGGAAACTTTGAAGGCAAGGCCCGAGATCAGGAAAACCAGACCAAAGAGCAGCCCGAGCGAGGTGCCGCCGGTTTGCGCCGTGGTGATGATGCCCGCGAAAAGCGTGGTCCCGGCGTAGCCATAGACGAGCGACGCACCATAGAGGAGCAGCCCCGAGCTAAGCGCGCCGAGCACGAAATACTTGAGGCCCGCCTCTGTGGATTTGACCGAGTCGCGGCGCAGCGAGGCCACGACATAGAGCGCTAGCGATTGCAGCTCCAACCCCATGTAGAGCGCCATCAGGTCGCCTGCGCTGACCATCATCATCATGCCGACAACAGCCAAGGCCACCAGCATCGGATATTCAAACCGCAGCAACCCGCGCAGTTTCATATAGCTTTCGGACATGACCAAGACAGCCGCCGCCGAGAGCAGGATCGCCACTTTGGCAAAGCGCGCAAAGCTGTCGTCGATGAACATGCCATGGAAGGCGATGTTGGTGGTGCCGTCGCCGGACATGGCCACCCAAGCTGCCAGCAGCACCATCACCACCGCGGTCACCCAGACGAGCACCCCGGCGGCCTTGTCTTTCGACGTATAGACCGCGCCAAGAAGGCCAAGCAGGGCAAACCCCGCAAGGACGATCTCGGGCAGAATGATGTTCAGATCAGCGGATATCATGCGCCAAGTCCTTCTTAATGCGAGGCATCGGCGGTCTGCACAGCGGTATCAGCCGCCTCCAGCGCCATGTCGTAATTGTCAACGAGAGCAGCCACCGACGGCCCGATCATATCCAGCACCAGCGCCGGATAGACGCCCAGGATCAGGGTCATCGCTACCAGCGGCGCAATGATCCATTTCTCACGTGCGGTCATGTCGGTGATCGCCTTGAGGCTTTCTTTGATCAGGTCGCCCATCACCACGCGGCGATAGAGCCACAGCGCGTAGGCCGCCGAAAAGATCACGCCCGTGGTCGCCACTGCCGCCACCCAAGTGTTCACTTGGAAGGTCGCCATCAGCGTCAGGAATTCCCCCACGAAACCGGATGTGCCCGGCAGGCCCACGTTCGCCATGGTGAAGAACATAAAGACCAGTGCATAGGCCGGCATCCGGTTCACCAGACCGCCATAGGCGTCAATGTCACGGGTGTGCATCCGGTCATAGATCACGCCAACGCTGAGGAAGAGCGCGCCAGAGATGAAGCCGTGGCTGATCATCTGGAAAATCGCGCCATCAATCCCCTGCTGGTTCGCCGCAAAGATGCCCATGGTCACGAAACCCATGTGTGCGACCGAGGAATAGGCGATCAGCTTTTTCATGTCCTGCTGCACCAGCGCCACTAGCGAGGTATAGACGATGGCAATGGCCGACATCCACAGGATCAGCGGCGTCATCACCTCGGACCCGACGGGGAACATCGGCAAGCTGAAGCGCAGGAAGCCGTAGCCGCCCATTTTCAGCAGGATCGCCGCCAGCACCACAGAACCCGCCGTCGGGGCCTGAACGTGTGCGTCGGGCAGCCATGTGTGCACTGGCCACATCGGCATCTTGACCGCGAAGCTGGCAAAGAAGGCGAGGAACATCAGTGTCTGCATGCCGCCGACGATCTGAATCCCCAGCAGCTCAAAGCTCTCGGAGCCGAAGTTGTGGGTCAGCAGGCTGATCTCGCAGCCGCCGATGCAGGTCGTGCCCGCCTCAGTGAACATCGCGACCATCGCCACCAGCATCAGCACCGAGCCGAGGAAGGTATAGAGGAAGAACTTGAAGCTCGCGTAGATACGCTCTTTCCCGCCCCAGATGCCGATGATCAGGAACATCGGGATCAGACCCGCCTCAAAGAAGAGGTAAAAGAGCACCAGATCCAGCGCCATGAACACGCCGAGCATCAGCGTTTCCAAGAGCAGGAAGGCGATCATGTATTCCTTGACGCGGTGCTCAACATTCCAGCTTGCCGCGATAACCAGCGGCATCATGAAGGTGGTCAGCATCACGAAGAGGATGGAGATACCATCGACGCCGAGGCGATACTTCAGCCCCAGCAGCCAGTCGGCCTCATCCACGAATTGGAAGTCGGTGTTGGACGGGTCAAAGTCAAAGAGCACAAAAAGCGAGATCAGGAAGGTGACCGTCGTGGTGATGAAGGCCAGCCATTTCGCGTTGCGCCCGGCAGCGGCATCGTCGCCCCGCAGGAAGACCGCGAGGATCAGTGCAGCGAAGGCCGGAATGAATGTGATGATTGAAAGCAGATGCGTATCCATCAGTTCGCTCCTCCGCTCATCGTCATCCATGTCACCAGAACGGCGATGCCGATCACCATGGCGAAGGCATAGGTGAAGATATAGCCCGTCTGTGCCTTACCCGCGAGGCGGGTGAAGAAGGGGATGATCCCCATGGCGACGCCATTGAGCGTGCCGTCGATCACAGTGCCATCGCCGCGTTTCCACAGGAACCGGCCGATCGTTTTGGCGGGACGCACGAAAATCACGTCGTAAACCTCATCAAAGTACCATTTGTTTTTCAGGAACAGGTAAAGCGGGCGTTGGTTTGCCGCCAAACGTCCCGGGACGGTCGGGCTCCAGATATAGAACCACAGGGCCATGACCAGACCGGCCAGCATCGCGATAAAGGGCGAGACCTTAACCCAAGTCGGGGCGGCGTGCGCGTCATCCAGCACGTGGTTGTCGGGCGCAAAGTAAAGCGCCCCCTCACCCGGTGCACCGCCAAAGGCTTCGTGATGCGCGCCCGCGTCCTGCTGGCCTTCGACCAAAGCATCGGCCCCGTGATCGCCGTCGACCGGGCCGGTGGCACCGTGGTCATCCTCGGCCCCTTCGACATGGGCGTCGCCGCCTTCGGCCATTTCAGCCATCGGGATGCCGTAGAATTTGCCAACCTGATCTGCATGGCCAAAGAAGCTGCCGTACCAAACCATCCCAGCAAAGACCGAGCCGAGCGCCAGAACGCCAAGCGGGATCAGCATGACCATCGGGCTCTCGTGGGCGTGCTCATGCGTGTGCTTGTTGCCACGCGGTTTTCCGAAGAACGTGAGGAAAATCAGGCGCCAGCTGTAGAAGCTCGTCATCGCCGCGGCGATCACCAACATCCAGAAGCCATACATTGACCCACCGCCCCAAGCGCTTTCGATGATCGCGTCTTTCGACAGGAAGCCCGCGAAACCGATATGCGTCAGCGGGATGCCAACACCGGTGATCGCCAACGTGCCGATCATCATCGCCCAGAAGGTATAGGGGATTTTCTTACGCAGACCGCCGTAGTTGGTCATGTCTTGCTCATGGTGCATCGCGTGAATGACCGAGCCCGCGCCCAAGAACAGCATCGCCTTAAAGAAGGCGTGGGTGAACAGGTGGAACATCGCCGCCGAATACATGCCGACGCCCGCCGCCACGAACATATAGCCAAGCTGTGACATGGTCGAATAGGCAATCACACGTTTGATGTCGGTTTGCACAAGGCCGATGGTCGCCGCGACAAAGGCGGTCGTCGCGCCGATCACCGTGACAAAGGCCATCGCTTCGGGTGCGAATTCCATCACCGGCGACATGCGGCAGACAAGGAAAACACCCGCGGTCACCATGGTCGCCGCGTGGATCAGCGCCGACACCGGGGTCGGGCCTTCCATCGCGTCGGGAAGCCATGTGTGCAGGAACAGTTGCGCCGATTTACCCATCGCCCCGAGGAACAGCAGGAAGGCGATCAGGTTTGCCGCGTTCCAATCGTTCCATAGGAAAGTCACCGTCTGCTCAGCCAAGTCGGGCGCTGCGGCAAAGATATCATCAAAGCGGATCGAGTCCGTCAGCATATAGAGGCCGAAGATGCCCAGCAGGAAAGCAAAGTCCCCCACCCGGTTGACGACAAAGGCTTTCATCGCGGCGGCATTGGCCGACGGCTTGCGGAAGTAGAAACCGATCAGCAGGTAGGAGGCGACACCGACGCCCTCCCAACCAAAGAACATCTGCACGAGGTTGTCGGCTGTGACCAGCATCAACATCGCGAAGGTAAAGAACGACAGATAGGCGAAGAACCGGGGGCGATAGCTCTCGTTATCGCGGAAGTTCTCATCGTGGGCCATGTAGCCGAAGGAGTAGAGGTGAACGAGGCTCGATACCGTGGTGATGACGATCAGCATCAGCGCGGTCAAACGGTCCATGCGGATCGCCCAATCGGTGCTCAGCGTGCCGCTCTCGATAAAGCGCAGGATCTGGATTTGCTCGGTCGGACCGTCCAGCGTCAGGAACACCACCCAAGAGAGGAAGGCGGCAAGGAACAGCAGCCCCGTGGCGGTCCACTGGGCGGCCTTCTCACCAATGATCTTCCAGCCGAAACCGCAGAGGATGGCACCCACAAGCGGGGCGAATAGGATCGTGGTTTCCATTGCCTCAGCCCTTCATCACGTTGACATCTTCCACCGCGATCGAGCCACGGTTGCGGAAGAAACAGACCAGAATGGCGAGGCCGATGGCAGCCTCCGCCGCAGCGACGGTGAGCACGAAGAGTGTGAACACCTGCCCCGTCAAATCACCAAGGAAACTGGAGAAGGCAACGAGGTTGATGTTCACCGCGAGCAGCATCAATTCGATGCTCATCAGCAAGATGATCACGTTCTTGCGGTTCAGGAATAGCCCGAAGATGCCGATGACAAACAGCGTCGCCGCCACTGTCAGGTAATGCTCAAGTCCGATCATGTCGTCCCTTACGTTCCCGCCCTTTGATGGGCTTTGGTCGCGCCCCATTTGATGGGGCTTTTAGTATCACTTTGCCCCGGCTGCCACCGGGATTGCCGAGGCTTTAGCCGATAAAGCTGCGGCCACCGAAAAACACGACGATCAACACCACGACCAGTACCACGATTGTTGTTCTCGACATTTCGACGTCCCTTTTCTCTTTGGTTCAGTCGTTTTCATTCAAAGAAAACGGCTACGGAATTTTAAAAATTCCGGTGTTTACAGGCCCTGCCCAGACTTCACGTCGCGCAGTTCCATCGCCTTGGCCGGGTCGCGCATCATCTGCGCCACCACGTCTTGGCGTTTCACGTCCTTGCGGTGCCGCAGAGTCAGCACAATTGCCCCGATCATCGCCACCAGCAGGATCAGGCCCGCCAGTTGGAACAGCAGGAAGTAGCGATCATAGAGCAGTAGCCCAAGCGCTTCGGTATTGAACCGCGCCGGATCGATCGCATTGGCCCGCAGGCTCTCGGCCGCTGCACTCTGCTCCCATGCGCCAAAGGCCATGACGAACTGCATCAAGATCACCAAAGCGATCAGCAGCGCCAGCGGCATATAGCGCGCCATTTCGGCCTTCAGCTCAGCGAAGTCCACGTCGAGCATCATCACGACGAAGAGGAACAGCACCGCCACCGCGCCGACGTAAACGATGACCAGCAGCATCGCCACGAACTCCGCCCCCAGCAGCACGAAAAGCCCCGCCGCCGAGAGGAAGGACAGGATCAGCCAGAGCACCGAATGCACCGGATTGCGGCTGATCACCGTGAACAGTCCGCCGGTGATGACGCTGATCGCGAAGAGGTAAAATGAAAAGACCGTCATGCGCCGTCTTCCTTCTTGGTATCTTTTTCTTCGTCAAGAACCGACTGCGCCAGTTCCAGCGCCCGGGTCATCGCCGGCAGCCCGGCAAAGACCGACATCTGGCTAATCGTCTCGACGATATGTTGTTTGGTGGCTCCCGCCTCACGTGCGTGGCGCACGGTCTGGCGGAGGGCCATATCATTCTGCGCGCCCTGCATGGTCAGCCCCGCGAGGGTAAGCAGCAGCCGCGTCCGCGCGTCCAGCCCGCCCTTGTTCACAGTGTCGCCGAACCAGAAGTCCATCATGTCCTTCGGCATCGTGCCCATCATCGCCTCGAACCCTTTGGGCGAAAAAGCATCCATCGCTGGAAAGGCTTTCGCCATTTCCTGCGCCTGCTTCATCATCGCATCAAAAGGGTTCTTGGGATCACTCATCGGTAAGGTGCGTCCATCTCAAGGTTGCGGGCAATCTCGGCTTCCCAGCGTTCGCCGTTGTCCAAAAGCTTGGCCTTGTCGTAATACAGCTCTTCGCGGGTCTCGGTCGAGAATTCGAAGTTCGGGCCTTCGACAATGGCGTCCACTGGGCAGGCTTCTTGGCAGAAACCGCAGTAGATGCATTTGGTCATGTCGATGTCATAGCGCGTGGTGCGGCGGCTGCCGTCCTCGCGTGCTTCGGCGTCGATGGTGATCGCCTGCGCGGGGCAGATCGCCTCGCAGAGTTTGCACGCGATGCAACGCTCTTCGCCATTGGGATAACGGCGCAGCGCGTGTTCGCCGCGGAAACGGGGCGACAGAGGCCCCTTTTCATGCGGGTAGTTCAGCGTCGTTTTCGGCGCAAAGAAATAGCGCATCCCCAGCATGAACGCCTTGGCGTAGTCTGCCAGCAGGAAATACTTCGCGGCGCGGGTGTAGTCAGTCGTCGCCATTTTACCCTTCCCCTTCGCGATCTTGAACGAAGTTCTTAACGGCTTCGACGATATCGAACACATCGAGTTTAGAGCCATCTTCCTGAAGCTGACCAATAATGCCCAGCTTCCCCCAATATCAGCCGAAAAGATCGCTAAATCTTCGTCTGTCTGCGTACCGAGAACTTTCGAGATATCATAAACAGACATTTAGCCCCCTACGGTCCAACGGGCGTAGATGCCCCAGAACCAATCGAATTTTGCAGCGAATGCCACGAAGACCACCCAGAACAGCGAGAACGGCAGGAAGACTTTCCAACCCAGCCGCATCAGCTGGTCATAGCGGTAGCGCGGCGTAATTGCCTTCACCATGGCGAACATGAAGAAGACCATCAGCATCTTGATGAACATCCAGAAGAAGCCATCGGGCAGGAACGGCACCGGAGACAACCAGCCACCGAAGAACATCAGCGATACCAGCGCGCACATCAGCACCACGGCCACCAATTCGCCGATCATAAAGAGCAGGAAGGGCGTGGAGGAATATTCCACCTGATAGCCCGCCACCAGTTCCGATTCCGCTTCCGGCAGATCGAACGGCGGGCGGTTGGTTTCCGCCAGCGCCGAGATGAAGAACAAGATCAACATCGGGAAGTGCGGCAGGAAGTACCAGTTGAACAGACCCCAGTCGCCGTCCTGCGCCGCCACGATGGACGTGAAGTTCATCGAACCGGTCGAGAGGATCACGCCGATGATGATCAGGCCGATCGACACTTCGTAAGAAATCATCTGCGCGGCAGAACGCAGCGAACCAAGGAAGGGGTATTTCGAGTTCGACGCCCAACCGCCCATGATCACGCCGTAAACCTCAAGCGAGGAGACGGCGAAGACATAGAGGATGGCCACGTTGATGTCCGACAGGATCCAGCCTTCGTTAAAAGGGATCACCGCCCAAGCGATCATCGCCATGACAAAGGAAATCATCGGCGCAAGGAAGAAGACCCCCTTGTCAGCGCCCGCCGGGACCACCACTTCTTTAACGATATATTTAAGAAAGTCGGCAAAACTCTGGAGCAGGCCGAAGACGCCCACGACGTTGGGGCCGCGGCGCATCATCACGGCGGCCCAGATCTTGCGGTCGGCATACATGAGGAAGGCCAGCGCCAGCAGCAACGGCACCACCAGCAGCAACACCTGCCCAACCGTCAGCAGGCCGATGCCCAGATAGGTGTTGTAAAAGAAATCAGCCATAAGTCCTCACACCGTCGGAATACCGCGTTCCGCGCATTGAAACGCGGTCACTTCGGCATCAATTGTCTTCAAGCCTTTCGGCAGGCTCGGCGAGATTGTGTAAACAGCATCTGCCCGCCATATGCCACCCTCTTCAGTGACATTTGTCCGCACATGTCGCGCAAAACCGTAGCCCCGGATCAGCGTATACTGCGCTGCAGCACATTCGGCGTAATCCGACACGTCTTGGTTCGATAACGCCTTGGTCATCGCCACGTTGAACTGCACCAAATCGCCATCCAAAAGCTGGGTCTCCACCCCTTGTAGTCGGGGATGAAATCCTCGGCCACCGGCACCTGCGGTTCGCAGGCGGCCAGCAGCATCAAGGGGGCCAGCATCATGGCTCTCACTCCGCCGCCATCGGCTCGGCCCGGCGCGCGGCGGCCAGAGCCGAAAGTTCCGCCATCAACTGGCTGGCCCGCGCGATCGGGTTGGAGAGATAGAAGTCGCGCACTGCAGGCGCGAAAGAGGCATCGCCCAGCTTACCGGCAGGCAGCGCGGCCCACTCGTTTTCCGGCACCTCATCGACATTCGCCAGATGCGGCACGGCCTCGGTCAGCTTGCGGCGCAGCTGCGCGATGGAATCATAGCCCAACTGCGCGCCCAACTCAGCCGAGAGCGCCCGGAGAATCGCCCAGTTTTCTTTGGCCTGACCCGGCGCGAACCCGGCACGCTGCGCCAATTGCGGGCGGCCTTCGGTGTTGACGAACAGACCCGGCTCTTCGGTATAGGCCGCACCCGGCAGGATGATGTCGGCGCGGTGTGCGCCGCGGTCGCCATGGCTGCCTTGATAGATCACGAAGGGCCCAGCACCGATTTCAACTTCATCCGCGCCGAGGTTATAGATCACCTCTGCCGCGTTCACGTCGTCCATGCCGTTTTCGGCTGTGGCACCAATATCCATCGCACCCACACGCGCGGCGGCGGTGTGCAGGATCATCAGCTTGCTCTTGGTCTTTTCGGCCAGTTCCATCGCCTTCGCCAGCACGGCTTCGCCATCGGCTTCGCGCAGCGCGCCTTGGCCGACAACGATCACCGAAGGCTGCTCTAGCACTTCGTCGAAATCACTGCCCATCAGCTTGTCGAGGGTCGCGCGGTCATTGCCCAGATGGTGATGCGGGTAGGTCAGATCAGCGGCTTCTCCGATCAGGCCAACCTCTGCCCCATTGCTCCACGCTTTGCGGATGCGCGCGTTCAGCACCGGCGCTTCAACCGCTGGGTTACAGCCGATCAGTTGGATCATCTTGGCGCTATCAAGGTCTTCGATCCGCGCGTTGCCGACATAGCCGAAACGGTTGTCCGCAGGCAGCTTCGCCCCATCGGTGCGGCATTCGACGACACCGCCCTGCCCTTCGATCAGTTCTTTCAGCGCAAAGGCGGCTTCGACCGATGACAGATCACCGACGAGACCGGCAAGCTTCTTGCCCTTCATCGCAGCGGCTGCGGCATTCAGCGCCTCGGGCCAGCTCGCTTTGCGCAGCTTGCCATTCTCGCGGATGTAAGGTGTGTCCAAACGCTGACGGCGCAGGCCGTCCCAAACAAAGCGCGTCTTGTCGGAAATCCACTCTTCGTTCACACCGTCATGGTTGCGCGGCAAAAAGCGCATGACTTCGCGGCCCTTGGTATCCACGCGGATGTTGGAGCCAAGCGCATCCATCACATCGATGCTCTCGGTCTTGCTCAATTCCCACGGGCGGGCAGTAAAGGCGTAGGGCTTGCTGACCAGCGCGCCGACGGGGCACAGGTCAATGATATTGCCCGACAGGTTGCTGTCGATCAACGAGCCGAGATAGGTCGTGATCTCTGCATCCTCGCCCCGGCCCGTCTGGCCCATGACGTGCTGGCCTGCGACTTCGGTGGTGAAGCGCACGCAGCGGGTGCAGGAGATGCAGCGGGTCATATGGGTCTCGACCAGCGGGCCGAGATCGAGGTCTTCGGTCGCCCGCTTCGGCTCGCGGTAGCGCGAGAAATCGACGCCGTAGGCCATCGCCTGATCCTGAAGATCGCATTCGCCGCCCTGATCGCAGATCGGGCAATCCAGCGGGTGGTTGATGAGAAGGAACTCCATCACCCCTTCGCGGGCCTTTTTGACCATGGGCGAGTTGGTTTTCACGACCGGCGGCTGGCCCTCGGGACCGGGGCGCAGGTCGCGCACCTGCATGGCGCAGGAGGCGGCGGGCTTGGGCGGCCCGCCGACGACTTCCACAAGACACATCCGGCAGTTACCGGCGATCGACAGACGTTCGTGGTAACAGAAGCGCGGCACCTCGATGCCGACCTGCTCGCAGGCCTGAATGAGCGTCATCGCCCCTTCGACTTCGACTTCCTTACCGTCGATGATGATCTTGCGGATATCGCTCATAAGCTCACTTTGCCTTCAGTAACGAACCGATCCGGCTCGATTTTTGAATCTCTTCGCGTCCAAGCGCACAATAGCTTTGCGGGTCCGAAGTATCGACCCCCTTGGCCTTGAAAAACGCGGCGCCCCGCGCTCTCATGCGCGCTTTTTCAGCGTCACTATCAATATAGGCGTCGATCTCGGCGTCGGAGTAGCCCAGATCGCCTGCCTTGCCCTTCAAGTCCCATGCCATCTTGACCGCGCGCAGCATCCGCGCGCTGATGTCGGGGCAGTTTTTCCGGATGATGTCGGCCACGCCCATGTCCAAAAGCGCGTCGTCAATCGCGGCCACTTCGCGCAGCGGCGGTTTGGCGGCTGCCGGTGTCACGGTGGCGGCGGTCAGGCTCAGGCCCATCACGGCGATCATCAGGGTGCGCATATCAATTCTCCTTCATGCAGCGGGCCGGAACGGCCCGTCTGACAGATGGAGATTGGGGGCTATGATATTCAATATCACCGCCCCTTTGGGCCGCAGCCCCGCGATATGTCGCCGATGCGATCACTGGGGGCAGCGCCCCTGAAACGTCAGCGCGCCGCCATCAAGCCGCAGCGTGCCCGTCGGCGCATCGGGGCCTATGGTCCAGTCGATGTCTGAACTGCCGTAGTTGCCGACGCAGTATTTCACCGCCTCATAGCGCGCCGCTGCGCGGGCGCCGTCGATGGATTTGCCAGCATCCTTGACCGTCACCTGAAATACGTCGCGCTGGCCATCCACCTTGCGCAGTTTGGTGCTGAAATACTGCCCGTCAAAGGCAACACGCTCACCATCATTGGCACAGCCTGCCAGCAGGGCGCTGACCGTCAAAACCGTCAAAGCATATTTCATAGACCTACTCCGCTGCGCCATGGGCCCGGCTTTGCCGACCGCCCCCGCGCCTATTGTGGACGGGCGCGCCTGACACGCGCCCGCTATCGCCGCTCCTGCGCCAAGCGTCAAGCCATCGGGCCTGCCGCCGCGCAGGGTTTCACTCTGCCGCGACCGCGCTGACACGGCCCGTGCGCTTGTGTTTGATCCGGTCTTCGATCTCATCCCGGAAGTGGCGGATCAGACCTTGGATCGGCCAAGCCGCCGCATCGCCAAGCGCGCAGATCGTGTGGCCTTCGACCTGTTTGGTCACGTCGAGCAGCATGTCGATCTCTTCGGGTTCCGCATCGCCGGAAACCAGACGGTCCATCACGCGCATCATCCAGCCGGTGCCTTCGCGGCAGGGCGTGCACTGGCCGCAGCTTTCGTGTTTGTAGAACTTCGACAAACGCCAGATCGCTTTGATCACGTCGGTCGAGTTGTCCATCACGATCACCGCCGCCGTGCCGAGGCCGGAGCGTTGTTCGCGCAGATAGTCAAAATCCATGATCGCGTCGCGCATGTCTTTGCCGGGGATCAGCGGCACCGAAGAGCCGCCGGGGATAACGGCCTTGAGGTTGTCCCAACCGCCGCGAATGCCACCGCAATGTTTTTCGATCAGCTCTTCAAAACCGATGCTCATCGCCTCTTCAACAACGCAAGGGTTATTGACGTGGCCCGAGATTGCAAAGAGCTTGGTGCCCGCGTTGTTGGCTCGGCCAAAGCCCGCGAACCACTCCGGCCCACGGCGCAGGATGGTCGGCACCACAGCGATGGATTCGACGTTGTTCACGGTGGTCGGGCAGCCGTAAAGCCCCGCGCCCGCCGGGAACGGCGGCTTCATGCGCGGCATGCCCTTCTTGCCTTCGAGGCTTTCCAGAAGAGCTGTTTCTTCGCCGCAGATATAGGCACCCGCACCGTGGTGCAGATAGATATCGAAGTCCCAGCCGGATTTGGAGGCGTTCTTGCCCACCAGACCAGCCTCATAGGCTTCATCAATCGCAGTCTGCAACGCTTCGCGTTCGCGGATATATTCGCCGCGCAGGTAGATATAGCAGGCGTGGGCATTCATCGCGAAAGAGGCGATCAGGCAGCCTTCGATCAGCGTATGCGGGTCGTGCCGCATGATCTCGCGGTCTTTGCAGGTGCCCGGCTCGGATTCGTCGGCATTGACCACCAGATAGGACGGGCGGCCATCGCTTTCCTTGGGCATGAAGGACCATTTCAGCCCCGTTGGGAAGCCCGCCCCGCCCCGGCCCCGCAGGCCAGAGGCTTTCATCTGGTCCACGATCCAATCGCGGCCTTTCTGGATGATTCCGGCAGTGCCATCCCAATGGCCGCGCGACTGCGCGCCTTTTAGGGTGCGGTCATGCATGCCGTAGATATTGGTAAAAATGCGGTCTTTGTCCTGAAGCATGATGCCTACCTTTGGTTCTCACGGCTGGCCCGGCGGGCCTGCCACATTTGATATATCACGACCATCGCCCAGAAAAGCGCGGCCAGTGCAGCAAAATCGAAGAGCAGCGCATAGCGCCCCGGCAGGCCAAGCGCCGGGCCCGCCCATTGTATGGCCAGCCACAAACACATGGTCACGGCAATGACCAGCCCTGCGGTGCGGCCCTTACGGGCAAGCGCTCTGTCTTCGGCTTCGCTCATGTCTCTCTCTTACCCCGTCAACCTTTCGCCTTGCCGTCATTGGCAAAGGCTTTGGCTTGACCGATCCAATCATCGCGTCGGATGCGGCCCTTGAACCGCAGGCGGGAGTCGACCCAGTCGATCTCATCCCCCTGAAGGGCTGCGATCTGATCGAAATGGAAGATGCCCAGTTCATTCAGGGTCTGTTCCAACTTCGGCCCGATGCCGCCAATCCGCTTAAGGTCATCTGCCCCGCCCGCACGCGGCGCGTCGAGCAGCGCGGGTTTGCCATCGGTAGAATGGCTATCGGTCGCGGGCACTGGTGCAGGCTCGGCCTTCGCAGGTTCGGCGGGCGCTTCGACGACCTCTTGCGGGGTGTTCACAACAGCGGGCGCTTCTTCGGCCTCGATGACCTGTTCTGGTGCGGCTTCAACGGCAGCGGTATCGGCCACGGGCGCTGTCGTCTCCTGAGGCGGTGTTTCCTTAGAAGGCGCGGAAGGGGTTTCGACGGCCTCCTTCGGGGGCGTCACTACAGCAACTGCTTCTTCCGCCTTGGCGACCTGTTCCGGTGCCGCCTCAACGGCAGCGGTATCGGCCACGGGCGCTGTCGGCTCCTGTGGCGGTGTTTCTTCAGCGGGTTCAACCGGCGCGCTTGCCTTGCGCGCCGCCCCGATCCCGGCGTCCCCCGCGGGGACTGAACCCACAGCAGAAGAAACGCTTCCCGATGCCGTTGAAGCCCCTGCGACCGATGCAGCCGCCGCGCTGCGCGTGCTGTCTTGGGGGCCGCGGCGGGCACGTCTTTGCACAGCAGGGTCAGCGCCAGATAGCCCACGATCAGCGCCACCAGCACACCGGCCACGATCGACATCAACAGCCCCCAGATGCCAAAGGCCAGCAATAGGAATGCCACCAGCAAACCGGCACCGGCACCCAGCCACCAACAGCGCTTGGTGCAGGCTTCTCGTTCCGAAATATCCGTCATGACTGTCCTTCTCTCCCTTAATGCGGGCGATGCGGCTTATGGCTTTGCGGGGTGGTAATGGTGCCGTCCTTGGCCCGTTGTGAAATCTCCGTCTTTAGTCTTTGGCGAGGCCCGCGGCCTGCTCTGCCCAATTGTCGCGGCTGACGCGACCTTTGAACCCTTCGAGGTTCTGATCAACCCAAGCGACCTCTTCTGGGCCCCACTGGGCGATCTGGTCAAAGTGGTAAAAGCCCATGCCGTTCAGCATCTGCTCCAGCTTCGGGCCGACGCCTTTGATCTTTTTCAGGTCGTCCGCACCGCCCTCACGCGGGGCGTCCAACTGGGCGGGCTTTTGGCCAGGCGTCGCGGGGGCGCTGGTTTCGGCCTTTGCCGCATCGGCACTCTCGCCCTTGGGGTCGCGTTTGGAGCGTGGTTTGCTCTTTGACGTGGCTTCGGCTTCTTGTTCGGTGACGCCGGTTTTGTCGGTGCTCTCGCCCTCGGCGGGACGCGGCTCTTCGGCTTCGACCTCTTCCACCGTTTCAGGCTGCGGCGCCTCGGGCTGGTTTTGCCACGGGGTCAGCAGCGGCACTTCGGTGCCGTCGATGCGTTTGACGGTATCACCGATGTCCACCGCAGCCTGCGCGCTGGCATTGTATTGCGTGCGCCCGCTTTCGTGGTCCGTGAGGCTGGTCAACCCGCCCAAAGGCTCTGACGCATAGCGCCCGTTCTGCGGGCCGGGTACCGGCACGCGCCCATCGCTCAACTCATCAAGGATTTCATTGAGCCGCGCGGTGGTCAGGTCTTCGTAATAGTCTTTGCCAATCTGGGCCATCGGCGCGTTGGAGCACGCGCCAAGGCATTCGACTTCTTCCCACGAAAAACGCCCATCCGCCGACAACTCATGCGGTTTGGCGGCAATGCGTTCTTTGCAGACGGCGACCAAATCCTCGGCCCCGCAGATCATGCAGGATGTGGTGCCGCAAACTTGGATATGTGCCACGGAACCAACAGGTTGCAGCTGAAACATGAAGTAGAATGTCGCCACTTCCAGCCCGCGGATATAGGCCATGCCCAGCATTTCCGAGACATGTTCAATCGCCGCACGGGTCAGCCAACCCTCTTGCTCCTGCGCGCGCCACAGCAGTGGAATAATCGCGCTGGCCTGACGGCCCTCGGGGTATTTGGTGATCTGCGCTTCGGCCCATTCTTGGTTGGCGGGCGTGAAGGCAAAACTGTCGGGCTGGTCAGGGTGTAGACGGCGGAGCATTAGTTCGAACCTATGGTCAGGCGGAGGCCAAAAGCGCCTCCGGCGTAAATTTCTTCAAAATGGAGCGATGCGGCCTGCATCACCGGTCGATCTCTCCAAAGACGACGTCCATGGTGCCGATGATCGCGGCCACATCGGCCAGCTGGTGGCCGCTGGCCACATGGTCCATCGCCTGCAAGTGCAAGAAGCCCGGCGCGCGGATCTTAGAGCGGTAGGGTTTGTTGGAGCCATCGGCCACGAGGTAGACGCCAAATTCACCCTTCGGCGCTTCGACGGCGCAGTAAACCTCGCCCTCGGGCACGTGGAAACCTTCGGTGTAGAGCTTGAAGTGGTGGATCAGGCTTTCCATGTCGGTCTTCATCGCGGTGCGCGATGGCGGGGTGATCTTGCCACGGGCGAGGATATCGCCCTGCCCTTCGGGGGCGCGCAGTTTTTCGATCGCCTGCTGGATGATGTGGGTCGACTGGCGCATCTCTTCCATGCGGCAGAGGTAACGGTCAAAGCAGTCGCCGTTCTTGCCCACGGGGATTTGAAAGTCGAATTCGTCATAGCATTCATAGGGTTGCGAACGCCGCAGATCCCACGCCAGCCCCGAGCCGCGCACCATGACGCCGCTGAAGCCGTAGTCGAGGATTTCTTGCTCGGAGACGATGCCGATGTCGACGTTCCGCTGTTTGAAGATCCGGTTTTCGGTCAGCAACTCGTCGATATCGACCATGAATTTGGTCAGGAATTGCGCGCACCATGTTTCGATATCGTCCAGCAGCGCTGGCGGCAGGTCTTGGTGGACACCACCGGGACGGAAGTAGGCCGCGTGCAAACGCGCGCCACAGGCCCGCTCGTAAAAGATCATCAGGCTTTCGCGCTCTTCAAAACCCCAGAGCGGCGGCGTCAGCGCGCCCACGTCGAGCGCCTGCGTCGTGATGTTGAGCAGGTGGTTCAGGATGCGGCCAATCTCGCAGAACAGCACCCGGATCAGCGAGGCACGGCGCGGCACCACGGTGCCGGTCAGCTTTTCAATCGCCAGACACCAAGCGTGCTCTTGGTTCATCGGGGCCACGTAATCCAACCGGTCGAAATACGGCAGGTTTTGCAGATAGGTGCGGCTCTCCATCAGCTTTTCGGTGCCACGGTGCAGCAGACCGATATGCGGATCGCACCGCTCTACAACCTCGCCGTCAAGCTCAAGCACCAGACGCAGAACACCGTGTGCGGCAGGGTGTTGCGGGCCGAAGTTGATGTTGAAGTTGCGGATCTTCTGTTCGCCGGACTCAAAGTCGGTCGACCCGTCGTCAAAGGCTTTTGTGCGAATGTCGCCGTCCATTACCGTTTCTCCAGTTCTTGCAGCTTCATGCCCATCCACCACAGCAAGGCGATCGTGCCCAGCGGGATCAGACAGGCCGCCGCCCAGTATTTATTAATGCCAAAGAACGGCAGCAGCTTGACCATTGGAATGGCCGTCAGCGCCGAGAGGATCAGCCAGCCCAGCCCGCCCATTACTTCGCGTCCTTGCTCACATTGCCATCGGGCGCGGATTTGTCATCGCCGGGCAGAATGTAATCGGCCCCTTCCCAAGGAGACATGAAATCGAACTGGCGGTATTCCTGCACAAGGCTCACCGGTTCATAGACCACGCGCTTGGCGGCTTCGTCATAGCGCACTTCGGTATAGCCCGTCGTCGGGAAATCCTTGCGCAGCGGGTGGCCGCGGAAACCATAATCGGTCAGGATGCGGCGCAGGTCCGGGTGACCGGAAAACAGGATGCCGAACATGTCGAAGACTTCACGCTCAAACCAATCGGCACTGGGGTGTACGCCTGTGATTGACGGCACCATATCCTTTTCCCGCGCGGTAGCGCGCAGGCGGATGCGGTGGTTTTGGTACATCGACAGGAAGTGATACACCACGTCGAACCGTTTCGCACGGCCCGGATAATCCACCGCCGTGATGTCGACCAAGGTCGAGAAACGGCAGGTCGGGTCGCCCTTGAGGAACTCAACAAGGCCCGCGATATTCGCCAGCGCCACGGACATGTTCAACTCACCCTTGGTGACATCCCATCCCAGCACACAATCGGGCCGCTTGGCTTCGATATAGGCCCCAAGTTCCTGCAGTTGTTCGCTCATCGCAAATCTTCCTTCCACGCGCCGATCAACGCCATCTCACTGTCCCACGCCTTTGGCGCGTTGTCCTTCTGCCTGCCCCGATCCGGCGCAGGCCCTTGTCTTAGCGCACAATTGTCCCGGTGCGGCGGATTTTACGCTGCAACTGGAGGATACCATAAAGCAGTGCTTCCGCCGTCGGCGGGCAGCCGGGCACATAGACATCAACCGGTACGATCCGGTCACAGCCGCGCACGACCGAATAGCTGTAGTGGTAGTAGCCGCCGCCATTGGCACAGGACCCCATAGAGATCACATAGCGCGGCTCTGGCATCTGATCGTAGACCTTGCGCAGCGCCGGGGCCATCTTGTTGGTCAGCGTGCCCGCGACGATCATGAGGTCCGACTGGCGCGGAGAAGCGCGCGGGGCCGTCCCGAAACGCTCAAGGTCATAACGCGGCATGGAGCTGTGCATCATCTCAACCGCGCAGCAGGCCAGACCGAAGGTCATCCAGTGCAGCGAGCCGGTGCGCGCCCAATTGATAATATCTTCGGTCGAGGTCAGCAGGAAACCTTTGTCCTGCAGCTCGGCGTTCAGGCTATGGGTGGCCACATCACGGTCTGCACCTGCGCCGTACTGGCCATAGGCCTCAGGTGCAGAAGCGCCAGATTTGATCCGAGGGCTTTGGTGGCCATCGCCCATCACCGGGGTGACCAGCCCGTCATCATTTACTGCCATTCCAGCGCTCCCTTCTTCCATTCATAGGCGAAGCCAGCCGTCAGCACGCCCAAGAACACCATCATCGACCAAAAGCCCACCATGCTCACCTCTTTAAAGGCCACGGCCCAAGGGAAGAGAAAGGCGATTTCGAGATCGAAGATGATGAAGAGGATCGACACCAGATAGAAACGCACGTCAAACTTCATCCGCGCGTCATCAAAAGCGTTGAACCCACATTCATAGGCCGAGACCTTTTCCGGGTCAGGATTGCGCACGGCCACGACCACAGCGGCGAGGATCAGCACAAGGCCAAGGCCAATCGCCACGGCCAGAAAAACGAGGATGGGCAGGTATTCCCGCAGCATGTCGTCCAAGGGGATGCTCCTTTCGCGGTGCGCGGCATGAGGCAAAGGCCAAAAGCCCGCGCAGACAAACTTGGAACGGGTTTAACTCTGCCCGTGGGTAGGGTCAACGGGCCAAGCCCGGTTAATGCCGCCCACGGGCCCCCAATAGAGCCATTTCGCCAAAGCCTTGAGCTAGACCACCCAAGGGGCTTTGCGCTTGTCGAAGAAGGCACCGATTCCTTCAGCGGCCTCATCGGTTTCCCAACGTGCCGCGAGCGCGTCGATGGACATTTTCACCGCCTCTGGTGTGGCGATTCCACCCAAGTCCTGCGCCAGCTTCTTTGCCGCCGCAACGGCACCCGGCGCGCAGGAGAGATAGGGCACGACTTCGGCCTCGACCGCCGCGTCGAGTTCGTCCGCCGAAACGGCACGGGCCAGCAGCCCCAGATCGACCGCTTCCGCCGCGCCAAAAAGCCGCGCCGACATGAAGACGCGGCGCGCGCGCCCTCGCCCATCCGCGCCAAAACGTATGGCCCGATCGTCGCCGGGATGATGCCCAGCCGGGCCTCGGTGAACCCCATCTTGAGCGTATCGACCCCCACGGCCACGTCACAGACCGAAGCCATGCCGACCCCGCCGCCAAAGGCATTGCCCTGCAACTTCCCGATCACCGGCTTCGGCAGCGCATTCAGCGCGCCCAGCATCGTCGCCAGTTTGCCCGCCTCAGCCGAGCGTGTCTCGGCATCCATATCCGCCTGATCGCGCATCCAGCCGAGATCGCCGCCCGCGCAAAAGGATTTGCCCGCCCCGGTCAGCACCACCACACGCACCGCATCGTCGGCGGCCAGTTTGCCCGCCGCATCCGTCAGGTCCGCCAGCATCTGCGCAGACATCGCATTGTGCTTTTCAGGACGGTTCAGGGTCAGCGTCGCCACCCCGCGCGCGTCGGTTTCGATCGTCAAAGTCTCGTACATGTCAGCCTCGCATTGCCCGCGCCATTTCGGCGGCTTCCAGCACCACCGCCTGATCGACGCCGGTGTCATAGCCAAGCGCCGTCAGATGTTCGTTCACCGCCTCGGTGGCGACATTGCCCGCCGCGCCGGGCGCATAGGGGCAACCGCCCAAGCCGCCCACCGCCGCGTCAAAGACCCGCAGCCCCATCGACAGCGAGGCGTCGATATTGGCCATCGCCCGCCCGTGCGTGTCATGGTAGTGCCCCGCCAGCCGCCCTGCCGGCACCACGTCCCGCACCGAAAGCAGCATCCGCGCGATGCTGTCGGGCGTGCCCGCGCCGATGGTGTCGCCCAAGGAAATCTCGTAACAGCCCATCGCAAAGAGCCTGTCGGCCACCCGCGCCACCGCGCCGGGGTCGACCTTACCGTCATAGGGGCATTCCACCACGCAGGAGACATAGCCCCGCACCGGCATGTCCACATGCCGCGCCTCTTCAAGGATCGGGGCAAACCGCTCAAACGCCTCTTCGATGCTGGCGTTGATGTTCTTCTGGCTGAAGCCTTCCGAGGCCGAAGCGAAGATGGCGATCTCATCCGCCTTTGCGGCCAGCGCATCCTCATAGCCGCGCATGTTCGGCGTCAGTGCGGCATAGCGCACGCCCTCGGCCCGTGTGATTCCCGCCAGCACCTCGCCCGACCCGGCCATTTGCGGCACCCATTTCGGGCTGACAAAACTGGCGCATTCGATGCGGGCAAAGCCTGCGGCGCTCAGCTTGTCCACCAGCGCGACCTTTTCGGCCACGGGAATCTCGCGTTTTTCGTTCTGCAGACCGTCCCGCGGGCCGACCTCGAAAATCTCACATGGTCCAAGGCTCATTGGCCGCTCTCCTTCCCTGAATGGGCCACGGTCACTCAATCGGCCATGGCGCGTAGAAATCCTCCTCGTAAAGCTTTGCCCCATCGGGCAAGGCCTGTGCGAAGCTGTCACGTTCCGTGATCCGTTCATACCACGCCGCGACCGAGGGGTGGTCATCCAATTTCACGAAATGCCGCGCCATATAGACCGCTTGGCCCACCGAGATATCGGCGGCCGAAAAGCCAGAGGTCAACAAGTAGTCGCGGTTCTCCAGCGGTGTCGAGAGCCGCGCCTCCAGCGCATCATAGCATTTGCCGATCCGCGCGGCTTCGAGCTTCATCACGATGGGGCTGCGCATGGAATCGTCGCGCAGGGCGATGTGCTGCTGGGTTAGCGCCGCAGTGTGCTGGCTGACGGTTTCCGCAAAATGCACCCAGACCAGCCAAGCCATCCGGTCAGGGCTGCCGACAGAACGGCCCATGCGGTCGGGGCTGTAGCGTTCGCAGAGGTACTGCGTGATCGCGCCAGTCTCGAACATGCGCTCGCCGTCGATTTCCAGCGCCGGAACCCGCCCCGCGGGCGAGAGGATTAGATATTCCGGGTCGCGCAAACTGCGGTCGAAGGCATGAACCTTGACCTGAAACTCCACATCGTCGAGTTCGTGCAGCAGCCAGAGTGTGCGCATCGAGCGGGTCTGGGGGCAGTGGTGCAGCGTAATCATGCGTCTTCCTCGGCTTCCAGCCGCACCAGCGCGGCACCGGCTTCGACCTGATCACCGGACTGTGCCAGCACCTCGGCCACCACGCCGTCGCGGGCGGCGAGCAACGAATGCTCCATCTTCATCGCCTCCAGCACCGCCAGACGGTCGCCTTTGGCAACGCTTTGGCCAACCTCGGCGTCGATGGCACGGACCAGACCAGGCATCGGGGCCTCAACGATGTTGCCATCGCCGTGGGCTGCGGCGGCCCGCGCCAGCGGATCGATCACATCAAAGGCGATACCATAGGCGTCAAAAACCGTGACCACGTCGCCAGCAACCGAGACCGCCGGCGCGACATGCCCGTCGATCTTCCAGCGTCCGCCAATGCGCTCGGCGCGCAGCTCGTGATCGGCCACGGTCCAAAGCTGCATGTCCTCGGATAGCACCCGCACCTTCAGCAAATGCTCTTCGCCATCATGGCCCAGCATCACCTGCCGCCGCAGGGGTCGCCAGAGGTTGAACCCGGCCTCTGCCTGCGGCTGATCCAACCCAAGCGCCGCCATCCCCGCCAGCGCGAAATGCCGCCCCGGCACCTCTGGCTGCGCGGTCAGCGCGTCGATATCCCGCGCAATCAGCCCGGTGTCGACATCGCCTTTGGCAAAGCCCTCATGCCCCGCCAGTGCGCCGAGGAAAGCAAGGTTGGTGACCGTGCCGCCCACCTCGCAGCCCTTGAGCGCCGCGCGCAGGCGCGACAGCGCCACGTCGCGTGTAGGCCCATGCACGATGACCTTGGCGATCATCGGATCGTAGAAGGGGCTGATCGTGTCGCCCGCCCGCACGCCGCTGTCCGCGCGGGTCTGGGGCGTGAAGGACAGATGCGTCAGCGTGCCGGTGGCGGGCAGAAACCCCTTCGGCACATCCTCGGCATAGAGCCGCGCCTCGAAGGCATGGCCGTCGATGTTGAGGTCTTCCTGCGCCTTCGGCAGCGCCTCTCCGGCCGCCACGCGCAGCTGCCATTCAACTAGATCGACGCCGGTCACCAGTTCGGTAACGGGATGTTCCACCTGCAGGCGGGTGTTCATTTCCATAAAGAAGAACCCGTCGGTCGACAGGCCGTCTGACCCGTCGACGATGAATTCCACCGTCCCTGCCCCGGCATAGCCGATCGCTTCGGCTGCGCGCACCGCCGCTTGGCCCATGGCCGCGCGCATATCTTCTGTCATGCCCGGCGCGGGCGCCTCCTCGATCACCTTTTGGTGGCGGCGCTGCAGCGAACAGTCCCGTTCGAACAGATGCACCGCATGGGTGCCGTCGCCAAAGACCTGCACCTCGATATGGCGCGGCTTGGTGACGAACTTCTCGACCAACACATCTGGGTTGCCAAAGGCGGTCTTGGCCTCCGAGCGTGCCGAGTCGAGCGCCGCCTGAAAGCCCTTGGGCTCCTCGACCAGTCGCATGCCTTTGCCACCGCCGCCCGCGACGGCCTTGATCAACACCGGATAGCCGATCTTCTCGGCTTCCTCAGCCAAAAGCGCATCGTCCTGATCCGCCCCGTGGTAGCCCGGCACGACGGGCACGCCCGCCTCGACCATCAGCGCCTTGGCGGCGTCTTTGAGGCCCATGGCCCGGATCGCCTTGGCCGAGGGGCCGATGAAGGTGAGCCCCGCGGCCGCGACCGCCTCCACGAAATCGGGGTTCTCGCTCAGAAACCCGTAGCCCGGATGGATCGCCTGCGCGCCGGTATCCAGCGCGGCTTGAATGATCACATCGCCCTTAAGATAACTCTCAGCCGGGGCCGAGCCGCCGATATGCACGGCGGCATCCGCCATCGCCACGTGTTTCGCGCCCGCATCGGCGTCCGAGTACACCGCCACGCAGCGCACCCCCATGGCTTGTGCGGTTTCCATCACCCGGCAAGCAATCTCACCCCGGTTCGCAATCAGGATCGTGTCAAACATGCCCTACCCTTTTCATCTCTTTCTGGCTCCGAATATGTTGTGGGATCGCGGAGGGGTGCCCCCGCTTCGCGCCACAATCACATCCGGAACAAACCAAATTTCGTCGGCTCAATCGGCGCGTTCAGGCTGGCCGAAAGGCTCAGATAAAGCACATCGCGGCTCTTGCGCGGATCGATGATCCCGTCGTCCCACAGCCTTGCAGAGGCATAGAGCGGATGGCTCTGTTTCTCGAACATATCGATCGTCGGCTGTTTGAAGGCGGTCTCTTCCTCCTCGGTCCAGGTGTCGCCCGCCCGCTCAATCGCGTCGCGTTTGACGGTGGCCAACACGCCCGCCGCCTGAGCGCCCCCCATGACCGAGATGCGGCTGTTGGGCCAAGACCACAGGAACCGCGGACGGTATGCCCGGCCCGACATGCCGTAGTTGCCCGCCCCGAAGGAGCCGCCGACCAGCATGGTGATCTTGGGCACATTGGTGGTGGCCACCGCCGTCACCATCTTAGCGCCGTGGCGCGCGATGCCCTCGTTTTCGTATTTGCGGCCGACCATGAAGCCGGTGATGTTCTGCAGGAAGACCAGCGGGATGTTACGCTGGCTGCAAAGCTCCACGAAATGCGCGCCCTTCTGGGCGGCTTCGGAAAACAGCACGCCGTTGTTGGCGATGATGCCGATGGGGCAGCCTTTGACATGGGCAAAGCCGCAGACCAGCGTCTCGCCAAAGCGCGACTTGAACTCGTCAAAGCGGCTGCCGTCGACCAGCCGCATGATCACCTCGCGGATGTCATAGGGCGTGCGCAGGTCGGCTGGCACGACGCCCAGCATCTCGGCGGGGTCGTAGGCAGGCTCTTCGGGGCTGGCCCAGTCGACAGTGGTCGGCTTGGTCTTGTTAAGCTGGCCCACCGCGCGGCGGGCCAGCGCCAAAGCATGCGCGTCGTCTTCGGCCAGATAGTCTGCCACGCCCGACAACCGCGTGTGCACGTCGCCACCACCGAGGTCTTCGGCGCTGACCACCTCGCCCGTCGCCGCCTTCACCAGCGGCGGACCAGCGAGGAAGATCGTGCCCTGTTCCTTGACGATGATGGTCACATCCGACATCGCGGGCACGTAGGCGCCGCCAGCGGTGCAAGATCCCATTACCACGGCGATCTGGGCGATCCCCTTGGCGCTCATCCGCGCCTGATTGTAGAAAATCGCGCCGAAATGGTCGCGGTCGGGAAAGACTTCATCCTGGTTCGGCAGGTTGGCGCCGCCAGAGTCCACCAGATAGATGCAGGGCAGATGGTTCGCCTCGGCAATCTCCTGCGCGCGGAGGTGTTTTTTCACTGTCATCGGGTAATAGGTGCCGCCCTTCACGGTGGCATCGTTGCAGACCACCATGACCTCATGGCCCTGCACCCGACCGATGCCCGCGATCACACCGGCGGCAGGGGCCGCGCCATCGTAAAGCCCATGCGCTGCCGTGGCGCCGATTTCCAGAAACGGGCTGCCGGGGTCGAGCAGGTTCGCCACCCGCTCTCTGGGGAGCATCTTGCCCCGGCTCTCGTGCCGTGCACGGGATTTCTCGCCACCGCCGAGGGCTGCAGCCTCCGCCGCGTCACGCACTTCGCTCAGCGCCTTGAGATGCGCCATCTCATTGGCCTTATAGGCATCCGAGGATGGCAGGGCTTGGGATGTCAGTTTCATGTTACGTCCTCATTCTCTCGCGCCGCCAGACGCTTTAGTTCTTTGCGGATTACCTTGCCGGTGACGGTCATCGGCAGGTCCTCCACGAATGCGATCTCGCGCGGGTAGGAATAGCTTGCGAGCCGGTCCTTGACCCAATCTTGCAACTCTTTCGCGCCCACCTCAGCGCCGGGTTTCAGCACCACATAGGCCTTAACGATCTCGGTCCTGAGCGCATCGGGCTTGCCGACCACGCCGCAGGTCGCGACAGCGCTATGGGTGAGCAAGCAATCCTCAATCTCCGCCGGGCCGATGCGGTAACCGGCGGAGGTGATCACGTCATCCTCGCGGCCCACAAAGCGCAGGTATTCGCCCTCCCAGATGCCCCGGTCGCCGGTCAGCAGCCAGTCGCCGTGGAATTTGGCCGCCGTCTCCTCGGGCCGGTTCCAGTAGCGCAGCATCATCGAGGGGCGCCGCGGCGCACGGCCACATCGCCCTCGGCATCTGTGGGGTGGCCGCCCTCATCCAGCACGGCGATCTCGAACCCCGGCACCGGTTTGCCAATGCAACCGGGCAGCGCGGGGAAATCCACGCCGCAGCTTGAGGCCACCATGTTGCATTCGGTTTGGCCGTAGAACTCATTGATCTCCAGCCCGAAGGCTTTGCGGCCCCATGCCAGCATCTCGGCGCCCAGAGGCTCGCCGCCACTGGCGACCGAACGCAGGCCGGGCAAGGATACATCCGCGGCTTTCAACATGCGAAGCGCCGTGGGCGGGAAAAAGACGTTGCGCACCTCACCGCGTGAAATCACATCGGCGCAGCCTTCGACGGTGAACTTGGGCATCCGTGCGGCCACCACCGGCACGCCAAGTGCCAGCGCCGGCATCGCCACATCGAATAGCCCGCCGATCCATGCCCAATCCGCGGGCGTCCAAAGGCAATCGCCGTCTTTCCCCAGATGATCATGACTGACCGAAACGCCCGGCAAATGGCCCGAGAGCACCCGATGCCCGTGCAGCGCGCCCTTGGGCGTGCCGGTGGTGCCGGAGGTGTAGATCAGCACGGCGGGGTCTTCGGGGCCGACATTGGCATAGTCGACCGGGTCGCCTGTCGTGCCCACATCAGCCGCCAACCACGGGGTGGCCAGATCGCCCAGCAGGTCGGCCCCCTCGGCATCGGTCAAGACAATCGCACAGCCCGCATCGCCGATCCGGCTGGCCAGCGCGTCACGTTTAAAAAGCTTGAACAGCGGCACAGAGATCGCGCCGATTTTCCAGATCGCCAGATGCGCCGCCGCGCACCATGGCGATTGACTAAGCAAGACACCCACGCGGTCACCGGGGGCCACTTCGGCCTTCAGCGCGCGGGCCAGCCCATCGACCATCTCATGCAGCGCGCCATAGCTCACGTCGCGGCGGGCCGCGCCGGTCAGATCAATGATCGCCAAGGCGTCATCGGGCTGCGCCAAACATTGCGCCGCCATATTGCCCTGCCAGATCGGCCAATCGTCCTGTGTCATATCAGCTTCGATACTCCGGGTTTTCGAAATCGAACCGCGCACCCGCGTCCCAAGCGTTGCGGTCATTGCCTTTTTGGGGATAGCCGCCTGCTGCTTTCAGCATGCGCGCCAAATGCATTGTGTTCCAAGTCATGATCGTGGTGTTGCGCTGCGTGAATTCGTTGTCGAACCCTGCGCGCTTGCCATCCACATCATCGCCATAAGACGGCCCCGGCCCCGCTTCGCCAATCCAGCCGCAATCGGCCTGTGGCGGAATGCTATAGCCAAGGTGGTTCATCGCAAATCCGGTGGTCATGGCGACGTGTTTGATGCCGTCTTCGTTGCCCGTAACTACCGTGCCGCCGACCTTACCGTAAAAGACCGATTGGCCCTTGTCGTTCAACTTGCCGCTCATGGCGTAGAGCCGTTCAATCAGCACCCGGCAGGTGCTGCTTTCCTCACCCAGCCAAAGCGGCGTGCCGATGATCAGGATGTCGGCGGCCAGCACCTTCTCCCAGAGCGCGGGCCAATCATCCCGGTCCCAGCCGTGCTCGGTCATGTCCGGGTAGACGCCCGGCGGCACTTGGTGGTCGAGCAGATAGAGGTGTTCGACGCTCACCCCCTGCGCCTCCATGATGCCCGCGCTGGCGTTCATCAGAAGTTGGGTATGGCTGTCGCCCGGTGTCTTTTTGAGCGAGCAGTTCACATAGAGCGCTTTGAGGTCGGAAAAGTCAGTCATCGCCAAGTTCCTTTTTCAGTTGCTCCAACTCCCGGTCGAGGAAGAAAGAGGTGATGGAGCGGATGATGACCAGCATCAGCAGGAAGAGCAGGTCCGCAAACCGCAGGCTGATCGCGGTGTGGATCACGTCCGACACGATAAAAAGCTCCAACCCCGCAAGGATGTAGCGCCCCAGTTCGATGCGCTCGCGGTTGGTGCGGCGCACCCGCTCCGCGCCCTTTTTGGCGATCTCGGCAATCGTCACCCCGGTCAGGAAACGCGCCGCGCCGATCAGCAGCAGAATGATGGCCGCGATGTCGATGACCGCCGCGAGGATCTCAAACCCCTCAATCAGCCACGGCAGAAAATGGTGCATCACACCGCCTTCTGTCTCCAGTTTTATCAGGTTCTCCATCCTGATCCCTCCGTCCTGTCAGGCCGACACTTCGTGACGCGGTTAATAGGCCGCCCCCAGACGCAGAGCCTGTTCGGCCGTCATCTGCATCAGGCAGGCCAAGGTTGCAGGCCCGCCGCCCGTGCCACCGCCCCATTGGCTGCGTTCATAATCGCAGGCGGCATCGCGAAAGGTAATCCACGCGCGCTGCATGTCACGCAGGGCCTCGGCCTGAGAGGGTAATTCCGGCTGGTAGAGCGCGGCATCCTCATCGGCAGATTTGGACTGCACCATTCGCGCGCGGTAGTTCTCGTTCAGCAAGCCGTCCCAGAAGGTCAACTCCGCGTCCAGACAGCCGCCCATGCCATAGGTCGAATAACCGCCCGGCGCTTCCATGCAGAGGTTTGATGACAGCCCGATACAGGCGCGCTGGTCGGTGAACTCTTGCGCCCCGGCCAGACATTCTGCGGTGGCGGCGTCGGAATAGGTGATCTCTTGCGCGGCCACTGGCCCCGCAAGAAGCGCACAGGCCAGCAGCGCGGCGCGCATCACATGGCCCCCATCATCTCACGGCCCACCAACATGCGGCGGATTTCGGAGGTGCCCGCGCCGATCTCCATCAGCTTGGCATCGCGGAAGATACGGCCCACGGGGTTGTCGCTGAGATAGCCCGCGCCGCCCATCGCCTGCACCGCCTGATGCGCCTGCACCATGGCCTGCTCCGAGGCATAGAGGCAGCAAGCCGCCGCGTCCTGACGGGTCACATCGCCCCGGTCACAGGCCTGCGCCACGCTGTAGACATAGGCCCGGGCCGAGTTCATCGCGGTATACATATCCGCCATCTTGCCCTGCATCAGTTGGAAATCCCCGATCCGCTGACCGAATTGCTTGCGCTCGGCCATATAGGGCATGATCTCATCCAGACAGGCGGCCATGATGCCAAGGCCGATGCCGGCCAGCACGACGCGCTCGTAATCAAGGCCCGACATCAAAACGCGCACGCCCTTGCCCTCTTCGCCGAGGATATTTTCAAAGGGCACTTCGCAGTCTTCAAAGATCAACTCGGCGGTGTTCGAGCCGCGCATGCCAAGCTTGTCGAAATGGTTCGAGGTAGTGAAGCCCTTCATCGACTTTTCAATCAGGAAGGCGGTGATCCCCTTCGAGCCCGCCTCGGGGTCAGTCTTGGCATAAACCACCAGCGTCTCGGCATCGGGGCCATTGGTGATCCAGTATTTGTTGCCATTCAGGCGGAAGTGATCGTTCCGCTTTTCGGCATTCAGCTTCATGCTGACCACGTCACTGCCCGCGCCCACTTCGGACATGGCCAAAGCGCCGACATGCTCGCCCGAGCAGAGTTTCGGCAAGAACTGCGCCTTTTGCTCTGGCGTGCCGTTCAGCTTGATCTGGTTCACGCAGAGGTTGGAATGCGCCCCGTAGGAAAGCGAGACCGAGGCCGAGGCGCGGGCGATCTCTTCGACCGCGACCGTGTGGGCGACGTAGCCAAGACCAGAGCCGCCGAACTCTTCTTCGACGGTCATGCCCAGCAGGCCCAGTTCGCCCATCTCGGTCCAAAGTTCAGGCGGGAATTCGTTCTTCGTGTCGATCTCGGCCGCCATCGGCTTGACGCGCTCTTGCGCCCAGCGGTGCACCATCTCACGCATGGCCGCGACGTCTTCTCCCAGATCAAACTGCATACTTGCGTTGAACACGGCTTCTCCCCCGATTTATTGAACGCTTGTTCATTACCTACCGCCCCGCCCGCTTTGCGTCAAGCGGCGCGATGTGGAACCGCGCTGCGCCGCGGCGGGTTGGCCCTGCGACCAAGCGAACACTACAACAAAGCGAGATGCAAATGAGCGATGATCTGAAAAAGAGTTCTGGGACCGTCTGGATGACACCCGCGCCGGGATGCTGGCAACCAAGACCGCCCGTGCGATCCCGATGACCCACTACATCGACGAAGACGACCGTTCCGCCGTGCTCTGGTTTATCACCGCCAAAGGCACCGATTTGGCAAAATCTGCCGAAGGCCGTGCCGCTGCGGAATATCTGATTGCCAGCAAGGACGAATCCCTTTGGGCACGGATCGACGGCCATGTCTCTGCCGTGACCAACCCGACTGAGTTGGACAAGATCTGGAACGCCATCGCGGGCGCTTGGTTCGAGGACGGCAAGCAAGACCCCGATGTGCAACTGATCCGCTTCGACCTGACCGAGGCCGAGGTCTGGGCCACCGATGGCGGGTTCAAATTTCTCTATGAGATCGGCAAAGCCCAACTGACCGGCGAGAAACCCGATATGGGCAAACACGGCACGATCCGCTTCTGAGCCTAGCCGCCCGAGGCCACGGTGAGGCAGGAATTCGCTCCCATTGACGTAGCGAATTCCTTTTCCAGTAAGGGGATCTCGGCGGGGGTCGTCCTGTACCGGTGCAACCGCCAGTGTCGGATCACCGCCGCCTCAATCGCCCCGTCAGGGACCGGCTCCCGCTGCGTGAAGCTGCCGAAACGCTCTGCCGTCAGGCGGTTTTACCGATCAAACGCTCAATGACCTCCGGCAGGTCGGCAAAATCGTCCAACAGGGCTTCGGGCTCCAGCGCTGCCATGTCTTCGCCCGAGGGGCCAAAAGTTACCAGCACACAGGGCACCCCGGCGGCTTTGGCGGTTTTGCGGTCGGTGTCGCTGTCACCGATCAACACGCATTGCGCCGGATCGCCGCCGGCACGCCGCGCGGTTTCGAACAAATGCTCGGGGTCGGGTTTGCGCACGTCCAGACTATCGGCCCCCAGCATCGCGCCGAATGCATCCCGCACGCCAAGACGGGTCAGCAGCAACTCTGCCAAAGCCTTGGGCTTGTTGGTGCAGATCGCCACGCGGTAGCCTGTGGCCTTGAGCGCGGCCACCGCCTCCATCGCGCCGGGGTACATGATGGTATGGGTGTCGATGTCGCGGCCATAGGCTTCGAGCAACATCGGATAGTAGCGGTCGATCATCGCGGCATCATCGGCACGGCCCAGCTTTTGCATTCCCAGCGTCAGCATGGCCCGCCCGCCGCGCAGCGCGGTGCCCGCATCCTCGGCATGAACCAGCACATCGCCCTCGCCCATATCACGGAAACAGGCGTTGGCGGCCGCGATCAAATCGCCCGAAGTATCGGCCAAAGTGCCGTCGAGATCGAAAACCACTGTCTTCACTGGGTACTCCTTGGGCGGAACCCCGCCTTGCAAAATGGCATCGTGTTGCAGACCGCAATCTAGTTTGATGGGCCACAACCTTGCGCCTTTGTGCGAAGCGCGTAAAGAGAATGCAAGCTGAAGGACAAAGAGATTTACATGGAAACTGCACTGATCATCCTTGCCGCGGGCAAGGGGACACGGATGAACTCGGACCTGCCAAAGGTGCTGCACCGCGTCGCCTCCGCCCCCATGCTCGAACACGCCATGGCCGCAGGCGCCATGCTTGGCCCCCGCCATACGGTTGTGGTGGCGGGCCATGGGGCGGATCAGGTACGCGCGGCCGCAACCCTCTTTGACGAGGATGCACAGGTGGTCGAACAGACCGAACAGCTGGGCACGGCCCATGCGGTGGCACAGGCCCGCCCGGCGTTGGAAGGTTTCGACGGTATGGCGCTGGTGCTTTACGGCGACACGCCCTTCGTGCAGCCCGAGACATTGGAAAAGATGCAAGAAGCTTTGGCCACCCATGATGTGGTGGTGCTGGGGTTCGAAGCCGCCGACCCCGCCCGTTATGGCCGTCTGGTGATGCAGGGCGACACGTTGAAGCGTATCGTTGAGTTCAAAGACGCCTCGCCCGAGGAACGCGCCATTACCCTGTGTAATTCCGGCGTGGTGGCTTGCAAATCCGAGCTTCTGTTCGATCTGATCGATAAAGTGGGCAATGACAACGCTTCCGAAGAATACTACCTCACCGACATCATCGGCCTTGCCCGCGCCGACGGGCGCAGCGCCACCGTGGTCACCTGCACCGAGGCCGAGACGATGGGCGTGAACTCCCGCGGCGACCTCGCCCGGGCCGAGGCCGCGTTCCAATCCCGCGCCCGCGCGCTGTTGATGGAAGACGGCGTGACCTTGGTCGCCCCCGAAACGGTCTTTCTATCCCGCGACACCTATATCGGCCGCGACACGGTGGTGGAACCCAACGTCGTCTTCGGCCCGAATGTGACCGTGGAATCCGGCAGCACCATCCGCGCCTTCTCGCATCTTGAAGGGTGCCATGTCTCACGCGGCGGCGTGGTCGGCCCCTATGCCCGCCTGCGTCCCGGCGCGGAATTGGCCGAAGATGTGCGCATCGGCAATTTTGTTGAGGTGAAGAATGCGCAGATCGCCGAAGGGGCCAAGGTCAACCACCTGAGCTATATCGGCGATGCCACCGTGGGCGCCCGGAGCAACATCGGGGCGGGCACGATCACCTGCAATTATGACGGCGTGATGAAACATCACACCACCATCGGCGCGGGCGCTTTCATCGGGTCGAACACCATGCTGGTGGCCCCGGTGACAATCGGCGAGGGCGCGATGACCGGCTCGGGTTCGGTCATCACTTCGGACGTGGAGCCAGAGGCGCTGGCCCTGTCGCGCGCGCCGCAAATCGAAAAACCGGGCATGGCCCGCAAAATGTTCGAAATTCTAAAGGCCAAGAAGGCAAAGATGCAGAGGGGCAGCTAAACATGTGTGGAATTGTAGGGGTGCTTGGCACCCATGAAGTCGCTCCCATTCTTGTAGAGTCGTTAAAACGGCTGGAATATCGCGGCTATGACAGCGCTGGCATTGCCACGCTGAACAACGGCAAACTCGACCGTCGTCGCGCCTTGGGCAAACTGGTCAACCTCTCCGACGCGCTGGTGCATGAGCCGCTGGCGGGCAAGTCCGGCATCGGCCACACCCGCTGGGCCACCCATGGCGCGCCGAGCGTGACCAACGCCCACCCGCATCAGGCCGGGCCGGTGGCCGTGGTGCACAACGGGATCATCGAAAACTTCCGCGAACTGCGGGCTGAGCTGGCCGAACATGGCGCGCATTTCGTCACCGAGACCGATACCGAAACCGTCGCCCTACTGACCCAACATCATATGGCGCAGGGCGCCGGCCCAGTGGAGGCCGCCAAACAGACCCTCGCCCGTCTCGAAGGGGCCTTCGCGCTGGCCTTCCTTTTTGACGGTCACGATGACCTGTTGATCGCCGCGCGCAAGGGCTCGCCCTTGGCCATCGGCTATGGTGAGGGTGAGATGTATGTGGGCAGTGACGCCATCGCGCTGGCCCCGCTGACCAACCAGATCGCCTATCTCGAAGAAGGGGATTGCGCCGTCATCACCCGCACGTCGGTAGAGATCACCGACCGCAACGGGGCGCTGGCCAACCGCGCGATCAAATCCGTGCAGATTGACAGCACCCGCATCGACAAGGCAGGGCACAAACACTTCATGGCCAAAGAGATCGCCGAGCAACCCGGCGTGATCGGTGCGGCCATCGGCCACTACCTGACCCCCGAAGGTGAGATCAACATCAGCGCGCAGGATATTGATTTCACGCAGTTTGACCGGATCGTCATGGTGGCCTGCGGCACTGCGTCCTATGCCTGTTTCACCGCGAAATACTGGTTTGAACAGATCGCGCGCCTGCCGGTCGAGATCGATGTCGCCTCGGAATTCCGCTACCGTGAGCCGCCGATCCCGCCGCGCACGCTGGCGGTTTTCGTCAGCCAATCAGGGGAAACCGCAGATACGCTGGCCGCCCTGCGCTATTGCGAGGGCAAGGCCGCGCGCATCCTTTCGGTCGTCAACGTGCCCGAAAGCTCCATCGCCCGCGAAAGCGATCTGGCCTTGCCGATCCATGCCGGTGTCGAGGTTGGCGTCGCCTCAACCAAAGCCTTCACCTGCCAATTGGTCGTGCTCTTTGCGCTGGTTCTCAAGGCCGCACGGGACCGCGACGCGATCAGCGCCGAGACATTCGCCGATCACATCTCAAGCCTGCGGGGGCTGCCCGCGATCATCAGCACGGCGCTTGAACAGAACGACACAATGCAAGAGGCCGCCCTGAAGCTCTCACATGCCCGTGACGTGCTGTTCCTTGGCCGGGGTCAGATGTACCCCCTCGCCCTCGAAGGCGCTTTGAAACTCAAAGAAATCAGCTACATACACGCCGAAGCTTATGCATCAGGTGAACTGAAGCACGGCCCCATCGCACTGGTGGATGAGCATGTGCCGGTGGTCGTTATGGCGCCGCGCGACGCGCTGTTCGACAAGACCGTCAGCAACATGCAAGAGGTCATGGCGCGCAAGGGCAAGGTGATCCTGATCTCCGACTCCAAAGGGCAGGCCGAAGCCAATGAAGGCGTCTGGTTCAGCATCGAAATGCCCCCGTCCCGGATGCACTGGCCCCGATCCTCTATGCGGTTCCGGCGCAGTTGCTGGCCTATCACACCGCCGTGGCGAAAGGCACGGATGTGGACCAGCCGCGCAATCTGGCGAAATCGGTGACGGTGGAATGAATTTGGAAACCGCCCTTGAGGAACTCGAAGCGCAGGCCAACCCGGCCCGCGCCGAAGAGATGCGCGCCTATCACAAAGCCGACCGGCGCTATCTCGGCTTGACCAACCCACAGATTGCGGAGTTTGCCCAGACTTGGCGCGATGCGCTCGATGTCGAGGGCCGTGTCGCCCTTGCCGACGCCCTATGGCAGTCGGATATTTTCGAGGCCCGCGTCGCAGCAGCAAAGCTGCTGACCCAAGCGCGACTGCGCCCCGACGATCAAACCGCATGGGCGTTGATCGCAAGCTGGACCGCGGATTTCGACAGTTGGGCGATTGCCGACCATGCCAGCATGGCCGCGCAGAAACGTCTGGTGGCCGATCCGACACGTCTGGACGAAGTGGAAGGCTGGGTCGCCTCCGATCATCTCTGGACGCGGCGGGCGGCTTTGGTCTCGACCCTGCCGTGGACCAAGCAGAACAACCCTAAACCAGAAGAGCTTGCCGCGCGGGACCGCATCCTTGGCTGGGCCGCGACGATGGTGCCGGATCACCGTTGGTTCATCCAAAAGGCGATCGGTTGGTGGTTGCGCGACCTGTCGAAACACGATCCCGAACGCACCCGCGCCTTTGTCGCCACCCATGGGGAGGCGATGAAACCTTTCGCGGTGAAAGAAGCGCTGCGCCTGCTGGAAAAGTCAGACGGCGCAGGCTGACCCCGCGCCTTACCCTTCGGTCGAGACTTCGACCGTGGTGAGGTCAGTCAGGGAGGCGCCGATCAAACGCAAAGCGGGCAGCGACATGCGGCTGCCTGCGGTTGCAGGCCCCTCCAGCGGGATCAGGGTCACGGCGGCCGATTTGCCTGTTGCGGGGTTGGTCACCCGGCCCGGCTGTTCGGCGTCGACCAGAGGTGTTTTCAACCACAGGCCCGGCTCTGTCGCGCTGCCCAGACTGACCACTGTCGTCCCCAAGGCGGCACCGGTGCTGGCGGGCGCGCGGCTGGCTGCTTCGCGCTCTGCGGCGGTGGTTGTATCAAGCGCCTCGGCACTGCTGCCCCCGGTCGCGATCGGAGAGGCGGCAGGCGGCGTCGCAGCGGCCGGCGCGGTCGCGGCCTCTGCCGGGGCTTCGGTCGGGGCGGATGCGGCCGCAGGCTCGGACTGGGAAGCATCCATCCCGAGGCTCTCGGTCAGAGTGCTGCAGCCCGCCGTGGCGGCCACAATGAAAAGCGGTAAGATAATACGTGTCATCCGCGCAGCCTATCCGCGCCCCGTCCCCTTATCAATCGCCCAAATGCCGCTTGCCCCGCAGTGGGCGGGGCATTACCTATAAGGCATGACAGCACCCCTCATAGACCCCTTCATGCGCGCAATCACCTATCTGCGCGTCTCCGTCACCGACCGCTGCGATTTTCGCTGCGTCTACTGCATGTCGGAGAACATGACCTTTCTTCCCAAGAAGGAATTGCTCACGCTGGAGGAATTGGACCGTTTGTGCAGCAACTTCGTCGACCTCGGTGTCGAGAAGCTGCGCATCACCGGCGGTGAGCCTCTGGTGCGGCGCGGCATCATGACCTTCTTCGACGGCATGAAACGCCACCTCGACAGCGGAAAGCTGAAAGAGCTGACGCTGACCACCAATGGCAGCCAGTTGGAACGCTTTGCCGATGATCTTTATGCCGCTGGTGTGCGCCGGGTGAACGTCTCGCTCGACACGTTGGATGAACAGAAGTTCGCGGATATCACCCGCTGGGGCCGCCTGCCACAGGTGCTGCGCGGGATAGATGCGGCGCAGCGCGCGGGCCTGAAGATCAAGATCAACGCCGTGGCGCTCAAAGGTTTTAACGAACCCGAACTGCCGCGCATCACCGAATGGTGCGCCGAGCGTGGGATTGACCTGACATGGATCGAAGTCATGCCGATGGGCGATCTGGGCAACGAAGACCGATTTGGTCAGTTCTGGTCCCTGAAGGACGTGCGCGCGCGCTATGCCGAACATTATACCGTTACCGATCTGGCCGAGCGGACCGGCGGCCCCGCCCGCTATGTGCGGCTCGAAGAGACGGGTCAGAAGATCGGCTTCATCACCCCGCTGAGCCATAATTTCTGCGAAAGCTGCAACCGCGTGCGGGTCACCTGCACCGGTGAGATTTTCATGTGTCTGGGCCAAGAAGACGTGGCCGATCTGCGCGCCCCACTGCGCGATCACCCCGATACGGATGTCCCGCTGCAAGAGGCGATCCGCGCGGCGATCGACCGCAAGCCCAAGGGGCATGATTTCGACTATTCACGCCAGCGTGTCGACGGGCAGATGCCGCGCCACATGAGCCACACGGGCGGCTGAGCCCGATGACCACGCCGTTCCTCTACCGGGCATGGGTCGCGGCAAGCACTGTGATGCTGCCCATCGCAGGACGGCAGTCCATGGCCAAGCTGCGCCGGGCCGAAGCTGAGCCGAAACGCGCGCGCGAAAAGCTTGGCCACGCCAGCCAGCCGCGCCCCGAGGGGCCGCTGATCTGGTTTCACGCCGCCTCTGTCGGGGAAAGCCTGTCGGTTTTGGCGCTGATTGATCGGATGGGCCGCGCGCTGCCGCAGGCGCATTTCCTCATCACCTCCGGCACCGCGACCTCGGCCCGGCTGGTGGACCGACGCCTGCCGCCGCGCAGCCGGCACCAATTCGCCCCGCTCGACGCCCCCGGCCCGCTAAAGCGGTTCCTCAACCATTGGCGGCCCGACGCGGCGCTTTTCGTCGAGAGCGAGCTTTGGCCGCAGATGCTGCGGCGGACCCATGCGCGTGGCACGCCAATGGCGCTGATCAACGCGCGCCTGTCGCAACGCTCTATCGAACGCTGGCAGAAACAGCCCGCGCTGGCGGGGTTTCTCTTTAGTGTGTTTGACCTGATCCTGACGCAGAATGACGCGATGGCGCGGGCCATGACCACCATCAACGCCCCCGCCGATCGGGTCGCTCCGGGGATCAACCTCAAGTCTATGGCAGGCCCTCTGCCGCAGGACGATGACACCATCGCGCAGGCCCGTGCGGCCTTGGGCGACCGCCCCGTCTGGATCGCCTCCTCCACCCATCCGGGCGAGGAGAAAGCGGTATTAGAGGCGCATCGACAACTGCTTGAACAGGTCCCCGACCTATGTCTGATCCTTGTTCCCCGCCACCCGGAACGCGGGGACGAGGTGGCCGGCCTCATCGCCAGCGTCGGACTGACCCATGGCCGCCGGACGCGGGGCGACATGCCGCGCGAGCAGGTCTATCTGGCCGACACATTGGGCGAGCTGGGCACCTGGTACGCGCTGTCCGACATCGTCTTTCTGGGCGGATCGCTACACCCAATCGGGGGGCATAACCCCTATGAGGTTGCGCAGGCCGGGGCGATGGTGCTTTCGGGCACCCATGTCGCCAATTTCGCCGAGACCTTTGCCGAGATGGAGGCCGCAGGTGCCGCGCGTCTGGTGGCGGGCACGCAGGATTTGGCGGACCGTGTGGCGGATCTTTTGCGCAACGATATTGCCCGCGCCAGCGGTGTGGCCGCGTCGAAAACTTATGCCGCGGGGCAAATCGACAAACTCGACAGTATTGCCGAGCGGCTGATCACGGCCCTGCGCCTGCGAGAGGACAGCGCCGATGCCTGAGCTTTTCGTCACCAACTACAACCGCAATTTCACCGGCGTCTCGGCCACGGCGGCCAATGTGGTGCGCCAACAGGTCAATCGGCACGAGTTGGTGTTAGTGGGCCAACCCCTGCCCGGCTGCCCGGTGCCGCTGACCCGTGCCGCCGCGGGGCGGATCACCCGAAAACATCCCCCCAAGACCGCCCCTTCGCCATCTGGCACGTCCGCCGCAACCCCGAGATGCGCAGCGCGCTTTGGCTGCGCGATGTGCGCGGGGCGAATATCCGGATCGTCTTCACCTCTGCCGCGCAGCGCCTGCATTCAGCCTATCCACGCTGGCTGATCCGGCAAATGGACGCGGTCATCGCCACGACCGAACGCGCGGCGGAGTTCGTGCCCCATGTCCGCGCCGTGGTGCCGCATGGGGTGGATACCGATGTCTTCTCTCCCGCCACCAACCGGGGCGCCGCTTGGGAGCAATTGGGCTTTGGTGGCACTCATGGCATCGCCACCGTGGGGCGCATTCGGCCCGAGAAAGGCACCGACCTTTTCGTGGAGGCGATGCTGCGCTTGCTGCCCGAACGCCCCGGCGCGGTGGCGCTGGTGATTGGCCGCGCGGGCGGCAAACATGAGGCGTTTCTGACCAAGCTCAAGGCGCAGGTCGAGGCGGCGGGCCTCGCGGAGCGGCTGCTTTTCGTGGGCGAATACCCTGCCGCCGACCTGCCCAAACTGATGCGCGCGCTGTCGCTGGTGGTGCAACTGCCGCGCTACGAGGGCTATGGCATGGTCCCGCTCGAAGCGCTGGCCTCGGGCGTGCCCTTCGTGGGCAGCGATGCAGGGTATTACGGCGCTTTTTCGAACGGTGGCCGTGTGGGCAAGGTGGTCCCCCTTGGCGCGGCGGAGGCTGCGGCCCAAGCCGCGCGGTCCCTGCTTGAGCGAGAGGACCAAGCCGCTCTGTCAGAAGCTGCGCGCCACTGGGCCGAACACCGCTTTAGCGCGCGGGCCGAGGCCGATGGGATCGAAGCCGTCTATAACGCGCTGTGGGAACGCGGCTAGGCCCGCGAAAGAAAAACGCGCCCCCGAAGGAGGCGCGCTAGGATCGTTTCTGATTGCGGGATCAGGCCGCTGGCATCCGCTGCTCGACGATACCCGCCCACCAGCTACAGCCTGCCGGGATCGCCTCATCGTTGAAGTTATACTCCGGATGGTGCACCGCCGCCGTGTCGCCGTTGCCGACGAGGATATAGGCACCGGGGCGTTCTTCGAGCATGAAGGCGAAGTCTTCCCCCATGACCAGCGGCGCCTCGACGCAATCGCCCGAGATTGAGCGTGCCACATCGGCGGCAAACTCGGTCTGCTCTTCGTGGTTCACCATGACCGGATAGCCGCGGTGGTAGGTCACATCCGCTGTGCCGCCAAAGGTGCCCGCGATGCCGTTGCAAATCTCGTTGATCCGCTTTTCGGCAAGGCTGCGCATATCCGCCGACATCGTGCGCACGGTGCCTTTCATCTGCACCCGCTGCGGGATCACGTTGAAGGCTTTGGAAGATGTCTCAAAGGCGGTGACCGAGACGACGATCTGCTCCACCGGGTCGGCATTGCGCGATGTGATGGTTTGCAGCGCGAGCACGGCCTGCGCGGCCATCACGGTTGTGTCGACGGTCTCATGCGGCTTGGCGGCATGGCCGCCGCGGCCCTCAAAGGTGATGTCGAACTGATCCGTCGCAGCAAAGAAAGACCCCGGGCGGATGCCGAAAGAGCCCGTGGGCATGCCCGGCCAGTTGTGCATCCCATAGACTTCTTGGATGCCAAAACGGTCCATCATACCGTCCTCGCACATCTCACGGCCACCGCCGCCGCCCTCTTCGGCGGGCTGGAAGATCACCACGACGGTACCGTCGAAATTGCGGGTCTCGGCTAGATATTGCGCCGCCCCCAGCAGCATCGCGGTGTGGCCGTCATGACCGCAGGCATGCATCGCGCCGTCGGTCTTAGAGGCATACTCAAGCCCGGTCTGTTCGTGGATCGGCAGCGCGTCCATGTCGGCGCGCAGCCCGATGACCTTGCCCGATCCGGTTTCCTTGCCCTTGATCACGCCGACGACGCCGGTGCGGCCAATGCCCTCGACGACCTCGTCGCAGCCGAAGCTGCGCAGTTTCTCGGCCACGGTGGCCGAGGTGCGGTGCGTCTCAAAGAGGATTTCGGGGTTTTCATGCAGATCGCGGCGCCATGCGGTGATGTCGTCATGCAGCTCGGCAAATCGGTTCTTAACGGCCATTTGGGAAGTATCCTCCGGAGTTGGGTTGGCGCTGATTTTCATGCAGTCGCATTTATCTGCCACATGCTTACGCCCTTGCCAGCCGGTCCTCAACCACCTGCGCGAACCATGAACAGCCCGCCGGGATTGCGGCATCGTCAAAGTCATATGCCGGGTGGTGCACCGTCACCCCGTCGCCGTTGCCGATCATGATATAGGCGCCCGGTCGCGCGTTGAGCATATAGGAAAAATCTTCGCCTGCCATGATGGGCGGGGTGTCGCGGTCGGTGCCGGGGGTGATCTTGTCGGCAGCCTCGGCGGCATAGCGGGTGTGGTCGCTGTGGTTGCGCGTGACGGGATAGCCGCGCTGATAGTCGATCTCTGCCTTGCACTGATGCGCTTCGGCAGTCAGGCGGGTGAGGTCGTGCAAGCGCTGCTCGGCCAAATCCTGCACCACGGGGTCCAAAGTGCGCACCGTGCCGCGCAGAAGCACCTGATGCGGCAGGACGTTGTGGCTGTCGGTATCGCTGCGCAGGGTGCAGACCGAGACGACGACCTGTTTCAGCGGATCGGTGTTGCGGCTGGCGATGGATTGCAGCGCGATCAACACATGGGCGGCAGCGAGGTTGGTGTCGATGGCCTCATGCGGGGCCGCGGCATGGCCGCCCTGCCCGGTCAGCGTGATGTTGAACTCATCCGCCGCAGCCAGCAGCGCGCCCTCGCGGATTGCGAAATGCCCGGTGGGGTGGCCGGGCATATTGTGCATGCCGTAAACCTCATCGATATCCCAACGGTCCATCAGCCCCTCTTGCACCATGACATTGCCACCGCCGCCGCCTTCCTCGGCGGGTTGGAAGATCAGCACGACGCGGCCATCGAAATTGCGCGTCTCCGCAAGGTATTGTGCAGCACCCAAGAGCATCGCCGTATGCCCATCATGGCCGCAGGCATGCATTTTGCCGGGGGTCTTGGAGGCATAGGGCAGCCCCGTCGCTTCCATGATCGGCAGCGCATCCATATCGGCGCGCAGCCCGATGGTGCGGTTTGAGCGATTGCTCTGCCCCTCGATCACCGCGACCACGCCGGTCTGCGCGATGCCGGTGGTGATGTCGGTGATGCCAAAGCTGCGCAGCTTGTCTTCGACGAATTTCGAGGTTTCGGGCAGGTCGAACATCAGTTCAGGGTGCTGATGCAGGTGGCGGCGCCATGCGGTGATCTCGGCGTGGGTCTCGGCGAAACGGTTCTTGATCGGCATGGGCTTTGTCCTTTGAAACAATGAGGTTAAAGCGCCGGACCGGGGCGGATGGGCGTGCCATCACTGAACCGGTCGGCGCGAAATCTGCTCAGATCATGCCCCGGCGCATCGCCCATGACCAGAGCGGCCAGCACCCGCCCCATCCCCGGCCCGATGCCAAAGCCGTGGCCCGACATGCCAGTGCCAATGACGAGGCCCGGAATTTGGGCGCAACTGTCCACCACGGGTACGATATCGGGCATTGTGTCGATCATGCCCGCCCATGAATTGCGCGCCGTGATGGGTGGCAGTTCGGGATAAAGCGCTGCGAACTGCTTGACCGTGCGGCGCAACCGGCGGTGATCGGGGGCAGGATCAAGGATGCGCATCGCTTCAAAGGGGCTGACGCTGTCCGCGGCCCATTGGCGCGGGGTGCGCCATGCATCAGGAAAGCCCTTAGGTGCAGACATCCGCAGCCGCTGGCCAAAGGGGGTGGCTCGCAACTGTGGGAGGTAGTGACGCAGGGCGCGGAAGGCATCTGGCCCGACATAGAGGTCGGGCGCCGCCCCCGGAGCCAGCGTATACCCCCCATCGGCGCGGCGGCGAAAGGCCAGCCCGGCTTCGGCCACGGCACCGGCGTGCACCTCGGGCAGCACATTGGTCGCCACCACGCTTTCGCGTACGGATAGCTGCGGCAGGGTGACGCCATGCGCGCGCAGGAAAAGCGCCGACCATGCCCCGCCCGCCAGCACCACCGATGTCGTGCGGATCGCCCCCGCTTCGGTGCTCACCCCCGCCACGCGGCCCGCGGCGAGGTCAAGCTTGCGCACCGCGCAGTTCTCGATGATGCGCACGCCCTCTTTGACGGCCAAGGCGGCCAGCGCTGGCACCGCGACCCAAGGTTCGGCCCGCATGTCGGAGGGGGTGATCAACGCCCCGGAGTAGCCTTTGCTCAGCCCCGGAAAAGCCGCCGCCACCTCGCCTGCGTCCATCAACCGGCTGTCGATCCCATTCGCCTTGGCGTGGGGCAGCCAGTCTGCGTAGCTCTGCATCTTGGCGTCAGAGTTTGCCAGATAGGTCACGCCGGTCTGTTTCAGCCCGATGTCGCGGTCAAGCTCTGGGGCCAGTTCGCGCCAAAAACGCGCGGCTTCGACCATGATTGGCAACTCATCCGGGTCGCGCCCTTGTTGGCGGATCCAGCCCCAGTTGCGGCTGGATTGTTCGGCGGCAATGCGGCCCTTTTCCAGCAGCGTCACCTGTTTGCCCGCCCGCGCCAGAAACAGGGCGGTGCAGACGCCGATCACGCCACCGCCGATGACCACCACCTCGCTGTCACGCGGCGGGGTGCGGGGGTAGCTGGCAGGGGTGGCAAGGGTGATAGGAAAAACGGACATGCGAACCCCGGAGGCTGGGACCGCGCGGCTGCACCGGGCGGCCGTGGAAAGGACAGGCCCCTGCGGGGGGCCTGCCCTAGGTCTGTCAGGGATGGCTCAGCCCTGCAAGCGGGTCAGCAGCCGGCGCATGAAGTCGTGACCGGCCTCGAATTGCGCCACGTCGATGAATTCATTGGGCTGGTGCGCCTGCGCGATGTCGCCCGGCCCACAGATCACGGCGGAATACCCTGCCTCTTGGAACTGCCCGGCTTCGGTGCCGTAGCTCACTTTGTGGCTGGCATTGTCGCCGGTGATCTGGCGCACGATCTGCTCGGCCTCGCCGTTCTTTTCGGGCTGCAGCGCGGGCACGTCGAAACGGGTCGAGGTCTCGATATAGGTTTCGGGCACCACGTCCTGCATCTGCTTTTCGACCTCACGGACCTTCTTGAGGTAGGCGGTGCCCCATTTGTCTTTGTCTTCACCCGGCACCACGCGGAAATCCATGGCGAATTTGCAGTCCTTGGCGGTGATGTTGTGGGCCGTGCCGCCTTCGATCACACCGACATGGGCGGTGGTGAAGGGCGGGTCGAACATCGCCGCCGTCTCGGTCGGTTTGGCGGCCATGTTGTCGCTGTTTACGTCATTGGCCCATTCGATGAGCTTGGCGCCCGCCATGATCGCGTTGACCCCGGTGTGCAGCAGCGAGGAATGCACCTCAAAGCCCACGAGGTGCGTGTTAAAGCCAATGCCGCCCTTGTGGCCAGTCACCGCCTGCATGGTCGAAGGCTCGCCCACGATCACCGCCGAGCCCTTGGGCACCACGCCCTGCATCGCTTGGATCATCGGCGGGGCACCGGCGCAGCCGATCTCTTCGTCAAAGCTGAGCGCGATCTGTAGGGGGCGTTTGACGTCTGCATAATGCGCCTCGACCAAAGCCCAGAGCGCCAGCGCGTCAAAGCCCTTCATGTCGCAGGTGCCGCGTCCGTAATAGCGGCCGTCTTTCTCGGTCACGGTGAAAGGGTCGGTGTCCCATGCCTGCCCGTCGACCGGCACCACATCGGTATGGCCCGAAAGCACCACGGCCCCCTCCTCCCACGGGCCCGCATGGGCGAAAAGCGCATGTTTGGGCTGATCAGGATCGACGTAGCGGTGGCTCTCGATCCCGTGGGAGGCGAGGTACTCGGCCACCCAGTCGATCAGCGGGATGTTGGTGTCCCGCGACACGGTGGGAAAGCTAATGAGTTTGGTCATCAACTCGAGCGGGGTCAGGCGTTCGTTCATTGGTATTCTTTCAATAGCCACTGTCGGTGGTCAGCACATGGTGCCCCGGCTCCACCTCGCGGTAGACCGAAGGCTCGGCCCGATAGCTGACAGAGTGGATCGGCGAGGGAATCGGTTTGAAGTTCAGGTCCTTCTCGGACTTGCGCCGGCGCGGATCGGCAATTGGCACGGCCTTCATCAACGCTTGGGTATATGGGTGCTGCGGGTTCTCAAACACCCGCTGGCGCGAGCCCATCTCGACGATGCGCCCCAGATACATGACGCCGACGTAGTGGCTTACCCGCTCCACCACCGCCATGTCGTGGCTGATGAAGAGGAAGGACAGTTCCATCTCGGCCTGAAGCTCCATCATCAGGTTGAGCACCTGCGCCTGCACAGACACATCAAGGGCCGAGACCGCTTCATCCGCGATGATCAGCTTGGGGTTCAGCGCAAGCGCGCGGGCGATGGCGACCCGTTGGCGCTGGCCGCCTGACAGCTCATGCGGGAAGCGGCGCATGAAGCTGCGCGGCAGTTCCACCCGGTCGAAGAGCATCTCGATCCGCTTGGTAATTTCGGCCCCCTTGAGGGTCGCAAAATTGTGGATCGGCTCGGCCACCTGATCCGCGAGTTGCATCTGCGGGTTGAGCGAGGCGAAGGGATCCTGAAAGATCATCTGCATGTCGAGCCGCGCGG
This sequence comes from Sulfitobacter profundi, assembly GCF_042661425.1. Lineage (NCBI taxonomy): Bacteria > Pseudomonadati > Pseudomonadota > Alphaproteobacteria > Rhodobacterales > Roseobacteraceae > Sulfitobacter > Sulfitobacter profundi. The sequence continues at coordinate 2,632,734 of NZ_JBHSWA010000001.1, read as the reverse complement.
TGCGCAAAGCTGATTGGTCGAGCGACATGATATCGACACCGTCAAGGTTCACCTCTCCCGACATCGGCTCCACCAGCCGCAGGATCGACCGTCCGGCGGTGGATTTGCCACAGCCCGATCGCCAACGAGGCTCAGCGTCTGACCTTTGTTGAGCGTAAAGGACAGGTCTTCGACCGCATGCACATTGGCCACAGTGCGGCGCAGGAAACCGCCCTGCACTGGGAAGCGCGTGGTCAGGTTCCTGACCGACAAGAGCACCTCTTCGCGGCCCTTGATCGGAACGATTTCCTTGTCCTCACTGCCCAAAAGCTTCATCGGCTCGGGGTATGGCTTGCCCGTCATCTCGCCCAGTTTCGGCACGGCGGCCAAGAGCGCTTTGGTATAGGGGTGCTGCGGGTTCTCAAAGATCTCCTCGACGGTGCCTTCCTCGACCTTCTTGCCGCGGAACATGACGACGACCCGGTCAGCCATCTGCGCCACCACGGCCATGTCATGGGTGATGAACATCACCGCCGTGCCCGTTTCGCGCTTGAGCCGGTCCATCAGGGCGAGGATTTCGGCCTGAATCGTCACGTCGAGCGCGGTGGTGGGCTCATCCGCGATCAGCAGGCGCGGCTCGCAGGCCAGTGCCATGGCGATCACCACGCGCTGGCGCATACCGCCCGAAAGCTCATGCGGGTACTGCTTCAACCGGCGCTCAGGCTCAGGGATGCGGACCTGCTCCATCAATTCCAACGCACGTTCCTCGGCCTCTTGCCGGGACATGTTCAGATGCAGGCGCAGGCCCTCGGTCATCTGCTTGCCGATGGTAAAAACGGGGTTCAGCGCGGTCATCGGCTCTTGGAAGATCATGCCGATTTCATTGCCGCGAATCTTGCGCATGAGGCTGCCGCTGCTGGCCGCCAGATCGACCTGCCCCTTTTCACCACGCTCAAAAAGAAGGCGCCCGCCTGCAATTTCACCGCCGCCGTATTCGACCAGCCGCATCAGCGACAGCGAAGACACCGATTTGCCCGATCCCGATTCCCCGACAACGCAAACCGTCTCACCGGGGTTGATGTCGAAACTGACATCTTCGACGCCGACAACGGGGCCATCTTTGGTTTGAAATTCGACGCGCAGGCCCTGAATTTGGGCGATTGGCGCCCCGTTTGCGTGATCCAGCATCTGTTTCCCTGTTGTTTTTATTGGCGCAGATTTTGCCCGACGCTACGGCGAATGTCATGAGACTGTCAAACCTGACGCGGGCAGTTCGCGCTTTGTCATATTTGCGCCATGTCCGCCCTTGCAATTTTTGGGAAACCTGTTTCGATATGGCCCATGCGGTTTGGAAAGAACGCTTCGATCACAGGTTGAATATTGCTTTTTTTGTTATGTTTAGCTGGTGAAGCTCATGTTCTTTCTGGGGCGACAACAACAAGGCGGGGGCAATCCCGTCGACAAAAAGCGGCACGCCCACGTGTCCAACATGGAGTAAGATATGAAATTGAAGACCCTATTGATGGGGGCTGTCGCATCGACTGCGTTTGCCCCTATGGCCTTTGCAGAAGCCCATGAGGGCGAGCGTGGCCGCGACGGCGAAGTCAAAATCATTTATTGGCAGGCGCCTTCGATCCTGAACCCCTATCTGTCGAGCGGCACGAAGGACGTCGAAGCGTCCTCGCTGATCCTCGAACCCCTTGGTCGCTATGACGAAACCGGCGCGCTGGTCCCCTATCTGGCGAACGAAATTCCGACGCTGGAAAACGGCGGCGTGAGCGAAGACCTCAAGACCATCACATGGAAGCTGAAAGATGGGCTGATGTGGTCCGACGGCACCCCCGTCACCGCCAATGACGTCAAATTCACCGCCGATTACTGCATGAACCCCGAAGGCGGCTGCGCACAGTTGGCCAAATTCGAAGGTGTCTCTTCGGTCGATGTGGTCGACGACCAGACGGTCAAGGTTACCTTCTCCGAGCCGATGCCGAACCCCTACGGCCCCTTCATGGGCGGCCAGTCCCCGATCATTCAGGCAGCGCAGTTTGCCGATTGTACTGGCGCCAAGGCGCCCGAGTGTACCGAAGCGAACTTTAACCCCATCGGCACCGGCCCCTTCACCGTCACTGAGTTCCGCCCGAACGACGTGATCACCATGGCCGCGAACGAAAACTACCGCGACCCGAGCAAGCCCGCCTTTGCCTCGCTGACCTTCAAAGGTGGCGGCGACGCGACAGCTGCGGGCCGTGCCGTGATGGAAACCGGCGAATTCGACTACGCTTGGAACCTGCAATTGGCCCCCGATGTCATCGCCAAGATGGCCGAAGGCGGCAAGGGCAAGCCGATGTCGGCTTTCGGCACGCTGGTTGAGCGTCTGGAACTGAACATGACAGACCCCTCCCCGGACCTGCCGGAAGGTGAGCGGGCCACAGCCAAGCACCCGCATCCGTTCCTCACCGATGAGAGCGTCCGCCGGGCACTGTCGATGGCGATTGACCGCGAACTGCTGGTCGAAGTCGGCTACGGCCAAGCGGGCCGCGCCACCTGTAACATGGTGCCCGCGCCAGAGCTTTACGCCTCCGACAACACCGACTGCCTGACCCAAGACATCGAAGGCGCCAAGGCGCTCTTGGACGAAGCGGGCTGGGTTGACAGCGATGGCGACGGCATCCGCGAAAAAGACGGCGTGAAGCTGGAAATCCTTTACCAGACCTCGACCAACGCCGTGCGTCAGGACTTCCAAGCGCTGATCAAGGATTGGTGGAGCCAGATCGGTGTTGAAACCGAATTGCGCAACATCGACGCTTCGGTCTTCTTTGGGGGCGACCCCGGTTCGACCGACACGTTCCAGCGTTTCTATGCAGACGTTGAAATGTACGCCAACAACTTCGATGGCACCGACCCGCAAAGCTATCTGGCTCAGCGGACCTGCGCCAAATTCCCAAGCCCGGAATCGCAGTGGCAGGGTGAGAACATCAACCGTTTCTGCGAAGAAGAGTATGACGCGATGGTGGCCGAGCTGGGCCGTACCGGCGAAATGGAAAAGCGTGGCGAACTGGCCAAAAAGCTGAACGACATGCTAACCAAAGACAGCTACTCGATCCTGCCGCTGGTTGACCGTGGTCGCGTTTCTGCTGCAGCCAACACCCTTGGTGGCGTTGTTCTGAACACATGGGACTCCGAGCTGTGGAATGCCGCCGATTGGTACCGCATGGAAGAGTGATCTAGGACGGAGGCGCGGCATGCTGCGCCTCCCTTCACCGACCTTTGGGGGTGTGCGCCATCCGCACGCCCCCTCTCGCCCCCACCCCCTCACAGACTGACCTACAAAGGCGACGCCCATGTTGACCTTCACCATCCGACGACTTCTTTTGTCGATCCCGACGCTTTTGTTTATCAGCCTGGTGATTTTCCTGCTGCTGCAACTCGCCCCCGGCGACCCGATGGCCCAAGTGCCGCTGACGGTCCCGCCCGAGGTGAAAGAGAAAATGCGCGAGGCGCTCGGCCTCGGCCAGCCGATCTATATCCAATATTGGAAGTGGCTCGTGCAGGTCTTTTGGATCGAGCCGCAGGTTTTCATCGACTATCTCACCAACCGTTCTGCCCTGTTTAGCTGGCTGCCCGACACCAACCTTTCGGACGGCAAGCTGCGCGTGATCTCTTGGCAGACCCGTTCGCCTGTGATGGACATCGTGATCCAGCGCATGCCGCAGACCCTCTGGGTTGTCGGTCTGGCCTATATCCTGGGCATCGTCATCGCCATTCCCATCGGCATCTATTCGGCCTACCGTCACTATTCGGTCTTCGATCAGGCCGGGACGTTCATCACCATGATCGGCTTCTCGATCCCGCCCTTCTTTACCGGGCCTCTGCTGATCGTGATCTTCTCGGTCTCGCTGGGGTGGCTGCCGTCGATCTATGACACGACGCATGTCGTGAATGACTGGGCCAGCTTCAAAGTGCAGTTCATGCAGATGATCATGCCCGTCATGGTGCTGGCGCTGCAAACCACGGCGCAGATCAGCCGCTACATGCGCGGTGCCATGCTCGACAACCTCAACCAAGACTACGTGCGCACCGCTCGCGCCAAGGGGCTGAAGGAAAGCGTCGTCGTCATGGTCCATGTGCTGCGCAACTCGATGATCCCGGTGGTCACCATCATCGCGCTTGGCATGCCCGCCATCTTTGGCGGCGCCATCATCACCGAGAACGTATTTAAGGTGAATGGCATCGGCCAGCTTCTGTTGACCGCGCTGCGCGCCAACGATTTGCCCATGGTGATGACCCTGACCTTTATCTTTGCGGTGTTGATCGTGCTGTTCAACCTGATCGCAGATATCCTCTACGGCCTGCTTGACCCAAGGATCCGTTATGACTGAGCAACCCATTCCCGCCAGCCCGGTCGAAGCCGACCTCGAATTCATGAAAGCCCTGCAAGACAAGGGCCCGCAGAAGCCCCCGCGCAGCCAATGGCGCGATGTCTGGGACCAGTTCCGCAAGCACAAGGGCGCGCTTTTCGGCGGCGGTTTCCTGATCTTCATCACGCTCGCGGTGATCTTTGGCCCCTATCTGTGGGACATCGACGCCAAGAAGCTCGACATTCGCAACAAGAATTGGCGGCCGATCTATACGCTGCTGTGGGACGGCGATGCCAAGGCGGGGTGGAGCCATCCCTTCGGCACCGATCAATTGGGCCGCGACATCCTTGCGCAGATGCTTTTTGGCGGGCGCGTCTCGATGGCCGTGGGCTGGATGGCCATGGCGCTGGCGCTGATCATCGGCACGGCCGTCGGCGTGCTTTCGGGCTTTTTCAAGCGGATGGACTTCTGGCTCATGCGTTTCACCGATCTGATCCTCAGCCTGCCGATCCTGCCGCTGGTGCTTCTGGCGGTGACACTCTTCGGGCAACCGCTGCGCTCGCAGTTTGGGCCTGAGGGGGCATGTTCATCCTCATCGTCTCGGTCATCAGCCTGACCTCTTGGATGCAGACGGCGCGGATCGTGCGGGGCGATATTCTGGCGCTGAAGGAACGTGAGTTCATCCTTGCCGCCCGCTCTATCGGCACCACGCCGGGCAAGATCATCCGCCGTCACCTGCTGCCTAACGTGATCTCGCCCATCATGGTCTCGGCCACCCTTGGCCTTGCCACGGCGATCATCACCGAAAGCGCGCTGAGCTTTCTGGGCGTCGGCTTTCCGTCGGACTTCCCCACATGGGGCAAGCAACTGGCCGACGCAGTGGACCGCATGCAGGAGTTTCCCGAGCGCGTGATGCTGCCCGGCATCGCCATCTCGCTGACCGTGCTGGCGGTGAACTACCTTGGCGATGGTCTGCGCGACGCGCTTGATCCGCGCATTCGCGGACGCTGAGCCAAATAAGGACCGACCGGCCCCCGCCCATCGCGACGGGGGCCGGTTGTTTCGCGGCCCCTGACGCAGGGTGAACAGCGTCGCCCATTTCTCCATCAAAACAGAAATAATTTCGCTGACGCCGGAGGCCCCCACGTCAGCTTTCGCTTGATTGTGACCCCCAGCCCCTCCAAATGGGAAATAATTCCGTTTTCGAGGGTTTTCGCGATGTTTGAGTCTTTCGGCTTTGAAGAGACGACAGCAAAAGAGGCGTCCGTTCTGCTGGCGGCGCTCATCGGGCTGGCGTTTGGCGTCTTGGCACAGCGCACGCGCTTTTGCTTTCGCCGCAGCCTCGTGGGCGAAGACCGGCGTCAAGCGCTCGGGGTCTGGCTCACCGCGCTGGCGCTGGCGGTGATCGGCACGCAGGCCGCCGTGGCCGCGGGTTGGATCAGTTTCGACGCGCATCGCTTTATGACCAGTGACGTGCCGTTTCTGGCGATTGGCATCGGCGGGCTGCTGTTCGGCGCGGGCATGGTGCTTACGCGCGGCTGCATCTCACGCCTCACGGTGCTGACAGGCGGCGGCAACCTGCGCGGGGCGCTGGTGGTGCTGGTCTTTGCCGTGGTGGCCCATGCCACACTCAAAGGGGTTCTGGCCCCGCTGCGCGTGGCGCTTGGGTCCGTGACCGTCGACATGGGCGACAGCGTGAGCCTTGCTGCCCTGCCCGGCGGTGCGCTGGTTTGGGGCGGTCTGATCGCCGTGGCGGCGCTTGCCTATGCGCTGCGCTCGGGCAACCGTCCGGGGCAACTGGTAATGGCCGGTTTGATCGGGCTTTTGGTGCCTGCCGCATGGGTCGGCACCGGGTATATCCTGCTGGATGAATTCGACCCGATCGCGATGGAGAGCCTTAGCTTCACCTCGCCCTCTGCCGATACTCTGTTCTGGACCATCGCCAGCAGTTCGATCCCCGCGGGCTTTGGCACCGGGCTTTTGGGCGGCGTGTTTGTCGGCGCGCTGGTCGCCAGCCTGATCGCACGAGAGTTTCAGTGGCAGAGCTTTGACGCCCCGCGCCAAACCGGACGCTACCTGACCGGGGCGGCCATGATGGGCGTGGGCGGTGTGCTGGCCGGGGGCTGCACCTTGGGCGCGGGCCTTTCGGGTGTCCCCACGCTTTCCGTCGCGGCCATCGAGGCCATCGTGATGATCGCACTGGGCGCGCTTGCCATGCAGGCGTTGCTCAGCCGATCTTCCGCCGCAGGTGGCGCAGCGTCCACCACACGCCAAGCACAACCGGCACGGTGACCACGGCGGTCAGCAGCCCCTTGCTGACCGCCAGCGGCTCTGCCAGCGGGTAGAGCAGATAGCTGACCAGTGAAACCGCGTAGTAGCTGATCGCCACCACAGACAGCCCCTCGACCGTATGCTGTAGCCGCAATTGCAGGTCGGCGCGGCGGTCCATGCTGGCAAGGATCGCTTGGTTCTGGGCCGAGCGTTCCACATCCACCCGCGTGCGCAGAAGGTCCGCGGCCCTCAGCGCGCGGGCTGCGATGGTCTGCAGCCGCGTCTCGGTAGATTTGACCGTGCGCATAGCGGGCGCATAGCGGCGCATCATGAATTCCCCAAACCCCTGCCGCCCCATGAAACGCGCCTCGCGCAGGGCCGAGATACGTTCATAGACGATGGCCTCATAGGCGCCCGTGGCGGCGAAGCGATAGGCGGTCTCCGCCGTCAGCGCCTCTAGCGCGACCGAAACATCCAGCAGCGCATGCAGCGTCTCTTCTGCCGCCGTGCCCGCCCCGCTGCGCATCGCCCCCATGAGGGTCGACAACTGACCATCCAGATCATTCAAGGCCGCCGCCATGTCGCGCGCCTGCATGAAGCCCAGCATCGACATCGCCTTATAGGTCTCAATCTCGCACAGCCGCTGAACGATCCGCCCAATCCGCCGCTGCCCGGTCGCCGCGTCGGTAAAGAGTGCCAGCCGCAGATGGCCAGCGGGATCAATCCGAAAATCGCTGGCAACCACCGCTGCCCCGTCGAGCACCTCTGCCACGGCGAGGCTCTCGGGCACGAACCAGTCTTGCAGGTGACCCGCGATCTCTTCGTCCTCATCTGGCTTCGGCAGGACCGCAAGCAAGGCCGAGGTGATCCGCTCCCCTTCTATGTCGGCCAGCCAATCATCGGGAAAGGCGGCGAAATCCGCAGCGGCGAAAGGCAGGCTTCGGCCAGTGGGGGCGATCACCGTATAGGTAACGAATTCGGTATGCTGCTCCCATTTCAGCGTGAAGCGGCCCATTTCCCCATAGTAGTGCGTGGCCGAAGCATCGGCGCGCGGCGCGCCGTAATGGGCCAGCAGCGCGTTCAACTCAGCCTGCGGTGCGGCATCCGGCGACGGTTTCACCGCAAGAAAGGCGACCCGCGAGGGCGCGGCGAGCTGCGGAAACGGGCGTGCGTGCATTTCGCCGGTGAGGGCAAGGCGCTGCGGGTGGTCTTTGATCGGGGCCATGAGGGGTTCCGCTGCTGGAGAGAGTTTCTTCCTCCAAGAATAGCGCTATCGCCGCCGATGAACAGAAGAAAAATACGCCTTTTCAGATACTTACTGCATACCGACGTATACCGCCCCTAGAAACGGCAAACGCCCCACCGTTTCCGGCGGGGCGTTTAAGATGTATAGGTCGGGAATTTTTAAAAATTCCCGGTCGTTCTCTTTTAAAGAAAACGATTAGTCGATCAGCGGCAGCAGCTTGTCGAGGCTGGCCTTCGCGTCACCGTAGAACATGCGCGTGTTCTCTTTGAAGAACAGCGGGTTCTCGATGCCCGAATACCCGGTGCCCTGCCCGCGCTTGGAGACGAAGACGGTTTTCGCCTTCCAGCATTCCAGCACCGGCATGCCAGCGATGGGGCTGTTGGGGTCGTCTTGCGCCGCGGGGTTCACGATGTCGTTGGAGCCAATGACGATCGCGACGTCGGTCTCGGGGAAATCGTCGTTGATCTCGTCCATCTCCATCACAATGTCATAGGGCACTTTGGCCTCGGCCAGCAGCACGTTCATGTGACCGGGCAGACGGCCCGCCACCGGGTGGATGGCAAAGCGGACGTTCTTGCCACGGGCGCGCAGCTTCTTAACCAGATCGCTGACCGCGCCTTGAGCTTGAGCCACCGCCATGCCGTAGCCGGGGATGATGATGACGCTGTCGGCCTCGTTGAGCGCCTGTGCGACACCGTCGGCCTCAATCGCCACCTGCTCGCCTTCGACCTCCATCGCCGGCCCAGATGTCCCGCCAAAGCCGCCCAATATCACGCTGACGAACGAACGGTTCATCGCTTTACACATGATGTAGCTCAGGATCGCACCCGAAGAACCGACCAAGGCGCCAACCACGATCAACAGATCGTTGCCAAGCGAGAAGCCAATCGCCGCCGCGGCCCAGCCGGAGTAGCTGTTCAGCATCGACACAACCACCGGCATGTCAGCACCACCGATGCCCATGATCAGGTGATACCCGATAAAGAGCGCCGCCAGCGTCATGATGAACAGCGGCAAGAAGCCCCCGGTGTTGAAGTACCAGATCAGGCAGATCAGCGAGAGCGCTGCCGCACCGGCGTTGAGCATGTGACCACCCGGCAGTTTCGTCGCTGCCGAGCTGACGCGGCCCGCCAGTTTGCCATAGGCGATGACAGAGCCGGTAAAGGTCACGGCACCAATGAAGATGCCGAGCACCAGTTCGACCCGCAGGATCGCGATCTCGACACTGTCCTTCTTGGCCAGCAGCGCCGCGAAACCTTCGGTGGAGGCGCGCGCCACCTCGTCCATCGCCATTACGTTGCCCAGTTCGATATGGGCGTTATAGCCCACGAAGACCGCCGCGAGGCCCACAAGGCTGTGCATCGCCGCGACCAGTTCCGGCATCTGCGTCATCTGCACGCGGGTGGCCAATTGGTAGCCGATCGCGCCACCGGCGGCGATCAGGATCAGCGAGAGGAGCCAGAACCCCGCCCCCGGCCCGATCAGCGTGGCGACAACCGCCAGCGCCATGCCGGCGATACCGTACCATACCGCGCGTTTCGCGCTTTCCTGCCCCGACAGACCGCCGAGCGACAGGATGAAGAGAACCGCTGCGACCACATAGGCCGCTGTCGTAAATCCGTATTCCATGATGCTCGCTCCTTCAGGATTTCTGGAACATGGCGAGCATGCGCCGTGTCACGAGGAAGCCGCCGAAAATGTTGATCCCACACATGAAGACCGACAAGGCAGCAAGAAGGATCACCAGCCACGAGCCAGAGCCGATCTGCATCAGCGCGCCCAGAATGATGATCGAGGAGATCGCGTTGGTCACCGCCATCAGTGGCGTGTGCAGGCTGTGCGCCACGCCCCAGATGACTTGGAAACCGACAAAGACCGCCAGAACGAAGACGATGAAGTGCTGCATGAAGCTGGCGGGTGCGACGAGGCCGACACCGAGCAGCAGCGCCGCGCCTACGGCCAAGAGCGTGACTTGGTTCTTGGTCTGCGCTTTGAAAGCAGCCAATTCGTCAGCCCGTTTCTCTTCCGGGGTCTTTTCTTTAACCTTTTCCTTCTTCGGCGCGGCCGCGATGGCTGCGACCTTGGGCGGTGGCGGTGGGAAGGTCACTTCTTTTTCGTGGGTGATGGTCGCGCCCCGGATCACGTCATCTTCCATATCGTGGTTGATGACACCGTCTTTCTCGGGCGTCAGATCCGTCATCAGGTGGCGGATGTTGGTGGCGTAAAGTGTCGAAGCCTGCGTCGCCATGCGCGAGGGGAAATCGGTATAACCGATGATCGTGACACCGTTGTCGGTGACGATCTTCTCGTCCATCTTGGTGAGCTTGCAGTTGCCGCCCTTCTCTGCCGCGAGATCGACGATCACGGAGCCGGGCTTCATCGCCTGCACCATGTCCTCGGTCCAAAGCTCGGGTGCTTCGCGGTTGGGGATCAGCGCCGTGGTGATGACGATGTCCACATCAGGCGCCAATTCGCGGAACTTGGCCAATTGCGCTTCGCGGAATTCGGGCGAGGAAACAGAGGCATAACCGCCCGAAGCCGACCCATCGGCCTGTTCTTCTTCAAAGTCGAGATAGACAAACTCAGCGCCCATCGATCGACCTGTTCGGCCACTTCGGGGCGCACGTCGAAAGCGAGCGTGATGGCACCCAGCGAGGTCGATGTGCCGATGGCGGCAAGACCCGCAACACCCGCGCCGACGACCAGCACCTTGGCCGGGGGCACCTTGCCCGCCGCCGTGATCTGACCGGTGAAGAAACGGCCAAAGTTGTTGCCCGCCTCAATGACTGCACGGTAGCCCGCGATATTGGCCATGGAAGACAGCGCGTCCATCTTCTGGGCACGGCTGATGCGCGGCACCATGTCCATCGCCATGACGGTCGCGCCTTTGGCGGCGGCGGCCTCCATCAGATCTTTGTTGCCCGCAGGGTTGAACATGGAAATGAGCGTCTGGCCCGCGCGCAGGCGCTTAACCTCGGCGTCAGACGGCGGGCGCACCTTGGCAACCACATCGGCGGCCTTGTAGAGAGCAGCGGCGGTGTTCACCACCTCGACGCCTGCGCCCTCATATGCGGCATCGTCAAAGCCCGCAGCCGCACCGGCGCCGGTTTCGATGACGCATGTATGCCCAAGCTTTTGCAGTTGCAGCGCGCTGTCCGGCGTCATTGCGACCCGGTTCTCGCCCTCAAATATTTCCTTTGGTGTCCCGATCTTCAAACCAAGAGTCCCCCTTTGCTGGCCCGTCACGCCGCTTTGGCGCAACTTTGTTAGTCAGAGCGATAGCGCGCGCGCAGCAATAGTACAAGCAAACCGCTACGTGAAACGGAGCAAAATTGCTGCGCTGCGACACCGAGAGAACGGTTTGCTGTTTTCGGAGCGGAGATAGAACAGCCGTTCTACACCGCGCCAATGGCATGGCCCGAAGGCCATACCAAATCGCCGACCCAATGCGTGGGTATCAGAGACCGGGGATCAGCCGGGCCAACCCGCGCTGGTCAAAGGTGGTCCCACGATCTGCACCAAAGGCGATCTCGCCGCCCAAACCGACGAAGGGTTCAGAGACGTTCACGCCGCCCGCTTCGGCCTTGGCCGAGCCGACCTCAAGGAACAGGTTGGTGTTAACCGATACGTCGCGGTCAAGACGGATTGCGAACCGGGACAGATCGCCGGTGTCATCGTCGGCCATGTCATAAGAGCCTGTCAGGCCAAAGCCCTCCTGCATCTCATAGCGGGCTTTGATACCGCCAAGCGTGGCATCGCCCAGATCCGTGGCGACATTGGCGATATAGCCCTCGAACTCCCATTCGCGGACTTCATAGCCAGCCTCGATCCCAAAGATATCGGCCTCATCGCCTTCGACGTCTTCAAAGGTGTAGAAAGCGCCGAAAGAGGTCGCGTCGTTCAGGTGATAGATGCCGTGCAGACCCAGCAGCGTGCTGTCGATATCGGTAAAGCCAAAATCATGATAGGCGGCATCGATTTGCAGGCTGAAATCGCGGTTGAACCCCAGTTCCATCGCGCCTTCGAGACCCCAGTGGTTAAAATCGGTGTCTTCGGCGAAGGCCGAATAAGACAGCCCGACCGACCCGCCGGTGACTTCGACGGCGCCTGCCGTTGTCGCGCCCAATGCAAAGGACGCGGCCAGCGCCAGTGAGGAAATTTGCGAAAAATTCATGATACTGCTCCAATACAAAACAAGGCCCTGTGATCAGGTTACCTGCTGCAACCTGTGAGGGAATGTTCGCGCGGCTGCAAGGGTGGCTGTGCCCGCCCCAGATAATTGTGTCTGCGCCGCCACTACCCTGCGCCCCTCGCCTGTGCTGCCCCTCAAATAACGCCCCATCATCCGAAGCTGCCTCTTGTCCTGCCGCCGCCAGCGCGCCACCCTGCCCGCAAATGGGAGGCATTATGACATTGCAAGACAAACACGCATTCATCACCGGCGGAGGCACCGGCATCGGGCTCGCCATCGCGCAGGATCTGGCGGCCAAGGGGGCGCGGGTCACCATCACCGGGCGGCGGCAGGAGGTGCTTGACGCAGTGTCGGGCAATGGCATCACCGGCATGGCGATGGATGTCCGCGACGAGGCGCAGGTCATCGACACGATCGCCCGCGCGGTAGAGGCCAACGGGCCGGTGCAAATCTGCGTGGCAAACGCAGGCGTGGCCGAGGGGCGATCGCTGCATAAAACCGACCTCGATTTCTGGCGCGACATGATGGCGACCAATCTCGATGGCGCCTTTCTCACCATCCGCGAGAGCCTGAAATCCATGCGCCAGACCGATTGGGGCCGGGTGATCGCGGTGTCCTCCATGGCGGGGCTGCGCGGGCTGCCGGGGGCGGCCTGCTACTCGGCCTCGAAACACGGGATGATCGGGCTGATCCGCTCGCTTAGTGAGGATTACATGGGCCAGCCCTTTACCTTCAACGCCCTCTGCCCCGGCTATGTCGATACCGAGATCATCGCGCGCAATACTCAAGCGATCTCCAACCGCGCCGGGCTGTCCGAGGAAAAGGCACGTGATGTCATGGTCAACGCCAACCGCCACAAACGCCTGATCGCCCCGTCTGAAGTGGCGGCGGCAGCGGCTTGGCTGGTTGGCGAAGGCTCGGAAAGCGTCAACGGCCAGTCGATCGAGATTGCGGGCGGGCAGATGTAGCAGCGTTAAGGGGAGTTTAACCAAGCTGCGCCAAACATGGGGCCATGAGAGACCGCGTTTCACCCTATGGCCCGAATTGCTATTTCTTTACCCTGCGTCTGGCGAAGCGGGACGATGATGCGCTGTTGCGGCATATCACGGCCCTGCGCCAAGCGATGCGCGAGACTTTGGCGCGCAGGCCGTTCCGGATTGATGCCATCGCGGTCCTACCGGATGTGATCCACACGGTTTGGACCCTGCCCCCGAATGATAATGACTACGGCAACCGCATCGGCATGTGGAAGGGGCGCTTTTCCAGACACCTCCCCCAGCCCCACATCGCAGCCTGCAGCAGATCAAACGGAGGGAGAAGGGGATATGGCAGCGGCGTTTTTGGGAGCATCGGATACGCGATCACGCGGATTTCGAGCGGCACTGCGATCTGGTGCACCTCAGCCCGGTGCATGCAGGATATTGTCAGCGACCAGAGGGGTGGCCCTACAGTTCCTATTCCCGCGCCTTTTCTCGTGAGGTCCCGCCGCAGGATCGGAGGGCGGACCATCCGGCGGAGGAGGCGGTCTTGGACGATGATGTAACGCCGCTCAGTCACATGATGACACCCGCGCCCCCGAACCGCCTGCACAGTTGACTTGCTTGGCGGCAGATCACAGTGGCAGCCGGTATCGTGGCCCCATCTTTCATGGCCCGTTTTCGACAGGGGGTTGCGGTCGTCTCGTCATGCGGCACTGCGCGCGGCATCCCCGCAAGAGAGGTATCAACCCGACAGCGCCCGCAATATGCGCGGCCCGCGCTCATTCAGTGAGGGCCGCGCGCGCCCCGTGAGACCCGCGCGGTCAGCCGCCCAGTTCTATTGCGCGGCAGTCATCACCGGCAGGGCCGAGCCATCCGCGGCCCAAGCCCGCACCGCGGCACCGAAATGTTCAAACAACGGGCGCGAGACCGGGTCACTGGCCGCGTTCCACTCAGGATGCCATTGCACCGCGAGGGTAAAGCCCGGCGCGTCTTTGATGTAGATCGCCTCGGGCGTGCCGTCGTCCGCGTGGCCGTCGATCACCACGCGCGGGCCGGGTTCCTTGATCCCCTGCCCGTGCAGCGTGTTGGTCAGCACCTTCGATGCCCCCATCACGTGATGGAAAACACCGCCTTCGGTAAAGCTCACATCATGGCGCAGCTCGAATTTCTCTTCCATGGTGCCATCGGGGGCATCCGGTGGTTCATCCGCCCGGGCAGCTCGCGATCTCAGGGTAGAGCGACCCGCCCATCGCCACGTTCACCTCTTGAAAGCCGCGGCACAGCCCGAGGAACGGTTGGCCGCGCGCCACACAGGCGCGCACCAGCGCCAGCGCCACGGCATCGCGGGCGCGGTCAAAAGCACCATGGGCCTCTGTCTCGGGTTCACCGTATTCTTCGGGATGCACATTGGGGCGCCCGCCGGTCAGCAAAAAGCCGTCGCAGACCTCCAGCAATTCCTCGACCGAGACAAAGCGCGGATCGCTCGGCACGATCAGCGGCAGGCAGCCCGACACCTCGGCAATCGCTTCGGTGTTCATCTGCCCGCCCGCGTGGACGGGGTATTGATCGTTCAGCAGGTAGGAATTGCCAATGATACCAACGACGGGTCGGGCCATGAGTTACCTCTTTTTCACCATGGCCCGAACATAGGCGCTTCGCGCCGCGGCCTCAACCTCGGCTCTGCGCCTTCAACTCCAAACGCCGCGCGTGCAGCACCGGTTCGGTATAGCCCGAGGGCTGTTCGCGCCCCTTCAGCACCAGATCGCAAGCGGCCTGAAAGGCCACCCCGTCAAAGCCGGGCGCCATGGGACGATAGCTGGGATCGCCCTCGTTTTGACGGTCCACCACGGCTGCCATTTTTTTAAGCGCAGCCTCGGCTTCTTCGCGGCTGATGACGCCGTGATGCAGCCAATTCGCCAGCGCTTGGGCCGAGATGCGGCAGGTGGCGCGGTCTTCCATCAGGCCCACGTCGTTGATGTCGGGCACTTTGGAGCAGCCGACCCCTTGATCAATCCAGCGGACGACATACCCCAAAATACCCTGCGCATTGTTCTCAATCTCGCGGGTGATTTCTTCGGTGCTGAGGTTGCGGCCTTCCAGCACCGGGATGGTCAACAGCGCGTCGAGCGTGCCGCGCGCGCCGCCCGCTTTGATCTCTTCTTGCCGCGCCAACACGTTAACCTTGTGGTAATGTGTGGCATGTAGCGTGGCCGCCGTGGGCGATGGCACCCATGCGCAATTCGCACCGGATTGGGGGTGGCCGATCTTGGCCTCCAGCATCTCGGCCATGCGGTCGGGCATGGCCCACATGCCCTTGCCGATCTGCGCCCGCCCCTGCAATCCGCAGGCCAGGCCTATGTCGACGTTGCGGTCTTCGTAGGCAGCGATCCAAGCGCTGTTCTTCATCTCGCCCTTGGGCACCATCGGCCCGGCTTCCATGCTGGTGTGGATTTCGTCCCCTGTGCGGTCAAGAAAACCGGTGTTGATAAAGGCCACACGATGTTTCGCGGCCCGGATACATTCCGCGAGGTTCGCGCTAGTGCGGCGCTCTTCGTCCATGATGCCCAGCTTCACGGTATATTGCGGCAGGCCGAGCGTCTTTTCCACATGGGTGAAAATCTCATCGGCAAAGGCCACTTCCTCGGGTCCATGCATCTTGGGTTTCACCACATAGACGCTGCCGGTGACCGAATTGCCGCCTTCGCGCTTAAGGTCGTGGATCGCGATCAATGTGGTGATCATGGCATCCATCAGCCCTTCGCCGATCTCATGCCCCGCGCGGTCGAGCACGGCGGGATTGGTCATCAGATGTCCGACATTGCGAACCAGCATCAAAGAGCGGCCCTTCAGCGTCACTTCACCGCCATCCGGCGCGGTAAAGCTCCGATCATCGGCCATGCGGCGGGTGACGGTCTGGCCACCCTTTTCAAAGGTTTCTGCAAGATCGCCCTTCATCAGCCCCAGCCAGTTGCCATAGGCCAGCACCTTGTCCTCGGCGTCCACCGCCGCGACGCTGTCTTCGCAGTCCATGATGGTCGACAGCGCGGATTCGATGACCACATCGGCGACGCTGGCGGGATCGTCTTTGCCAATCGCATGGTCCGGGTCGATCTTGATCTCAATATGCAGCCCGTTGTTGCGCAAGAGGATCGCATCTGGCGCTTCTGCCGCGCCCCGGTAGCCTGCAAACTGCGCCGGATCGGCCAAACCGCAGGGGGCCGCATCCTGAGACATCACACCTTCGAGATGCCCGTCCACAACGCGGTAGCCCGCCAAATCTGCGTGGCTGCCCGCAGAGAGCGGCACCGCGTCATCCAAGAAAGCTTTTGCCTGCGACACCACCCGCGCACCACGGTCGGCGTCATACCCCTTGCCCATCGGCAAATCACCCAGCGCATCGGTGCCGTAGAACGCATCATAAAGGCTCCCCCAGCGCGCATTGGCGGCGTTGAGCGCGAAACGAGCATTGGTGATTGGCACCACAAGCTGCGGCCCGGGCACCTGCGCGATCTCGGGGTCGACGTTCTGCGTTTCGATCTGAAAATCTGGCCCTTCGGGCAAGAGGTAACCAATCTCGCGCAGGAATGCGGTATAGCTTTCCGCGTCGTGCGGCTGACCCGCGCGGGTGCGGTGCCAGTCGTCGATTTTGGCCTGAAGCTCGGCACGTTTCTCGAGCAGCGCGCGGTTCTTCGGCCCCAGATCATGCACGAGGTCCGACAGGCCCGCCCAAAAAACATCCGCTTCTACATCGGTGCCCGGCAGGGCCGATCCCTCAATGAACTCAACCAGTTCGGGGCCTACCTGCAAACCGTTTTTGTCAATTCTACCCGTCATTCTCTGCCCTCTCCCGCGCTGAATACCTTTGCGAAATGTCTAGCAGAAAGGCAAAGCGGCGCAAGCGCGTGAAGGACGGCGAGGCACGGCGTTATTTTACCGTCGGTTCTGGGGTGGCGATCACAGGCTCGGCGTCCGCCGGGCCGTCCACGGGCTGCACCTCTCCTTCTGGCGAGGGGTCGGTGGCCTGCAACACCGCGTAAACGATGCCAGCGATCATCAATAGCGCGCCCGCGATGATAGCGGTTTTGATACCGATCAAAGCGGGGCGATGACGTTTCTTCTGCGTTTCGGTATCGTTGTCGGGGGCGGACATGGATACACCTCATTGCTCGAAGTTGGGGCGGCTCGGCTTGCAGGCCGCCTTCTAGAGACATAACCTTTCCCAGACCAATTACGTTCCCCCGACTGGAGGCCCAATGCGCGACGCCACCCCCAAACGATCTATCTCAGCGACTATCAGCCGTTCGGCTTCCTTGTGGATGAGGTGGCACTGACCTTTGAGCTTGATCCCCACAAGACGCGGGTCAAAAGCCGCATCGCCTTTCGCCCAAATCCTGCGGCGCAGACGGCGGAATTCTTCCTTCACGGAGAAGAACTCTCGCTGATTTCCGCGCAGATTGACGGCAAGCCCGCCTCCCCGAAGGTGACGGAGCGGGGTTTGACCTGTGATGTGCCAGACGGCCCCTTTATCTGGGAAGCCGAGGTTGAGATTGATCCCAAGGGCAACACCGCCCTTGAAGGGCTTTATATGTCGGGCGGCATGTATTGCACCCAATGCGAGGCCGAAGGCTTTCGCAAGATCACCTATTATCCAGACCGCCCCGATGTGATGAGTGTCTTTACCGTCACCATCAACGGGCCGCATCCTGTCTTGCTGTCCAACGGCAACCCGGTGGCGCAGGGGCAGAACCACGCCGAATGGCACGACCCATGGCCCAAACCTGCGTATCTTTTCGCGCTGGTGGCGGGCGATTTGGTCGCCCATTCCGATCGCTTCACCACCATGTCGGGCCGCGAAGTCGATCTGAATCTTTATGTCCGTCCCGGTGATGAGGGCAAATGCGCCTTTGGGATGGAGGCGCTGAAGGCGTCGATGAAATGGGACGAAGATGTCTATGGCCGCGAATATGACCTCGATATTTTCAACATCGTCGCGGTGGATGACTTCAACATGGGCGCGATGGAGAACAAGGGGCTGAACATTTTTAACTCCGCCGCCGTGCTTGCCTCACCCGAGACCTCTACGGATGACAATTTCGAGCGGATCGAAGCGATCATCGCCCATGAGTATTTCCACAATTGGACCGGCAACCGCATCACCTGCCGCGATTGGTTCCAGCTTTGCCTCAAGGAAGGACTGACCGTCTACCGTGACAGCCAGTTCACCTCCGACATGCGGTCCCCAGCGGTGAAACGCATCAGCGATGTGATCGACCTGCGCGGGCGCCAGTTCGCCGAAGATCATGGCCCGCTGGCCCATCCGGTACGGCCCGAAAGCTTTCAGGAAATTAACAACTTTTACACCGCCACCGTTTATGAGAAAGGCGCCGAGGTGATCGGCATGCTCAAAACATTGGTGGGCGATGACGCCTATGCCAAAGCGCTGAACCTCTATTTCGAGCGTCACGACGGCGATGCGGCAACGATCGAAGATTGGCTAAAGGTGTTCGAAGACACCACGGGCCGTGACCTTACCCAGTTCAAACGCTGGTATGCGCAGGCGGGCACGCCGCATCTGTCGGTGACAGAGGCATGGGACGCGGGCAAAGGCATCTTCACGCTGACCTTCAATCAGCACACCCCGCCCAGCGCCGCCACGCCTGAGCCCAAGCCGCAGGTTCTGCCCATCACCGTGGGTTTGATCGGCGCGGACGGGGCCGAAGTGGCCCCCTCTCGCGTGCTTGAAATGACCGAAGCGGAGCAGAGCTTTGCCTTCGACGGGCTGGATGCGCGCCCGGTGGCCTCGGTGCTGCGGGGCTTCTCCGCTCCGGTGGTGCTGGATCAAGACCTCTCGAAAGAAGAGCGCCTGCTGCTGCTTGCCCATGACAGCGATCCGTTCAACCGGTGGGAGGCCGGGCGCATCTTGGCGCGGCAATCCTTGCTGGCCACGATCACCGAAGACAGCGCGCCGGATGACGAATGGCTCGCAGCATTGCGGGCGGTGCTGGAGGATGAGGCGCTGGAGCCTGCCTACCGCGCGCTGATGCTGGGCCTGCCCAGCCATGCCGATTTGGCCAGCACCCTTCATGACGCGGGCAAGACCCCGGATCCGGCGGCGATCCATCAGGCGGTGGAAGCCACGCGCGATGCCATGGCCGAGCGTTTTGCCCCGCTGCTGAGCGAGCTTTACGATCGGCATAAGGTCGACGCCCCCTACCAACCCAATGCCGCGCAATCGGGCAAACGTGCTCTGACAAATACCGCCCTTGCCTTGCTGACCCGCGTGCAGGGGCCAGAGCGCGCGCAGGCGCAGTACGATCAGGCCAACAACATGACCCAGCAACTCAGCGCACTGGCCGCATTGCTGCGCGCAGGCCATGGCGACAAGGCGTTGGAGGATTTCGAGGCCCAGTGGCGCGATGACCGTTTGGTGATGGACAAATGGTTCGGGCTGCAAGTCAGCCAAGCCGCGCCGGAAGAGGCCGCCGAGGTGGCGCGCAAACTCACCCAGCACGCGGATTTCAATTGGAAGAACCCCAACCGCTTCCGCGCGGTCTTTGGCAGCCTTGCAATGCACCATGCCGGGTTCCACCACGAAAGCGGCAAAGGCTACGCGCTGCTGGCCGACTGGCTGATCAAACTCGACCCGGTGAACCCGCAGACCACGGCGCGGATGTGTTCGGCCTTCCAGACATGGCGGCGCTACGACGCGACGCGGCAAGGGATGATCGAGACGCAACTGGACCGCATCCTCGCCAGCCCCGACCTCAGCCGGGACACGTCAGAGATGCTTAGCCGCATTCGCGGTGCCTGACGCGGCACCCCAGACAGAAAGCATGGCGGCCTATACCTACCGCCGCCATGCCCGCAGCCGGACGGCCCTGCTGGTGTTGCCCGCGATCTGGGCGGCCCTCGGCGCGGGGTGGCTCTGGCTTGATGCTTCGGGCTGGCTTGTGGGGCTGCTGGGGCTCTTCACCCTGCCTGCGCTTTGGGAGCTTTTCACCAATCCGAGCAGCGGCTTGACGCTAGACACCGACAATCTGTCATGGGTCACCGGCAAGCGTGACGCGAAAATTGCACTGGCGCAGATCGACCGCGTGCGGCTTGATACTCGGCTTGATATGTCGGTCCGCGCCACAGTCATTCTAAAGACGGGCCGCAAGATCAAACTGCCCTTCGAGGCCACCCCACCGCACCGCGCACTGGAAACCGCGCTACATGCGCGCGGCATCACCACAGAGCGGCACCACTTCACGCTGATCCAATGATTTACGGACGGCTGCGGGGCCGTGTCGCGTTCAACGGTTTGCAATAGGACTGCTGCCGAAGCCAGCGAGACATATCCGCCCGTTTGGACGCACTGCGCATCGGCCCCCAATCGGCCCCGACACCGCGCTTGCCGTTTCCGGCAATCACCCCGTCCCGCGGCACCGTCGTCGCCATGATCCGCACGGCACAGCTGAGATCGCCGCCCCGTTCTTGAGCGCATCACCGCTGCCGACGTTACACTTATAGCCGCGCGCCGTGCCCGGCAGGATTTGCAACAGCCCATACCACCGACCGCCCCCACCCACGGCCCAAGACCGATAGGTGCTTTCATGTTTCGCCAGCGTCGACATAAAGCCGACCCAAAAGGCGCGCCGCTGGCTCTCGGATGCGTTCGGATAGGCCGGGCACCAGCTTTCGATATCGGCAGGCACCATATCGACCAAAGGCTTGCCATGCGACTTGAGCGCCGAAATAGCGGCCCGCGTCCAAAGCGAATGCCCCCGCATATGTTGCCAGCGCGTGCGCGGCAGATTGCCCGGGCGCGCAGGCGGGCGCAGCGTTGTGGTGAACGGCGCGGTTTCAAGCGCGGGCGGTTCCTCGTCAGCCTCCACCGCATCGGGGAAAGACAAAGAGGTCGCGGCGGTCTGCACCACGTTATCCACCTCCACCACAGGGGCGGGCTGTTTGGGAAGCTCGGCCCAAAGCAATGTGGGGCTTGTGCAGAGCAGCAGGGCAATCATGGCAGGTCTCATGGCGCGCATAAGACCGCCCCAAAGCGCGGTTGGCAAGCATGACGGCCCCGCAGGATCGGCAGATTTCCTCTGATCGGGAAACAGCGCGCCGCCCAGATGCCAGATTGTGGCCTGTGGTTACGCTTTCATGCCCGCCCCCGCTGCAGAATTTTCCCGAAAGCTCCGCACCCCGGACACGGTTCCGCCCCATTGCCCGGTCAAACCTAAATCATCGATAAATAGCAGGCAGGACCGGCCCCAGATGAAGAAACTCTCGCATATGATCCCGTCCGCCTTGCAGGGGTTCTTTGGCAAACCCGCGCCCCAAGCGCCCGAGCTTGAACCGCTGGAAATGCCGCTGCTGCGCCGCCGTGCGCCGCGCGACGCCTTGCTGCGCATTTCCTGCCCCGACCCCACCGCCGAAGAGATGCAGCGCGACCGCCACCAATACCGCGCGCAATGGCTGGTGCGCCAAGAACGCTGGGATGAGATGGCAACCCTGCTGCATGACGCCGATATGCGCCGCGAAATGACACCGGGTGCCATGCCGGTGGCCGAACTGATGGCCTTTGGCGCGCGGGCGGATGTGATTCTTGCTGCCGAACATGCGCTCTATGACGGCAAACCGGCCAGCGACGCCCCGCTGATGGCCGGGATCGAAGCCTTGGAACATGTGCTCGCCGACCATGCCGAAAGCCCCGTGATTGCGGCCATCGTGGCCCAAGCGCATATGGACATCGGCTGGGCTTGGCGCGGGACGGGCTGGGACAGCGACGTGCCCGCCCGCAACCACGCGGCCTTTGCGGCGCATTTTGAACGCGCGGAGCAAATCCTCGCGCCATTCGACAAGGACACAGCCGCCTCGCCCCTGCTCGCGGCGACGCACTGTGCCCTACTGGGGGAACCGGCGGTGACGCCCGCGCCGTGGCCGACCGCTACGCCCGGCTCATCGACCTGAACCCCGAAAACCCGCGCCCCATGCGGGCCATGGGCAACCACCTTCTGCCGCGGTGGCATGGCTCATATGACCAATTGGAACTCGAGGCCCGTCGCACTGCCGCGCGGACCGAAGAGACATGGGGCGCGGGCGGCTATACATGGGTGCAATTCGACGCGATCAGCTGCGATGCGCGGGCCTGTGCCAATCTTGATGTGCCGTTTTTCATCGAAGGGCTGCGCGATATCCTCGCGCGTCGCCCCGATCCGCACACCGCCAACCTATTGGCCGCCTATTGTGCCAGCGCCATCGGTCAGGCCACCCCGTCCGAAGATGCCGCAGGGGCCGTGCGCGCCGAGATCGCCGATTGCGCCCGCTGGATCGTCCGGGATCATATGACGGAACTGCACCCGCTGCTATGGGCCCATGCTGCACGCGGCTTCGACAACAACCTGCGCGTCCGCTCCGCCCGGCGCTTTGCCGCCTCGGGCCGGGATGAGGCGATGCGCATCATCACCGGCCTGTTCCAAGGCGAGATCGAAGCGGGCAAACGGGTCATTTTCACCGAAGGCCGCCGCCAGATTGCCATGCCGGGCTAGCCTGCCTCTTGAAGCGCGTGGTGCGCTCCAGTATGACCGGCCAAGTTCCAATTGACCGAAGGCGGCCGCGATGCTTGATCTGAGTTACGACACCCCGAAACCGCGCGTGATTGCCGGTGCCAAACATGACTGGGAACTGGTCATCGGGATGGAGGTGCACGCGCAGGTCGCGTCGAACGCGAAACTCTTCTCCGGCGCCTCGACCAAATTCGGCGCGGAGCCCAACAGCAATGTGGCCTTCGTCGATGCCGCGATGCCCGGCATGCTGCCGGTGATCAACGAATATTGCGTCGAACAGGCCGTGCGCACCGGGCTGGGCCTCAAGGCCGAGATCAACCTGAAGTCCGCCTTCGACCGCAAGAACTACTTCTACCCCGACTTGCCGCAGGGATATCAGATCAGCCAGCTTTATGAGCCCATCGTGGGCGAAGGCGAAGTGCTGGTCGAGATTGGCGACGGCACCGCGCGGCTCGTGCGGATCGAGCGCATCCACATGGAACAGGACGCGGGCAAGTCGATCCACGATATGGACCCGAATATGTCTTTCGTCGATCTCAACCGTACCGGCGTCTGCCTGATGGAGATCGTCTCGCGCCCCGACATTCGCGGCCCCGAAGAGGCCGCCGCCTACCTTGGCAAACTGCGCCAAATCCTGCGCTATCTCGGCACCTGCAACGGCGACATGCAGTCCGGCGCGATGCGTGCTGACGTGAACGTGTCGATCTGCCGCGTGGGCCAGTACGAGAAGTACCAAGAGACACAGGATTTCAGCCATCTGGGCACCCGCTGCGAGATCAAGAACATGAACTCCATGCGCTTTATCCAGCAGGCCATCGAAGTCGAAGCCAAACGCCAGATCGCGATTGTCGAAGCCGGTGGCGAAGTGGTGCAGGAAACGCGCCTTTTCGACCCAGACAAGCAAGAAACCCGCTCCATGCGCTCCAAAGAAGAGGCGCATGACTACCGCTATTTCCCCGACCCCGATCTGCTGCCGCTTGAGATTGAGCAGGCATGGGTGGACGAGATTGCCGCAAACCTGCCGGAACTGCCGGACCAGAAGAAAGCGCGTTTCATCGGTGACTTTGGCCTGAGCGACTATGACGCTTCCGTGCTGACCGCCGATCTCGACAGCGCGGGCTACTTTGAGGCCGTGGCGCAGGGGCGCGATGGCAAGATGGCGGCGAACTGGGTGATCAACGAACTCTTCGGGCGTCTCAAGAAAGACGACAAGGGCATCACCGAAAGCCCGGTCACCCCGGCGCAGCTTGGCAGCATCGTCGATCTAATCGCGTCAGATGCGATTTCCGGCAAGATCGCCAAGGAAGTCTTTGAAATCACCTACACAACTGGCCGCGACCCGGCAGAGATCGTGGAGACTGAGGGCCTCAAGCAGGTCACAGACACCGGGGCGATTGAAACCGCTGTAGATGAAATCATTGCCGCCAACCCCGATCAGGTCGCCAAGGCGCAGCAGAACCCGAAGCTCGCGGGTTGGTTCGTCGGTCAGGTGATGAAAGCCACGGGCGGCAAGGCCAACCCCAAGGCCGTCAACGAAATCGTGTCGCGCAAGCTCGCCCAGCAATGAGTGAGACCCCGGCCCCCTTTCGTTCGAGCGAGGTGAAGGTTCTCCCCGAATGGATTGATTTCAATGGTCATTTGAACATGGCCTATTACAACGTCCTGTTCGATCAGGGCGTTGACCAAGCCTATGGCGAAATCGGTCTGGGGCCAGAATACCAGCACACGGGCTGCACCACCTATGTGGCCGAATTCCACGTCTGCTACCTGCGCGAATTGCATGAGGGTGACCGCGTCTACACCACCTTCCAATTGCTCGACCATGACGAGAAACGGTTTCACAGCTTTCAAGAGCTGTGGCACGTCGACGGTTGGCTCGCCGCCACCGCCGAAGGGTTAACGCTGCATGTGGACCAATCCGGCCCGCGTGTCGCCCCGATGCCGCAGCATATCCTGACACGTCTTGACGCGATGCGCCGCAGCCATGCCAAATTGCCCACACCGGCGCGGGCCGGTCGCCGCATCGGCATCCGCCGCAAATCCGCCTGAAACTCACCTGACGCGGCTCATGTCGCCAACCCAGCCGAGGCCCCTATGCGCTACGAATACAAGATCCTTCCCGCCCCCACCAAAGGGCAGAAAGCCAAAGGTCTGAAAGCCCCCGAAGCGCGCTTTGCCAATACGTTGGAAGAGTGCCTGAACGAACAGGCCGCCGAGGGCTGGGAGTACCAGCGGGCCGAGACATTGCCCTCGCAAGAACGCTCTGGCCTGACCTCGACCACCACCGAGTGGCGCAATGTGCTGGTGTTCCGCCGCTTGGCCAGCGCGAGCAGCCAGCCAGAGGACGGCGATCTGCTGCCCCCCGCCGCTGCAACGCCTGCATTGTCCGCCACAATTGAGGGCGACGAGACGGCGCTTCAGGCCGATGCGCCCGCCACTATCACGCCCGACGACGACGCCCCTACAAAGGTGGAGCCCGCCAAAGAGGAACCCGCCAAGCTGGCAACGCCACCTGCGTTCCTCTCCGGCACCGCGACAGAGCAAGCGCCGGACGTTTCTTCGCCGGATAAATCCGACGAAAACGACGACAAATCAAAGCGCTAAACGCGGGCCTTATTCGTCCAGATCAAGCGCCAGCGCATGAATGCGCCCCATCAGATCCGGCCCCAAGGCATTGTGCACCGCACGGTGCCGCGCCAGCCGGTTCTGACCCTTGAAACGCTCTGAGCGGATGCGCACGTTAAAGTGGCTTTCGCCCCCTTCTTGAAACCCGGCATGACCGCGATGGCTTTCGCTGTCATCTACCACATCCAATTCTCGCGGCGCAAAAGCGGCTTCCAGCCGGTCTGAAATCTCTTGTGTTGTCGACATGTTTTTTACCTCGGCCCCCTTCAATCCTGCGACGCAGGGTATATGGTGACCGGCCTGAGTCGGAAAGGTCTATCCACATGCCAAAAGCTGATCCCTTCGGATTCGACATGTCCGTGTCGTCCTCCAAAAAGAAAAACCCCCGCGGCCGCCGCGGCATGTCCGGTGCGTCGGAAACCTCGACCCGGATTTGCGACCATGAGGGCTGCGACGAGCCGGGCAAGTTCCGCGCGCCCAAGGCCCCCGATGTGCTGGATGATTACTTCTGGTTCTGCCAGCAACACGTCCGCGAATACAACGCGAAGTGGAGCTTCTTTGACGGCACCACCGAGGCGGAGTTGAACGCTCAGATGTCCAAGGACAAGGTCTGGGAACGCGCCACCAAGCCGCTCGGCGACCCCGAGCAGCGTGCATGGGCCCGCCTCGGCATCGAAGACCCGCATCAGGTTTTGGGCAAGAACGCGACCCAGAACCCCGGCAAGGGCCAGCAAGCGGGCCGCCGCCTGCCCCCGACCGAGCGCCGCGCGATCGAGATTCTCGAAGCCAAGGACACATGGACCAAACCCGAGGTCCGCAAAGCCTACAAAGCGCTGATCAAAGTGCTGCACCCCGATATGAACGGCGGCGACCGCAGTCAGGAAGAGCAGTTGCAGCTAGTCGTCTGGGCATGGGATCAAATCAAGGGCAGCCGCAACTTCAAGGACTGATCCCACAACCGGACCAGCGGCCGGTTGCGGATAATGCCAGTTGCCCCTTCCCCTTGCGGATATGCACGATATGTTGCACCAGATACGCGCGCGGCCCCGACCGCGCGCCTAAGGAAAAGGATGACGAGCGATGGCCGACGGTGCACTGGAACACGACATGAAACCCACCGAAGAACTCTCGGTGCGCGATGTCTTTGGCATCGACACCGATATGGTCGTCAAAGGCTTCCCGCAGCGCACCAGCCGCGTGCCGGACATCGACAGCACCTATAAGTTTGATCCTGACACCACGTTGGCGATCCTCGCAGGGTTCACACACAACCGCCGCGTCATGATCCAAGGCTACCACGGCACTGGCAAATCGACCCATATCGAACAGGTCGCCGCGCTGCTGAACTGGCCCACCGTGCGCGTCAACCTCGACAGTCACATCAGCCGGATCGACCTGATCGGCAAGGACGCGATCAAACTGCGCGACGGCAAGCAGGTCACCGAATTTCACGAGGGCATCCTGCCTTGGGCGCTGCGCAACCCGACCGCCATCGTCTTTGACGAATATGACGCGGGCCGCGCCGATGTGATGTTCGTGATCCAGCGCGTGCTTGAGCATGACGGCAAGCTGACGCTGATGGACCAGAACGAGATCATCACTCCGCACCCCTATTTCCGCCTCTTTGCCACGGCCAACACCGTGGGATTGGGCGATACCACCGGGCTTTATCACGGCACCCAGCAGATCAACCAAGCGCAGATGGACCGTTGGTCGCTCGTGGCCACGCTGAACTACCTCAGCATCGACGCCGAGACCGCCATCGTGCTGGCCAAAAACCCGCATTACAATACCGAGAAGGGCCGCAAGACCCTCAAGCAGATGGTGACTGTGGCGGACCTCACGCGGACCGCCTTCATGAACGGCGAACTGTCCACCGTGATGTCGCCCCGTACCGTGATCGCATGGGCCCAGAACGCTGAAATTTTCCGCAATGTCGGCTATGCTTTCCGGCTGTCCTTCCTCAACAAATGCGATGAGTTGGAGCGCCAGACCGTGGCCGAGTTCTACCAGCGTCTGTTTGACGAGGAACTGCCCGAAAGCGCGGCCAGCCTCAGCTTGGGCTAAGCCGTTTACACCACCAACCAAGAATAAAGGGGCGCTGATATCAGCGCCCCTTTATCGTTCAGGCTGTGGCCCCGTACTTAGTTGACAGGTGCGGGCTCAGTGGTGACCGCGTTGGGGTCTTGCGGGGCAGCGTTTTCAAGCGCTTGCTGCTCGGCTTCCATATCCTGCGCGGTTTTAAAGGCCTCTGCGGCTTCAAGGTCGGTCTTCGTGGCCGAGGATACCAGACGCAGCGTGCCGCTTTCGTCAGTCATGGTCGACAGGCTGTCCATTTTCACGGCAACCCATTTTTCACCCATGCCGAGGAAACCACCGACACCGATCACGACACCTTCGACGGTGCCATCAAGATTGACGATCAGGTCATCTACATCGCCGATCTTTTCACCTGCGTCGGAATAGACATTGCTGCCAATCAGATCGTCGGCGAGGATCGTGTTCTCGCTTTGCATGGTGATCTGACCTTCAACCGGCTTTGCAGGCTCTTCTGACGGCGCCTCGGCGGTTGTGTCAGCGGGGGCAACGGTGTCGCCCAACGGCTCCGTTGCCGGGGCCTCTGCCGTGTCTTCGGTCATCGGCTCAGTCGTGGCCGGTGCTTCGGCACTGTCAGTCGCGGCGTCCGTGTCAGGTGCCCCTGCGGTATCGGCCTCCTTATCGGCGTCAGCTTCAGGTGCTTCAGCCGTGTCGGCCTCCAATTCCGCTTCGCCTTCGGGCGCTTCGGCAGTGTCGGTTTCGGTGTCGGCCTCTACCGCATCATCGCTGGCCGTGGCCTCGCTGCTCTGTGTCGCCTCATCGGTCTGAGGCGCTTCGGCAGTGGCTTCGTCTGATGCGGGTTTTGTCGCATCCTGTGCGGTGGCGGCCAAAGGCGCGGCCCCCAAAACTGCGATCATAGCCAGACGGCTCGCATGTTGCATAAAATTGGTCATTTCCTTACTCCTACTTGCTGAGACGCGTTGCTGCCAGGGTTCAGAGAGGCACTGGTGCGTCGACTGCTGGGGAAATGCCGATCTGCGGGTGGGGGTTCCCGCTCAGCGGGTGCTATGGGCGGAAACTGGCGTATTGATCCGCGCGCCCCTGCCCCTTTGACCCTTCCGCGAAAACCTGCCAAACCTCATGTCGAAGCTGACAGAGGCATGGGCTCATGAAGAAATCCGACAACCCCGCTGACGCATTCAAAAAGGCCCTCGCAGAGGCCACCAAAGTGATGGCCGATGACGCCGAGCTGAACGTCAGCTACTCCGTTGATCCGTCAGGGCTTTCCGGTGACGCGATGCGCCTGCCTCAGGTCAGCCGCCGGATGACCCGAGAGGAGGTTCTGCTGGCCCGTGGCACCGCCGATGCGCTGGCGTTGAACCGCCGCTATCATGATGCCGCCACCCACGCCCGCTATGCCCCGCAAGGCGACATGGCGCGCGAACTCTATGAGGCGATGGAAACCGCCCGTTGCGAGGCCATGGGCGCGCGCGACATGCCCGGCACCGCGGGCAATATCGACGTCAAGATCAAGCACGAGGCCCTGCGCCGCGGCTACGATCAGGCGAAACAGGCCAGCGACGTGCCGCTCTCTGTCGCGGCGGGCTATATGGTGCGTCATATGGCGACGGGTCGCCCCCTGCCCGCAGGGGCCGAGAACGCCATGGAACTCTGGCGCGGCTTTATCGAAGATCAGGCGGGCGGCACCCTAGAGGGGATCGACGGCAGCCTTGCCGATCAAGCCGATTTCGCGCGGTTGGCGCGCAAGATGATCTCGGATCTTGGCTATGGTGACCAATTGGGTGACGACCCCGACAGCCAAGACGACGAGCAAGAGGATCAGGCCGAAGAGGGCTCCGAAGAGGAGCAAGACCCCGACAGCACCGGTCAAGACGATCAGGACGAGGAAGAGGCCGAAGGCACGCCCGAAAACTCTCAAGAGCAGCAGCAGGACGAAAGTCAGGCGCAGGTCTCGATGGATGACGAAGCAGATCAAGAGTTGGGCGATGAGGCGGATATGCCCGAGGGCGACGCGCCCATGGACCCGCCGCCCCCGCCCCTGTCTCTGATGCCGATCCTGAGTACCGCGTCTATCTCGGCGAGCATGACGAGGTGATCGGGGCCGAGGAATTGGCCGAACCGATCGAACTGGAACGTCTGCGCGCCTATTTGGATCAGCAGCTTGAGCCGCTGAAAGGCGCTGTGGGCCGTTTGGCCAACAAGTTACAACGCCGACTGCAAGCGCAGCAGAACCGTTCGTGGGAGTTCGACCTAGAAGAAGGCACGCTGGACGCGGGCCGTCTGGCGCGGGTCGTGGCCAACCCCACCACGCCGCTCAGCTTCAAGGTTGAGAAGGACACCGAGTTCCGCGACACTGTGGTGACGCTGCTGCTGGACAACTCCGGCTCTATGCGCGGGCGGCCCATCTCCATCGCCGCGATCTGCGCCGATGTTCTGGCCCGCACGCTGGAGCGCTGCAACGTCAAGGTCGAGATCCTCGGCTTTACCACCCGCGCATGGAAGGGCGGTCAGGCGCGCGAAGCATGGCTGAATGACGGGCGCCCCGCCCAGCCGGGACGCCTGAATGACCTGCGCCACATCATCTACAAATCCGCTGATGCCCCATGGCGGCGGACCCGCGACCACTTGGGTTTGATGATGAAAGAAGGCCTGTTGAAAGAGAACATCGACGGGGAAGCGCTAGAATGGGCGCACCGGCGCATGTTGGCACGGCATGAGGCGCGCAAGATCCTTATGGTGATTTCCGATGGGGCACCGGTGGATGACAGCACGCTTTCGGTGAACCCGGCCAATTACCTTGAGAAACATCTGCGCGACGTGATTGCGATGGTTGAAAAGCGCCGCGCGGTGGAGCTTTTGGCGATCGGCATCGGCCATGATGTGACGCGCTATTACGACCGCGCCGTGACGATTACGGATGTGGATCAGTTGGCCGGGGCGATGACCGAACAGCTTGCCGCGCTCTTTGACAGCGACCCGCGGAAACGGGCGCGTGTCATGGGCATGCGTCGCGTGGGCTGAAGCTGCGGGATCGGTATTTGAAAAAGGATGAAGGAGGGGCGTGTGTTCCAGAGTTTCGAGGTCACCGCGCGTCCTGAGCAGGGGCCGCCACGGCTGGAAGCGCTGCGCAGGGAGTTGGCGCGGGCAGGCTTGGATGGGTTCTTGGTGCCGCGCGCCGATGCGCATCAGGGGGAATATGTCGCCCCGCGCGATGATCGTTTGGCGTGGCTGACGGGATTTACCGGATCGGCAGGCTTTTGTGCGGCACTGCGGGATGTGGCGGGGGTCTTTATCGACGGGCGTTACCGCACGCAGGTCAAGGCGCAGGTGGCGGAGGTTTTTACGCCTGTGCCTTGGCCCGAGCTGTCTTTGGCCGATTGGTTGAAGGACCAATTGCCTGAGGGCGGTGTGGTTGGTTTTGACCCGATGTTGCATACGCCGGGACAGATGGACCTTTTGGTGGAAGCGCTGGCGGGCTCTGGCATTGAGCTGCGACGCAGCGAGAATATGGTGGACCGGGTTTGGGAGAACCAACCTGCGGCACCGATGGGCAAAGTGGCGGCCCACCCTGAGCGCTTTGCCGGGGAAAGCCATGCCGCCAAACGGCAACGTTTGGCGGCAGACCTGCGCGCGGCGGGGCAGAAGGCGGCGTTGATCACCCTTCCCGACAGCCACAACTGGTTGTTGAACATTCGCGGGCAGGACATTCCGCGCAATCCCGTGGCTCATGGCTTTGCCGTTTTGCATGACGACGCGCGGGTTGATCTGTTTATGGCGGCCGAGAAATTGGCGGATGTGGCGGACCATTTGGGGCCGGAGGTGGTGCAGCATGACCCCGCTGGCCTGCCTGATACCCTGCGCGCGTTGGAAGGGCCGGTGCGGCTTGATCGGCAGTCGGCGCCGGTGTTGTTCGCGGACCTGCTGGGGGACCGCGCGCAGGCGGGGAAGACCCCTGCGCCCTGCCCAAGGCCTGCAAGAATGACGCTGAGATTGCAGGCGCGGCGGAGGCGCACCTGCGCGATGGCGCGGCGATGGCGGAGCTGCTCGCCTGGCTGGATGCGCAGCCTCCCGGCACGATCACAGAAACACAGGTGGTGGGGCAGTTGGAAGGTCTGCGGCGCCGGGATCCGTCCTTGCGCGACATCAGTTTCGAGACGATCTCGGGCAGCGGGGCGAATGGGGCGATCATTCATTACCGGGTGAATGAGGAGACCGACAGCCTGCTGCAGGAGGGACATCTCTTGGTGCTCGACAGTGGCGGTCAGTACCTTGACGGTACCACGGATATCACCCGCACCATTGCCATCGGCAGCCCCGATCAGGATGCCCGCAGCGCCTTTACGCGGGTGCTGTCGGGCATGATCGCCATGAGCCGTCTGCGGTGGCCGCGCGGGCTGGCCGGGCGGGATATCGAGATGCTCGGGCGTCTGCCGCTTTGGATGGCGGGGCAGGATTTTGATCATGGTCTGGGGCATGGCGTTGGCGCTTACTTGTCGGTGCATGAGGGGCCGCAGCGGCTGAGCCGGATGAGCCATGTGCCGCTGCTACCGGGTATGATCCTCAGCAATGAGCCGGGTTATTACCGCGAAGGGGCGTTTGGCATTCGGATCGAGAACCTTTTGGTGGTGCAGGAGGCCCCCGCCTTGCCCGGCGGTGACGTGCATCGCAAGATGCTGGATTGGCGCACCCTGACGCTCGTGCCGATTGACCGGCGGTTGATTGATGTGGAGGCGCTTGGCCCCGAGGCGCGCGATTGGCTGAACGCCTATCACCGCGACGTTGCGGAAAAGATCGGGCCGCGGGTATCACCTGTTACAAAACTGTGGTTGGATGCGGCAACGGCGCCCCTATGAGCGTCCGATTTCAGTAAACTAGGGGGTACGGCATGTCCGACCATATTACGATTACTCCGGCCCAAGGCACATGGGTTGTTCGCGCTGGCGGGGCCGTGCTGGGCGAGACCACAGACGCGCTGGAGCTGCGCGAAGGGGACCACGCGCCGGTCATCTATTTCCCGCGCGGCGACATCGCGATGGCCTTCCTTGATGGCTCAGACAAGACCAGCCATTGCCCCTACAAGGGCGACGCCAGCTATTTCTCGGTCGTGACCAAGAGCCGTACCTTGCAAGATGCCGTCTGGTCCTATGAAGACCCGAAAGCGGATGTAGCCGAGATCAAAGGGTATCTGGCTTTCACGCCGATGGACGAAATCGCCATCGAACGTATCTGAGCGCGGCTCAGGAATGCTCCTCTGCCGCGGTGGCGGCGAGGGCGCGATTATAGGCCTTCAGCGCATCGACGTGGAACAGCGCGCCCAGCAGTTCGGGCGGCGCATCGGCGCTGAGGGTGACCACCGGGATGAAGTTGGAATGGGTCTGGTCGAACAACGGCAAGGCGGCCTCTAGCGTGGCGCTGCCGTCGATATAGGTGCCCTTGTCGATCAAATCCCAACAGGCCTCCTCCGAGGCCGCGTCTTCGTCATCGGGGCGGCGCATGATCCGGCCCACCATGAACATCGATAGCAGATAGGCCTGCGGGCCTGCGGCCAGATGAATGCCGCGCCGCTCCATCTGGGTGAGGAAGAACGACCGGTCGACCAAACGGGAGGCCAGCGCCGTCGACATGCTGACGGCAACCATCACCGCCAGACCGGTTTGCCAGTCGCCCGTCATCTCGAAAACGATCAGCGTGGTGGAGATCGGCGCGCCCAGCACGGCGGCGGCCACCGCGCCCATCCCCGCCAGCGCATAGAGCGAGGAAGAGCCGGAGATCTCAGGGAAAACGCCGGTGGCGATCAAACCAAAGGCCAGCCCTGTGAGCGCGCCCACCATCAGCGAGGGCGAAAAGACACCGCCGCCCATCCGCCCCCCAGAGTGATCGCGACGGCGGCGACTTTGAGAACCGCGAAGATGATCACCTCATGCAGTACCAGCTCGCCGACCAGCGCGCGGGAGGTCGTCTCATAGCCGACACCGATGATATGCGGGAACCAGAGAGCGATGATGCCAAGGATCGCCCCCGCCACCGCCGGGCGCAGCCAACGCGCCAGCCCGGTCCGGGCTTGCAGGTAGTTGCCAAAATCCTCGGCCCAAAAGATTGACCGCATCAGCACGACAGAGACCAGACCGCAGGTCAGCCCCAGCAACAGGAAGGCGGGCAGTTCGACGTAAAATTGCACATCCCCAAGGCTGGGCAAGACGAACTCGGTCAAGCCGCCGAACTCCAGCCGGTTGATCACCGTGCCCGCAGCCGAAGCGATGACGATAGGGGCGAAAGCATGGACCGCGAAATGCCGCAGCACGACTTCGAGCGCGAAAAGCGCGCCCGCGATGGGGGCGTTGAAGCTCGCGGAAACCGCCGCCGCCACCGCGCAGCCCAGAAGGTCACGCCCGGTGATCCCATCGGCCTTGATAAAGCGGCTGACCTTGGTCGAGATCACGGCGGCCAGATGCACCACCGGCCCTTCGCGGCCTGATGAGCCGCCCGTCGAGAGAGTGATAAGCGAGGCCAATGCCGAGGCCACCCCGGCGCGAGTTTCGACCCGACCGTCGTGCAGGGCGGCCCCGAGGATCACATCGCCCACGCTGCGGGCACGCCCGTCGCGGGTAAAGCGGTGCAGGATCAGCCCAACAAGTAGCCCGCCCAACGTGGGGATCAGCACCACCCAATACCATGGCAACCCGGCGAGAAAGCTGTGCAGAAATTGCACGTCGTCCGTGCCGTAAAGCGTGGCCTGTAACCAGTTGATCCCTTTGCGAAAGAACAAGGCCGCGAAGCCCGCCGCAATGCCCACCAACAACGCGATGAACCAAAAGGTGATCTTTCCCGGCCCCCGGGTGCGCAGCACCTTCCAGCCCTGCTTGCAGCCGCAGAGCGCCTGATGCAATTGTTGGGAAAAGAATGCGTTATCTTGCGGAGGCATGGGACTTGGACCAGTTGGACCCTTTCTGTCTAGGGCAAGCTGACCTTGGGTAAAACCGCCATTTAAGAAGTCGTCGCGCCCTGTTGCCCGTTAAGCAATGCCTCGGCTGCCGCGCGGGCGGCATCGGTGATGGTATCGCCCGCGAGCATCCGCGCGACTTCGTCCACCCGTTCTTCGGGGGCGAGTGCCGTGACCGTTGAGGTGGTCATGCCCTTGGCAACCGATTTGGCCACGCGCCAGTGATGCGCGCCCAATGCCGCGACCTGCGGCGAGTGGGTGACGACCAGCACCTGCCCCTCAGCCGCCAGCGCCTTCAGGCGGCGGCCGACGGCGTCTGCGGTGGCGCCCCCTACCCCGCGGTCGATCTCATCAAAGATCAGGGTCAGGCCCGATTGGCTTTGTGTCAGGCAGACTTTCAGCGCCAAGAGGAACCGGCTGAGTTCCCCGCCCGAGGCGATCTTGCCCAAAGGCCCGGCAGGCGCGCCGGGGTTGGTCGCCACAGTGAAGGACACTGCATCGCGCCCCTCGGGGCCTGCGGGCTCGTCGGTCAATTGGGTCTGGAACACCGCGCGCTCCATCTTGAGCGGGGCAAGCTCCGCCGCCACCGCCTTGTCGAGTTTGACCGCCGCCTTACGGCGTTTCGTCGTCAGTGCTTCGGCGCGCTCATCGTAAAGCGCCTGTGCGTCGCGAACGGCTTTCTCCAACCTTTCCTGCGCGGCCTCACCCGCATCAAGCGCATCGAGTTTGGCGCGCAGCGTGTCGGCGAAACCGGCCAATTCATCGGGCTGCACGTCATGTTTGCGCGCCAAGCCGCGGATCGCAAAGAGCCGCTCTTCGCAGGCTTCCAACTCATAGGGGTCGAACGACATGCCGTCGATCGCATCGGCCACGCCGGACATTGCTTCGTCCAGTTCGACCATAGCGCGGTTCAGCGCGGCAAGCGGACCTTCCAACGCGCCTTCGGCCTTGTCGGCGACGCCATCAAGCCAGCGCAGCGCGTCGCCCATGGCGGTTTCTGCCCCGCCTTGGCCCAACAACTCATAAGCGTTGACCACATCGCGGCGGATTTTTTCGGCGCCCTGCATCTGGCGGCGGCGGGTGTCGAGGGTGGCTTCCTCGCCCGCTTCGGGGGCGAGCTTGTCCAGTTCCGCCACCGCATGGCGCAGGAACTCTTCTTCGGCGGCGATGGCCTCGCGTTCGGCGGCAGCAGCGGCGGCCGCTTTGCGCGCCGCACCAAGGGCCGTCCAAGCCTCCCGCACCGCTGCAATCGCGCGGTCATTCCCGGCGTAATCGTCAAGGATGGCGCGGTGGCCGCGCGGGTTCAGCAAGCCGCGATCGTCGTGCTGGCCGTGCAGTTCCACCAATGTTTCAGACAGGCGCCGCAGTACCTCGCCCGAGCAGCGGCGGTCATTTACCCAAGCGGTCTTGCGCCCTTCGGAGGTGTTGATGCGGCGCAGGATCAATTCGTCCCCGGCAGGCAGACCCGCGTCTTCGAGCACCGCATGGGCCGGGTGGCCGGGCGGCAGGTCGAACCAAGCGGTCACTTCCCCTGTGCTGCCCCTTGGCGCACCAGATCGGCGCGACCGCGCCATCCCAGAACAAACCCAAGTGAATCCAACAAGATAGACTTGCCCGCGCCGGTCTCACCGGTGAGCACGTTCAACCCCGGCTGGAAGCCAAGCTCCAGCCGGTCGATGATCAGCATGTCCGAAATATCAAGTCCGCGCAGCATCTAGAACCGTCGGATGGGCAACCCCACCCCCTTAAAGCCACTCGCCCTTGATGGTCTGGCGATAGGCTGCACCCAGCCAGTTGTCCTTGTAGAAGGCCGGCGCAAGGCCACGCCCGGTCAGCAGTTTGTAGCTGTCCTCATACCACTCAGAGCCACGGTAGTTGTGGCCAAGGATGGCCCCCGCCGTCTGCGCCTCATGGTTCAGACCCAGCGACAGATAGGCTTCGACCAAACGGTGGAGGGCTTCGGCGGTATGGGTCGTGGTTTGGAAATCCTCGACCACCACGCGGAAGCGATTGATCGCGGCGGTATAGTGATCGCGGCGCAGATAGTAGCGGCCAATCTCCATTTCCTTGCCCGCCAGATGGTCAAAGGCGAGGTCGAATTTCAGGATCGCAGAGCGGGCATATTCGCTGTCGGGGTAGCCTTCGATCACGGCGCGCAGGGATTGCAGCGCTTGGAAGGTCAGTCCTTGATCGCGGCCCACTTCATCGATCTGGTCATAATAGCTCAGCGCCAAGAGATACTGCGCATAGGCGGCATCATCTTCGGCCGGATAGAAATCAATGAACCGCTGCGCGGCGGAGCGGCTGTTGGGGTAGTCCTGATCTTTGTGATAGGCGAAAGCCTGCATGATCAGCGCGCGTTTCGCCCATTCGGAATAGGGATAAAGGCGCTCGATCTCGGCGAAATAAAACGCCGCCTCACCGGGGTTGTTGTTGGTCAGCTCATATTCGCCGCGCTCAAAGATTTGCTCGGCTGAATAGGTCTCAAGCGGGATTTCCTGCGGGTTGAAAAAGCTGCCGTCCGATCGTCCGTCACCACCGCCGCAGGCTGCCAATGTCGCGACCAGAAGCACCGCACTGATCGTCCGCTTGCGCGATCCTGCTACCGTCATGCCCGCACCCCTTGCATCGTCCAACCCATGGTCTTTGACCCTCTTGCGCATGTGACTAGCACAATAATCTGCGTTGCAAAACGCCCATTCCACCCCCGCCCGCAGCCGGGTACGCGGTGGCGCATCGCTGGGTCAGGCATGTCACTTCGGCTTAGTGAATACAAGGCATTGGCAGGGCGTTCAATGGCA
This sequence comes from Sulfitobacter profundi, assembly GCF_042661425.1. Classification (NCBI taxonomy): domain Bacteria; kingdom Pseudomonadati; phylum Pseudomonadota; class Alphaproteobacteria; order Rhodobacterales; family Roseobacteraceae; genus Sulfitobacter; species Sulfitobacter profundi. Next base: position 2,595,733 of record NZ_JBHSWA010000001.1, on the reverse strand, counting down.
CTTCGCCGCCTAAGCGCCCTGCGGTTTACGGTGTTTCTGACCTGCTGCCAGATCAAGCAACCTGCGGGATTTCGCCCCAGATCAACCCGGAGCCCGGCAACCGTGCGGTTTGCGCCGCGTCACAGGCCACCAGACGCACGGCATCCGGTGTGGCGAAGAGCGCGCGCAGCAGTGTGTTGGTCAGCGAATGGCCCGCGCGTTTGCCTTCGTAATGGCCCAACAGCGGTGCACCCGCCAGCGCCAGATCACCAAGCGCGTCAAGCATCTTGTGGCGCACAGGCTCATCCGCGTGGCGCAGACCACCGGGGCTGACGACCGCATCGCCGTCGAAAACCACCGCGTTCTCGCCCGCTTCACCGCCGAGCGCCAGACCATTGGCCTGCATCGCTTCGACATCGGCCTGACGGCAGAAGGTGCGGCTGTCGCAAAGTTCGCGTGCAAAAGAGCCGTTGTTCATGATCAGCGACTTGTGCTGTTGACCGATGGCCGCATCGGCAAAATCAATCTCAAAGTCGATCTGCAGCGTGTCCGCCGGAGAGATCGTAGCCGTCGCATCACCGTCTTGCACGCTCACGGTTTTGAGCACTTCAAACGCCATCACAGGGGCCGCAAGCTGACGCAAACCGCGCTGCATGATGCCGCGCACGAAAGGCAGGGAGGAGCCGTCGAGGATCGGCACTTCGGGGCCGTCGATCTCAATCAAAAGGTTATGGATGCCACAGCCAGCAATGGCCGCCATCAGATGCTCAACGGTAGAGATCGACAGGCCAGTGGGGTTTTCCAACTTGGTGCAGAGCGGCGAGCGGTTCACCGCGTCCCAGCGGGCGGGGACCAGTCGGTCGCCCACGGCCACATCGCTGCGCGAGAACCAGATGCCATGGTGGGCGGAGGCCGGGCGCAGAGTCACCGTCGCAGGCTGACCGGAGTGCAGGCCTGTGCCAGAAAAACTTACTGCTGATTTGATCGTTGTCTGCACCGGGTCATCCTCAAGCTTCGAACATCTTCTTGTGTGTTGAACTCTGGATTAAGGCGCTGGTTCGTTTTGCTCAACTCAATCTTTGCAACGGTCTGAAACATGCCCGTAACATTTGGGCGCTAGCGTGCCGACCTTATTACAAAACCTTGTTATAAAACGAAAAAGGGCCGCCCTAAGGCGACCCTTTCGTCATCTATCGTGATCGGATCAGTTGGCCTGACGGCGCAGGAACGCGGGGATTTCAATGCGCTCCTGATCGGGATCGTTGTTTTCTTGCGGCTGCGGAGCAGCTGCAGAAGCGCGAGTCTGCACCGGAGGCTGCTGGCGCGCAGGGCGGGCCTGTGCTTCGCCTTCGGCGTGGCCGGTCATCCGGTTGATTAGAGAGTTGATGCCAAAGCGACCTTTGTCGCCCTGCTCACCCTGCTGCTGCTGGGCCTGACGGTGCTGTTCGGGCGCTGCTTTTTGGGCGGCGGCGCGCAGGCGGGCCAGTGCTTCGGGGGACGGCGTGCCGGGTGTCGGGGCGCGCGGTGCAACGAAGGCTTCGGGCTCGGCCTCAATGGCTTCTTCCTGACGCGGCTCGAATGCGGCCACCTCGGGCTGATAGGCCGGAGCGGGCAGACCGTCGTCATCTTCGACAACGTTCTCTTCTTCATACTGATCCTGGACCGGCTGAAGGTCTTGGAACAGTGCGGCTTGCTCAACTTCCTGCTTCATTTCGGCAGCAACCGGCGCGGCGGCAGGCGCTTGCGCGGCAGAGACCGGCGCCACATCGTCAACCGACACGTTCTGGCGCAGCGGCTGGCTCATGGAGCGGCGCGGGACCGGCATTTCGGTGTTCACATCGGTGGCGTCGATGCCGGTGGCGACAACGCTGACGCGCATCAGGCCACCAAGGCTTTCGTCCAGCGTGGAGCCGACGATGATGTTTGCTTCGGGGTCAACTTCTTCGCGGATGCGGTTCGCCGCTTCGTCGAGTTCGAACAGCGTGAGGTCGTGACCGCCGGTGATGTTGATGAGAACGCCCTTGGCACCGCGCAGGCTGATTTCGTCCAGCAGCGGGTTGGCGATGGCTTTCTCGGCGGCTTGGATGGCGCGATCTTCGCCCTCGGCCTCGCCTGTGCCCATCATCGCTTTGCCCATCTCGTCCATCACGGCGCGCACGTCGGCAAAGTCGAGGTTGATCAAGCCCGGACGAACCATCAGGTCAGTCACGCCCTTGACACCTTGGTAGAGCACGTCATCGGCAAGCGAGAAGGCTTCGGTGAAGGTGGTTTTTTCGTTGGCCAGACGGAACAGGTTCTGGTTGGGAATGATGATCAGCGTGTCGACGACCTTTTGCAGTGTCTCAACGCCGTCTTCGGCCTGACGCATGCGCTTGGCACCCTCAAACTGGAAGGGCTTGGTCACGACGCCAACGGTCAGAACGCCCAGCTCACGCGCGGCCTGCGCGATGATCGGTGCCGCACCCGTACCGGTGCCGCCGCCCATGCCTGCGGTGATGAAACACATATGCGCGCCAGCAAGGTGGTCGACGATCTGCTCAATGCTTTCTTCGGCAGCGGCGGCGCCAACGCTGGCACGGGCGCCCGCGCCCAGACCTTCGGTAACCTTGATGCCCAGCTGGACGCGGTTTTCGGCCTGTGCCTGCTGCAGCGCCTGAGCGTCGGTGTTCGCCACGACGAAATCAACACCATCAAGCTGCTTCTCGATCATGTTGTTGACCGCGTTGCCGCCTGCCCCACCAACACCAAAGACGGTGATACGGGGTTTCAGATCATCTTGTCCTGGCATTGAAAGGTTGAGTGTCATGTGCTGTCCGCCTGTCCAGTTATCCGCGTTCTGCGGGAGTTTTTCGACCAAATTTACCCGACCCTACCGGGCTAGGGCCGGATCGTCACCTAAAAAACATCGATTTGACGCTAAATATGGGCAGAAACTTGCCAGTTTCCGCCTTATCTCGGGTGTCTCACCCGATATTGCGGTCACCAGTTGTCTCTAAACCATTTGACGGCGCGTTTGAGCGACCTGGACGGATAGCGGTCGGCGGGGATGTCGAAATCCCACCATTCGTCCTGCGGATGCGCCGCAAAGAGCGCGAGGCCCACCGAGCTGGCAAAGCCCGGCCCTGTTGCGGCCTGCGGCAGCCCATGCACGCGCAGCGGACGGCCCAGACGGACCTGCTGGCCAAGGATCTTGCTGGCCAGCCCATCAAGCCCCGGTATCTGGCTGCCTGCGCCGGTAAGTACAATCTGTTGGCTTGGCAGATGGTCGAAACCGGCAGCATCCAGCCGAACGCGGACCTCTTCGAGGATCTCTTCGACGCGCGGGCGCATGATGCCGATCAATTCGGCCCGGCTGGCGGTGCGGCGGTCGTGCTCATAATCGCCCGTCTCGCCACCGATCTCGATCATGTCGCGGTCGTCCATGCCGGTAGCATGCACGCCGCCGTAGAAGGTCTTGATCCGCTCGGCGTTGGCCATCGGCACTTGTAGGCCCATGGAGATGTCCGAGGTGACGTGATCGCCGCCCATACGCACGGTATCGGCATAGATCATGTGTTTCTTGATGAAGATCGACACGCCAGTGGTACCACCGCCAAAGTCGATACAGGCCGCGCCGAGTTCCTGTTCGTCCTCAACCAGCGCCGAGATGCCCGATGCATAGGAGGACGACGCGATCCCGGCCAGTTCCAGATCACAGCGTTTGATGCAATGCGCGAGGTGTTGGACCGTATCGGCATCGACGGTGAGCATGTGCATATCCACCGACAGGCTGTTGCCCAACTGCCCGCGCGGATCGGCCAGACCGCTGCGGTGATCCAGCGCAAAGTTCACCGGCTGGGCATGCAGCACTTCGCGGCCCTCGCCGTATTCCGGCACGTCACAGCCCGCCAGCACGCGCGCCACGTCTTGCTCCGAGACCGACTGCCCCTCGAGCTCCACCGAAGCGTCGAGCCCATAGCTGCGCGGCTCCCCGCCCGAGAAACAGGCGATAACGTGATCAACCCGGATGCCAGCCATCTTCTGCGCGGCCTGAAGTGCGGTGCGGATCGCGCGCTCGGTCTCGCCCATGGCGCAAATCTCACCAAAGCGCACACCGCGCGAGCGGGTGGTCGCCGCCCCGATGACCCGGAACCCCGACTGCCCGGCCAGCGAGCCGATGTCGCCATTCTCTCCGTCATGGGTAATGCCGTCAAAACGCAGCACCAGACAGGCGATCTTGGAACTGCCCACGTCCAAAATGGCCACCACCCCGCGCTGGATCGCCAATTTGCGCATGTGCCGCATCGAACGCTGACTGTCGTATAGGTCCATCATTTCGTTACTGTCCCGATTCCAATGGCCATCTTACTGGCCGGAAAGCTGCCTGATGTGCCACCATTCGCGGGTGGCATCTTCGTTCATTCTGAGGGTTGGTCTTGCCGCCAACCGCATATCCACACGCGCCACATCCCGCGTGAGGACTTCTTGTGCGCCTTCCAGCGCGATCACCCGTTCCAGCGCTTGCAGCGCGTTTTCTTCGGGCAACATGATCGTCTGATTGCGGTCCAACACCACGTCCCAGCGGCGCCCACCCACACGGACCAAGCCGCGCAGCCGGTCACCCAAAACATTGGCGGCCCCAATCAGTTTGAGCGCTTCCGGCACCGCTTTGGCGGCCCCTGCCCCGGCGATCAGGGGCAGATCCGCATGATCGCGCCGTGCCCCGATCCGTGCCACATGCGCGCCAGTGTTGTCCACCAGCGCCAGCCCGGTCTCACTGCGCCAGACGGCCACAGGCACGCGCGGGGTGACGTCGATTTGCAGCACGCCACCAGGGCGGATGCGGACATTGGCCTGTCTGACCCCATCGATATCGGTGATCTTTTCGCGGATCTGCGGCAGGTCGAGGTCGAAGGAGGACAGCGGGAATTCCAGCGGCAGCGCGGTGCGAATTTCAGACGACAGCAGGTCGCTTGCGCCGTCGATGGCCATGAGCTTGACCATGAACTCCGGCCGCTCTTCAATGCTGGCGCGGACATCGGCGATTGCCTGCACCACGGTGCCGCGGCGCTCTTCGTCGGCCATATAGATCGTGCCTGCCAGCAGGCTTAACGTAAAAGGCAACCCGACGCGCAGGGCAAAGCGAAAGCCGGGCGTCAGCATCAGCCGCTGCATGCGCCACGACCACCGCGAGGGGGCGGGATCGGCTTTGCCAGCCTCCGGGCGGCGGCGGATCAGCGATCGCATGAGGCATCCTCCACCATCCAAGCGCAAAGCTCAGGGAACGAGATGCCGCAGGCCGCGGCCTGTTCGGGCGTCAGCGAGGTGGCGGTCATGCCGGGCTGGGTGTTGGTCTCAAGCAGGATCAGCCCCGCAGGCCCCCGCGCCTCGTCCCAGCGGAAATCGGTGCGGCTGATGCCTTTGCAGCCAAGCGCCACATGGGCGCGGCGGGCATAGTCGAAACACAGATCGGTAATCTCTTGCGGCAGATCGGCGGGCACCACGTGGCGCGAGCCGCCGGGCTTGTATTTCGCGTCGTAATCATACCAGCCGGTGGTGATGATATCCGTCACGGCCAGCGCACGGTCGCCCATCACGGTGGTGGTCAGCTCACGCCCCGGCGCAAAGGTCTCGACCATCACCTCGGCGGGCATGTCTTCGGACAGCTGCGGCGGGCCGTTATTTTCCTCGGCCACGAGGTAGACCCCAACCGAGGAGCCTTCGTTGTTGGGTTTGACCACATAGGGCGGCGCCATCACATGGGCTGCCATCACATCGGCCTTGGGGGCGATAACGCTTTCGACGACCGGCAGCCCCGCATGGCGGAACACATCCTTGGAGCGCTGCTTGTCCATCGCGAGAGCCGAGGCGAGCACGCCGGAATGCGTGTAAGGCAGTTTGAGCCACTCAAGCAGACCCTGCACACAGCCATCTTCGCCCCAACGGCCATGCAGGCAATTCAATACGGCATAGGGCTGAAGATCAGTCAGGACAGCTGCAAGATCGCGGTCGGCTTCGACCTCGATCACGTTATATCCGCCATGTTCCCGCAAGGCAGCGGCGCATGCACGCCCACTGGACAGGGACACCTCACGCTCGGCCGAGGGGCCACCCATCAATACCGCCACTGTCGGGGTTTGTCCGCTCGACTTACCCACCAAAGTGCCTCTTCGCCTCGGACCGTTTGCGGCCCCTATCATTGTTTTCTTTGCTTTGCCGTGACTTAGCTGATGCCCGACGGCTTAGCTTTGCGACACCGGATCACCCAATTTTTCACCGACGCGCTTAATTTCCCATTCTAGCCTTATACCGCTTGAAGCGTAAACCTTTTTTCGCACCTCTTCGCCCAATGACTCTAGATCATGGGCCGTGGCACTGCCGGTGTTGATGAGGAAATTGGAATGTTTCGGGCTCATCTGTGCGCCCCCCACGGTGGCCCCGCGCATCCCGGCGTCGTCGATCACCTTCCACGCCTTCAGGTCGTGTACATCGTCTGCCTTCCCGGTCGAAGAGAACCCCGCCGGATTGCGAAAGGTCGACCCGGCGCTGCGGTCCTTGGTCGGCTGGCTTTCGTCGCGTTTGGCAAGCTGCTGTTCCATCCGGGCGTGCAACTCCTCAGGCTCCCCTTTAGGCGGCGCAAAGGTTGCCCCGATCAACACCGCACCGGGCGACAGATCGCTTTGTCGGTAACGGAAATTGAGGTCATCCGCCGTAAGGGTCACCACCTCGCCCGCGCGGGTCACAGCCTTGGCCGAGACGAAATGATCCGCCGTGTAGCTGCCATAACAGCCCGCGTTCATGCGCAAAGCCCCGCCGATGCTGCCGGGAATGGTGCGCAGAAAGGTCAGATCAAGCCCCGCATCCGCCGCCTTGCGCGCCACATGAGCATCCAGCGCCGCCGCCCCCGCGGTCACCCGATCACCCGCAATCTCGATCCCGTTGAAACCGCGCCCCAACCGGATTACCACAGCCCGCAGTCCGCCGTCGCGCACAATCAGATTGCTGCCCACGCCCATGGGGAAAACCGTGATGCCCTGCGGCAAGCGGCGCATGAAAAGGCACAGGTCCTCCACATCGGCGGGTTGGAACAGATAATCCGCAGGGCCGCCAACGCGGAGCCATGTCAGGTCGCTCAAGGCGCGATTTGGGGTAAGCCTGCCGCGCAGGTCGGGGATATTCAGCGTCATCATGGCGCCGGACTTAGCGCATTTAACAGGCGGGGCAAACCATCAAGAAGACGGCGGATCGACGCGGCTCTCACGCCAGCGTTTCGCCACCCGCCCGGCCAGCCAGCCCAGACCGAAACCGCCCACCGCATAGAACAGCACCGAAAGCTGCGCCAATAGCGCATGCGGCTCAAACACCCGCGCATCCAGCCCGAAGACCATCCACGATGCGTTAAGCCCAAGGCCAACCGCCAGCACGATAAAGAACCACAGCACACGGCCGCGATAACCGGTCCAGAGACAGGCGATCATCCAGATTGCAAAGACGGTCAGCAGCGCGGCAAGGGTCGGTGTCAGGGTCATTCCGCCGGGCCTTTGATCCGCCCTGCCCCTCGGCGCAGCCAACGGACGAAATAGACCACCGGCCAGCGCAGCACCGAACAGCCCCCGCCAACACCAGCATGCCCAGCCATGGGCCGTGCTGCGCGGTGACGAAACCAACGATGGGGATGCCCACGGCGATCAGCAGATAGGCGCTGCGCCAGTGGAAATCTTTGCTGGGGGTCATGGCGAGGATATTGGCGATCACAAACCAGAAACAGGCGAGGATGAGAGACAGGCTCATTTCGGCAGCTCTGGTTTTTGGCCCCGCAGCCGCGCCCAGAGATAACGCAGCGGATTGCGGAACATCGACAGGAAAGCCAGCAGAGCCAAGAGCGCAAAGGCCCATGAATGCGTCACACCGATGGCGACGATCAGCACCGGTGCGGCGATCAGCAAGATCACCCCCGGCAGGTATTGAGAGCGCAGCGGCAGCATGGCCACTGTCACGGCGGCGAAGACCCAAAGGATCGACAGCCACACGAGGGTCACGCGGCGGCCTCCTTGGCCGCGCGCAGCGCCTCGGGCAGGTCATTGGCCCAGCCGCTGATCGTACCCGCCCCAAGGCAGACCACCATATCGCCCGGTCGCGCCTCGCGACGGACCAATTGCGTCAGCGCCTCGGCATCCTCGACCGCATAGGCGTGGCGATGCCCGTGCTGGATCAGCCCGGCGACCAGCCCGTCGCGGTCGGCACCGGGGATCGGCTCTTCGCCCGCGGCATAGACATCGGCGATGCCCACCACATCGGCATCGTTGAAACAGGCGCAGAATTCGTCGAAGTGATGCGACAGGCGGGAGTAACGGTGCGGCTGGTGCACGGCGATCACGCGGCCCTCGCTGGCCTGCCGCGCGGCTTTGAGGACGGCGGTAATCTCAACCGGGTGGTGGCCATAGTCGTCGATGATGGTGACCCCGTCCACTTCGCCCACGCGGGTAAAGCGGCGATTCACCCCGCCAAAACTGCCCAAAGCTGCGCGGATCTCTTCCAGCTTCATCCCAAGGTGCCGCGCCACGGTCACCGCCGCCAGCGCGTTCGAGACGTTGTGATCGCCCGGCATTGGCAGGGCGCAGTCTTCGATGACCATGCCTTCGGATTGTAGATGCACATCGAAATGCGCCACGCCGTCTTTGTAATGCAGCCCCACCGCGCGCACATCGGCCTGCGCGTTGAACCCATAGGTCATGACGCGGCGGTCGGTCAGCTTGCCCACCAGCGACTGCACTTCAGGGTGATCGGTGCAACAGACCGCCAGCCCATAGAAGGGGATGTTGGAGACGAAGTTTAAAAACCCCTGCCGCAGCGTGTCGAAGTCGCCCCAATGCTCCATATGCTCGGGGTCGATGTTGGTGACGATGGCGATGGTTGCGGGCAGCCGGTTGAAGGTGCCGTCGCTCTCATCGGCCTCGACCACCATCCATTCGCCCTGCCCCATCCGCGCGTTGGAGCCATAGGCGTGGATGATGCCGCCGTTCACGACGGTAGGGTCGATGCCGCCCGCGACCAGCAGTTCGGCCACCAGCGTTGTGGTGGTGGTTTTGCCATGCGTTCCCGCCACGGCGATGTTGGACTTAAGCCGCATAAGCTCGGCCAGCATCTCGGCTCGGCGCACGACGGGCAGGCCACGGCGGCGGGCCTCGTCCAATTCTGCATTGCCCGGTTTGATCGCCGAAGAGATCACGACCACGGCCGCCCCTTCGACATTCTCAGCCGCTTGCCCCTCGAAGATGCGCCCGCCTAGCTCGGCCAGCCGCACGGTGATCTTAGTGGTCTTCAGGTCCGATCCCTGCACCTTGTAGCCGTGGTTCAGCAGAACTTCGGCGATGCCAGACATGCCGATGCCGCCGATGCCGACGAAATGGATCGGGCCGACATCGGTCGGCAGTTTGGTGGCGGCGGCGTTCATTGGGGTTTTCCTCTTCTGCGGGGGCCAGCGTGCCTTGGGCGGCAAGCTGTTCGACCATATCTGCCAATGTCTCGGCCGCGTCGGGTTTGCCGACCGACAGCGCGGCCCGCGCCATCTGCAACGCCCCATCGGGCATCTCAAGCACCGCGAGGATTTGGTCGGTCATGATTTCGGGGTTTGCCTTGCGTTCGGGCACCATGATCGCGGCCCCGGCATCAACCAGACCGCGGGCATTGGCGCTTTGGTGGTCACCTGCCGCAGCGGCAAAGGGGATCAGGATCGACGGACGCCCGATCACCGACAGATCTGCCACGCTGGAGGCACCCGAGCGGCTGATCACCAGTTGCGCTTCGGACATGCGGCGGGGCACATCGTCAAAGAAGGGGCGCACATCGGCGCTGATGCCAGACTCGGCATAGTAGTCTGCCACCCGCTGGCCGTCTTCGTCGCGGGCCTGATGGCTGACGCGGATGTTGCGGATCATGTTCATCGGCAGCGCGGCCAGCGCGGGCGGCACCACGTCGGACAGGATGCGCGCGCCTTGGCTGCCGCCCATCACCAAAACTTCCATCGGATAATCCCCCGGCGGGATATAGGCGGCCCCGGCACGGTCCAACACGGCGGCGCGCACAGGGTTGCCCACATGCCAGCCCTGCACGCCCTCGGGCAATTTCGTGGGCCAGATGCCGCAGGCCACGGCGTGCACCCGCTTGGCAAAGATTTCGTTCACCCGGCCCAGAATGCCATTTTGCTCATGGATCATTCGCGGCATCCGCAGCGCCCATGCAGCGCCAAGTGCGGGGATCGAAGGATAGCCGCCAAAGCCCACCACGACCGAAGGCCGGTCGCGCAGCATATTCAACCCCGAGCGGACCACACCAGCCGCGATGCGGAACGGCACCAGCGCCTTGGCCACCACGCCGCCCCGGGCGAAAGTGGCGCTGCTGATCTGGCTGATCTCAACCGCTTCGGGAAAGCCACCGGTATAGCGCGCGCCGCGAGCATCGGTGCTGAGCTTCACCCGCCAACCGCGTTTCAGCATTACCTCGGCCAAAGCCTGCGCGGGAAACATATGCCCACCGGTCCCCCCGGCGGCGATGATCAACAGTGGGGCGGCCATCAGCGGCGGCCCCGGCCCAGAATGTCGCTGATCTCACCCTGCGGGCGCGAGCGGGTAAAGGCGAGGAGCATGCCCACGGCAATGCCGCTGGCGATCACCGAAGAACCACCATAGCTCACGAAGGGCAAGGTCATGCCCTTGGCGGGCAAAAGCCGCACTGCCACACCCATGTTGATCATCGCCTGTACTCCGAATGTGCAGGCCAGCCCGGTTCCGGCCAGCCGGATGAAGGGGTCACGCTCGCGCACCAACCGCAGCAGCGAACGGACGACCACGACAGTATATAGAGCGATAATGCAGACGACCATGATAAGGCCATATTCTTCGGCGGCGACGGCGATGATAAAATCGGTATGCGCGTCGGGCAGCGACCATTTCACCTCGCCCTCGCCGACGCCCACACCAAACAGCCCGCCCTCGCGGATGGCGTTGGTGGCATAGCCAAGCTGGGTTGTCGGATCGACATCAACGCTGAGAAAGCCGTCGATACGCCGCGCGAAGTGTTCGGAGTTGGAGTAGGCAAAGGTGCCCGCCAGAACGACGAGCCCCGCCATGCCGACCAGCAGCACCATAGGCGCGCCGGCCACGAAATACATCACGCCCCAGCCAAAGAGCACAAGACAGGCCTGCCCAAAGTCGGGCTGCATCGCCAGCATGAGCACGATGGAGATACACAGCGCAAAAGACCAAGACTTACCCGGAGGGCCGTTGATCTCGGTCGCGGCGGCCATCATCCATGCGGCGGCCACCATGAAACCGGGTTTCAGAAATTCCGATGGCTGGAACGAGGCGAACCCCAGCGAATACCAGCGAGTCGCCCCCTTGCCAAAGTCGGTGCCGAAAAAGGGCAGCAGCGCCAACGCCACGAATGAAAGAACAAACCCCAGCACCGCCAAGCGCCGCACCAGCGTCGGCGACATCATCGAGGTCAGCAGCATCGCCACCAGCGCCAATCCGCCAAAGAACGCCTGCCGCTGCACATAGTGAAAGGCATCAAAGCCATTTTTCGCCGCCAAGGGCGGTGAGGCGGCGAGCCCCAAAAGCATGCCGACAGCAAACAGGATCAACACGCAGGACAAAGCCCAGCGGTCGACCGTACGCCACCATTTTGGAAGGATCGGTTCACCATCCCGTACCGGGACCGCGCCATAGACCATCTCTGTCATGGGTATCTGCCTTAACTGCCTCAACGGCCCCTTTGCGGGGTCTCATCCGGGAAGAATAGCCCGAATTGTTATATGAAGCTAGTGCATTTCACCCCGCAAAGGCAGGCGGGGCAAGCGGGGCCGTGCAAGGCCCCGCCGCCGGGCGGTCTGGCCGCCCTTTCAGGTCGTCGCCTGTGGTCGCCCTATCAGGCGGCCTTGTGGGTGCCGCGCACCGGGTAGCCTTTGTCGCGAACGAACTTGAGGCCGTTCAACAGCCCCTCCAACTCGGGCCGCGCGAAGGGCGCGTTAGAGATGTCGACGATCTGCAGCTTGCCTTCGTCGTTGATGACAAAGGTGGCTGGTTCGGCGAAGGGCCGGTCGGTCTCCTGCGGGCTGCGCGGGTCAGAGATGTAGAGGCCAAGATCGGCCATCTGTTCGAGGCTCAGATCATAGCCGATGGGCAGGGTCAGGCCGTCTTCTTCGGCCATGGATTTGGCCTTTTCCTCGGGGTCGCCCGAAACGGCGATCACATCCACACCGATCTCATGAAACTGGCTTTGCAGCTTTTCCAACTGGGCGAGGTACTTTTTGCAGATCGGGCAGTGCAGCCCGCGGTAGACCACCACCAACTGCCAGTCGCGCCCCTCTTGCGGTTGGCCCAAGGTCAGCGTGCCGCCGCCGAGTTTGGCCACATCCATCTTCGGGAAATCCTGTTCTGCGGTCAATTTGGTCATTCTCTGCTCCTGTTCGAATTGCGTCTTGCCTCCAGCTATGCCGCCAGCGTGAACGGACAACCACTCTCACGTCTTCTTGACCGGGCCTTCGCATTCGGGCAGAGCGCGCCCATGCAAGTTGATACAGCCATCATTGGAGCCGGAGCCGCTGGCATGATGTGCGCGGCCCACACGGGCGGGCGCGTGTTGGTGGTGGACCATGCCAAAGCGCCGGGCGAGAAAATTCGCATCTCGGGCGGCGGGCGGTGCAATTTCACCAATATGTATTGCGAGCCGCAGGCGTTTCTCAGCCAGAACCCGCATTTCGCCAAATCCGCACTGGCGCGCTATACCCAGTGGGATTTCATCGAACTGGTCGATCGCCACGGCATCGCGTGGCATGAGAAAACGCTGGGCCAACTCTTCTGCGATACCAGCGCGAAAGAGATCATCGCCATGCTGCGCGGGTTGATGCAGCAGGCCGGGGTTGATCTGCAGTTACAAAGCAGCGCGCGCAATTTTGAGAAGGTTGACGGGCAATTCACCTTCGACCTGCAAACTCCTGATAAGACTATTAAAGTCACCGCGCGCACCCTCGTGATCGCGACGGGCGGCAAATCGATCCCCAAGATGGGCGCGACCGGCATCGCCTATGACATCGCGCGCCAGTTCGGCCTGAAAGTGACGGACACGCGCGCGGGGCTGGTGCCTTTCACCTTTGCCGAAGGCCGCTTTGCGCCGCTGGCCGGTGTGGCCACCCCTGCCCGTATCACCGCCGGGGCCACTGGCTTTGACGAGGCGCTGCTCTTCACCCACCGTGGCCTCTCTGGCCCCGCGGTTTTGCAGGCGTCGTCTTACTGGCAAGAGGGCGCGCCGATCACGGTGAACCTTGCCCCCGAGGGCACTCTGTTGGACGCCCTGCGCGATCAAAGGCAGCTTGCGGGGCGGCGGAACTTTACCACCATCCTCGCGCAGCACCTGCCCTCGCGGTTGGTGGACTATTTAGGCCAAGAGTTTGACCTCTCAGGCAACTTGGCGGATTGGTCCGACGCGCGGCTCATCGCCTTTGTGGAGGCGTTGCAGAACTGGCAATTGCACCCCGGCGGCACCGAAGGCTATCGCACGGCTGAGGTCACTTTGGGCGGTGTGGATACCGATGCGCTCTCGTCCAAAACCATGGCGGCGAAGGACGTGCCCGGTCTCTATTTCATCGGCGAAGCGGTGGACGTGACCGGCTGGCTCGGCGGGTATAACTTCCAGTGGGCCTGGTCCTCGGGCATGGCCGCGGCGCGGGCGATTAGCGGCTAGGCGCGCGGATTACTCCGAGAGTGCCTTTTGCACCTGCGCCACGAAATCCTCACCACGCCGTTCGAAATTGTCATATTGATCGAAACTTGCCGCAGCCGGGGCGAGCAGGACAACATCGCCTTCCTCCGCCTCTGCCGCAGCCCGCGCCACGGCTTTCTCCATCGTGCCGCAGACTTCGGCTTCGGTCGTCAACTGCATGGCGAAATGCGCGGCCTCGCGGCCAATGACATAGGCCTTGCGTACCGCGCCTTGGGCCTCTGCCAACCCTTTCAGCCCGCCCTCTTTCTCCAACCCGCCGCAGATCCAGCGGATGTTGCGGAAAGCGGCCAGCGCCTTGGCCGCGCTGTCGACGTTGGTGGCTTTGCTGTCGTTGACAAAGCGCACGCCATTCGCCTCGGCCACGGTCTGGCTGCGATGGGGCAAGCCGCCGAAACTGTGGAACGCCGCCTCAATCACGCGCGGGGCGAGGCCAAGCGCGCGACAGGCGGCATAGGCCGCACAGGCGTTTTGATGGTTATGCGAACCCGGCAGCCCCTGAATGCTGCGCAGATCGATCGAGCCGACCTGTTTGCCACGGCGGTATTCGCTCAAGAACCCCTTTTTGGCAAAGACCTGCCAGCCGGGGCCAGAGAGTTTGGTCTCCGCACTGATGCGGATCACCCGGTCATCGCTTGGTCCCTCGCTCATTTGCCCGGCGAGGAAACGGCCCTCGGCCTCGTCCACACCGATCACCGCGCGGTCTGGCCCGCCTTCGGAGAACAGCCGACGTTTCGCGGCGTAGTAGCCGCCCATGCCCGCGTGACGGTCCAAATGGTCTGGGCTGAGATTGGTAAAGACCGCCACATCAGGCGTTAGCGCGCGGGCAAGTTCGGTCTGATAGCTGCTGAGTTCCAACACCACGACCTCGCCATCCACGGCAGGGTCGAGGTCCAAGACCCCGCGCCCGATATTTCCCGCCAATTGGCAGGGCCGCCCGACATGCTCAAGAATATGATGGATCAACGCCGAAGTGGTGGATTTGCCGTTCGAGCCGGTCACCGCCACGACGCGCGGTGCGACATCGTAGTGATCCCATGCCAGTGTCGCAAAACTTTGGAAAAACAGGCCGATGTCATTGTCCACCGGCACGCCTGCGTCGAGGGCAGCGGCGACCACCGGGTTCGGCGCGGGGTAGAGGTGCGGAATGCCGGGGCTGACGATCAGCCGGGTGATTTTATCAAGCGCGCCGGGGGTGTTGAGGTCGACACAGGCGAACCCCTCCCGCTCGGCCCGTGCGCGTGCTGCCGGGTCATCGTCCCAACAGCTGACCTTGGCCCCGCCCGCCTGCAACGCGCGTGCCGCACTCAGGCCCGAGCGGCCCAATCCCAGCACCGCCACGCGTGCGCCTTCCAAGCCCTGTACTGGAATCATCTGCAATCCCCTGATACCCGTTGACCCCAGAATGGGGGCATGATGCGCTCATCACAAGCCAGAGGTCGCCAAAGATGTCCAGCCCCGCGAAACCCGACCTAAGCGATGTGTTGCCGCGCCTCAATGACATGATGCGCGAAGACGACCATTGGGGCGACGTGGCGGCCTATATTCCGCAACTGGCTACGGTGGACCCGGCACAGTTCGGCATCGCGGTGGTGACGGCGGATGGCCAGTGCCATGTGGCGGGCGATACGCAGGTGCCCTTTTCGGTGCAGTCGATCACCAAGGTCTTCACGCTCGCCATCGCCCTTGGCCGGTCGGGCGACCAACTGTGGCACCGTGTGGGGCGCGAGCCTTCGGGGCGGGCGTTCAACTCCATCGTACAGCTTGAGCAGGAACAGGGCCGCCCGCGCAATCCGTTCATCAACGCGGGCGCGATTGTTACCACTGACGAGGTTTTGGGCAACCGCGAGCCGCGCGAAGCACTGGCCGAGATCATGCGCTTCGTGCGGGAAGCTGCGGGCACAGATGACATCCACATCAACGACACCGTCGCCGCATCAGAGACCGATTTCGGCCACCGCAATTTCGCGCTGGCGCATTTTCTAAAATCCTACGGCAACCTCATCAACGCGCCGGAGCGGACGCTTGGCACCTATTTCCACCACTGCGCGATGGAGATGACGGTACAGCAGCTTGCCATGGCGGGGCGCTTCCTGATCGAAGCGCCGGACGTGCCGCGCTTGGTCGCGCCAAGCCGCATCCGGCGGCTGAACGCGCTGATGCTGACCTGTGGACATTACGATGGGTCGGGCGATTTTGCCTACCGCGTGGGTCTGCCGGGCAAATCCGGCGTGGGCGGCGGCATTCTGGCCATCGTCCCGGGGCGGGCCAGCATCGCGGTCTGGTCACCGGGGTTGAACCGTTATGGCAACAGCCAAAAGGGCACCGAAGCACTGGCCCTTTTGGCGCGTCACATGGATTGGTCGATCTTCTAAGCGCTTAGCGCACCTTGAGCGTCGCCAGCCCCAGCAGGGCGAGGATCAGCGAGATGATCCAGAAGCGGATCACGATCTGCGGCTCGGCCCAGCCCTTTTTCTCATAGTGGTGGTGGATCGGTGCCATCAGGAAAACCCGTTTGCCGGTGCGTTTGAAGTAAAGCACCTGCACGATGACCGACAGCGCCTCGACCACGAAAAGCCCGCCGACAATCGCCAGCACCAGCTCGTGTTTCGTGGCCACGGCAATCGCGCCCAAAGCGCCGCCGAGTGCCAAGGAGCCGGTGTCGCCCATGAAGACGGCGGCGGGCGGCGCGTTGTACCACAAGAACCCGAGGCCGCCGCCGAAGAGCCCTGCAGTGAAGATCAGGATTTCCCCGGTGCCCGGCACGTAATGCACATCGAGATAATCGGTGAAGTCCACCCGGCCCACGGCATAGGCAATGACGCCGAGCGCGCCTGCGGCAATCATCACCGGCATGATGGCCAAGCCATCCAGCCCGTCGGTAAGGTTCACCGCATTGGCCGAGCCGACGATGACGATGATCGCGAAGGGCACAAACAGCACGCCGAGGTTGATCAGCGTGTCTTTGAAGACCGGCAGGGCAAGTTGGTACTGCAACTCTGTCGGATGGTATTGCGCGGCCCAGTAGCCGGCGATGCCCGCAATAAGAAAGCCCAGCAAAAGCCGCACCTTACCCGGTACCCCATCGGTGTTTTGCTTGCTGACCTTGGCGTGGTCGTCGGCATAGCCGATGGCGGCAAAGCTCATCGTGACGAAAAGCACGAGCCAGACGAAAGGATTGTCGAGCCGCGCCCAAAGCAGGGTCGAGGTCAACAAGGCCCCCACGATCAGCAGCCCGCCCATGGTGGGAGTGCCCGCCTTGGCGAAGTGCCCCTCGGGGCCGTCATCGCGGATCGGTTGGCCCTTGCCCTGCCGTTTGCGCAGCACTTCGATCAGCGGTTTGCCAAAGATAAAGCCAAATACCAATGCCGTCAGAAACGCCCCGCCCGCGCGGAAAGTGATATAGCGAAACAGGTTAAAAAAATCGCCGCCATCCGACAGCAGCGTCAACCAATAGAGCATATATCGCGTCCTAACTCATCATGTGGGGTGAATCGCCGATCAGGCGGTCGGGACCGGATGGCCCATTTTGCGGATGGCGTCAACAATACCGCCCAGCTTCATCGAAAGCGACCCTTTGATCAGCACGACATCGCCGGAATCGAGACGTGCGCGGAGTCCTTGCAACATCTCTTCGGCGGTTTCCGTCCAATCGCCACGCTGGTGTTCGGGCAGGTTGTCGTAGAAGGCTTTCATCAACAGGCCGACGCAATGCACCACGTCAAGCGCGCGGGTAGCCTCCAGATCGGCCAGCCCCGCGTGCAGCGCCACGGCCTCGGGGCCGAGTTCTTTCATATCGCCGACAAAAGCGATCCGCCGCCCCTTGCTGACGCGCCCGATGTCATGGGTCACTTCCGAGGCCGCCAGCACCTCTAGCGCCGCGGCCATGGAGGTCGGGTTGGCGTTATAGCTGTCGTCGATCAACTCCAGCGCCAGATAGGTATCCACGGGGTCCAGTTGGATGCGCTCTCGCACCCCGCGTCCGGCATAGGGCGACCAGCGGCCCAACGATTGCACCGCCAGCGCCCGATCCGCGCCAAGCGCCTCGGCCAGTGCCAGTGCGCCGAGCGCGTTCATGGCAAAGTGCCGTCCCGGCGTGGCGATTTTATATAGCAGCGGTGCGCCTTCGACCTCGGCTTGGGCCACGGTGGCATCGCCCTGCACCTTGACCTCGCCCAGCTTGTAATGATGCCCCTTCTGGCCGAAGGTCGTCTCTCGCAGGCCCCGGTCCACGGCTTTGGACAATACGATATCGCTGTGCGCGTGGTCGGCGTTGATCACCGCCACGCCGCCCGGCTCCATGCCGTCAAATATGCTGGCCTTTTCCACCGCGATGGCAGCGACATCCTTAAAGGCTTCGAGGTGCACGGCGGCAACATTGGTCACCATCGCCCCGTCGGGCCGCGCCTGTTTGGCGAGCGGTGCAATCTCTCCGGGGTGGTTCATGCCGATCTCAATCACCGCATAATCGGTATCGCGTGGCATCCGCGCGAGTGTCAGCGGTACGCCCCAATGGTTGTTGTAGCTGTCGACGCTGGCATGGGCGCGACCCTGATCGCCAAAGATCGCCAGCAGCATTTCCTTGGTCGAGGTTTTGCCAACGCTGCCGGTCACCGCCGCCACCTTGGCCTGCGGACCAAGCCGGGCGCGCCCTGCCCGGCCAAGCGCTTCGAGCGCTGTTTGCACATCATCGACGATCAAAAGCGGCGCATCTTGCGCCACGCCTTCGGGAATATGGGTCACCAAAGCCGCTGCCGCGCCATTATCAAGCGCTTGCGCCACGAACTCATGCCCGTCCCGCGCGGCCTTGAGGGCCACGAAGAAATCGCCGGGCTGCAAGGTCCGCGTGTCAATCGACACACCGTTGCAGGCCCAATCGCCCTGCGCGTGCCCCCCGTGGCTTCCGCCGCTTCTGTCGCTGTCCAAAGGCTCATGCCAATCTCCCGTCCAGTGCCGCCACGGCCACGCTGGCCTGTTCCACATCGTCAAAAGGCAGCACGTCATCGCCAACGGTCTGCCCGGTTTCATGGCCCTTTCCCGCGATCAGCAGCGCGTCGCCCGGCTCCAAAGCATCGACGCCGCGCAGGATGGCTTCTGCCCGGTCGCCAACCTCCATCGCTTCGGGTGCGCCGCCCAGCACGGCGGCACGGATGCTTGCCGGGTCTTCGCTGCGCGGGTTGTCGTCGGTGACAATCACCATATCCGCATTCTCGGCCGCTGCCTGCCCCATCAAGGGGCGCTTGGCCCGGTCTCGGTCCCCGCCCGCGCCCACGATGGCAACGAGCCGTCCCATGACATGCGGGCGCATGGCGGCGAGTGCGGTGGCCACGGCATCGGGCGTATGGGCGTAGTCCACAAACACCGCCGCGCCATTGTCGCGGGTGGCGGCAAGCTGCATCCGGCCCCGCACGGTGGTGAGATGCGGCAGTGTGTCAAAAACCTCTTGCGGGTCGGCCCCGCAGGCGATGACCAGCCCGGCGGCCAGCAACACGTTATCGCCCTGAAAACCGCCGATCAGATTAAGCCGCTTTTGATAGGTCTTGCCGCGCCAGCTAAAGCGCAAGTCTTGCCCGGTTGCGTCGAAACGCTGGCCCTGCAAATGCAGATCGCCCCCGTCCCGGCCCACGGTGATGACCTCACAGCCGCGCGCACGGGCGATGGCGGCGATGTCGACGCCTTTTTCGTCGTCAATATTGACCACTGCGGTGCCGTCTTCGGGCAAGGCGCGGGCGAAAAGCGCGGCCTTTGCGGCGAAATAGGCCTCGAATGTTTCGTGATAATCAAGGTGGTCTTGGGTGAAGTTAGTGAACCCCGCCGCCTTGAGCGTCACCCCGTCCAAACGGCGCTGGTCAAGCCCGTGGCTTGATGCCTCCATCGCCGCATGGGTGATGCCGTTCTGTGCGGCCTCGGCCAGCGTGCGGTGCAGGGTGATCGGCTCGGGCGTGGTATGCGCCAGCGGTGCGGCCCATGCGCCCTCGACCCCGGTGGTGCCAAGGTTCACGGCAGGCAATCCCATCTCAACCCAAATCTGGCGCACAAAGGTCGAGACCGAGGTTTTTCCGTTGGTGCCAGTCACGGCAATCATCGTGGCGGGCTGGCCGCCGAACCACAGAGCCGCCGTCCGCGCCAGCGCTTCGCGCGGCGAGTCGGAGACCACCAGCGCCGCGTCAGAGCCCGCCAGTTCCTCGGCGGCGAGTTTCGCCCCTGCCGCGTCGGTCAGCACCGCCGCCGCGCCCATCCGCAGGGCGTATTGAATGAACTCTGCCCCATGCACGCGGCTGCCCGGCATGGCGGCGAAGAGCGTGCCTTCGCGGACCTCACGGCTGTCCACGGCGATCCCGGTGATCATGGGGTTGGCCCCCGCCCGCGCTGTCAGCCCGAGGGAGGAAAGGGGTACGGCCCGGTCGGTCATAGAGATGTCTTTTCAGTTACTGCTGGTCAGCGTTAGCACAGCGTTGTTCACCGGTTCAACAGCGGGGCGCAGGCCCAGCAAAGGCGCGATGCGGCGGACCATCTCGGCGGCCACGGGCACGGCTGTCCAACCCGCCGTGCGGCGTGGTTTCGGCCCAGAGGTTTCCACCGGTTCGTCCAGCGTGACGATCAGCACATATTTGGGATTATCAATCGGAAAGATGCTGGCGAAAGTGTTGATCACCTTGTCCTCATAATAGCCACCAGTTGGCTTGGGCTTGTCCGCCGTGCCAGTCTTGCCCGCGATCTGATAGCCGGGCACCTCGGCAAAGCTCGCCGTGCCATCGGTGACGACCTTGCGCAGCATATTGCGGGCCTGTGCTGCAGTCTCTTCCGACATGACGCGGGGGCCGAGCTGGGGGGCGGATTGTTTCAGCAGCGTGGGCTTCACCACGCGCCCGCCATTGGCGATGGCTGCATAGCCCGCGGCAAGGTGCATCGGCGTGCTCGACAGGCCGTGACCATAGGAGATCGTGACGCTCGACAATTCGGTCCAGCGGCTCGGCAACAGCGGCTTCCCGCCCGAGGCTTCGACGATCTCAAAGGGGTTGGTTCAAAGAAACCAAGGCTTTTGAGGAACTCTTGCTGCCGCTCGATGCCGATTTCCAGCGCCATCCGGCCTGTGCCCCGGTTCGAGGAATGCACGATGATATCGGCGACGCTCAGCTTGCCGTAGTTCTTGTTGCGGAATTCACCGATGCGGAAACCGCCAACCTTCATCGGGCCAGAGGTGTCGATGATCGTGTCGGCGTTGAACAGGCCCAACTCCACCGCCTGAGCTGCCGCAAAGATTTTGAAGGTCGAGCCGAGCTCGTAAACCCCCTGCACCGACCGGTTGAACAGCGGGCTGTCAGACGCATCCCCTTGGGTCAGCGGACGCGGGCGGTTGTTGGGGTCGAAATCAGGCAGCGACGCGACCGAGATCACCTCGCCAGTGTGCACATCCATTAGAATGCTCGTGGCACCCTTGGCGTTCATCAGCTTCATGCCGCCATAGAGCACCCGCTCAGATGCCGCTTGCACGGTCAGGTCGAGCGACAGCTCCAACGGTTTCGCGCCATTGGCCGGATCGCGCAGGTAGTCGTCGAAATATTTCTCGGCCCCCGCGACGCCGATTACCTCGGCGGCGTGGACGCCTTCTTTGCCGTAACTCGCCCCGCCGAGCACATGTGCGGCCAGCGAACCGTTTGGATAAAGGCGCATGTCGCGCGGTGCGAACAGCAGCCCCGGATCGCCGATATCATGCACGGCCTGCATCTGCTCTGGGCTGATTTTCTTTTTTATCCACAGGAACTTACGCTTGCCTGTGAAGTCCTTGATCAGACGCTCTTCTTTCAGGTCGGGAAAGATTTTGACCAGCTTCTTCGCGGCCATCTCAGGGTCGATCATGTGACGCGGCTGCGCATAGAGCGCATGGGTCTCGAAATTGGTGGCCAGCAGGTTGCCGTTACGGTCGGTGATATCCGCGCGCGAGGCCGAGATCACGGCCCCCGGCGCGTGGCCGCGCGGTTCTGACGGCTCTGACATCGCCAGCAGACCCATGCGCCCGCCGATCACGGTGAAGGCACAGAGGAAACAGACGCCAAGGACCAACAGCCGCCCTTCAGCACGCATCCGGGCCTTGTCGCGCATTTGCTCATGGCGGATGCGCTTGTTCTCACGCTCGATCGCGTCGGGGTTTTCGCCCTTTTCGCGGGCGTCGAGGATACGGGCCAATGGGCGAAGCGGGGTGCGGATCATTCAAAGTCCTCCTCGGACTCATCCGCGCCGGTGAGCGCGTCGTAATTCATGGTCGAGACATCCACAGGATCGGTGATCGGCAGCAGTTCGGACGGCGGCTGCGGATAGGCCACCTGATCGACCTGGCCGAATTGGCCGGGATGCAGTGGCAACAGGCCGAGGCGGTCAAAGTTCAGATCGGCCAGATCGCGCAGCCGGTCAGGGCGGTTTTGGAACGCCCATTCGGCGCGCAGCACGGCAAGCCGGGCATGGGCGGCGCGGATATTGGCATGCAAGCGGTCTGCGTCGCTCAGTGCCTGTTGGGTCGCGTAATTCTCGCGGTACGCCCAGAAGGCCAGTCCAACCACGGCAATGGTGGTGAGGATATACATCACCGTGCGCATCTATCAGATCCCCTGACCATCGGCATGCCGATGGATTTCGCATCAATCTCACCACTGGGCGCATCGGTGCGCGTGGCGACCCGCAGTTTGGCCGAACGGCTGCGCGGGTTTTCATCCAATTCCTGCGCGTCAGGCCCGATAGCCTTACGCGATTTGAGTGTAAACTGCGGCGGCGCCTGTTCAAGCGCCGGGGCAAAACGGTTAGCATTGCCCCCGGCCCCTGCCCGCGCGGTGAGGAAGCGTTTGACCATGCGGTCCTCGACCGAATGAAAGGTCACCACAGCCAGTTTCCCGCCCGGCTTTAGCGCGCGCTCTGCGGCCATAAGCCCTTGGAACAGCTCGCCATATTCATTGTTCACCGCGATGCGCAGCGCTTGGAAGCTGCGCGTGGCGGGATGGCTCTGACCGGGCTTGGAGCGTGGCAGGCAGCCTTCGACCAGTTTGGCCAATTCCAATGTGGTGGTGATCGGCGCGTCTTCTCGGGCGCGGACAATCGCCTTGGCGATCCGGCGGGAGGCGCGTTCTTCACCATATTGAAACAGGATGTTGGCGATGATCTCTTCTTCAGCCTCATTAACCAGATCAGCCGCCGAGGGGCCGTCTTGGCTCATCCGCATGTCGAGCGGGCCGTCCTTCATAAAGGAGAACCCACGCTCGGCCTGATCAAGCTGCATCGAAGAAACGCCGAGATCCAGCACCACCCCATCAAGATCTTGGGCATATTCATCCATGCGCGAGAAGACGCCCTGCTGCATGGTGATGCGGTCGCCATAGTCGCCCGCCCATTCCGCTGCCATCTCGAACGCCAGAGGGTCACGGTCCACCGCGATCACACGCGCGGCCCCGGCCTCTAGAAAGCCACGGGTGTAGCCGCCCGCGCCAAAGGTACCGTCAAGCCAGACCCCTTCCACGGGCGCCACGGCGTTTAGAATAGGACGCAGCAGAACGGGTGTGTGAGGGGCGGAAGGGTCAGAGGCAGCAACCATTCCGTCAGACCTCCATGTCACCATCAAGGAACGAGAGCGGGTCGACATCGTCGGGCAGCTCTTGTTGCCAGGATTCTTCCTCGGTCTCGTAGGTTTCGGGCTTCCAAATCTGGAAGGTGTCACCGGCAGCGATAAAAAACGCCTCGCCGTTGAGTTCGATCTTGTTGCGCAGCTTGGCGGGCAGCACCAAGCGGCCTGTCTCATCTACCGTGGTCGGGAAAGACTGGCCGTGGAACAGACGCTGAAGCGCCTTACGCTGCATGGAGCCACGCGGCATGCGGTCGATCTTGGCGTCGACTTCTTCGATGGCTTCCATTGTATAGCATTCAAGGTAGTTGCGGCGCTGGTCGCCATAAACAATGACCAATTCGGGATTGTCGCCGTTTTTCCAGTTTGGGTCGCCAGCCTCCAACACACGCCGAAAAGAGGCTGGGATAGACACCCGCCCCTTCGTATCGACCTTGTGGTGGCTTTCGCCTCTGAACCTGCGGCTCACGTTCTGTCCCTGCCTCTTGCGCCTTTGCGCTTAATTCGTTTTTTCGTCTCTCTGCCCTGCTCCGGAAATGGAAACGGCGGGTTGATCTGCTGCCACTGATCAACCCGCCGCCCACGTCCCGCAGCTTGGCGGGGAAGTCCGACTGCGCGCGCCACCTGGGGGGATGTCTGCTCGCTCACGCGCCGGATCTCTTTGGTCTGATGAAAGCGAGGTGCCTGTATGAAACCTGCTAGGTTTTGATTATTTTTGGGGTCGTTTGCTGCCCCGTGTCCCGTTCTCATCCGATGCACTAGGGATGCCATGGGAATTGATGGGCGTCTACATATTTTTTGGAAATATGCCCAATATTTTGTTTTGCACAGGCTGTGTGAACAACATCTGGTATAACTTTTTGAGCGGAAAATAGCTTAAATTGAGTTTCCTTAGGCCTCAAACACAATATCTTGTTAACGAATTGCGGGCTGCACAAATTCCCACAGTTTCCCACTAAAATTTGCTCACATAGTTATCCACAGGGCGTGTTCGTTGCCTGTTCTGCGGAAACTGTATGGAGGCTTCGGAATGCAGGTCAACTCCCCTGCCCGCGAATCGGCAGAACCCGCCAATAGCGCAAGGCGTGCCCATAATTTCCCAGACTTCCCATGCATTCCCGCGACTTTTCCCATGACGTCCCAGCCGCCCATGCTTTCCCAGCCCTACGCCTCCCTTAACTGACTGCATCTTGCCCTTTCGGCCCACCCACGCCATGTAATGCCGCAAAATGAGGGAGTTCATCATGATCCAAGCCACGGCTCTATTCACCCACGCGCTGAACATGCTGTTTCACGCGCCTTCCACCACGCTGCGGGTGATCCTGCCCGCGGTGCTTTGGGTGATGGGCGCGGCCGCCGTGGCGGGTGTGCTGGCCGGAGATGCGCTTGGGGCGATGGATCAGGTGATCAAAAACGCCGCGCCGCCGCCCACGGATCAACTCTTGATCCTGATCGCCTGCGGTGTGGCCGGCATCCTTGGCTATGCGCTGATGGCCATCCTCTGGCACCGCTACGTATTGCTTGGCCATGATGGGGCCGACCTGCGCCCCGGCGCGCGTCTGTTCGGGGCCTATGTCTGGCGCGCCATCGTTCTGGGCTTCGTCCAGTTTCTTGCGGCACTTCCCATTGGCCTCGCCATGTTGCTCTTGGGCGGGCTGACCGGGTCGAGCCCCGCGGCGCTGCTCTTGATCGGACTGGTGGCGGGCGTGGCCTTCCTATGGCTGGCGCTGCGGCTCAGCCTGGTATTGCCAGCCGCCGCCTTGGGGCACGTTATGTCAGTGCGCGAAAGCTGGCGCGCGACGGAACCGCTGGCAGGCACGCTCTGGGCGCTGGCCGTATTGCTGGCGGTGGTGAACACGTTGTTAGGCGTGATCGCAAGCATGTTGCCGCCCGCCGACCCCGGCCTGCGGCTGATGCTGGATTCAGCGATCTACCTTATAGAGGGGCTGGTTTTCGTCTCGATGCTGACGACACTCTATGGTCATCTGGTCGAAGGGCGCGAACTGGGGTAACCGCCCGCGCCCCAAGTTTCAGGCCATACCGCCGTCGATCAGACCCCGCGCAAGACGCGCATAGGCGTCGGCCATCGGCCCTTCGCCTGCAGCGATCGGCGTGCCGATATCCCCCGCCAGACGGGTGTCGAGATCAATCGGCAGGCTGCCCAGCAGCGGCACCCCCATCTTGTCGGCCTCTGCCGCCACACCGCCATGGCCAAAGATCTCATGCTGAGAACCGCAATCGGGGCAGACGAATGTCGACATATTCTCGATCAGGCCCAGCACGGGGGTCTTCAGCGTCGCGAACATGTCCAGCGCCTTGCGCGCGTCGATCAGGGCCACATCCTGCGATGTGCTGACCACGATCGCGCCCGACAACTCGGACTTGGTGCAGAGCGTCAGCTGCACGTCACCCGTACCGGGCGGCAGATCGACAAGCAGCACGTCAAGCTCGCCCCATTCCACCTGCCCCAGCATCTGCTGCAACGCGCCCATCAGCATCGGCCCGCGCCAGACCACGGCCTTGCCCTCTTCCAACATGAAACCAATCGACATCATGGTCACGCCATGGGCCTGCAGCGGAATGATCGTTTTGCCGTCGAGGCTGGCAGGGCGTTTATTCACCCCCATCATGCGCGGCTGGCTGGGACCGTATATATCTGCGTCAAGCAGACCCACCTTGCGCCCCGCCCGCGCCAGCGCCACCGCGAGGTTGGAACTGACGGTTGATTTCCCGACCCCACCCTTGCCCGAGCCGATGGCAAGGATGCGCTTCACGCCACTGGGCTTCATCGGCCCCTCTTGCGGTTTGGGGTGCCCACCAATCTTGAGACTGGGCGCTTTCGGGGCGGGGCCATGGGCGGTCAGGGCAACCGATACATCACCTACCCCGGGCAAATCGCGCACCACCTGCTCTGCGGCGTCACGCAGGGGGCCATCTGCCGAGCGACATCGGCGTTGGGCGCTTCGATGACGAATCGCACTTTATCGCCTTCGACGACCAGCGCGCGGACCAGATCATGGGACAACAGGCTTTTCCCGTCGGGCAGTTGCACCCGCGCCAGCGCCGCTTCGACTTCTGCTTTGGTCACAGACATGCGCAAATTCTCCTCTATTACGGCTTCTGAAATGGCAGGTTCTGCGCCAAGCGCAAGGGGACGGCCATTTTTGCATAGGGATGAGGCGGAATGCCCAAGGATTACGCAGGGGTACCATGTTTTCGCCGCATAGCAGCATTGCAAAAAGAAATATTGTGCACTCGCAGCAATTAGCGCTAACTTAGGTTCATAGGCAGGGCAAAGCGCCCCGCTTTCGGAAAGACCAGACACATTCATCCTCCTCCCGAATGTGTCTGATTTGACCAAGACTTGGATGCATCCCTCCTCCTCCCGGATGCAGCTGAGTTTGGAAAGACCAGACGCTTCCATCCTCCTCCCGGATGTGTCTGTAATTGGCGGCGACATCTACCTCCTCCCAGATGTCGTCGCCCCTTTCCCCACTCCACCCCCATATGACAGCTTTATGACGTTGCGCCGTTTCGCCGCAGGATCAAAACCGTTTTTAATCAATAAGTTGCGCAGATCCAAACCTATGCGATTTCTGCATAGCGGCATTGACTTTATGCCCGTTGTGCAAATGCAGAAAGAGCGTAAATAGCACGCAACGAGATGATTAACCGATGAAAAAAGAGGCGCCGAAATGGCTTACATGAACACAACAACCGCAAACACAACTTCCGTCTTCGCCCGTATCGGCGGCGCATTCGAAGCACTGGCAACCCGCTACAAACAGCACCGTCTGTACCGTGAAACTTTCGACGGTCTGAGCGCGTTGAGCAACCGCGAACTGGCCGACCTTGGCCTGAGCCGTTCCGAACTGCGCCGCGTCGCATGGGAATCTTCCCGCGGCTAAGCAGAGATAGAGATCGGACGTCAGAACCCCTCCCTGTTCTGCCGTCTGAAAGTCGGGGTGCGCGTCACCTTCCTCCTCCCTGAATGAGGCGGACCCCGCAAGGAGACCCGAAGCCGACCCTCCCTCGACGCTTCGGGCCGACATAGAAACGGCGGCACCTTCCTCCCAAGGTGTCGTCGTTTTTGTTTTTAAGGCCTTGTTTAGGCGGGCTTTTGACTGCCTCGCCTTAGCGGTACGATGGCGCGTCAGAACGGCACGTCGTTACCACCGGTCAGGAAACGCGACACGACCTTCTTGGTCCCGGCCTTTTCAAAAGCGACTTCCATCTTGTCGCCCTCCATACCGATTACCTCGCCATAGCCGAATTTATCGTGGAAAACGCGCTCGCCCATTTCAAAGGCAGCGACCGCCTGCATGTCGATCGTGACATTGCGGCTTTCGCGCGGCTGGCTGGTGCCCCGCGCCCCGCTGCGCGATTGCAGGCGTTTCCACCCCGGGGAGTTATAGACATTGGCGCTTGCCGCGCGGTCATGCAGGTCGGATTGCGGCATCGCGGCGCCGAAACCACCGCCGTAAAGCCCCGGCGGGGTCAGCACATCCACATGCTCTTCGGGCAGCTCATCAATAAAACGGGACGGCATCGCGTTTTGCCACTGACCAAAGACCCGGCGATTGGCAGCGAAAGAGATCGTGCAAATCTGCTCGGCTCGGGTGATGCCAACATAGGCCAGCCGTCGCTCTTCTTCGAGCCCTTTTAACCCGCTTTCATCCATCGAACGCTGCGAGGGGAACAATCCGTCCTCCCAACCCGGCAGGAAAACCATAGGGAATTCCAACCCCTTGGCCGCATGAAGCGTCATGATCGAGACCTTCTCGCTGTCGCCTTCCTGTTCATTGTCCATGATCAGGCTGACATGTTCGAGGAAGCCTTGCAGGTTTTCGAACCCTTCCAGCGCTTTCACAAGCTCTTTGAGGTTCTCCAACCGCCCCGGCGCTTCGGGCGTTTTGTCATTCTGCCACATGCCGGTATAGCCGCTTTCGTCGAGAATCATTTCAGCCAGTTCAACATGAGAGACCTCGGGCGGGCCGTAATCGACCCGCAGCGGCGCCGCGCCATCATCAAGCACCGCGTCGTCTTCGCTGATCTCGATCCGGGGGCCTCGCAGCATTGCCGCCCAACGGTCGATCCCGTCGATCAACAGCCGCAGTTGTGCTGCCCCTTTGCCGCTGATCCCCCCGTGTGCCAAGAGGATCGCGCCCCTTCGACAAGGTTCACCCCATGTTCGCGCCCGGTGCGCTGGATTTTCTGCTGCGCCTTTTCACCCAAACCGCGTTTTGGCGTGTTCACGATCGCTCAAAGGCCAGATCATCGTCGGGGCTGGTGACCACGCGGAAATAGGCCATGGCATCGCGGATTTCCAAACGCTCATAGAATCGGGGGCCACCGATCACCTTGTAAGGCAGGCCGATGGTCAGAAATCGGTCTTCAAAGGCGCGCATCTGGTGGCTTGCCCGAACCAGAATCGCCATGTCATCCAGCGAGAATGGGTCGAGCCCTCGTGAGCCACGCTGCGCGGATTCGATCTCATCCCCGATCCAGCGCGCCTCTTCCTCACCATCCCAATGGCCGATCAGACGTACCTTCTCGCCTTCGGTCTCTTCGGTCCAGAGGGTCTTGCCCAACCGCCCCTCATTGCCCGCGATCACGCCTGACGCGGCGGCCAAAATATGCGGGGTCGAGCGGTAATTCTGCTCGAGCTTCACCACATGGGCGCCGGGGAAATCCGTCTCGAACCGCAGAATGTTGCCCACCTCGGCCCCGCGCCAGCCATAGATCGACTGGTCGTCGTCACCGACGCAACAAATATTCTTGTGCCCCTGCGCCAGCAGCCGCAGCCAGAGGTATTGGGCCACGTTGGTATCCTGATATTCGTCGACGAGGATGTATTTGAACCAGCGCTGATACTGGGCCAGCACATCCGGGTGTGCCTGAAAAATCGTCACCATATGCAACAGCAGATCACCGAAGTCGGTGGCGTTCAGCTCAACCAGACGGCGTTGATATTGCGCGTATATCTCCGGCCCACGGTGGTTATAGGCCCCGGCATCCGCGCTTGGGATCTTATCGGGGGTCAGGGCGCGGTTCTTCCAGCCGTCGATGATCCCCGCCAGCATCCGCGCGGGCCAGCGTTTGTCGTCGATCCCCTCTGCGGCGACCAGTTGTTTGAGCAGGCGCAGCTGGTCATCCGTATCGAGGATCGTGAAATTGCTTTTCAGCCCCACCAATTCCGCATGGCGCCGCAGCAGCTTGACGCAGATCGCGTGGAACGTGCCCAGCCACGGCATCCCCTCCACTTGCTGGCCTAGCATCTGACCCACGCGGTTCTTCATCTCCCGCGCGGCTTTGTTGGTGAAGGTGACCGCCAACACCTCATGCGGCCGCGCGCGCCCGGTGTTGAGCAGATGCACGATTCGCGCCGTCAGCGCCCGCGTCTTACCGGTGCCCGCCCCGGCAAGCATCAACACAGGGCCATCCAATGTCTCCACCGCAGCACGCTGGGCGGGGTTCAACCCCTCCAGATAAGGCTGCGGGCGCGCAGCCATGGCGCGGGCGGACAGGGAAGCGCCCTCAAAGGCGTCCATTTCGTCAAAATCACTCATGCCCACAATCTAGCGCGTCCGCGATACGAGATAAAGAGACGTTCCACAAATGTTCTTTCGAAAGACTACTAGGCGCCATGGGGCGGGGGCGCAATG
This sequence comes from Sulfitobacter profundi, assembly GCF_042661425.1. NCBI lineage: Bacteria > Pseudomonadati > Pseudomonadota > Alphaproteobacteria > Rhodobacterales > Roseobacteraceae > Sulfitobacter > Sulfitobacter profundi. The sequence continues at coordinate 2,565,727 of NZ_JBHSWA010000001.1, read as the reverse complement.
ACAGGGAATTTCAAATGCAGGGCAAATCTTTACCCGTTGATAATGCTTTGGCGGCAATGTGATGGCACAACGACAAACGAGAGGAACCGCTCATGTTCAGAAACGATGATACTTCGGTACTGCGCCGAGAGATTGACCGGTTCAAGCTGCCGATGTTCATTGCGGAATTGAACGCCGACAGCGGGCACTTCGAACTTCTTGCCCTCAACACCGCCCATGAGGCGCACAGCGGCATGGTGATGGATGAGGTGATAAACCGCCCCCTGCACAGTTTAATGCCCTATGAAGAGGCTGAGGCGGTGAATGAACGCTATGCGCGCTGCGTCTCAAACGCGGGTCAAATCCGCTACCGTGAGATGCTGCATATGCCGCGTGGGCCGCTGATCTGGGACACCACGCTGCATCATGTCCAGTCCTACCGCGGTCTTGATCGGGTTGTGGGCAGCGCTATCGTGGTGGAACGGGTGCAACGGGATAACCGCGACACCCTCGCTTTTGAAGATGTGCGCTATTTCGCGGCGACCTCTTCGTTCAAACTCGAACAAATTTCCACGGTCCTAGATGCCGCTGAAAAAGGGCTGATCGACCCGGCGAAACTCACCGGATCGGCGGGAATGCTGGCCGGGCTTTGCCGCGCCATCGACAGCACAATGCAAGAGCTCCGCTCGATCGCGCAGGAACGTCTGGATGCCGAGGCGACCCCGACCGTGCATTTGATCGATATGGATGGGGGGACCAACGGCGACAGCGATGAAATCGAAGCGGCCATCGCAGCACTTGTGGATATGGCCGACAACCTACCCACCGCGCCGAACCGTAAGATCAGCGAAGCAGCACCGCTTGCCCGGTCAACTTTCCGCCAGTAACCCGGCGGGCGGAAAACAGCGCTGCACGCGCAGCGCCCTTACGCCGACGGCGGGGCGCCGGCTCGATCTCCGCGCTTCCTCTCTATCTGGACAATCCGTAACCCTTTGGCGCAAATGCCGCCATGGACCTACATGCAACCTATCCCGCCCTTTCGGACCTTCGCAGTCGCGCGCAATCGCGCCTGCCTAAATTCGTTTGGGAATACCTTGATTCCGCAACCGGGACGGAGGCCACCAAACACCGCAACCGCGCGGCCTTGGACCGTGTCGGGCTTATGCCATCGGTGTTGCACGGTGAATTCACACCTGATCTCAGCGTTGAGCTGATGGGCCAAAAGCTGCCCCTGCCCTTCGGCATGTCCCCCTTGGGCATGTCCGGCCTGATCTGGCCCGATGCCGAAGCTCACCTTGCCCGCGCGGCGGATCGGGCGGGCATTCCCTTTGGCCTTTCCACCGTTGCCGCCACAAGCCCCGAAGATATTGCACCCCATCTGGGCGCGCATGGTTGGTTCCAACTCTACCCCCGCGGGACCCCGAGATCGCACCGACATGCTGGCCCGCGCCAAGGCCGCGGGTTTTACCACACTCGTCCTTACCGTCGATGTTCCGGTTGCCTCGCGCCGTGAGCGGCAGACCCGATCTGGCTTGACCAGCCCGCCCAAGCTTACCCCCGCCTGATGGCACAGGTGGCGATGCGGCCCGCTTGGGCCATGGGCATGGCGCGGCGTGGTCTGCCCCATATGAAGATGCTCGACAAATATACCGAAGGTACGGCCAGCGCGAACCTACCGCCAACCGCCCATGTCGGCTATCTGCTGCGCACCGCGCCCGATTGGGACTATCTGCACTGGCTGCGCGCCCATTGGGATGGCCCGCTGGTGATCAAAGGTGTCTTGCGCCCAGAAGATGCGACCGCCCTAGAGAAAGCCGGCGCGGATGCGATCTGGGTCTCGAACCACGCCGGCCGCCAGTTCGACGCAGCCCCGGCCAGCGCCGAGGCGCTGCCCGCCATTCGCGCGGCCACGAAATTGCCGGTGATCTTCGACAGCGGCGTGGAATCGGGTCTCGACATTCTGCGCGCCTTCGCGCTCGGCGCGGATTTCGTCATGCTTGGCCGGGCTTTCCACTTTGCCCTCGCGGCGCTTGGACCGCGCGGGGTTGATCACCTGATCGATCTGCTCGCGCGCGATCTTACTGCCAATATGGGGCAGTTGGGCGCAGGCAACCTGCGCGACCTGCCCGCCCCCTTCGATCTCTCGCCGCTCTGATCGGAAAGCTTGCAGAAATGTGACAAAGACGGCCACAGCCCCCTTGCGCTGCACCGCAGCATCCCTAAGCTGCCGTTAAATCCAGCAGGGGAGACCAACGAGTGACCGATTTCAAAAAGATCCTGATCGCCAACCGCGGAGAGATTGCGATCCGCATCATGCGCGCCGCCAATGAGATGGGCAAGAAAACGGTCGCGGTTTACGCCGAAGAAGACAAGCTGGGCCTGCATCGCTTCAAAGCGGATGAGGCCTACCGCATTGGCGAGGGCCTCGGCCCCGTCGCCGCCTACCTTAGCATCGACGAGATGATCCGCGTGGCCAAGGCCGCCGGCGCTGACGCGATCCACCCCGGCTACGGTCTGCTTTCAGAGAACCCCGAGTTCGTCGATGCCTGCGAGCAGAACGGCATCACCTTCATCGGCCCCCGCGCCGAAACCATGCGCGCTTTGGGCGACAAAGCCTCTGCCCGCCGCGTTGCCATGGAAGCCGGCGTGCCGGTCATTCCTGCGACCGAAGTGCTGGGTGACGACATGGACGCAATCCGCGCCGAGGCGAAGGAAGTCGGCTATCCGCTGATGCTCAAAGCCTCATGGGGCGGCGGTGGTCGTGGCATGCGCCCGATCATGTCGGAAAAGGAACTCGAGGAAAAAGTCCGCGAAGGCCGTCGCGAGGCCGAAGCCGCCTTTGGCAATGGCGAGGGCTATCTGGAGAAGATGATCCTGCGCGCGCGCCATGTCGAAGTGCAAATTCTCGGTGACAAACAGGGGGATATCTACCACCTCTATGAGCGCGACTGCTCTGTCCAGCGCCGCAACCAAAAGGTCGTTGAGCGCGCCCCCGCGCCATACCTTTCCGAGGACCAACGCGCCGAGATCTGCGAGCTTGGCCGCAAAATCTGTGCCCATGTGAACTATGAATGCGCCGGCACTGTCGAATTCCTGATGGATATGGACGACGGTAAATTCTACTTCATCGAAGTGAACCCGCGCGTGCAGGTCGAACATACCGTCACCGAAGAGGTCACCGGCATCGACATCGTCCGCGCGCAAATCCTCATCGCCGAGGGCAAACCACTGGCCGAAGCCACCGGCAAGGCGCGTCAGGAAGACATCTCTCTCACCGGTCACGCGCTGCAGACCCGCGTCACGACTGAGGACCCGCAGAACAACTTCATCCCCGACTATGGCCGCATCACCGCCTACCGTTCGGCCACCGGCATGGGCATCCGTCTGGATGGCGGCACCGCCTATGCGGGCGGGGTGATCACGCGCTACTACGACAGTCTGCTGACCAAGGTCACGGCCAAGGCGCCCACGCCAGAGATGGCGATTGCGCGGATGGACCGCGCCTTGCGCGAATTCCGCGTGCGCGGCGTGTCGACCAACATCGCCTTCGTCGAAAACCTGCTGAAGCACCCGACGTTTTTGAACAACGAATACACCACCAAGTTCATCGACGAGACGCCGGAGCTTTTCAACTTCAAGCAGCGCCGCGACCGCGCCACCAAGGTGCTGACCTATATCGCCGACATCACCGTCAACGGCCATCCCGAGACCAAGGGCCACGCCCTGCCTGCTGCCCATGTTCGCGATCCCAAACCGCCCGTGTTGCATGGCGAGCCGCAGATGGGCACGCGCAACCTGTTGGAGCAAAAGGGCCCACAGGCCGTGGCCGATTGGATGGGGCAACAACGTCAGTTGCTGATCACCGATACCACCATGCGCGACGCGCATCAGTCGCTTCTGGCGACCCGGATGCGCAGCCTCGACATGATCAAGGTGGCCCCCGCCTATGCCGCCAATCTGCCGCAGCTTTTCTCTGTCGAATGCTGGGGCGGCGCGACCTTTGATGTGGCCTACCGCTTTTTGCAGGAATGCCCGTGGCAGCGCCTGCGGGATCTGCGCGCGGCCCTGCCCAATGTGATGACCCAAATGCTGCTGCGCGCCTCCAACGGCGTGGGCTATACCAACTACCCCGACAACGTTGTGCAGAAATTCGTCGCGACAGCGGCGAATACCGGCGTCGATGTCTTCCGCGTTTTCGACAGTCTGAACTGGGTTGAGAACATGCGCGTGGCGATGGATGCGGTGGTCTCCTCCGGCAAGGTCTGCGAAGGCACGATCTGCTACACCGGCGACATCTTCGATCCGGATCGCGCGAAATACGACCTTCAGTATTACGTCAACATGGGCAAGGATTTGAAAGCCGCCGGCGCGCATGTGCTGGGGCTGAAAGACATGGCCGGTCTGCTGAAACCCGCCCAAGCCCGCGCGTTGGTCAAAGCGCTGAAATCCGAGGTTGGTCTGCCGATCCACTTCCACACCCATGACACCGCAGGCAGCGCCACCGCCACGATCCTCGCGGCCTCTGAGGCGGGGGTAGACGCTGTCGATTGCGCGATGGATGCGCTTTCTGGCAACACCTCGCAGGCGACGCTCGGCACCGTGGTTTCGGCTCTTCAACACACAGACCGCGACACCGGAATCGACATGAAGGCCGTGCGCGAAATCTCTGATTACTGGGAAGAAGTCCGCGGTCATTACGCGGCATTCGAAACCGGCATGCAGGCGCCCTCCTCCGAGGTCTATTTGCATGAGATGCCCGGCGGTCAGTTCACCAACCTCAAGGCGCAGGCCGCCTCCATGGGGTTGGAGGACCGCTGGCCCGAGGTGGCGCGGACCTACGCGGATGTGAACCAGATGTTCGGCGATATCGTCAAAGTCACGCCCTCGTCCAAGGTTGTGGGCGACATGGCGTTGATGATGGTTTCCCAAGGGCTGACCCGCGCGCAGGTCGAAGATCCGAACGTCGATGTGTCCTTCCCCGACAGCGTGATCGACATGATGCGCGGCAATCTGGGCCAGCCGCCCAACGGTTTTCCGGCAGGCATCGTCAAGAAAGTGCTGAAAGGTGAGACGCCGAACACCGAACGCCCCGGCAAACATCTGGAGCCCGTCGATCTTGAGGCCCTGCGCAAAGAACTGTCAGAGCAATTGGACGGCATGCAGATCGATGATGAAGACCTCTGCGGCTACCTTATGTATCCTAAGGTTTTCCTCGACTACATGGGCCGCCACCGCGTCTATGGTCCGGTCCGCACCCTGCCCACGCATACGTTCTTCTATGGCATGGAGCCGGGCGCTGAGATCTCGGCCGAGATCGACCCCGGCAAGACGTTGGAGATCCGCCTGCAGGCCGAATCCGAGGCCGGTGAAGATGGCGAAGTGAAGGTCTTCTTTGAGTTGAACGGCCAGCCGCGGGTGATCCGTGTGGCGAACCGTCTGGTCAAGGACGCCACCGTGCAGCGGCCCAAGGCCGAGGCCGGCAACGCCAATCACATCGGTGCGCCGATGCCAGGGGTCGTGGCCTCGGTCGGGGTCAAGGAGGGGCAGCAGGTCAAGGCGGGCGACCTGATTTTGACCATCGAGGCGATGAAGATGGAAACGGGCCTGCATGCAGAGCGTGATGCGGTGGTAAAGGCCGTGCATGTTCAAGCAGGCGGCCAGATCGACGCCAAGGACCTGCTTGTCGAACTAGAGTAAACCACCTGCGGGCGCGGCCTTCTCCGCGCCCGCCACCTGGAGCGAAACGATGCATCTTTCTGCGATAACCTTGATCGTTCCTGACTATGACGCGGGAATCGATTTTTACTGTAGCGTCATGGGGTTCGACCTGACCGAAGACGTTGATCAGGGCCGCAAACGCTGGGTTCGGGTCACCCCGCCCGGCGCGCAGACGGGGTTCATTCTGGCCCGAGCCGATGACGACCAGCAAAAGGCCGCGATTGGCAAACAGGGCGCGGGGCGCGTTTGGCTGTTCTTGAAAGTAGATGATTTCACGGCGGAATTCGACCGTCTGACCGCTGCTGGCGTCATATTTGAAGAATTACCGCGGCACGAGCCCTATGGCAAAGTTGCCGTCTTCCGCGATCCTTTCGGCAACCGCTGGGATCTGCTGGGCGACTGACCGCGTCCCCGCGCCGCATTGCCATCGCCCGCCGCGCCGCTATCTTGGCGGTTGAGTGAGCCTGAGCGATCCCATGCCCTACGAATGGACAACCCCGCCCCGCGCAAATCCGCAGCAGATGCGCCTTTGGCCGCATCAATCCCTGCCCGCGCGCGGCTTTGCGGCTTTCATGCTGGCGACTTTCACGCTGGCGATGATCCCGCTTTTCGCCATGCTCGGCACCGCCCTGCTCTGGGGCCTGCTGCCCTTCGTACTCTTGGCCTTGGGCGCGGTTTACTGGGCCTTGCAGCACAATCACCGCGCCCGGCAAATCGAAGAGGTACTGACCCTCGACGAGACCACGGCGCGGCTGGTGCATACCACCGCCAAGGGCGAGGTGAAGGATTGGAACTGCAACCGTTATTGGACCCGGGTGAAGAAATACGACGATGACGGCCCGGTGCCACATTACGTCACCCTGCGCGGCGAGGGCCGCGAGGTAGAGATCGGGGCCTTTCTCAGCGAAGAGGAGCGCATCGCGCTGTACGATGATCTGTCACGTCACCTGCACACCTAAAAAGGGCCGGACCCGACGGCCCAGCCCTTCATCTCAAACCCTGACCGCGGCTCAGCTCAGGCGGTCTTTGATGACCGGCCCCACCGCGCCAAAATCCATCTGGCCAGTATAGCGCTCTTTCAGCAGCCCCATGACCTTGCCCATGTCGCGGATTGAGGTCGCGCCGACATCGGCCACGGCCTTATCCACGGCGGCAGAGGTTTCGGTGACGCTGAGCTGCCGTGGCAGGAACTCTTCGATCACCTCGACTTCTTCGCGCTCCCGCTCCGCAAGGTCCAGACGCCCGCCCTCTTCATAGGCGCGCGCCGATTCCTGACGCTGCTTGGCCATCTTGCTGAGAATGCCCAGCACCTCGGCATCCGACACGCCCTCATCCGTGCCGTTGGCCCGGGCGGCGATGTCCTTATCCTTGATTGCGGCATTGATAAGCCGCAGCGTCGAAAGCCGGTCCGCCGCCTTGTCTTTCATGGCCTGTTTCAAAGCATCCGAGATGCGCATCCGCAATGACATGGTGGTTTCCTGTGTTTCGCTAAATCCAAGTGTCGCAGCTTACCTGCTCTCTTCGCGCGGAGCAATGGGGGGACGCGTTAGGTAAGTCACTGATATAAAACGATATCTCATTTATCTCCGGCTATTGACCCCGCGCCCGCGCGGGATTAAGTTGCCACCCGTTTACCCGCCCATTTCTGCCCGGAGACTGCCCCATGTCCGCGCCCGCTCGCCCACGCCCAACCGCCTGCCTTGCCCTCGCGGATGGATCGATTTTCTACGGCATGGGGTTTGGCGCCACTGGCCAGACCGTGGCGGAGTTGTGCTTCAACACCGCGATGACCGGCTACCAAGAGATCATGACCGACCCCTCCTATGCGGGCCAGATCGTGACCTTTACCTTCCCGCATATCGGCAATGTCGGCACCAACCCCGAAGATGACGAGACCGGCGATCCGGTCGCCGCCGGGATGGTCGTAAAATGGATGCCCACCACGCCCAGCAGCTGGCGCAACATCCAGCCGCTGTCGGATTGGCTAGCCGCGCGCGGTCGCATCGCCATCGGTGGTATCGACACCCGCCGCCTGACCCGCGCGATCCGCCAGCAGGGCGCGCCGCACGCCGCCCTCGCCCATGACCCGGACGGCAACTTTGACATCGAAGCGCTGGTCGCCACCGCCCGCAGTTTTGCCGGTCTCGAAGGCATGGATCTGGCCAAGGACGTCACCTGCGCCCAGACTTACCGTTGGAACGAGATGCGGTGGGCATGGCCCGACGGCTACGCGCCCCAGACCGAGGCCAAACACAAGGTCGTGGCCGTGGACTATGGCGCGAAACGCAACATCCTGCGCTGCCTCGCCTCTGCGGGCTGCGACGTGACCGTGTTGCCCGCCACTGCGACCTATGACGATATCATGGCGCATAAACCGGACGGCGTGTTCCTCTCGAACGGTCCGGGCGATCCGGCAGCGACCGGCGCCTATGCCGTGCCGATGATCCGCGACGTGCTGGATAAAACCGATCTGCCCGTCTTTGGCATCTGCCTTGGCCACCAGATGCTAGCGTTGGCGCTTGGTGCGACCACGGTCAAGATGAGCCACGGCCACCACGGGGCGAACCACCCGGTCAAAGACTATGACACCGGCAAGGTCGAGATCACCTCGATGAACCACGGTTTCGCGGTCGATGGCCAATCCCTGCCCGAAGGCGTGCGCGAGACGCATGTGTCGCTCTTTGACGGGTCGAACTGCGGCATCCGCGTCGATGGCCGCCCGGTCTGGTCGGTGCAGCACCATCCTGAAGCCAGCCCCGGCCCGCAGGACAGCTACTACCTATTTGAGCGTTTCAGCGAAGCCATGGCCGCGCGTAACGCCTAAAATTTGCCACATGCATTGATTGCATAGGCGGCTGTTAATTCTCAATTAACGGTCGCCTGCCAGTCTCATTCCGGAACCTCGACGGGGCACGGAATGAGCAACCTTCGCCTTAAACTCTCAGCGCCGCGTATGGCCGCCGCGCCCGCCCGCCGGATGCGGTTGGGTCAGCATCTGATTGCGGCGGGGGTCATCGGGCCAAGAGATCTTCTCCACGGGCTCGACCTACAACGCCGGATCGACGCCCCCTTGGGCGAGGTCCTTGCGACCGAAGGGCTGGTCGCGCCTGATGACATCGTCAGGGCGCTCGCCCGGCAGTACGGTGCGCAGCCTGTCGATCTTACGCGCAGCCCCTCCGATCCGCGCCTCTCTGCTCGGATACCCGCGCGCCTCTGTCTGAAATTTGGCGCGGTGCCTTGGCTTGAACTGGGGGACCGGCTTTTCGTGGCCAGCAGCCGTCCCGCCGAATTTTCCCAGCTTTGCAGTGCCTTGGGCGAAAGGGGGAGTCCTTGGTGCTGGTCATCGCCGACCCCCAGCAGGTGCAGACTCAGATCGGCCGTCTTTACGCGACAGAGCTCGCGCATCATGCCGTCACCCGTGTGGCGGACGCCGAAAGCTGTCGAAACTGGGCGGTGCGCAACCGAAAACGGCGGTTTGCGTTGCAGGGCATTCTGCTGTCCCTCGTTGCCCTGCTGGTATTCTTTCCCTCGGCAGTCCTCGCCGTGGCGCTTCTCTGGGGGCCTTTACGCTGCTTTTGACCAGTGGCCTCAAGGCGGCGGCGCTATGGGCGTGTCTCATCCGGACCGCCCCACCGCGGGCACCGCCGGAGGCCAGTGATATGAAGGGCTTCCGCCTGCCCCGCGTCTCGGTCCTCGTGCCGTTGCTGCATGAGGAAGAGATCGCGCAGGCGCTTATCGCGCGGCTGTCTTGGCTGACCTACCCCAAATCACTGCTGGAGGTGGTCTTGGTCCTCGAAGCAAGCGACAGCCTCACCCGAAAGACCATCGCCCGCACGCCTTTACCGCCGTGGATCAGCGTGATCGAAGTACCCGACGCCGGGGCGCTCAAGACCAAGCCCCGCGCGCTGAACTACGCGCTCGACTTCTGCCGGGGCAGTATCATCGGCGTGTGGGACGCCGAGGATGCGCCAGAGCCGGACCAAATCGAACAGATCGTAACCCGCTTTCAAAACGCGCCTGAGAATGTCGCCTGTTTGCAGGGGATTCTGGATTTTTACAACAGCCGCAGCAATTGGATGGCCCGCTGTTTCGCCATCGAATATGCGACGTGGTGGCGGGTGATCCTACCCGGTGTGGCCCGACTGGGGCTGGTTGTCCCTTTGGGTGGGACAACCCTGTTTTTTCGGCGCGATATCCTTGAACGGCTCGGCGCTTGGGACGCTCATAACGTGACAGAGGATGCCGATCTGGGTCTTCGACTGGCGCGGCGCGGTTATGTGACCGAACTAATACCCACCACCACTTTTGAGGAGGCCAACTGCCGCCCTTGGCCTTGGGTGCGGCAACGATCGCGGTGGCTGAAGGGCTATCTTATCACATGGGCCGTCCATATGCAGAGGCCGCGCGCACTGCTGCAAGACCTCGGGCTGCGGCGGTTCATCGGCGTGCAGGCGATCTTTCTCGCGACGGTCTCGCAATTCGCCCTCGCCCCGCTGCTCTGGTCGCTCTGGCTAAGCGTCTTTGGGCTGTACCACCCGGTCACTGATTGGCTTGCCCCACCGCTCATGACGGCGATTTTTGCGCTGTTCATCCTGTCCGAACTGCTGAACCTCTGCGCCTCTGTAATCGCGGTCTCAAACCGCGGGCAGCGCCACCTGCTGCCTTGGGTTATTACATTCCCGCTCTATTTTGCCCTGGGGGCCGTAGCCGCTGCCAAGGCACTTTATGAGCTCTATCGCAGCCCCCACTTTTGGGACAAAACCGCCCATGGGCATACATTGCCCCACTACGTAAGGCCGCAGAAGAAGACGCCTAAAAATCTTCCTCGCGCCGGGCCGCTTCCTGCTTCAATCGGGTCATGAAGGCAACAGAAATATGCGTGCGCAGCGCCTCATCCGCGCCATCCTCATCGCGCGCTTCGATCATTTCCACGATGCGGTTATGTTCGGCCTGCGCGATCTCCCCACGCCCCTCCACCGCAAGCGAAGAGGTCGCCATCAAGGCCATGGAGCGGTGCACAAGGTCAAGCTGTTGCACCAGATAGCGGTTGTGCGACGCCAGATGGATCTGCTTGTGAAACCGCTTATTCGCCCGCGCCAGCGCATTGGGATTGCCCGCCAGCGCGTTGTCGGCATCCACCATCTCGCGCAGCACGCGCACTTCCTCAGCCGTGGCATGGCGCGCGGCCAGACGCGCGGCCAGCCCTTCCAACTCCCCCGCACGACGTAAAGCTCGGCCATCTGGTTGTGATCCAGCGAGGCCACGATCAGGCTGCGCCCGTCGCGCATCAAAAGCGATTGGGTCTCAAGCCGTTGTAAAGCTTCACGGATCGGGGTGCGCGACACGCCGAAACGCTCGGCCAACTCGCTTTCTACCAGCCGGTCACCGGGGCGATAGGTGCCGATGTCGATGGCCTCTAGAATCATCGAATAAGCGTCGGTCGGGCCGGTTTTGGCGTCGGGCATGAGCTATCTGTCCTTGAAAGTTGCGCCACCTTACTCACCGCGACCATATGCGCAACCCGGGAGGGCTTGCGCGGCTGCCCATCTCGGCCTACCTCTGCGCCATGCCGCGCGATGCTTTCTCTCATGTCACCACTTGGGTCTTCGACCTTGATCAGACGCTCTACCCCCCGAGGCGCGGCTTTTCGATTTGATCGAAGCGCGTATGGTCGATTGGGTGATGCGCGCCATCAATGTCGACCGGGCCGAGGCCAACCACCTGCGCCAGCACTATTGGCAGACCTATGGCACCACGCTGGCGGGGCTGATGCGCGAACATGGCGTCGATCCCGGCCCCTACCTCACGGATGTGCATGACATCCCGATGGACCGGCTGACCCCCGACCCATTACTCGCCCAAGCGATCCGCGTTCTGCCGGGGCGCCGCATCGTCTACACCAATGGCTGCGCGCCCTACGCCGAACGGGTGCTTGAGGCACGCGGCCTTTCGGGGCTATTCGATGCGGTCTACGGCGTCGAACACGCTGATTTCCTGCCCAAACCCGAAGCCGCCGCCTACGATAAAGTCTTTGCCATCGACGGTTTCCAAACCGCAGCCGCCGCGATGTTTGAGGATGATCCACGCAACCTTGCCGCCCCCCATGCCTTGGGGATGCGCACGGTGCATGTGGCGCCCACACGTGGCGAAGGCGATCACATCCACTACCATACGCAAGACCTCTGCGATTTTCTGACACGGGTGGCGGGCTGATGACCTTTGATTGCGATATTCTGATTTCCGGTGGCGGCATCGCCGGACTGACCGCCGCCGCCGCTTTTGGCGCGGCGGGTTTCGACGTGATCTGCGTCGATCCCACACCGCCCGTCACCGACGGCGCAGCCGAGGGCGCCGACATGCGCTCCACCGCGCTGCTGCAACCATCCCGTCTGCTCTTGGAAGACGCCGGACTATGGGACCGCCTCGCCCCACATGCCGCCCCTTTGCAGATCATGCGGATCGTCGATGCGGGGGCGATGACCCGAGCCCCCGCGTCACCCGCGAGTTCGACGCCGCCGATATCTCAGATGCCCCCTTCGGCTGGAACTTCCCAAATTGGCTGCTGCGCCGCGAGATTTTGGCCCGCCTGAACGCGCTGCCCAATGTCGATTTTCGCCCCGGCACCGGCACCACCACGCTCTTCACCCGCAGCTCCGAGGCCCGTGTCGGTCTCAGCGACGGCAGCCGCATCAAAACGCGACTGGTGATCGCCGCCGATGGGCGAAACAGCCCAATGCGCGATGCCGCCGGGATCGAAGTCACCACCCGCCGCTACGGCCAAAAGGCGCTGGCCTTTTGCGTGACACACCCCATCCCGCATGAGAATGTTTCGACCGAAGTACACCGCTCCGGCGGCCCCTTCACCCTCGTCCCCCTGCCCGACCGCGACGGCATGCCCTGCTCCGCCGTGGTTTGGATGGACGACGGTCCCGCGACCCAAGCCCGCGCCACGCTGGATACCGCTGCCTTTGAGGCCGAAGCGACGGCGCGCTCAGCCAATCTTTTCGGGCCGCTGACCCTCGCCAGCCCCCGCGCGCTTTGGCCGATCATCAGCCAAGAGGCCAAGCGCCTCTCCGCCGAACGGGTGGCATTGGTGGCTGAGGCCGCCCATGTGCTGCCCCCCATCGGCGCGCAGGGGCTGAACATGTCGCTAACCGATCTGGCGACGTTGTTGGATCTGGCCCGCAAATCGCCTGAAAAGCTCGGCGATGCCGAGATGCTAGAAGCCTACCACAAGGCCCGCCACACAGACATCAGCCTGCGCGTCCGGGGCATTGACCTGCTGAACCGGGCTAGCCAAGCCAGCAGCCCACTGGCCCGCGATGCGCGGGCGGCAGCGCTTAATGCGCTCTACGCCCTGCCCCAAGTGCGCAAGATGCTGATGCAAATGGGGCTGGGCCTGCGCCGCTAACGCGCGGCGCAGCCTGTCTTACAAAACCTCGTCGAGCACAGCCGTCAACCGTGCCACGGTGGCGTCAACGTCATAAAGCTTATCCAGCCCGAACAGCCCCAGACGGAAGGTGCGGAAATCATCCGGCTCTCCCACCTGCAACGGCACGCCCGCTGCAATCTGCATGCCATGAGCGGCAAAGGCCTTGCCGTTTTGCACATCCGGATCGGCGGTGTAGCCGACCACCACGCCCGGCGCGGCAAACCCGTCAGCAGCAACCGAAGTCACCCCCGTGCGGCCAGCGCCTGCCGCACCGCTTCCCCAAACGCCACTGCGCTTCTTTCAACCGGTCGAACCCATAATCGCGGGTCTCTTTCACTGTATCACGGAACAGCCGCAGCGCATCCGTCGGCATGGTCGCATGATAGGCATGCCCCCCGCCTCATAGGCTTTCATGATGTCGCGCCACTTGCGCAGATCGATGGCGAAACTGTCCGACGTGGTCTCATTCAACCGCGCCTCTGCCCGCGCGGACATCATCACCAGCCCAGCGGAAGGCGACGCGCTCCACCCTTTTTGCGGGGCCGAGATCAACACATCGACCCCAAGCGCCTTCATATCCACCCAGACACAGCCCGAGGCGATGCAATCAAGCACCATCAACGCGCCGACCTCATGCGCCGCCGCAGCCATTTCTTTGATGTAGTCATCCGGCAGGATCATGCCCGAGCTGGTCTCCACATGCGGTGCAAACACGACCTGCGGTTTCCCGTCGCGAATAGCTGCGGTGACCTCTTCAATCGGCGCGGGCGCAAAGGGCGCGGGGCTGGCGTTGCCCTGCATCCGCGCCTTCATCACCTCGGCACTCTTGGTAAGATCGGCGCTCTCAATGATCTGGCTCCAACGGTAGGAAAACCACCCGTTGCGTACCACCAACACGTCTTGGCCGCGCGCGAATTGCCGGGCCACGGCCTCCATCGCATAGGTACCGCCGCCGGGCACCAGCGCCACAGCGTCGGCGTTGTACACTTCGCCCAGCCAGCCCGAGAGGTCGCGCATGACCTGCTGAAATTCCGCTGACATGTGGTTGAGCGAACGGTCGGTAAAGACCACGCTGAATTCATCAAGCCCCGTGGGGTCTACCGTGTCGAGCAATGCCATCGTTCTTCCTCCATCTTTCGATCAAAGGCATATGTCCCGCCGCCACAAAAGGCAATTCACGGCTAAAGCGGCCCCGGCAGGCGCTCTTCGCTCAAAAGCACATTGGCCTCCACCTCCCCCGCGCCGGGCAATGTCATGATCCGCCGCCTCAGCACGCGTTCGAAATCGGGCAGGTCCCGCGCCACGACCCTTAACCGATAGTCGAACAGCCCCAATACATGCTCCACCGTCTGCACCTCGGGAATCGCACTCACCGCCCGCTCAAAATCCTCCAAACTCACCCGGCCCCGCGTGGCCAGCTTGATGCCCAGAAAAACGGTCACACCAAAACCCAAAGCCTCGGCATTCAACCGCAGCCGCCGCCCGGCAATCGCGCCGCCCTCTTCCAACCGCCTGATCCGCCGCCAGGTCGCAGGCTGCGACAGGCCCAACCGCCGTCCCAATGCGCTCGCACTCTGTGTGGCATCCCGCGCCAAAGCGCGCAGCAAGGCGCGGTCAATCTCATCAAGCTCAATCACAGCGGCAGCCCCTCCTGCGTTTTGATCCGCGCCACATGCATCAGCGCCTCGATCTCGGCGATATGCGGTAGCGTGAGGATACGACTGCGATAGATCTGCTGGTAATGCCCCATATCCCGCGCGATGATCGACAGCCGCAGATCGACTCGGCCCAAAAACGTCTGAAGCTCGATCACCTCAGGCACCTGCCGCGCCTCTGCCATAAAGATGTCGAAGGCATTGGCCTGCGTCTTGTCCAGTGTCACCCGCAAAGACACCTCCAACGCATAGCCCAGTGCGGCCCAATCGATCACCACACCGCTGCCCTGCACGATCCCCTGATCCTGCAGCCGGGCAATCCGCCGCGCGGCCTTGCCAGAGGTGATATTGCACCGCTCCGCCAACTCGCCGGGGCTGAGGCTCGGCTCCGCCTGCCAATAGCGCAGAATACGGCGATCCAGATCATCAAGCATTAATTTTCCGTTTTCCAGTGAAACCACGAATAACTATCTTCATTCTTTCACAAATACCTCTGCGATGACAATGGCCACTAGACGCAACATCGCTATGGTGAACCGCAGATAAAGATCAACCAAAGGACAAGATCATGCGCGTTTACTACGACCGCGATTGCGACGTGAACCTCATCAAGGACAAAAAAGTAGCCATCCTCGGCTACGGTTCCCAAGGCCACGCCCACGCGCTGAACCTGCGCGATTCAGGTGCCAAGAACCTCGTCGTCGCCCTGCGCGAAGGCTCCGCTTCTGCCGCCAAAGCCGAGGGCGAAGGCCTTAAAGTCATGGGCATCGCCGAAGCGGCTGCTTGGGCCGACCTGATCATGTTCACCATGCCCGATGAGCTTCAGGCCGAGACCTACAAAAAATACGTGCATGACAACATTCGCGAAGGTGCCGCCATCGCATTCGCCCACGGCCTGAATGTCCACTTCGGCCTGATCGAGCCCAAAGAAGGCATCGACGTGATCATGATGGCGCCCAAAGGTCCGGGCCACACCGTGCGCGGCGAATACACCAAAGGCGGCGGCGTGCCCTGCCTTGTGGCTGTCGACAAAGACGCTTCCGGCAAGGCGCTGGAAATCGGTCTGTCCTATTGCTCTGCCATCGGTGGCGGCCGTTCGGGCATCATTGAGACCAACTTCCGTGAAGAATGCGAAACCGACCTCTTTGGCGAACAGGCCGTGCTCTGCGGTGGTCTGGTCGAACTGATCCGCATGGGCTTTGAGACGCTGGTCGAAGCGGGCTATGCTCCCGAGATGGCCTATTTCGAATGCCTGCACGAAGTGAAGCTGATCGTCGACCTGATCTATGAAGGCGGCATCGCCAACATGAACTACTCGATCTCGAACACGGCGGAATACGGCGAATATGTCTCCGGCCCGCGCATCCTGCCCTACGACGAGACTAAGAAGCGCATGAAAGACGTGCTGACGGACATCCAGAACGGCAAGTTCGTGCGTGACTTCATGCAGGAAAACGCAGTCGGCCAGCCTTCGTTCAAAGCCACACGTCGCATCAACGACGAGCACCGCATCGAACAGGTCGGCGCGAAACTGCGTGAGATGATGCCGTGGATTTCCGCAGGCAAGATGGTGGACAAGGCCAAGAACTGAGCCATCTCCCTCTCAAGATAAGACGACATCGACCCCGGCCTTGCGCCGGGGTCTTTGCCTTTACGCCGGAGCCCCGATGAACACCACACCTCAGATCACCCGCACCAGCTGGCTGCTGATCGCCATTCTGGGCTTTGTCTGGGGCGGCACCTTTCTGGCCATCGAAATTGCGCTGACGGGCATTACGCCCTTTTGGCTCGCCGCCTCTCGGATCGGGTTTGCGTCGGTGGTGATGCTGGCGCTATGGGCCTGGCGCGGTTTCGCGCTATTCGCCGACCGCCCGACGCGGGGCGTGATCGCGACACTGACCACCATCGGCATTATCAGCTCGGCCCTGCCGTTTTCACTTCTGGCATGGGGGCAGCAATATGTGACCTCTGGCTTTGCCGGGGTGACCATGGCCTCGGTCGCGCTGATCGTCCTGCCCTTGGCGCATTTCCTACTGCCGGGAGAGCGTATGACCCCGCGCAAGGTTGGCGGTTTTGTCATTGGCTTTATCGGCGTGGTGGTATTGATCGGCGGGCAGGCATTTGAAAGCACGGGTGCCGCGATGGAGACTGCGGGCCGTATCGCCTGCGTCGGCGCGGCATCGTGCTATGCCATCAGCTCGATCCTCATGCGCCGCTTGCCGTCGGTAGACCCGATCGGCCTGGCCACGATCCTTATGCTGATCGGTGCAGGCATCATGTTGCCTGCCGCTTTTATCAGCGAAGGCCCGCCGCCCCTGCCCGGCCCCAAGATCGTGGCCGTCTTGGCCTTTCTGGGTCTGATTCCCACCGCAGGCGCGGCCTTTTTGCGGGTCTATGTGGTGCGCACCGCCGGGCCGGTCTTTATGTCCTTGGTCAATTACCAAGTGCCGGTCTGGTCGGTCCTCTTGGGGGCGCTGGTCTTGTCAGAGCCGCTGCCGATGTCGCTGCTCTATGCGATGGCGCTGATCCTTGCGGGGGTCGGGCTCAGCCAATACGGCGCGCTGAAACGGCTGTTCCAGCGCGGATAGGACAGCCTAGCCGCCCACCGCCGCATTCACCGCGTCAACCACGCTGTCCACGGCACGTTCCATCAGTGCCGCGTCTTCATGTTCGGCCATCACACGGACCAGCGGCTCGGTGCCCGATTTGCGGATCAACAACCGCCCGCCTTGCGCCAGATCGGCCTCGGCCTGCGCGATTGCGGCTTTGACCTGCGCCTCTTCCAACGGGGTTTGCCCAGCGGAGAACCGGACGTTTTTCAGCAGTTGCGGCACCGGGTCGAATTGGTACAGCAGCTCCGAGGCAGGTTTGCCCGAGCGGACCATCTCAGCCAGAAACTGCATCCCGGCCATAAGTCCGTCGCCCGTGGTCGCGTGGTCGGTCATCACGATATGACCCGACTGCTCCCCGCCGAGGTTGAACCCCCTTCGCGCATCCGTTCCACCACATAGCGGTCGCCCACGCTCGTGCGCTCCAACCGCAGACCGCGGTCGTCGAGGAAACGCTCCAGCCCAAGGTTGCTCATCACCGTGGCCACAAGCGCCTTGCCCGCAAGCCGCTCTTCTTCGGCCCAACGGGCGGCCATCAGCGCCATGAACTGGTCGCCGTCCCCGATACGGCCATTCTGATCGATCAAGATCACCCGGTCTGCATCGCCATCAAGGCAGATGCCCACATCGGCGCCATTCGCCACCACGGCCTCTGCCGCGGATTGCGGCTGGGTCGAACCACAGCCATCGTTGATGTTGAACCCATTGGGGGCCACGCCCACGGGGATCACCGTCGCACCCAATTCCCACAGCGCCATGGGCGCCACGTGGTAGGCCGCGCCATGGGCGCAATCGATCACCACTTTCAGCCCATCAAGACGCATCTGCCGCGGGAATGAGGATTTGACCCGTTCGATATAGCGATAGCGGCTGTCGTCGATCCGCTTGGCCCGGCCGATCTGATCCGGCTCCGAAGGCGCGACCCCTTCCGCGACCAGCGCTTCGATTTCCTGTTCGACCTGATCGGAGAGTTTGAAGCCATCCGGGCCAAAGAATTTGATACCATTGTCGCTGGCCGGATTGTGACTGGCCGAGATCATGACCCCCAGATCGGCGCGCATCGACCGCGTCAGAAGCCCGACCGCAGGCGTCGGCACCGGCCCCAACAGCAGGACGTTCATCCCCGTGCTGGTGAGGCCCGCCGTCAGCGCGTTTTCAAACATATAACCCGACAGCCGTGTGTCCTTGCCGATGACCACGCGGTGCACGGTGTCTTTCTCACGCCGGAAATAGCGCCCCACGGCAGCACCGATGCGCAGCGCCATTTCGGCGGTCATGGGGTGAATATTGGCGGTGCCGCGCACGCCATCAGTACCAAAGAGTTTTGTCATAGCTGTTTTCCTGTCAGTGCCGCGCGGTAAATTGAAATGGATTGGATGGTTTGCGCCACGTCGTGGACCCGCAAGACTTGGACACCGTGGCTAAGCGCCGCCAGGGCGACCGCGATGGACCCCGGTGCGCGATCTTCCCCAGCCGCGCCGCCCCCTATGGTGCCGATGAAGCGTTTGCGCGATGCGCCCAGCAAGATCGGCACGCCGAGACTGTGGAACAGGCTGAGATTTGCAAGCAGTGTGAGGTTGTGCTCAAGCGTCTTGCCAAAGCCGATGCCCGGATCGGCGATGATGTTGTGCCGCGCGATGCCCTCGGCCTCCAACCCGGTGATCCGCCCGGCCAGATAGTCATAGACGTCGAGCAGGACGTTTTCATACTGCGGGTCACGTTGCATCGTGGCCGGGTCGCCTTGGGCATGCATCACACAAACCGGCAGGTTCCGCGCCGCGCAAAAGGGCGCGAGCGCCGGGTCAAAGGTCAGCCCGGCCACGTCATTGACCAAATCCGCCCCCGCCGCGACCGCGGCTTCGGCCACGGCGGCCTTGCGGGTGTCGATGCTGATCGCCCCGGGTCCAGCAGCGCGCAGCCCTTCGATTACGGGACGAACGCGCGCGATCTCTTCGTCCTCAGGCACCGTTTCGGCCCCCGGACGGGTCGATTCGCCGCCGATATCCAGCATGTCGACCCCCGCCGCCCGCATTGCCGCCCCCGCAGCGACCGCGATCTGCGGATCGGCATGGCGACCGCCATCTGAGAAACTGTCGGGCGTGGCATTGAGAATCCCCATCACGCGGGGGCGGTCGAAAGTCAGCCCTGCGATGGCCGGGCGCGGCGCGGTCAACGCCGCCCGCGCCGTAGGGGGAGCGCGTCTGCCGTGATCACATGCGGCGCCTGCCCCCGCGCCAATACCTCAACATGGGTAAACCAGCCCCAGCCGCCCGCAAGGGTCAGCGCGCCTTCGGGCCGCGCGGGACCAATCTGAACCAAGGGGCGGTGATAATCTGTCATCAGGCAATCTCCGCACTGTCGACATCGAGCACCCGCACCGGCAGCGCCGCGCCCTCGGGCCGGTCTGCGCCGATCAGCACCAACTCGCTGGCGGCAGAGGTCTCTGCGAACCACGCGGCCAAGGCCGGTGCCGCGCTTGGCGGGGCGGCGGGGCCGTCCACCGCATCGAGCACGATCCGCGCAGGGGCCCAGATGCTGATCTGGCCGTTTTTCATCGCCCAGTCCAACTCTGTCCGGCTGCCAACGACCCCGCAGCGGGGATCGCGCGCCCAGAGCACCCAAGCGTTCTGTTCGATCGCCAACAGGTCGATGTGGCGTTGTGCTTTTTCATCTCCGGCCCGTGGGGCCGCGATGTCAGCGGGGCCAACGCAAAGGATCACGGGCTGGGCGGAGGCTTCCAAGTGGTCGAGCCATCCGGTCAAGCGGTCAGAGGCAATGGCGGCATTTGACAGGTAAATCACGCGCGGCTGCGGTGCCTCTTGGGCGGCGTCCTGCGCTATGGCAGCGCCCTCCCGCGCCCGCACGATCTCAACCCCAAGCGCACCGGGGCCACGGTCAAGCTTTTCGATCCGCACGAAAACCCGCATCGCCTGCGGTTCGATCAAGATACGGTCCGCCACCCGTTCGGCCAGCGTTTCCAAGAGGTTGAGCCGCTCGGCAGCAAGCTCGGCGGCGATGGCCTCGGTCACGCGGTCATAGGACAGGATGCGATCCACATCGTCATCCACCACGCCCGTCAGGGGCGCCACCTCGACCACCACGTTGAAACAGACCCGTTGCGTGACATCCCGCTCGGCCTGAAAGGCGCCGATCTCTACCTCAACGATATGATCGCGCAGGGAAATACGGTCGCGCGGCTCAGGGCCGGCCATCGTCTCTGCCCGCTCAGAAGGGTGGGCAAAGGCAAGTCGAATTTCGTCGTCGGACATCGGCAGCGCCTATCGGATCAGGGTATCGGGCCCCGTCGGGGGCGCTTCGATGCACATTTAGCAGGCCCACCGACGGCAGGCCAGCACCCGAAGGCACATCCGAACCCGAACTCTTAGTTCGAGGCGGTTTTCCACGTGTGGCGGTAGAAGAGATGCTGACCGATCCGCGCAGTCTTGGTATAGACCCGCGCCCAGTTGGGGTTCACGGCGGTGGTGTGGTAGTGGGTCGCGCCATTGGTCAGCTTGGGCGCGGAGCCGTCGATGATCGCACGCGCCACTTTAGAGACACGGGCAAAGGCGCGCGGCTCATTGATGACTTCTTTGTAGCCGTCGCAGGTATAGGTAAACTGGCACTGATACTTGCGCCCCGTCCCCTGATTGATCACGCCGCAAAGCGTGCCGGGAAAGCGGGCCGATTTCACACGGTTCATGATCACTTCGGCCACGGCAAACTGGCCTTTGACCGTCTCACCGCGCGCCTCGAAATAAAGCGCTTCGGCAAGGCACTGCAACTCGGCGTTGCCTTCGGCTTTGGGCTGGCTGTCGACCCAAGCGGTCGAGAATTTCACATCTGTCTCGCTGGCCGACACGGGCTGAGCGACCATCTCCTGAAGCCGCGCCGCACCGGCGGATTTCAGACCTTGAATTTCAATCTGCGCAAGATCGCTCGCGCTTTCGGAGCTTGCTTGAACAGCCAGCGGGCTGCTGCACAGAGCCATGGAAAGAGCAAAAGAGATCGACCGGATAAAACGCATCATGCGCCTCGCATCATTGTTAGGGCTGCGGGGCGGATAGCCAAAAGGTTCCGGGCGGTAAACCCAACCGGGCATTATGTGCAGAAACTTGCCGAATTATGGTATAAGTTGGGCTGGAGCCCGCTGCCCCTACCCGATCTTGTGGGCAATGGCGAGCTGGGCCGCTGCCAAACGTGCAACCGGTACGCGAAACGGCGAACAAGAAACATAATCAAAGCCCGATTCGCGGCAAAAAGCGATGGATTCGGGGTTACCGCCATGCTCCCCACAGATGGAAAGGGTGATTCCGGGCTGGGCTTTGCGCCCCCTTTCCGCCCCAAGCTGCAGCAATTCGCCGACCCCATCGGTGTCGAGCACGTGGAAAGGATCCTCCGGATAGACCCCTTGTTGGACGTAATTCGACATGAAGCGCCCCGCGTCGTCGCGCGAGAGGCCATAGGTCATCTGCGTCAGATCGTTGGTCCCGAAACTGAGAAAGGCACAATGCGGCGCGATATCATCAGCACGCAGACAGGCGCGCGGGGTCTCGACCATCACGCCGAGACGGTAGGTGAAGCTCGCGTCGCGCTCGCTGCGCACGGCGGCGGCCACGGCATCGACGCTGGCTTTGACCAATTCCACTTCGCGCCGGGCGCTGACCAGTGGGATCATGATCTCGGGCACCACCGGCTCGCCATCGCGGCTGGCTTCGATTGTGGCCTCAAAGATCGCGCGGGCCTGCATTTCGTAGATTTCGGGCACCGTCACCCCGAGCCGCACGCCGCGCAGGCCCAGCATCGGGTTATACTCCGTCATCGCCGCCACGCGCCGCGTCACGTCAGACATCTGAAGGCCAAGCGCCTCGGCCAATTCGCGCTGCCCGGCTTTGTCTGAGGGCAAGAATTCATGCAGCGGCGGATCAAACAAGCGGATGCACACTGGCTGCCCCTGCATGATGCGGAACAACTGGGTAAAATCCTCGCGCTGCATGGGCAGCAGACGTTCCAGCACGGCACGGCGGTCTTCGCCGCTTTCGGCAAAGATCATTTCGCGCATCACGGTCAGGCGACCGGGCTCGAAAAACATATGTTCGGTGCGGCACAGCCCGATGCCATGGGCGTTGAAATTGCGCGCGGTCTGCGCATCGGCAGGCGTGTCGGCATTGGCGCGAATGCCAATGTCGGCCACATCCTCGGCCCAGCCCATCAGCCGGGTGAACGTATCATCCAGCGCGGCCTCTTGCATCTTGGCCGCCCCGGCCAAGACCTGCCCGGTTGAGCCATCAACGGTGACCTGATCCCCTTCGACAAAAACCCGCCCATCGGGGGCGATGATCTGCCGCTGGGTCACGATAAAGCGCATGTTCGACGCACCGACAACGCAAGGAAGCCCCATGCCGCGCCCGATCACCGCCGCATGGCTGGTGATGCCGCCGCGTTCGGTCAAAACGGCAGCGGCGGCATGCATGCCGCGAATATCCTCTGGTGACGTCTCGCGCCGGACGAGGATGCAAGGCTCCCCCGCGCGGCGCTGGCCTGTGCGTCGCTGGCGGAAAAGACGATCCGCCCGGTGGCCGCCCCGGGGCTGGCGGCGATGCCGCGCCCGATCACGTCGCGTTTGGCGCTTGGGTCAACCTGACGGTGAAGCAGTTCCGACAGCGTGCGGGGCTGCACCCGCATGAGCGCTTCTTCGCGGCTGATGATCCCTTCGTCTGCCAGCGCCACGGCGATCCGCACCGCCGCACGGGAGGACCGTGCGACCTTCACACCATCCAGAATATGCAGCTTGCCTTGGTCGATCACGAACTCGACCTGCATCTCGGCCCGGAGCCGTTTGCGCATCAGCGCCGCGTGGTCTTTCAACTCGGCAAAGGCATCGGGCACCAGTTCCTCCAACGACGGCCCACGCGGATCGCGGGTGAGATACATCGCCGCCGCATCGCCTTCGAGCGCATCACGGCCTTGGCTTTGGCTGAGGTAACGCCCGGTGATTTGCGGCAGGCCAGTATCGCTATCGACCAGTTGCAACACGCCCGAACCGCACTGCCCCTGCCCCACACCAAATGCCATCTCTTGCACGATCAGCCCCAGCCCCGCATCCGCAGGCGCGCCTTTGGCCTGCCGGAGCAACCGCGCCGAAGTGCCGTTCCACGCCCGCGCCATTGACCGCAACACGGCAGCCAGTTGCGTTGCCGGGTCTTGGGGAAAACGCTCTTCGGTTTCGGCCTCATAGGCGCGTAGTGATTCCATCAGCGCCGCGCGGCCATCGCCGTTCACATCGTCGAACATATCCGGATCCAGCCGTGCAACATTGACGGCATAGGACTGCACGAACCGCGAATAAAGCGCCGCTGCCGGGCCTTCGCCGATGGTCGTGGCGTAATGTTCAAACAGCGCGTCGTTGATGCCGATGTTCAGCACCGCCCCCGGCCCGCCCCAATCAGGGTCTTGGCTAGAGGGGCGCACACAAAGCAGCGCGCCCTTGGGGAATTGATCGACCACCGCTTGGATATCAGGCAACTGCCCGCGCGCGATCTGTTGCACCGCATTGAAAGAAACCGCCACGGTAGAGGGCACCGGCAACTCAAGCCGCACAAGGCGCTGCAAGCATTTCGCCCGCCCGCCGTGGGTGTCATTGGCAATTGGCGCGGTGGGGGTCACCAGCGTGGTATGGGGATCGTTCTGCACTGCGGCACCTTAATCGTTCCGGTGCAGCATAGGGGTTGAGGCAGAAGGGGCAAGGGATCTTGCCCCCTCGGCGGTCAGCCATCCAGTTTGGTCAAGTCCGCCACGGCGCTACAGATCGCGCGAATACGGCTCAGGAGGTTAAGCCGGTTGCGCCGCACGGTGGGGTTGTCGGCATTGACCTGCACCGCCTCAAAAAAGGCATCAATCGGTCCGCGCAATTCGGCCATCGCCGCCATCGCGGTCGAGAAATCCTGCTCTGCCATCGCCGGGGTGATCTTGGCCTCGGCCTTGTCGAGCGCGGCGAAAAGGTCTTTCTCGGCTTCGGTTTCCGCAAACTTCGGATCGGCGCCAAAGGAGTATTCCACGCCATCGGCCTCTTCGGCTTGGCTGAGGATGTTGTTGGCGCGCTTGAAGCCTTGGATCAGGTTCTCGCCGTCGTCGGTTTTGAGCGTCTCCGACAGGGCGCGGGCGCGTTTGACCAAGCGGGTCAGATCGTCGCTGCCGTCCATGGCGATGCAGGCGTCAATGATGTCGTGGCGGATGCCTTGATCGCGGAGGTAGACTTTGAGGCGGTCGTGGATGAAGGAGAGAATATCACCGGTATCGGCCCGACCTGCATCGCGGTCACCGACGATCTCGGCGCTTTTGTTCAGCACGTCGTTCAGCGTCAACGAGACATCATTCTCAACCAAAATCCGAATAACCCCCAAAGCCGCACGGCGCAGCGCAAAAGGATCCTTGCTCCCGCTCGGCTTCTCATCAATCGCCCAGAACCCCGTCAACTTGTCGATCTTCTCGGCCAAAGCCACAGCAATCGACACCGGCGCTGTCGGCACATCATCGGACGGCCCCAGCGGCGCGTAGTGATCCTTCGCCGCATCCGCCACGGCGTCCGACAGCCCTGCCTTGCGCGCATAATAGCTGCCCATCAAGCCCTGCAACTCGGGGAACTCATAGACCATCTCGGAGCTGAGATCAGCCTTGGCCACCCGCGCGGCCTGCTCGGCCTCATCTGCATCAGCCCCGACCAGCGGAGCAAGCTCACGCGACAAGGTCGCCATGCGGTCGATCAACTCAGCTTGAGTGCCCAGCTTGTTGTGAAAGGTGACGTTTCCGAGCGCCTTCACCCAAGTTTCCATGCCCGCGCCCGAGGTCACGGTGCGCAGGTCATTGTCCCAGAAGAATTTCGCATCCGACAGCCGCGCGCCGAGCACCTTCTCGTTGCCTGCAAGGATCGTCGCGCCATCGTCGGCGGTGGTGCGGTTGGCCACGGTGACAAAGCGTTCAATCTGACCCGACTTTGGATTGCGGACGGAAAAGAACTTTTGATGTTCTTTCATCGATGTCTGCAACACCTCGGGCGGCAGACCTAGGAAATCGTCGCCAATGCGGCCCATCAGCACCACGGGATATTCAACCAGCCCGGCGACCTCGGCCAAAAGCCCTGCGTCTTCGACAACCTCAAGCCCGGCGGCGAAGGCCATGTTGGTGGCGTCATGCCAAATCGTATCGGCCCGCGCGGCGGGGTCGAGCACGACATGCGCGCGGGCGAGTTTGGTCTGGTAGTCTTCAAAGCCAGAGACTTCGATTTGATCGGGCGCAAGAAACCGGTGTCCGCGCGTGGTGTTCCCGGCTGTGATCCCGTCGACGGTCAGCGGCACAACCTCGGCCCCGGCTTCATCGCTGATGACGCAAAGGATCGAATGCAGCGGGCGCACCCATTTCAGGCTGCCCGTGCCCCACCGCATCGACTTCGGCCATGGGAAATTGCGGATGGTCCGTTCCAGCACCTCGGCCACGATCTCAGCCGCAGGGCGGCCCGGTTTTTCGATCTTGGCAAAGAACACTTTGCCCTTGGGCGTGTCGCGTTCTTCCAATTGATCACGGGTCACCCCAGCACCGCGCAAAAACCCTTCGATGGCTTTCTCAGGCGCGTCGGCTTTCGGGCCTTTGCGCTCTTCCACCTGTCGCGGGCTGGCGGCAAGCATATCGCCAAGCGCCAGCGTCAGACGGCGCGGGGTGGTGAAAACGGCGGCGGAGCCATAGGTCAGACCGGCTTCGACCAGACCGTTGGTCACCACCTTTTGCAGGTCTTCGCCCGCGCGTTTCTGCATCCGCGCAGGGATTTCTTCGGAGAAAAGTTCAATCAGCAGATCTGGCACGGGCGGCCCCCAATTCTTGCCGCGATGGCGGCGTCTCATCGGGGGCTTGGATAACGAGTGCTAGGCGGAGGGTCTAGCCCCCGCCCTGCGTTTAATCCAACAAGGTGCGGATATCGGGGTCGGAGAATTTCGGCACCACCCGGTAGCCCGCTTCGACAAAGTTATAGACCGCAAAGCCAATCAGCCCCAGCCCGGCACCGCCCAAAAGGAAACGCCCAAAGGCCATGCCGCGCAGGCTTTGCAGCGCCTCGCCCAGACCGCCGGCCTGTGCGGGGTTCGCGGTCAGCGCCGCATAGCCCAGTGAAAAGGCAACCAACCCCAGAATGCCGCCATAGATAATCAGGCCAACCTTCACGATAGGGTCGATGCTTTCGGTGAACTGGGTGCGCGCCAGATGGCCCTTATATTTCCCGCTCCAGCCTTTGTAGGCATAGTAGATGCCTGCGCCCAATAGGATCAGCGCGCCAGCGGCTACGATATAGCGCCCGGCGGGCATCGACATCAGCTTTTGCGTCCAGTCCTGCGCGGAACTGCCGCCGGAATTCTTGCCGCTCATTGCCAAGGCCAGAACGGAAACGCCGATACCGCCGTGGATTAGCCCGGTCGTGACTTGCCCCAACCGCGCGATCAGCCCCTTGGCGTCGGTCCCGTGATCTTCGACATCCTTCACGCCCGCAGCCACGCGCCAGACCAGATAGGCAAGCAACCCGATGCCAATCGCGATGAGTGCCGGAATACCGTATGGCTCATCCCGCAGCGCCGCGAGTGCGTCTTTCGTGCCCGAGGCTTGGGTGCTTTTGACGGCGGCCAATAGGGCCAACCCCCGATGATCGTATAGATCACCCCGCGCGCGCCGTAGCCCGCGCGCATCACCCATTTCAGCCCCTCATGTGTTTTTTCCGACATTTTCGCCCCCGTTCTATGTGGGGACAAGCGTTCGGCAGCGCCAAAAGGTTCCGCGCAAACAGGCGGCGCCTGCGTTTAAGATCAGTCGGCGGGACGCTCGGGGCAAGCCTCTCCTACCACGGTGCCGTCATAGGACTTCTCGCCGCAGTCGTTCAGCTCATGCCAGATGTAGCCACGCCCGTCATCGGTCAGCGCCACGATCCGGTCGACGCCGTAGTGCACGTTCTTGCCGCCAAGGAAGGTCAGCGCGGTGCCGGCCTCAATCTCGGCCCCGATGGCGGGGGCGTCGAAACAATCGAACCAGCCCGGCGCGTTGCGCGGATCGGTGGGGTCGGTCATCTCATAGGTCTCGGTCGCCATGGCGAGGCTGATGTCATGCTCAAAGCAGGCACGGAACCGGATCGGAGAACTGTCGGCGTCGATGGCCTGAAGGTTCTCTGCCGCGATCTCTTCCGGCTCTTGCGAGGTAAGCGATACCAGTTCGACCTTGGCCTCAGGCACCTCGTGATAAAACCCATAGATCTGCAAATAATAGAGTGCAGCCCCGGCGATCAGTGCGGATACAAGGATCACGATACCGACAATCTTGCCGCTCATGCCGCGCTATCCGCCTCAGGCGTCCAGCCGCCCGCGCGGGTCTGCACGAAGGCATCGGCACATTGTTTCGCCAAGGCCCGCACCCGCCCGATATAGGCCTGCCGTTCGGTCACCGAGATCACGCCGCGCGCGTCGAGCAGGTTGAAGATGTGGCTCGCCTTGATGCATTGGTCATAGGCCGGATGCGCCATGACGATGCGTTTCCCGGTCTTGGGGTCCTCGGCGGGCTGGTCGAGGATGAACTGGCAATGCGCTTCGGCCTCGTTGAACTGGTCCAGCAGCACCTCTGTATTGGCGGTGTCAAAGTTCCAGCGCGCGAATTCTTCTTCGGTCTGCTTGAACACATCGCCATAGGTCAGCGGAATTGGTGCCTCGGGGCTGTTAAACGGCATGTCCATCACGTGATCGACGCCCAGCACATACATCGCCAAACGCTCCAACCCATAGGTCAGCTCTCCCGAGACGGGGTGGCAGTCATGGCCGCCAACCTGTTGGAAGTAGGTGAACTGGCTGACTTCCATGCCGTCGCACCAGACCTCCCAGCCCAGACCCCAAGCGCCCAGCGTCGGGCTTTCCCAATCGTCTTCGACAAAGCGAATGTCATGCAGCGCCATGTCGATGCCAATGGCTTCGAGCGAACCGAGGTACAGATCTTGCAAATTGGGCGGGCTGGGTTTGATCAGCACTTGGTATTGGTAATAATGCTGCAAGCGGTTCGGGTTCTCACCATAGCGCCCATCGGTGGGGCGGCGCGAGGGCTGAACGTAAGCCGCGGCCCATGGCTGCGTGCCGAGGCTGCGCAGCGTGGTGGCCGGGTGAAAGGTGCCCGCGCCCACTTCCATGTCATAGGGTTGCAAGATTGCGCAGCCCTGCCGCGCCCAATAGCTCTGCAATGCAAGGATGATCTCTTGAAAAGAGCGTGGTTTCTGCGCCGCGTCAGACATGGTGATTGCCCCTTTATGATGCGCGCCTTTCCTACGTCTGCAATCCATGGGGGTCAATCGCAGCTTTGTGAGAAATTCGCCCCCTTTGCCATGGCATTTGCGCTGCTTTCCGGCGTAATCTGGCTCGGATTTGGTTTTGCGAGAGTTGAGTGACGATGAAGCGAATTCTACGTGCCCCGGTGGCGATCTTCTTGGCCCTGAGCCTGTCTTGGGCCAGCCTTGCGCGGGCGCAATCGGCGGAGGATATCGTTTGGGTCCAGATCGAGGCGCAGCCCTCATTGGCCGAAGCCACCGATCGCGCGCGCGCCTATGAGACCCTGTTGGATGACGTGAATGGCTTTTCCCTTGGCGGCGGTTGGTACGGTATCGCCGTGGGCCCCTACCGGCGCGAAGATGCGGAACTGGTGCTGCGCAGCTATGTGCGCGACGGTCTGGTGCCGCGTGACAGCTTCATCCAGCAGTCCAGCCGCTTCCAGCAGCAGTTCTGGCCCGTGGGCGACAATGTTCTGGAAACCGGCGTGATCGATGCCCCCGTGAGTGTGGATGGCGGTGAGCCAGAGGAAGCCGCAGCGGGCAGCACCACCCCCGATGTCACCACAACCCCGCTCGACGCGACAACGACCGAAGGCGAGATTGAAGGCGAGACTGAGGGCGAGATTGAAGTCGCTGAGGCAGAGGCCGAAACCGCTCCGGCCCCCACCCCGCCAGAGCCGGATGAAACCCCGGCAGAGGCGCGCCGTTCGGAACGCGCCCTCTCGGCGCAAGAGCGCAAAGACCTGCAAATCGCGCTGCAATGGGCCGGTTTTTACGACGCCGCGATTGATGGTGCCTTTGGCCGGGGCACCCGCGCCTCTATGGGGGCGTGGCAGGCGGCGAACGGATATGACCAGACTGGCGTGCTGACCACCCGACAGCGTGCCGCGCTGATCGCACAGTATAATGCCGTCCTTGATGGTTTGGGCCTGCAAATGGTGCGCGATGAGAAAGCCGGGATCGAGGTTATGATGCCCACGGCTGAGGTCGAATTTGCCCGCTACGAGCCGCCCTTCGCCCATTACGACACCAGCGGCAACATCGGCGCACGGGTGCTGTTGATCAGCCAGCCCGGCAACCAAGATACGCTCTACGGTCTCTATGACATCATGCAAACGCTTGAGATCGTCCCCTTGGATGGCCCCCGCGAACGCAAGCGCAACTCCTTTGAGTTGATCGGGGAGAACGGCAGCATCATCAGCCAGACGCAGGTCTCGCTGGAGAACGGTCAGATCAAAGGGTTCACCCTGATCTGGCCTGCCGGGGACGAAGACCGCCGCCGCCGCGTGGTGGCTGAGATGTCCAAAAGCCTGACCCGCCTGCCCGGCGTGTTGGACGCCGCCGCAGGCAACAGCGACGCGCAGGCGATTGATCTGGTCGCGGGTCTGCAAATCCGCCAGCCCAAGATCGCCCGCAGCGGCTTTTTCATCGACGGCAATGGTGCGGTTGTCACCACGAACGAGGTTGTCGCCTCCTGCTCCCGGGTCACGCTGGACGCGGATACCGATGCTACTGTTATCGCCACCGATGAGGCACGCGGGCTTGCCCTGCTCAAACCTGAAAGCCGCCTCGCCCCGCTGGCCGTGGCCGAATTCAGCAACGGTGCGCCACGTCTGCAATCGGAAATCTCTGTCGCAGGCTACTCCTACGAAGGGGTGCTGAGTGCTGCGACCCTGACCTTTGGCGCGCTGTCGGACCTTAAAGGGCTGAACGGGGATGAAAACCTCAAACGCCTGTCGGTCAACGCCCAGCCCGGTGATGCCGGGGGCCGGTCTTTGACGAGAATGGCCATGTGGTGGGCATGTTGCTCCCCCAGACCGAGGCGGACCGCAAACTGCCCAAAGACGTGAGCTTTGCCCTTGATGGTAGTGTGATCCTCAAGGCGGCACAGGACGCAGGGCTGGACAGCAAGCAGGCGCAGGGGGCCACAGGCCCGATCGCGCCGCGCGATCTGACCCTGCGTGCGCAGGGCATGACGGTCTTGGTCAGCTGCTGGGAATAACGCGGGGGCTCAGCCCCAAGCGACAAAGACAAAGGGCGGTGCCATCAGCGCCGCCCTTTCGCGTTTCAGGCGCGCCAGAATTTCGCGGTGAACATGACGTAGACCGCCAGCAATTCCAGCCGCCCGATCCACATGGCGATGATCAAAATCCATTTCGCCGTGTCGTTGAGGCTGCTGAAATTCCCCGCAGGGCCGATGATCTCTCCCAATCCTGGGCCGATGTTCGCCAACGCCGCCGCTGCGCCCGAGACGGAGGTAACGAAATCCAACCCCGTCAGGCTCAGCGCGACCGAGATCAGCCCCAGCGACACCACGAAGAACATGAAGAACGACATCACCGAGCTCAGCACGTCCGCGCCCACCGGGCGGCCATCATAGCGCGGGGTAAAGACGCCATGGGGCGAGCGGATCCGCCGCAACTGCGCGCGGATCGAGGCAAAGAGCAGTTGATAGCGGAAGATCTTGATCGAACAGGTGGTCGAGCCCGCGCAGCCGCCGATCAAGCCGATGAAAAAGAACAGCGCCACGGCGAAGCTGCCCCATTTCATATAATCCGCCGACGCATAGCCGGTGCCCGAGATGATGGAGGTGATATTAAAGATCGCTTCCCGCAAGATCCGCTCGGACTCGTAGGTCGTGCCGCTGCGCAGGACGAAAAAGACAATCACCACCAGAAAGGTCAAGGTCATGAAAAAGCCGCGCACCTGCGGGTCGCGGTGCAGGGCCACGGGGTTGCCGTTGATAAGCTGCACATAGCGCACGAAAGGCAAGGCCGCGAGGATCATAAAGATCGCCGCTACATACTCGGCGGGGCCAGAGAAGGTGCTGAACGAGGCATCGTAGTTGGAAAATCCCCCAGTCGATACCGTGGTCAGTGCATGAACCGTCGCGTCGAAGGTGCTCATCCCGAGGGCAAGATAGCTCAGCATACAAGCCAGCGTCAGCCAAAGGTAGATCACCGAAATCTGAGTCGCGATTTGCCCCGCGCGGGGCAGGATTTTTCCAAAGGTGTCAAAGGATTCAGATTTGAAAATCTGCATACCACCGACCCGCAACTCGGGCAGGAACACCATGGCGACCACGACGATACCGATGCCGCCCAGCCATTGCAGAATACCGCGCCAGATCAGCAACCCCTTGGGCAAGTCTTCTAACCCGGTCAGCACCGTGGCCCCGGTGGTCGTCAGCCCCGACATCGCCTCGAACATCGCGTCGGTGACGCTGGCATCGGTCGCGCCCAGCACGAAGGGCAAGGCCCCGAACAGCGGCAGCATCAGCCAGACGCCGGTGGTGAGCATAAATGTCTGTTGGATGGTAAGCCCTTCGCGGACCCCATTGGCGCTGGCGAGGGCGATCATACCGCCGCCCAGCGTGGTGATCAGCGCGCTCTCGACGAAAACCCACCAATGGCCCCGGCCTTCGGCCAGATCCACCAAGATCGGGATGATCATGGCAAGGCCAAGCACGGCCACCAAAAGGCCCACGACATATCCGACAGGTCGTATATCCAACATGGGCGCAGCGTTGGCTTGGCCGCTCGTCGCTGTCAAGCCGAGACGGGACCGGGGCGCGATTTGGCCCCGGTCCGTGTCGTCTTAGATGTAGTAGAGGTCTTTGAAAACGTGGTGAACGATGTCGTCACGCTTGATGCCCATGGCGGCCAGTTCTTCGTCGCTTTTCGCTTGCAGGCCTTGGACCTGCTCAAAACGGCGGTGGGCGGTGGAGCCCACCATGATGCCATGGCCGATCCCCGCAAAAAAGCGACGCAGACCGGCGCCGGCGCGCCGCAGCCCTTCAAAGGGAGAGACGGAGTGGGCGGGATGAGCAGTGCTCTGGTAGGTCATCTGATTGCCTTTGCAATTTCCAGTATTTCGATGACCGCTAGATAGGCAATGCTGCGCCGCAGCAGAACCGACGTTTTCGCATAGCCGCTGGTCGGGACTTGCAGGGCTGACGGGGCGACATTCGCTATTTCTGCGCTAAGACACCTGGAATGCCCCGCAAAGGGGCGCGGCGCGGGACGCGGACAACCATCGCGCGATTGCCGCGCAGCGCCGGGTCAGCCCACGTGAAAGAGCGTGTTGAAAAGCTTGGGGTCGATGCTCTGCGCCGCGAAGGTCTCGCCTTGGGTCAGCACGCTGATCGCATCATGGCTGTGCAAGCTTTCTTGATGGCTGGCGACGATGCGGAAATCCCCCACCCGTCCATCGGCCAAAAGCTGTTCACAAAACAGCCGCGCGGCATCCTCAACAAAGATCGGATTCGCGGCGTTGAGTTCGGCGAACGCCTGTTCGTCCTCGCGCTTGACCATGACCTGCGTCTCGGTCGGCACGGCGCGGCGGCAAATCTCGATGAGGTCTTCGAACCACAGGCAATCGCCCTCGTCCTGCGTCTCGACCGAAATGCGCGCCACGGAGCGCTGCGAATGCGGCGTGGCCAATTGCCCCCGCGTTTCCCGCGCATGTTCGCTGAGTTCCAGCGAACAGGGGCAGGTGCTGGAATAGACGTAATCGAGATGCACGATCTTTTTGCGCTCTCCGTCCTGCTCAACCAACTCCAGCGCGATGTCGTAATACTGATAGCCCGTCAGCCCCGAGCGCAGGCTGGCGATCTTCATCGGGAAAGAGAATCGCATCTGAATCCGCGCATCCAAGCTTTCCAGATCGGTCTTATAATCATCCAGCGCCGCTTCGATCACCTCAAAGCTAAAGGTCGCCTCTGCATGGCGGTAAAAGCTGCGCATGATGCGGGACATGTTGATGCCCTTCTTTTCCGCATCAAGCGACACCGAACCGGTCACAGAGGTTTCCAGCCGCATATCCCCGCCCTCACGGCTGCGATAGCGGATCGGCAGGCGAAAGTTCGAGATGCCGACATGCTGGATCAACTGCTGCGCGCCGCGGATCAGGCTGGAGGGGCCATTTTGCAGATCCGGCAGGCTGGCGCGGTAGTTGTCGCCTGCGGTGAAATCTTCAGGGTAGGCACGGCTAAGTTCCGGGTAGTCGGCGGGCGCGATCATCCGCGCCATCGCCGGGTCAAGGGCTGCAATCTCTGCCGGGGTGGCCGTTTCGGCCCAAGCGCGCAGGGTGGCGAGCGCAGCCTCCGCAGCGCTTCGATCCGGTGTTTCGGACATCTCAGTCACGATGTTCATTGCGCGGCCCTCCGGTCTGTCATCCTCAATGTATGATGCGCGGGGCCAAAATGCCACCGCGCCTGCGACACATCAGGTCAGGCTTGCGCCGCCGCGTCCAAGGCTTGCAACAGATCGGCCTTGAGATCGCCGGTATATTCCAGCCCCACGCTGACCCGGACGAGGCCCGGCGTAATGCCCAAAAGGTCTTTGGTTTCCTGCGGCAAACGCTGGTGCGTCGTGGTGGCCGGATGGGTCACGATGGTCTTTGCATCGCCGAGGTTGTTAGAGATCACCCCAACCTGCAACGCATTCAGGAATGCGAAAGCCGCCGCCTTGCCGCCCTTGAGGTCAATGGACAGCACCGTGCCCCCTGCCCCCATCTGCTGCATCGCCAGCGCGTTTTGCGGATGGGCGGAGAGGCCGGGGTAAAGCACCCGCGCCAATGCCGCGTGACCTTCGAGCGCCTCTGCCAACTCCTGTGCGCTGGCCGCTTGCGCCCGCACCCGCAGGTCAATGGTCTCGAGCCCCTTGAGCATAATCCACGCGGTAAAGGGGCTCATCGAGCCGCCGGTGTGCTTCATATAGGGCTCAAGCGTGCCGCGGATGAAATCGCGGCTGCCCAGCACCACACCGCCAAGCGCGCGGCCCTGCCCGTCGATATGTTTGGTCGCCGAATAGATTACCACATCCGCCCCCTGCGAGATCGCGCGGGAAAAGACCGGCGTGGCAAAAACGTTGTCGACCACCACCAGCGCGCCTTTGGCATGAGCGAGTTTGGCGACAGCTTCGATGTCGATCACTTCAAGCGTGGGGTTGGCGACGGATTCAAAGAACACAGCGCGGGTGTCCTCGCGGATCGCCGCCTCCCATGCGCCCAGATCACTGCCGTCAACAAAGGTCACCTCAACGCCATAGCGGCCAAGGATTTCTTCGAGCACATAGATACAGGAGCCGAAAAGCGCCCGGGCCGACACCACATGATCGCCCGCCTTCAGCATTGAGATCAGCGCACCCGAAACTGCCGCCATGCCGCTGGCCGTGGCGAATGCGTCTTCGGCCCCTTCCAGCGTGGCGATACGGTCTTCGAACATCGCGACCGTCGGGTTGCCGTAGCGGGCATAGATGAACTCATCCGGGCCAGTTTCCTCGAACCGGGCCTCGGCCTGTTCGGCACTGTCATAGACGAACCCTTGGGTGAGGTAGATCGCCTCGCTCACCTCGCCATATTGGCTGCGGCGGGTGCCTGCGTGGATCGCTTGGGTGCGCGCGTGACGGTCGTTGCTCATGTATCTCATCCTTCCGGCCCGACCTTGCGGGCATAAAAAAACCCCAGACGCGGCCAAGCGAAAGGGGGTCTTTCATCCTGACCTTTTAGCGGCATGTTTAACGTGGCCCACAATCCGGTAACAAATCGCCACGCGGGGTGGATTACGCCGCGCGACGCTGCAGGTCAACAGTTTCGCGCGGGCATGGTTTAAATTCGGGTCAGCTTTGATCTTTCTTCTCGCCGTAGGCTTCGAACAGCTTGCCCTGCGCCATGAAGAAAACGAAAATCGCCGCCGTCAGGCCGAAGGTTTTGAAATAGACCCATGTGTCGGTCGAAAAGAACCGCCAGATCAGCTCATTCGCCAACGCGAGGCCAAAGAAGAAAAACATCAGCCGCTTGGTCAGCAGCATCCAGCCCTCATCGCGCAGGGGCATCATCTCTTCCATGACGTATTTCAGATAGGACTGCCCGCGCAGCAGGCCAACCGCCAAAAGGCCGCCAAAGAGCACATAGATCAACGTCGGTTTCATCTTGAAAAAGCGGTCGTCGTTCAGCCAGACCGACAGCCCGCCAAAGATCACCACCAGCACCACGGTGGCGACCTGCATCCGGCTCAGCTTGCCCGTCAGCGCCCAGAGCGCGCCGGTCGACAGCACCAGCAAAGGCACGAACATCGCGGTGACGACGATGAAGCCATCGTACTCCGTGCCGCCGAAGGTATAGGTATTATCCTTCAGCCACAGATAGGCGACGAGGAAGGCCAACACCGGCCCATATTCCAAGCCTGCACGCAGCATTGGGTTGATCTCTCTTGGTTCTGACATGCCTGTTCCTTCAGCCGCCCATTTCAACAATCACCGCCCCGGCCGCGATCAACGCCATCAGCGCAATGCGGCGCGGGCCGACGGTTTCTTTCAGCACCAGCACGCCGATCAGCGCGGCAAAGACGGTCGATGTCTCGCGCAGCACTGCCGCCTCGCCCACCTTATCAAGCCGCGTGGCCAGCATGACCGACCCAAAGCTCGCAAAAGCGATAAACCCGCCGATCACGCCGCGCAGCATCAGCGGCGCGACCTCGGGTGGGTTCTCCATCCGGTGCCAGCGCCGCCATGCAATCACCGGCATCACCAACCCGTCGATCATGAAAAACCACGCGAGAAAGGTGAACGGGTCCGCCGTGGCGCGAATGCCATAGGCGTCATATGTGGTGTAAAGCGCCACGAACAAGCCCGTCAGCACCGCAAGCCCCAAGGCCGCGTGCAACGTATCGCGCGCCGCGACCAGATTGCGCAGGTTGTAAACCGCCAGCCCGAAGATACCGCTCAGCAGCACGGCCACGCCGAGCCACTGCACCGCGTTGAAGCGCTCGCCAAAGATCAGATAGGCGCCGACCACGGCAAACAGCGGCCCCGTGCCGCGCACCACCGGGTAGACCACCGTATAAGCACCCTTGGTATAGGCCCAAGCCTGTAACAGTTTATAGATCACATGGATCACGAAGGCGCCGAGGAAGATCAGCCACATATGCGGCTCGGGCCATGGCACGACGAACAGCGCAAAGGGCGCGGCCATCACACCATAGGAGACATCAATCGCCCCGCGCGTGAGCCACGGATCATGCCGCCCCTTTTGCAGCGCGCCAAAGACCGCATGCAAAAAGGCCGCCGAAAGCGCCAACCAAAGCGCCGCGGTATGGCCCGCGGGCGTGCCTTCGATCGACAGGATCCATTCGGTCATCGCG
Source organism: Sulfitobacter profundi (assembly GCF_042661425.1). Taxonomy (NCBI): domain Bacteria; kingdom Pseudomonadati; phylum Pseudomonadota; class Alphaproteobacteria; order Rhodobacterales; family Roseobacteraceae; genus Sulfitobacter; species Sulfitobacter profundi. The sequence goes on along the minus strand of NZ_JBHSWA010000001.1, from coordinate 2,528,859 downwards.
GAACCACCACAGCGGCGAGAGGTTTATTCCTCAAAACCTTTATCACCAACGGAAATTCCATGTTTGAAAGCCTGCTCGCCGACCTGACCAACAGTTTTTCCAAAGTGCCCGTCACTGTCGCTGCCGCGCGGCTGCTAATGGCAGCGTTTCTGGCGGGTGTTGTGGGGTTTGAGCGCGAGCGCCGAGACAAGCCCGCGGGGCTGCGCACCCATATCATGGTGGCCATCGCGGCCTGCCTGTTCATCATCATCGGGCAAGAGCTGGGCAGTCTGGAGTTCGGAGAGGGCGACCAGATGCGCTTTGATCCGCTGCGTTTGATCGAAGCGGTCACGGCGGGCGTCGCCTTCCTTGCCGCGGGGATCATTTTCACCTCCAACGGCGAAGTGCGCAACATCACCACCGGCGCGTCGATGTGGTTGGCCGGTGCCATTGGTCTTGCTTGCGGCGCGGGGCAGATTTTGCTCGCCTGTCTTACGGCAGGGATTGTGGTCAGCGTTCTGACTGTATTGCGCTGGATCGAGCGAAAGCTCGGCACCCACGAGTAATCAGAGCCGCCGCGCAGGGCGACCAAGGCGTCGCTAGGCATCCGTACCAACCAATGCGGCGGCAAATTCATCGGGATCAAACGGGGACAGATCGTCAATCTGCTCGCCCACACCCACCGCATGGATCGGCAGACCGAAACGATCCGCCAGCGCCACCAGAACGCCCCCTTTGCGGTGCCGTCGAGTTTGGTCATAACCAGACCGCTGACGTCGGAAATCTCTTGAAAAACCTTCACTTGGTTCAGTGCGTTCTGCCCGGTCGTCGCGTCCAGCACCAATAGGGTGTTATGCGGCGCGGTCTCATCCTTCTTGCGGATGACGCGGACGATCTTGGCCAATTCCTCCATCAGGTCGCCCCGGTTTTGCAAACGGCCTGCGGTGTCGATCAGCAGCAAATCGGCGCCTTCCTCCTGCGCGCGGCCCATGGCGTCGAAGGCAAGGCTGGCGGGGTCGCTGCCCTGCGCTGCGGTCAGCACAGGCACCCCTGCGCGTTCACCCCAGACCTGCAATTGCTCCACCGCGGCGGCGCGGAAAGTGTCACCGGCGGCGATCACGACCTTCTTGCCCGCCGCACGAAATTGCGAGGCCAACTTGCCGATGGTCGTCGTTTTGCCCGAGCCGTTCACGCCGACCACCAGCACCACCTGCGGGGTCTTGGAGTAGATCGGCAGGGGCCGCGCCACAGGCTCCATGATGCGGCTGACTTCGCTGGCGAGCAGTTGTTTGATCTCTGCCACTGACAGTTTCTTGCCAAAGCGCCCTTCGGCCATGTTGGCGGTGACCCGCAAGGCCGTATCGACGCCCATATCGGCGCTGATCAACAACTCTTCGAGCTGTTCGAGCATCTCGTCATCCAGCGCGCGGCGCACAACTGGCTGCGCTGCGCTGCGGCCCATCAGACGTCCCAACAGGCCCGGCTTGGCCGGGGCGGCCTCGGTTTCGTCCAACGCAGGCGCGACCGGGGTCATCGCTTGGCGCAGATCCACGGCGGGCGGCACTTCGTCGGGGGCCGGAGCGGGGTCGGGGGCCGGAGCGGGGTCGGGGGCCGGAGCGGGGACTGGATCGACCGCTGGCGGCACCTGCTCGGGTTCGGGCGTGGGCTCCGGGTCTGCGGGCTCAGATGGCACCGCTGGCGCGGGCTGAGGGGTGGACTCGGGAATGGTGACGGGCTCGGGCGTCGGCTCGGGCGTTGGTTCTGGCATTGGAGCGGGTTCGGGGGTTTCCTCCTCCTGCTCAGCTGCCAACATCGGGCCGCTGTCGTCCTGCCCATCGGGCATCACATCCGACGCCGCGCCGGGCTGGTCCATCACCGCATCCACGGGGGCCGCTTCGGCCTCCGTTTCGCCGCCATCGCTGACTATCGCCTCTAGCCCCTCGTCGATCTTGGACGAGGATTTGAACAAGCGGTCCTTGAGCTTCGTGAAGAAGGCCATCGGCGTCTCCCATGCAGTTTCGTCTTGATCTATAGGCTTGCCCGCGCAGATGGAAGGGCGCCTAGGGCAGATCAAGGCAACCGAGAGGGGCCGCGGTTAGATTTCGTCAGAAAAATGCTTCATCACCAGCCGGATCGGGTTCGGCGCCGCCTGCCCCAACCCGCAGATTGAGGCATCAACCATCGCGGTCGACAACTCCTCCAGCAGCCCTTGATCCCAGCGGTCTTCTTGCATCAGCTTGACCGCCTTTTCGCAGCCCACCCGGCAGGGCGTGCATTGGCCACAGCTTTCATCCTCGAAAAACCGCAGCATGTTGAGCGCGGCCGCGCGGGCGCTGTCATGTTCCGAGAGGACAACCACCGCCGCCGAGCCAATAAACGACCCATGCGGTTGCAGCGTGTCGAAATCGAGCGGCACGTCATCCATCGAAGCAGGCAACAGGCCAGAGGACGGCCCGCCCGGCTGGTACGCCTTCAGCACATGCCCCTCGGCCATGCCCCCCGCCGCCGCGATGATATCGGTGATGGTCGACCCCGCAGGCAGCACATACATCCCCGGCTCCGCCACCCGCCCCGAGACCGAGTAGCTGCGCAGCCCCTTTCGACCATTCTTTTCGGTCGCGTTCAGCAACTGCGGCCCTTCGCGGCAGATGCGGGCGATCCAATGCAGTGTTTCCACGTTATGCACCAATGTCGGACGGCCAAAGACCCCCACCTGCGCCACGTAAGGCGGGCGGTGGCGCGGCAGGCCGCGCTTGCCTTCGATGCTTTCGATCATCGCGCTTTCTTCGCCACAGATATAGGCGCCCGCGCCACGACGCACATCCACAAAACCGGGGGCGATTACGCCTGCATTCTCCAGCGCCGCAATCTCGCGCCGCAGAATTTCCAGCACCGCCGGGTATTCGTCACGCATGTAGAGAAAGACTTTTTCAGCCTCGACCGCCCATGCGGCGATCAACATACCTTCGAGGAAAAGATGTGGTGTACGCTCAAGATACCAGCGGTCCTTAAAGGTGCCCGGCTCGCCCTCGTCACCATTCACCGCCAGATATCGCGGACCCGGATTGGCCCGCACGAATCCCCATTTCTTGCCCGAAGGGAAACCAGCCCCGCCAAGCCCGCGCAGTCCGGCTTCTAGCAGTTGTTCTTGAACCGCTTCCCAATCACCGCCCGCGCGCAGGTTCAACAGCGCCTCGTAACCACCTGTATTCTGGTAGCTTTGATAAGGCTCATAGTCCGGCAATTGGGCATGCGTGTCTTGTGTTGCAATCGCCGCCTGAACCTTTTCGGGCGTCGCGTGGTCAATATGATTGTGCCCCAGCTCCAGCACCGGCGCGGTGTCGCAGCGCCCCATGCAAGGCGCGCGCAGCACGCGGACCTCGGCAGGGTCCAGCCCCACTTCCAGCGCCGATTTCAACGCCTGCGCCCCGGCAAGTTCACAAGACAGCGAATCGCAGACACGGATGGTCAGCGCGGGCGGTGGTGTCTCGCCCTCTTTTACCACGTCGAAATGCGCGTAGAAACTGGCGACCTCATAGACTTCGGCCATCGACAGGCGCATCTCTTCGGCCAAGGCGCGCAGATGCGCGGCAGAGAGATGTTCATAGCGGTCTTGGATCAGATGCAGGTACTCGATCAGCAGATCGCGGCGGCGCGGGCGGTCGCCCAACAGCACGCGAACGTCCTCCCAAGCCGCGTCCTGCACCTGCCGACCCTTGGGGTGATGCCGCCCCTTGCCCTTGCCGGATTTCCAGACGCCCTTTTGCGGTTCCTGCCCCGCCGCTTTACCGTGATCATCCAGCGCCATGTCGCTTCCCCCGCCTTGCTTTCAGCAGTCGTAGCAAATCAAGGCGCAGCCCGGCGATCAAAAAGCGACAATCGCGCGGGTGTTTGCGTTGTGCGCGGGCCGTGCGGCAGGCAGAATGGGCGGATGCGCCGCAAGGCGGGTCATGAGTAAGGGAAAACACGTGCTGTGGTATATGATCGCCAGTTTGACGCCAGCGGTGCTGATCGCCGCCGCCGCCCTCTGGGGCGGGGTCTGGCCTGTGCTGGCGCTTTTGTCGATCACGGTCCATGTCTCCTTTATGGACCGATTGGGCCGTGCGCTGACCCTTTCCGACAGGTCCGGTCGGGGGCTGACGCTGACATTGGCTGCCGTGCATTTCATGCTGCTGCCGCTCGGGGTCTGGGCGATTGGCGGCGCGCCGCATCTTGAGGGGCTGGACCGTGCGCTGATCTTTGCCGCCCTCGGTCTGTTTCTGGGTCAGATCAGCAATTCCAACGCACATGAGTTGATCCACGCATCCCGCCGCCTGCCCCGACGGATCGGCACGGCGGTCTATATCTCTTTGCTGCACGGGCATCACGTCTCGGCCCATCTGCGGGTGCATCATCCCGCCGCCGCCACCCCCGCCGATCCCAATTCCGCGCCCAAGGGCATGGGGTTCTGGCGGTTTCTTCTCAGCGCAAGCTGGGGGAGTTTCGCGCCGGGTGGCAGGCCGACAACGCGCAGCGGGCGCGCAAGACGGGGGCGAAGGGGCTGCACCCCTATGCAATCTACCTCGGCGGTGCAGCACTGGCCCTGCTCACCGCGCTACTTTTGAGCGACATTTCCGGGCTGTTGGCCTATCTTGGCCTTGCCGCCTATGCACAGATGCAACTGCTGCTGTCGGACTATGTGCAGCATTATGGCTTGCGGCGGCAGCAACGCCCCGATGGCCGGTTCGAGCCGATCGGCCCGCAACACAGCTGGAACGCCCCGAAATGGTATTCCGCGGCCATGATGCTGAACGCGCCGCGCCATTCGGACCACCACATGCGCCCCGCACGCGCCTTTCCGGCGCTGGAAGTGACCGAAGAGATGCCGAAACTGCCCTATTCCCTGCCCATCATGGCGGTGATCGCCCTTGTGCCACCGCTCTGGCGTCGGGTGATGGACCGCCGCGTGGCGCGGTGGCACCGCGGCTGATCCCACTGGCGCGGGGCGTGGGCTTCTGGCAGGCTGTTGGGATGAGACATACCCTCGCCCTGATCTGCGCCCTCCTGCCCCTGCCCGCCTTGGCCGAGATGTCAGCGGCGGAGTTCGAGGCTTATACGCAGGGCAAAACGCTCTACTACGGCCAGTCCGGCGCGCCCTATGGGGCCGAGGTCTATCACGAGGATCGCCGCGTGCAGTGGTCCTTTCTTGATGGCCGCTGCAAGGAGGGGCGCTGGTATGAGGCCGAGGGGCTGATCTGTTTCGTCTACGAAGACGACCCCACCCCGCAATGCTGGAGCTTCACCGAAAGCCCATCCGGGCTGGTCGCCCGGTTCGAGAATGACCCAACCCAGACCGAGCTTTACGAGGCGCAGGAGCAGAATGACCCTCTACTCTGTCTCGGGCCCGAAGTCGGGGTCTGACCGGCCTTAGCTTTCGCCTTTGACAGCCAGCCGACCATCCGCAAATTCGATCTCCAACCGGGCGGCGTTCTTTGCGGCCTCGGCGCTGGTCACCACATCGCCATCGCCACGCACCACGGCGAAACCGCGGGCGAGCGTTTCGCGGTAGCCAAGCGTGCCAAGGGTGCGGCCCAAAGCGTCGATCTGGCGGCGACGGCGGTCTTGATCCGCGCGGCCTGCGCGCGCCAACCGGGCGAGCACCTCATTCAATCGCTGGTCTTGGCGGGAAAGGTCGCGGAGCAGCACCTCTGGGCGGAAAGTCTGCGTACGGTCGAGCAGCCGTTCACGACGACGCAGGATCTGCCGCTGCAACACCTCGGGGTGAAACCGGTCGATCCTTGTCCCGAGCCGTTCACGCTGCCCTGCCAAGTTGCGTTGCCATGCGGGGTCGAGCCTTGCCGATAGCTGGGCCAGCCGCTGACGATCAGCCTCCAACTGGCGGCGCAGGGTGCCGGGACGCAGGGCACCGGACATATCGGCCAGTTTCACGCGGCGGCCTTGGACGCCTGCGATCAGCGCGGGTCCTAGTTTTTCGCTTGCGCGGTCGAACCGCTGCCACGCACCTTCAGTCAAAGTCTCGGCACGCGGCAAGGCCCGCGCCAGATCCCGCATCCGCTGGCCGCGCCGGGTCAGCCCTTGGCTCAGCGCCTGACGCATCCTTGCGCCCTGCCCTTCGAGCCATGCTGCCAGTTCATGCCGCACGGGCACCGCCAATTCCGCCGCTGCGGTCGGCGTCGGCGCGCGTTTGTCAGAAACGAAGTCGATCAGCGTCGTGTCTGTCTCATGCCCCACGGCAGAGATCAGCGGGATCTCCGAGGCTGCCGCCGCACGCGCGACGCTTTCCTCGTTAAAGCCCCAAAGGTCTTCGACCGAGCCACCGCCCCGCGCGACAATCAGCAGCTCAGGCCGGGGCAATGCGCCACCTGGGGTCAGCCGGTTGAACCCTTCAATGGCGCGCACCACCTCGGGCGCGCATTTCGCGCCCTGTACGGCGACGGGCCAGACCAGCACTTTGCGCGGGAAACGGTCGCGCAGCCGGTGTAGGATATCACGGATCACAGCCCCCGAGGGCGAGGTCACGACGCCGATGATCTCAGGCAGGTAGGGCAGCGGGCGTTTGCGTTCGGGGGCAAAAAGCCCCTCCGCCGCCAACGCCGCTTTGCGTTTCTCCAAGAGCGCCATCAGCGCGCCCATGCCCGCCGGTTTGATATCCTCGATGACGATCTGGTATTTCGATTGGCCGCCAAAGGTGGTGATCCGTCCGGTGGCGATCACCTCCATCCCCTCTTCGGGCTGGGTCTCGAGCCGCGCGGTGACGCCTTTCCAGATCACGCCGGAGATCACCGAACGGTCGTCCTTGAGGTCAAGATAGACATGCCCCGAACGCGGGCGGCTCACGCGGCCCACCTCACCCCGAATCCGTATATGGGCAAACTCACCCTCAATCACCCGCTTGATCGCACCAGAAAGCTCGGTGACGGTAAATTCGGGGCTGTTTGCACCGGGGGCGGGGTCGTCGAACAGATCCATCTGGGCACCTTGTGTCTGTGGGCACCCCAGCTTAGAACGCGGAGCAACGAAGTCCAAGGGAGTGCGCGGCATGAATATCCTGATCCTCGGCAGCGGTGGCCGCGAACATTCACTTGCTTGGGCGGTCATGCAGAACCCCAAATGCGACAAGCTGATCGTGGCGCCGGGCAATGCGGGCATCGCGGCCATCGCGCAATGCGCAAAACTGGACATCATGGACGGCGCGGCAGTGGTGGCCTTTTGCGAGGGCAACAACATCGACTTCGTCATCATCGGCCCCGAAGCGCCCTTGGCGGCAGGCGTGGGCGATGACCTGCGCACGGCGGGTTTTGATGTGTTCGGCCCCTCCAAAGCGGCGGCTGCGCTGGAAGCCTCCAAAGCCTTCACCAAGGAAATCTGCGACGCCTGCGATGCGCCCACGGCGGTCTATGGCCATTTCACCGACGCCGCCAGCGCCCGCGCCTATGTGGAAAAGCAAGGCGCGCCGATCGTCATCAAGGCTGACGGTCTGGCGGCGGGCAAGGGTGTCATCATTGCCATGACGGATGCCGAAGCCCTCGCCGCCGTAAATGAGATGTTTGACGGTGCCTTTGGCGACGCGGGCACGGAAGTCGTGATCGAAGAGTTCATGGAGGGCGAAGAGGCGTCCTTCTTCGTGCTCTGCGATGGGGAGACCGTGCTGCCCATCGGCACGGCCCAAGACCACAAGCGCGTCGGCGACGGCGACACCGGCCCCAATACTGGCGGCATGGGCGCCTACTCCCCGCCCCGGTTCTGAGCGACGCGATCGCCGAACGCGCGCTAAATGAAATCATCCGCCCCTGCATGGCCGAGATGGCGAAACGCGGGATGCCCTATCAAGGCGTGCTTTATGCCGGGTTGATGATCAAAGACGGCCAGCCGCGTCTGGTGGAATACAACGTGCGCTTTGGCGATCCTGAATGCCAAGTGCTGATGATGCGCCTTGGTGCGCAGGCTTTTGATCTGATGCAGGCCACGGCCAAGGGGTCTTTGGCCGAGATGCAGGTCAACTGGGCCGAAGACCACGCGCTGACCGTGGTGATGGCGGCGAATGGCTATCCCGGCGCCTATGAAAAGGGCAGTGAGATCAAGGGGCTGAAAGACCTGCCCGAAGACAGCGCCAATATGGTGTTCCACGCGGGCACCGTGGCGCAAGACGGGGCGATCTTGGCAAACGGCGGCCGCGTGCTGAACGTCACCGCGCGCGGGGATACATTGGCCGAGGCGCAAGAGCGTGCCTATGCGATGGTCGACGGGATCAATTGGCCAGAAGGCTTCTGCCGCCGCGACATCGGCTGGCGCGCGCTGAGCTAACAGGCGGCGGCTTAGGCCGCCCCAGCACCCTCACTCACAGGTAAGTGCCGCGGCAAAGCTGTCGGCCCCCGCGAAGGGGCCGATGTCGCGACGCGCAAGCTGCCCGTCCTTCAGGGTCACCCCGACCACGCGCTGCCAATCGGCATCCGCCAGCACCATCTCTGGCCCGGCACCGCAATCGCGCAGACCGCCCGAGATGAAGGACTCTCCGATTCGATGGTTGGTCAGCCCCGGCATCTGAGCCACCTCGCTCAGGTCCCCATCCGCAAAACGCCAGACCCGCAGCACCCGCGCCAGATGCGGGCGGTCGACATAGGCGATCTCAACCGCGCCGTCACCGTCGAGATCAGCGGCGCCTATGGGGGCAAGCCAGCGGTTGCTTTGGCCGATATGCGGGGTCTCAGCAATCTTGCCCTCGGGGCCGTAGATCGCCAACGCCGCACCGCGGTTCACGTCGGTCTCAATCACAAGCACTTCGGGCGCGCCATCGCCCGTTACATCGACCAGCCGCGGGGCGATATCTTCGAAAACATGGTCGCGGGGCAGATTGAAACGCCGCGCGCTTCCGTCCGCCAAAGACACCTGTAGCCCGCCCCATTCCAGCGCGTCGCCGAGAATGCCATGGGCGTAGCGCCCGGTGGGCGAGATATAGCGCGCGGCGGTGATCGTCTCCGCCGCGGCGCTGGTTGCGATCAGCGCAAGCAATGCCGCGCCGACCGCCCGCATCAGATTTGCTTTTCCGGCATCTGCACGCGCAGACCGTCCAGCGCATCGGTAACCTTGATCTGGCAGGTCAGACGCGACCGCGCGGGGTCAGGCTCGAAGGCGAAGTCGAGCATGTCTTCTTCCATGTCGTCCATCGGGGTCAGTTTCTCTGTCCACGCCGGATCGACATAGACGTGGCAGGTGGAACAAGCGCAGGCCCCGCCACAGTCGGCTTCGATGCCGGGAATGTTATTGTCCCGCGCGCCTTCCATGACCGTGAGACCATTGGCCACCTCGACCACATGTTCGGTGCCGGAATGTTCGACATAGGTGATTTTGGCCATGATGATGCCCTTTCGTCCTAAAAGTTCGGCCTTGTTTAGCGGGCTATGGCAGCCGGTTCCAGCCCCCTTTTCATGAGTTCGCCCACGCATGCCCCCGCCGATGACATTGCGGTGGGCAAGGTCCGCGCATCCCGCTAGTCTGCGCGCAAACAACAGGCGAGCCCCGCGATTCCGGCATGACACAGCCCCCTCCCCTCCGGTCCAAATTGCAGCGCGCGGCCTTGCTGCTGCTCGTCGCCGGTATCGCGGGCTGCGAGACGGCGGCACCGGCCACCCCGCGCCCTGAGCCGGGGGTGCTGGAAGCCACCCGCAACGGCCCCGCAGGCGCGCCGGAGGGAAGTTGCTGGGGCCGCACGGTCAGCCCCGCGGTAATCGAGACGGTGACCGAACAGGTCGAAGTCACCCCGGCCAAAATGAACGCCGATGGCAGCATCGCCAAACCGCCCGTCTACAAGACAGAGACCCGCCAAGAGATCGTGCGCGCACGGATAGACAACTGGTTCGAGACCCCCTGCCCGGATGTGCTGACGCCAGAGTTCAACAGCACCCTGCAACGGGCGCTGCAGGCACGCGGGTTTTACGCCGGGCCGATCACCGGTGAGATGGACAGGGCGACACGGCTCGCCGTGCGGCGCTATCAGGCCAAACAGGGCCCGAACAGCGAGGTGCTGTCGCTTACCACCGCCCGTGCGCTTGGGCTTGTCGCGGTGCCCCGGCAGGGCGGCTGATCCCCCAACGAAAAAGGGCGCCCGGAGGCGCCCTTTCCAAACCACGGTAGCGGATCACTCCGCCAGCGACAGCGCGACAAATCGCGGGTCGCCGCCACGGCGCACCAGCAGCAGCAGAGACTTGCGGCCAGCCTCTTTCGCTGCAGTGATCCGCGCTTCCAGATCAGCGATGCTCGTCACCTGTTCCTGCCCCGCTTCGGTGATGATGTCACCCATGCGCAGGCCCTTCTCAAAGGCCTCCGACGTTTGATCCACATCCGTCACGGCAAGACCGCTCATATCGTCATCGGCCCCCAGTTCGGCGCGCAGATCGTCGGTCAACGGCATCAGGGTCAGGCCCATCAGCATGGTCGACTGCGGCTCTGCCTCGGTGCCGTCATCGGCGTTTTCGTCCATTGCCGCAGGAACCGCGCCATCCGCATCTTCGCGGCGGCCCAGCACAACTTTGATGGTCTGGGTCTTGCCATCGCGCAGCACGGTCACGCGGACCGTCGCGCCCACGGGGCTGTTGCCCACCTGACGCACCAGACCGCGGGTATCGACGACTTCGACGCCATCGAACGATTTGATCACGTCACCGGTCTTGAGCCCTGCTTCCTCGCCGGGCCTTCCGGCACGTCTGTGATCAAGGCCCCAACGGCTTTCTTGAGGCCCATAGCGTCGGCTACATCGTCGGTCACGTCCTGAATGCGCACACCCAGCCAGCCGCGGCGGGTCTCACCGAATTCCTGCAACTGGTCGATCACGCGGGTGACCACATTCGAGGCCATCGAAAAGCCGATCCCGATGGAGCCGCCATTGGGCGACAGGATCGCGGTGTTCACGCCGATCACCTCGCCATCCATATTGAACAGCGGCCCGCCCGAGTTGCCCCGGTTGATCGCAGCATCAGTCTGAATGTAGTCGTCATAGGTGCCCGAGAGCGCCCGGTTGCGGGCCGAGACGATACCCGCAGAGACCGAAAAGCCCTGCCCCAGCGGGTTGCCCATGGCGATCACCCAGTCCCCGACACGCGCGGCATTGCTGTCGCCGAAAGAGACGAAGGGCAACGGCTGGCTGGCTTCGACCTTCAGCAGCGCAATGTCGGTCTTGGGGTCGGTGCCGATCACCTTGGCGACCAGTTCCTCGCCCGAGAAAAATTCGATCGTGATCTCATCGGCACTTTCGATCACGTGGTTGTTGGTCACCACATAGCCATCTTCGGAAATCACAAAGCCCGAGCCAAGCGCCGAGGAACGGCGCGGGCGGTTGCCCTCGCCGTCGTTGTTGCGGTCCTGGAACTCGCGAAAGAAGTCTTCGAAAGGCGAGCCTTCGGGAACGATGCCCTGCGGCCCGGTGCGGCCCTCAACCGTGGTCGATGTGGTGATATTCACCACCGAGGGGCTGATCTTTTCCGCGAGCGGGGCGAGGCTTTCAGGTTTGGCCAGCGCCATGCTGGCTTGCAGGATCAAGAGGGTCAGCGCCATCACCCCCATTGCCATCGCTCGCATCCATTGGGTGTGTTGTGCTGTTTTGGACAGGGAAACCGCCTTGGCCTGCATTCATCGTCTCCTGATTGTTCCTGTTGTTGCCAACGTGGGCAGAGTGCATTCCGAAAGGACGCGCTGCAACAGCAAAGATGGGGCCGATCACGTGCATTTCAACGGGCACGCGGCTGTTGATTTATGGCTCGGGCCTCTGTGCCTTGGCAGAATGGCGGCGAAACCGAACGTCCTTCGGCCCCTGATCCGGCCTTTAGACGCCCAATTGAAACGCCAGCCAGACAAGTATCAATCCGGCGACCACCACCAGTGCGCCGAGTTGGCGCAGCGCCGCCTCAGGGATGCGGCGGAGCATTTCCAGCATCTGCTCCAAAAACGAAGGGGCCAGTGCGTACACCAGCCCCTCGAATATCAGCACCGACCCTAGAGCCAGTAGAACAAGGCTCATTCGTCGAGCGCGGCTGGCTGGTCGGCCTCCGCGTCCGGCGCGACAGGTGCAGGCGCTACAGGCTCAGGCGTGGCGGGGGCCGCAGGGGCGGCCTCCTCCTGCGTGTCGTCGGCAGCAGCGCTATCGTCCGCTGGCGCAGGTTCCGCCGCCGGCGCATCGGTTTGCGGTGCCTCGGCTGGCGTCTGGACCTGTGCCTCGGCCGCTGTCTGCGGCGGTGCGTTCGCATCGACAGTGGTCGAAGGATTGCGGTCCGAGCGCAGGTAGTTGAAGAACTCGCTGTCCGGCGACATCACCATGGTCGAGTTCTCGCCCCGCAGGGCCTGCTCATAGGCGGTCAACGACCGGTAGAATTCAAAGAACTCCTGATCCTGACCATAAGACTGCGCGAAGATTTTGTTTCGCTGAGCGTCCGCCTCACCTTCGATGATCCGTGCGTCCCGACGCGCCTCCGACAAGATCTCTTCATAGGTCCGGTCAGCAAGGGCGATCACACGCTGCGCGGCCTCGCGGCCACGGGCGCGTTCATCGGTGGCTTCACGCTCACGTTCGGCGATCATCCGCTGCAGGGTCGCATCAAAGTTCTGCTCTGGCAGGTTGGTCTGACGCAGACGCACATCAACGACCTTGAGGCCAAGCGCCTGTGCACGGGCATCTGCGCGGACACGAATTTGCTCCATCAGGTCCGACCGCTCGGGCGACAGGATCGTGTTGGAGGTCACGCCTTGCGAACCCAAAACGGCACGGATCTGGCTTTCCATGATGCCGCCCATTTCGCTTTCGGCCTGACGTTCACCGCCCGCACCCAAAGCTTGGCGGTACTGGACCATGTCGTCGATCCGGTAGAGCACGAAGGCATCGATTTCCAGACGACGGTCATCGGCGGGGGTAACTTCGATCACCGGGGTTTCCAGCGACAGAATGCGGTCTTCGTAGCGCACGACCTCATCCAAGAAGGGCACTTTGAAGCCGATGCCCGGCTCGTTGCGAACCTGTTTGATCTGGCCAAAACGCAGCACCAGCGCTTTTTCGCGCTCGTCCACGACGAAGACAGCCGAAAGGACACCCACGATGGCGATCACCAAGATGGGAATGATAAGACTTGTTTTCCGCATCAGTTCGACCCTCCGCCGCGCCGCAATTCATTGAGTGGCAGATAGGGAACGACGCCCTGCCCGCCTTGGCCGCTGCCGTTTTCGAGGATGATTTTATCCACGTCGCCCAGCACCTTTTCCATGGTCTCAAGGTACAGACGCTTGCGCGTCACGTCGGGCGCGTTGCGGTATTCTTCCAAGACGGCCTCAAAACGGCTGGCTTCACCCACAGCGTCGTTCACCACACGGGCGCGATAGCCTTCGGAGGCTTCCAAAAGCTGCGCGGATTCACCGCGGGCTTCGGCGGTGCGGCGGTTGGCATAGGCATCGGCCTGACGCTCTACCCGGTCACGCTCCTGCTCGGCCGCTTGCACGTCGCGGAAAGCGTCGACGACCGATTGTGTGGTCGTGTTGCCATTGGCATCGGTGACCTGCACGGTCTGGCTGGGCGGGTCGACCTTGTTCACGTTGACACGCAGCACGTTGATGCCGGTCTTGCGGTTATCAAGCGTGGTTTGGATCAACTCTTTCACCCGATCTGCAACGGCACCACGGTCCCGGTTGAGGATCGGCGCGAGTTCGGACTGGGCGATAACTTCGCGCATCGCGGATTCGGAAATCGCACGCACGGAGGCTTCGGGATCGCGCAGCGAGAATTTGAAATCGCGCGCGTTCTTGATGTTCCAGACCACCTGAAAGTCGATGTCGACGATGTTTTCATCGGTGGTCAGCATCAGGCCTTCGTTGCCGCCCGTGCCGCGCCGCACACCAAGTTCTTCGGTGCGGTTGGTGGTGACGTCAAAAACCTCTGCCGTGACCAGCGGCCATGGGGCAAAGTTCAAACCCTCGGTGCCAATGCCGGAAAATTCGCCCAAGAACAGTTCGATCGACTGCTGTTCGGGCCGCACGGTATAAAAGCTGGCAAAACCCCAAAGCGCCACGCCGGCCAAAAGGGCAATACCAATGGTCGAGCGGGTCACGCCCGGCCCGCCAGAGCCGCGGCCACCGCCGCCGGTGCCATTGCCCCGGTCGCCACCACGGCCGCCCATCAGGACACGCAGCTGCTCTTGGCCCTTGCGCACCAGATCGTCGATCTCGGGCATCTGGGGGCGATCACCGCCCTGCCCGCGTGGACCCTGCGGCCCGTCGTTGCGTCCCCCGTTGCCGCGGTCACCATTGGTACCCCGGTCTCCGCCGTTGCCCCGGTTGCCGCCTCCGCCGCCCCCCAGGGGCCTTGCGAATTTCCTGCCATTGATATGTTCCCCTCTCGGCCGCCCATGCGGCCTATCGTTCCAAAAATTGTACGCTTTCGCGCGATATTCAAGCCGTGCGGGTCGGATTACGCATCGTCACCAGCTCTTCGGACATGGTTGGGTGTACCGCGCAGGTGGCGTCAAACTGCTCTTTCGTGGCCCCCATCTTGACCGCGATGCCGACCATCTGGATCAACTCGCCCGCATTTGGTGCGACGATATGACAGCCCAGCACGACCCGCGTATCGGCGCAGACGATGAGCTTCATCAGCACCCGGTCGGCCTTGCCCGCGAAGGCCCCCTGCATCGGTTTGAAGGAGGTCGCATAGACCTCAATCGGTCCTTTGTCGCGGGCGTCTTCCTCGCTTAGCCCCACGGTGCCCATTTCGGGCTGCGTGAAGATCGCCGAGGGCACCAGATCGTGATCGACCTGCGTCGGGTTGCCGCCAAAGACGGTTTCGACAAAGGCCATGCCTTCGCGGATCGCCACGGGCGTAAGGTTGATCCGGTTGGTCACGTCGCCGATGGCATAGACCGAGGGCACGGCGGTCTGGCTGTACTCATCCACTTCGATCGCACCGCTGCGGCCCAGTTTCACGCCCAGTTCTTCCAGCCCCATGTCGTCGCTGTTGGGGCGGCGGCCAGTGGCAAAGAGCACTTGGTCGAACATCTTTTCGGTGCCGTTGGTCGGCTTGACCTTCATCGGGCCGCTGCCGTCTTCGTGGCTGGGCGACATTTCCAGAATGTTGGTGCCAAGATGCAGGTCGATCCCCTTTTCCTGCATCATCTCGGCCACCATGCCGCGGGCTTCGTCGTCAAAGCCGCGCAGGATCTGCGCACCGCGGTAGTATTGCGTCACCTCGACACCCAAGCCGTTGAGGATACAGGCGAATTCACAGGCGATATAGCCGCCGCCGATAATCAGGATCGACTTGGGCAGCTTCTCAAGGTGGAACAGATCGTCGGAGACCAGACCCAGTTCCGCATTCTCGATCTCGGGGCGCACGGGGCGACCGCCGCTGGCGATGAGGATATGTTTGGCGGTCTTCTCGGTCCCGTCGGAAAGGGCGACGGTATGGGCGTCTTTGATCCGCGCGCGGGCGTCGAAGGTATCGACGCCAGAGTTCTTCAAGAGCTTGCGATAAACGCCTTCAAGGCGGTCCAACTCTGTGTTCAGGCGGCTTTTGAAGTCATGCCAATCGAAGGGCCCGGCCTTGAGATCCCAGCCAAAGCATTTCGCCTCATCCACCACATCGGCATAGCCCGAGGCAAAGACCATCAGCTTTTTGGGCACACAGCCCCGGATCACACAGGTGCCGCCATAGCGGTCTTCTTCGGCCAGTCCGACCTTGGCGTCATGCTCGCCCGCCGCGACACGCGCCGCGCGCACACCGCCCGAGCCGCCACCGATGACAAACAGGTCGTAGTCGAATTCATTCTTGGCCATTTGGCGCCTCTCTTAGTCGTTTTTGGTATTGCACGGGATCGCGCATATTTTTTGGTATTGCGCGGGATCGCGCATATTTTGGTCTTGCGCGGGATCGCGCGTGGATCGCTCTTGGGCGTTAATCGCTGAGGTCGGAAAACAGGTTGTCGGTCTCGACGAATTCCAGCCGGTCGGTCGCCACGGTGCCTTCATTTATGTCGCGCACCTCAACCCTGCCATCCCCGTAGCCGATCACAACCGCGTCACAGATATCTATGAACAGGCCGTTTTCCACCACGCCGGGCATCTGGTTCAGCACCAGCGCTAGTTGCCGCGCGTTGCCGATGCGCCCCAGCCGCAGGTCTAGAATATAGTTCCCTTCGTCGGTGATGAAAGGCACCTCGCCGTTCATCCGCAGGGTCGAGTTGCGGCCAAGCACATCCATCGAGATCAGCGTCTCTTCGACCAGCGCCTGCGTGGTCTGCCAGCCAAAGGGAATCACCTCGATCGGCAGGGGGAATGCCCCCAGATGATGCACCTCTTTGCCGATATCGGCGATCACCACCATCTGGTCACTGGCCGTCGCTACGATCTTTTCTTGCAGCAACGCGCCGCCGCCGCCTTTGATGAGGTTCAGCTCTGCGTCGAACTCATCCGCGCCGTCAATCGTCAGGTCGAGCCATTTCGCCTCATCGAGCGAGATCACCTCGATCCCCACCTCCCGCGCCAGTTGCGCCGTGCGCGAGGAGGTCGGCACGCCTTTGATCCGCAGCCCATCTTCGCGCACCAACTCGCCCAGACAGCGCACCAGCCACGCCGCCGTCGATCCGGTGCCAAGGCCCACGCGCATCCCATCTTCCACGAACTCACAGGCCCGTTTCGCGGCCACGAATTTGGCCTTGTCGATCGGTGATAGGTCTCCGGACATCGGGTGCTCCCTCTCAGGCGTTTGCCGCGTTATAGGGCGAATTGGCATAGGGTGCGAGGGGCAAGTCGGCGGTTTTTGGACGCACGGCAATGCGACAGGACGGCCAGAGCGCGCGCCCTGTCGCTTTCAGCGCGCCAAGCGGCGGCAGGAAATGGTTGGATCGGCCCACACCGCTTGCAATGCGCCAAAGGTCTGGGCGATACCCGTTCCACCGCGCCCCGACACCCGCAACCATAAAAGGGTCCGCCACCTGATGTTTCTTTCCGTCTTCGACATGTTCAAAGTGGGCATTGGCCCTTCGTCTTCGCATACCATGGGGCCGATGGTGGCGGCGGGGCGTTTCCTTGACCAGATGCGCGCCTCGCCTTTCCAATTCGCCGGGCTGCGCGCGTCGCTCCACGGCAGTCTGGCCTTTACCGGGGTGGGCCATGCCACCGACCGCGCCACGATCCTCGGCCTCGCCGGATTCACGCCCGAAGACTATGACGCCGAAGCCGCCGAGAAGACGCTGGACAAGATCAAGCAGACCCGGCGCATCAGCGTCGAGGGGCTGCCCGAACTGCGCTTCGACCCCGAGCACGACATGATCTTCGACTACGACACCAAGCTTGCAGGCCACGCCAATGGCATGATGCTGATGGCCACCGACGCCCAAGGCGACGTTGCCTTGCGCGAAACCTATTATTCCATCGGCGGCGGCTTCGTGATGACCGAAAAGGAACTGGCCGCAGGCAAGGACACGAATGAAGGCGCGCCGGTGCCCTTCCCCTTTAAGTCCGCCGCCGAAATGCTTGAGATGTCGACGAAATCCGGCAAGACTATCGCAGGTATGAAACGCGCCAACGAAGAGGCGCGTGGCGGGGCCGAGAACCTGCGCGCGGGCAGCAAACGGCTTTGGCAGGTGATGCGCGATTGTATCGACCGGGGGCTGACGACCGATGGCACCCTGCCCGGCGGCCTTCAGGTGAAACGCCGCGCCAAGGGCATCCATGACGCGCTGATCGCCGAGCGTGGGCAGAACCAATCCGCGCCGCATACGATCAACGACTGGATGAGCGTCTATGCCATGGCGGTGAACGAGGAAAACGCGGCGGGCGGTCAGGTCGTCACCGCGCCCACGAACGGCGCGGCAGGCGTGATGCCCGCGACATTACGCTATTATCTCGACCATGTGCCCGGCGCGTCTGAGGCGCATATCGAAGACTTCCTGCTCACCGCCGCCGCGATTGGCGGGCTGGTCAAATACAACGCCTCAATCTCAGGCGCCGAGGCAGGCTGTCAGGCCGAGGTCGGCAGCGCCGCTGCCATGTCCGCCGCCGGGCTCTGCGCCGTGATGGGCGGCACGCCGCCGCAAATTGAAAACGCTGCCGAAATCGCGCTGGAGCATCACCTCGGCATGACCTGCGACCCCGTCAAAGGGCTGGTTCAAGTGCCTTGTATTGAACGTAACGGGCTGGGCGCGATCAAGGCGGTATCGGCGGCCTCATTGGCGCTGCGCGGCGACGGCACGCATCTGGTGCCGCTGGACGCCTGTATCGAAACCATGCGCCAAACCGGCGCGGACATGAGCGAGAAATACAAGGAAACCTCGCTCGGCGGATTGGCTGTCAATGTGCCAAATTGTTGAAGCTGCGCAAATTTGCACAGGGCCCGTTCGCCGGGGCCAATTGTTGAGGGCACTGCCACCGCCTATCTTCTAAGCAACCGCAAAGGAGAGCATCATGTCCCTCAGACCCACATTGGAAACCCGCCGCGCCACGCCCACAATGGAAGGCGCAGGCGTCAAATTGCACCGCGCCTTCGGCTTCCACGACCCGTCGGAGCTGGACCCCTTTCTGCTGTTCGACGACTTCCGCAACGACCGGCCCGAAGACTTTGAAAAGGGCTTCCCTTGGCACCCCCACCGCGGGATCGAGACGATCACCTATGTGCTCGAAGGCACCGTGGAACACGCGGATTCGCTGGGTAACACCGGCGATCTGAACGCGGGCGACGTGCAATGGATGACCGCAGGCTCGGGCATCTTGCACCAAGAAATGCCGCGCGGGAATGCCGCCGGGCAGATGCATGGCTTCCAGCTTTGGGGGAACCTGCCGTCAGCCCAGAAGATGACCGCGCCGCGTTATCAGGATATGAAGTCCAGCGATATCCCAGTGGTGACCGACGACGACGGCACGCGGGTGAAAGTCATCACCGGCGAGTTCTGGGGCAAACGCGGCCCCGTCGATGGCATCGCGGCTGACCCGCAGTATTTGGATGTTTTCGTGCCCGCAGGGGTCAAGAAGACCTTTAAGATCGACACCTACCGCCGGGCCTTCGCCTATGTCTTTCAAGGCGCGGGCGCTTTCGCCGATGCCTCTGCCCCCTCGGGCGTGTTGCTTGAGAAAGAGGTCGCCGGTGAGGAGGTCAACATCCGCGACATGTCGGGCGACCGGACGCTGATCCGTTTCGGCTCCGGGGATGAGGTGACGGTTCAGGCTGGCGAGGAAGGTGTGCGCTTTCTTCTCATCTCTGGCGCGCCGATTGAAGAGCCAGTCGCGTGGCATGGGCCGATTGTGATGAATACCCGCGCCGAGTTGCAGCAGGCAATGCGCGATCTGAACAACGGGACTTTCATCCGCCCCGCGCATTGAACCGAAGGGCCGTGGCCGCTTAGGCGGTCACGGCCTTGCGCACCATATCCCAATATTGCGCGACAACCTCGTCCAGCGACAGCCGCCCGCCCGCGCGGTACCAAGTATTCACGCCCGTCAGCATCGCGATGATCGCCAGCGTCACGATCTTGGTGTCGGCGACGGCGAAATCGCCGTTGGCAACTCCGGCTCGCAGGATCGCTTCGAGGCGGTCTTCGTAGTCGCGGCGCAAACGCTCGATCACGGCGAAATTCTCCTCCGTCAGATTGCGCAATTCCATGTAGGCGATGAAAACCTCATCAGGCCGATCCGCGTGAAAGCGGATGTGGAAGGCCACGAAGTCCTGCAACTGCTGCAGTGCAGAGCGGTCTGCATTGTTGGGCGTTTCGGCCAGCAGGTCGGTCATATGCGCCCGCATCAGGTCGAACAGAAGGCTTTGTTTATCGGGCGTGTAGTTATAAAGCGCCCCGGCCTGAACGCCGACCTCAGCAGCAATCGCGCGCATCGACACGGCTGCATAGCCGCCCCGTGCAAAAAGCCGCAGTGCAGCTGCGCGCACGCGCGGGCCGGTGATGTCAGAGTGTGAGCCTGTGGTTCTTGCCATGGCGGCAATTTAATGAACAAGCGTTCAAAAGCAAACCCCGCTTGCGCGAAGATCGCCGCTGGGGCAGAACGAGGCATGACTCTCATGCGCACGCCCCGCCCCCATTCGATCACCGCCCTGTTTCTGGGCGTCTCGCTGATTGCGGGCTGCACGCAGTTTCCCGAACTCGACCGCACGATTACCCCAGAGCTTGAGGCAGCGCCCTACCCCGATCTGGTGCCGATTGACCCGCTTTTGGCCAAGGCCACCGCCGGGCGCATCGACCCCGTTCGGACCGAAGCCGAACTTTCGGGGCGTGCCGCACAGCTTGAAGCCCGCGCCAGACGGATCGGGACGACAAGCACCAATGCCACGACCGCGACGCGGGTGGCGCGTCTGCGGGCAAAGGCCGCTGAGTTGCGGCGCGCACGTCAGGCCGCCGAAACCAGTGCAGAAGCTGAATAAACAGGCATGTCCGAGATGCGTATGCGCGTTGCACGCAGGCGCTGAACCCGCTACATCGCGGCTATGCCCGGCCCCATCCGCCGGGCCTTTCGGATCAGACCAGAAGGACCACCACCATGTCTAAACCGCTTCGCCTCGGGATTGCTGGATTGGGAACTGTGGGTGTGGGCGTGCTGCGCATTCTGCGCCAGCAGGCCGCCCTGCTAGAGGCCCGCACCGGCTGCGCGATGACGGTTTCTGCGGTCTCGGCCCGCACCCGCAACAAGGATCGCGGGCTGTCGCTTGCGTCTTATGACTGGGAAGACGATCCCGTCAAACTGGCGACCCGCGATGATGTCGATGTATTTGTCGAGCTCATGGGCGGCGCGGACGGCCCTGCCAAGGCCGCGACCGAAGCCGCACTGGCGGCGGGCAAACATGTGGTCACCGCGAACAAGGCGATGCTGGCGATGCACGGCCAAGCGCTAGCCGAACAGGCCGAAGGCGCAGGCGTGGCGCTGCGCTATGAGGCCGCCGTGGCGGGCGGCATCCCGGTCATCAAGACGCTGATGGAAGGGCTTGCTGGCAATGAGATCACCCGGATCATGGGGGTGATGAACGGCTCGTGCAATTACATCCTCACCCGGATGGAAGATTCTGGCAAAACCTATCAAGAGATTTTCGCCGAGGCCGATGGGCTGGGCTATCTCGAAGCCGATCCGCAGCTGGACGTGGGCGGCATTGACGCGGCGCATAAGCTGGCGATTCTGTCATCGATCGCATTTGGCACCAAAATCGACTTTGACGGCATACAGCTTGAGGGGATCGAGCGGGTCGCCATCGAAGACATCCGCGCCGCCGCCGACATGGGCTATAAGATCAAACTGCTGGGCGTGACCCAGAAAACCGGACGCGGACTGGAGCAGCGGATGATGCCCTGCCTCGTGCCGCAGACCTCGCCTTTGGGACAACTGGACGGCGGCACCAACATGGTGGTGATCGAAGGCGACGCGGTAGGGCAGATCGTGCTGCGCGGTGCCGGCGCGGGCGAAGGTCCAACGGCCAGCGCGGTGATGGCCGATGTCTGCGATATTGCGCGCGGGTTGCGCGGGCCGGTCTTTGGCCAGCCCGCCGAGACGTTAGAGCAAACCACCCCCGCCAGCAGCCAGCGCCCGGCCCCTTACTATCTGCGCATGGCGCTAGTCGACAAACCCGGTGCACTGGCGAAAATCGCCACGGTGTTGGGTGAAGCGGGCGTGAGCATCTACCGGATGCGCCAGTATGAACATTCCGACACTTCTGCCCCGGTTCTGATTGTGACCCATAAGACCAGCCGCAATGCGCTGGTTGAGGCGCTGGCGAATATGGACAAGACCGGCGTGCTGGCGGGTGAGCCGGTCGCGTTGCGGATCGAAGAGGTCTGAAGGTTTGCGTTGAGGGCCATCGCCTGCCCGCGGGTCGGCGATCTGACCGCGAATATTGCCACTTTATGGTGCAGCCAAGATGTACCTTCGCAAAGCAGCACCCAGCCCCACCAAATCGCCTACCCGTCTGGGCGGGCAGGCGATGGCCCGGCGCCTGCGGTTTGATTCCGGGCTTAGGTGGCATTTGGAGCCAAGCTCCGGCGTTTGCCAGCGGATCGGCAAACTGAAGGCAGCGACATGCCACTTTATGGCGCAGCCGTGATGTGCGCTCCGCGAGGGTGCACCCAACCTCATCAAATCGCCCACCCGGTCGCACCAAAGGTGCGCCCTTATAATACGGCACGCCTTTGGCGTGACGGCCCGGCGCCTGCGGCTTGATTCCCGGCCAAGTGCTACCTGCGCCCAACCCAAAACTTGCCCCGAGGCCCGCGCGAGGGTACAGGACAGAAAACACATTGCACCCAAGGACACCTCATGACCGCTTCTGCCGAATTCCAAGACCGCATGCTCTCACTGGGCCTCGCCCGTGTTTCCGAAGCCGCCGCATTGGCCTCGGCCAAGCTGATCGGCAAGGGTGACGAGAAGGCCGCCGACCAAGCCGCCGTCAACGCCATGCGCGAACAGCTCAACATGCTCGACATCGCGGGCGTCGTGGTCATCGGCGAAGGCGAGCGTGACGAAGCACCCATGCTTTATATCGGCGAAGAGGTCGGCACCGGCAAAGGCCCCGGCGTGGACATCGCGCTTGACCCGCTCGAAGGCACCACGCTGACCGCCAAAGACATGCCCAACGCGCTCACCGTGATCGCCATGGGCCCGCGCGGCTCCATGTTGCACGCGCCCGACACCTATATGGACAAACTCGCCATCGGTCCGGGTTTCGAGACCGATGTCGTCACCCTCGACATGACCCCCGGTGAGCGCGTAGAAGCGCTGGCCCGCGCCAAAGGCTGTGCGGCTTCGGACATCACCGTTTGCATCCTCGAACGCCCCCGCCATGCGGATATGATCGCCGAGGTTCGCGCCACCGGTGCTGCCATCCGCCTCATCACCGACGGCGATGTGGCGGGTGTGATGCACTGCGCCGACCCCGAGACCGGCATCGACATGTATATGGGCCAAGGTGGCGCGCCCGAAGGCGTGCTGGCCGCTGCCGCCCTGAAATGCATGGGCGGGCAGATGTATGGCCGCCTGCTGTTCCGCAACGACGACGAAAAAGGCCGCGCTGCCAAGGCCGGGATCACCGAATTTGACCGCATCTATTCGCGCGACGAGATGGTCACCCAAGACGTGATCTTTGCCGCCACCGGCGTCACCGGCGGCAACATCCTTCCGGGCGTGAAACGCGAGCCGGGCTGGCTGACCACCGAGACGCTGATCATGCGCTCGCGCACCGGGTCGGTCCGTCGCATCAACTACCGCACCCCGGCGGAGTGAGGGCCAGACTGGCCCTCCCCACCCCTTCCATAACGGCCAGATGAGGTCCGCATGAGCTTTCTCGGTGTCGAAACATCTTTGACCGGGCGGCGCTGGATCGGCCCTGACGTGGAACTGACCCGCGCGGCGGAACTGCTGGTGCAGCGCGCGGGCCTGCCCGACCCAGTGTGCCAAGTGCTGGCCCGGCGCGGCGTGGTCGACACCGAGGCGGCGGGCTTTCTCGCCCCCGCCCTGCGCGACCTGCTGCCCGACCCACGCAGCTTGCGCGATATGGAGGCAGCCGCAACGCGGTTTCTCTCGGCCCTCCAAAAACGTGAACGCATCGCGATTTTCGCTGACTACGACGTGGATGGCGGCTCTTCCGCTGCGCTGTTGCTCGTCTGGCTGCGCGACATGGGCCACCGCGCGACGCTCTATATCCCTGACCGTATCGACGAAGGCTATGGCCCCAATGACGAGGCCATGTCGGCACTCGCCGCCGACCATGACCTGATCGTTTGCGTCGACTGCGGCACGCTGTCTCATGGCCCCATCGCCGCTGCCAAGGGCGCGGATGTCATCGTGCTCGATCACCACTTGGGCGGAGAGACGCTGCCGGATGCGCTCGCTGTGGTGAACCCCAACCGGCAAGACGAAGACGGCACGCTGGCGCATCTCTGTGCCGCTGCGGTGGTGTTCCTGATGCTCGTCGAAGCAGGCCGCCAGCTGCGTGAGACGGGCCTTAAGGGGCCGGACCTCATGGGGATGCTAGACCTCGTGGGATTGGCCACCGTGGCCGATGTGGCCCCGCTGATCGGCGTCAACCGCGCCTTTGTGCGTCAGGGTCTGAAGGTCATGGCCCGCCGCGCGCGCCCCGGTCTGGCCGCCCTTGCCGATGTGGCGCGGATGGACACGGCCCCCACGGCCTATCACCTCGGTTTTCTGCTTGGCCCCCGCATCAACGCGGGCGGGCGCATCGGGCAGGCCGACCTTGGCGCGCGGCTTTTGGCCACCGCCGACCCGCATGAGGCCGCGGCCTTGGCCGAGCGACTGGACCAGCTCAACACCGACCGCCGCGAGGTCGAAGCCGCCGTGCGCGCCAGCGCCATGGCACAGGCCGAAGAGCGCGGCTTTGACGGGCCGCTGGCATGGGCCGCTGGCCCCGGCTGGCACCCCGGCGTGGTGGGGATCGTCGCCTCGCGCCTCAAAGAAGCCGCCAACCGCCCCTCCATCGTCATCGGCGTCGAAGACGGCATCGGCAAAGGCTCAGGCCGCTCGATCAGTGGCATCGACCTTGGCGCGCCGATCCAGCGCCTTGCTGCCGAAGGGCTGCTGATCAAGGGCGGCGGCCACAAGATGGCGGCGGGTCTGACGGTGGCCGAAGACAAGATCGACGCGGCAATGGAACGGCTTGGCGAATTGCTCACCAAACAGGGCGCGCATCTGGCTGGCCCCGCTGATCTGAACCTCTGCGGCATGATGATGCCCGGCGCGGCCACGGTAGAACTGGCCGAGATGGTCGACCAGGCCGGCCCCTTCGGCGCGGGCGCCCCTGCCCCGCGCTATGCCTTCGCCGATATGCAAATCCGCTTTGCCAAACGCGTAGGCGAGAACCACCTCAAGGTTAGCTTTGGCGACGGTCTGGGCGCGAACCTCGAAGCGATTGCGTTCGGCGCCTACGACGGCCCCCTCGGCCCCGCGCTTGAAAACCACGGCGGCGCGCGCTTCCACCTTGCCGGGCGTCTCGACATCAATAATTTCCGCGGTCGGCGCACAGTTCAACTGCGTTTGGAGGACGCCGCGCGGGCCTGAAAACTTTTTCTAGAAAAAGTTCATTTTTCTGCTTGCAGCCCCCGCCGGATTACTTAAACGTCCGCTCACAGACAGAGCAGCAACACACGAAACGCTGCACTGACCTGACAAAGAGTGGCCCGTTCGTCTATCGGTTAGGACGCCAGGTTTTCAACCTGGAAAGAGGGGTTCGATTCCCCTACGGGCTGCCACTTATCCTCAAATTTATTTGTTTTGTTGACCTTGAGTTCCGAATGTGGACCACAGTCTGGTTCCCGTGGTCCACTCTTCATTTCGGCAATGCGCTTCGATGCCGCTGTTGCCGCGCCACGACGGTGAAACTTTTTGGTGTAGACGCTGGCAGTCTTCGCCTCGTTCCAGCCGAACGCAGCCATAAGTTCGTACTCCGTGGCACCGCGTTCCGCCATAAGTTCGGCAATACCTTTGCGGATACCATGCTGTGACCGCGTGGCGCGTCGCTTGACGGTTTTCTGTTTGCCCTTGAGCTCATAAATTAAGTTGCCGTCAGCATCTTTCGCTTCGACGCAAAGGCCGGCCTCTATGATCCATTCCCGCACACGGTTGCCGAGCGCACCGGGCGATGCGAAGGGTTTGCCGTGCCGGGTTGCCAAGAAGACGTCGCGATCCTCGTGCAGCTCAAGTTCCGTGGCGAGCATTTCACCAAGCGGTATAGATACGAACGCCGAGCCACGCTTAGTGGGCTGCCATTCAAGGTAGCGTTCACCGTCGTACTGCACCAAATTCTTTGAGCCGAGCAGATGCATATCTCCAATACGGCCGTGGCTGTCGTACGCGAGACAAAACCACAATCTCGCCATGGTGCCAGGACCGTGGGTTGCCAGAAATTTCTCAACATCTTCAGCCCGCCACGGTTTGGCGCCGCCACCTTCGAGATGCACCCTTTCCACTTCGAATACAGGGCTGCTCTTGGGGAAGCCACGTTTTGCCCCCACCTATATGCGGCACGTAAAGCCTTTATGCAGGTGTCCGCAGCTGCTGTGCGAATGCCAAACGCGTCCTGAATATGAGCAAAGGCTTCTTCTGGGAGATCGCAATTGAGCGAGCCCATACGATCTCCGTCCGGATCAAGTGTCTCGCATGCCTGCTTCAATCCGGTTCGGCGGCTTTGGTGAGTTTTGGAGGACATAGTTCCAGCGGCCACCTGCCTTTCCAGCCATTCAAGGTGCTTCTTGCACAACTCGTCAAGCGTACCTTTTTTGGACTGCTCCGCTCTTTCTACAATGGGCTTTTGCCCGGCACGCGCAGCATGATAATGCTCGTGAAAGCCAGGTTTGGACCTGTCGCGTATTTGTGCCGCTCCTTTGATAGCATTTACTGCAACAAAGGAGACTGACTATGGGATTGAAACGGACGGACGAATTTCGCCAAGATGCGGTGCGGATCGCGCTGACCAGCGGGCTAACGCGTAAGCAGGTGGCGGATGATCTCGGCGTCGGTATGTCGACGCTTAACAAATGGATCACCGCGCACAGAGACACAGACGTGGTGTCGAAAGAAGATTTGAGCCTTGCTCAAGAGAATGACCGGCTTCGGCGTGAGAACCGCATTCTCAAGGAGGAGCGGGACATCCTAAAAAAGCAACGCAGTTCTTCGCGAGCCAAAAGCCGTGAGGTTTAGGTTCGTGGAAGAACACCGGGATGCGTTTCCGGCAGCGCGCCTGTGTCAGGTTATGGATGTCAGCATGCGCGGTTTGCGGGCTTTCCGCAGTGGGCCAGCCAGCCGCAGACAGCGGTCTGATCTGGTGACGCTGGCACATATCAAAGAACAGTCCCGTCTCAGCCTGGGCAGCTACGGCAGGCCGCGGATAACGGAAGAGCTTAAGGAGATCGGCTTGGATGTCGGGCACCGCCGTGTTGGCAGATTGATGCGTCAGAACGGCGTATCTGTTGTGAGAACACGCAAACATAAGGTGACGACCGACAGCGATCACAAGTTCAACATTGCGCCCAACCTATTGGATCGGAACTTCACGGCGGATCAACCAAACCAGAAATGGGCCGGTGACATCAGCTATGTCTGGACGCGCGAGGGCTGGTTGTATCTGGCCGTGATCTTGGATCTGCATTCCCGACGCGTCATCGGCTGGGCTGTGAGTAACCGCATGAAGCGTGACCTCGCGATCCGGGCGTTGAAGATGGCCATCGCGTTCCGGCAACCACCCAAAGGCTGCATTCATCACACGGATCGTGGGTCGCAATATTGTTCACACGACTACCAGAAACTCCTGCGCCAGCACGGGTTCAAGGTATCGATGAGCGGCAAGGGCAATTGCTATGACAACGCGGCGGTCGAGACGTTCTTCAAGACCATCAAAGCAGAGCTGATCTGGCGGCATCCTTGGGAGACAAGGCGCAAGGCTGAGATGGCGATCTTTGAATACATAAACGGGTTCTACAATCCGCGCCGCCGCCACTCAGCATTGGGTTGGAAAAGCCCTGTCGCTTTCGAGCGAAAGGTGGCTTAAACTAGCACTCGGAGCGGCACAAATACGCGACAGGTCCAAACTTGTTCTTCCAGCTCGTCAACGCTCGCTACGAAAAGGGCGCCATGATCCTCACTTCGAACCGCAGGTTCGCGGAATGGGGCGAAATCGTCGGCGATCCAGTCGTCGCGACCACACTGGTCGACCAACTCCTGCATCACGCTGTCGTTATCAAGATCGAGGGCGCCAGCTACCGTCTGCGTGGCCATGCCGACCTTATCCCCGAGCGTGTCCGAGCCAACGCTCCAATCGCTCCGCCACCGCCGCCAAAGCGCCGCGGACGGCCGCCAATAGTAAGGAATGGAGCCGCTGATCACTGTGCCGGCTGATCACCGGAATCAAGCAAGTGGGGAATTTTACTTCGGCACTTTTGGGGAAAGTTCAAACGGCGTTGACACAAGGTTCGCATACCAGCCCAGAGCGATCATAAATGCGGGCTTTTCACTCACCGTTGGAAGCCTTGTATCAACCATTGCGGTCGTTCCTCGCTTTACTATTAAATGCAGCCATCAGGCGCAGTTTCACCTCAACGTCGCGGGTCAGGGCACATAGCAATGCCTTCAGATTTCGGCCCATTCGAGCACTCCCATCAGGTCCCAAAGGGCAGGCTTTCATAAGGGGTAAGTCGCATCCATCGTGCGGGCAGAACAGACCGTTGATGGGACACAGACCTTAGGTGATCATTGAGAGCCCTGGATATTGGACGTGGAGCCTCGACAGGGTGGAACGCCACCACTGGAAAGGAAGGTGGTGGCGAACCAATTGGATCAGTCAGACAGTTTCTCTTTGGCGTCCCCGACGCCTTTCTGGACCTTGCCCTCGGCCTGATCGGCCTGGCCTTCGTTCTTTAGGTCGTCCTTGTTAGCAGCGTCGCCGACTTCCTCTTTAACCTTCCCGCCGATATCCTTCACTTTACCTTTGGCTTGATCTTCGTTTGCCATTTCTCTCTCCTTTGCATTTAGTTGGTATCGAACCACGGGGATGAGAGACCCGGAAGTGCCCCCGGCAGTGGCCCTAAATGGTTTGTTTTTCAGCGGAGAAGCACCGGCAACTAAGCGGCCAGCGGCAGAGTAAGAAGCTGGACCCAAAGCTCACTCCTCGCGTTGGTCCTGTCAAATGGTAACATAGTCAGGAGATGCAACATGAGTAACGCAATACGCACTTTGGTGCAGGACTACGGTTGGATTCACACCGGCATTGGGCTTGCAGGAAATACGTTGTTCTTCCTCGGGAGTATTGCATTTCTCCCGACCTTTAAGAGATGGGAGGAAGTTGGGATGGAATGGCAAACAGTGGGCGTATGGATCTTCATTGTGGGGTCATTTCTCATGCTGATCGGCACGCTCGGCAATCTACTGGTCAAAATTTATGAGGCACGGGAGCAAGAGTAATACACCTTTGCCCGTAGCGCGTTCTACGCCACTGGCGGCGGACCTTGCTTTGCCTTGCTTGAACACTTCACCGCTGGTCTGGTGCGGATCTTATGGCAAGGTCGATATCCTGCTCGGCCTCTGCGATATCATCTTTGCGCAGTTGGGGCGGTTCCGAATCCGTGGCCGTGTTACACATTTCCACCTTGATCGGATAATGATCCGAACCCCATTCCGGCAACACTTCAAAGTTGGCGACAGCCAATTCCGGTTGATGCAGGATTTGATCGAGTGGCCACGACATCCACCAAGAATGCGCGTCGTAAGTGGGCTTATAGCCAAATTTCTCTCTCGGATCTATGAAGCCGCCAACGCGCTGGAGCCGCTCAATGGAGGTTTCCCATGGGACTGCGTTCAAGTCACCTGCAACGAGCACCGGAAGGTCGCTGCCGCGGGACTTCAGTGCCGCCCACATCAGCTGAGCGTCCCTCCCCGTAGAGGATTGCCCCGGGTGCGGCGGGCGGGGATGTAGCCCCATGAACTGAACGCTGTCTCCAGACGGCATCTCGACATTCGTAAGGATAGCAGGGGCGTCCTGTTCGACTGGAAAAATGACCTCAGTTTCGCTTATTGGCAGGCGTGAGAAGAGGTGCATGCCGAAGAACCCACCGGTGATGCGCTGAGCCTTATGCGGCATTTGGCTATCCAAAGCCGCGAGTTCCGCATCCCACCACTCATCGGTCTCTAAAGCGAGGAATAGATCGGGGCTGTGCTCTTCGACAAGCCGGATCAGCCCATCTGCGCTCCTATTACCTTTTTTTACGTTGGCGACCATTACTACGAACTTCTGGTCGGCTTCGCAGGCAAATTGAGGGGTGTTGCTCTGGGGCACGTAGGGGAAAAGCTTCAAGGTGTTGTAGCCGATCGCCAGCGCGACAAGCGCAACCAGAACCATCCGAAGCTTGCGGCTAACTGTTCGAGAAATCGCGATCAGGGCAAGAACTGCTATGAGCGCAATTAGATACTGTAGCCGGGGAAATCCGTCATCCGCACCCACCAAAGGTTGGTTTCGATCAACGCGCCGAAGCTAAGCAGAAAAAGAGCCAGCGTGGCCAAAGTGAGCAGCGTTGATACGACGTATTTCATGTGTTCTCCCCCGTTAGTTACCCAAAGAACACCGCAAGGGCCGGCAGAGTTTCATCTTTCCTAAGTTGTTCGCAAGGCCACCTCTCGGCAGTGGGGGCTGCGTAGTCCAGAAACCGCACAGAGCAATTGCCGGCGCACTGCGCGGCGAAGGTCCAAAAACAGCCTTTCGTAAAGTCGGACGCGAACTGACTCTACAGACGCTCGCGGCGGAGTCCTGCGGTTCACCGGATAGCAGGGACAGCGTGTCAGGCGCACCCGCGCCGGTCAGCATGAGGGTTTGACGCCAAAAGGACATGGAGATTGCGGATGAGGACCGGTTTGCTTTTGAACGTTGGGTCACTGTTGGGTTCACCCTTTTGCAATGACGCTTTGGATTTGGGAAATGGCCGCCGGGCTGTCCCAAGCGGCGGGGCCGACCTTGCGAGCGACCTCGTGGCCTTGGGGGTTGACCAGCAGTGTCGTGGGCAGGCCGACAACGCCGAAAGCCATCATCGCCCGTAACTGGTCCGCCAGATAAAGATCGAGATGCGTGATGCCGATCTCGGCATAGAAATCGCGCACAATGTCGAACCCGCCCTTGTCGATTGAGAGTGCGAGAACGTGAAACTCCGCCCCACCCAATCGCGCCTGAAGCCGATCAAGGGTGGGCATTTCATGACGGCAGGGAGGGCACCACGTCGCCCAGATATTGAGCAACACCGTCCGGCCACTAAAGTCCGCCAAAGTCAGGCTCCGCCCTGCCCCATCCGTGATGGGCGGCGACAGCATTGGCAGGGGCTTTTGATGTTCCGCCATCACGGTGCGCGCCGCGACTGGCGAAGCCCCAAGCGCCAATGCGCCGCTCAGAAACCCACGCCGCTTCATGCGTTCTGCTCCTGTTGCAAACGCCGCACCACGGGAAGGATATCTTCCTCCAGCGAACGTCGATTGAACGGGCCGACATGTTTGTAAGCGAAGCGCCCTTCGGCATCGATAACAAAGGTTTCCGGCACGCCATAGACGCCCCAGTCGATCGCAGTTCGGCCCGAGTTGTCGGCACCGATCCGGTCATAAGGATCGCCAAGTTCCGCACGGAACCTGCGGGCGGCGGCGGGCTTGTCTTTGAGGTTGATGCCGTGGATCGGCACGCTGTCGGTTTGGGCCAGTTCCACCAGCAGTGGCATCTCAACCCGACAAGGCACGCACCAAGAAGCCCAGACATTCACGAGAGACACTTCACCACGCAGATCAGCCGTCGTGAGCCCTTTCCTGCGCCCTTCGATGGGCGGCAGCTCAAACTCAGGAATGTCCCGGCCGATCATCGTGCTGGGCAGGCTATCGTTGTTGTTGAACAGCCCCCAGAGAAACGCCGCCGCGATGGCCCCAAAGACCATCGCAGGCAGGGCCGCGATGAACAGCGACCACCGAGGCTTGCGGACAGACCGGCTGTCCTTGCTCATGTCCCGCCCTCATCCTTGGCGGTGACCTCGGCCTGAAAGCCGCGCTCCCGCTCGGGCCACGTGTTTTTGATATAGCCGAGGATGGCCGTGATCTCTGCATCGCTCAGGATCCCGTCGAACACCGGCATGTCACTCTCATAGCCGGGCACGACCGAAGCCAACCCGTTCTTGGTAATGTCGAAAAGCTGCTGATCGGCATGATGCCACGTATGGCCCGTCTCATCATGCGGCGGCGCGGGCATACGGCCATCGTCGAGCCGCCTGCGCCAGTCCGGCTGGCCTTCGAGATCGGCACCGTGACAGGACGCGCAGCTTTCGGCATAAAGCCCCGCGCCACGCTCGATCATCTCTGCGTCCACCGGCACACCAAGCACGGCGAGCACCGGGGGCTGTCCTCCTTCCCCCGGCCCAGACAGCGACCGCCGCCGCGCCCGCGATGCCGATCATGGCTGTCAGACCCAACCGGTTCATGCGGGCCGCCGTAGGTATTTGACCAAGGCCAGCACGCCCAGCACCAGCACCGCCAGCACCAAGAGGAAGAGCACGCCACAGGCGATCATCATTCCGACCGACATCGGCCCATTCATCATAGTTCCGTTCATCATATTCATCAATCCAACCTCATTCATTTGAATACACGGCCACGCCGTCCTCACCGAAAGCATAGGTTTTGAGTGTGCCGCTCTTGCCTGCCATGCCAGGCGCGTTTTGCGGCATGCCGGGGAGTGTGATGCCGGTGACATCGGGGCGCTCGGAAGTCAGGCGCTGGATAATTTCAACAGGCACCAGACCGCTAACGTAGTAGCCATCGACCTCGGCAAGGTGGCACCCCAGCCCTTGCTCCGGCACGCCAACCTCAACCGAGCGTTTGTCGAAATCCCGATCGTCGATGCGGGTCACGTGATAGCCGTTCTCTTCGGCATAGTCGGCATAGGCGTCGCAGCAGCCGCAGGACGGGTCGCGCCAGATGGTCATTTGGCGGTCCGCCGGGACGGTGCTTGCTGCGGTGTCGGCGGGCGCTGTTTTGTCGCTTTCGGCCATGCCGAAGGTGGCAAAACCGATGATACCGGCAGCGGTGAGAGCTGCGGCCGCGCCGAGGGTGAATTTGCTGTTCATGTCTGGTCTCCGTGAGGGATGTTGAGGGGGTCAAAGGTCAGCCCACCGTCGCGGCTGACCGAAAGAATGCCGTCGCGAACTGCGGCAAGGTTTTCAGGGTCGGCAGGGTCGACAGCCAGCGCTTCGATCCTTCCCGGCGCGGCACGCGTCCAATTCACGCCTGCGTCTGTCGAGGTCCAAAGGCCAGTCGCCAGCCCAGCGTAGAGCCGTTCAGGCGCTTTGGGGGAGAGCGCCAGATGGGTGATCGGCTGGTCTTCGGGCAGAGGTTTGGCAGGCGGCGGCGTTTTACCCGCAGCCAGCGCATCCATCGCATCGCCCGCGGTCACATCTTGCCAACGGCAAAAACAATCTGGCACGCGGGTCAGCCCGGCGTCGGTTCCGGCATAAAGCCAGATGCCGCCCATGCCAGTCGGATTGCCCACCGAGACGAGCGTCAACACCTCGCGTTCGGCCCCATCGAGATAAGGCCGGTCCATGACGAATTCCCAGCTTTCGCCCGCGTCTTTGCTGCGCCAAAGCCCGTCATCCGCAAGGGCGGCATAGAGCATATCCGGCTCAAGCGCGGCCTGGGTGAGCGCGGTGACGCGGGTTGCCGGCAGGCCCGCGCTGGCGTCTGCCCATGTGCGCCCCCCATCCCGGCTGCGCATAAGGCCGACAGGATCAACTGCCGCGAACAAAGTGCCCGGAGTCTCTGGATGGCTGGTGATCGCGGTGATTGATCGCTCCAACGACACATGCTGGATGTCGCTTGGGGCGGGCACGCGCCAAAGCTTGCGCTTTGAAGCCACAACAAGTGCATCGCCGTCATACTGAAGGGCGCGGATCGACTCCCCGTTGTCGTTGCGAGGGAGACATGAGGTAGGATCAGCGTCGCCCCAACTGTGGCAAGCCCGCCGGACAGCACACGCCTGCGCGACATATCGCGCGGTGGATGAATAGACATAAAGGTCGTTCCCGAAAGTGACAGATAAGGTCGAGCGTGTCGCTGCGCAGTGGCAGCAAACGTCGCGAAACCGGGCCGTCACCCTTCGATGCGGCCGGTCAACTTAGGGAGGTGGTTCGCGGTGGGAAAGGGTCAGATCCGAGATCAATCCCGGCGAGGCCAAGATCCCCGGGCACAGGCGCGAAGAAACGCTGCACGCTCTCGGGTTGGGACTGAAGCAACTGCGACATCACAAAGACAGATGCCGTGCAATCAATGTCGCACACCACCTCACCCTGATCTTCTTGCAAGCAAGCTGTGCAGCTATCGTCCTCCTCCATCGTCGCGGATGCGGTCAAACCTGACATCTGCAAGGACATGTTCGCCGCCGCCAAATCATGCGCCAATATACCCGTCAAAAGAACGAGCGAGAGGCAGAATGTGGCAAGGCGAAGCAGCATGCGCATGGCACTGATATAGGAACCCGATGCGGTGCTGTCGATCCCCTCACCAGAAAGTGAGGCTGAGCAAGACGCCGCAGGCCCGCAGATCGGCAAGACACAGCGTATTGCGATGCGCCTCAGCGGTCGTCGTGCGACGTCCCATCGTTGTGCTCAGCATCTGTGCCAGCGCGCGTCGGGCCGCCCTCATGCCCAAACAACGCGGCATCCTGATGGGCATTTGCGGAGGTTTCAAACTCAAGGCTTGAATGGGTGATGCCAAAGTCATCCGCGAGCATTTTCTTGACCGCTTGCTTCACAGCATCAAGGTCCCTCCAATCTTGCCCCTCCAACACCACATGGCAATCAAGCGCCACCTCATGCTCTTGCATCTGCCAAAGATGAACATGGTGCACGTCCCTGACGCCAGCGACCTTGGTCATCGCCTCAACCACTGCCTCTGCATCCATGTCGGGCGGGCTGCCCAGCATCAACATACGGATCGGACCTCCGATCTCAGTGAGTGCCAGATAAAGGATATAAAGCGCGATCCCGATGGTGATCGCCGGATCAACCCAACGCAGATCGTAAAGGATGATGAGCGTACCGCCGAAAATAACCGCGACCGAGGCCAGCGCGTCTGACAGATTGTGCAGAAACAACGCTCTGATGTTCACACTGCCTTTCTGCATCGAGTAGGTCAGCAGCGCCGTCAGCGTATCGACGACAAGCGCGACCCCGCCCAGAATGACCACCGTCCAGCCCGCCACCGCAGGCGGATCAATCATCCGCATCCCGCCTTCGTAGATCAGATAGATCCCGACAAGAATGAGCGTGGTGTAGTTAATCAGGGCGGCAACGATTTCGATCCGGCCATAGCCAAAGGTCATCCGCGCATCTGCCGGACGCCGGGCGATTTTGCGGGCCACAAAGGCGATGACCAATGAGGCCATGTCCGAAAAATTGTGCAGCGCGTCCGCGATTAGGGCGAGCGACCCCGCAAAGATCCCGCCCACGATCTGCGCCACCGTGAGAAGCGCATTCGCCCAGATGGCCAGTGATACTCTGCGATCCCCGCTTTCGGGGTCAATATGGGCGTGATCATGTGCCATCTGTGCTTCCTACCGGTTTGGGGTCAGAACCGCTGCGTTTTAGGCAGCTTCGTAGTGTGTGAAGACTTCGCTGCTGCCGTCACGGCCAATCAGATAGACATCATAGGCATCGCGCTCGCTCTCCGGTCCCATCCCCGGTGAGCCATAGGGCATCCCCGGCACAGCGAGGCCAATGGCATCCGGGCGCTCGGCCAGCAGTTTGCGGATATCGGCGGGCGGGACGTGACCTTCGATCATATAGCCCTCGATCTTTCCGGTGTGGCAGGAGGCCATATTTTGCGGGATGCCGTTGTCTTGCTTGTATTTGATCAAGAGCGTCCCCAAGCTGCGTTCCGTCGTCACGGCAAAACCCTCGTTTTCCAGAATCTCGATCCACGCCGAACAGCAGCCGCAGTTGGGATCTTTCATCACATGGATGGCGGGCTTTGTTTCAGCCCGTGCCGCGAAGGGTGCGGCGGCGGCAAAGCTTGCAGAACAGGCCAGCAGGCTGCGTCGTGTGAGGGTCATGTGAAATCCTTCCAAAGGTTCAGGCTGTCGTTTTATTGGTTGCATGGGTTGTAGATCGACAGCTGGGGTCGGCCAACCGCTCGGCGGTAGTTGGCCGGAAAAACAGCATCCGCAGGCCGTTCAGCGCCCCCGACACGGTTGCCCTGGTATCGGCCAAGATCGCGTTCCAATACGCGGACTTATCAATATCTTTTCCCTGGCAATTCGATCAGGCTTGTATGAGGGCCATTTTTTCCGGGCGGTTATGCGAAAGCTGGTGCTCATGCGGCGGCAGCCATATCCGAACCCTTCTTAGCCACAGTTTGCAGGGCCTCTGCGGGCATCAATGCGTCATCCATCAAATCCTCAATGAACGTGCTCAGCAACTGCGTGCGTCCGGTGACCGAAGCCTTGCGATAGATCGCGTTTGTCTGCGCCTTGACTATCCCTTCTGAGGTGCCGCGCAGTTCCGCAATGTCGCGGGTGCTTAGTCCTTTGACCAAAAAGACCGCGACGTCCCGCTCTGCGGGGGTCAGCCCCCAATCCGTGAAATGCTGCGTCATCACCAGCGAGAACTCCGAGGTGCATCTGCGCATCTTCTATTCGGCCAGCCGCGCACGTTGCAGACTGGTCCTGAGGGCGATCCAGCCAAGGGCCACGCCGAGGTTCAGGCCGATGGCCAAGATCGTTTGCTGATATTCGTGGCTTTGCCAAATCAGAAAATCAGGCTCCAGTCCCATGGCGTCCAGCAGGAAGCAGATGGAGAAAAAGATCGCCAACGCAATGCTGGGCGTGGTTCTCCAGCACAAGCTTTTCGACGCCCAAAACGGCGGATCGGATGGCCGCGGTCTGTGCTAAGATGTCCATACAGTAGCGGTTGGCCTCAACCATTTTCGCGATGCCGCGCACTTGTCCTTCGAGCCGTGATAGGCGGTCCAGCGTCTTTTCCTTGTTAGCCTTCATGAGGCGTCGCTCCATTTGAGATTTGTCGCCAATCGGAAAATTTACCCCATATGGGTATAAAACGAAGGCACACATTGGCAATTTGGGAGGACAACACAATGGATTCTAAGAATAAGCACGACGATAGCACAGGCAGCGGCTATGGTCTGTTCTTCGCGATGATCGGCACTTCGACGATCGTGATGTACGGTCTGATGTATCTTAACACTTATGCCCTTGACCATGTCTTCTTCTCGCAGACGCGGATGTGGATGGCGCTTTATATGGGCGGGGTAATGGCAATCATCATGCTCGCCTTCATGCTCGGCATGTATTCCAATCGAAAGACGAATTTTGCGATCTTCACTGGGGCTGCCATCGCCTTTGCGGCCGGCGTCTACTTGGTCCGGTCGCAAGATACGGTAGGCGACACCGCTTGGATGAAAGCCATGATCCCGCACCATTCAATCGCGATCCTGACCAGCGAACGCGCAAACCTGTCCGATCCGCGCGTGCGCGAGTTGGCCGACGCGATCATCGAGGCACAGCGCAGCGAGATCGAAGAGATGAAGCTTTATATCGAAGACATCGAAGCCAACGGGGATGCAGCGCCTGGCACGCCCCGCACCAAACCCTAAGATAAAGGAGCATATCATGCCCAGAGACACCCGCGATGTGGCCGACGTAACATCTAACCCAGCCGCATCCGCGACAGGGAAAACCGCCGTGCTCTACCGCATGGCCCTGCCAAACCACCTGTGCCCGTCAGGGCAGAAGGCGCGATGGCTTTTGGAGAGCAAGGGCTACGAGGTCGATGACCGCCTGTTCCGCGCGCGGTCCGAAGTCGACGCGTTCAAGGCGCAATACGATGTTCCCACAACGCCACAAGTTTGGATCGAAGGGAGACGCATCGGCGGCTATGAAGCCCTGCGCCAGGAACTTACCGGCTATGACCCTGCGGCGACCACCTACAAACCGGTGATCTATCTCTTTGCCGTAGCTGCGGCGACTGCACTTGCTCTGTCCATCGGCTTTCTCGGCGCGATCACGTGGCAGACGCTCGGTTGGTTCATTTCGGTCTCGATGATCCTACTGGGGATGCAGAAGCTGCGTGATATTGAAAGCTTTACGACGATGTTCCTCAACTACGACCTGCTGGCACGCAAATGGGTGCCATATGCCTACGTTTATCCATGGGTTGAAACCGGGGCGGGCGTCTTGATGACCGGGATGTTGCTAACCTCAATTGCCGCCCCAGCCGCACTCTTCATAGCCACGGTTGGCGCAGTAAGCGTGTTCAAG
Organism: Sulfitobacter profundi; assembly: GCF_042661425.1. Classification (NCBI taxonomy): domain Bacteria; kingdom Pseudomonadati; phylum Pseudomonadota; class Alphaproteobacteria; order Rhodobacterales; family Roseobacteraceae; genus Sulfitobacter; species Sulfitobacter profundi. Next base: position 2,491,082 of record NZ_JBHSWA010000001.1, on the reverse strand, counting down.
GCCGTCTACATCGACAAGCGCGAGTTAAAATGCGCCTGCGTTGGCGGCAATTCGAACGTGCCTCTCGGATTTGTGAGCCTGTCCGAAAATCTGATGATGATGGGCATGGCCACCGTGATGTTGGCCAAGATGTTTACCTGAAGATCGGGCGCAGCATCTTGCGCTTAGCACGAGTTCGCAGGGCGGAAATGGTCAACTGAAGCAAACGTGCATGGCACAAGTGCTTGTCTCAGCTTTGTTCGCATAGCTGCCGTTCGCGTGTTTTGCGGCGAACGGCGTCTCTCCGCCCTTATCACCGGAGTCTTCGCAGTCGCAGCGGAAACCGAGCTCCTGAAACCTGAAAACCATCTTCGAGCTGACGTTCAGCCGTGGTCCACCTCGAATTTAACCCATTGTTTTCCATCACCCAGATTCTAAGTGCCCGTGGTCCACCCTATCCCTTATTTTCTTGGTCTGAACCGGGTTTATGGGAGCCCCCTACGGGCTGCCACTTATCTTCTACGAATTAATGCTTCAATGACCGCTCCGGGCACTGGTTGTCCGACGAGGTTCTGGCTGCGGGTCACTCCGCGATAGACGGGCCTTCTCGAGCCAGTCCAAGCATGACTCGGCAAGCCCCTCACAATCAAGCTCCTGAACATATTGAGCGGACGCCTATAGTCGGAGGGAAACAGGTGGACAGCGATCTCGCACAGGTTGGCACCAGATTGGACCAAGAATTTTTTTGGGGGGCGCGCTTTGCGAACGCCATGTTGCAACAGAAAGCTCAGTTCGATTTGCGCTTCCCGGCTTTCCCCAATAACTTTCAAAGCACATGTCAAACCGCGCTGCACGCCCCATAGATGGGCTACAGAGCTTACTGACGGCAAGAGTAGCATCATGCTAATCCCCCACGCCAGTTCTTCGGGGAGAGGCGGCTATGCAGCACCTATCGGCTCTAAGCGCCAATCCTACGGATCAATCAACGCAACGTCATCGTTCCATAACCCGACCGTAGACGTCACCCGCGTGACCCCACCTCAATACAGCCCCTGAATTTCCAGTGGCAGTTGCTTCACCTGCTGCTGTTTCAGCACGGTCTTCGGCTGGGGCGTCGAGTCTGCTGATCTCAGCTTGTTGTAGCGGTTGGCCGAGGCGGCCGAGATATCTTCGCGGCTGCGCAGGATGGTGGGGCGCAGGAAGACGAAAAGCGTGCGTTGTGTGTTGCGGCCGTTGCGGGTCTTGAACAGCTCGCCGACCACCGGCAGATCACCCAGTCCCGGCACCTTGCTGCTGCCGTTGATCCGGTCGTCGGTGATCAGCCCGCCCAGCACCACGGTGCCGCGGTTGTCGGCCATGACAGTGGTGTTGATAGCCCGTCGGTTGGTCACGAGATCGGCTGCGCCCTCGACATTGGCGTTGGTGAGGCTCGAAACCTCTTGTTCGATCACCAGTTGCACCACCCCGCCCGCGGTGATCCGCGGCACCACGTTCATGGTGATGCCGACGTCACGCCGCTCAATCGTGGTGAAAGGCGTGGCGGTATTACCGTCTGTTGCAAAGCTGCCGGTGCGGAATGGCACGTTCTGGGCGACTACGATGGTCGCAGGCTCGTTGTCGAGCGTGGTGACCGAAGGCGTGGACAAGAGCCGCGCGCTGGTCGATTGCGACAGCGCCTGCACGAGGATGCCAAAATCGTTGCCCCCTGCGCCCAGTGTCAGCCCGGTCGAGAGCGCGGATCCGGCAGGCACGCCGACAGCCGACAAAACGGAGCCGAGCGAGACCCCGCCGCCATTGGAAAAATTGGTCGCAGCGATGGCACCGGTGGGAATGTTCGGACCCAAACCCAGCTGCGCGCCAAGCCGTTCGGCAACCTCGCCCGAGACCTCGACGATAGCCGCTTCGATCATCACCTGCGGGCGGCGCACGTCGAGCGCATGAACCAGTTGGCCGATCTCTTGAACCTGCGCGGCGGTGCCACGCACAATGATGGAATTGGTTGCGACCGAGGCCGTGATATTGACGGCATCCGGCGCCACAACGCGGCTCAGGGGGACAAAGGCACCCTCCGCGCCCTGCTCGGCCTCAGCCGCAGCACCGACATCGGCGGCCACGACATTGGTGATGTCGGTGGCTTCGCCCACGGTGCCCTTTATGATGTCGGCAATCACCTGAGCATCGCCGTACTGCAGGTTGAAGACCGTGGTGGCCACGGCCTCGCGTGGATCACGGCGTGGGGCCACGTCCATCGCGATGGCAAGGTTGCGGATCTCGGTGATGTCTTCGGGCGTGCCCCGCACGAGCAAAAGGTTCGAGCCGGGATCGACAGAGAGCCGTGCGCCGGTGCCTGCCGGGCCCAGCACCTCAAGAATGGCATTGCCCACGGTCGCCGCATCGGCACTGCGAAAGCGCAGCACTTCGGAGCGCACCAGCGCGTCACCGTCAAAGCTGCGGGCGATTGCCATGATCCGGTCCACATTGGCGCGGGTATCGGTGATGACCACGCCGTTGGGGTCTTCGACCGCTTCGATATAGCCCGATTCAGCCACCAGCGGGCGCAGCACTCGGACAGCCTCTGCCGAGGGTAAGCGATTGAGACGCAGCATCTCGGTCACGAAGTCCTGACTGCCTGCGTCGTCGGCCTCGCCCAGATTGGGACCGCTCGCGGTGCGGGCCTCGGCCTCAGGCACCACCTGCCAGATTGATCCGGCCTGAACGGCGACGAAGCCGCGCACCCGCAGAATCGACTGGAACAGCGACCAAACGCCTTCGGCATCCAGCGCCTCGGCAGAGACCACCGTGACCTCACCCACAAGGCCCTGGTCCAGCACCAAGGTCCGGCCGGTGATCTCGGATATCTGTTCGACCAAGAGCGAGATATCCGCATCGCGCAGATTGATGACAAAGGTCTCTTGTGCCCGCGACGGGGCGGGCAAGAGGGTCAGCAGCCCCAGCATCAGGGCGGCAAGGAGAGTGAGCGGACGGGTCACTGCAGCGGGAATGACATCACGATCGTGCGGCCATCCCTTTCCACTTCGATGCGGGCAAGGCCGGATTCGGCGATCACGTCATAAAGCGCGCGATCCTTATCCACGTTGCCGACACTCTGCCCGTTCACACTTGTCACGATGTCTCCTGCCCTCAAACCAGCGCGGTTTACACCCACGTCGTGCTTTTCTGCGATGGTATAGCCTTTTTCCCCCGGCACCAAACCAATCGTGTCGAGCACCTGAGCCGGATTGGCGATGATGCGCTTACGCCACATGTCGATATAGTCCTGCGTGGTGACAGGCTCTGCCCGGGACGCGGCATCCACCTGTTCGCTGATCGACCCGCCCTTCCCCGAAGTGATCAGCGCCATCAGCCGCTCTGCGCCGGTCGGCACGGCCTCGGCATCCGGAGTGGCCTCGGCACCTGCAAAATAGAGCACAATTTCAGCGCCATCCTTGCTGAGGGTCACGCGGTCCTGCGCGATGGCGGTGAGCGTGGTGCCCGGTGCCACCTCCTCGTCAATGCGGTAGTTGCCCTCCGATTGGTCCGAGCGCAGCAGGGCCAGCGAACGGCTGGGATCATCGCGCACGATCACGCCCAGAAGGACCAGATTGAGCGGCGCCTCGACGGCTTCGACCTCGGCCACCGCCACCTCGGCGGCACCGAAAGGCGCCAGCGCCAAGGCGGGGCCGAGATCGGTGGGGGCGGTTTGCGCTTCGACCGGCGCGCGCAGCACGGCGACGGACGGCATCACCCGGTCATGGCCCATCACCCGCCATGTCACATCCGCCCCGGCCACCGCCACGCTGCCCAGAGCGCCAAGGATCACGGCAAGCCGCAGCCATCTGCCAAGGGGTGCTATCGGGATCATGACGGCGCTCCAATATCGAGATACCCATCCAACACGTAAAGCGGCTGGTCGCTGCCCGCGATCGCGCTGCGCAGGGTCACGGCCTCGACCGCCGGGTCTTCGGTGGGACGGCGGGTTACGGTGATGTCAAAGTCGATGCCATAGATTTCCAATGCTGAGGTCGCCGCTGGCAGCCGGCGCGCAGTTCCGACAGGCGGTATTCGGCGGCCCAGCGGGCGGCGACGCGGTCCGACAGGTCAGTGATGCGGCGGGTATGACCCTCGCTGGCCGAGAGCAAAGACACCGCCCCAAGCGCCAGCACCGCCATCGCCACCAAGGCTTCGATCAGCGTAAAGCCTGCATCCGCCTGCCGCCTCATTGCGCCACCTCCAACCGGGCGGCGTTGAGACCGTCAAAACGGATCAATTCCGAAGCGCCCGCGCCCGACAGCAACTCAAGCGTCAATGGCCCGGACACACCGGGGTCCATGTCGCGCGACAGCACCAAGCTGCCCGCCGCATCGGCGATCCGGGTGCCGCCGTCAAATAGATGCGGCGCGGCGAGGATCGGCAGGTCATGCGCCTGCCATCTGTCGCCATCATATAAATCAAAACGATAGCCTTCGGCCGCCCAGACAAACCCCAAGGGCACCCCGGTCAAGATCACCTCATCCGCCGCTCGGTTCAGCCGCGCCACCAGCAGGTCCGCCTCCTGCCCTGCCACATCGCCGCGCGGACCAGAGCCAAAACTCAGCCCCACCACTCCGGCCAGAATGCCGATCAGAGCGAGAACGACAAGCACCTCCACCAGTGTCACGCCAGCATCGGGCAGCCGGTGTCGGCCCGGCGATGTGGATGTGGATGTGGCGGAGATTTGGGTCACCTTTTAGCCTGCAACTGCCCATGTGCGATGTCTGCATTGGCGCCCTCGCCCCCGGCGCGCCATCCGCGCCCAACGACATCAAGTCAAAGCCACCATTCTGCCCCGGCGAGGCATAGAGGTAATCATTGCCCCAAGGGTCAATCGGCACGGCGGTCAGATAGCCTCCCGCCACCCAGTTGCGCGGCTCGGGCGGGGAGGTCGGGCGCACGGCCAGCGCCTCCAACCCCTGTGTGGTCGTGGGATAGGTGCGGTTATCAAGGCGGTAAAGTTCCAGCGCCGAACTGACCGCGCGGATGTCCGATTGCGCTACCGTGGCCCGCGCCTCATCGGGGCGGCCAATGACGTTGGGCACGATGATCGCGGCCACCAGCGCGATGATCACCAGCACCACCATCATCTCGATCAGGGTCACCCCGGCCTCGGGGTTACGCGCGCCTTTGAGCGCTGGATGAGTGCGCGGGCACGCTTGGCGCAAGTTTTTCCGATGGCCCATGAAACTGTTCCCCTATCTGTCGCGTGGCTTTGGCTATACTATGGTAAAAACAGGATGATTGAAAAGGCAATTTTACGTGAGTAATCAAAGTATTACGTCAGAAATGGACGCCTCTGAGCGCCCCATAGACCTGCGCGATGAAAATACTTTGAAACCTTTGCTGTCTCCTGCCACGGCCGGTCTACTGGCCCGCGCCGATGCCTATTGCCCGAAAGAAAATGGCCTGTCCGCAAGGCTTGTGGCCGCCGAGCAAGTCGGCAGCTTTCTGGTCGATGTGCCCCGCGCCACTGCCCGCCAACGGCGCGCTTTGCTGACCTTTGCCGTCGAAGACCGTATCGCCGCTCCGATCCAGTCGGTGCAGGTGATCCAAGGCCCACTTGAGAACGCCGATCCGGGTCAACTGCTGGCCTTTGTCCTGTCGCAAGAGATCATGGCAGAGATCGCCGCCGCCGAGGCCCCTATCTGCCGGAGTTTCTGATGATCCCGCGCCCCGATGCCGGGGGCGGCCCGGCATGGTCGGTCTGGCGCGATGGCGACAGGGCGGTGGTACGCTGCTCGGATGGCACCGGATTTGCCCTGCGGACCGAGATGCTGCCGGTGTTCTGGAGCCGCTCGGGAAGCCCCAAGCTCTATGCGCTCGCCGAACCGCTGGGTGACGCTTTGCCAGCCGAAGACCTCTCTGCCGCGCCGCCGCCGCCGGACCCGCGCGACCTTGCTTTCAGCTTTGCACGCCAGCGCACGACAGGGGCCGAAGGGGTTGCGGCATGGCGATGGGCCGCGGTGGCCGCCGGTGCGGCGCTGATGATCCATCTTGGCCTGACGGCCTTTGACACCGCCGCCCTCAAACGCATCGCGCAGCAGGAACGCCTCGCAGCCGAAGCCGCCATTGCAAACATACTGCCCGGCGTCCCGCTGACCGGCGATGTCGGGCCGATCCTCGCACGGCTCACCCCGGCCCCCAGCGAGGAGGGGCGCGGCCCCTTTTTGCCGCTGCTGAACGAGGTCGCGGGTACATTGGCCTCAGACCCTGCCAGCGTGGGGTTCCGCCGCCTCTCTTGGGGGCGGCGCGACAATACACTGGTGGTGCTGATGCAAAGCCCCGGACTGGAAGACCTGCAACGCATTGAGCAGGAACTTGAAACCGCAGGCTTTGCCGTGCGCAGCGGGGCGGCCACCGCTGGAAATGGCGGCGCGGAAGTTGAAATGCGCATCACCAAAGGGGCGGGCGGATGACAGGTTTTGATCGGCTCAGCAGACGCGAAAAACTGCTCATCGCTCTTGTGATCCCGCTGGCCCTTTTGGTGGCGCTTTACCGTTTTGCATGGATGCCGCTGCAAGCGGGTGAAGCGCAGGCGCGGGCCGATATCGCGGCGTACCGCCTTGTGCAGGACACCGCAGCACTGGCCGCCCAGACCGAGATCGCGCCGACTGCGCCAATCAATGACACCCCGCTTGCCACCCGGATCACCAGTTCCGCCAGCGCGGCGCAGCTGACCCTGCGCCGGATCGAGCCCGAAAACGACGGCATTCGCGTGACCTTGGACGACACGCCCTTTGCCACCCTGCTGCTTTGGCTTGCCGATCTCGAAGAACAGCATGACGTGACCCTTGAGGCGCTCGAAGTCGACCGCCGCCCGGCGCCCGGTGTGATTTCGGCCCGTCTGCTGCTGGGAGCCCTGTGATGCCTGAACCAAGCCTCCTGACCCGCCTCGCCTACGGCTTTGCCCAAAGCCATGGCGTCATCGTGACGCCCGGCGCCGAGGGTCCGCTATGCCAGTATCGCAGCGATGCGCCGCTTGAGGCGCTGATCGAAGCGCAGCGGGTCTGCGGCACGACATTGACCTTCGAAGAAGTCGGCACCACGGAATTCGAGGCCGCGCTTGGCACGCTGTATCGCGATTCCGCGTCCGAGGCCGCGCAAGTGGCCGCCGATGCCGATGACGATCTGGTCACGCTTGCCGATACGGCGGCCTCTATCGACGATCTTCTGGCGCAGAACGACGATGCCCCGGTGGTGCGGCTGATCAACGCGCTGCTGCTCGAAGCAGTCAAGGAAGGCGCCTCGGACGTGCATATCGAGACCGAAGAGCGCCGCCTGCTGGTGCGTTTCCGCGTCGACGGTATCCTGCGCGAAGTGATCAGCCCGAAACGCGCGCTGGCGCCCTTGCTGGTGAGCCGGATCAAGGTCATGGGCAAGCTCGACATCGCCGAAAAACGCCTGCCGCAGGACGGTCGGGTGTCGCTACGGGTCGGGGGCTATGACCTCGACGTGCGGATCTCGACCATTCCGTCGCAATTCGGCGAACGGGTAGTGCTGCGTCTCTTGGACCGTGGCCAGACCCTGCGCGGCATCGACCATCTAGGTCTGTCGCCTCGCGATAACACTGTGCTGAAACGCATCCTCGCCCTGCCCGACGGCATGGTGCTGGTGACCGGCCCCACTGGCTCGGGCAAGACCACAACGCTCTATGCCGGGCTCGACATGCTCAACGACCGGCAGCGCAATATCATGACGGTCGAGGACCCGATTGAATACACGATGGACGGGGTTGGCCAGATGCAGGTCAATGCCAAGACCGACCTCAGCTTTGCCCGCGGGCTGCGTGCAATCCTGCGGCAGGACCCGGATGTCATCATGGTGGGCGAGATCCGCGACCGCGAAACCGCGCAGATTGCGGTGGAATCGGCGATGACCGGGCATTTGGTGATTTCGACCCTACACACCAATACGGCCATCGGCGCGGTTTCACGGTTGGTGGAGATGGGGGTAGAGCGCTTCCTGCTGGCACCAATGCTGCGCGGGCTGATCGCCCAGCGTCTTGTGCGGCGCAACTGCCCGGACTGTCTGGCCGATCACACCGTCACCCAGACCGAAAGCGATCTTTTAGCGGGCAAGGTTAAACCCGGAGAGATCGTTCAGAAAGGCATGGGCTGCGACAATTGCCAAAACAGCGGGCATCGCGGGCGCCTGCCGCTGTACGAGATCATCGAGGTCGATGGCGATCTTGAGCGGATGATGCACGAAGGCCAATCCGAAGCCAGCCTGATCGCCGCGGCGCGGGCGCGGGGTCCGGGCATTCTGGAAGACGGCATCGCCAAGATGCGCGCAGGCATGACCACGGCGCAAGAGGTCGCCCGCGCGATCCATGAGGGCGCGGTTCTCCCCCGCCTGCCCAAGACGCCTCGCCCGCACCGGAGGCTGACTGATGCCCGCCTTTGCCTATGAAGCCCTCACCCCCGCGGGCAAATCGACCAAGGGGATCATCGAGGCCGCCAGCGCCGCCGCCGCCCGCAGCAATCTGCGCCAGCGCAACCTCGCGCCGCTCTCTGTCGAGCCGACAAAACAGAGCAAGACCGCCAAGCAATCGGGTTTTGGCAAGCCTCGCATCCCGCGCCGGGCGCTGACGCTGCTGACACGGCAATTGGCCACGCTTGTCGGGTCGGGCATTGGGGTCGAACAGGCGCTGAAAACCGTGGCGGATCAAAGCGGAAAACCGGCGGTGACCTCGCTGCTGCTCAACCTGCGCGCCTCGGTCCTAGAGGGTCGCAGCTTTGCTCAGGCGCTTGGCGATTACCCGAATGTCTTTGGCGATTTCTACCGCGCCTCGGTGGCGGCGGGAGAGACCTCGGGCCAATTGGGTCAGGTGATGGAGCATCTCTCAGGCTTTGTGGAAACCCGCGCCAAGAACCGCCAGACGGTGCAACTGGCGCTGCTGTATCCGGCGATCCTTGCCGTGGTGTCGCTGGCGGTGATCGTGGCGCTGCTGACATTCGTTGTGCCCGACATCGTGCGCGTCTTTACCTCACGCGGGGCGGAACTGCCGTTTCTGACCCGGGCGCTGATCTCGGTGAGCGACTTTATCAACGCTTGGGGGCTCGTGGTCCTTGGGGGATTGGCCGCGACGGGACTGGCGGCGGTGAGCCTGTTGCGGCAGCCCGCGGTCCGGCTGCGCTGGCACCGTCTCCTGTCGCGCTCGGTGCTGACGCGGGGGTTCTCGCTCAAGACCAATGCGGTGCAGTTCGCGGGCACCCTCGCGACCCTGACGGTCAGCCGCGTGCCTTTGGTCGATGCGTTGGCTGCGGCGGCGCAGACGGTGCCGAACCTGCATATCCGCGCGAAGGTCACTCAGGCCACGGCGCGGGTGCGCGAAGGGGTGGCCCTGTCGCAGGCGCTAGAGGAGGCCAAGGTGTTTCCGCCGATGCTGATCGCCATGGTGGCCAGCGGTGAAGCAGGCGGCGTGCTGGGCGCGACCCTGACCCGCGCCGCCGATGATCAGGAACGCGACCTGAATGCGCTGGTCGCAGCACTGGTAGCCCTGGTCGAGCCGGCCGTTCTGCTGATCATGGGCGGAATCGTGATGCTTTTGGTGCTGTCGATCCTGCTGCCGATCGTCAACCTGAACAATCTGGTGACTTAGAAAGGGTATTCGATGATGATCGGGCCGCCGGTCGGCATGCCGGGCACCAAGACCGCCCCTTCGGGTTCAACCCGCGCAATCACCCGGCGGTCGCCGGTCACGGTGAGTTCCGCGAGCACGCTGTCGCGGTCGCGCAGCAGGCCGCGGGCATCATTGCCCTGCGTGGTCAGATCAAGCGTCATCTGCGGCACCGACGCGGCGCGCCCCAGCAAATCTTCGCAGTTGCCCGCCTCGACCGAAACAACCCCCGCCGCCGTGGCACGGCCCTCTCGCCAGCTCAGGCTCTGCAGATCGACCACCGCGCGTGAGGTGCAGTTTTTCAACGCCAGCCCCGGGATAAGTGCCATAAGTCCCGGCCCGGCGCGGCCCACGACCGTTTCAGCCTCCAGTGCCCAAGGCGTGGCACGGGCGACCCCGGTCAGCTGGGTGTCGCGGCCCTGCAGCGTCCAATCGACCACGCCGCGCGCCAGCAGCAAGGGCTGGCCCCGAACCTCCCAGTCCAGCGAATATCCACCGCTAAGCACCGCGCGGCCTTTCCACAGGCTGCCATACAGGTCAGTAATCTGTGCAGGGACAACCGCCACACGGTGCAGCGCGGTGGCCGGGAGGGTCACGATCAATGCAGCCAGGTAAAAAAGGAGCGCGAAAGATGCCAAAAGCACGAGCGAAACAAACCCCCGAAGCCGCGATTTGCGGGGCTGGGGCGGCGCTGACACGGCGGCGTCTGTTGCTGGGTCTTGGTGGGTCATCGGCGCTCTTTGGTCTGTCGGGCTGTGGCGGGCTGTCTCTGAAGGGGGCGATAAGCTGCCGCCAGCGAATGCGGTGGGTCAGGCGGTTCTGCTGGCCCCTCTCAGCGGGCCGCGAGCGTCATTAGGTCAGATCATGCTGGCCGCTGCAAGCCTTGGCGGCAATTCCACAGCACCGGGCGCAGAGGTGGCGGTGGTTGACGCGGGCGATAGCGACGCCTCGGCGGTTGCGGCGGCCAAAGCCGCGCAGGCGGGCGGCGCGCGGATGATCCTTGGGCCAATGTTCTCAGGGCAAAGTCGCGCCGTGGCGGCGGCGGTGGATGTGCCGGTGGTGTCGCTGTCCAACGACAGCTCAATCGCTGGGGGAACCTGTTTGTCTTTGGCATCACCCCGCAGCAATCGGCCAAATCGATCCTTGGGTTTGCGGCCTCACGTGGCAAGCGCAGCGTGGCCACCGTCGTCCCGCCCGGTGCCTTCGGGGCCCTGTCGGCGACAGCCGCGCAGGCGGTGGCGGCCAGCGTTGGGATCAAGATGCCCGCCCCAGTGGTCGCGGCCTCGGCCGCAGGGCTGGTGGACAAAATCCGCGCGGCCAACGGCGGCGCGCTGCCCGACGCGGTCTATCTGCCCGTGGTCGGCGGACCCTTCGAGGAACAGGCCACTGCCCTCAAATCCAGCGGGGTGCAACTGCTGGGCTCCGAGCAATGGGCCTCGATCACCCCCTACCGGATCGCGGCGCTGCAAGACGGGTGGTTCGCCGCCCCCGACCCGGTGGGTTTCGAAGCCTTCGCCACCGCCTTTGCCGAGGTCAGCGAGGCCGACCCCGGCGTGCTGGCAGGGCTGGCATTCGACGCCGTGGAGATGGCCCGCATCCTTGGCCGGATTGCCCAGCAAGACCGCAAGGGACTGCTGCGTGAGGCGGGCTTTGACGGTGTTGTCGGCCCCTACCGGTTTCAGAAAGACGGGCAATGCAGCCGCGGCCTGGCGATCCTTAGTGTGACCAATGGCGCCAACAACCTGATCGGCTCGACCGGCGCATGACCCCTCGGCGCGACGGCATGGCCGGGGTGACATTGGTCGAAATGCTGGTGGCGCTGAGCCTTTTTGCCATGGTCGGTCTTGCCGCCTTTACCACCTTGGACACGATCCTGCGGGTGCGCGCGCAGACCGATGGGCGGCTGGAGCATCTGGCCCGGCTTGACCGCGCGCTCATGATCTTTGGCCGCGATCTGATCGAAGCCGATCCGCAGGCGGTCACGTTGGAGGCGGGCGTACTCTCGGCTCCGCTGCAAGACGGGCGCACCCTGCGCCGCTACCTGCGTGCCGAGGGGGAATTGCACCGCCAGTCGGGCACGCAAAACGCTGACCCCGATCTGACGCAGACCCTTGTGCCAGAGGTCGAGAGCCTGACCTTTCGGGTGCTCGACGACGGGGGCATTTGGCATGACACCTGGCCTGACCCCGCCAGCGACACTCCGGCGTCTGCCGTGGACCTGCGCCTTGAGATCACCGGAGCAGGCACGCTGCGGCGGCTGGTGCCATTAAGCCAAGTGGTGCCGAAATGAGGGCGCGTGAGGCTGGGGTGATCCTGATAAACGTGCTGGTGGCACTGGCGCTTGGCGCGGCCATTGTCGTGTTGATGTTCACCTCGCAGGAAAACCTGATGGACCGCACCCGCCGGGCTGCGGCGGCCACGCAGGCCGAAGCGCTGGCGCTTGGCGCGGAGGCATCACTGGTCGCCGCCCTGCGCCGCGACATGGAAGTGGCCCCCGAGACCGACCATATGGCCGAGCCTTGGGCGCTGGCCGCGCAGGAGGAAGTTGAACTGGAAACCGGCAGCTTCTCGATCACCGTGAATGACGCGCAGGCGCGGTTTGACCTCAATGCCTTGGCGGCGGGCCGGCTTGCGCAGCAGCAGACATTGACGCAACTGATCACTGCGCTGGAACTGCCGGACCGTGTGGCGCTCGATATAAATGACCACCTGATCCGGCGCGGCCCGGTGCGGGACTTGGCGGAAATCCAAGCGTTGGACGCCCAGACCCGCGCCGCGCTGGCACCCCATGTCAGCCTGCTGCCGCAGTCCGGGAATGTGAACTTGAACACGGCCAACGAGACGGTGATGGCCGTGATGCTGGGCTCGCCCAGTGCGGCGCGACAGCTTGTCAAACGGCGCGCGGCGGCGGGCTTTCTTACCAAGGGCGACCTCACCGACGCGGGGATTGTGACGCTGGACGGGATTGGCTTCACCTCGGCGGTCTTTGACGTCGAAAGCCGGGCCGAGGTTGACGGTCTCACGGTCACGCTGAGTTCGCGGCTGCTGCGCCGCACGGTGCTAGGTCAAAAGGAAGTGCGCGTCATTGCGCGCAGTTTCTCGCCCCAAGGGGCAGATACAGCCCCCCTGCCCGACCCGCCGCCCTTTCGCCCCTAAAAACCACAGACGCCAAGAAAAACGCGGCCTCCCGGGGGAAGGCCGCGTTTCAGGTCATTCACGCCAATCAGGCGCTTGCCGTCCCCTTACGGGTTAAACGGCTCCCGTGTGGGGAACTGGGGCAACGACACCCCGGCGAGGGAAATCGGCTCATCGTTGCGATCCTGCGCGAAGGCACGGGCAAAGTCCGACCCCAGCGAGGCGATCCCATTCAGCCCGCTCCCGCCGCCGCAGGCGACCAAAACACCGCCCAGAAGCACAAGAATCGAGATATTCTTTAACATTGGAATTCTCCTATTCCTTTGGGTTTAGTTGTTCGGCGAACCGGCGATCGGCGTATTCAGATAGGGGAAGGACGCCCGCAGTTCGGTGGCCCGCAACGGCGCACCATCGGTGAAGGGAACTTCGCCCGCTGGTGCTGTGTCATCAGGGTCACCATCGCCACAAAGGCCAAGGTTGATGCTGTCTTCGGCGCTTGGATCACCGCTGACTTCCTGACCAAGCGGCACGTTGTGGCACAGACGGCCCATCATCACACGCAGGGCAAGGTCGACCGTGTCATCGCCGGGGCGACGGCCGTTCGGGAAACCACCCAGATCTTCGGCCAGCAGGCCAAAGGTGTGCTGATCATCACGTGGTGTCGCCGGGAAAGTGGTGTTCAGACGCAGCATTTCCGACAGGTCGGTGGACGCATCGAAGTTAGCTGGCTGGTTCACACCCGGAAAGCCCGACAAGAACGCCGTCACAAGGTCATTGCGCGGGAAGTTCGACGGTGCGATGTCGCCCGAGGCACCAAGCGCATCGCGGAACAGGATGTCCAGCAAGGCCGGCAGGGTCGGGTTGGTAACATAGACCGCGAGGGCTTCGTCGATGGTCGGCTCGGCTGCGTTGAAGAGGTCCTTGTCGGCCAGACCGATGACGACTTCGTTCACCAGCGGGTTCGACAGACGCGACTGCTGCACCCAAGCACCGCCAAAGAGCGAAGTCTGCTCATAGGTCGGCGACGGATCTTCAAGCTCACCCTGCGGCAGGCTTGCGGTGGTCCAAGCGCCGATCACAGCTTCATCGCCTTGGGTCAGGCAGTCAATCGGGACTTCAAGTGCCAGCGTGGTGACATTGGCCTTGCCGATCAGATCGTCATTGGCGCGGTCCTGCACGATGCCGTTCGCATTGAAATCCGGGTCATTGTACTGCGGCCACATCGGGTTATCAGGGCCTTGCACGGGCACAAGGTTCACCAGATCGAAGATCTCGCCGAGGTTCACGGCAAAGGCTTCTTCGCGCTGACCGGCAAAGACACGGCCGGTGCCACAGCCCGGAATCTCGACATTGTCGTAGATATAGGCGTCGGCATAGGCCTCGTAGTCGGGCAGTGTCTTGTTGCCGACGTTGTCGAGGGGCTTGGTGAAGGTTGCACCGCCCGAGTGGGTCAGTTCGGCGCGATCGCCGCTACGGCGGTCGCCGGTGATCATGGTGACACCGTAGCTTTCGGTCTCGCCCAAGGCGGCTGTGGGGTTGCTGGCGGTGATCTGGCCAGCCGCGCGCAGCGGGATGCCCACGGTCTCACCGCCGATATCAAGCTGGATACCGGTGCCGCCCGTCAGGTTGTTGTCGAATTTGAACTGGAAGGTGATCTCTTCCTCGGCGTCGGCATCGTTGCTGACGTGGATCTCATAGATCGCATCGGGATCCATGGTGAAATAGTTCGGACCGCCATAAGGGGCCTGCAAAGGCTGGTAGTTGGCGATCAAGGTCACATAGTCGCCGCGCCCTGCCTCATAGCTTTTGAACATGTAGAAATCGGTGGCGTCGATCTTTGGCTGCTCGGTGATACCGGGCGCTTCGCGGTGTGACGACGCTGATGCAAGGGTCGTCGTCAGGCACAATGCGCTGGCGCAGCTCCCTCGTAGCAGGGTACGAACAGAAATAGTCATTTGTCTCTCCCAAGTTGGCATTTTTCTGATGTAATTGTTGGTTCTACTCTCCCTGCGAACGCTGAAAAAAATGCAACTCAGTACCCGCATTAACGCAGTCACGTGGTTCGTTAAGAAAAGGTTTCAACCTTTCTGAAAAAAGTTTTGTTGCCGAAGGACGGGATGATTTGTAGGCCAACGGAATGCCTTTGAACGCGGATATGTCGCCTGCCCTATTCCTTGCGAGCACGGCCATTTTGGCCGTGTTTCTGGGTCTGCTGGTACGGATCGACCTGCGCGAGAAGCGCCTGCCGGATCGGTATACCTTGCCGCTCATCGTTCTGGGGCTTTCGCTAATTGCCTATGCTAGGGGCACATTACCGGGGGCGAGATTTGGGGGGCGATTGTCGGCTATGTGACCTTCTGGGCGCTCGGCAGTTTGTTTTTCAGACTGCGAGGACAAGAAGGGCTTGGGCTCGGCGATGCGAAGCTTCTGGCCGCCGCTGGCGCGTGGCTGGGTATTAGCGCCTTGCCGATGGTCGTGCTGTTGGCGGCGCTCGGCGCCTTGGGCTTTGCGGTTATCACCCAGCGTGGACGAACGGACCAACTGGCCTTTGGCCCTTGGCTTGCGGCAGCGTTCTTTGTCTTGTGGGTATTGAGGATTGATACCGTCTGGTAGTGATCGGCAGGCCACTGTTGGAGCGTTGAACCATTGGTGTCCCTGCAAACTAACTGCACATTTTGGTGGTAGACTTAACATATGAACCCAATCCGGAAGTCATTGTTCGCCAAGATTTTCACAGCCGTCGCAGCGATTTCCATTCTTATCGTATTGGTGATGGCGCTGATGGTCGCCCTGTGGATGCGCGAGGGTTTTGCGCGCTACCTGCTCAGGGGGAACTGGCACGGTTCGACGAGCTCGCAACATCCTTGGCTGAGCGTGGACAGAACGGTTGGGCCGAGTTTGATGAAGACCCGCAACTGTGGGCTGCATTTGTACATGCGCATGCCCCTCTCCCAAGCCGGTCCCCGAGATTTCCACCTGAAGCACCACCCCCACCAAGGCCAGACAACCCACCGCCGTTTACATTAGGCGATGACAATATGAGGCTGGAAAAACGTATCGTGCTGCTTGACCGCGATGGCAATCAGATCGCGGGCCATATTGAACGCTCGGCGCTATTTGAGCGGCGCCCCGTATGCGCGAACAACACCTGCGCGGGCGCAAACCTTCTTGGCTATATCGGATTGAACGCGCCGATGGAGCAACGAGATGCGAGCGACACATTCTTTTTGCGCGGGCAGTATGCCTCTCTTGCTCTTGCAGCGCTGATCGCCATCGCCCTCTCGGCTGCGGCTGCGTTTATCATCGCGCGCCAGTTGCTTGAGCCCGTTCGGCGGTTGGA
Source organism: Sulfitobacter profundi (assembly GCF_042661425.1). Taxonomy (NCBI): domain Bacteria; kingdom Pseudomonadati; phylum Pseudomonadota; class Alphaproteobacteria; order Rhodobacterales; family Roseobacteraceae; genus Sulfitobacter; species Sulfitobacter profundi. The sequence goes on along the minus strand of NZ_JBHSWA010000001.1, from coordinate 2,474,976 downwards.
GGCCGGCGCGAAAACGATGGCGGCGGGCAATTACACGGCCCGGATCAAACAAGACAGAAGTGACGAATTGGGGCAGTTGATCGGCCACTACAACACTTTGGCGGCGACACTTGAACAAACCGCTAAGGCCGAGCGTGAATGGATTTCCAATACCAGCCACGAACTGCAAACGCCGCTTGCGGTGCTACGCGCCCAGATTGAGGCGCTACAGGACGGGATCCGCCAGCCCGACGACAAAACGCTGACCGAAATGCATGCAGCGCTCATGCGACTGTCGCGTCTCGTACAGGACCTCAAAACACTGTCCTATGGCCGCGAAGCCGAGCTGACATCGTCAATTGAACAAGAAGACCTCCCGTCCCTTGTGAAGCAGGCGGCTGAAACGATGCGTTCAAAGCTCAGCGCTAAAGGGATAGAGTTGGAGCTTAATCTGCCGATGCAGATGTGGGTTCCCTGTGACCGAGGGCAGATTGGCCAAGTCATGGATAACCTGCTTGAGAACGCTTTTCGATATACCGATGGGCCCGGCCAGATACGCGTTAATCTGCAAGACGGCGAGGGTTTCGCGCAGCTGACTGTAGAGGACACGCCGCCAGCCGCGCCCGAAGACGATGGGGACAAGCTGTTTGACCGTTTCTACCGCGTGGAGGCATCGCGGTCTCGCGCGCATGGGGGGTCTGGGCTGGGGCTCTCCGTCTGTAGGGCCATCGTAGAGGCGCATGGCGGCACCATCTCTGCTGGCCGATCCGAGTTGGGCGGGGTACAAATTGTCATACGATTGCCGAAACAAGCAGTGTGACCATGGCGCGCATCCTGATCGTAGAAGACGAAATAGCACTTGCAGAAGTCGTGCGGGATTACCTGCTTGCTGACGGTATGAGCGTAGAAATGTTGGGTACGGGCGCGGGTGCCATCGCGCTTGCCCAGACAAATCAGCATGATCTGGTCATTCTGGATCTGATGCTGCCCGAGGTGGATGGCCTGACGATCTGTCGAGAATTGCGCAAAACATCCGATGTACCGATCATCATGACCACCGCGAAAGTAGAAGAAATCGACCGTCTTCTGGGTCTTGAACTGGGGGCAGATGATTACCTGTGCAAACCCTTCTCTCCGCGTGAGCTTGTCGCGCGGGTCAGGGCGGTTTTACGCAGACGCCCTATGGGTCAGCCCGCACAAATCCCTGCCACGAACGACCGCCTCATCATCGACGGCGACCGGTGGCAGGCAACACTGGATGGCAGCCTCCTTGACCTCACACGCCGGGAATTCTCGGTGCTGCAGGCGCTTGCTTCCCGGCCAGGCCGCGTTTTTTCGCGCGACCAACTGCTTGCACTGGCCTTTCCCGACGACACAGAGGTTTTTGACCGAACCGTCGATAGCCACATTCGAAACATCCGGCGCAAGATCGCATCGGTCAGCACTTGGGACCCGATCCGCTCTGTCTATGGGGTGGGATACGCCTACGATGGCTAAAGGGGCCGCCCCTACCCCAACCTTTCGAGAATTGAGCCAGAAAAGCTACAGAGTGCATTTTTTTACGATCTGCATTCTCGCTGCATAATTGCTGCAAACTCACTGCTCAAAGAACATGGAAAAAGGCCCTGTGAATGGCGACTTAACGCCACAACAGGAGAACCTACGATGTTCATGGATAAACTTAGAGCACAACGCGAACAGGCTGCGGCCCAACGTAAGATCCCACTTTACCGGCCAACAGTACCCCGCATCAAAGGCAACCAAAGCATCATCCTCGCGATCACCTTCGCCGCTGTGGTTCTGGGCGCGCTTAACATTTCCGCCGTGCGCGCTGAAAGTGCTTCGGCAACGGATCAAGGTACCGTTTATGCGCAATCTGCGCCTTCCGGTCAGGGCGAACGCGCAGGCCGCCCGCCGCGCGAGGCTATTGAAGCTTGCGAGAATGTTGAGCCACAGTCTGTCTGCGAGTTCTCGGGCCGCGATGGCGGCACCGTTCGGGGCACCTGTATGTCCCCCAAAGCAGATGTGCCACTGGCGTGCGCCCCGGCCAATATGCCGAAGAAGGGTTAGTTCGCGCTTCGCCACGAGATTGCGATGCGGCAACCCTCAGGGGGTTGCCGTATTCTCCGTGTCTTGCCGAGAAACGGATAGGCTGAATTGAACCTCCCCCCACCTTTGCCCGGGCTTACTTATGCGCGCCTCACTTAGTCTCGCTCGGGCGGTTTTGGTGCATTCCGACATAGACGAACCGATCACGACGGCGAGCGCTGAGCGTCCCTTGACCGTAGATTTTACACTTGAGGATGGCACTGCATCCGCCCGCTACCAGATCACGGCGCCCGACCACGAAAACCATCGGGCTGAATCACAGCTTACCGAGCAAGGCCAATCGCTCGATGCCCCTGAGGGAATTAAGATGATTTGCACGAAACCAAACAAGGGCATTGTGGGCCGCCGTTCGTTTGTCATGGGCCTTGGGGCAACCGCTCTTTCAGCCTGCACAAGCCCCGTTCAGACGCCTTTGGCGACGCGCGTCGAAACGGACAATGACCCGCTGTCGCGGTTTCGTCTCTTTGCGGATGATGGGCCGGATGAATGGCGCAAACACCTGCATCCCCCGTCGTCTTTACCGGACCCCTCTGCCGGGCCGAACGTGCTGGCCCTATCCGGCGGCGGTGAGGACGGTGCTTTTGGGGCGGGCGCGCTTGTGGGCTGGTCAAAGCGCGGCGACAGGCCCAATTTCGACTTGGTGACCGGCATTTCGACCGGCGCCCTCATCGCTCCGTTTGCGTTTATGGGACCGAATTACGATAATGTTCTAACCCGCGTTTTCACCGAAAGTGACGCAGGTGACATCATGCGGATGCGGCCATTTCAAGCGGTCTTTAGCGACGCGCTATATGACACCGCGCCGCTGGCTGCGTTGATCACCCAGCACACCCCACCCTCGTTCCTTCGTGCCATCGCGCAAAAGCACAGAACGGGAAAAAGCCTGCTCATTGTCACCTCGGAACTTGATAGTGCGCGGGCCTCGGTCTGGGACATGGGCGCCATCGCCGCCGCAGGGCAATACGAGTTGTTTCGCAGCATCTTACGCGCCTCTGCCGCACTGCCGGGGCTCTTTCCGCCGGTAAATCTGCGATACACTGCGGGGGTAAAACCTATGCGGAAACGCATGTCGACGGGGGCGTACACATGCAGTTTCTGGCGGTCCCCAGCTTCGCGTTCACGACACCTGACCACAGGCTGCAAGGCGGGCATATTTACGTCCTGATCAACAACACGCTTAATCCGGCCCCTGAAACAGTAGGAAGATCCGCGCTAAGCATTTCGCAACAGGCACTCACGACAACAGGCCGAGCCAACGCATTGCTGCAGGTCAACGCGACCCAGCTTTACGCGCGCGGACGGGGGCTACGCTTTTCGGTAACTTCAATCGATCCGAAATCTGGGATCGTCTATGATCCGTCGGATCGGTTTTCATCAACCTATATGAACGCTCTTTATCAACACGGCGTAGAGCGGGCGCAGAGCGGTACACTTTGGACGAACGCAAAGGAGGAGTGGCCGCCACGACAGTAGCACCGAGAAAATCGAGTGCGCCCCGAAAGCGAAGGATTAAACATGCAAGCCCAATCAGAAAGGTGCTTGCACCCTCCTCGGTTCGTCAATTTTTGCGTTCGCTAATGGGTGGTTTTATTCAAAATGGGCAGATTTCAGTTGTTCCCTGCAGTGCCGAAGATCGGGTCAGATAGGAGCGAAGGAAGTAAAATCACCCCTGCCGTTGGGCAATGTGAACTGCGGGGTTTCAGTCACCTATCAAGCATCTAACTGCCCAAACCCGGTGCAATTTCTATGTTTCCCAACCATGGCTCACATTTTGCCCAATTTTCGTCCCGATTTCTTAACATGGTTGTGTGAAACCTAGATACTGGCGCAAGCAGTGAAAGAGGCCGCAGCAATGACCCATGTACCCACACCAGGAGCCGTGTCACGCCCGCAGAGCGGTAACCTTTCGATGTTAGCGCGCCACATTGCTTTCGGTTTGTTTGCGGTATTGATCTATCTGGGCCCGGCTCCTGGACAGATCTTCGGCTCCCATTCGCCATGGCTGCGCGAGTGGGTCATGTTCTCTGGGGTGGGTGTGGGCATTCCCAATGGCCGCTTTGTCGTGCGACATGAGGATGGTGCCGAGACAATGCACACCCCATTGGAAGCGGCAGATATCGAGCAATATCCGTTGATTTTGCACTACCTTTTCGAGAATCGCATTTTCGCGACAGAGCATTTCGCCCATTTTGCCGCGCCCCTATGCGCAACGGCACCTGAAACAAGTTCGGTTCGTTTCGAAGGGTCGGTTGGAACCCGTCAGGGCTGGCAAGCCTTGAAGATCGAAAATATCTGCGCCTCCAGCGAAGGGAAGAAGCCATGAACGCTGGGGTGATGTTGCGCGACTTCGTCGCTTGGGGCCCAGACGCCACTGGTCCAACGCGGGCAGTTGCGCTTATGCGAATTGGGCTGGCAACCATGGCAATTGTCCGCTTCGGTGCCGAAGTCGCACCCTTCGCGGCGGAGACATTCAGCGAACTGCTGCTGGGATTGGTCTTCTTTATCTTTGCAATCGCAGCCCTGCTGGGCGTCCGCGCCAGACTGTCAATCGGTCTGCTTGGGCTGACAATATTTCTTCTATACGGGATGAGACAAGCGGGCCTTGGTACCGCGGGTTGGAATCATCACCATGTCTATCTTCTTGGCATCTCTTGTATTTTCCTCATGTTTACGGATTGCGGCCGGTCTTATTCCTTTGACCGATGGACGGCCATCCAGAGCGGAAATCGGGTTCTACCTGAACACGGCATCTTGTGGGGGCAGCGCCTGATCGCCCTGCAAATGTCGGCACTCTATTTCTGGACTGCGGTGGACAAGTCAGACCAAGCCTTCATTTCAGGACAAAGGCTCGAACAGATTTTCGTTTGGAGCTATTCGGGTCGCACGCTTGAGATACTTCTCGCTTCTCCCATGCTCCTTGCGTTGATGTCCTGCGCCGTCTTGGTCGTCGAATATTTTCTCGCCTATGCGATCCTTACCCGTCGCCATCGCGCAACGGCCATTTTCATCGGGTTAAGCATGCATTCCACGTTCTACCTGTTGCTCCCCGTCAGCACCTATTCTGCGACGATGATGCTGCTATACCTTGCGTTGTTGGACCCGCAATCCGTCCAAAAGTTCACCAAGAGAATACAAGAGCCATGACGCCGCTGCGGATCGTCTACGATGGTGAATGTCCTTTTTGCGCAAACTATGTCGCGCTCCTTCGACTTCGGGAAGGCCATGCCGTTGAACTGATCAATGCGCGCACCGATCGAACCAGGGCCAATAGTTATGGTCTGGATCTCAACGATGGGATGATCGTCGATCTTGACGGTGAGGTTTTCCATGGCGCGAAAGCTGTCGCCCTGCTCTCGCGTCTGTCGCGGCGGCGAGGGGTTTTAAGCTCGGACCGCGTTGCGAAGGCGGTCTACCCGGTGATGCGGTTTGGTCGGGCGGTAACACTTAAGGTTTTGGGCCGAAAACCTCTCTGACCCGCGCCGAGCGAGAACGGTGACACTGCTTTGCCCATAGGCGACGCTGTTAACGCCCACGCGCAACCCTAAGCCAAAAATTGACGCCGACAGTGCAGGTCTACAGTTCACGTGCATTCAGCAACAGGTCAACGCAGCGGCAAAGATCGCGGAGGCTACTAGGCCATCGACCAGCACAGTATCCGTCAGATCCGCCAGCCTATGGCGAAGCCCGACATACCGGCGCGGCAGAAACACTCGACGCGCTCGGCCGGATGGGCGGGAACGGCTATGCAGGCACCTTCGACGACTTCGACCTGCCGACGCCCTTGGCCGAGGACGTGCAGCGTTCCGGCAAAAAACATGTCGTGAACGGCAATAGCTGAAACGGAGAATAGACCTCGGCTGGGTTGTGTGACGCAACCAGCGACAAATCGTCGGTGGTAATGAGGGGCTGCTGTACTGGTGGGTGGCGGGGCACGCTCATCTTGACCCAGGGTGTCCTTTCCTCTCGTTTGAACACAGTAATTTTTGGGTCTTCAGTATTTGCCTTGGTCCGCACCAAGCCAAGCCTCACAACCAACCGAAGAATCCTCTGAAATCTTGCTGCCATGCAGGACGAATTTGCTTTCACACATCCACTACCTGCGCCCAACTGTCGCCCATTTATCGCCCTGACATTTTTGTGAGAGCTCCGCGAGAGGTGACCGCAGGCGTGCCGATATCTCATCCCTCCACAAGTGCCTCAGTGTAGGAGATGCAAGCGGCCGATACACGGAGCGCATCGCGGAACAGCCCTGAAATAAAAGATATTCCACAACAATATCAAGCTCTTGATACACACTTTCCCGCCCATCCGCACCCCTCTTTTCGCGGCATGCCAGCAGGGTCCACGCCCGAGCCCCCCTGCCTAACCCCTACAGTTCCCTCGCTAATTTCTGCCACCCCCTCTCCTGCGAAACAGTCTGTTTCTGAGAAAATGGATCGAATAAGGCGAAAAGGTGGTAACAAATGATACATATCCTACCTGAACGTATAGGCCGCCTAGGCCGTTGAGACAAAGCGGGGCGAAGGCGCCGTGGGCCGGACAGGTCCGATTGAATGCGAATGAACCCTGGGGGGTTTGGAATGAAGTACTTTGACGCCCACAGCCATACCTATGGCTCAATGGAAGCCCTCGCCGGCCCGATGTTGGGCCGCACGCAGCCTGCTGCTGCGGGTGCCGCCGCGCTGCCCGCGCCGCGCGCTTTGGCGGCCTTTCGTCTGCGTCCTACCGGCCTCTATGGGCGCTATGCGAAACCGATTATCGACCGGCTGCTGATCCTTGCCTCCCTGCCCATCGCGCTGCCGATCATCGCCCTTTGCGCGCTGGCGCTTTGGATTGAAAGCGGGCAGCCCTTCTATACCCAGCAGCGTCTTGGGCGGGGGGCAAACGCTTCTCTATCCTGAAACTGCGCACCATGGTCCGCGATGCCGATGCCGTGTTGGAAAGCTACCTTGCCGCGAACCCGGCGATGCGGGCCGAATGGGACGAGATGCAAAAACTGAAGGACGATCCGCGCATCACACGGGTTGGCGCCTTCCTGCGGGCAACCTCGTTGGATGAGCTGCCGCAGCTTTGGAACGTGCTTAAAGGCGACATGAGCCTGATTGGCCCGCGTCCGATGATGCCCGACCAGCTTGAGATGTACGGCGAAGCGAAAGCTTATTTCGCCCTGCGCCCCGGCATCACCGGGTTGTGGCAGGTCTCGGCGCGCAACAACAGCCGTTTTACATACCGCAATGAGGTCGACGCCGCCTATCGCCGCAATCTCTCGCTGCCGATGGACCTGACGATTCTGCTCAAAACCGTTGGCGTCGTCTTGCGCCGGACCGGGTGCTGAGCGATGCTTGCCGCGCCCGGCAACAACGAGAAAATTAGCGCCTCATGTTCAGAAAATCGAAAGGGAAGACGATGAAAGATCTCTATGCATCCGACGCCCTTGGCGCGGACAACAGCGATGTGTCGGCGCAGTTTGGCGGCCCGGGGATGCGGCACAGCATCCGCCCGCGCCGCACCGTGATCGACCATGAGGATGAGTTCGACGGCGATCTTGCGTCTGAAGAGACGTTGCCCACCGCCGCTCCGGCCGTGTCGCGCTATATCGGCGACGACCGCGCGCCGCGTTGGCAAGACCTGCCCATCGCCACCCCCGGCCCCGGGGGGACATGCCGTTGGTCGACGATCACCGCAACAGCGCCGCCGCGCGGGCTTTTGACCTGCTGCGCACGCGCCTGCGTCAAACCACTATAGAGCACCGCTGGGTCAATATCGCTGTCACCGCCCCCACCTCGGGCTGCGGCAACAGCTTTTCAGCGACCAATCTGGCGCTGAGCCTGTCGCGTGTGCCGGGATCGCGCACCGTGTTGATGGACATGAACATGCGCAACCCCGGTCTGGCCCGCGCTTTTGACCTGCAAGCCCCCGGCGCAATGAGCGACCTGCTCAGCGGACGGGTCGATCTTGGCAAAGGGATGCTGCGGGTCAGTGACACGCTGGCCCTCGGCCTGAATGACCAGCCCGAGGTGAACGCCGCGGAAATCCTCCAAGACAGCGCCACCGCCGAAACACTGCTGCGCCTGCGTGCCTCGCTGCAGCCAGAAATCGTTCTCTATGATATGCCACCCATGTTGGAGCATGACGATCTGTCGGCATTCCTGCCGCAACTTGATGGTGTGTTGCTGATCTCGGACGGGACGCAAACAATGGCGCGCCATCTGCGCGAATGCGAACGCATGCTCGAAGGTCAGGTGCCGCTCTTGGGCATCGTACTGAACCGGGCGCGCGCGTCCAGCCTGCCGAAATATGCCTGACACCCCCTGTCGCTGCCCCCTCTAGCGCCCTATTATCGCCCAAGTCTTCTGGTCTAGGCAGGGAAACTCCGCCGGGCAACGGTCGGGGGCTTTAGGCAGGTTGGAAAGAGGCACATGGGACCGATCTATACATTCGATGACATCATCGACATGCTCCGCCGTCGGGCGGGCGTGATCATTTTGATCACGCTACTGGGCTGCATCGCCTCGGTCTACTGGGCGCTTTCGACGCCGCATGTTTACCAATCTTCCGAAGTCATTCAGATCGAGCAGCCCAAGATCGCCAATGATCTGGCCCCCTCCACCGTAGAGGGGTCATCGGCGCGTCGTCTGCAGTTGATCGAACAGCAGTTGATGGCCCGCGGCACCCTCGTGGACATCATCCAACACTTTGATCTTTATGATGATCTTACCGCGCTGCGGATGTCGGAAAAGGTTGATCTGCTGCGCCGTTCGGTTACCATCACCGGTGTGGCCGCCGCGCGCGAGGGCTTTGCCGATGACGGCACCATCTCTGTCATGACCTTCACCGCCGAGATGGACAACCCCGCCGATGCGCAGGCCGTGGCGCGCGAATTTGCCGACCGCACCCGCCAGATGTCGGCGGCCCAACGCCAAAGCCAGACCCAAGAGACCTTGGAGTTCTTTCAGCGCCAAGAGCAGAACCTGATCCGCGACATCTCTGAGCTTGAGGCGGAACTGGCCGATTACCGGGCCGAGAATGATCTGTCTCTCGAAGGCAGTCTTGAGTTTCGCCGCGGCGAAATCAGCAGCCTGAACGACGCCCTCCTTGAGCTTGACCGCGAGATCATCGCCACCCGGCTGGCCCGCGACCGGGTCAACCCCGACGCCCGCGCCGCCACCATCGCCCGCGAACAGGCCGAACTGGACGCCACGTTGGAAAGCCTCACCACGCAGCGCGATTTGCTGCAAGAGCAGCGCGAAACGCTGACCGCCAGCCTGCAAACCTCGCCCGAGGTCGAGCGTGAACTGGCCCGGTTTGATCGTCGCCTGACCCAGTTGCAGGACCAGTTGGAGGTGATCACCGCCCGCCGCAACGAAGCGGAGGTGGGGTTCTCACTCGAATCCGATCAACGGGGTGAGAAACTGATCACGCTGGAGCAGGCCGAACTGCCGGATTACCCCGTCTCTCTCAGCCGCAAAAAGCGGGCGGCGATAGGTGGCATGGGCAGCTTCGCGCTTGCCCTGATCGTGGCCTTTTTGCTGGAACTGCGCCGCCCGGTGATCCGCTCTTCCCGGCAGATGACGCGCGAGACGGGGCTCATCCCCGTCGTGTCGATCCCCGACCTCAGCCCCCGCGAAAAGCGCCGCACCTTGGGCAAAGTATGGCAAGAACGCTTAAAGGCAGGTAAAGAGGGCCGCGCCGCACGTATGGCACGCAAGCAAAAGAGCTGATCCGCTCAGACCGTAGCGCTGAGCCCCTGTACCCGGCCCCAATGCAGCCAAAGCGCCAGTGCGCCAAGCACGATCCCCAGCAGGGCAAAGATCAAATCGTGGCGCGCGTCCCAGACGCCATGCGCCCGCGCAAGCCAGATCAGCACCAGATGCGACAGCGCCATCGCCGCGCCTAGGCCAATCAACGCACCGGGCAGCCCGGCGGCGATCACCCCCGCCAACAGCAACCCAATCTGCAAGCTGGCCCGCGAGGCCGAGGAGATAAAAAACCGCCGCGATCCCCGGCCGCAAGCGCCGCTTGGTCATAGGTCATCCCGATCACCTGCGGCATCAGCGCCAGCGCCAGCATCACCAGAATCGCGCCGCTTTGCAGATAGCGCGGGTCATAGAGTACTGAGACCAGCCACGGCCCTGCCAGCGCCATTGCGGCCAATAGCATCAGCAGCCCCCGCTCAGCCCATAGCGCATCCGCCGCAGCTTGGGATGATCGCCGCCCCCGGCCTCGCGGTAGATCGGGATCATCACCCGCCCGGTGACGTTCTGCCCCAAAAGCAGCGGAAAACTGGCGAGGAAATAACCGATATTGTAGATCCCCAAGCCTTCGAGTGAGAGGAACTTGCCCAAGATCGCCTTGTCCCCTTGGCTGGCAAAGAACCAAAACATGGTCGACAGGAAAATCCATTTGCCGAAATGCACCAACTCCTGCACCGCAGGCCGTTCCCAGCGAAAGCGGTTGCCCGGCCCCGGCAGGAACGCATGGGTCAGCGCCAGTTTTGCCAGCGCCCCCACCACGCCACCGACCACCAGCGCCGCCACGGATTGATAAAGCACCGCGCCCACGATCATCACCACGATGCCAATCACCTGTGACGCCAGATCCAGCAGTGTCAGCCGCCCCATTTGCAGATGCCGGTGCGCCGTCTCGATCCGCGTGGGATTGAACCCGGCGACCACAAGGCTCAGCGCCGCGATGGGCAGATAGGTCAGCAGCGAAGGCTCATCGTAAAACGCCGCCACTGGCCACGTCAGCGCACAGGCCGCCAGCCAGAGGCACAGCCCCCGGATCGCTTGAATCGTCCACGCGGTGTCCAGAAAGTCGCGATCATCGCCGCGTTTGCTCTGTGCGATGGAGGGCGCGATGCCTACGTCCGAAAACAGCGTCAACCCGACGATCACCACCTGTATCAGCGCCATCAGACCAAAGGCTTCGGGGAAAAGCAGCCGCGTCAGGATCAGGTTCGAGGCCAGCCGGATCGCCTGCGACCCGCCATAGCCCAAGACGATCCATGAGGTTGAGCGCAGCGCCCGTGCCATCAGGCGATTGCCCGTCACCGCTTGGGAAACCTGTGAAAACACCCGTTGCTGCGCCTTTGCCAATTCTTTGCGAGAGACTAAAGGCTTGCCCGCCCTTGTGCCAGTGGCAAGCGGGCGGGTAACAAGGTTTATCAGCCATAAGCCAAGGCCGCGCCCCCGTGAAGATCGCCTATATCCTCAACACCTACCCGCAGCCCTCGCATTCCTTCATCCGCCGCGAGATCGCGGCGCTAGAGGCGGCGGGCCATGAGGTGCTGCGCTTTGCCATGCGCGGCCCCGATGTGCCGCTGGTCGATGGGCAGGACAAGGCCGAAGAGGCGCGCAGCCACTATGTTCTGGCCGCTGGCGGGGCCGCCCTCGCCCATGCAAGCCTGCGCAGTGTCCTGCGTTCGCCCCGCCGGTTCGGCAAAGCGCTGCGCGAAGTCTGGCACGCCGCACGTCGGGCCGAGACTGGGATGGCCCGCCATCTGATCTATCTGGCCGAGGCATGCTATCTGCAGGCGCAGCTGGACGGCAGCGGCACAGAGCACCTGCACGCTCATTTCGGCACCAACGCCACGATGGTCGCGATGCTTTGCCACCTGCTTGGCGGGCCGCGCTATAGTTTCACCACCCATGGGCCTGAGGAATTCGACAGCCCCCGCGCGTTGTCACTCGGCGCGAAAATCCATCATTCGGCATTTGCCGTAGCGATCAGCCAGTTCGGGCGCAGTCAACTGTGCCGATGGGCTGACCCAGCCGATTGGCCGCGCATCAAAGTTGTGCATTGCGGCATTGAGCCCGCTAAATTCCCTGCCCCCGCCGCCCTGCCGGATGGCCCGCGGCGCCTCGTCTCCATCGGGCGTTTTGTGGAGCAGAAGGGCCAGCTTGCCCTGATCGACGCCATGGCCCAGCTGCGCGACAGCCACCTCGATCTGCATCTGACGCTGATTGGCGACGGCCCTTTGCGCCGCGCGATTGAAACGGAAATCGCCCGCCATACCCTGCAAAATCGCATCACCCTGACCGGCTGGGTCGACGAGGCGCGAGTTACCTCCGAACTCAGCGCTGCCCATGCGCTCGTCATGCCCAGTTTCGCCGAAGGTCTGCCCATGGTGGTGATGGAGGCCATGGCCGCCGCCCGCCCGGTGATCGCCACCTATATCGCAGGCACGCCGGAACTGGTGCAGCCCGGCCAAACCGGCTGGCTGGTGCCCGCAGGCGATGTGGCGGCCTTGGCCGAGGCGATGACCGCCCTGCATGACGCGCCGCTCTCGACGCTGGAAGAGATGGGAGCGAACGCCCGCGCGCGGGTCTTCGCGCGCCATGATGTGTCCCGCGAGGCGGCAAAGCTCGCGGACCACATGCAAGACGCCGCCCGCTAGCGCCCCCGCACCCAGCGGTTTGCACTGCGAAAGACCGGTGCGTAAATCGTCAGCCGCACGGCGACAAAGACCAGCGCCCCCAAAGGGTCCGCCAGCGCGCGCCGCCAAGGGGCGCATCTGATCATGCGCGTCATCATTGCGCATCAGGTCGGGGAAAAGCTGCTCGACCTCGGCCACGCCAATGTCTTGCCGCCGCCGCACCCGCACCAGCGGCGCAAAGCCTTCGATCATGGGCCAAGCATAGGGGGCAGGCACCGCGATGCGTTCCTCGGGGCGGAAATTCAGCCGCGCGAAAGTGTCGTCCGAGATGATGTCCGGCCAATCCCCCCAACGCGCCCGCCCGGTGCGGTTCATGGCAAAGACACCAAACCCCGGCACGCCATGGGTCATGAAGCCGGTGGTCTGCCAAAACCGCGTGTAATGGCGCGTCACCCAATCGCCTGAGGTCGTCACCTGCGGCATCCCGCTGGCATAGCGCGGCGCGTCCTCGGCCAGTGCCCCGGCCAGTTGCGCCAGCAGGGGCGGTGAGACCAGCACATCGGCGTCGAGATAGACCAAGACCGCACCCCGCGCCGCAGCCTCGCCCGCATTCAACGCACCGAGTTTGCTGCCTTGAGCCAGTTCCAGCACCCGCAGCGCCCAGCCTCGCGCCTCGAACGCGGGGGCCTTTCTGCGGGCCAGTTCTGCGGTGTCGTCCGTGCAGCCATTGGCCACGACGATCACCTCCACCGGCCCCGCCACCGGGTCAGTGGCGCAGAGCGCGTCGAGGCAGGCGGGCAGCCAGTCGGCCTCATTATGGGCGGGGATCAACACGCTCACCCCTTGGAACGCGCCTGTTGCTACTTCCATGCGTTCAAAGCGTCCCAACGTGGATTTTCATCCGCCAGATAGCGCAGCGCGCCCCAAGACCCCCATTTCGTCGGGGCATAGACATCTGAATAATGGGTGAACAATTGCCCGCCGACAGCCAGCCACCCTGCCATCAAATCGGTATAGAGCGCGCCCATTTGAGGCGCGTAATTGAGATGGTGAAAGAAGGCGGTCAGACTTTCGTCATTCACCTGTGCCCCAAGGCCAACCACATGGCTGCCGCCTTCGTACATCACCAGATCTAGGTCATGCGCCCGCGCCACGGCGGCATGATAGGGCCAGACACGGCCAATAAGGTCGGCAAGCGTATCGTTTTGAAGCCCGCTGATGCCACCGTTGCGCAGATCTTTCGCCGCACGGGCGGTGGCCGCGTCAAAGCGGTGGGTCTTGATATAATCGTCGAGAGCGCTGCCGCTCACCCCTTCCGCTTCCCCCTCGGCGCGGGCCAATTCGAGGCTTTCCGACAGCCAATCCTTGACCAACTCGGCGTTGTCTTCCAGCCCCAGCACCCCACCAAAATAGCCGGTGATCGCATAGGCATCAAAGGCGGTGGCGGGCGCGCGGTTTCCTGCTTTTTCAGCTTGGTAAAGCGGGGCTTCCAAAGCCTCACGCTCAAGCCCCAGCCATCCGGTCTGGCTCGCGATCACATTGCGCAACCGCGCTTCAGCCTCACCGCCGAAGACATCCGTCCAGATGCGCGCCACTTCGGCGGCGCGCAGGCCATAGAACTGCATCCCCTTCTCGGCCTCATTCCAGCGGGCCTGCGCCATCTCATCCGCCCATTGGGTCTGGGCGAATTGCCAATTCCAAACCTCGTTGGAGAATTCCACATAGGCTTTTCGGTCCTCGCTCAACGTCTCCTCGACGTAGGTCGCGAACGCGGTCACATAGCCATCATCCGCCAGATGTGGCATGTTGAACCACGGGTCGATCTTGAGTTCATTGGCCAAGGCGACCATGACTTCTACCGGGACACCGCGCAGGGCATAGGTCACATCCTCGGGGCGCGGGCGGTCCTCCCATGCGGCGATGGGGCTGTCATTGGTGCCCATCCAATCCATGAAGCGTAGCACCTTCATCCCGGTCAGATGCTGCGTCCAATCGGGGTTGAACCGCGCGCCAGCGTCGAAATCGGCAGCGCGGTCTTCGCGCACGACGGTGATATCGCGCGGCGGATCGCTGCGGTGCATGCGCTGAATGCGAATGTCGACACTGCCCGGCCCCGGCGCATAGTCGAACCGCACCTCGTTCTTGCCATAGCGGACATTCTCGGCCCGGCCCGTGACCTCGATCACGCCCTGCCCCTCAAAGCGAAGCAGATAGCGGCCTCTGAGCGTGGTCGCCTGCGGCGGCATGTCGGTCAGGATCAATGTGCCGATGCTGCCCAAGGCGCGGGGCATCTTCACCGGCCAGCCTTCGGAATCGAGGTAGCCACCCTCAACCAGTTGCGCATATTCCATCCCGCCAAAGCGCCCGGCCAGATGGCCAAGCCACGGGCGCGCGGTTTTCATCAGGTCGAGGAAAGGAGCCTGCACGCTCCAATCGGCGATGGCGGCAAGGCCGATGCCCATGTCGCGGGTGCCTGCGACGGCGTCCTGCGGCGGTGTGATCTTGAACGGGGCATTCGCAATCGGCGTGACAGGTACTTCGGGCTCATCTGGGGCCGGCGCTGGCTCATCAGGAGCGGACGCAGGTTCATCTGGGGCGGGCGCTGGCTCATCGCGGGCAAGCGTAGACTCAGGCACCGCGGGCGGGCCAGTGGGCGAAATCGGGGCGGTCTGTGCATTGTTTGCGGCGGCAGGGCGCGTGGCAGGCGGCACCGGCACCACAGCACTGCCCTGATACTCTCGCACCGCATCCCACGCCACACGCTGAAGCTCCCGCGCGAGGTCGGGGGTGGGCGTGTCAAACGCTTTGCCCCAACGGTCATTGAAATCCGTCGGCAGGCCCAAGGGATCTTTGCCCGTCAGCGTGGCATATTGCACCATGGCGACAAAGTAGTGGCCCAGATCGTTCAGGTGGATGTCATCGGCAAAAAGCGCGTCGATCTCATTCAGCCCCGGCACACGTTCGGCGGCGATTTCATCGTAAAGCCGCGCCATCGCTTGCCCGGCGGGGATCACCTCAATCGTCGCAGTGTCAGAGCTGCGCCCATCGCTCACCGCCGCCGCGATCCCCTCCCATGCGGGCAGATCATTCTGCAACCGTTCGCGCCAAGGGATATGGGCGTGGTCGTCATAGGCCACTGCCTCTCCGCTGCCGCTTTTCAGCGAATGCCATGTCTCTTGCAGATAGACCTTCACCGTCGCATTGGCCGCCGCAGCAAGGCCAAAGAAAGCCTGCGCATAGACTTCGGTATCCGACCAACGGGTGTGATTGGCCAGCGGGATCGCCTCGGTCAGGATCAGATGGGTGGTCTGCCCTTCGGGCAAGACAGTGCGGGCATCCACGCCCTCGGCCCGGTCAGATTCGTCCCAATTATAACGCAGGGGCGCGCCGTTGATGATCTGCGCGCGCACCTCGCCCTGCCCCACCCCGGCGCGCAGCGCCTCTTGCAACATATCCGGCCCGTCCGCCCCAAAAAGGCTGTGGCCCACCATCAAGACCGAGAACAGCCCGCCCAGACCGCTCATGCCGCGACACCGCTGTCGGGATGGGCACGGACCACGTCCCAGACCACCCGCTGCATCAGCGCTGCGGCCTCTGCACTTGGTGTGTCAGCCGGGGTGCCATCCGCGCGGGTCAACTGATGCGGCAGCCCCGCCGGGTCGCGGTGATAGAGCGTTGCGTAATGGGTCAGCGCCACAAGATAGGCCCCCTGATCGTTGAAGTGAATCGTATCGCGGCGGCCCTGCTCATCGCGCGAAAAGAGGTTCTGCAGGCTGATGATGCCGCCCACCCCTCCGGCCGCATCGACTGCGCGGCCAAAGGCCGCCATGACCTGCCCGGCGGGGATCAGATAAATGGGCACCTCCGATTGCTGCAAAGCGGGGTAGATCACCTGCTGCCGCCAGTATTGATCGAGGTCACGGTCGATCCGGTTCAGCCACCCCTTGCCATCGTCGGTGTGATGCCATGTCTCATAAAGATAGACGCGCGTGTCGGGCCGGGCCGCCTGCGCCAGATCGGCCCAGCGGGCAAGGTAGTCGGGGCTGTCGTGGTAGCGGATGGCGTCGGCAATCTCGACCATCTCGGTCAAAACCACGGCGTCGTAATCGCCCGAACCGATCGCCGCCCGGGCGGGCCGGTGCTGCGCATGGTCATTAGAGCGCTCAAACCCATTCACCGGCACATTCGGCTCCCAATGATCGCGCAGCGAACTGCCCCAGCCGGTTTGATTGTGATAGCTGTGCCCGGCCCCCGCCATCTGCGCCAGCATCGCGGGCATGTCTCGGCCCACCAGTGAATGCCCCAGATGGTAGACCTGCATCGGCCCCGCCGGCGGGGTCAGCGGCGTGGCATAGAGTTGTTCCGCGCGGTCCTGCACCTGCGCCCGGCGAAAGACCCAAGTCCCGCCGCCAAGGCTGGCAAGAGCGGCGCCCCCCAGAAAGGCACGGCGAGAGAGTGCGACCATGAGATCAAGCTCCTTTGCGATCAATCTGCCCAATCGCCACCCCGCTGACAAGGTGGCCCGCCACCGAAACGATCCGCCCCGGCAGCTTCTCGCCGCGCTTAAAGCGTTCAGTGTCTTGGGTAAATTGCGCGTCAAAAGCGGGGTTTTCGGCGGATAGGGTTACGTCCAACCGATCAAAGCCAAAGAGCGTTTTGGTGAGCGGATATTGCGCCTTATAGGCCGCCTCCTTGGCGCAGAAGATGCGTTTGGCGGCGGCGAGATCAGCCCCCCGAGGCGGGTAATCTCGGACGGAAGACAGATTTCTGCAATCAGGTCGTCGGGCAGCGGGCTGTCTTCTTCGATGTCGACGCCCAGTGCCACCACATCAGAGCACCGCGCCAGCACGGCGATGCACCACACATCGGAATGGCTGATCGAACCGGTCAGGCCCTGCGGCCAAATCGGGGCGCGGTCGGTGCTGGCCAGCACCGGCGCAGGCGGGTGGCCAAGGGCCTGCATCGCTTCGCGTGCGGCGTGGCGTCCGGCGGTGAATTCGGCGACCCGCTTGGGCCGTGCACGTGCGATGACGGCGGCTTCGTCCCCCAGCAATGGCGGATGGGGCCTGTCGATCTGGGTTACAGCAACGGCGACTGGCAGATCGAACAGACTGCGGACTGCGGTCTTGATCTCGGCCTCTGCCGTCACCTCAACCCCGCCCGCGGGCGCGCTCGGCACGCATGAGGCGACGTTTCGACATGGTTTCGGTCCGGGCAGGCGTTTCGGCGGCTGGGGGCGCCTTGGGCGGTTCGGCTTTCTGGCCGTCCAATCCATCAATATGCGCCGCCAATCCCGCAAGGGTCGGGAAACGGAAGATATCGGTGATCGACAGCGCGCTGGCGCCCAAGGCCGCCTTGATATCGCGATGCGCCTGCACCGCCAGCAGCGAATGGCCCCCAAGAGCAAAGAAGTTATCGCCGCCGCGAATGTCCCCGATGCCCAAAAGCGCGCCCCAGACCTGCGCGATGGCGGCTTGGCTGTTGCCGTCTTGCGTGGCCGGCTGTGGCGAGGCGGCAGGTGCAGCACTGCGTTTGACCGGGGCGGGCAAGGCCTTGCGGTCAATTTTCTTGTTGGGCGTCAAGGGCATGGCGGGCAACGTTACGATGGCCTGCGGCACCATGATATCGGGCAGATGGGCGGCCAGTTGCCGCCGCGCCGCGTCGCAGTCGATCGCCGCATCGGCGACCACATAGCCGACCAGTTGCGCGCCACCCGGCCCCGCATCATCGCGCAGCAGGGCCACGGCCTGACGCACCCCCGGCAGATCGGCCAGCCGCGCTTCGACTTCCCCAAGCTCAATCCGGTGGCCGCGTATCTTGACCTGCGCATCGGCGCGGCCTTCGAAATGCAGCACGCCTTCGGCGTCCATGCGCACCAGATCGCCCGTGCCATAGAGACGACCGTGGCCCGCGAAGGGATCGTCGATGAAACGCGCGGCGGTCATCTCGGCCCGTTGCCAATAGCCCTGTGTCACGCCAGCGCCCCCGATCCAAAGTTCACCCGCCGCACCGATCGGCAGCACCTGCCGCGCGGCGTCAAGGACATGAACCTGCGTGTTGGCAATCGGTGTGCCGATGGGGGCCGTGGTGCTGTGGGTGTCTTGTAGCACATGGGTGGTCGACCAGATCGTCGTCTCGGTCGGGCCGTACATGTTCTGGATCTGCGCCTGCGTCGCCGCACGCAAAGCGCGTGACAACGTGCCGGGCAACGCCTCCCCCGACCATCAGCGCCTTTACCCGCGCCAAAGCGCCACGTGCCTCATCGTTCATCACCATCATCTGCGCCATCGAGGGCGTGCATTGCAGATGGGTCACGCCATGGCGCACGATCTGCGCGGCGATTGAGTGGTCGTCCTCTGCCGGTTGCCCACCCGCATTGGCGCGGCGCAGCACATCGGCCAGCGGCTTCAGCCCCGCCATCACCTTGTCGGTGGGAATGCCATAGTCGATCAGGCAGGCGATCTCATCCACACCGATCCGCTTGAGTTGCTCGGCCCGCGCCAGCCCATCTGCCACGGTGCCAAACATGCCACTGTCGTTGAAATAGCGTTGAAAGGCGAACTCTAGGATCGCATCCATTTCCTCGGCCGAGAGCCCTTCGAGGTCGATCTCAAACGGGTTTGTCGTGCCGGCCGGTTTCTTGAAGGCCGGAAAGGCCCAAGCGTATTGTTTGATCAGCCCCGCCGCCGAGCGCAGGTAGTCCTTCATGGGCGCGCGGGCGATTTCCTCGGCCTCGGCGCGGGTCTCGGCAAGATAGCTGTGCAACATGACGGTGACCCGGTGATCCGCCGGGTCATGGCCCGCACCGCGCAGGGCGTCGTGGT
Source organism: Sulfitobacter profundi (assembly GCF_042661425.1). NCBI lineage: Bacteria > Pseudomonadati > Pseudomonadota > Alphaproteobacteria > Rhodobacterales > Roseobacteraceae > Sulfitobacter > Sulfitobacter profundi. Next base: position 2,455,686 of record NZ_JBHSWA010000001.1, on the reverse strand, counting down.
AGATCTTGATCTTGTCCGCCACCTCTTCCACCGATTGGCCGAGCAGGTGGGTCAGCACATTGGCCCCGATCTCTCCTGCTTCTTTCCACGTTTGTGGATTGCCCGCCGTGGTGACCCAGATCGGCAGCCTGTTCGAGACGGGGCGCGGCTGCGTTACCACCGCGTGGGGCGTGCCATCGGCACGGGGGAATTCCACCGGCTCCCCGGCCCAGAGTTTGCGCAACTGGTCGATGGCGTCATACATCGCGGGCTTGTTCTGCGGCGGCGTGTTCTCCGGGCGCAGCACGAAATCGTCAGGCTGCCAACCGCTGGCGATGGCCAGTCCCACGCGCCCGTTTGTCAGGTTGTCGATCACCGCCCATTCCTCGGCGATCCGCGCGGGGTGATGCAGCGGGGCGACGCAAGACCCGGCCCGCACATCAAGGTTCTGCGTCACCGCGGCCACGGCAGCGCCTGTGACAGAGGGGTTCGGGTAAGGGCCACCAAAAGCATGAAAGTGCCGCTCAGGCGTCCAGACGGCGTTGAACCCATTGGCATCGGCGAATTTGGCCCCCTCAAGCAGCAGTTCGTATTTCTTAGGGCCTACGCCATCGTCATTGCCCCAATAAAACAGGTTAAAGTCGATCTTGCGGTCGCTTGTGGCGATCGGCCCGTTCGACATCAGCGCCCGGCTATCGTCGCCGGCCAACACCAGTTTGAACCCCCGTGCGAGGGTCCAGAACAGTTCCAGCACCGAGATATCGAAACTGAGGCTGGTGACAGCGAGCCAGACAGCGCCCGCCTCATGATCGATCCGGTCGTCCATCCCGGCAAAGAAATTTGCCACATTGCCGTGGCTGACCATCACGCCCTTGGGGGTCCCGGTCGAGCCGGAGGTATAGATCAGATAGGCAAGGTCATCCGGCCCCGCGCTGGCGGCAGGGTTCACGTCCGAAGCCGTGGCGAGGCGCGGGTCGCGGTCCAGCTCCAACACCTGCGCGCCTTGCGCGGGCAGGCTGGCGGAAAGGACCGATTGCGTGACCACGACCGCAGCGCCACTGTCTGAAAGGTAATGTGCCAGACGGTCCGCCGGATAGGCCGGATCAAGCGGCACATAGGCGGCGCCAGCTTTCAGGATGCCAAGCGTGCCCACCAGCAGGTCCACCCCCGTGCAACGCAAAGCGCCACCGGCATCCCCGGCCCGGCCCCCATGTCACCCAGCACATGCGCCAATTGATTGGCGCAGGCGTTCAGCGCGGCATAGCTAAGCGTCTCCCCTCGAACACCAGCGCGGGGGCCTCGGGTGTGCGCGCCACCTGCGCCTCAAAAGCGGCATGGATGGTGAGCGGTTCATAGTCTCGGGTCGTCGCGTTATCGCGGGTCAGAAGCTGCATCTCGGTCTTTGGAAGGGCCCAGAGGGTGCCGCAATCCGTAGCCTTGGAAATCTTGGCGAAAGCCGCCTCAAACCGCGCGACGAGGAGGTCGATTGCGGCCTCAGAGAGCCGGGTGCTGTCGGCAAAGAGGCGCGCGCCCCCCGCCCCGAGGCAAAGGGTCAGCGCCGCGCCCGCGAGCGGTTCACTGTCAAAGGAGATCGCGAAATCCGGGGTGCCAAGCGCTTCAATCGCCGGGTCGCGCAGCGGCAGATCAAGCGCGAAACCTGCCGCGTCCTTCTCGCGGGCAAGTTGTGGTTCTACCTGTGCGATCAGTTCCGCCACGGGCAAGCCCGCCTCTGCCGCGATGGTGACCGGCAACCAATCGGCGATCAGCGGCGCGGATTCCCCTTTGCGGCTGAGGGCGATGCCGCCTTCTGTTGCCCCGGCGCTGCGCAGCGCGACGAGGGCTGCGGCTGCGGCCTGCTGCGAAAGGTCACTCCTCTGCGGCAGCGCGATCTCTCGCTCTGCCCATGTCGCTGCCGTCGTTTCAGCTGCGGTGGCCAAGGGGACCGGCAGCGCCTCAAACCCGGTCAAAGCGCGCCGCCAATGTGCCTCCTCAGCCGAAGCCGGAGCGCTGCCCGCCGTGTGGGGCACTTTATCACCGGGGGCAAAAAACTGGGCCGGAGCAATACTCTCCCCCGCCATATCGCGCAGATCATAGAGGGCGATATGGGCATCGCGCGCCGCCACGACCACCCGCGTGCTGTCGACATCGACAACCTCGCCGGGGGTGCCGCCTTGGCCCGCCAGCACCTCGACGCGGGAAACGGCCAGCACCGCGCCTACCGCGCCTGCCGCGCCTGCGAGTTTTGCCGTGGTCAAAGGGTTCCAATAGGCCCCGAAATCCAAGCCACGGACCAGCGCGCTGATCTCTCCTGCGGTCTTGGTAAAGTCGATCAGCCCGCAGTTCTCGGGCCGTTTGTCCTTCGCGAAATAGCTGCGCTGACGCAGGTCTTGGGCGGTGCCTTGCAGCTTGCCGCTTTCCAACTGGGCCAGCACTGCGCCAAAGCTTTCCATCCCGGCGGCGTAGCATTTAGAGTTGAGGCTAAAGGCCGTCTCATCGGGCGCGATCTCTACCTCCCGCTGCGCCAGCAGGTCACCGGTATCAACGCCCGCTTCAATCAGATGCCAACTGACCCCATGCTGCGCCTCGCCGTTGATGATTGCCCAAGCGGGTGTGTTCAGCCCAGCATAGCGCGGCAGGGGCCCATCGTGAAAATTGACCGCGCCACGTGTGGGCAGGGCCAGAACCGTCTGAGGGATCAGCCGCAGGTTGGCGATGCTCAAAAGCCAGTCGGCGGCCAGACCCATGGGCAGCAGATCTTCCGCATCGTGGCAGAGGACCAGCCCCAGCCCTTCGGCCCATGCGCGCACCGCGTCATCTCGGGTGATTACGGCGGCGATCCGATGGCCGCCCGCCAGCAGCATGTCGCCGCAGGCAATGGTCAGAGATTCGTCGCCCATCAAGAGCGCGGAAAACGGTTCTGTCTTGAAACTGGCGGTCATCAACGGTCCTCCGTGGCGGGGCTACGGCTTGGGTCTTGGTCGGCGGGGGCCGCGCGCCTCGCCGTGAGCGCATGGGCCGCGAGGTCACGGTAGAAACCGGGGGCATCTTCTGGCTGGCGTCCGGTCAGCAGGCAGCGCAGGCGGTGCAATCCGCCCCCGGCAAGCCGTGCACAGGTGGCCAAAGCGGCATAGGCGCGGCCATGGTTCTTGGCGAAATAGCGGTGGCGACTGTCGAACCAATAGCGCGGCATCCGGCGCCATTCCTTCATCCCGGTCGAGACCGAGCCAACGTGAACGCAGCGCGCCTGAGGCACATACCAGCAGTCCCACCCAGCCCGCGCGGCACGCAGGCAAAGATCAGTTTCCTCATAATAAAGGAAATACGCTTCGTCGAAGAGACCGACATCAGCCAGCATATCCCACCGCATCATGACACTGGCACCGGCCACCCAATCGACCTCTGCGGCCTCTTCCGGCAAGGGCGGGGCCACCACGGCAGAGGACAGCAGTCGCGTCAGTGGGCCCAACCGCGCGGCAGCTTCCAACTCACCCGCGGCAGAAGGGAACCGGAAGGCCGTGGCATGGGGCAGATCATCCTCGCCGCGCACATGGCTTCCGGCCAACCCGGCGCGGGGGTGGTTCTGTAGATGGTCCAACAGCGTCCCGATACAGCCCCGATCAAGGAAGGCATCCGAGTTCACCACATGCACGAAATCCGGCGCTGCCCCGTCGGACATCCCCGCCCGCATGGCAATGTTGTTGCCCGCCCCGAAGCCACCGTTGCGGGGCGATGTGATCAGCCGCACCCGATTGCCCGCACCCCAGCCCCGCGCGGCAATCTCCTGCGCCAAGAGCGCGGCAGAACCGTCGCCGCTGTCGTTGTCAACGATCACCAGTTCGGCATGGGTCTGGGGCATATCGGCCAAGGCGGCCTCAGCCGCGCGCAGGGTCATCTCTGCGGTGCGGTAGTTGAGAATAATGACCAAAAGGCGGGGTGATTGTTGCATCATTCCGCCGCCGTGGCCTGAGGCTGATCAGCGGGCTGGTCGTGGCTGGCGTCTATTGGCAGGGCCGCCGCGATCACCTCGGCCAGCTCTTGCGCCAAGACAGTCACATTGGGCGCCAGCACCATGCTCACATGGTCGCCCGGCACTTCGATCACCTGCAAGCGCGGCGCATATTGCCGCCACTGGTTGTCCTCATAGACATATTCTTTTTCCGCGGTGACATATTGCCCGGCAGAAACAGCCCAATGCCGATCCAGCGGTGGTCGGAAGAGTGTCATCGGCCCGTCCCACTGGGGCGTTTCATAGCGCTCCATCGCGCGCAGGAAGGCCGCCTGAATGCGCAGACTGTTGAAGGAAGCCCCCCTCACCATCGCCGACCGCCTCCTGAGGCCCCCGGCGGCGCGCGCGCTCCCACGCCCAGCGGTTGCGCGCCCATTCAAGCAGATAGGCCGGACCCTTACGCCGCAGCTCTGCCAATTTGATATGCGCCTTGTCGATCTTGCTGAGCGTCGGGCGGACGGGCAGCGGCGTGTCGAGCATCGCTAGAACGGCCACCTCTTGCCCTGCCGCCTGCAACTGCTGCGCCATCTCATAGGCCGTGATCCCGCCGCCGGAGTATCCGGCCAACAGATAGGGCCCTTGGGGCTGCAGCGCACGGATCTCTGCGATGTAGTCAGCCGCAGCGGCCTGCACCTCTTCGTGGGGGGCAGCGTCGCCGATCAACCCACGGGCCTGCACACCATAGACCGCGCGTTCGCCGCTAAAGGGCAAGGCAAGGTGGCGCAGGTTCAGCACATTGCCGAACATCCCCGCCACCACGAAAAGCGGCGTCGCATCCTGCGGCGATTGATTGAGCGGTACAAGGTGGTCAAAGCGCTGCTGCGGGGCCGCCGCTGCCGTATCAGCCACTTCCGTCTGCGCCAAATCTCCGCGCTCCGCCGCGATGAGCGCTGCGCATTTGGCGATCGTGGGAGCCTCGAACAGAACGGAGATCGGGAATTCCACCTTGAACTCGCGCTTGACCGCCGCAAACAGGCGGACAGCGATCAGGGAATGCCCGCCGAGGTCAAAGAAACTATCCTCGACCCCCACCGGGCTAACGCCCAAAAGGTTCGACCAAATCTCGGCCAGTTTCTCTTCGATCCCGTTGCGGGGGGCGACGAAAGAACCGTCCAGATCGGGCCGCTCAAAGCTTTGCCCTTGGGCGGAGGCATCGGTCAGCGGCGCGTCGGCTTGGGCAATCAATGTCTGCAGGGGCAGTGAGGACACCATGACCTGTGACGCATCCAGCGCCAGCGCACGGCGCAGGGCCTCTGGCCCTTCTTGCGCGCGGATACCTTGGCGCACCAGACGGGCCAAACGCTCTTCGGCGGGGCTGAGGCTGTCAGCGCTTTGGGCATCCTCAAAGACCACTTCGCGGGCGTCGGGCGGCGGCACCTCGGCGAAGGCCCCTTCGAGCCGTTTCATCGCGAAATCGTGCACATCGACAAGGACCGCTCCCTGCGCATCGGTGATCGTCACATTGAACCGGGCCAAGCCCTCCGCCGCCGATCCTTCGGCAAGCCGGACGTGCGAGCGGACCTCGGCAGGCAGCGCCGCGTGAAGCGTGATCTCACCATAAGACAGCGGCACCCAAAGGTGACGCGCGGCATAGCCCGGGATCAGCGCCATGGCCCAACCGGTGGCGATGTCCATCAGACCGGGGTGCAGCACATAGCCATCGATCAGATCACCCTGCGCGGCCTCGGGCAGCCGTAGCGCGGCGAGCCCCTCTCCCTGTCCCATGGCGGTGCGTTGCAGCACATGCCAGCGCGGGCCGAATTTCAGATGCGCCTCTTGAACGGCGGGCAGACGGCCCCCGGGCGCGGCCTCGGCCACGTCCTCGCAACGGGCCGCGAGGGCAGCAAGATCTAGAGGGCTGGCTGTGCGCCCCGTGGGGGTCAAACGCGCTTGGACATGCAACTGCCACGCGGGCCTGCCATTGACCACACAGGCGCTGCGCAACTCGGCGGCGAAACCTGCGCCCTCGTGGGTCAGGGTGATCTTGATCTTGCGCCGCGCCCCATCGGCCAGCGGCAGGGGACGCAGAAAATAGAGGTCTTGCAGCGTGAACCCCTGCAGCCCTTGAGCCTGCGCGGCCTCGGCCAAAAGCTCAATATAGCCTGTCCCCGGCATGATGGCGCGGCCATCCAAGGTGCGGTGCTGGTCGAGCAGCCAATGTGAGGTGGCGATCTCGGTGGTGAATTCCGGTACGCCGCTGTCGCCTGACCCTGCGGTTTCAAGCAGCGCCGCATTGATCGCGCGGGCAGGCAGCGCCACGGCACCGTCCCCCGCAAGCGTGTCAGCGGCCATGCCCACATCGGCCCAAACACCCCAGTTCACCGCGACCACGCGGGTCTTCGCGCCGCGCCGCGATTGCGCAAAGGCATTGAGCCAGGCATTCGCCGCCACATAATCCACCTGCCCCGCCGCGCGACTGGCGGTAGAGGTCGAGGAAAAGAGCACCATCAGGTCAAGCGCGCCATCGGGCAACAGTTGGTCCAAGACCCGCAGCCCCTGCACTTTGGGGGCCAGCACCGCGTCGATGCCCGCGTCAGATTTGGCCAAGAGCGGCGCATCGTCCAGCACCCCGGCGGCATGGATCACCCCTGTCAGCCCCCCGTGGCGGGCGGTCAGATCGTCGATCACCCGGCGCATCTGCGCAAGGTTGGTGACATCCGCGCGGGCCACTTCGACCGCCCCGCCCGACTGCGCCGCCTGCGCCTCAAGCCGCAGAACGGCACGCAGTCGGCGGGCCGTGGCATCGGCGGGGCCGTGACTGGCAAGGTGGCTGTCCCATTCGTGGCGCATCGGAAGCGCAGCGCGGCTCAGCAGGATGACGCGGGTGCCCGGCGTCTCAAGAATGTCTGCGGCAAGGGTCAGGCCAATGCCCCCGAAACCGCCGGTGATGAGGTAATGTCCCTCCGGCTTCCACCCCGGTAAATCGCTTGGCGGCAGGCTGGCTGCGCGGTAGCTCAGTTCATAGCGGCGGCCAGCACGATGGGCGACCTGAAGGTTGGCCGGGCTGGCCAAAAGCTCTTCGATCAGGTCACCGGGATCAATCACCGGCGCGGGGTCAGCTGGTTTCGCGAACCATCTTGCCGGTGCCACGGGTGCTGCGACGGGCAGGTCAATCTGGCTCGCCGTCAGCCCCGGCACCTCTCGTGCCATGACGCCGACGGGGCCAGAGATCAGCGCCTTTTCGGGATAGGCCAGCCCCTCTTCCGCGATCTGCGCCCCACCGGTGGTGAAGACGTCAAGGTGCAGCGGCGCGTCAATCTCGGCCTCGGCCAAGGACTGTGCGAGCCACGTCAGGCTCCAGAACCCCTGTTCGATATTGCGGTCAAATCTGCTGGAACCGGGGCGCGGGGCGACCTGATCATCGGTCAGCCAGAAATGCGCGATCCGGTCGGGCATTTGCCTTTCGGCCTGAAGCGTCGCGATCAACTGGTCATAGCCCGACCGTCCCTGTTCGGGGGCCAGCGTGAAGTGATCCGTGGTGACGCGGGCAAAGGCATCCCCCGCCGTGACCTGCACCACGTGATGCCCCTTGGCCCGCAACTGCGCGGCGGCCTCGGCCCCCAGCCCCGCCGTATCGGCGAAGATAAGCCAGTTCACCGGGCCGGAGAGCGCCATATCCCCTTCGGCGTAGCGCGGTTGCCAATGCGGCAGCGCGCCCCAATCGCTGATGTCATCCAGCCGTTGCAGCGGTTGCTCTGCGGGGCGGGTCGCGGCCTCTTCCGGTTCGATGAAATAACGCGCACGTTGGAATTGATAGGTCGGCAGCACCACGCGGTTGCGCCGTGCCTCGCCCCAGATCTGCGCCCAGTCAGCTTCGACCCCCGAGGCCCAAAGCCGCCCGATCACGCTGAGGAAATAGGCATCATCCGCGATTTCTTGCTCGGGGTGGCGCAGCGAAGACATCACCTGCCCCGGTGCCACATCCGCGTTCATCTGCGCCAAGGCGGAAAGCGCCTTGCCCGGTCCGACCTCTAGGAAGACCCGCCGCGCGTCAGCGCTCAACGTGCTGATACAATCGGCGAAATTCACCGTGTTGCGCAGCTGTTCGACCCAATAGTCGGGGTCCGCCGCCATCTGCGCCGTGATCATCTTGCCTGTTCGGTTGGACAAAAAGGGCATCTGCGGCGCGCGCAGGTCAAGCGTGGCAAGGAAAGCGCGGTATCGGTCAAGGATCGGGTCCAGCATCCGCGAGTGGGCGGCGATGTCGATGGCGATGCGCTGGTGGTCGAGACCGGCTGCATCCAACCGTGCTTGCAGCGCCTTTAGCGCGTCGTCCGGGCCAGAGACCGTGATCAGTTCCGGGCCGTTGACGCTGGCGATATCAAGCCCTTCGCCCAGAAGTGGCGTGATCTGATCCAGCGGAGCGGAGATGCTGATCATCCCGCCTGCTGGCACCTCATCAAAGAGCCGCCCGCGCAGCAGGACAAGGTCGATGCATTCCTCAAAGCGCATCACCCCGGCAAGGCAGGCGGCGACATTTTCCCCCATGGAATGCCCCACCATCGCCGCGGGTTTCACCCCCAAGAGAGCCAAAGCTGCGCCAGCGCGTATTCGACGATCATGATCAGCGGCAATTGCACCGAAGGCCGTTTCAGCTTGGCTTCTGCCGCCGCGCGGTCTTCGGGTTCCGGCAGCCAGATCGCGCGGATGTCATACTCAAGCTGCGGCGCGAGATGGTCGAGCCCCGGTCCATCCATCCGGCAAAGACCGGCTCGGTTTCATAAAGGTCGCGGGCCATATCGGCATATTGCGCGCCGCCGCCGGGGAACATGAAAACGACCTCAGCCTCGGGGCCAAGGTGGTCATGGGTGAAGACACGGCGGCTGTCGCCGCCTTCCAAAAGGGCTGCGGCTTCTTCATGGGTTTCGGCGACCAAGATGCGGCGTTTGTCGAAACCCCGACGGCCCTCTTTCAGGGTGAAGGACACATCGGCTAAGGGCTGTTCGGGATGCGCGCGCAAATGCGCCGCGAGGGCGGCGCTGTTGGCGTCCAACGCCGCTTTGTTCCGGCCCGAGAGGCAGAGCACATGGAACGGGAAATCGCTTTCTTCCGACGCCGCGCGGGCGGGCGCCTCTTCCAAGATCATATGCGCGTTGGTCCCGCCAACGCCAAGCGCATTGACCGCGGCACGCCGGGGCGCGGCTTGGGCGGGCCAGTCATAAAGCCGGTCGTTCACGCGGAAAGGCGAGCCTTCGAAGGGGATCGCCGGGTTCGGCGCTTCATAGCCCAGCGAGGGGGATTTGCTGGTGGTGCAACGCCAGCGCCGCCTTGGCCAGCCCCGCCACACCCGCCGCAGTATCGAGATGGCCGATGTTGGTTTTGACCGACCCGATGCGGCAGAAATCTTCGGCCTGCGTCTCGGCCCGGTAGGCTTGGGTCAGGGCGGCGACCTCAATCGGATCGCCTAGATAGGTGCCGGTGCCGTGGCATTCGACCATGCCGATGCTCTGCGCCGCCACGCCTGCATTGTCGAGCGCGCGGGCAATGGCCGCCGTCTGCCCATCAACCGAAGGGGCCAGATAGCCCGCCTTGGCCGCGCCGTCGTTGTTGACCGCCGAGCCTTTGATGACCGCCCAAATAGGATCGCCATCCGCAATGGCATCTTCCAACCGCCGCAGCGCCACCGCCCCTGCGCCAGAGCCAAAGACGGTGCCCTGCGCGCGGTGGTCGAAGGCGTGGCATTCACCATCGGGGGAGAGAATTTCGTTCTCTTTGAACTCATAGCCCCTGCCCTGCGGCAGTTCGATCGTCACCCCGCCCGCCAACGCCATGTCAATTTCGCCCGCCCGCAGCGCCTGCGCGGCATAGTGAATTGCCACCAGCGAGGTCGAACAGGCGGTTTGCAGGTTGATCGATGGGCCTTTGAGGTCAAACACATGGCTGACCCGGGTCGACAGGAAATCCTTGTCATTGCCGGTATGCCGGAGCAGGAACATGCCGACATCATCGACCAGATCGGGGTTCGAGCAGATGTTGAAATAGAAATAGCTGCCCATGCCACAGCCCGCATAGACGCCGACGGGGCCAGAGAGGCTTTCGGGCATATGCCCCGCCTGCTCCATCGCCTCCCAAGCGACCTCAAGAAATTTGCGGTGCTGCGGGTCGAGGATGGCGGCGTCTTTTGGGGAAAAGCCGAAGAACTCGGCGTCGAACATGTCGTAACCGGGCATCTCGGCGGTGACGGGCACGTAGTTTGGCCGGGCCATACGTTCGGCGCTCTCTCCGGCGGCGCGCAGCTGGGCCGCGTCGCGCCGCTTGAGCGCGCTCACGCCATCGCGGAGGTTCGCCCAATAGGCGTCGACTCCTGCGGCCCCCGGCACGTTCACCGACATGCCGACAATCGCGATATCATCGCGTGCAAGAGTTTTGTCTGTGCTATTCATTGCGACACATGTCCCATCGCCCGTTCGACTACAGTGATGAGCCTTCAAGGTTCAATTTAAGCTTCGGGTGCAGCATACAACAGGCAAATCTGTCAAAAATGAGCCAAGAGCGTGCCCTTGGGTCTATTCTGGACAAAATCGCTTCACGGAACGGTGAGCAGATGCCAGTTCAGAAAACCGTCCGCTTTGCCTGCAGCGCAGGATTTGCGCTGGCATCAAGTGCGGTCTGCCCCCTGCGCGCCGCCGCCAGACCCTCGGCATGACCGAGGATCGCCCCGGCCGTAAGCCAAGTAAGCGGCGTCAGCGTGGCATTAAGCAACATGTCCATCATGGTAATGCCAAGGATCAAAAGCAGCGGCGCGACCCAAGGGGAGAGGCCCGCATCCCCCTGCCGGTAGAGGTGTAGCCCCATAAGAAAGATCGGCAGCGCCAAAAGACCCATCTCACAAAGATACCCGACCCAGCCGAAAGTGCCAAAAACGATGATCCAGCGGCCGTCCGGAATCGATAGGATATTGCCGTTGGTCGCATCCCGGATCAGGTTGCGCCCCCATCCACCCCAGCCGAACCACGGCTTTTCGGCTGCCCGCGCCAGCAGCCGTTCTTCGTTCATGAACCGATAGCCAAGCGAGTGCGCCCGGTCCGCGCTGATCGCCTCGGCCTGCGCGAGGATGGCATCGAGCGGCACCAGCCCGGCATTGCGCAGCATCGGATAGATCACCGCCACCGCCGCAAAGACCACCGCCAGACGGATCTGCCAGCGCGCCGGGACCAGCAGCACCATCGGCACCAAAAGCAGCGCATAGGCGATGGAGGCAAGGCTTTTGCACAGCAGCAGAACCACGCCCAAATAGGCCGCCAACAGCAGCATTTTCCAACGGTCGATCACCGGGGTCTGCCGCGCCAGCGCAACCGCCGACAACAGCGCGATACACATGAAAATCGCCAGCCACAGCGCATGCGGTAAAAACACGATGGGCCGGAAGCCACCATTGCGCATCATCTGCTCAAAGGAGTGCTGAAAGAATCCGTAGATCCAGGTGTTTAGCTGCGGAGAGAAACGAATTTCGAAGAGCGAGGGCACGGAATAGATAAGCCCGCCGATCATGAAGGCCAGCAACAGCTCGCGCAGGCCCTCTTCGTCCGCAAGGAACTGCCGCGCCAACAAGAAGGGCACCAGCATCAGCATCTGGCCGATCAAGACCGACCCGATGTCGCGGATCGACAGCCCCGGCAGGGCGTCCACGGGAAAGAGGATCGGCTCGAACCCTCGGATTGCCTGAAACAGGATCGGATCGCCATTGGTCAGCACCGTGGGCACAGCGGAAAAGACCAGCCCCACCACCAAGAACCCCGCCAAACGAGAGGCGGGCCAAAGCTGCAGTTTCTCTTGCGTGCCCAGCCAGATGATCAACAAAACGCTCAGGTTCGGGATCGACACTTTGTCGAGGCCCGGCACCAGCGGCAGGTTAAATTCGGCCAGCGGCGGCAGGAAAAGATAGCCCCCAAGATCGACCAGATCAACGCCCGCTGCAGCGGCAGGTTGCGAAACAGCCCCAGACAGACGAAGGGCCAGATCAGCAGCATCAGATAGGCGACGGGATTTGGCATGATGTCCTTCACGAAAGCCGGACGAATGCGCGGCAGGATGGGGCGGGGCGAAAATACCATCTGGCCCCAGCCCTGTCATCCCGCTAGTTTTGCGGCAGGTTCAATCTGGCACGGGCGTGGTTGATAGATGGCATGTGAAATCAATTACATAAAGCGTGCATCCTCCCCCTTGCGCCTGCCTGTGGCAGCCCAAAGGCGGGGCGCGCGGTATGAAGTATGGCAAGGGCGATGCCGCGGTGGTGGTTAATGTGGCGACAAGGGCCGCATTGTTTCAGGCCCTGCGCGCGCGCTTTGCCAAGGGCCAAGGATCGCGCTTGCCACGCTCAACCTCGACCATCTGACCAAACTGCCCCGCAATGCGGGTTTTGCCGCTGCCTATCATGCGCAGGATCTGATCGTGGCCGATGGCCGCCCCGTTGTCTGGCTGTCGCAACTGGCCAAGCAGCCGGTTGCCTTGATGCCCGGCTCTGATCTGATCATCCCGCTTTGCGAATTGGCCGCCGAGCAATCGTTGCCCATCGCGTTCTTCGGCAGTGATGAGGAAGCCCTTCACGGGGCCGCAGCAGCCCTGCGGGCCCGTGTGCCGGGGCTGGAGATTTGCCACATCGCCGCCCCGCCGAAGGGCTTTGACCCCGAAAGCGCCGAAGCGGATACCGCCCTGCGCAACATCGCCAACAGCGGGGCGCGTCTGTGTTTTCTGGCACTAGGTGCGCCCAAACAAGAGATGCTCGCCGCGCGCGGGCGTGAGGTTGCGCCGGGGGTGGGGTTCGCCTCTGTCGGGGCGGGATTGGATTTTTTGGCCGGGCGGCAGCGCCGTGCGCCGAAATGGATGCGGATGCTGGCTCTGGAATGGTTTTGGCGTGCCCTGCAGAGCCCGGCGCGGATGGTGCCGCGCTATGCGCGCTGTTTCGCGATCCTCCCGCGCCTGACGCTTGAGGCTTGGCGGGCGCGCTAGGCGTCAGCGGTATTCGATGATCCGCCCATCGCGGCGCATGTGATACTTGAGCACGCCCAAGGCTTCGGGGAATTTGCCCAGCAGGGTGAAAAAGCCCCAAGCCGCCCCCCGCGCCAGATCAACCGCAAGAGTTGCAGTGGGTAGAGCAGCATCAGCCCGACTGCGGCCCACGGCGTCAACAGCGCCAGCAGCAAAATCACCGCAGGCAAAAGCGCGCCCCAAAGCACGGCGCGGCGCGTCTCGGCCACCCAATGGCGATCGGGACCAGCGCCATGCAGCGCCGCCCCTTCGGCAAAGGCGTGACCAGCACGCAGGCTGCGCTGCCACCACTGGCTGAACCGGGTGATCTGCGCGTCATGCCATGTCATCTCGGCGTCGAGCCGCCATATCTGCCAACCCGCCCGGCGCAGCCGCTGGCACAGTTCTGGTTCTTCTCCGGCGATCATCTCTGCCCGGTAGCCACCCACGGCGCGCAGCGCCTCAAGCCGTATCAGCGCATCGCCACCACAGGCGCGCGCCTCGCCCGGCGGCGTGTCCCATTCAGCGTCGATCAGACTGTTGTAAATCGAGGTTTGGGGATGTTCCTCGCGCCGTCTGCCGCAGACCACGGCGAGTTGAGGATGCGCGCTCAGATGGGCCTCAGCCGCCGCCAGCCAACCGTCCCGCAGGATGCAATCGCCATCAAGGAATTGCACCAGCGTAATCCCTTCGCCCAATGCCGCCACGCCCGCATTGCGGGCCCGCGCGGCGGTGAAGGGCTGCTGCATGTCCAGTTCGACCACTTCCGCGCCCAGCCCCCGCGCCGCAGCGACGGACCCATCGGTTGAGCCGCTGTCGACATAGACAATCTGCGCCACCTGCCCCGCCAAAGCCTGCAAGGACCGCTCCAGCCGGGCGCCTTCATTGCGTCCGATGACAACGGCGCCGATGCTCATGCGGCATGCTCATCACGCCAAGCGGCGACATGGGCGCTGTAGCTGTCGGAGGGTACCAGAAAGCCCGCGCGGTACAGAAGTTCGACCCGGTTCCAACGCCGCGCGTCCAGCGAGAAGAGCGAGACATCGGGGTTTTGCCCGATCACCGCCATGCGGCGTGCGTCTTCGCCATGCGCCAAATTGCCTGCGCCCAGCGTCTCGGCATCCCGCGCGGCGGCGTCATTGGCGAACTTGTAGTGTTTGATCACTGCCGTCATATCCGCCACGCGCAGCCCGCAGGACAGATGCGGATGCGGCGCCGGTGTGACCTCTGGCCCGTTGAAGATCAGCGGATGTTTCGTCAGGCAACAGTTCTCTCCAAAGACCTTGCCGCGCACGCCGCCAAAGGCGAACTTCACCGCATCGTTGGAAAGATCATTATCGGCCAGCAGCGCGGAGAACGGAATCTCCGGACTGTGGTAGTCGGTTTTGCGCACCGCGCTGATGTCATAATAGAGAAAGGATTGCAGCGCTTGTTTATAGGGCACCCCCGCCGCGGCAGCGAGGCTGGTTTTAGGGAACATCTCAAGCATCTGCGCCACTAAGGCGGTATAGCCCTGCTGTTCGAGATAGGCGGTCAGCCCCTTGATGCCAATCTGACCCCGCCCTTCGAAATCAAAGATTTCATCCATATCGACATAAAGACACCAGCGATTTCTACCATAGGTCTGCGCGGGATACTGGCGGATCAGGTCTTCGTATTCGGCCAGCGGCAGGGTGCAGCGGTCGATCACAGTGCCTTTCTGCGCTTTGATCCGGGCGATGGTGTCATCGCGCGAGCCGTTGTCGATGAAAACGAAATGTTGCACGCCCATCGCGCGGTAATGGCGAAAAAAGGCGTCGAGGTAATAGCTGCCGTCGCGCACCAAGGCGATCAGCACCACCTCCCCCAGGGCCACGTCCAGTTTGCTCGGCCCGTGCAGATGCTGCAAGGAAGCGGCAAAGCGCGCCCGGCGGCGGGCGTCGTGCAGGCGTTGGCGCAGGCGGCGGAGCAGATGCAGGGGCGATTTCATGCCGTTGTGATACGACAGGCAATCTGCGCGGTCCACTGCCGCCAGGGCTTTCTGATCCGCGTCACAGCGCCCCGAGCGATTAGCTGCCACCGTTTTGACCGGGCGCGGCAGCAGGCCCGGCCACCGCCCGCAGGGCGGGGTCAAAGAATGTGTGGCGCGCACGGCCAGCGTGTTTCGAGGCATAGAGCGCGGCATCTGCATTGGCCAGAACCACCTCACGCGGTCGCCGATCGCCGCGCTGGATCCAGACCGTGCCGATGCTGGCGGAAACCTTGCAAACCTCCCCCTTGTAGCGGATTGGCTCTTCCAGCCGATCGATGATCCGCTGGCCGATCCGCCGCAATATGCCCTCGCCCCGCACATCGGGCAGAACCACGGTGAACTCATCCCCGCCCAACCGCACCACCATGTCAGAGCTTCGGGTTTCTTGTTGCATGATCCGGGCGACAACTTGCAGCACATGATCGCCCGCGGCATGGCCCAGACTGTCATTCACCGCCTTGAAGTAATCGAGATCGACATGCATCACCGCGAACCCCTCTCCGGCGGTGATCAACCGCTCCAGCACCGCGTTCAGCGCGCGGCGGTTTTTCAGCCCGGTCAGCGTATCGGTAAAGGCCTGTTCTTCTGCCGTGATCCGCGCCTCTTGCAGGCGCAGGTTCAGGCGACGGGAGGCCTCCATCGCGGCTGATTTCGCCTCCATCAGATAGAGCATCTCGATCGCCAGATCGGTGGCGGCGAAATCCGCATTGGTCAACGCATAGTCCTGCACCCCGTCGAAAATCGAAATCCCGAAAGAGAGGTTCACGATCAGCCGCCGATCCCCCAAGGGCACCAGCAGCCCCTTCAGCTCGGTCCGGGGGAATCGCGAAAGGCGAGGTGCAGCTTTACCCCCGTGGCCCGGTGCAGGTCTTTCATCCCGTCAATCCCGCGGGGCCGCTTGACGGTGACGGTTTCCAGAAAATGCCGCCCCGCCAGCGGGGACTGCGGGCGAAGCTTTTGGATCGTCGGCCCGGCGTGGCGGATCTCGCCATTGGCGGACAACAGCAGATGCATCGGACATAGTTTGTCCAGAACCGCCGGATCATGGCACCCTCCGCTCATGCCCGCGCCCCAAGCTCAAACCGGCGCCCTTCCGAGAATTCGGCCTCGACCAGAATGATCTTTAGCACCTCAATGCCATCCGATCGCCCACAGTGTTCCAACAGCACCAGCGCGCCATAGTCATCGGCCATGGCCCGCAAGACCCCCATCATAAGGTAGCCATAGCCAACGAGCGGGGCTTCGCAGATCAAGGAATACTGGCCATCGGGGTCTTCGCGCAGTTCGACCCAAGGCAAATGCAGTTCGGATAGGGCAAGGCGCGTCCGGTCCGGCAAATCGTCGAGCGATTGCAAAAAGTCACTGAAGCTCACCCCGCCAAAGCGCAGCAAACGCCGCACAGCCTCATAGCCCGGTTGCGCCACAAGAAAGGTGCCGACGTCTTCCATCACCTCGGCCCGGGGTCGGTCCAGCACGTCGCAGACCGCCTCAAGGACAGCCGGGGTGACGTGATCCGAATAGGTCAGCATCGCCTCGAATTCGGTAAAGTCCAACCCGGCCCGAGAGGCCACCTCGGCCCAAAGTCTCTGCCCGTAGTTGGCACAAAAGTAGTTCTGAATGCTGCGGTTGATAAGCCCGTGCATGACTGCCTCATTCCCATTTTTCCCGAGAGCAGATTGCCGTTGCAGTGGTTAAGATTGGCCTGATGAATACAGTTGTCAGGAAATTGCGTCGTCCACCCGGCCACGCCAAGCCCGGAATCGCACCCGGAACCGCCGCCACATTCCGCGCGTTCGGTATTGGAGAGAAGAGGCGACGCCCCGCCTCTCCCCCAGCCAGTGAGGAGCATATCCATGAGCGATGATCCCAAACACCCGAAAGACGAAGACAAGACACCGCCCAAGAAACCTCAAAAAGACCTGCACCGCCCTGAGGCCACATTGGACGAAGCCCCCGCAGGAAGCCCCAACGCCGAAGAACGCTCGCGGCTATCGGACTGAGGGTCTGGGTCTGACCTTGGTGTCAGACCTCAAGTAAAAAAGGGTGTCTAAATATGAGCAATGACGTCACAGCCCCCCGGCAGCACAGCGCGCCGGGGTTTATGATTTGTCTGGGCTGGGTCGCCATCCTTGGCTGTGTGATATTCGCCGTCTCGATCCTGATCGCGGATTTTGTGGTGCCGAATCATGACTGGATCGCCGACACGATCAGCGATTTGGGTGCGGGGCGGTATGAATTCATCGTCGACATCGGCATCTATGCCTTCTCCGCCGCGCTAATTGCCTGTGCCCTGCTTTGTGCCCATGTGCATTTCGGCGATCGGTGGTGGAGCATCGCCACCATTGGCCTTGCCCTTCTGGGGCTCATCGTTTTTCTGGTCGGCGCAAGAAACGAATACGGGGACCGCGATTCCGATGGCGTGGTGATCCATGTCTATCTGGTCTACGCGCTTGGGCTGATTATGCTCACCGTGCCTTGGCTGCTGTCGAAAGGTTTCGCTGATATCTCTGCGTTCCTTGCCAAGGCGCTCAAGGTGATCTCGCTTCTGTGGCTGGTCTCCGCCCCGCCGTTCTTCTTCCTGCCCACCGGGATCGACGGCATCTATGAGCGCTATCTGGGGCTGATTGCCATGGCGATGGTGGTGCTTTTGGGGCGGTTCTTTATCCAGCGGGGCAAGGCATTGAACGGGGGGCACGGGTGATGTTTTTCGACCACGTTCCGCTCGATATCCTCGCCCGGGCGCTCTTGCTTTCCGCCATTGCGCTGACTTGGGTGATCTTTGTGGTCCGCGTGATCGGGCTGCGCACTTTTTCAAAGATGACCGCCTTTGACTTCGTCGCCACGGTCGCCACAGGCTCGCTGCTTGCCGGGGCCTGTCAGGCCACCACTTGGCCAGAGTTTGCGCAGCCGACCTTAGCCATTTCCGCCCTGCTTGGTGCGCAATTCGTCATCGCGCGGATACGGCAAGCCTCTGACCAATTCGAAAAAGTCGTGCAGAACGAGCCTGTGATCCTGATGCGGGAGGGTGAAATTTTCGACGCCGCCCTAAGCGAAACCCGCGTCGCGCGCGCCGATCTGATTGCCAAGCTGCGGGAGGCCAATGCGCTGCGCTTTTCGGAGGTGCGTGCCGTTGTGTTGGAGACGACGGGCGATATCTCGGTCCTGCATGGGGATACCCTCGAAGAGGGAATTCTTGAGGGTGCGCGGGTGATCAAGGACTGACCCGGCCTTAAATCAACCGCCCCGGCAAATGGCCGATATCCGGCAAGACCAGATCGGCGTGCGGGGCGAGATCTTCCGCTGTGGCCGGTCCGGTCAACACCGCGATCCGCCCCATGCCCGCCACGCGCGCGGCTGCTAGATCATGAATGCTGTCGCCGACCATCGCGATGGAGGAGGCCGGCAGGCCCACATGCGTCGCAAAGGCGTGCAACTGCCCCGGAGATGGCTTGCCCCCATGCCCACTGTCGAACCCTGCGATAAAGTCGAACATATCAACCACCCCCGCCGCCAGCAGGTGCGCGCGCGCGGGGTGTTCCGCATCATTGGTCGCCACGCCGAGGCGCAGCCCCCGGTCGCGCAGTCCCTGCAAAAACGGTCTGAGCGGCACCGCCTCGCGCTGCGGCGCACGGGCCGCCTCGGCATTGATTAACTCTAGAAGGTCCGAAGGCGGCCGTTCAGGGAAATGCGGGGCCAAGGCATCGACCACCTGCTGCGGTGTGCCAGCGATGGCGATACTGTCTGGGGCAAAGCGGCGGGTGGCAAGGTCAAAGCCAATGTCTGCGCCGACCCGCGCGGCCATTTCACGCTCCCCATCACAGACCCGCAGCAAGAAGGCTTCGGCCCAAGGTTCCCAAGTCGCGGCAAAGTCAAAAAGGGTGCCGTCCTTGTCAAAGAGCAGACCCTTAACGTTTCTTAAGTCCAATGCACCTGCTCCCCACCGGGCAGCGCCGCGCGGGCTTGCATGATCCGTTCATAGGGTATCGCCAGATGGTCGCAAAACCCGATGACCCAGGCGTCGTCCATCATCAGAAAATCCAGCACAGCGCCCAGAAAAATAGGGTCGCTGGCCTCTTTCGTTAGGTCCGCTTCGGACGCGCCCGTACTGCCCAGAAACACCGGCAATAGATCATCATTCGCCGCGAGCCAGCCCAGCGCCTGAAGTGCCAAAGTTTCGGCGGAATCTTGGGTATAGGACATTGAAAACCGTCTTTTGCTGAAGGTTGGAAACCCTTTGTTAACCATTAAGGGGCAAAGACAGTCTCATCAAACTGATTTGTACGGTGAAGGAGCTGTCGTGCAAGGGACCATCCTTATTGCAGATGCGATTGCAACCAATCGGATCGCCCTCAAGGTCAAGCTCTGTGCGGCATACTATCACGTCGTGCAGGCAGAGAATATGGAAGAGGCTTTGACCTGCGTGCGGGACAACCCGCCGGATCTGGTGATCTGCGCCCTGACCCTGCCGGGTGGCGGGGCGGCGGACCTATGCCGCGCGCTCAAAGCCTCTGGCGATAGCGCGCAGCTTCCGGTGCTGGCCATCGGCAACGGCGATCAGGCGGTGGATAGGTTTGCCGCGCTCGAAGCGGGGGCAAACGACGTGTTGCTCAAACCGCTTGATTGCACGCTATTGCTAGGCCGGGCGCGCAGTCTCATCCGTGCCCGCAATGCGGCTGACGAATGGGAGATGCGCGATGACACGTCACGCGCGCTTGGGTTGGCGGAACCCGCGGCTCAATTTACGGCGGAATTCACAGCCCGCAGCCACTGTGTGATCATCCATTCCGACAGCGCGATGAGCGTGAATTGGGCCAAACACCTCCGCCCCCAACTGCGCGCGCGCCTCACCCTCGCCAACCCGGAGGAGGCCATTCGCGCCGCCGCCGCAAACGGGCCGCCAGACGCCTTTGTATTGGTCCTGCCTCAAGATCCCGTGCCTGCCACGGCGGCTCTGCGCCTAATCTCGACCCTACGCGCCAATGCGCAAACCCGCCATACCGGGCTGCTGGTGGTGCAACTGGCCCCGGATGCGGCGCTTGCTGCCACTGCCCTAGATCTGGGGGCAGACGATCTGATGACCGAAGGCTTCAACCCCGCGGAAATGGCCCTGCGTCTTCATGCGATCTTGCGGCGCAAACGGATGACGGACCAACTTCGCGATACGGTACGCACAGGGCTGAAGGCTGCCGTTTTCGACCCTCTGACGGGGCTGCACAATCGCCGCTATGCCCTGCCCCATCTGGATCACATCGCGGAACATGCCCTTGAAACCGCCCGCCCTTTTTCGGTGATGGTCGCCGATCTGGATCATTTCAAAGGCATCAATGACCGCTATGGCCATGCCGCGGGGGATTCGGTGCTGGTGCAAACGGCGGAACGGCTGCGCAACAATCTGCGCGGCATGGACCTTGTCGCGCGGATTGGCGGGGAGGAATTCCTTATCGTCATGCCGGGGACCAACCTTGCGGATGCCGAAAAAACGGCGGCGGCGATCTGTGCCGATATCGGCAATCGCGGCTTCGTCGTTCCCGGCACTCCCCTACCGATACATGTGACCATCAGCATCGGTCTCTCCGTCGGCCCGATGGAGGAAGAGGGCCGCCCGCTATCCTCGGAAGCGTTGATGGCTCAGGCGGATCAGGCCCTCTACGCTGCGAAAACCCACGGTCGAAACCGGGTGAACCTGAGCCGCCCCGCGGCTTGAACCTGAGGCCCAGAACGAAACCGGGACCAAAGGCGCCGGACGCCCTTCTGTCGGGCAAGTGTCAGTCGCATTCGCGGCGCTGGTTGCGTTTAGGACAAGACGAAAGTCCATTTGGGGGTACTAGGTTTGCATAGTCCACTGTCCACCGCCGGGTCTTCGTAAGCAGGCAATCGCAATCAACGTCCCCTTCGATGCCGGTCCTTTTGTCAGCCTTTCCACCCGCATCCTGCCTCTGCCTCTGCCTCTGCCTCTGCCTCTGCCTCTGCCTCTGCCTCTGCCTCTGCCTCTGCCTCTGCCTCTGCCTCTGCCTCTGCCTCTGCGAAAAGGACGCGATACAAATGAGCCAGCCTCAACCAAAGATTGCATTAAACACAAACCTTCCTTAGCGTAACGCAATGCAACAGGATCGGCCCCTTATCGGAATAGCCCTGATGATGGGCTTCTGCATCGTAGCGCCCGTGGGCGATGCGGTGGCCAAGCTACTGGGCGCTTCGGTCCCCTTGGGACAGGTGGTGCTGCTCCGCTTCGCCCTTCAGGCGCTGATCCTGCTTCCAATCGTGTGGTACTCTGGCCGCGTCTGGCACATGCGCGGGCGGGTGTTTCGGCTGACCCTTCTGCGCACCCTGCTGCATATGGCGGGCATTGCCGCCATGTTCACCGCGTTGAAATACCTGCCCCTCGCCGATGCCGTTGCCATTGCTTTCGTCATGCCTTTTTTCATGTTGCTGCTCGGCAAACTCATCTTAAAGGAAGAGGTCGGCCCAAGACGTTTGGGCGCGAGCATCGTTGGGTTTCTCGGCACGCTTCTCATCGTACAACCGAGTTTCGTGAACGTCGGCTGGCCCGCACTGCTGCCGATCGTCGTGGCGGTCGTCTTTTCATTCTTCATGCTGGTCACCCGCCAGATCGCCAAGGAGACGGACCCGATCAGCCTGCAAGCCGTGAGCGGGGTGATGGCTGTCGTGATGATCCTGCCTTTGCTGGCGCTCGGCGCCATCACGGAGTTCGCGCCTTTACAGATCATACAACCCGATGCCTTCGACTGGACCCTGCTGCTCGGCATCGGGGTTCTCGGTACGATCGCGCATCTGCTGATGACATGGTCCTTGCGCTTTGCCCCATCGGCCACATTGGCGCCGATGCAATACCTTGAAATCCCCTTCGCCACGCTGCTTGGTTTGCTCATCTTCTCCGACCTGCCCAATCCACTCGCAGGTTTGGGCATTCTGATCAGCGTCAGCGCGGGTCTCTACGTGATCATGCGCGAGCGGGCCACTGCGCGTGATCTGGCCGCAGCAGTTGCGCCGCCAGTGGCGCCATAAGACGACGCGGCAGGATCAGCAGCATATCGGGGCCGTCCATCTCAAGCGCGACGGGCCCCAAAGCGCGGTTCGACGTGCCAACTCGGCCACCAGGCGCAAAATCCAGCCCGTCAATCGGCCATTCCAATCTACGACTGCGCCCCGTCACCGGCGCCAATGGCATGAGAGAGACCACATCCCCCGCCCCCGTCGGTAGGGTGATGCGCGGCGGCGCGAGCAGCACGATCTCATGCGCGCCCAACAAGATGCAGGGCCGATCCGGATAGGTGGCGAGCGTATTAAAGGCCGCAAGCTGATGGTCCAGCCGCGCCCCGGTAAAACCAACCCCCAGCACCAGCGGCGCGTCGATCCGGGTCAGCGCCTTGTCGAAATCCGTGCTCTCTTGCTCGGCGACCCGGTGACACCGCTCTGATGGGATCCGTGCCAACACCTCTGCCGGGGCGGAATCGAAATCGCCGATGACCGCCGCCAATTCCACCCCTGCCGCCAGAGCCAGCGCGGCGCCACTGTCGGCCGCAACGCAGGTGGGTGCCAGCGCCAGTGCCGCGCCGATGTCTCCCTCAAAGACCTCTCCGCCGCCGAGCAGCGTGACTGGTTTGTGGTCCCGCACGATATGGTCTGAAGTGGTCAATTAGTGCCCCTTTCGGAAATCTGCCTTAATCTTGCCTTGAAATCATACGTTGAATGGCACAGATTCGAGCCGCTTTGGTCTTGGACATCGTGGTAAACGATACCTGCAACACCGCAGAGGACGAGCATCCGATGATGAACAGCAACAAAATCTTGACGGTCTCCTATGGCACTTTTTCGTGTACGCTGGAAGGCTTCGACGATTCCTTCGGCACCATGAAGGCCATTGCCGAGTATTTCCGCGATCTGGCCTCGGATGACCGTTACTTCGGTGCCGAGCCGCCACAACCGGATGCTGAGATGCTCACCCGGATCGCGCAGCGCGAAGTCTCCCGCCGGGTGCAAGCCCGTGAGCAGGAAGGCAAGATCGTGCTGAGCGCGCTGGAGAACCAAAGCGCGGAGGCTCCGGCCCAAGCGCCCCCGGCAGCAGCACCTGCCGCAGCCGCTCCGGCTCAGGCCGAAACCGCAGCGCCGCAAGCACCCGCCGCGGCAGAGCCTGCGCCCGTCCAAGAAGAAGCGCCAGCCCCCTTAAGGCTGAGATCGCCGACACCGCCGCCGTGGAAGCCCCAGCAGCAGCCGAACCTCAGATCGCTGAAGCCGTCGAAAAGGCGGAGCCCGCCCCTACCGCCGAGCCTGCACCGGCAGCCGAAGCAGAGGAAGAAGACACCAGCGACGCCGAGGCGTTCTTTGCCGCCAGCCCGCAGCCGCAGTCCCACTACGAGGATGAAGCGCAGGCCGCCAGCGTCGAAGAGACGCCCGCCGCAAGCGCCGCCCCCGCCGACAGCATCGCCGCCAAACTGCAGCGCATCCGCGCCGTGGTCGCCCAGCAGGACGAGGATGAGGCCGCAAGCTACGACGAGGAAGAAGCAGCCGCGCCCCAAGTGGCCCGTGCCACCGCCGAAACGCAGGTCGAATCCGAAGAGAGCCAAGCCGCCATCGACGCCGCCCGTCGCGACATCGAAGATGCGCTGGACGCCGATGAAGCCACAGAGATGGCGCAAGACGAAGCGGAAGAGGACGACGACGATCTCGCTGACATCCTCAACCGTCTCGAGGCCGAAGAAGAAGACGAAGCAGAAGTCGCCGAGACGGACGAAAGCCTGTTCGACGCAGAGGACGAAGAGGAACCTGAAGCCGAAGCCGCACCGGAGATCGACGCCGCCGACCTGCCCCGCAAAGGGCGCGTGATCAAGGTCAAACGCGCGGATCTCGAAGCCGCCGTGGACCGGGGTGATCTGGAAGAAGTCTCTGACCCGGCACCGCAAGAGGCACCCGCCGCAAAAGCCGAGGAAGCGCGCAGCTCTTCGCTGTCGCCCGAGGATGAAGACGAACTGGCCCGCGAATTGGCCGCGTTGGAGGCCGAACTTGGCGCGTCCACCCCGGCAGAGGCCGAGGAAACGCCCGCCCCCGCGGTCGAGATGACCGAGCCGGAAGCCGCGCCTGTTGAAGACGAACCCGCAGGCGAAGAGCCCGAAGAGGTTAAAGCCGCAGAGCAGGAACCAGCAGAGGTTGAAGCCGCAGCTGAACAGATCGAAGAGCAAGCCGAGCCTGCGCAAGCGGCCCGTCACAGCCTGCCCACCATCGACGATGAGACCGGCCCCGACATGTCGCGTCTGATGGCGGAAACCGACAGCAAGATGGACGAGGCCGAAAGCACCACGCGCCGCGATGCCTTTGCCCATCTTCGCGCCGCCGTCGCCGCGAAGAAAGCCGATGAGGCGATGGGTGGCCGCGCCACCACCGCGACCTCGGATGACGCCTACCGTGAAGACTTGGCCGATGTGGTCCGGCCGCGCCGCCCGGTGAGCCGTTCGGCCCGGACCGAGCGACCCAAGGCCGACGCCCGTTCTGCTCCGCTGAAACTGGTAGCCGAGCAGCGCATCGACGTCGACAAGCTGCGCAGCGCCGGCCCCGTGCGTCCGCGCCGTGTGGCCGCGGTGGTCGAGCCCGTCAAGACCAACCCCGATGCCGAAAGCTTTGCCGATTTCGCAGCGGACATGGGCGCCACCAAACTGCCGGAACTGCTCGAAGCTGCGGCATCCTACATGTCCTTTGTTGAAGGGCGCGACCAATTCTCCCGCCCGCAGCTGATGGGCAAGGTCCGCTCGATCGGGTTGCCGGATTTCACCCGCGAAGACGGGCTGCGCTCCTTCGGTCAACTGCTGCGCGCAGGCAAGATCGAGAAAATCAAAGGCGGGCGGTTCACCGTCTCCGATGAGATTGGCTACCGCCCCGATCACCGCGCCGTGGGTTAAACCCCCGACAAAAGTGCGGATACGAAAAAGCGCCCCGCGGGGCGCTTTTTTATTGCGTGTTACTGGTCGTCGTCCGCGTCCGGGTCCGCCTGTCCGATGCCTTTAAAGACAAATTTGAACGGCAGCGCCCAGACGATGCCAAGGGCAACATAGATGCCAAGCTCAAGCAGCACCGGCGGGCGGTCGAATTGGGCCACCGTCCAGACCGCCACCGCGATATAGCTTGGCAGCCCGATCAGCAGGATCACCAGCGCCCAACGGCGACGTGCTTTGTAGCTCAGCGCCATCAGATCAGTCCGCGAAAGGGTCGGTCACCAGAATGGTGTCCTCCCGCTCTGGCGAGGTGGAGACGAGTGCGACGGGGCATTGGATCAACTCTTCGACCCGGCGCACATATTTGATCGCATTGGCGGGCAGATCGGCCCAACTGCGCGCGCCTTCGGTCGATTCGGACCAGCCCGGCAGTTCTTCGTAGACGGGCACACAACGCGCCTGCTGTTCGGCGGCGGTCGGCAGATAGTCGAGCCGCTCACCGTCCAGATCATAGCCGACGCAGACCTTCAGCGTCTCGAACCCATCAAGCACGTCAAGCTTGGTCAGGCAGATGCCGGTGATGCCCGAGGTGGCGCAGGTCTGGCGCAGCAGGGCCGCGTCGAACCAGCCGCAGCGGCGCTTGCGCCCGGTGGTGGTGCCGAACTCATGGCCCCGCTCACCCAAACGTTGGCCGTCTGCGTCTTCCAACTCTGTCGGGAACGGGCCTTCGCCGACGCGGGTGGTATAGGCTTTGACGATGCCCAGCACATAGTCGATGGCGGTGGGGCCAAGGCCCACGCCGGTCGCCGCCTGCCCCGCGATCACGTTCGACGACGTGACAAAGGGATAGGTGCCAAAGTCGATGTCGAGCAGAGCGCCCTGCGCCCCTTCGAAGAGGATGCGCTTGCCCGCTTTGCGCTTTTCGGCCAGCACTTTCCAAACGGGTGCAGCGAAAGGCAGAATTTTCGGAGCGATTTCTTGCAGTTGCGCGATCAGCGCATCACGGTCGATGGCTTCAACGCCCAAGCCCTTGCGCAGCGGATCGTGGTGCTGCAGCGCCCGGTCAACCCGGGCTTCCAATGTCGCGGGGTCCGCCAGATCGGCCACGCGGATGGCGCGGCGGCCCACTTTGTCCTCGTAGCACGGCCCGATGCCGCGGCCAGTGGTGCCAATCTTGGTGCCCTTGCTGGCCGCTTCTTCGCGGGCGCGGTCAAGTTCGCCGTGGAACGGCAGGATCAGCGGCGTGTTTTCCGCGATCATCAGGTTCTCGGGGTTGATCTCAACACCCTGCCCTTCGATCGTTTCGATCTCTTTCAGCAGGTGCCACGGGTCCAGCACCACGCCGTTGCCGATGACAGACAGCTTGCCGCCGCGCACCACGCCCGAAGGCAGCGCGTGCAGCTTATAAACCTTGCCGTCGATGACCAGAGTGTGGCCCGCGTTATGCCCGCCTTGAAAGCGCGCGATCACATCTGCGCGTTCGCTGAGCCAGTCAACGATCTTGCCTTTTCCCTCGTCACCCCATTGGGCGCCGACAACGACGACATTGGCCATGATATATTCCTTTGCGATGTCCCGCGCCCGTATAGCGACAGTGGCAGGCGTGTGAAACTCGAAAAACGCGCTGAGCGCCAGCGAGGGGTTTAGACGTTTCCTGCCGCGCTCAAACGCACCGGATCGCCATGTGGCGTGCTGAGATAGGCGGCCTCCCACCCGTCGCGCAGGCTGCGCAGATCACCGGGGCGGGCATGGCCTGCGTCGATCAGCAGGGTTTCGAGGGTTTCCAGCCAAGCGTTGAAGTAGTCCTCTCCGCCGTTCAACTCTCGCCTCAGCCCATGCTGTGCCAAAGTCGCGCCAAAGCGGTCGGCCCAAAAGGGCCAATCGAAAAGACCACTCTCGTTCAGATGCACCGTCAGCGCGAAGAGATGCGCGTGCCATGGCGCCTCAAAGACGGGTTCCGGGGCGTTCATGGGGCCTCCAGATAGCTTTGCCATAGGTCGAGCACGACCTCATCGCGGGGGTGTTCGGGATGCGCCCAAAGCTCAGAGGCCGGAAAGGCCACGGCATAAAGCGGCTCGGGGGCTTCGCCCAGATCATGGGCGTTGCTGTCGGGTAAGACATGCGCGCCATGCAGCCGCAGCACCCGGCCCTTCGCGCCCGCGGCATAGGCGGGCAGCCGGGTGTGGCCGCCCGGAACGATTGTGTTTTCAGGCCGCTTGCGGGTGACGACCGCATCGCCGGGCGAAAAGATCGCTGCGATGTCCGAAGGGCGATCCGCCGGGCCGCCACGGGCCAGCACCCCAGCCACCTGCGGCGCCTTTAGCGCTTTTTCCGCCAGCGGGCTGGGCGCAGGATCGGCCTTGCCCGCCAGTTCCTCACGGCTGACCACCCCGCGGGCGACCAACATATCGGCCACCCCGGCGAGCCACTTTTCGTAATAGCTGAACCGCATGTAATCAGTGGGGGCGAGACATTCGCGGGCATGGCGCGACACGTCGATGTTCCATTTGCCTAAGGTGCCGGTGGCCAAGGTCAACGCCAGCGCGCGGCGGTGCCACTCGGCGTGAAAGATCACGTCTTCGGCCTCGGGCGTGACCGGGCCATCGCCGAAACGCCCGCCCATATCATGCACGCGGGTCATGGCGCTTTGGCCAATCCGGTGCCGATCATACTGTCGCGGGTGACAAGGTCGGCCAGCGCCGCGACATCCAAGCCCTCGCTTCCCGCCGGGCGCTGCGGGATCACCAGATAGCGCACCTCGGCTGTTGAATCCCAGACCCGTACGGCGGTGTCTGCGGGCAGGTCCACCCCGAATTCCGCCAGCACCTTGCGCGGTTCGCGCACCACGCGGGCGCGGTAGGCGTCGGATTTATACCAACCCGGCGGAATGCCCAGAAGCGGCCAAGGGTAGCAGGAGCACAGCGTGCAGACGACGATGTTATGCACCTCATCCGTATTCTCGACCGCGACCATATGCTCGCCCTGCCGCCCGAAGAAACCCATCTCGGCCACCACGGCGGTCGCATCCTTGAGCAGCGCCGCGCGAAAATCAGGATCGCTCCACGCGCGGGCGACGACCTCGGCCCCGTTGCGCGGGCCGATGCGGTTCTCATAGGTGTCGATGATCTCATCCAATGCGGCGGGGTCAATCAGCCCCTTGGCCGTCAACAGCGTTTCCAGCGCCTTGACCCTGAGCGCAGGCTCGGGCGGCAGCAGGGCATGGGGGTGGTCGTGGTCTGGATGATCATGAGGCATGGCGGCAGACTGCCCCAGAGGGGATCGGCTGTCCATCGCCGATCAAAGCCAATTCCTTCATTTCTCTGCAAAGAAAATGGGCGAATTTGCCCGCATTTCATGCTATAGTATTCCTACGAAGCGAGTCTGCACCACCTTAATTCCAGGATAACCCTCTTACATATTGTGGTTGAGTACTGCTTCAAAAGACCGTCGCCCCCATGCGGCGGTCTTTGCTCGTGCCTTTCATCCGTCTGGTGCCCCCTCCCCGCTTTTCACCCCGGTCCGATCGCTGCTCGGCGGCAATCCACCCTTGCCCCCATGGGCAAAGACGAATAGATACCCGCCAACCAAAACCGAAAGCTGTCGTACCCATGGAAAATGTCGTTCTGATCATTCACCTG
Organism: Sulfitobacter profundi; assembly: GCF_042661425.1. Lineage (NCBI taxonomy): Bacteria > Pseudomonadati > Pseudomonadota > Alphaproteobacteria > Rhodobacterales > Roseobacteraceae > Sulfitobacter > Sulfitobacter profundi. Next base: position 2,427,141 of record NZ_JBHSWA010000001.1, on the reverse strand, counting down.
ATTCTGGCCCTCGGCCTGATCGCCGTGGTACTGCTGCAACGGTCTGAGGGCGGTGGCCTTGGCATGGGTGGTGGCGGCGGCGGTGCCGTTTCGGGCCGCTCTGCCGCGACGGCACTGGGCAAGGTGACATGGATCCTTGCCGCTGGTTTCATCGCCACCTCGATCACGCTGACCATCATCGCGGCGGAAAAATCCGCAGGCTCGTCGGTCATCGACCGGCTGAGCGCGACACCGCCCGCCCAGAACCAAGATGGCAGCCCTGCCCTGCCTGCGGGCGACGATCTGCTGCCGCCTTCCGCGGATGGCAACTCACCGCTGGTCCCTGCGGCCGATTAAGCTAACGAACACAAAACCTTGAGGCACGGCCTTGTTCCGCAACTGCATGTTGCGGCAGGCCTTGCCTCACACGCACGAATCCTGTAAGGCTTAAATCCCGTGGTGCTGCGGCTTTCCGCAGCGCGTTTGGCTGGTTTTTGCCTGCAACAAACTTTGATTTCACGGGGGTCTCCGATCACATGGCACGCTATATCTTCATCACAGGCGGTGTGGTCTCGTCGCTGGGCAAGGGTCTGGCCTCGGCGGCCTTGGGCGCCTTGCTTCAGGCACGCGGTTTTTCGGTTCGTCTGCGCAAGCTGGACCCCTACCTGAACGTCGACCCCGGCACGATGTCGCCATTTGAGCATGGCGAAGTCTTCGTCACCGATGATGGCGCAGAGACCGACCTCGACCTTGGGCACTATGAGCGCTTCACGGGCGTGGCCGCGCGGAAAACCGACAGCATCAGTTCGGGCCGGGTCTATTCCACCGTGCTGGAGAAAGAACGCCGCGGCGACTATCTGGGAAAGACCATTCAGGTTATCCCCCACGTCACCAATGAAATCAAAGACTTCATCGATATCGGCGATGATGAGGTCGATTTCATGCTCTGCGAAATCGGCGGCACCGTGGGCGATATCGAAGGTCTGCCCTTCTTTGAAGCGATCCGCCAGTTCAGCCAAGACAAGCCGCGCGGGCAGTGTATTTTCATGCACCTCACGCTGCTGCCCTACGTCAAAGCCAGCGGCGAACTGAAGACCAAGCCGACGCAGCACTCGGTCAAAGAACTGCGCTCCATCGGCATCGCGCCCGACATTCTGGTCTGCCGTTCCGAGGGGCCGATCCCCGCGAAAGAACGCGAGAAGCTGGCGCTCTTTTGCAACGTGCGCCCGGATTCGGTGATCGCCGCGCAAGACCTTAAATCGATCTACGAAGCGCCCTTGGCCTACCACCGCGAGGGGCTGGATCAGGCGGTTCTGGATGCCTTCCAGATCACCCCTGCCCCCAAGCCGAACCTGCGCCGTTGGGAAGATGTGGCCGACCGCATCTACAACCCCGAAGGCGAAGTCAAAGTCGCCATTGTCGGCAAATACACCCAGCTTGAAGACGCCTATAAATCCATCGCCGAGGCGCTGACCCATGGCGGCATGGCCAACCGGGTCAAGGTTAACGTGGAATGGGTCGACGCCGAGATTTTCGACAGCGAAGACCCCGCGCCGCATCTTGAAGGTTTCCACGCGATCCTCGTCCCCGGCGGCTTTGGCGAGCGTGGCACCGAAGGCAAGATCAAGGCCGCGCAATATGCCCGTGAGCATAAGGTCCCCTACCTCGGTATCTGCCTTGGCATGCAGATGGCGGTGATCGAAGCCGCGCGAAACGTGGCCGGGCTGAAATCTGCGGGGTCAGAAGAGTTTGACCATGAGGCAGGCAAAAAGCGTTTCGAGCCGGTGGTTTACCACCTGAAAGAATGGGTGCAGGGCAACCACAAGGTGGCGCGGAAGGTCGATGACGACAAAGGCGGCACCATGCGTCTGGGTGCCTATGACGCGACGCTGGCCGAAGGCTCGCGCGTGGCCGAAGCCTATGGCACCACTACGATCGATGAACGTCACCGTCACCGTTATGAGGTCGACATCGCCTATAAGGAACAGCTTGAGAAGGCTGGGCTGAAGTTCTCGGGCATGTCGCCGGATGGCAAGCTGCCAGAGATCGTGGAATGGTCGGATCACCCGTGGTTCATCGGCGTTCAATTCCACCCTGAGCTGAAGTCAAAGCCGTTTGATCCGCATCCCCTTTTCAAGGATTTCGTGCGCGCCGCGAAGGATGTGTCGCGGTTGGTATAAGATCGAAGGCCCGAGCGTTAAACGCCGGGCCTTTTTTCTGTCTGGCAGGCATCAACAGGCCCGGAATCAAGCCGCAGGCGCCGGGCCATCGCCTGCCCGCCCGCCACGCCGCAGGCGTGCCATCATTCATTCGCCGCACCTGCGGTGCGACGGGTATGCTATGGCCCTCTCCGCTCTTTCGCGTTGCACCCGCCAACCACTCCGCTACAGCTAGGCCATGCTGAGCTATCAACACATCTACCACGCCGGAAACCTTGCAGACGTGCAGAAACACGCGCTTTTGGCGTGGATGCTGTCGTATCTCACCCGCAAGGACAAACCGCTCACCTATCTGGAAACCCACGCAGGCCGGGCGCTCTATGACCTGTCGGACGCGGCGGCGGAAAAGACCGGCGAAGCGCGGCAGGGCATCGACAAGGTGGCCGATTGGTTCGCCCCCGATCACCCCTATTCCCAAGTCTTGCAAGCGTTGCGCGAGACCCACGGCCCCCGCGCCTACCCCGGCTCTCCTCTGCTGGCTGCGAAACTGCTGCGCCCCGTTGACCGCATCCATCTGGCCGAGTTGCACCCCCAAGAGCACAGCGCCCTTGATCTGGCGATGTCGCCCTACCCGGCGAAATGCCATCTCAGCGATGGGTTCGAGATGGCCTTTGCCCTCACCCCACCGACGCCGCGCCGGGGGATGCTGCTGATTGATCCCTCCTATGAGATCAAGACAGATTACGAGACCATCCCGCGCCAGATCGCCAAGCTTAGCCGCGCATGGAACGTCGGGATCATCGCCCTGTGGTATCCGATCCTGACCAACCGCGCACATGTACCCATGCTCGACACGCTCACCGCCAACCACCCCGATGCGCTGCGCCACGAAGTGCGCTTCCCGCCTGCGCGCCCCGGTCATGGCATGGTCGGCTCAGGCATGTTCGTGATCAATCCCCCTACGGGCTGGCAACTGAGGCGCAGAACCTCACCGCCCGTTTCGCCACTTTGACCCAACAGGAGAGATAACAGATGCCAAAGGGCTATTGGATCGCCACCATGGATATCCACGACACCGCGATTTATGATAAATACCGCGCCGCCAATGCCAAACCATTCGCGGATTACGGCGCGCGTTTCCTCGTGCGCGGCGGCACCCAACAAGTCCGCGAAGGCCAGATGCGCGCCCGCACTGTTGTCTTGGAATTCGACAGTTATGCCGACGCGGTCGCCTGCTACGAAAGCCCCGGCTACCAGCGTGCCAAAGACATCCGCCTGAACGTGGCCGATGGGTCTTTGGTGATCGTAGAAGGCTATGACAGCTAAATCCATGCGGACCATTGCAGGAACCAGCGCGCCCCACGCGCAGTTTCCTCTATGGCGACCCTGTTTCCTGCGATAAGTGAGCCCCATGCTGAACCGACTGTTCCCCCGCCGTAAGGCACAGCCGAAACCTTTGCCGCAGCCCAATGCCCAACTGGCACTGGGCGCGCTTTTGGTCCGTGTGGCCTTTGCGGATCGTACCTACCGCGCCTCCGAGATCGGCCAGATCGACCAGATTCTGGCGCGGACCTTTGGATTGAAACCGATCGAGGCCGCCAAGCTGCGCGCCACGTGCGAGGCGCTGGAACGTGACGCCCCCGGCACGCCTGAGTTCACCCGCATCCTGCGCGAAGAGGTCGACTATGCCGACCGCAAAGCACTGGGCGAGGCGATGTGGCAGGTGGCCCTCTCGGACGGGGCGCGCAATGATGACGAGGAAATCCAGCTTGTCGCCATCGAAACCGCGCTTGGCCTATCGGATGAGGATATGGCCGCAGCCCGCGCCAACGCTCTAAATACGCTCTGACATTCCCTTTCCCCGCAGCAGGATGATAACGCACTTATGTTTGGTGACTTTCTCAAACGGCTGACCCAGCCCGAACCCGACCCATTGGCCGACAACGATGCCCGCCTCGCGCTGACCGCGCTCTTGGTCCGCATCGCCAGGTCCGACAATGACTACGCGATGAGCGAACGGCGCTTGATCGACCGGATCGCGGCTGAACGCTACGGGCTGAATGAGGCTGACGCCACCGCCCTGCGCGAAGAAGCCGAGGCGCTTGAGGCGCAAGCCCCCGACACTGTGCGCTTTACCCGCGCGATCAAAGACGCGGTGCCCTATGAGCGTCGGCTGGAGGTGATCGAAGCGCTTTGGCAGGTGGTTTTGGCCGATGGCAGCCGCTCTGACGAAGAAGACGCGCTGCTGCGGTTGGTGTCGAACCTATTGGGCGTCACCGATACCGACAGCGCCATGGCGCGCCAGCGTGTCGCCAAGGAAAGCTGACCTAGCGTCAGCACCGGTACTGCGATGCAACGCGGGCCAAACTCTGCGTTGCAATTTCCGTCGATTCGTCGCTTTATAGCGCACTGAAATGACAGATTGGCGACAGTTTCCGTGACGACAGATACCCCGGTTATCCAGATCAAGAACCTTCACAAAGCCTATGGCTCACTGGAGGTTCTCAAAGGGGTCGATCTGACCGCCCCGCGTGGCCATGTGATCTCGCTGATCGGCTCTTCAGGCTCTGGTAAATCGACCTTGCTGCGCTGCTGTAACCTGCTGGAAGACAGCCAGCAGGGCGAAGTGATTTTCAAAGGCGAACCGGTGCGCTGGAAAGGCAACGGCCACCACCGCTGCCCGGCGGACGCCAAGCAGGTGCTGCGCATCCGCACCAACCTGTCGATGGTCTTCCAGCAGTTCAACCTCTGGGCGCATATGTCGATCCTGCAAAACGTCATGGAAGCGCCGCTGACCGTGCTGGGCCGCGACCGGGCAGAGGTAGAGCGCGCCGCGCGCGGCTATCTTGAAAAGGTCGGGATCGGTGACAAATGCGATGTCTACCCCGCCCAACTGTCCGGCGGCCAGCAACAGCGCGCCGCCATTGCCCGTGCACTCTGCATGGAGCCCGAGGCGCTGCTGTTTGATGAGCCGACCAGCGCGCTCGACCCCGAGCTGGAGCAGGAAGTCGTCAAAGTCATCAAAGACCTCGCCGCAGAGGGGCGCACGATGGTGATCGTGACCCATGACATGAAACTGGCCGCTGATGTCAGCGACCATGTCGTGTTCCTGCACCAAGGTCTGATCGAAGAACAAGGGACGCCCGAAGAAGTCTTCGGCGCGCCCAAATCGGAACGTCTGCGTGGGTTCCTTTCGGCAACCCAGCCTGCGTAAACAAAAACCAAAGGGAGTTACCAAATGAAAAAGATCCTACTGGCAAGCGCCGCGCTCAGCATGACTGCTGGTTTCGCGATGGCCGAAGCTCATGGCAAAACCATCCGCATGGGCACCGAGGGCGCCTACCCCCTACAACTTCATCAACGACGCCGGCGAAGTCGACGGTTTCGAGCGTGAACTGGGCGACGAGCTGTGCAAACGCGCCGAGTTGACCTGCGAATGGGTGAAAAACGACTGGGACAGCATCATCCCCAACCTCGTGTCGGGCAACTACGACAACATCATGGCCGGGATGAGCATCACCGACGAGCGGAAGGAAGTCATCTCCTTCACGCAGAACTACTATCCGCCGACCGCTTCCGCTTATGTTGCGGCCTCTGAGGATGCGGACATCGAAGGCGGCGTTGTTGCAGGTCAGACAGCGACCATCCAAGCTGGTCACGTTGCCGAAAGCGGTGCCACGCTGATCGAATTCGCGACCCCCGAAGAAACCGTTGCGGCCGTGCGCAACGGCGAAGCCGACGCGGTATTCGCTGACAAAGATTACCTCGTTCCGATCGTCGAGGAATCCGGCGGTGAGTTGATGTTCGTGGGCGACGATGTCCCGCTTGGCGACGGCATCGGCATGGGTCTGCGTCAGTCCGACACCGAACTGCGTGACACATTCGACGCCGTCATCACTGAGATGAAAGAAGACGGCTCGCTGAACGAAATGCTCAAAAAGTGGTTCGGCGACGATACCAACACCTACGAGTGATCCAACCTCAGGCGCGCCCTTCGCGGCGCGCCTGACCTTCCCTGCGCGGCACCCTCGCGCGGATTAGCCCTCGCGCAGCACCCTCGCGCGGACCAGCCCATGGGGGCCCATGTTTTCTTTCTGCTCTGACCCATCGATCCTGAACGACTGGTTCTGGACCGCCTGTTACCTGACAACCGGCGTTCATATGTCGTTCTACATGTCCTTCCTTAAGGTCTTGATGCTGCTTGCCGTGACCGCGCCTGTGGCGCTGGCCTTCGGCTTTGGCGGGGCCATGATGGCGCGTGCGCGTTTCGCGCCGCTGAGTTGGGTCGGCAAAGGTTATATCGCGCTGGTGCGCGGTGTGCCGGATATCGCCTTCTTTCTGTTTTTCGTCATCGCCTTGGATCAGGGCATCGAATACCTGCGTCACAAGGCGCTCTGTTCCGATTGGGACATGCCGGTCCGCCAAGGCAGTGATTTCGTGGTCTGTCAGGCCGCCAAGATGCCTTTGGGCAATGCCGCGCAATGGGTGCATGAGACCTATGGTTTCGGCCTTGCGGTCTTTACCTTTGCCATCGTCTTCGGCGCTTTTGCGGCCAACGTCCTATTCGGTGCCATGCGCGCCGTGCCCCGGGCGCAGCTTGAAACCGCCGAGGCTTACGGCATGAACCACCGCCAGACCTTCTGGCGGGTGCTGGTGCCGCAGATGTGGGTCTATGCCCTGCCCGGTCTCAGCAACCTGTGGATGGTGCTGATCAAGGCCACGCCGCTGCTGTTTCTTTTGGGCGTCGAGGATATCGTCTATTGGGCGCGCGAACTGGGCGGCACCAAGACGCCGCGCTTTACCGACTATCCGCACCCCGACTGGCGCATGTGGTACTTCCTCGGGCTGCTGGTGTTCTACCTGCTCTTTACCCGGATTTCCGAGATTTCGTTGGACCGCCTGATGAAACGACTGACACGCGGCCAAGCCACCACCGGCGGCGAAGCCCAGCGGAGGGCCGGCGCATGAGCTGTCTGCAAACGATTCAGGACTACGGTCTGCGCTCTCTTGGCTATGGTGAACGCCTGCTGCCGCGCGAGGGTTTCACGCTCTGCGAACAGTTCACGCTGATCGGCTCAGGGATGCTGTGGAACATCTACTTCGGCGTCATCGCCCTGCTGACAGGGTTCTTCTTTGCCACGGCGCTTGGCGTTGGAAAGGCCAGTCCGAACCCTTGGTTCCGCAAACCGGCGGAATGGTTCATCTTCATCTTCCGTGGCTCGCCGCTCTTCATCCAATTCTTCTTTGGCTACTTCCTGTTTCTGTCGCTGAAGTCCGAATACGCCTTTTTCGCTCCCTTCACCGCGGCATGGTTGGGGGCGCTGATCGTGCTCTTTCTCAACACTGCCGCATATTCGGGCGAAATTTTTTACGGCGCGCTGCAGTCCATCCCCAAGGGCGATGTCGAGGCCGCAGATGCCTATGGTCTGTCGGGCTGGTCGCGCTTTCGCCGGGTGATCTGGCCCACCTCGCTGCGCCTTGCCTGGCCCGCCTATACGAACGAGGCGATTTTTCTGTTTCACGCCACGACACTGGTGTTTTTCAGCGGTTTCCCGGCCTGGCAACAGCGCGGAGATGCGCTCTATTACGCCAGCTATTTTGCCGACAAAACCTTCAATCCCTTCGTGCCCTATCCCATTCTTGCCGGTTATTTCATCCTTCTGACGCTCTGCATCATTGGCGTCTTCGGTTTGATCAATTCCCGCCTAAACCGGCACCTGCCACAGGCCCAACGCCGTAAAATTCGCTTGCGTCCTAATTTGATCCGGTAGTATCCATTATTTGATCAAATTACGCGGCGCGTGGGCGCCAACTGCTTTTGCCCCCGGGTGAACCGCTCTGTGACATGCCCACCGCCTTTGCAGGTGACGTATGAACAACTGGCTTCGCAAAAACCCTCAGGTCCGCACCATTCGTGTGGCCGCCGCCGACCTCAATGGCCAAGCCCGCGGCAAGCGCATTCCGTCGCGTTTTGCCGATAAGGTGACAACCGAAGGCACCCGCTTTCCGGTCTCGGTGCTGAACCTCGACATCTGGGGCGAGGATATCGACGACAGCCCGCTGGTGTTTGAGACTGGCGATGCGGACGGCGTGCTGAAACCGACCGAGCGGGGCTTCATGCCGATGCCATGGCTCGACGCGCCCTCGGCCCTGCTGCCGATTTGGATGTTCCGCGAAGATGGCCGCCCCTACCCCGGCGATCCGCGCCACGCGCTGCGTGCCGTGCTTGACCGCTACAAAGCGCGCGGCCTCACGCCCGTCTGCGCGGTGGAACTGGAATTCTTCCTGATCGACGATTCGGGCCGCAACCTTCAGGTGCCGATCTCGCCCCGCTCGGGCAAACGACGCAAGGCGGCCGAGACCATGTCGATCCGCGCGCTCGACCAGTTCGATCTCTTTTTCACCGATCTCTATGACGCCTGCGAAGAGATGGACATCCCCGCCGATACCGCCATTTCCGAGGCGGGTCTGGGCCAGTTCGAAATCAACTTGATGCATTGCGACGATGCGCTGCGCGCCGCTGACGACGCATGGCTGTTCAAGATGCTGGTCAAAGGGCTGGCGCGGCGGCACGGCTTTGCCGCAAGCTTTATGGCGAAACCCTATGAGGATTACTCCGGCTCTGGCCTGCACACGCATTTTTCGGTGCTGGATGAAAATGGCGACAACATCTTTGACGATGGCGGGCCCAAGGGGACCGCCACGCTGCGCCACGCAGTGGCGGGCTGCATGAACGCGATGCGGGGCTCGGCGCTGGTGTTCTGTCCGCACGCCAACAGCTTTGACCGGATGGTGCCGGAATCCCATGCGCCCACCGGGGTATGCTGGGCCTATGAAAACCGCACCGCCGCGATCCGCATCCCTTCGGGCAGCCACAAGGCGCGGCGGATCGAACATCGGGTCTCTGGCGGCGACGTGAACCCCTATCTGATGCTGGCCGCCGTTCTGGGCGCGGCGCTTAACGGGATCGAAGATGGAGCAGAGCCGCCTGCCCCGATCACCGGCAACGCCTATGCCGCCGATCTGCCGCGCATGCCCAGCGATTGGAAAACCGCTATCGACTTGTTTGAAAGCTGCCCCCATGTCGCACGGATCTTTGCCCCCGAGATGGTCCGCAACTTCGTGCTGACGAAACGCCAAGAATTGCATTACATGCAGGAATTGACCCCAGAGGAACAGGTCGAGATCTATCTCGACACTGTGTAACAGGTGACACATGAAAATCGGCATTCTTCAAACCGGCCATTCTCCCGACGACTTCCGCGAACAGCTGGGCGACTATGGCGAAATGTTCACCAAGCTGCTGGACGGTCATGACTTTGACTTTCAAATCTGGTCGGTCGTCGATGGGATCTTGCCCGAAGGGGTGGATGAAGCCGATGGCTGGCTCATCACCGGGTCCAAACACGGCGCTTACGAGGATCACGACTGGATCCCGCCGCTGGAAGACTTCATCCGCGAAACCTATGCCGATGGCCGCCCGATGATTGGCGTCTGTTTTGGCCATCAGGTCATCGCCCAAGCGCTTGGCGGCAAGGTCGAAAAGTTCACCGGCGGCTGGTCCATTGGCCGCACCGAATACGACATGGACGGAGACAAGCTGGCGCTCAACGCATGGCATCAGGATCAGGTTGTCGAACTGCCCGAAGGTGCGAAGGTCGTCGCCTCATCTGATTTCTGCCCCTATGCGGCGCTGGCCTATGACAACCGCATCTGGACGGTTCAGCCTCACCCCGAGTTCGGTCATGATTTCATCGACGGCTTGATCAAAACCCGTGGCAAAGGCGTGGTGCCGGACCACCAGCTTGAACAGGCGACCGCCGCGCTTGGTGGCCCCATCGATAACCAAAAAATCGCGGACCAAATGGCCGCATTCTTCAAAGACAACAGGAAAGAGAGGGCCTGATGGCCGAGGATTGGACAGAAGCACTACCCGAAGCGGCGCGCGCCTATCTTGAGGGCCGGCGTCTGGACGAAGTGGAATGTATCATCCCCGACCTGCCCGGCATCGCCCGCGGCAAGGCTGTCCCGGCGTCGAAATTCGCGCGGCAGGATTACTTTCACCTGCCCGACAGCATCTTTTACCAGACCATCACCGGTGAATGGGGCGAAGCGGCAGGCGACGATGGGTTCATTGAAAAAGACATGATCCTGCGCCCGGATATGGACACGGCCACCGCCGCCCCATGGACCGGGGACTGGACGCTTCAGGTCATCCACGACGCCTATGACCGCAACAATGAGCCGGTGGCCTATTCGCCGCGCAATGTGCTTAAACGGGTGGTGCAACTGTACCGCGACAAGGGATGGGAGCCTGTGGTGGCCCCTGAGATGGAATTCTTCCTTGTGGCCCGCAACATCGACCCGGCCAAGGAAATTCAGCCGATGATGGGCCGCTCGGGCCGCCCGGCTGCGGCGCGGCAGGCCTATTCGATGACCGCCGTGGATGAGTTCGGCCCCGTCATCGACGACATCTATGACTTTGCCGAGGCGCAGGGTTTTGAGATTGACGGCATCACCCAAGAAGGCGGTGCTGGCCAGCTTGAGATCAACCTGCAGCACGGCGATCCGGTGCGTCTGGCCGATGAGGTCTTCTACTTCAAACGGCTGATCCGCGAAGCGGCGATGCGGCACGAGTGCTATGCCACCTTCATGGCCAAACCCATCGCCGATGAGCCGGGCAGCGCGATGCACATCCACCACTCGGTGCTGGACGTGGAAACCGGCGAAAACATCTTTGTCGATGCGGATGGGGAAGAGACTGCGCCCTTCAAGCACTTCATCGCCGGGCTGCAAAACCACATGCCCTCGGCGCTGGCCGTGATCGCGCCCTACGTCAACTCCTACCGCCGCTACGTCAAGGATCACGCCGCGCCGATCAACCTTGAGTGGGGCCGCGACAACCGGACCACAGGCATCCGCGTGCCGCTCTCGGGGCCAAAATCGCGCCGGGTTGAGAACCGCCTTGCGGGGATGGATTGCAACCCCTACCTCGGCATCGCCGCCAGCCTCGCCTGCGGCTATCTGGGATTAATCCAGCAAAAAGACCCGCTGCCCGAATTCAAGGGCGACGCCTATGTCGGCGAAGGGGACATCCCCCAAGTTCTGGGCCAAGCGCTTGATCTGTTTGAGGAAGCCACAGAATTGCATGAGGCTTTGGGTCCGGAGTTCGCCCGCGTCTATTCCATCGTGAAACGGGCGGAATATGAGGAGTTCCTACAGGTCATCTCGCCTTGGGAACGTGAACATCTGCTGATGAACGTCTAACGCCCGGAGGCCCGATGAACCTGCTCTACGCCAATGACACGCCAGGCCAGTATCCCACCAGCTGGTACGCCGCCACCGCCACGAAGCACACGGCCTACCCGCCGCTGCAGGGCGACACCAAAGCCGATGTCTGTGTCGTTGGCGGGGGCTATACCGGCCTTTCAGCCGCGCTGCATCTGGCCGAGGCGGGCTATGATGTGGTGCTTTTGGACGCGCAGCGCGTGGGTTTTGGCGCCTCGGGCCGCAATGGCGGGCAGTTGGGGTCGGGCCAGCGTGTTGAGCAGGACGGTCTGGAAAAGATGCTGGGCCAAGAGCATGCCAGCAAGCTTTGGGAGATGGGACAAGAGGCCAAGGCGCTGGTCAAATCGCTGATCGAAAAACATGAGATCGACTGCCACCTGAAACCCGGCGTGGCATGGACCGGATCGACCGCCTCTGACGTGCGGCATCTGCATGACTATGCGGAGCATCTGCAAAAGAACTACGGCTATGATGAAATCGAGGTGCTGGATCACGCCGCGCTGCAATCGGTTTGCCCCTCGCCCGACTACAAGGGCGGCGTGCTCGACATGGGTGCGGCGCATCTGCATCCGCTGAACTATGCGCTCGGCCTTGCCCGCGCCGCCGCGGCGGCAGGGGTGCGCATTCATGAGACAAGCCCCGCCGAGAATATCGTCGAAGGCAGCAAGGCACTGGTGCAGACCGCCACGGGCAGCGTCACCGCCGACCATGTGGTGCTGGCCTGCAACGGCTATCTGGGCAAGTTGAACGGCGACGTGGCCGCGCGGGTCATGCCGATCAACAACTTCATCGCCGCCACCGAACCCTTGGGCGACCGCGTAAACGATGTGCTGCCCCGCGACGTGGCGGTGGCTGACAGCCGGTTCGTGGTGAATTACTTCCGGCTGTCGCACGACGGGCGCCTGCTTTTCGGGGGGCGAAAGCTATGGCTACCGGTTCCCGCAGGACATCGCCGCTAAGGTGCGCAAACCGATGTCGCAGGTCTTTCCGCAGTTGAAGGATGTGAAGATCGACTATGCTTGGGGCGGCACCTTGGGCATCACGATGAAGCGCCTGCCCTATGTCGCGCGGCTGGCGCCGAACATCTTATCGGCTTCCGGCTATTCTGGCCACGGGGTCGGCACCGCGACCCATGCGGGCTATCTGATGGCCAAGGCGATCGAGGGCGATGCTGCTGGGTTCGACACGATGGCCGCGATCCCGACGCAGGCATTTCCGGGTGGCGCCTCTCTGCGCAGCCCGCTGCTGGTGCTGGCCATGCTTTGGTATGCGACGCGGGATCGGCTGGGTCTTTGACTTCTCCAGCGTGAGCGGCAATGGCGGGGGGCTCGTTTTGGGCGGGCCTTTGAAAAGCGGGGGCGCTGCCCCCATCGCGCCGGGGGCGCGATTCCCCCGCGGGTATTTGAGAAAGAATGAAGGAAGAACTGGGGTGCGGGTTGAGCTGGTCTTCTCTTGGCCTGAGCGGCGCGTTGTTTTACAATTCTGGAAATCATTATTCAGGATTTTGAAATATGGCTTTGCCCGACATGCACCGCGCCGAACCTATCCCCGCTGAAGCCGAGGCTGCCATTGCGGCGCTTTTGCAAAGCGGCGATCTTTTTCGCTACACTGCGGCAAAGGACGCGCCTGTTTCCTTGCTGGAGGTCGAATTTGCGCGGATGATGGGCAGCGAATATGCCTTGGCCGTTTCTTCATGCTCTGCCGCGCTGTTTCTGTCCTTGCTCGCCTTGGACCTGCCGAAAGAGGCGTCGGTGCTGATCCCCGGGTTTACTTTCGCCGCCGTGCCCTCTGCGGTGATCCACGCAGGCTGCAAGCCGGTGCTTTGCGAGGTGGGCGAGAATTACCGCGTCGATCTTGAGGATTTCGCCGCCAAATTGCCCGGTGTTCAGGCCGTGATTATCAGCCATATGCGCGGGCACACTTCGGATATGGATGCGATCATGGCGCTTTGTGAGGCCGCCGATGTGGCGGTGATCGAAGACGCCGCCCATTCGCTGGGAACGCTTTGGCAGGGGCGAAAGATTGGCACGATTGGCAAAATCGGCTGTTTCTCTTTTCAGTCCTACAAGATGATCAACGCCGGCGAAGGGGGCATCCTGATCACCGATGATGCCGATTTGGTGGCCCGTGCCATCATCATGTCGGGCGCCTATGAGCATAATTGGAAGAAACACGCAGCCCTGCAAGACAGCTTTGCCACGTGGCAGAACCGGCTGCCGCTTTACAATCTGCGCATGTCGAACCTGTCGGCGGCGATCATCCGCCCGCAACTGTCGCATCTGCCGCGCCGGGTGGCGGATGGGCTGCGCAATCATGATCACATGGCCGCGCGGCTGGCGGCCTCACCGTTGATCGATGTGCCAAGCCCCCTGCCCGGAGAGACCCGCGCGCCGGATTCGATCCAGTTCAATCTGGTGGGCCTGCCCGATGCCACGATCCGCGCCTTCGCCGCGGCGGCTGAAGCGACGGGTGTGAAGGTGCAGGTCTTTGGCCAGAGCACCGATAACGCCCGGGCTTTTTGGAACTGGCAATTCATCGAAGACCTGCCTGACCTGCCGCGTACCCGCGCCATGTTGATGCGGGCCTGTGACGTGCGCCTGCCGGTTCAGTTGACGCTGGATGAGATCGACGCTGTGGCGGATGTGATCTTGGCGGCGCTGGCCGATGTGGCGGATGCGCAGGCTGCATAGGGTGCACCGAAAGGAGGGAGCGCAGGGCTCCCTCACCAGGGGTGGGTTAGTTCAGCTTTGACAGTTTGTCCTGCAATTCGGCCAACTGCTTTTTGATCGCATCCAGATCGTCGCCCTGCTCGGCCTGCTGCTTGGGTGGTTCCGGCGCGGTCGATTTGGCCCAGCCCCCTGTCATCGCTTTCATGAAGGCTTCTTGCTGCGCCTGCATCGCTTCCATGCCGGGCATTTTGGCCATCGGGTTCATCGCGCTCATGTTTTCGACCACTTTGCTCTGCCCATCGCGGAGCATGTCGAAAGAGGCCTGCAAGAACTGCGGCACCACCGAAACATTGCCCGACATATAGCTGCGGACCAGATCGGTCAGCACATCGACCGGCAAGACGGCTTCGCCCCGACTTTCGTGTTCGGCGATGATTTGCAAAAGATATTGCCGTGTCAGGTCATCGCCAGACTTCAGGTCGACGATCTGAACCTCACGGCCATCGCGGATGAAACCGGCGATATCCTCCAAGGTGACGTAATCGCTTGTCTCGGTATTGTAGAGCCTGCGGCTGGCATAGCGTTTTATCAGCAAGGGCTTCGGTTTGTCCGCCATGATGTTACTCCCGACCAGTGGTGCTGCATCGCAGCTTAGGACAGGGATCGGCAAATAGAAAGAGCGCATGACAAAAGGGCAGGCCCGATTGGACCTGCCCTTTTTCTAGGCATCATGCCGAGAAGATAAAACCGACGGGCGGTTTACTTCACGGTGGATTTCTTAGCAGCAGCCTGAGCGTTCTCGGCTGTCTTGGTCGCTGCGGCAGTCGCGTCGCTCTGGAACTCTTTGCCAGCCGACATCATCAGCTCAACAGTGTCCATCTGCACCTTTTTCGCGATCTCGGCGAAGGCGGCCATATGCTCGGCCGCGGATTCAGCGGAGGCGGAAGCGAAATCGGTCATCGCTTTGGCGTAGTCTGTAGGCTCGGCTTTGACTTTGGTCATCTCAGTCAGGCGGGACAGAGTTTCTTTGGTCCAGGCGGTGGAGATGTCAGCCGATTTTTCAGCCGCGTCAAAAGCAACGCCCGAGAGTTTCTCGTTCAGGGAGGCGGTGTTTTTGAATGCGTCTTGCATGGCGGCGTTATCTACGGGGAAAGCGCCCATAATGTCTTTGAACATCGCGGTCATGTCAGGTGTCTTGGTCATGTCTCAATCCTTTTACTGCTACTGTGGCAAGGGAGCGGGAAGACCCGTCCGTTTCGCGTCTGACCACAATATAGATGCCGCAGTGCAGCATTTCAAGGTTTTTTCTGCATTGCAGCATAAGCTGCTTAGCGCGCTAAGATTACGTAAGGTAATCAGTCATTTGCCTTGCGGGCCACATAGGCGCCCGGCGCGTCGCCGAGAACCTCGCGGCCATCATCGCCGGGAAAGCGCGGGAATCATAGCGCCTGCACGTTTGACCAGCCACTTGCCCCACCGCGGCCACCATGACCCCTCGTGATAAGTTGCGGCCTCGCGCCAGGCTGCGTAATCTTGGCTAAGATCACCGTTCACATAGTGGCCGTATTTATTGCGGCTGGGCGGGTTCACGATGCCCGCGATATGGCCTGATTGCGCCATGATGAAGGTCTTGTCCTTTGAACCCATCTGCTGCACGCCACGGTAGCAGTCTTTCCACGGCGCGATATGGTCGGTCTCGCAGGCCACAGCGCAGAGCGGCACCTCGATATCGTCGAGGGTCAGCCGCTCGCCCAGCAGTTTATACCCGCCCTCGGCCAATTCATTCCGCTGGCACAGGCCGCGCAGATATTGCATCGCCATTTGCCCCGGCAGATTGGCCCCGTCCCCGTTCCAATAGAGCAGATCAAAGGCCGGTGGGGTCTCTCCCATCATATAGCTGCGCACGGCGGGGCCATAGACCAGATCGTTGGAGCGCAGAAAAGAGAATGTCCGCGCCATGACCACGGAGGGCAGGATGCCCTTGTCCGCCGTCTCGGCCTCGATCCCGTCGATGAAGTCATTGGTGAGGAAGGGCTGGAATTCGCCCTGATCCGAGAAATCGGTGAGCGCGGTGAAGAAGGTCGCGGATTTGATCGACGTGTCGCTGCGTTTTTTCAACAGCGAGAGCGTCAGCGCCAGCGTGGTGCCTGCAATACAATAGCCGACGACATTCACGCGCTTTTCATCCGTGATCGCCTTCACCTCTTCAATCGCTGCGAGGTAGCCTTCTTCGACGTAATCCTCCATGCCGATCTGGGCATAGCTGACATCGGGGTTCACCCATGAGACGACGAACAGCGTGTGCCCCTGATCGACAAGCCATTTGACAAGGCTGTTCTGCGCCTTGAGGTCGAGGATGTAGAACTTGTTGATCCATGGGGGAAGATCAGCAGCGGGGTCTTGTGCACCTCTTCGGTGCTGGGCGTGTATTGGATCAGCTCGAACATGCGGTTGCGAAACACCACCTTGCCGGGCGTGGTGGCGATGTTACGGCCCAACTCAAAGGCGCTGTCATCCGCCAGTTTGACGACCAACTCGCCGTTGTTGGCCTCCAAATCAGCGATCAGGTTTTCCAGCCCCTTCACAAGACTCTCGCCTTCTGTCTCTACCGCGCGCTCCAAAACATCGGGGTTGGTGGCAAGGAAATTGGTCGGCGACATCATCGCGATGATCTGCTGGCTGAAATAGACCAGCCGCTTCTTCTCGGCCGGGTCCATGTCTTGGGCGTCTTCGACCGCTTGGCGCAGCGCTTCGGCGTTGATCAGATACTGCTGTTTGATGAAGTTGAAATAGGGATGGGTTTGCCACAGCGGATTGGCAAAACGTTTGTCGGTGGGCGCCTCCCCCTCGACCGGGGCCAGCCCGCCCTTGGCCAGCGCCTGCTGCGCCTCGACGAAATGGGCGACCGATTTGGTCCAATAGCCCATCTGATGCTCCATCAAACGGGCCGGATTTGTCATCGCCTCGGCCCAGTAAGACTGTGCTGCTTTCGCGAAAAGTTGTTGGTTCGGCCCGTCCAACGCGGGCTGATGGCCCTCGCGCTGCGACATCACGCGGGTCAGGCGCTTACTTAATTCTTCAACCTTTTTCAGGTTTTGCGCCATTCGAGACAGGGCTTGAGGCTCAGTGATCTCGGGATTTTCGGATTCTGTTGTCATCTTAACCCTTACCTCCTATCTTTGCAGGTGCAGCATAAAGGAGCCCCCACATGCGCTATATGGCCACCTACGACATGATGGAGTCCATCCGGAATACCAATCAATGGCTCGGCGCTTCGGCGCTTGCTATGGCATCCTACCCGGCTTTCTCTCTGTTTCCAAACCCTGCGATGGAATGGCTCGCCGCATGGGGCGAAGTGACGGAGCGTAGTTTCGCCCGCATGGTCGTGAAACCCGACTGGGACATTCCCCCAGTGGTCGGCCCCACGGGCCAAGATTGTCTGGTCAGCATCGAGCCGGTGATGGAACGCCCCTTTGGCGATCTGCTGAAATTCTCGGTCCAAGGCCGCAAAGAGACGGGCCGCAAGGTTCTGCTGGTTGCGCCAATGTCCGGTCATTATGCCACGCTCCTTCGGTCCACCGTGATCTCCCTGCTGCCTGATTGCGACGTCTATGTGACAGACTGGCACAATGCGCGTGATATTCCAGTTAGTGCAGGCAAATTCGACATCGAGGATTATACGCTCTACCTCGTTGATTTCATGCACCACCTTGGCCCCGACACCCATGTGATCGCGGTCTGTCAGCCCGCCCCGCTGACCTTGGCGGCCACCGCCTATCTGGCCGAAGAAGCGCCCGAAGCGCAGCCGCGCTCGCTGACGTTGATTGGCGGCCCGATTGACCCGGATGCCGCGCCTACCGATGTGACCGACTTTGGTCATAGTGTCACCATGGGCCAGCTTGAGCAGTTGATGATCCAGCAAGTCGGCTTCAAATACGCGGGCGTGGGCCGCAAGGTGTACCCCGGTCTGCTGCAACTGGCGTCTTTCATCTCAATGAACAACGACACCCACCGCGATGCCTTTACCAATCAGATCACCCGCGTAGCGCAAAAAGCGGCGCATGAGCACGACAAGCACAACAAGTTCTACGACGAATACCTCGCCGTGATGGACATGCCGGCAGAGTTCTATCTGTCGACCGTGCAACGCGTGTTTAAAGAGCGCGAGATCGCGCGGAACGTCTTTACCGTGGCGGGCCGTCAGGTCGATATCGGCAAGATTACCACGGTGGCGGTTAAAACGGTTGAGGGCAGCAAGGATGACATCTCTGCTCCCGGCCAATGCATCGCGGCGCTTGATCTGCTGACCGGTCTGCCTGATTCCAAAAAGGCCAGCCATCTTGAAGATGGGGCGGGCCACTACGGGATTTTTGCAGGCAAAAGCTGGCGCAACAATATTCGGCCCTTGGTGCTGGACTTTATCGATGCCAACAATGGCCAGCCCGAGCCGAAAACGCCCGAGCCTCAGAAATCCGAGTCTCAGAAACCCGTGTCTCAGAAATCTGCGCCCAAGAAGACCGACAAACCGGCAGCGGCCTGAGCCGCCGCCCTATTGCAGCACCAGAGGTTGATGCAGCCAGTCGCGCAGCGCGGCGGTTGTGGCCTCTGGTGCCTCTAGGCTGGGCCAATGGCCTGCATCCTCCAGCACCGTCAGCTTGGCGTAGGGGATCATCTCGGCCATGAAGGCGTGGCGTTTGACGGGGCAGAGCATGTCATGCTCCCCACAAAGCACCAGTGCCGGCACCTTGCATTTGCGCAGCACCGCTTGCTGGTCCCGCCGCCGTTGCAGGGCACGGGACTGGCGCACAAAGGTATCGCCGCCCAGTGTCTCGGCCATTTCCATCGCGCGGGTCAGCACCTCGCCCCGTCCCTTGCCGGGGGCGAGAAAGCCCGAGGCCATCCGCGCCTGCATCGCCTCCCCCAGCTTGCCGGATTGCGCCATGATGATCTGCGGCTCCCGGTCCGCGGCGATGGCGGGCAGTTCGGCCAGCACCTGCGTCGCCAGCAAGGCAATGCGGCTGATCCGGTCGGGGGCGCGACGCAAAAGCTCCAGCGCCACAACACCGCCCATGCCCTGCCCCACCAACGCGAAACGCGGTGGCAGTTGATCCAAAAGGCCCGAGGCGATCTCTTCGATCCGTTCCCCTTGGGTGATCGGAGCCAACACCACCGTGCTGCGTGGGGAGAGCGCTCGGACCTGTGGCGTAAAGACACGGGCATCGCACATCATGCCGGGCAGCAGAACAAGCGGCTCAGCCATTGCGCAGGATCCGCTGCGGTATGCGGTTGAAATGACGTGGTTTCATGCCGTCCCCCTTGGGTTTGGCGGTCTCTTAGCATGGGTGGTTTGGGGTGGCATCGGGGGCGCAACCTTATCGGCGGTTCCATGCCCGCGCCTTGGGTCAGCCCTCTTTGCCGGAAACCTCGTTGATCGCCGCGACGATCATCGCCAGACAGCGCGCATCTGAGAAGCGGTGATCGGCGTCTTTGACCAGCGTCAGTTGCATATCAGGGCTCTGCGCGTGCTCCAGTAGCCGCACCGCCGTGGCCGTGCTGACGGCCGTATCGGCCGTGCCCTGCAGCAGCCGCACGGGGAACGGCAAGTCGAGCGCCTCCCGCAGCACCAGCCGCTTGCGCCCATCCTCGATCATGCGGCGGGTGATGACATAGGGCTCCATATGGTCCGACGGCAGTTCGACCTGCCCGACCTCTGCCAGCGTCTGTTTCTGCGCCTCGGTGAAATTCGCCCAGTATCCGTCTTCGGTAAAATCAGGTGCGGCGGCGATGCCGACCAGCCCGGCAATGCGCTCTGGCAGGTGCCGGGCCAAAAGCAGCGCCTGCCAGCCCCCCATGGACGACCCCACAACGATCAGCGGCCCCTCGGTCAGCGCCGTGACTGCGGCCAGCGTATCTTCGTGCCAATCGCCGATGCAGCCTTCGGTGAAGCTGCCCGAGGATCCCCGTGACCGGAGTAGTCGAACCGCAGAAACGCCCGCCCCTCGGCCCGCGCCCAGTCTTCGAGATAGACCGCCTTGGTCCCCATCATGTCGGACTTCAGCCCGCCGAGGAAAACCACGCAGGGCCCCGCCCCGTCGGTCTTGTGATAGGCGATGCGCCGCCCCTCTGGGGTGTCGATGAATTTGCTGTCTGACATGCTGCCTCCGTCTTTGGCCCAATCATGGGCATCGCCGCGGATGAGGGCAAGTCAGTCCTCGGAAAGATGCTCAACCTCGGGCAACCAATGGGCCAGAACCGCGGCGGCGACCGCCATCACGGCAAAGAGCATCAGCGTCGCCTGCGCCCCGATCAGCGCAGCACCACCGCCCAGCACCCCGGCCAGCAGCAAAAGCAACCCGATCACCGTATTGCTCACGGCGGCATAGGCGGCGCGGTGGTCTTTCGGGGCCATGTCGACCAGATAGGTCGAGCGCCCCTGCCGCACGCCGTGATAGGCGATCATCAGGATGAACAGCACGCCGGGCATGGCCCAGACCGCCTGCGCCAAACCAAGGAACCACAGCCCCACCGCCAACGCCATCGCCAGTGCGCCGACGATGCCCGTCAGCATCAGCACTCGGCGGCTCGACATATCTGACAGCCGCCCCCAGACATAGGAGCTGACCAAGGACGCCAATGCCGAGGCCAGCACCAAGGCGCCCAACTGCCCCAACTGCCCGCCCTCCGACGATCCGGCCAGCACCACCAAATAGGGCGGCGCAAGCGCGGTCGACACCAAAAGCCCACGCACCAGAATGAACAGCCACAGGTCGCGATTGCCGCGCAGCAGTTTGAAATCCACGCCATCGGCCTTTTCGGTCTCGCTCGGCGTTTCTTTGATCGTTGAGAAGAGCAGCGCCGCCGCGACCCAAAGCCCCGCCGCCAGCGCAATCGCCACCACGACGACACCGCGGCTTTGAAACAGGCCCGACATCAAGAGCCCGGCAAAGATCACCACCCCGACCGAGGACACGGACCCCGCCAAACCGGTCACCGATCCACGCCGGGTTTTGCCCACGGTCTTGCCCAGAATTTCCTTGAACGACACCGAACAGGCGGCGCGGCAAACGGCCAGCAGCGCGAGGGCCGCGCAGATGGCATAGCCTGCCGTGGCCCCCTCAAGGCTCAGCGCGGCGAGGGCGATCAGCGCCGCCGCCATGCCCTGCCCGACCGAGCCCCACACCCAAGCCCATTTGCGCCGCGCCATGCGCTGCACCACGCCCGCCAGCGCGATCTGCGGCAAAAGCGATCCGGCCTCGCGGATCGGCACTAAGGCCCCGCAAAGACCGCAGGCGCGCCGAGGGCACTCAGCAGCCACGCCAACACCAGCTTGGGATCAATCAGCCCATCGGCCACTTTGGTCATCGACAACGACAGGATATGGCGCAGCCCATTGCGTGCCTCGGCCCGCTGCGCCTTGTCGTCCAACCCCGGTGCCGGGTCATCCGCCCCCGAAATCGTCTCGAAAGCGCGCTGCGCCGTGTCGTCTTGCATGTGACCCATCCTCGTTGTTGCCCGCCTGACATAGCGCGCCGCCGCAGGGCCGCAACTTGCCTGCCCAAGGTCCCGCTCGCATTGACAAAACGCCCCCGTCCCGCCACATAGGCGCAACACATAACCCGCAACCGGGCGTCTCGTAGGCGCCAAACCGACGAGGAGCGCCCAAGATGGCCCAAATCTCCCTCACCCTTCCCGATGGCAATAGCCGCCAATATGACGCCGGTATCACCGCTGGCGAAGTGGCTGCCGACATCTCAAAATCCTTGGGCAAAAAGGCCATCAGCGCCACCGTCAATGGCGCGCATTTCGATCTGGCGTGGCCGATTGAAGCAGATGCCGACATCGCGATCCACACCATGGCCGACGAAGCGCAGGCAAATGAACTGGTCCGCCACGACCTCGCGCACATCATGGCCCGCGCCGTGCAGGAAATCTGGCCCGACACCAAGGTCACCATCGGCCCGGTGATCAAGGACGGCTGGTATTACGACTTTGACCGCAAAGAGCCCTTCACCCCAGAAGACCTCGGCGCAATCGAAAAGAAGATGAAAGAGATCATCAACAAACGCGACGCCGTCCGGACCGAGGTTTGGGACCGCGCCCGCGCGATCAAACATTACGAGGACTTGAACGAGCCTTATAAAGTCGAGCTGATCAACGCGATACCCGGCGATGAGCCGCTGCGCATGTATTGGCACGGCGATTGGCAAGACCTCTGCCGTGGCCCGCACCTGCAACACACCGGCCAAGTGCCGGGCGATGCGTTCAAGCTGATGTCCATCGCCGGTGCCTATTGGCGCGGCGACAGTGACCGCGCGATGCTGCAACGCATCTACGGCGTGGCCTTCACCGGCAAGGAAAAGCTGCGCGCGCATCTCAACATGCTCGAAGAAGCCGCCAAGCGTGACCACCGCAAGCTTGGCAAAGAGATGGGCCTGTTCCACATGCAGGAAGAGGCACCGGGCCAAGTCTTCTGGCACCCCAACGGCTGGCGCATCTACACCACCTTGCAGGACTACATGCGCCGCATGCAGGACCGCGACGGCTATGTCGAGGTGAACACCCCGCAGGTCGTCGACCGCAAACTGTGGGAAAAATCCGGCCACTGGGACAAATACCAAGAGAACATGTTCATCGTTGAGGTCGATGAGGAACATGCCCGCGAAAAGGCGGTGAACGCGCTCAAGCCGATGAACTGCCCCTGCCACGTGCAGGTCTTCAACCAAGGCTTGAAATCCTATCGCGACCTGCCGCTCAGGATGGCCGAGTTCGGATCTTGCGCGCGCTATGAGCCTTCGGGGGCGCTGCATGGCATCATGCGGGTGCGCGGCTTTACCCAAGACGATGGGCATATCTTCTGCGCCGAGGATCAGATCACCTCGGAAACCGCCAAGTTCATCGCCTTTCTGTCGAAGGTCTATGCCGACCTCGGGTTTGAGAACTGGACCATCAAGCTCTCCACCCGCCCCGAAAAGCGGATTGGTTCCGATGAGACATGGGACAACATGGAGCAGGCGCTTGGCGATGCCTGCAAGGCTGCCGGCTATGACTTTGAGGTGCTGGAGGGCGAAGGCGCATTCTACGGGCCGAAGCTGGAGTTCACTCTGACCGACGCCATCGGGCGCAACTGGCAATGCGGCACCCTACAGGTCGATGCCAACCTGCCCGAGCGGCTGGAGGCCAGCTACATCGGGCAGGACGGCAACAAGCACCGCCCTGTGATGCTGCACCGCGCCACCTTGGGCAGCTTCGAGCGTTTCATCGGCATTCTGATCGAAGAGCACGCTGGCAAGCTGCCCTTCTGGCTGGCCCCGCGTCAGGTGGTCGTGGCCTCCATCACATCTGAAGCGGATGACTATGTGGCCGAGGTCGTCGAGACCCTGAAAGCCGCTGGTGTGCGTGCGGAAGCCGACATGCGTAATGAGAAGATCAACTACAAAGTCCGTGAGCATTCGGTCGGCAAAGTGCCGGTGATCCTCGCCGTCGGGGCGCGTGAGGTTGAAGAGCGTACCGTTTCCGTGCGCCGTCTGGGGCAAAAGCAGACTTCGGTGCAGCCGCTGGATGCACTCACCGCCGAACTGGCGCAGGACGCGACCCCGCCTGACCTGCGCTAACGGCTTGTAACAAATCTGCGCTCCGGCGGTCTTGCGGGCAGCTTGCCCCCTGCCCGCCGGAGCGTTTTTGTAACAATCATTCCCTTCCTGCGCGGGAAGGTTACAATTTTCGCTAGTTTTCCGCGTGATTTCTGACGGGACCGTGACGCACTCCCTCGTGACTGGCTTGTGAGGAAGCAGGCTGCTCTAGTAAACCTGTTCAAACCATCAGGAAGGAAACGACAATGTCCACCACACTCAAAACCGCCGCCATCGCAGGGGCCGTCGCCGCCGCGCTGAGCAGCCACGCCACCACCGCTACCGCCGCTTCGCAAGAGAAATGCTTTGGCGTTTCGCTGGCCGGTGAGAACGACTGCGCAGCGGGCCCCGGCACCACCTGCGCGGGCACCTCTGTGACCGATTACCAAGGCAACGCATGGACCCTCGTTGACGAAGGCACCTGCGCCGAGATCGACCTGCCCGAGATGGCAGACGGGACCGAGCGGACCGGCTCTTTGGAAGCGCTCGACCGCGACCTGCCCGCTTAATCTATAGCGTTCCGGGCGGCATCCCCGCCCGGAACCCCGCCCCGCAACATGCCGGAGGCCGTTATGCGCGACGATACCCCCTGTCACAACACTGCCCAATGCCCCCGGCGTCGGATTTAAATCTCGACATTTCGATGGCTTGATGGCCGATCCTGGCCCGGTCCGCTGGATCGAGGTGCATGCCGAAAACTACATGGGCGACGGTGGCCGCCCCCATGCGCAACTACGCGCCTTGCAAGACCGTTTCGCCCTGTCGGTCCATGGTGTCGGCCTGTCGATCGGTGGCGAAGGGCCGCTGGACGCGGCCCATCTGGCACGGCTCAAAACCCTCTGTGACCGAACGCAGCCCGCGTCCTTCTCCGAACATTTGGCGTGGTCGACCCATGGGATGGAGTATCTCAACGATCTCCTTCCGCTGCCCTACACCGAGGAAACGCTGACCCGTGTGGCGTCACATATCAACCAAGTCCAAGATGTCTTGGGTCGGCAAATGCTGCTGGAAAACCCCTCCAGCTACCTTGCATTCGCGGAATCCGACTTGTCTGAAACGGACTTTTTGGCAGAGATTATAGCGCGCACCTCTTGCGGTCTCTTGCTGGATGTCAACAATGTCTTCATTTCGGCCACCAATCTCGGGCTGTCGCCACAGGGTTACATCGACGCCTTCCCGACAGACCATGTGGGCGAGGTTCATGTGGGCGGCCATGATGACGACACCGACGATCACGGCGCGCCGCTTTTGATCGACAGCCATGGCAAACCGGTCGTCGATCCTGTTTGGGACCTGTTAAGCTACACGCTGGCCCAAACCGGGCCAAAGCCGGTGCTGGTCGAGTGGGACAATGACGTGCCCGACTGGTCCGTCCTACGGGCCGAAGCCACCCGCGCCGCTGAGGTGCTGGTGTGACCGACCAACACAGCTTTCGCGCGGCCCTGCTTGATCCGTCACGGTCTGCACCCGATGGGCTGCGCGATGGCCGGGGGCAACCGGCGGGCGCGCGCTATGGCGTCTATCGCAACAACGTCACGCATTCCCTGATCGCCGCGCTCGAAGTGGCCTTTCCCCTTGTGCGCAAGCTGATCGGCGCCCGCAACTTTGCCGAACTGGCCCCCTCTACGTCCGGGCGCATCCGCCGACATCTCCGATGATGATGCATTACGGCAGGGATTTCCCCGCCTTTATCGCGGCTTTCGCCCCTTTGGCCAAGATTGGCTACCTCGCCGATGCGGCACGGCTCGACCTCGCGCTGCGTGCCTCCTATCACGCGGCTGACGCGGCTCCGCTTGATCCGAAGGTCTTCGAAACGCTTGGCCCCGATGCATTGATGGGGGCAAGGTTCACCCTCGCGCCCGCAACCCGCCTCTTGCGGTCAGACTGGCCGCTTTTCGACATCTGGCGCTATAATTTCACCGAGGACGCGCCCAAGCCCCACAGCGCAGCGCAGGACGTGGTGATCACCCGCCCCGCCTATGATCCCGCGCCGCATCTGCTGCCGCCCGGCGCGGCGCTATGGCTATCCCACCTTGCCGACGGCTTGCCCTTCGGGGCGGCCCATGACGCCACGGCGGGCGCCCAGCCCGCGTTTGACCTTGCCGCCGCCTTGACCCTCGCCCTGAGCCACGGTGTCTTCAGCGCAATTTCCTTGGAGGGCAGTAAATGACCCAGCTTCCGACCCTATACCGCAACGCCGCCGACCGTCTGGAGCGGGCCGACTGGCTGCTTCCGACCCTCGCCCGGTTCCTCTTTGCCGCAGTGTTGCTGGTCTATTTCCTGAATGCCGGGCTGACCAAACTCGGGCCCGGCCCCTTGGGCATCTTTACCCCATCCACCGGAGCCTATGCGCAAATCTTCCCCCGCGTGTTTGCGGCCGTGGGCTATGACAGTGACGCGCTTGGGGTGTTCCATTGGCTCGTCGTCGTCGCCGGAACGGTGGCGGAATTTATCTTGCCGCTGCTCATCGTTATTGGCCTGCTGACCCGACTGGCGGCACTGGCGATGGTGGGCTTTGTCGTGGTGCAATCCCTCACCGATCTTTACGGCCATGGCAGCGCGCTTGGCGCGTGGTTCGACCGCTTTCCTGATGCCCATATTCTTGACCAGCGGGCGCTCTGGGTGTTCTTGCTTTTGGTACTCGTCATCAAAGGTGCCGGCCCATTGTCACTGGACCGGCTAATTGCAGGCCGAAGTTAAAGCATCGCGTGAACGTCGGCTTCTATCTCTTTGTTCCAGCCGAGAAATAGCTTGTCACCCACCGCGATCAGAGGGCGTTTCATTAGCGCTGGATGAGCTTCTATCAGGGCGAGCGGGGCCTGCTTGCGCGTCTCTTCATCCAGCCCCCGCCAGGTGGTGGAGCGGGTGTTGAGCAAGGCCGCACCAAATTGCTCATGGGCCTGCGTCAAAACCGCCCTTGGCACGCCCGCCTCCCGAACATCGACCAACTGCGCCTCTGGCAGCGCCTTTTTCGCCTTGCGACAGCTGTCACAGTTTTTCAGCCCATAAATTAGCACATTCGTCTCCCTCAGCCACGCGATCGCGCCCCCAATTGCGGGTTTCGCACCTGATCGCTTGATTTTTTCCAAGTCCGCGCGATCTTTCTATTATGGCGGGTCGCAATTCAATCGCTTTCGCCATTCTGCTCGACGCAGAGACGCAAAGACAAAGGAGGCGCGGAGATTATGCCAACTGGCACCGTGAAATGGTTTAACACCACCAAAGGCTACGGGTTCATCGCCCCCGAGAGCGGCGGTAACGATGTATTTGTTCATATTTCAGCGGTCGAACGCTCTGGCCTGACCGGCTTGGCGGATGATCAAAAGGTCAGCTACGAGCTGACCGAAGGCCGCGACGGTCGGCAGATGGCCACCGATCTCGCCCTGCTCTAGCCACGATATCGCAAAAGAACACCCGGCGTCCCGCGCCGGGCGTTGCTTGAGAGTTCACTGATACGAACAGCCCTTTGCCCCGACCGGGCAAGGCACGCGGGCTGAACGGCGCAGTGTCACTGCGCGGTGCGGGTGGCGATGGCGGTGGACAACCGGATGCGCTTTGACCTCTGCATAGGTCATGGGCTGGTTCGGTGTCCCGCAGCCAATCGCGCCGCCAAGCGTCACCGGCTGCAATCCAGCCGGGCAATAATTCGCGCTGCTAGGATAGGCATAGAGCTTTGGCTCGGCCGAGACCTGACCGGCCAAGCCCGCAGAAAGCAGCCCTATCGCCGCTGCAATAGCTGTCGTTAGACGCATGATAATCCTCGTAATTATATACAATATGAACGAAGATTGCCGGGGCGCATACATCAAGTCCAGTCTTTTATGGCAGCGCGTCTTTAACTCAACCGCGCCGGAAGCGTCGCATAGCCGTGAAAACGGATACGCCCACCGCCCTGACGCGCCGCGCTGATTTCATAGTCCGGGTAACGGTTCAGAAAGCGTTGGAGGGCGATTTTCCCCTCCATCCGTGCCAAGGTCAGCCCTACGCAGACATGCGGACCGCCGGCAAAGGCCAGATGCCGATTGGGTTTGCGCCCGATATCGAATTTCGTCGGATCCTCAAAGACTTCCGGGTCGCGGTTGGCCGCTCCGATGCAAAGATGCAGGTTGGTCCCTGCGGCAATCTCCACCCCGCCGATCGTGACGGGGGCCGTGGTCTCGCGGTTGCCGAACTGGTTGGGCGAGCGGAAGCGCAGCACCTCTTCGATACAGGGGCCGATCAACGCGGGTTCCGCCAGCAATCGCGCCTTTTGATCCGGGTGGTCATGGAGCAGCGCGAGGGCACTGCCGATCAGGTTGGTGGTCGTCTCATGGCCTGCGTTGAGAATAAAAATGCAGTTTTGAATCAACTCGATCTCGGTCAACTGCCCGCCGTCATCTCCGGCAATGAGCCGCGTCAGCACGTCGGTTTCAGGATCCCCGGATCAGCCCGGCGCCGGGCGATGAGGTCTTGCAGATAGGCTTTGAACGCGCGCACCGCAGTATGGCCCGCCTCCAACTCCGCTTCGCTCAAGGTAGGCTCCAGCGCGCCGAGAATTGCCAGTGACCAGTCCCGAAGGGGGCCGCGTTCTTCCATCGGGACGTCCAGCAGGTTGCCGATGATCTGCACCGGAATGCAACTGGCATAGTCCTCAATCAGGTCCGGCGTGGGGCCCAGCCCTTCCAGCAGACGGTCAACCGTGTCGATCAGCCCCGGCTCCATCCGTGCCAGCGCCTTGGGCGTCAGGGCCGACGTCATGATCCGCCGCACGCGGGTGTGCAACGGTGGGTCATTGAACACGAGGCTTGTGGTGTGATGCTCAAACAGAGGGCTGCCAGGGCCGAATTTCGGCGCGAAGGCCAGCTTTTTGTCCGAGATATAAAGCGTGGTGTCGCGGTAAATCGCGTTCAGGTCCGCGTGGCGGCAGATCAGCACAGAGCCATCGGGCTGGCGCAGCACCGGGGTCTCGCGCAGCAGGCGGTCGTAATGGGGGAATGGGTTTTCGACAAACCCCTCAGGCGGTGCGGACAGATCAAACATAGGCCGCAGTGATGCGCGGCGCGCGGCCTATGTCAATGGCTGTCAGCGGCGGCGCAGCCATTCACGTGCGATGGCGCGGGGGCCCGTCGCGCGCAGGCAAAGATTGCCAAGCTCAATCCATTCTTCGGGGTCAAACTCGGGGAAAAATGCGTCTGCCGCGTCGATTTCCACGTCGACTTCGGTCACCAAGAGCCGATCCGCCAAGGGCAGAAGTGCGCGGTAGATACCTTCGCCGCCAATGCCGTAGACCCGGCGATACCCCTCAGCCGCGCAATGGCCCAAGGCCGCCTGCGGGTCGCGCGCCGAATGGACGCCCTCAATATCAGTACTGGAGACCACGCAATTCAGACGGTTCTTCAAAGGCTTGAACGGCAGGCTTTCCCATGTGCGGCGCCCCATGATGATGGCACCGCCGGTGGTTTCGCGCCGAAAGAATTTCAGGTCTTCGGGCAGCGACCAAGGGATATCCCCGTCTTTGCCAATGGCACCATTGCGGGCGCGGGCGACGATCAGGCTCAGCATCAGACGGCCACCGGCGCTTTGATAGCTGGGTCGGGGTCATAGCCTTCGAAGGTGAAATCCTCATAGCGGAAATCAAAGATCGAGCTCACCTCGCGGTTGATCCGCAGCTTTGGCAGCGGCTTGGGGTGCGCGCAAGTTGGGTCTGCACCTGTTCCAGATGGTTGGAATAGATATGCGCGTCGCCCATCGAATGCACGAAATCGCCCGGTGCGTAGCCAGTGACATGGGCCAACATCTCCAGCAGCAGCGCGTAGGAGGCGATGTTGAACGGCACGCCAAGGAACATATCCGCCGAGCGCTGATAAAGCTGCAAATGCAGCTTGCCGCCCGCGATGCGTACCTGCCATAGCGTATGGCAGGGCGGCAGCGCCATCTGATCTACCTCGCCGGGGTTCCACGCCGAAACGATCAGCCGGCGGCTGTCGGGGTCTTGCGGATCGCCTCGACCAGCTTGGCGATTTGATCGACTTGACCGGCCTGATGCAGCACCGTCCCATCGGGCTGCGGCATCGGCTCACCCACCATCGGAAAACGCCGCCATTGATGGCCATAAACCGGGCCGAGGTCACCGTTCTCATCGGCCCATTCGTCCCAGATGCGGACGCCATTTTCCTTGAGGTAGCCGATGTTCGTGTCGCCCGAGAGGAACCACAAAAGCTCATGCAGGATGGATTTCAGATGCAGCTTCTTCGTCGTCACCAGCGGGAAGCCATCGGCCATCCGGTAGCGCTGTTGCATCCCGAAATGAGAGATCGTCCCCGTTCCCGTGCGGTCGGTCGAGGTCACCCCCTGCTCCAGCACTTCGCGCAGCGCATCATGGTACTGTTTCACGCAGCCCCCTCACGTTATCCGTGGCATTTGTCTTTGCATACCCTTCCGCGCCGCGCGCCTCAAGGCGGCTTTGCGGGGGCAATCGCCTGACAATGCCGTTGCCGCCTTTGACACCGGTGGTTTCGCGCCTAAACTCTCTATCAAAGCGCGGCGGGCATATTTTGCCGCTTCCCGTTTTGTGACGACTTTTTGACGACGAATTTTCGGCCCGAACAGGGTGTTTCATCCCTCCCCAAGCGGCCCAACTGAAGGAAAACCGATGCCCATCAAATACTTGCATACAATGGTGCGCGTGAAGGATCTGGACGCCTCTATCGCATTTTACAAACTTCTGGGCCTTGTGGAACGGCGCCGGATCGACAACGAGGGGGCCGTTTCACGCTGGTTTTCCTCTGCCCGCCGGGCATGGACGATGGCCATGCGGATGTGGAGCTGACCTATAACTGGGACGGCGATGACGCGCTGCCCAGTGACAGCCGCCATTTTGGTCACCTCGCCTATACGGTCGAGAATATCTATGAGACCTGCCAGCACCTGCAAGACAACGGCGTGACCATCAACCGCCCGCCGCGGGACGGGCGGATGGCCTTTGTCCGCTCGCCCGACAATATCTCGGTCGAATTGCTGCAAGAGGGTGACGCCCTGCCCGCGCAGGAACCTTGGGCCAGCATGGAAAACACCGGTCATTGGTAAGGCTCTGCATCAATGTCCTGCTGGCGCTGATGCTCGCGCCCATAGGCGAAGCGCGGGCGGCCCTTTGTCGTCTCGCGCGGCGTCCGGTGCGTGATGTGCCCTCTTCGGTCGCCCCCAAGGGGGTGCCGCCGCGGCTGAGCGGATCGCTGGGATGATCCGCGCGGCCCTCGCCCTTTTCTCACGATCAATGCCATCCAATCGGCCGAGGCCGCTTGTCGGCAGGCGCTTGCCTTGGGGCTGGATGTCTCTGGTTCGGTCGATGCGCGAGAGTATCGGTTACAGATCGGTGGTTTGGCCGACGCGCTGAACGATCCGCGTGTGCGGGACGCCCTGCTGGCGCTGCCGGAGCATGGCGTCGACCTGATGATCTATGAATGGAGCGGGTCCAGTGATCAGACGGTGATCTTGCCTTGGACCCCGTTGAGCGACGCGGCGGCGCTTGATGGGGCCATCGCACTTTTGCGCAGCACCGAGCGGCGTGAGGCTTCTCCCGGCACGGCATTGGGGGATGCGATGCAGTTTGGCGCGGGCCAGTTGGCGACGCGCGCCGCCTGCCAGAAACACACGCTGGATATCTCGGGCGACGGCATCTCGAACTTCGGGCCGCGGCCCCGGGATATACGCGACAGGTTGCAAGCCCAGCCCCTCGAGCCACAGGAGCTGACCATCAACGGTTTGGTGATCGGCGCGGAAGACCCGGCGCTTGGCGACAGTCGGCAGGCCGAGATCGGCGCGCTGGCGTCATACTACCGGGCCGAAGTCATGCTCGGCCCCGGCGCATTCGTTGAGACCGCTGAGGGGTTTGAGGACTACGCCCGCGCCATGACCCAGAAGCTCTTGCGGGAAGTGGAGGGGAGGGTCTACTCCCACCTCACCCCCCTGCCCGTGATCAGTAGATATAGCGAATCTGATCCGTCCAATACCGCTCCATCCGTTTGAGAGAGCGGGTGATATCTTCGATCCCTGCATCGCCCAGCACGCCCTTGTTTTCCATCCCATCGGCATGGCGCGAGAAAAGCTCGGCCACCACATCGCGGATATAACGCCCCTTTTCGGTCAGCCGAACGCGGACGGACCGGCGGTCAATCTCGCAGCGCTGGTGGTGCATATAGCCCATTTCGACCAGCTTCTTAAGGTTATAGCTGACGTTGCTGCCCTGATAGTAGCCGCGGCTTTTCAGCTCGCCCGCGGTCACCTCGTTATCGCCGATATTGAACAAAAGCAGCGCCTGCACGGCGTTGATCTCTAACACGCCGACACGTTCGAATTCGTCCTTGATCACGTCCAGCAGCAAGCGGTGCAACCGCTCGACCAAGGACAGGGACTCAAGATAGCCTGCCATAAAACCCTTTATGGCCATCGGCTGCGCAGCGGGGTCTTGAATGCTCATGCGAAATCTCCGGTTCACCTTGTTCGAACCGGAAACTCGCTGAAAAATCAGAATAATTCGTTAAACCCTTTCGGGTTTTTTGAATCAGCCGCGCGCCTCGGCCAATTGCCCGCGGATATCTGTGACCAATGCCGCATATTCGGCGGGGGCGTCGGCCTGTCCGCTGACCCAAAGATAAAGGTCGTGGTCATTCTCATTGAGCATCTGGTCATAGAGCGTGAGCCCCGCGTCATCCATCTGCGGCAGCCGCGCCTCGGCATAGGCCGATAGGATCAGGTCCATCTCTTTGATGCCCCGGCGCATGGAGCGCATTTGCAGGCGTTTCAACCGGTGTTCATGGACCTCAGGCATCTGCGGGCTCCGTCATAAGGCGCCGAATGCGCTTTTCCATTTTGCCGACAGTCTCGGCCTTTTTCAGCAGGTCGGTGCGCAGGGCGCGCATGTCGGCCAACACTTCTTCCAGATCGACGCGGCGCGCGGTTTCGCCCGCTTCGGGGGCATCGACCCCCTCGCCTTCGCCATTGATCAACCACATCATCGAGACATTCAAAAGCCCCGCCAGCATCGAAAGCCGGTTGGCGCGCGGCTCAGACAGATCGTCCTCCCAGCCGCGCAGGGTGGACAGACGCACGCCCAGCCGTTTGGCCAGCATCGCCTGTGTCATGCCGGTCTGTTCGCGGGCCGCCGCGACCCGGTCGCCAAAGGTGGCGGCCTCGGGGCCGTACCAGTCAATCTCGTCGGTCATGCTTTATCTCCTGCCAGACACCCTTGCCGGGTGCGGGGCCGCCCCCTATGAACGTGGGGATATTCATAAGCAACCCGAGGCTGAAATGGAACTGCTGTCCGCGACCCTTGATCGGGTCAAACCGTCGCCCACAATCGCCGTCACCACCAAGGCGGCAGAACTCAAGGCCGCGGGGCGCGATATTATCGCACTTGGCGCGGGCGAGCCGGACTTTGACACGCCGCAGAATATCAAGGACGCCGCCGTCGCCGCGATCAACGCAGGCAAGACGAAATACACCCCCGTGGATGGCATCCCCGAGTTGAAACAGGCGATCTGCGCCAAGTTCAAACGCGACAACGGGCTGGACTATACCCCCGCGCAGATCAGCGTCGGGACGGGCGGCAAACAGATCCTTTATAACGCGCTGATGGCAACGATGAACCCCGGCGAAGAAGTCGTGATCCCCGCGCCCTATTGGGTCAGCTATCCCGATATGGTGCTGCTCGCAGGCGGCACACCGGTGATCGCGCCCGCCACGCTTGAGAATAACTTCAAGCTGACGCCGGAAGCGCTGGAAGAGGCAATCACGCCCAAAACCAAATGGTTCATCTTCAACTCGCCCTCGAACCCTACCGGGGCGGGCTATAGCCGCGACGAGTTGAAGGCGCTGACCGATGTGCTGATGCGCCACTCGCATGTCTGGGTGATGACCGACGATATGTACGAGCACCTCGCCTATGACGGTTTCGCGTTCTGCACCCCGGCCGAGGTGGAACCCGCGCTTTACGACCGCACGCTGACGGTCAACGGCGTCTCGAAAGCCTACGCTATGACCGGCTGGCGCATCGGCTATGCCGCAGGCCCGGAAAAGCTGATCGGCGCAATGCGCAAAATCCAGTCGCAAAGCACGTCGAACCCCTGCTCGGTCAGCCAGTGGGCCGCGGTTGAGGCACTGAACGGCACGCAGGATTACATCGCTGAGAACAACGAGATGTTCGTGCGCCGCCGCAATCTGGTGGTCGAGATGCTCTCTGCCATTGAGGGCATCACCTGCCCGACGCCCGAGGGGGCGTTCTACGTCTACCCTTCCATCGCGGGGCTGATCGGTAAGACCTCGGCGGCGGGCACCAAGATCTCGGATGATGAGACCTTTGCCACCGCGCTGCTTGAGGAAACCGGCGTGGCGGTCGTCTTTGGCGCGGCCTTCGGTCTTTCGCCGAATTTCCGCGTCAGCTACGCTACGTCTGACGAGGCGTTGAAAGAGGCATGCACCCGCATCCAAACCTTCTGTGCCGGGCTGACGTAAAGGCGAACCATGGCAGGCGATCTTCCCGACTATTACTTCAGGGTCCGCGAGAATGGCGCGGCGGTGTTTCGGCTGGATGCCGCAAACCGCCAGCGCCGGATCGAGATGGAGCAGATCGCCGTCGTCA
The DNA here is from genome assembly GCF_042661425.1 of Sulfitobacter profundi. Classification (NCBI taxonomy): domain Bacteria; kingdom Pseudomonadati; phylum Pseudomonadota; class Alphaproteobacteria; order Rhodobacterales; family Roseobacteraceae; genus Sulfitobacter; species Sulfitobacter profundi. The sequence continues at coordinate 2,392,802 of NZ_JBHSWA010000001.1, read as the reverse complement.
ACATCCGCAACGGTGAGGTAAAGCCCCATGGGCAGCACCATCTGACCGAAGCCGATAAGTCCGAGATCGCCCGCTGGACAAAGGCGCGCCGCGAAACCCTTGCCGCACGGGAGATTGACGACATCCGCCGCGCGGTGGATCACCTGAACCTCACCACGCAATGGGCACAATCGCGCGCCACGGATGCCGAGTTGGATGCGGTGACGGATGACTTGTTGTTGGCAATGCATGATCTGCGCAGCACGCTCGTGCGCAAAAAAGCGGATCGGATGGATCGGAGCTGAGGGTTACCCGGCCAGTGACTTGACCGTGACGCCCCAGAACCGCGCGTTGAGCAGCAGCCCCGCAACGCCCAGCCCGGCCACCAGACCGGCCCAAATGCCCATCGCTCCGAACCCCAGCGTGAAGCCAAGGAAATAGGAGCAGGGCATGCCGACCACCCAATAGCTGATCGCGGCCATCACCATCGGGATCTTGGTATCCTGCACCCCGCGCAGCAGGCCAAGCGCCACCACCTGCGCCCCGTCGACCAGTTGAAACAGCGCGGCCATGACCAGAAGGCCGGTGCCAATGGCAAGGATTTCGACCCGCGCAGGCTCGTCCTCTTGCATGAAAACCGAGATCAGCGGCTCGGGCCAGCCCACAAAACCGACCATGGTGATCAGGGCAAAGACCAGCGACAGGACCGTGACAATCACCGCGCCGCGCTTCATATGCGGCACGTCGCGGCGGCCATAGGCATTGCCCGCACGGATCGTGGCGACGTTGCTCAGCCCCAGATGCACCATGAAGGTCAGAGAGGCGAGCTGGATCGCAATCCCATGCGCCGCCAGCGGGATCGTTCCGAGCCAGCCCATCATCAACGAAGAGGCCGCAAACAGGCCAACTTCGCTCAGCGTGGTCAGGCCAATCGGTAGCCCCAACGTAAAGACCCGCACCAGCATCTGGGTATCGACCCGCCAGAGCCGCACGAACAGACTGTGTTGCGGCAGGGCGATCAGCACATAGATCACCACCCCGATAAGCGAGACGCATTGCGTCGTGACCGAGGCCACCGCCGCGCCCATCACGCCAAGCTCCGGCGCGCCCCAGTTACCAAAGATCAGCGCGTAGTTCGCCATCGCATTGATCACGGCAGCCAGCAGGGTGATCCATAGCACGACCTGAGTCCGCTCCAAGGCAGCAAGGTAGGATTTCAGCACCATCACCAGCAACGCAGGCACGATGCCCCAGCCTGCGACTTTGAGGTAATCGCCCGCCGTATCGGCAAGGTTGGGCCCCTGTCCCAGCAGGTCCAGCACCGCAGGCGACCATATCATCGCGGGCAGCGCGATCATCGCAAAACCCACCGACAGCCACAGCCCCATGCGCGTGGCGCGGCGCAGGCCAATCTCGTCACCCTCGGCGTCATAGGCGGCCACCAGCGGCATCACCGCCATGGCAAAGCCCGAGCCAAAGATGAACAGCACGAAGAAATAGGTACTGCCCAGAACAACCGCTGCCAGCGCCTCGACCGAATACCAGCCCAGCATGACCGTATCGGTCACTCCGATGGCCATCTGTGCCAGATGTCCGCCGATCAGCGGCAGGCCAAGCGTCAGGATCGCCCGGACGTGATTGCGGTTGGTCATTACTTTGGTCATGGGCCAGCCTTACGCCGGGCCGCTGCAAAGGGAAAGTCCGGTTTTTACGCTCTGTCATAGGGTTGCGGGGCTTTGTTGCCCTGATTTTGCCATGAATTCCTTGCGTCTGCGGCCCTGAGCGGCAAAGCTGATGGCAGGAGGGCTCGTGATGGAACCAACACGGACCGAAACCCGCCGCGTGAACGGTCAGGAGATTTTCTTACGCCATTGGGGCGATGAAAGCCTTTCGCCGCTGCTCATGCTCCATGGCTTTCCCGAATATGGCGGCGCATGGCGCGATCTGGCCCCGCTGCTTTGCCAGCACTTTCACTGCATCGCCCCCGACCAGCGCGGCTATGGCCAAAGCAGCGCGCCCGAAGGGATTGAGCCCTATGCCATGGCCCATCTCATGGCCGATATGGCCGCGTTGATCGGGGACAGGCCGGTGACGGTTTTGGCGCATGATTGGGGCGCTTCGGTGGGCTACGCATTGGCGATGTTCCGACCCGAGTTGGTGGCCCGGCTGATCATTCTCAACGGCGTGCATCCCGTGCCTTTTCAGCGTGCCATGGCCGCAGGCGGTGCGCAGTCGAGCGCCTCGCAATATATCAACGCGCTGCGCGCCGAAGGCAGCGCGGTGAGGCTGGCCAAAGATGACTTCGCCGGGCTGCTAAAGCTCTTTTCGGCGCATATGGACCTGAGTTGGCTGACGGCAGAGCGGCTTGAGGATTACCGCGCGGAATGGGGGCGTCCGGGGCGGCTGAGGGCGATGATCAACTGGTATCGCGCCTCCCCCTGCAGGTTGCGGCGCCCGGCAAGCCCCTGCGCGACCTGCCAGAATTCCCGGTTGAACGTTTGCGCGTGAACTGCCCGCATCTGCTGATCTGGGGGCCGAGGATACCGCCCTTTTGCCCGAAGCCACCGCGGGGCTGGAAACCTTCGCGCCAGACCTTACCCGTATTGAGATAGAAGGCGCGGACCACTGGTTGCACCACCAAAAGCCATCAGTTGTGGCAAAGGCGATCCTTGATTGGTGCAGGACGCGGCCCTTGTAAAATGCGCAACAAAATGTATATTGAGATGTGTATTCAGGAGCCACGCCATGACCCGCATCCATACCAACCACATCGCCACCATGACCGAAATGCGCGAACCGCATAAGGTGTTGGAACGCTCTGGCGGCAGACCCGTGGCGGTGATGAAGAACTCACGCTGTGTGGGGTATTTCGTACCCGCCGAGGCGACCCTGCAGGAGGAGCCGCGCGTGGCCACGCTGGATGAGGTGATGGAGAGCATTGCCCGCAGAAAGCACATCAACCAGCCGGTTCTGGACTATCTCAAAGATAAATGACCTATGTGCTGCTTTCACCTGACCTCGTCGTCAGGATCCACGATTCTGCGTTAAACCCCGGCGAGCTAGCCGGCATGACCTTGGACAAATCACTCGAAGGAGCGCTGGCACGGGTCGACAACCGACTGGTCTACGGCATGTTCGAAGATGTCTTTGACCTCGCTGCGGCTTATTGCGTGGCGGTTGCCACGGGGCATGTCTTCAACGACGCGAACAAGCGAACCGCGCATCTCGTTCTCGATATCTGTCTTGATCTCAATGGGGTGCAACTTGACCACGACACCGTCGAGGCAGGCGACCTGATCCGCGAAGTGGCCCAAGGCCGCATCGACGAAGAGACCCTTGCTGATTGGCTGCGCGCCAAAGCCAGCTGACCCGGTTAAATCCACCCAACAAGACAAACCCGCGATTGCCCCCGGCGCGCGGGGCTGTCAAAATGGCCCCCACCCACAAACAAAGAGCAGGCCCGCATGACCGATCTTCTTTCCGGCCAGGAACCCACCGAATACGATGCCTCCTCCATCGAAGTGCTGGAGGGGCTGGAGCCTGTCCGCAAGCGCCCCGGCATGTATATCGGCGGCACAGATGAACGCGCTCTGCACCACCTTGTGGCCGAAGTGCTCGACAACTCGATGGACGAAGCGGTGGCGGGCCATGCCAACCGGATCGAGGTGGAGCTGAACGCCGATTATTCGGTCACCATTCGCGACAACGGCCGCGGCATCCCGATCGACCCGCACCCGAAGTTTCCCGACAAATCCGCGCTTGAAGTAATCCTCTGCACGCTGCACGCGGGCGGCAAGTTCTCGGGCAAAGCCTATCAGACCTCGGGCGGTCTGCACGGGGTTGGTGCATCCGTAGTCAACGCGCTGTCGGATTCGATGGTGGTGCAGGTCGCGCGGAACCGCGAACTGTTCGAACAACGCTTCTCCCGCGGGATCCCGCAAGGCCCGGTGGAGAAGATCGGCGCGGCGCCCAACCGGCGCGGCACCACGGTGACTTTCCACGCGGATGAGCAGATTTTCGGCGCCCACCGTTTCAAACCCGCCCGCCTGCTCAAGATGGTCCGGTCCAAAGCCTATCTGTTCTCCGGCGTCGAAATCCGCTGGAAATCTGAGATTGAAGACGGCGACACGCCGATGGAGGCGACTTTTCACTTCCCCGGCGGTCTGGCTGATTACCTGCGCGAAACACTTGGCAAATCAACCACCTATGCCGAAAACCCCTTTGCCGGAACGGTCGAGTTCCAAGAACGCTTTGGCGTGCCGGGCAAGGTCGAATGGGCGATCAACTGGACGCCCGCGCGTGACGGCTTCATCCAGTCCTACTGTAACACCGTGCCCACGCCCGAGGGCGGCACTCACGAAGGCGGCTTCTGGGCTGCGATCCTCAAAGGCATCCGCGCTTATGGCGAATTGGCGAACAACCGCAAGGCCAAGGACATCACCCGCGACGACCTGATCACCGGAGGCTGCGCGCTGGTATCTTGCTTTATCCGCGAGCCGGAATTCGTGGGCCAGACCAAGGACCGTCTGGCCACAACCGAAGCCGCGCGTCTGGTTGAGAACGCCGTGCGCGACCACTTTGATAACTGGCTGGCGGCGGACACGAAATCCGCCGGTGCCATCCTCGATTTCCTCGTCCTGCGCGCCGAGGAACGGATGCGCCGCAAGCAAGAGAAGGAAACCGCCCGTAAATCCGCCACCAAGAAGTTGCGCCTGCCCGGCAAGCTCACCGATTGCACCAGCAAGACCCGCGAAGGCACCGAGTTGTTCATCGTCGAGGGCGACTCGGCGGGTGGCTCTGGCAAGGGCGCGCGCAACCGCAATACGCAGGCGCTGCTGCCGCTCAAGGGTAAGATCCTGAACGTGCTGGGCGCGGCCTCAAGCAAGCTCACAACCAACGCCGAGATCAACGACCTTTGCGAGGCGCTTGGCGTTGGCATGGGCACGAAATTCAACCTCGACGATCTGCGCTATGACAAGATCATCATCATGACCGACGCCGACGTCGATGGCGCGCATATCGCGTCATTGTTGATGACGTTTTTCTTCACCCAGATGCGCCCGCTGATTGATTCAGGGCATTTGTACCTGGCCTGCCCGCCGCTGTTCCGTCTGACCCAAGGGGCCAAGCGGGTCTATTGCTTGGATGAAGCTGAGAAAAACATGTGGCTGGAGAAGGGCTTGGGCGGCAAAGGCAAGATTGATGTGAGCCGGTTTAAAGGTCTGGGCGAGATGGACGCGAAGGACCTGAAAGAGACCACCATGGACCCCGCCACCCGCAAGCTGATCCGCGTAACCGTGGATGAGGACGTGCCGGGCGAGACCGGGGATTTGGTGGAGCGGCTGATGGGGAAGAAGCCGGAGATGCGGTTTGAGTATATTCAGCAGAATGCGCAGTTTGTGGAGGAGTTGGATGTTTGAGTAGGCTCTATGAGATGCTCGCTTCGACTGCCGAGGGATACGCATACGAGCGCGCAAAGCCATTTGCAGGAAGTGAATTTGGAAATTTTGTCCGGCACGACTTGGCCTTAGAAGCTAAGAAACGGCTTATTTTTCTACCCTACGACTTAACCGTAAAGGCGAGCGTCGGCGCTGGAAAATGGGCCGGGGTACCCTGGCTAGGATTTTTTGATCCGCTCATTACGAAAAGCGCTACCAATGGGTTTTACGTCGTTTATCTCATAAATGCGCAAACGCGTGATATTTATCTCTCGCTGAATCAGGGTACGACAGCCGTCTATCAAGAGTTTGGTGAAACACGCGGTCGCAAAGTTCTCGAACGACGTGCCTTAGATATCCGCGAACGAGTTTCTGATTTCGCGAATAATTTTGACATTTCACCAATCGATTTGGGCTCCGATGAATCATTACCTAGCGGCTACGCTGCCGGGCATTCATTTGGCCGGCGCTATAGTCCCGAAGTTATCGACGAGGACATGTTCGATAGCGATTTCGAGCAGATGCTTGCTGCCTATGAAGCGCTAATCGATCGCGGAGGAACTACACCTACAGATGTACTTCGTGACGACGCGGACAGCACTTCCATCGAAGAAGTGAGAAAGTATAGCCTATCAAAAAGAATCGAGAGAGCGGCGGGAGTGCGAAAGGCCGTGCTTCAGAGGCGCAATGCGGTTTGCGAAGGTTGTGGTTTCGACCCCGAAGTCCACATGAAATATTCCGGTCCGCCCGAAAAAACGCCCCTCGACGTGCACCATACGTCTCCCGTCAATTGGTTGGCGGAGGGCGAAAGTAGGCGCTACAAAATTCCGGACGATTTCTATGTGCTCTGCCCAACTTGCCATAGAATGATACACAAACAGAGTGATCCATCGGATTTGGACTATCTCCGGGACAGCATACAGTTCGTCCATAAATTTAAGCCGAAATAGTGGCGCCCTCCCCGGGGAGGGCGCACATGCGTGCCCCCACGGCTTGCGCCGCCCTCCGGGCTGAGGTCGGGCGCGGCCCTACCGTTTCGCACCCAGCCCAAATCTTTCCCCTTGATCCGCCGCCCCCACCGGTCCTAACTCCCCCCATGATCCGCGCCCTCCTCCTTCTCCTACTCCTCACCGCCTGCGGTCGTCCGCTGACGGAGAACGAGCGCGCCTATCTCTCCACCATCCACGGCAGTTCCGTCGACTACGACCGCGTGCGCTTGCACGACGGGGCCCCGACCCGCGCCGTTACCTTCACCCGCAAGCCGCGCCCGCGCACCACCTGCCGCGAGCGCATCCTGCCGCCGCAGGAAGGTGACACCGTGACCTCCAAACCCGCCGCCGTGGCCCTGTGGAACAACCTGCTTTTCGACAAGGATTGGTACCTCGACGACTACCTGCCCGATCACCCTGACCGCATCGGCCTGATCGCCGCGATGCTGCTCGCGCATGAGATCACCCATGTCTGGCAATGGCAGAACCGTAAGCTCACCGGTTACTCACCACTGCGCGCGGCCTCAGAGCAGTTCACCAGCCCCGATCCCTATCTTTTCGAGGTCGACACGCAGCCGCGCTTCCTCGATTTCGGCTACGAGCAGCAGGGTTCTATCGTTGAGGAATTTGTCTGCTGTCGTGCGCTGGACCCGCAAGCGCCGCGCACAAAGCGGTTGCACGACATGTTGTCCGAAGCCATGCCCGTCGCCCCCCTGCCCCAAAGTCGCGCCCATGATGTGCGTCTGCCTTGGGACGGGGTCGAGCTGGACAATATCTGCGGCTAGATCAGGCCCGGCTCAGACCGGCACCAATTGCCCAGCCTCAAGACGGATCTGACGGTCCATCCGCGCAGCCAGTTCGAGGTTATGCGTGGCAATCACCGCCGAAAGCCCGGTGCCGCGCACCAGCGCCATCAGTGCTGCAAACACCTGATCCGAGGTCGAGGGGTCGAGGTTACCCGTCGGCTCATCCGCCAGCAACAGACGCGGCTCGTTGGCCAGCGCCCGACAGAAGGCCACCCGCTGCTGCTCACCGCCAGACATAGCGGCGGGGCGGTGATCCGCGCGCTCGGCAATGCCCACCTGTGCCAGTAGATCACGCGCCCGCGCCTCGGCCGGCTTGCGGGCCACGCCATTGGCAAGCTGCGGCAGCACGATGTTTTCCAGCGCGGTGAATTCGGGCAGTAGGTGGTGGAATTGATAGATAAATCCCACATCCGCCCGGCGCACCCCGGTGCGCTTGCGGTCGCTCTGCCCCGTGAGGTCATCGCCCGCGATCTCAACCGTGCCGCTGTCAGCCGCGTCCAGCAGCCCCGCGATGTGCAGCAGCGTCGACTTGCCCGCACCCGAAGGGGCGACCAGTGCCACGACTTCACCGGGGGCGACCGTCAGGTCTATGCCGCGTAGCACCTGCACCTCGTTGGGCTTGCCGGGGTTGTAGGCCTTTGAAATGCCGCTCAGGCGCAGGACGGGATCATTCATAGCGCAGGGCCTCCACAGGGTTCATCCGCGCCGCACGGCGGGCGGGGAAAATCGTCACGACAAAGCTAAGGCCAAGCGACAGCCCCACGGCGGAGAGCACATCGCCCAGTTGCAGTTTCGCGGGCAGGAAATAGATGCCGCGGATCGACGCATCCCAAGCATTGCCGCCGCTGAGGTAGTTCACGAAGGCGAAAATCTGGTCGACGTAGATCGCAAAGAGCACGCCCAGCACCACGCCCGCGGCGGTGCCGATGATCCCCGTGAACGCGCCGCAGATAAAGAACACCCGCAGCACCGAGCCCTCAGACAGCCCCATGGTGCGCAGAATGCCAATGTCGCGGCCCTTGTTCTTGACCAGCATGATCAGCCCCGAGACGATGTTCATCGCGGCGATCAACACCAACACCGAGAGGATCACGAACATCACCCGGTCCTCGATATCCAGCGCCGAAAGGAACGAGCCGGACGCATCGCGCCATGTCCAGACCTGCGCCCGATCCCCCGCCGCCTGCATCAATGCCCGCGCCATGGCGTCAACGCTCTCGGGGTCTTCGACCATAACCTCCAACTCATCCGCGACGCCCTCGCGGTTGAAAAAGCTCTGCGCCTCGGCGATCGGCAGATAGACACGTGTCTTATCAATATCATAGCGACCGGCTGAGAAGATATAGACCACTTCATAACCGTTCACCCGCGGGCTGGTGCCAAAGGCGGTTTTCACCCCATTGGGCGAGATTAGCTTGATCGTATCGCCCACCTGCACGCCCAAAGACTGCGCCACGCCGCTGCCGATGGCGATGCCCTCTTCAAACCGACCGATGTCACCGAAAGAGCGCTCGGAAGGCTGGATGCCGGGGATGGTCATCAGATCATCAGACGCGATGCCAAAGACCTCAACGCCTGCGTTGGACTGCCGCCGGTTCGCCATGACCTGCTGGCGCACCATGGGGGCCACGCGGGTCACGCCGGGCACTTTTGCAACCTCGGCGGCCATCTCAGTATAGTTGGCGATGGTGCGGTCGATCTGGCCAGTCTCTTGAACCTCGCCCATCGTGTAGACCGTGACATGGGCGTTGGCGCCAAGGATCGTGTCGACAAATTCGGCGCGAAACCCTGAGCGAACCGACAGTGTGGCGATCAGCGCAAAGACCGCAAGCGTGATGCCGATCAGGCTGATCCACGTCATCACGCTCACCCCGCCCTCGGCGCGGCGGGCGCGCAAATAGCGCCAAGCGATCATCCATTCAAAGGCCGCGAATGGGGCGGTTCGGGTGGGCTTACTGGCCATCGGGGAGGGCTCCGGTCTGAGGTGCGCGCAACGTGAGGCTTTGCCTCAGAAGGGTCAAGAACGCAATGCCCGGCGGCGACGGTAGCGCCCGGGCCATGTGGGCAGCCAGAGAAGCAGTCGCGCGAAGGCTGTCCCGACGATGAAGCCTATGGCGGCAAAGATCAATTCGGCACGGCTGCGCGGCGCGGTGGGCGAAAACATCTGCGCGGTTGCGCGCAACGCTCCTGCATCAGGCGCGCGCAGCAGGTAATAGCTGCGCAGGAACGGACCCGCCGTTTGCAATCGCGGCAATTGCGCCTCAAGCGCCGCGTGACGTTCGATGTTTTCGATCAGTTCAATACGACGACGTTCCAGCAGAGCCGACCCACGCAGCCGCGTCAGTGCGGCCTCTCGGTCAGTCCCGGCGGCGAGGGCGGCAGCGTCGAAATGCGCCACAACGCCGGAGAGCGTCCGTTCTGCGGCTTCTAGCTCAAACACATAGGCCCGGGAAAACCCCGGGCCTTGCGCCGCAATTCCTGCCCCTATGATCCCACCGGCCAATGTCAGCGCCCGCAGGATCATCGGCGACCTCAGGCAATACCGGCGTAGATTTTCGCCAGCTTTTCGACCGCCTGCTCTGGCGGCAGCTCTTCGCTTTCACCCGTACGGCGGCTGGTCAACTCAACCACACCATTCTTCAGCCCGCGTGGCCCAACGGTGATGCGCCACGGCAGACCGATCAGATCCATCGTCGCAAATTTCATACCCGCCCCGCCCTTGCGGTCGTCGTAAAGCGGATCGAGACCCAGCGCTTTGAGGCTCTTATAAAGCGCGTCGCAGGCTGCATCGGCTTCTTCGTCGCCTTGCTTGAGGTTCACAATCCCCGCGTGGAAGGGCGTCACGCCCTCAGGCCAGATGATGCCTTTGTCGTCGTGGCTGGCCTCAATGATCGCGCCCAACAGGCGGCTGACGCCGATGCCGTGGCTGCCCATATGCACCGGCACTTGCTTGCCGTCCGGGCCTTGGACCTTGGCGTTCATCGCGTCTGAGTATTTCGTGCCGAAGTAGAAAATCTGCCCCACTTCAATGCCGCGCGCGGTGCTCTGGCGGTCTTCGGGCACTTTGGCGAAAAGCTCGGGGTCGTGGGTCTCATCGGTGCGGGCGTAGCGCGAGGTGAACTCATCCAGCACAGCGCGGCAGGCGTCGTTATCGCTGGGGTCAATCTCGCGGTTTCCGAAAGTCAGATCGGTGATCTCGCTGTCATAGAAGACCTCCGACTCGCCCGTTTCGGCCAGCACGAGGAATTCATGCGTGTCATCGCCGCCGATGGGGCCAGAGTCGGCGCGCATCGGGATCGCTTGCAAGCCCATCCGCTCATAGGTGCGCAGATAGCTGACCAGATGGCGGTTGTAAGCGTGCAGCGCGTCCTCTTTGGTGAGGTCGAAGTTATAGCCATCTTTCATCAGGAACTCGCGGCCCCGCATCACGCCGAAACGCGGGCGGATCTCGTCGCGGAACTTCCATTGAATGTGATAGAGCGTCAGCGGCAGGTCTTTGTAAGAGCCGACATGGCTGCGGAAGATGTCGGTGATCATCTCCTCATTGGTGGGACCATAGAGCATGTCGCGGTCTTGGCGGTCGCGGATGCGCAGCATCTCGGGGCCGTAGGCGTCATAGCGGCCCGATTCCTTCCACAGATCCGCCGATTGCAGCGTCGGCATCAGCATCGGGATATGGCCCACGCGCTGCTGCTCTTGGTGCACGATCTCTTCGACCTTGCGCAGCACCTTGTAGCCCAACGGCAGCCAAGAATAGATCCCCGCGCTGGATTGCTTGATCATCCCCGCCCGCAGCATCAACCGGTGGCTGACGATCTGCGCCTCGGCAGGGTTTTCCTTCAGCACGGGCAGAAAATATTGGGACAGACGCATGGTGTTTCCTCATTGAGCGAATTGCCCCCTGACTAGTGCATGTCAGGAGGCGAGACAATCACATCGCACGGCAGCGCGAGAGCTTGGCCGCCCGCGGCGCACCGCGCCCATCTCTCAAGCGGCCTGTGCACAACGGACAGCGTGCTGCTGCGATGGTCGCCCGATCTCCCCAAGTTAAGCAGCCAAGACTTGAAACGAAACGCCACATGGGCGATGTGAGAACATTCCCTGCCGGAGAGCATCATGGCCCTGCCAATCCGAGACCAACTGAAATACTGGGGCATCGCTGCGGCGGTGTTCATGGTAGCGTTGTGGTTCATGGGCGACGTGCTGCTGCCCTTCCTGCTGGGCGGGGCGATTGCCTATTTCCTTGATCCGGTGGCCGACCGGCTGGAGCGTCTGGGGCTGAGCCGTGTGATGGCCACCGCGCTGATCACCGTGGCGGCTCTTTTGATCTTCGTGCTGATGGCGCTTTTGGTCATCCCGACGCTAGTGAACCAAACCGTCAACCTGATCGAGACCGCGCCCAAGGTCACTCGCAATTTCACCGATTTCATCACCGACCGTTTCCCCTCGCTGTTGGACGACGATTCGACGCTGCGCACCTCGCTGACCACCTTGGGCACGACGATCCAAGAACGCGGTGGTGAGCTGTTCCAAACCGCACTGGCCTCCTTTGCCTCGCTGATCAACATCCTGCTCTTGTTCGTCATCGTGCCCGTGGTCGCCGTCTACCTGCTGCTCGACTGGGACCGCATGGTTGCCGCCATTGACCGGCTGCTGCCGCGCGACCATGCGCCGACGATCCGGCAATTGGCGCGGGAGATCGACGCGACGCTCGCCTCTTTCGTGCGTGGCATGGGCACGGTCTGCCTGATCCTTGGCACCTATTACGCCGTGGCGCTGATGCTGGTGGGGCTACAGTTCGGCCTCGTCGTCGGTTTCGTGGCCGGTTTGGTCACTTTCATCCCTTACCTTGGCGCATTGATCGGTGGGGCGCTGGCGATCGGGCTGGCGCTGTTCCAATTCTGGGGCGATTGGGTGTCGATCGGGCTGGTGGCGGGCATCTTTGTGCTGGGCCAGATCGTCGAGGGCAATCTGCTGACACCAAAACTCGTCGGCAACTCAGTCGGGCTGCACCCTGTCTGGCTGCTGCTGGCGCTGTCGGTCTTCGGCACGCTTTTCGGCTTCGTCGGCCTGCTGGTCGCGGTGCCCGTGGCCGCCGCCATCGGCGTCATCGCGCGCTTCGCCACGGCGCGGTACCGTGAAAGCGTGCTCTACATGGGCCGCGAACCTGAAACGACGGTCGACGAGGACATTCGCTGACATGGCCCATCAACTCGGGTTGAACCTGCCCAGCCGGACGGCTCTGGGCCGCGATGCTTTTTTGTCGCCCCTCCAACGCCATGGCGATGGCGATGATCGACGGCTGGCGCGGTTGGGCGGGCGGCAAGCTGGCGCTGACCGGGCCGCAAGGGTCGGGCAAGACGCATCTGACGCATGTTTGGGCGGACCTGTCGGGCGCCCGCATCATCAGTGCCGCCGACCTGCTGGAGGCCGACATTCCCGCCCTCGCCCGCGGCCCCCTCGCCGTCGAAGATGTCCATCTGATCGCCGGGGACGCGGCGGCGCAAACGGCGCTCTTTCACTTGCACAACCTCGTGCTGGCCGAGGGGCAGGCGCTTTTGCTCACCGGCACGGGGCCGGTGGCCCATTGGGGGCTGACGCTGCCCGATCTGGTCAGCCGGATGCGCGGCGCCACGATGGTCGAAATGGAAGCACCCGATGACGCGCTGCTCTCGGCCCTGCTGGTCAAGCTGCTGGCCGACCGGCAGTTGACGCCGAAACCGGAACTGATCAACTACCTGATGACCCGGATGGATCGTTCCTTTGCCGCTGCCATCGCGCTGGTCGACCGGCTGGATGCCGCCAGCCTTGCGCAGAAGCGCCCGTTGACCCGCGCACTGGCCGCGCAGGTGCTGGACATCGCCCCGCCCCGCGCGTGATACTGGAATAATTAACGCAAGCCTTCGCAAACCCGTTACATTCCAATGTCATGAGGCCCGCATGACCCAAGCTGATTTCCTGCAAGCGCCCTTTCCGCCCGCCACCGATCTGCCCGAGCTTGATACCGCCGGGCCGGGCCGTTTCTTTAACCGTGAGCTAAGCTGGCTCGACTTCAACTGGCGGGTGCTGGAAGAGGCAGAGAACCCGCGCGTGCCGCTGCTGGAACGGCTGCGCTTTCTGTCGATTTCAGCCACCAATCTGGATGAGTTCTATACCGTGCGGGTCGCGGGGCTGCGCGAACTGGCCCAAGCGGGCAATACCACCGCCGCCGCCGATGGGCTGAGCCCCGGTGAGCAATTGGTGCTGATCAACGAAGACGCCCGCAACCTGATGATGTCCCAACAGCGTGTGCTGGTTGACCTCATGACCGAGATGGACGCGCAGAACATCATGCTGGAACGCGCCGCCGACCTGACCGAGGCGGACCACAAACATCTCGAAGGGGTCTTTCTTAACCAAGTCTTCGCCGTGCTGTCGCCGCTGGCGATTGATCCGGCACATCCCTTCCCCTTCATCCCCAACACCGGCTATGCGCTGGCGCTGCAACTGGAACGCAGCCGCGACAAACGCCCCCTGCAAGCGCTGCTGCCGATCCCCGGCCAGATCGACCGCTTCGTACCCCTGCCCGCGCCCGACGGCTGCCTGCGCTACCTGCCGCTCGAAGACCTGCTGATCATCAACATCCCCAACCTCTTTCCGGGCTACAAACTCAAGGCGCATTTCGAATTCCGCGTGCTGCGCGATAGCGATCTTGAGGTCGAAGACGAGGCCGAAGACCTCGTGCGCGAGTTCGAAGTCGCCCTGAAACGCCGCCGCCGCGGTGAAGTCGTGCGGCTGACCCATTCCGCGGGCGCCCCGGAAAAGCTGAAATCCGTCGTCATGCGCGAACTTTGCGTGCGGCCCCAAGACGTGATCGAAATCGAAGGCATGCTCGGCATCGCCGATCTGTCGAAACTGGTGACCGACGCCCGGCCCGACCTTCTGTGGCCGCAGTTCACCCCGCGCGTGCCCGAGCGCGTCAGCGACCACGATGGCGATATGTTCGCCGCGATCCGGCAAAAGGACATGCTGCTGCACCACCCCTATGAGACCTTTGATATGGTGGTGCGCTTCCTTGCCCAAGCGGCGCGGGATCCCGACGTGGTGGCGATCAAACAGACGCTCTACCGCACCTCGCGCGACAGCCCGATTGTCAGCGCGCTCTGCGAGGCTGCCGAGGATGGTAAATCCGTCACCGCCTTGGTTGAACTGAAAGCCCGCTTTGATGAGGCCGCCAATATCCGCCAGTCACGCCGCTTGGAACGCGCGGGCGCGCATGTGGTCTATGGCTTTCTCGACCTCAAGACCCACGCCAAGATCTCGACCGTGGTACGCCGCGAAGGCGATCAACTGGTGACCTATACCCACTACGGCACCGGCAACTACCACCCGATCACCGCGCGGATCTATACGGATCTGTCGCTTTTCACCTGCGACTCGAGCCTTGGGCGCGATGCCACGAAAGTCTTCAACTTCCTCTCAGGCTATGCCCCGCCAGAGCAGTTGGAAAACCTCGCCATTTCCCCCACCACGCTCAAGCCGCGCCTGCTTGAGATGATCGCCACCGAGGCTGACCATGCCCGCGCCGGACGCCCCGCCGTAATCTGGGCCAAGATGAACGCCCTGATCGACGCCGAGGTGATCGACGCGCTTTATGATGCCAGCCAAGCGGGGGTGGAGATCAGCCTTGTCATTCGCGGCATCTGCGGGCTGCGCCCCGGCGTTAAGGGGCTGTCGGACAACATTCGCGTCAAATCCATCATTGGCCGTTTTCTGGAACACAGCCGCATTGTCTGTGTCGGCAACGGCCACGGGCTGCCGCATAAAAAAGCGCGGGTTTTCATGTCTTCCGCTGACTGGATGGGCCGCAACCTCAACCGCCGGGTCGAGACTTTGGTTGAGATCGAGAACCCGACCGTCAAGGCACAGATCACCAGCCAGATCATGGCCGCCAATCTGGCTGACGTGGCGCAAAGCTGGGTCATGGGGCCGGATGGCAAATTCACCCGGCCCGCCGTGCCGGAGGGGACGTTCGCGTTTAACTGCCACCGCTTCTTTATGGAAAACCCCTCGCTCTCGGGGCGCGGCAGCGCGGGGGCGTCGGATGTGCCCAAGCTGACCCATACCGAGGATTGACCTATGGAGAGGTCCGTTAGCAATTGACCTCACCGCGCCCCTGCGCCAATTATCCCTTCAAACGGATGGCCCGCAGGA
This sequence comes from Sulfitobacter profundi, assembly GCF_042661425.1. Classification (NCBI taxonomy): domain Bacteria; kingdom Pseudomonadati; phylum Pseudomonadota; class Alphaproteobacteria; order Rhodobacterales; family Roseobacteraceae; genus Sulfitobacter; species Sulfitobacter profundi. Next base: position 2,377,397 of record NZ_JBHSWA010000001.1, on the reverse strand, counting down.
GCATTGATGGCAGACCAGACCGACCCTTCCCGAGCCGCCCCCGTCCCTGAGACCGGCGTGGCGGAACTGGGCCTTTTCGCGAAACCGTTGTTTCAGGAACCGGGTGCGCGCGCGCTGGCGCGGGTGGGCGTGGTGGATGTGGGCTCGAACTCTGTCCGCCTTGTGGTGTTCGACGGCGCGGCCCGCTCTCCGGCCTATTTCTATAACGAAAAGATTATGTGTGCCCTTGGTGCTGGCATGTCTGAGACGGGCCACTTGTCGCCCGAAGGCCGCGCCCGTGCCCTCTCGGCGCTGCGGCGGTTCAGCAAGCTTGCCGATGGCATGGGCCTGTCGGAACTCACGGTCGTTGCCACCGCAGCGGTGCGCGATGCCAGCGATGGGCGCGAGTTCTGCGCCGATGTGCTGCGCGAAACCGGCCTGCGCATCTGGGTGATCGACGGCGAGGAAGAGGCCCGGCTTTCGGCCCAAGGGGTGCTGCTGGGCTGGCCTGGCGCATACGGCCTTGTCTGCGACATCGGCGGCTCGTCGATGGAACTGGCAGAAATCTCCGGTGGGCGTGTCGGGCGGCGGGTGACCTCGCAACTCGGGCCGCTGAAATTGCGCGATCTCAAGGGCGGTGCCAAGGGGCGGCACGCCCATATCAAAGAGGTCATCACCGGCCTTCAGGAAAAGATGGGCAACCAGCGCGACCGGCTGTTCCTTGTGGGCGGCTCATGGCGCGCTATCGCGCGGATCGACATGTACCGCCGGGGCTATCCGCTGCATGTTCTGCATGAATACCGCATGACCGTGACCTCGGTCCGGGAGACGGTGAAGTTCATCCAAACCTCTGATTTGGAAGAGTTGCGCAGCGCCTGCGGCGTGTCGTCGAGCCGGATGTCATTGGTGCCCTACGCCGCCGAGGTGCTAAGCCGTCTGGTCAAAACCTTCCGCCCCAAAGACATCGCCATTTCCAGCTACGGCATCCGCGAAGGCATGCTCTATGAGCAGATGCCGCAACGCCTGCGCGACCGTGATCCGCTGATCGAGGCCTGCTATTTCGCCGAAGCCAAAGACGCGCGGATGCCCGGCTTTGGTAAGGTGCTCTATAACTTCATCCTGCCGCTCTACCGCTCTGCCCCGCATGCGCGCAGGCGGTTGGTCAAAGCGGCCTGCCTCCTGCATGATGTCAGCTGGCGCGCGCATCCCGACTACCGGGCCGAGACCTGTTTTGACAACGCCACCCGCGCCAACCTTGGCGGGCTCAAACACGCGGAGCGGATTTATCTGGGGCTGGCGCTGCTGCACCGTTATTCCAACAAACGCGAAAACACCCGGTTCGAAGACCTTTATGAGATGGTCGACGAAAAGACCCGTCTGGAGGCCGAGATCCTTGGCAAGGCCATGCGCTTTGGTGCGATGCTCTGGATGGACAAGGGCGAACAGCGCGGCGAATTGCGCTGGTTCCCCAAGAAAAAGCAGTTGGAACTGTGGCTCACCCCCGACATGGTGCCGCTCTTCGGTGAGGTCGCAGAGGCCCGACTGAACTCGCTCGCCAAATCGCTTGACGCCGAAGTCCATGTGCGCACCGGCAAGCGCCCTCCGAAATAGCCCGGGTTACAGGTCGATCTGGGGGCAGGCTCTGTCGGCGTGTCTGGTGGCACCATCGGATGATCCGGCTTGCGGCGAATGATGATATCGCCGTTGGGCTGCATCTCGGGCGCTTGGTATGCGCTCCAGTCCTCGACCTCATCCAGCAGTTCCGTCAGCTTCGGCCCCATCTCGCGCGCAAAATCGCGCAGGGCGGGGCGCATGGCTTCGCTAAAGCCTTCGAAACCCTCCATGACCGGGCCCATTTCATCCATGATCCCGTCCATGAACATCTGCGCGCCGCGCTCCATCAAGCCGAGGCCGCGTTCTTCGGTGTCCTCTTGTGCGTGGGCCGCAAGCGGCAGCATCGTGCAAAGGGCGATAAGGGGCATGAAACGTGTCATGCAATTGATGTAGGCGGCGCGTTCGGGATTTCTAGTCTTCTGCCGATGCACGGGCACAAGCCCGCCTAAAGGTCGACATCCAGCGTGACCGGAAAGTGATCCGACGCCGCAAGAAGCGCATCGCGCAGGGCCACATTTTGCCAGCAAGCGGGGTCATCCATCGGGTGCCAAATCCGCCAGCGGGCATCGCGGGCACAGATTTGCGGGCTGACCATGATGTAATCCAACAGCGCCTGAAGGTAACGTTCCTCTGGTGCGATCCAAAACCGCGCGCTGGTAGGCGCGGCCCCTAACCGTCGGCTAAGCGCCTGTTTGGCATGCGGGTCAAAGAGCGCTGCCGCCCCCTCCCCCAGCACAATCTCGACCGAAGACCGCCCAAACAGGCTCTCGAACTCATCCAGCCCCGGCCCGTCGTTCAAATCACCCATCACCATCACGGGCCGATCTGCCGCCAAATGCGCATCAATCCGCCGCCTGAGCCAGATCGCCTGAGCCAATTGCTTGCGCCTATTGGCGATGGCGATGCGCAGCACATCGGCCTCCGACTTGGCCCCATGGGGCGCTTTGGATTTGAGATGCGCGCCGATCACCTGAAAGGCAAAGCCGGTCTTCGTGGTCACCTCCAACTCAAGCGGCGGTTTGGAGAAGACCACGGCATCCTCAGTCGCGTCTACGTCAAGATCAATCCGCAACGTCTGGTCAAAGCGCGGAGCACCTGCTGCCGACTGCGGCGTGTGGCGGGCGGTGAGCTTATCGGGGTCATAAAGCAGTGCAATCTCTTGCTCTGTATCGTTGGAAAACCCCATGACGGCCTCCCGCGCGCGGAGGGAAAACCGCGCGGCGAAATGCTTTAACGCTGCCACGGTGGACTGCCGCCGCCCGTGGTTCGGCGCCTCAATCACCATCACCGCATCGGCATCCAGCGCGCCGAAAACCAGCCCCAAAGCAGCCGTCTGCTGCGCACGGGTCACCTGATAGCGCGAAGACCATTCACCGTCGTCGTAGAGCTGATTGTCATCGTCAAAAAGGCTCGCGAACCACTCAACATTGTAGGTCGCGATGCGCATCAAGCGTGTTTGCCCGAGATCGTTTCCCACGCGCGGTTGATGTCGATCATGCGTTTCTCGGCCATCTTGATGGCCTCCTGTGGCAAGCCGCGCGCCACCAAGGCATCAGGATGGTTTTCGCGTACCAGCCGCCGCCACGCCTTGCGGGCTTCTTCGAGCGTGGCATGGGGGCCGATGCCCAGAACCGTGCGCGGCAGGGGCGAGCTGTCGGGCACGAACCGCGCTTTGAGCGAGGCAAAAGCCTCCTCTCCCATGCCAAAGATCGCAGCCACATCTTCGAGAAAGGCGTTTTCGTTCGGGTGATAGACGCCATCGGCCATGGCTATGTGAAACAACCCCTCCATCAGATCATGCAGCATCTCGGGCTGGTCGTTGAACATGCTGGCGATGCGTTTGGCGTATTCCTCAAACCCGGTGACATCCTGCCGCGCAAGGTTAAAGACCCGCGCCGCTCCGTCCTGATCCCCTTCGGCAATTTGGAAGACCTCGCGAAAGGCCGTCACCTCGTCGCGGGTCACCAGCCCATCGGCCTTGGCCATCTTCGCGCCCAAGGCGATGACTGCGATGGTAAAGGCGACCGAGCGTTCAGGCGGGCTGCGCAGACGGTCAAAGACAGCCGACAGCCCCTCGCCCGCGGTGAGGGCTGACAAAGCTTCGGAGATGCGCGTCCAGATCGACATGGGCTGACCCTTTGGTATTCGGCCCCCAGCTTAACCGCTGGCACCGGGGAAGTCAGGATGCTGACAGGGTTTTTTGCATCAAGATCAGATCAAGCCATTGCCCGTGTTTGCGCCCGACTTCGGGCATCCGGCCCACCTGCGCAAAGCCCAGTTTTTCATGGAAAGTCACAGCACCCGGATTGGCGCTGCTGATCGCGGCAACCATGACGTGATGGCCCTGCGCCGCTGCCGCCTCGACCGCCCGCGTCATCAGGCCGCGGCCCAGTCCCTGCCCCTGTGCCGCGTCCGCCAGCACGATGCTATGTTCGACCGTCGCGCCGTAGCCCGGACCGCCGCGAAAGCTGCCGTAGGTGACAAAACCCATGACTTGCCCTGAGTCTTCGGCCACCCAAAACGCGTCGGCGCGGGTGGCGATCAGTGCGGTGATATCCTCTGGCGTCTTTTCGTCGGTGGTAAAGGTCGAGAGGCTGTCGCGGATCATGCCGTTCCATAGGCCCGCCACGGCAGCGGCATCGCGCCGCTCTGCGAGGCGGATCGCGCGGCCCGTTTGGACCGCGCCCGTTTCAGCCTGCATCACTTCCGGGTCTCGCGGATCAGCTTGAGGATATCCTGCGCAGCCGTCGGGATATTCGTCCCCGGGCCAAAGATCGCCTTGACGCCCGCGTCCTCCAAAACTTGTAATCCTGCTGCGGAATGACCCCGCCACAGATCACCAGAATATCCTCGGCCCCCGCATCTTTAAGCGCCTGAATAAGCTGCGGTGCCAATGTCTTGTGCCCCGCCGCTTGGCTAGAGATGCCGACAACATGAACGTCGTTGTCCACCGCATCCTGCGCCGCTTCGGCAGGGGTCTGGAAAAGCGGGCCGACATCCACGTCAAAGCCGATATCGGCGAAGGCGGTGGCGATCACCTTGGCCCCGCGATCGTGCCCGTCTTGGCCCATTTTGACCACCAGCATGCGCGGGCGGCGGCCCTCGGCCTCGGCGAACTCATCGACCGATTTTTGAATATCGGCAAAGCCCGCGTCGCCCTCATAGGCCGCGCCATAGACGCCTGAGAGGGTTTTGACCTCGGCCCGATGCCGCCCGAATTCTTTCTCCATCGCCATGCTGATCTCTCCCACTGTGGCGCGCGCGCGGGCGGCTTCGACCGCCGCGTCGAGCAGGTTGCCGCCCTCGGCGGACCGCCGTGTCAGTTCCGCCAAGGCGGCGGTGCAGGCGTCCTCGTCCCGCTCGGCCCGGATACGCTCCAGCCGCGCCACCTGACCAGCGCGGACCTTGACGTTGTCGACATCCAAGATGTCGATCGGCTCTTCCTTGTCGCGGCGGTATTTGTTCACGCCGACGATCACCTCGGTGCCGCGGTCGATGCCCGCCTGACGCTGCGCCGCGGCTTCCTCGATCCTGAGCTTCGGCATGCCAGAGGCCACGGCCTTGGTCATGCCGCCCATCTCCTCGACTTCTTCGATCAGCTTCCACGCGGCCTCGGCCAGATCGGCGGTCAGTTTCTCGACGTAGTAGCTGCCTGCCAGCGGGTCGACGACATTGGTGATGCCAGTCTCTTCCTGCAAGATCAGCTGGGTGTTGCGGGCGATACGGGCGGAGTGTTCCGTGGGCAGGCCAATGGCCTCGTCCAGTGAGTTGGTGTGCAGCGACTGGGTGCCGCCCAGCACCGCCGAAAGCGCCTCGTAAGCCGTGCGCACGACGTTGTTGTAGGGGTCCTGCTCGGCCAGGCTCACGCCGGAGGTTTGGCAATGAGTTCGCAACATCGACGACTTGGGGTTTTTCGGCTCGAATTCCTCCATCACCCGCGACCAAAGTAGACGCGCGGCGCGCAGTTTGGCGGCCTCCATGAAGAAGTTCATGCCGATGGCGAAGAAGAAGCTCAGGCGCGGTGCAAAACGGTCCACATCCATGCCCGCCGCAATCGCCGTGCGCACATATTCGCGCCCGTCCGCGATGGTGAAGGCCAGTTCCTGCACGAGGTTCGCGCCCGCCTCTTGCATGTGGTAGCCCGAGATCGAGATCGAGTTGAACTTCGGCATATGATCCGAGGTATATTCGATGATGTCCCCGATGATCCGCATCGACGGTTCCGGCGGATAGACATAGGTGTTGCGCACCATGAATTCCTTGAGGATGTCATTCTGGATCGTCCCCGAGAGCTTGGCACGGTCATGGCCCTGCTCTTCGCCCGCGACGATGAAATTGGCGAGGATCGGGATCACTGCGCCGTTCATCGTCATGGAGACCGAGACCTGATCCAGCGGAATGCCGTCGAAGAGGATTTTCATATCCTCAACCGAATCGATGGCCACACCGGCCTTGCCGACATCGCCCTCAACGCGCGGGTGATCGCTGTCATAGCCCCGGTGCGTTGCCAGATCAAAGGCCACCGAAACACCCTGCTGCCCGGCGGCCAGCGCGCGGCGGTAAAAGGCGTTGGATTCCTCAGCCGTCGAAAAACCCGCATATTGCCGGATCGTCCAAGGACGGCCCGCATACATCGTTGCCTTTACGCCGCGCGTAAATGGCGCTTCGCCGGGAATGCTGCCGAGATGCTCCAGCCCGTTCACGTCGTCGGCGGTATAGAGCGGTTGTACGTCGATCCCCTCCAACGTCTTCCACGTCAGATCATCAAGGCTGCGTCCGCGCAATTCGCCCGTGGCCAGTTCCTGCCAGCGTGTCTTGGCGTCCTTTTGGTCGGATGTCATATGCTTGTCCTTCTCCCTTAACGCCGGGCGGCAGGCATAAGCCTGCGCATCACCGGCGGCTGAATTGTCACGGGGCGCGCCCTCACGGGGATAAATGCCCCCTGCGGCGCTTTGCCCTTCGCAAAATGGTACAGGCCCCCTATATCTGAAGGGACAGGAGCCTTGATGAAACGTTTGATCTCACTAGTTTTTGCAGGATTGATCGCCAGCACAGCGATTGCCCAAGGGGCCGATACCCCGATGGAGGATCCGCTGTTCCTGCCCGCCGATATGGCCGATCTCAGCGCCTTCCAATGGAAAAAGCGGCCCGTTCTGGTCTTTGCCAATTCCGAGAACGATCCGGCATATGTCGCGCAGATGGAATACCTCCGCGACCGCGAGGAAGAGTTGCGGTTGCGTGATGTCATCGTGCTGACCGATACCGACCCTGCCGCGCGCAGTGCTCTGAGGCTGCGGATGCGCCCGCGGGGCTTCATGCTGGTGCTGGTCGACAAGGAAGGCCAAATCGAGCTGCGCAAACCCTTTCCATGGGACGTGCGCGAGATCACCCGCAGCATCGACAAGATGCCGCTGCGCCAGCGTGAAATCAGAGAGGCAAAGGAGCGCGACGTCATCCGTTGATGCCCCGCGCCCTGCCCGCCCTGATCGCCAGCGCATCGCACCCTATTCGAACTCCATGATGACATCGTCCACCGCAAGGCTGTCGCCCGCGCCAGCGTTGACCTTGCTCACCACGCCCTTCTTCTCGGCGCGCAGGATGTTCTCCATTTTCATCGCCTCGATGGTGCAGAGCGCTTGGCCCTCTTGGACCTCATCGCCCACTTCCACGTCGAGTTTCACCACCAGACCCGGCATCGGGCAGAGCAGCATCTTGGAGGTGTCGGGCGGCAGTTTCTCGGGCATGAGGGCCGCCAGTTCCGCCTGACGCGGGGTGCGGACATGGACTTTCAGATCCGCTCCGCGGGTGCGGATACGGAAGCCGCCAGAGATTTTGCCAACCTTCAGCACCAGAGGCGCGCCATCGACGGTCATTTCGGCCAGTTGGTCGCCCGGTGTCCAATCGCCGCTGACGCGCATTTCGCCGCCGTCGCCAAAGGCCACCGTCGCCCCTTCGGGATCGGCCTTGGTGACCACGTCGAAACTCTCGCCCTGCAGCTTTACGTTCCAATCGCTGCCGACCTTGCGCTCGTGGTTGTCCATCCGGCCCGAGACACGCGCGCGGCGAATTTCGCCTACGCGGTGCATCGCAGCGCAGGCCGCAGCGATGCGGCGCAGCTCGCCCTCAGGCAGGGTCACACCCTCGAAACCTTCGGGATATTCCTCGGCGATGAAGGCGGTGGTCATCTCGCCCGAGACGAATTTCGGGTGATCCATCACGGCAGAGAGAAACGGCAGGTTATGCCCGATGCCCTCAACCTCGAAACTGTCGAGCGCCACGCGCATCTTCTCAATCGCCTCTTCGCGGGTCGGGGCCCATGTGCAAAGCTTGGCGATCATCGGGTCGTAATACATCGAGATTTCGCCGCCCTCAAAGACGCCGGTATCGTTGCGCACGGCCATCTCGCCGCTCGGTGCATCGCCCTGCCATGTGCCTTGCTCCAGCAGCGGCCCGGCGGCCACTTCCTGCGGCGGGCGGTAGCGGGTCAGACGACCGATGGACGGCAGGAAACTACGGTAAGGGTCTTCGGCGTAGAGCCGGTTTTCGATGGCCCAACCGGTCAAAGTCACATCGTCTTGGGTGATCAACAGTTTCTCGCCATTAGCGACGCGGATCATCTGCTCGACCAGATCAACACCGGTGATCAGTTCGGTGACCGGGTGTTCCACCTGAAGGCGGGTGTTCATCTCAAGGAAGTAGAAATTCTTGTCGCCATCGACGATGAATTCCACCGTGCCCGCGCTGGTGTAGCCCACGGCCTGCGCCAGTGCGACGGCCTGCTCGCCCATGGCTTTGCGGGTCTCTTCATCAAGGAAGGGGCTCGGTGCCTCTTCGACGACCTTTTGGTTGCGGCGCTGGATCGAACACTCCCGCTCGCCCAGATAGATACCATTGCCATGCGCGTCGCAGAGCACCTGAATTTCAATGTGGCGGGGCTGGGTGACGAATTTCTCGATGAAAATCCGATCATCCCCAAAGGAGTTTGCCGCCTCGTTCTTGGACGACTGGAAACCCTCGCGGGCCTCTTCATCATTCCAAGCGATCCGCATGCCCTTGCCGCCGCCGCCAGCCGAGGCTTTGAGCATCACCGGGTAGCCGATTTCGTTGGAGATTTTCACGGCCTCCTCGGCGTCTTCGATCAGCCCCATATAGCCCGGCACGGTCGAGACACCCGCCTCCTGAGCGATCTTTTTGGAGGTGATCTTATCGCCCATCTTTTCAATGGCGCCAACGGGCGGGCCGACGAAAGCCACGCCAACAGCGTCAAGCGCCTCGGCAAACTTGCTGTTTTCGCTGAGAAAACCATAGCCCGGATGGACCGCCTGCGCGCCGGATTGTTTCACGGCCTCCATCACCTTGTCGATGACGATATAGGACTGGTTCGCGGGGGCGGGCCGATGTGAATGGCCTCATCCGCCATTTCCACATGCAGCGCCTGCGCATCCGCATCGGAATAGATCGCCACGGTGGTCAGACCCATCTTCTTAGCGGTCTTGATCACGCGGCAGGCGATTTCGCCCCGGTTGGCAATGAGGATCTTGTCAAACATCAGCAGTTCCTTTGACGGTAACAGGCCACGCAAAATGCCGCGTCAGCCATAGCTGCGCGGGTGCCTGTAGAGATAAAGATGGAGGGGAAACCGCCCTGCCCGCGCCAATGGCAGGCAGAGCGGTTAATGGGGCGAGATCAGTTACATTTGCCGGGGTTAAGCTGGCAATAACCGACGTTGGCTGCGGCGCCGATGGCTGCGCCCTGCGCCAGCGACCCACCTGTGACGGCTGCCGCACCTGCGCCCACGGCTGCGCCGCCCAAACCCTGTTCGCCGATGGTGTTGCCACATGCGGCAAGACCGGCTGTCGCGCCAAGCGCGAGAATGATGTTACGAATTGACATGTGCCTGTTCCTTCACTGCTATCTACTGTCCGACCAACGCCCTGCCGTTTGACAAGTTCCCGGTCAATTTTCCGGCCCGTTGCCCTGTGGCGCGAAAACCACCCCGCCGAAAAGTCGGGCAGCGCGGCGCGGTTGCGCAGCGGCTGCCCGTTAGGGGAAGGGGTATGGTCTTCATGTCCGACGGCACGAAGAGCAAAAGACGCGCCGCCAGCCACGCAAAACCTGCCCCAAGCCTGCGCCAGCGCCAAGCACGCCCTTTGAGGCGGCCGGACTTCGGCAAGGCTGTGCTGATCTGCGTAGAGGCGGGGCGACATCATGCCGATCAACCCTCGAAAGCTTCAGGGAAGGCGGCACGGGCTGCGGCCACGTCGAGCACGAGCAAAGCTTCGTAATCGGCGGGATCAAAGGGATCGGTAGCCGGCAGCACCTCGCGGCCAAAGAGCCACGACAGACGGCCCGCATCCAGATTGCCACGCTCGAAAGGATGCTCGCCAAAGGCTTCCCACAGGGCTTTGACAAAGGCGGCATCGGCGCGGCGGTCAGGCGCGCGGCGGTCAGGGCGACGCTCACGCCGGGTGATGGGCGTGACCCCCTTGGGGTTCGGACGGCGAATTGTGAATTGGAAATCGGTGCCGGGCAGTCGCCCGGGGAACCCGCGGTGTTTTAGCATATAGGCGGGCATCAGACACCCCTCCCGGTTGCAGGGGTGGCTGGGATCAGGGCAGGCGCAAACGCCTGCCCTGCAACGGCATTATTTGTACTTGCCGGTGTAGACGGGCTCGACCGAGATGGGCTCGGGCTCAACCACGACGAACTCTTCTTCTTGCTGTGCGCAGGCCGAAACAGCTGCGACGAAACCGATAGCTGCCAGCAACTTGATGCTCTTGGACATGTATATCTCCTATTGATGTTAAATGAACCTGACGCGACAACATGCCGGCCAAGCCCGGGTTCTGAGGTAAGGGATACGTGGGTATTCCTTGACCGCATCATATGCGATTCACATAGCAATGGATATGGTTGCAAGCGCAATCGGTCGCGTTGTGACTCCAAAGCATCATTCCAATTGGAGGATCGGCGGATTCTTGCAAGATCTTGCCTGCGCATCACAAACCCTCCCAGATGCAAGCGTCATCTTGGGCACGGAAAGCTTCGAAATATTGGGTCGCTTCGGGGTCGGCCGCGCCGAATTCCACCGGGCGGTCAGCAAGGGAGACGACGATCACCTGCCCCGCAAGCGCATGTTCGGTCATGTAAGGGAGGGCGACCACCGCGCAGAGATGCTCCATGTCTGGAGCGGCGAGGTCATAGGCGATGGCCTCCGGCCCTTTGGCGATCTGCGGCGCAATGAACCGAAAGCGAAGCCAAGTCTCACCGCCCAATTCCTCGACAAGAACCTCTTGCAAGTCAATAACTTGCCCCGAGGGAACGTCAATCGCCCGTGCCGGAGACGCGAGCCCCCCGCCAGCAAAGCTGGCAGGCAAGCTCGGCGCAGCAGAGCGCCTAGTGATTGCGCAAAGCGTCGATCAGCGCGTCCTTGTCCATATCCGAACGCCCCTCGATCCCGAGTTCCTGCGCCCGGTCGTAGAGGTCGTCCTTGGTCCAATCCTCGTAGGGTGGCTGTTTGCCCCCTTCTTGCCGGGATGCTGGCTGTCGTTGGCCTGCGCATTGGCGATGCGGGCGGCTTTCTCCTTGCTCGCCCCATCCTCGCGCAGGGACTTGTAGGTCTCTTCGTCCTTGATTGATGAATTCGGCATGATCCGGCCCTCCTTTGCAAGGAAAACCACCCAGCCCGCCGAGGGTTCCGCGCGCGGCCTCGGTGGGATCGGTATTTAAGAAAGGATGAAGCTGCATGATGGTGCTCAGAGCGGGATGTTGTCGTGTTTCTTCCACGGGGTCTGCACTTTTTTGTTGCGCAATGACGCGAAGGCACGGGCGACCCGTTTGCGGGTGCTGCGGGGCTGGATCACCTCGTCGATGAAACCGCGTTCGGCGGCGACGAAGGGGTTGGCGAAACGGTCTTCGTAATCCTTCGTGTGTTTGGCGATCTTTTCGGGATCCTTCAGATCCTTGCGGTGGATGATCTCTGTAGCGCCTTTGGCCCCCATTACGGCGACTTCGGCGGTGGGCCATGCGTAGTTGAAATCCGAACGCAGGTGTTTGGAAGCCATCACGTCATAGGCGCCGCCATAGGCTTTGCGCGTGATGACGGTGACCATCGGCACGGTCGCCTCGCCATAGGCGAAGAGCAGTTTCGCGCCGTGTTTGATGACGCCGCCGAATTCCTGACCGGTGCCGGGCAGGAAGCCGGGCACGTCCACGAGGGTCAGAATCGGGATTTCGAAAGCATCGCAGAACCGCACGAAACGGGCCGCTTTGCGCGAGCTATCAATGTCGAGGCAGCCCGCCAGCACCATCGGCTGGTTGGCGACCACGCCGACGGTACGGCCTTCGAGACGGATGAAACCGGTGATGATGTTCTTGGCGAATTCCTCTTGGATTTCGTAAAAGTCGCCCTCATCCGCCAGTTTGAGGATCAGTTCCTTCATGTCATAGGGGGTGTTGGCATTCGACGGCACCAGCGTGTCGAGCGAGGGTTCGATCCGGTTGGGATCGTCGAAGAAGGGGCGGACCGGGGGTTTCTCGCGGTTGTTGGCGGGCAGCAGATCGACGAGGCGGCGTACTTCGGCCAGCGCCTCTACGTCATTTTCGAACGCCGCATCGGCGACAGAGGATTTGCGCGTGTGGGTCGAGGCGCCGCCCAATTCCTCGGCGGTGACGACTTCGTTGGTGACGGTTTTCACCACATCGGGGCCGGTGACGAACATGTAAGAACTGTCTTTGACCATGAAGATGAAGTCGGTCATCGCGGGCGAATAGACCGCGCCGCCCGCGCAGGGGCCCATGATGACGCTGATCTGCGGGATCACGCCGGAGGCTTCGATGTTGCGCTGGAAAACCTCGGCATAGCCCGCGAGGCTTGCCACGCCTTCTTGGATACGTGCGCCGCCGGAATCGTTAATGCCGATCACGGGCGCGCCGTTCTGCACCGCCATGTCCATGATCTTGCAGATTTTCTGAGCGTGGGTTTCCGAAAGGGAGCCGCCGAAGACGGTGAAATCCTGACTGAAGACATAGACGAGGCGGCCGTTGATCGTGCCCCAACCGGTGACCACGCCATCGCCTGCGGGCTTTTGATCCTGCATGCCAAAATCGGTGCAGCGGTGGGTGACGAACATGTCGAATTCTTCGAACGAGCCTTCGTCGAGCAGCAGATCGACACGCTCCCGTGCGGTGAGCTTGCCGCGACCGTGCTGCGCATCGATCCGCGCCTGTCCGCCGCCCAAACGCGCATCTTCGCGGCGCCGCTCCAGTTGTTCGAGAATGTCTTTCATGACGCACCCCTATTGTGATTTCGGCCAGTCTATCGGAGGAGCGCAACTGACCAAAGAGCAATTTTGCAAATTTGCAAAATCAATACAGGCGCGCCCAAGCAAAATGAAAAGTTGCAAAACGATCTAGTTAACATGGACATTTCCCATGCCCGCGACTACTTGCATTTGCATGAGCGATATCCCCAAAGTCCGGTATCTAGACCGGACGACCCCGCCCCATATTTCAACGCTGATCCTGCTGGCCGGGCTTTCGGCCATGGTGATGAACATCTTTCTGCCCAGCCTGCCGAAGATGGCAGAGCATTTTGGCACGGATTACGCGGTGATTCAGCTTTCGGTGCCGCTTTACCTGTTCTTCAGTGGCATACTGCAAATCTTCATTGGGCCGATATCCGACAACCTCGGGCGGCGGCGCGTGATGCTTTGGGGGCTGGGCATCTTTTCCCTGGCCACGGTTGGTTGCTTGCTCGCTCCGAACATCGCCGTGTTCCTCGTCTTTCGTATGGCGCAGGCCGTCATCGCCACGGGCATGGTGCTGAGCCGTGCGGTGATCCGCGACCTTTATACCCAAGACGAATCGGCCTCCATGATCGGCTATGTCACCATGGGCATGGCGCTGGTGCCGATGATCAGCCCGGCCTTGGGCGGCTTGTTGGAGCAGGGGTTTGGCTGGCAGGCCTCCTTTTGGGCGATGCTGATCCTCGGCGGGCTGGTGTTCTGGGTGGCTTGGGCGGATTTGGGCGAAACCGCCCGCGCCAGTGGCAAATCGCTGGGCCAGCAGTTCGGCGAATACCCCGAACTGCTCCGCTCGCCACGGTTTTGGGGCTATGCGCTTGCGACGGGCTTCTGCTCGGGCGCTTTCTTTGCCTATCTTGGCGGCGCGCCTTTCGTGGGCACCGTGGTTTTCGGGATGGAGCCTGCGGTGCTGGGCCTTTATTTCGGCGCGCCCGCGATCGGTTATTTCATCGGCAACTTCATCACCGCGCGCACCGCGACCCGTTTCGGCGTCAATACGCTGGTGCTCTGGGGCTGCATCTCAAATGCTGTGGGCGGCACGGTGTCGCTGCTGATATTCCTTGCGGGATACGGCTCCCCGCTCAGCTTTTTCGGGCTGATGACGCTGGTGGGGCTGGGCAATGGCCTGTGCATTCCCAACGCCACGGCCGGGATGCTGTCGGTGCGCCCGCATCTGGCGGGGACGGCCTCTGGGCTTGGCGGGGCGATTATGATCGTCGGTGGCGCGGCGCTGAGCGCGCTGGCCGGGGCCCTGCTCACACCAGAGACCGGGGCCTATCCGCTATTGTGGTTGATGCTGCTGACCGCCATCGCCTCGGTCGCCTCCATCTGGGTGGTGATCCGGCGCGAGAAAGCCCTGGGGCTTTAACCTAGCAGTACCCCCGCCTCGGGCTTGCGAGCGGGGGTTTGCAAAGCTACGCTGCCGCGAAATGCAAATTTGCAAAGGTGCGCGGATGGCGATCCAGAAACTCTATGCCGGTGTAAAACTGCGAGAGACCCGCACCCGTGCGGGGCTGACGCAGAAAGACTTCGCCGCCCGGCTTGGCGTCTCCTTGCCCTATCTCAACCAAATGGAAAACAACAACCGGCCCGTCAGTACCAATGTGGTACTGGCACTGGCGTCGGAGTTCAGGCTCGACGTGACCGAGCTTTCCAGCGGAGATGGAGAGCGATTGGTGAGCGATCTGCGCGAGGCGCTGGCCGATCCGATCTTCGCCGGAAAGACACCCCCGGTGGCCGATCTGCGCCTCACCGCCTCCAACGCGCCGGGTCTGGCCCATGCGTTTCTCGCCCTGCACCAAAGCTACCGGCAGGTGCATGAACGACTGGCCTCACTGGACGAAGCCTTGGGCCGCGAGGACGCTCGGGCGATGCCCTCCCCTTGGGAGGAGGTGCGGGATTTCTTTCACTATTGCGACAATTACATTGATGCCGTCGATCGCGCGGCAGAGCATTTCGCCACCCGCGCGGGCAGCGGTAACGATACGCGGGCGACCGCGGCAACCGCGCTTGAACGCGCTGGCGTGACCGTGATCTTTGAGGATGACGACCGCCTGCGCGCCTATGATCCCGCGCGCAAAACGCTGCATCTGTCGGCCCGTGCAGCCCCTGAGACGCAGACCTTTCAAATGTTGCTCCAAGTGGCGCTGACCCAGCAGGACGCGCTGCTGGAGGCAACGCTTGATCTTGCCCGGTTCCACAGCGCCGCCGCCCGGGATATCGCCAAGATCGGGTTGGCCAATTACTTTGCTGGGGCGGCGCTACTGCCTTATGGGCGATTCCTGCAAAAGGCGCAGGACTGCCGCCATGATCTGGAGGTGCTGGCTGGGCATTTCGGCGCCTCGATTGAGCAGGTGGCGCACAGGCTTTCGACGCTCCAGCGGCCCGGCGCAAAGGGGGTGCCCTTTTTCTTTGTGCGGGTCGATCAGGCGGGCACGATCACCAAGCGCCATTCTGCCACCCGGTTGCAATTCGCGCGTTTTGGCGGGGCCTGTCCGCTTTGGAATGTCCACCGCGCGTTTGAAACGCCGGGAAGGTTCTTGCGTCAATTGGCCGAAACGCCGGACGGGGTGCGCTATATCAGTCTGGCGCGGGACATCTCGAAGCCGGCGGGGCGGTTTGGCGCGCCGGTGCGGCGTTATGCGATCTCACTGGGGTGCGAGGTGCGCCATGCGGCGGCACTCGTCTATGCCGATGGGCTGGATGTCACCCGCAGCGATGCCTTTGAACCAATTGGCATTTCGTGCCGCATTTGTGAGCGCCGAGATTGCCACCAACGCTCCGTCCCGCCGCTGGAACGGCAGTTGGTCGTCGACCCGCATCTGCGCGATACCCTGCCCTACCGGGTGGAGTGATCAGCGCCGCGCCCGCCGCCAGCCAGCACCGCGGGCTTCTGCTTCGGAACAGAACCAACGCTCTCCCTTACGGGTACTAATGCGGGTGCGGCTATAGAAATTCTGCCCCGGCATATGGTAAATCTTGGTCCCTTTGGCGCTGATATTGCCCTTGATCTGGCAGCTCCCCTCAGGCCGGGCCGGTTCTGAACCGCTGCGGCGGGTCACGCGGTAGCGGGCCGGAGAGACGGTCTTGAACCCATGAATGCCACGCCCAGCGACAAAGGCTGCCTTTTCCTCCAAATCATAGTCCATCGAATATTTGCGATAGGCAAAGGCCAGCCCCTCTTGCACAAGCGCCTGCCCTACGTCGACACCGCCGACATGGCAGCGGGCGACGATGCGATCATATCGGTCACGGTCCAGCGCTTCACAGCGCGCTTCGGCCCCTTGGTATCTGTCGCGCACCTCTCTCGTTGTCCAATCACCGCAGGCCCAAGCCTGCCCGCCATCGGTTTCGCAGGTCTGGCTTGCCTCAAGCGCGTCGATTCCGTGCAAGCGGATGCGCGTGCCGCCAAGATCGAAGGTATCCCCATCGATCACGCGCACCACACCCGACACGGTCTGCGCCCCAGCCGATACTGCTGCGAAACTCAGCGTGAGACTGAGGGCGAAAAGTGAACAAATCTTTAACATGGGGCAGGTATGACGCCCTGCCCCGTCAGCTTCAAGGGAGGAGATTAAGACAGGTTAATGATCAGCGCTGCGCCACCTGCCAATTGGGATGCAGCCAAGGTTCGTCATTCGCCCGAGGCAGTGGATCGCGGCCCAAAAGCAGGTCCGAGACCTTTTCCCCCACCATGATCGAGGGCGCGTTAAGGTTGCCATTGGTGATGCGCGGAAAGATCGAACTGTCGGCCACCCGCAGCCCTTCAACCCCAATCACCCGCGCCTGCGGGTCGACCACGGCGTTCGGATCGTCGGCCGCGCCCATGCGGCAGGTGCCACAGGGATGATAGGCGCTTTCCGCATGTTCGGCGATGAAACTGTCAAGCTCCGCATCCGATTGCAGCGCGTCGCCGGGTTGGATCTCATGTTTGACGAAAGGCTTGAAAGCCTCCTGCGCGAAAATCTCACGTGTGAGGCGGATGCAGGTGCGGAACTCCTCCCAATCGTCGGGATGCGACATGTAGTTAAAGCGGATTTTCGGCGCATCTGCCGGGTCGGCTGACCGCAGGGTGATGTCGCCCCGCGACTTAGAGCGCATTGGCCCTGTATGGGCTTGAAACCCGTGCCCCTCCGCTGCTGCCTGCCCGTCGTAACGCACGGCGATGGGCAGGAAATGGTATTGAATATCAGGGTATTCCACGCCGGGCTTCGAGCGGATGAAGGCCGCGGATTCGAACTGATTAGAGGCGCCCATACCGGTCTTGGTAAAGAGCCACTGCGCGCCGATGACAGCCTTCGACAGCAAGTTCCAATGCTTATAAAGGGTGATCGGCTGGCTGGAGGCCATCTGGATGTAGAGCTCCAAATGGTCTTGTAGGTTCTGCCCCACGCCGGGACGGTCTGCGACAACATTGATGCCGTGCTGCGCCAGATGACCCGCCGGACCGATCCCCGACAGCATCAGCAGTTTCGGCGAGTTGATCGATGACGCGGCCAGCACCACCTCGCGCTGCGCACGGATGACCTCTGTGCGGTTGCCGCGCTTGACCTCGACCCCCACGGCGCGGCCCTCTTCGATCACCACGCGCTGCGCCAGCGCGCGGATCAGCGTCACATTCCCGGTTTTCTGTGCAGGCCGCAGGTAGGCATTGGCCGCCGACCAGCGCCGCCCGTTCCAGACCGTCTGCTCCATCGGGCCAAAGCCCTCTTGCTTCTCGCCGTTGTAATCTTCGGTCATCTGGTAACCGGCCTGCGAGCCCGCCTGTACGAAAGCGTCAAACAGCGGGTTCTCGCGCGGGCCGCGGCTGACGTGCAGCGGGCCGTCTGTGCCGCGCCACGCCGCATCGCCGCCATGGCCGTTTTCGTGCCAGGTCTCCATGCGTTTGTAATAGGGCAGCACGTCGGCATAGCCCCAGCCCTGCGCGCCGCTTTCTTCCCAATGGTCGAAATCCTTGGCATGGCCGCGCACATAGACCATTCCATTGATCGAGGATGACCCGCCGATCACCTTGCCGCGCGGGCAGACCAACTCGCGCCCGTTCAGATGCGGCTCGGGTTCGGATTTATAGCCCCAGTCATAGCGCGGCATGTTCATCGGATAGTTGAGTGCCGCGGGCATCTGAATAAACGGCCCCGCGTCGCTGCCGCCATGTTCAATGACGATCACCTTCCGCCCCGCCTCGGCCAGACGGTAGGCCATGGCGCAGCCCGCAGACCCCGCCCCGACGATTACAAATTCAGCTTCCATTCCACTTACCTTCCGCAAATCCGCACGGGTGCGGGGCAGCGCCCGACGGTGTCGGCTTTATGCGCTGCGGCCTAATTTTCCGTTGCTTAGAACGGCGCTTCGACATCGCCCATGCGGACGTAGACCGACTTCAACTGGCTATAATGGTTGATCGCGGCCTTAGAGTTTTCGCGGCCCACGCCGGAGTTCTTCATGCCCCCAAAGGGCGCTTCGACCGGCGCGTCATTATAGGTATTGATGTAGCAGGTCCCCGCCTCGAACCCGGCGGCCACGCGATGTGCGCGGGTCAGGTTTTGGGTAAAGACACCAGCGGCGAGGCCGAATTCCGTGGCATTGGCACGGGCCATGACCTCGGCCTCATCCTCAAAATCGAGCACGGCCATGACGGGGCCGAAAATCTCTTCGCGGGCGATGACCATGTCGTCTTTAACATCGGCAAAGACGGTCGGCTGCATGTAGAAACCGTCGCGCTCAATCCGTTTGCCGCCATAGACCAGCCGCGCGCCCTCGGCCTCACCCTTCGCCACATAGTCCAGCGCGATCTGCATCTGGCGGTCGCTTACCATGGGGCCAAAGCTGGTGTCGGGGTCCATCGGGTCACCGATCACGGCGTTTTCCAACCGCTCAGACAGCCGCGCAAGAAACGCCTCCTTGATGTCGCGATGCACAAAGACCCGCGTGCCGTTCGAACAAATCTGGCCGGAGCTATAGAAGTTGCCCAAGATCGCGCCGCTCACGGCATTGTCGATATCGGCATCTTCAAAGACGATCATGGGGGATTTGCCGCCCAACTCCATCGTGACATGTTTGATGCCCTCGGCGGCGGCGGCATAGACCTTGCGGCCCGTTGGGACGGATCCGGTCAGCGACACCTTGTCGACGCGGCTGTCGGTGACCAGCGATTGCCCCACCTCGCCCATGCCCTGCACCACGTTGAACAGGCCCGCAGGCAGCCCGGCCTCAACGAGTATCTCAGCCACTTTCAGCGCACAGAGCGGCGTTGTCTCGGACGGTTTGAAGATCATCGCATTACCGCAGGCCAGCGCCGGCGCGGCTTTCCAGCAGGCGATCTGCGTGGGGTAGTTCCACGCGCCGATGCCCACGCACAGGCCAAGCGCCTCGCGGCGGGTATAGACCCAGTCTTCGCCCAGTTGGATATGCTCGCCCGTCAGGCTGCCCGCCAGACCGCCGAAATACTCCAGCGCGTCGGCCCCGCTGGTGGCATCGGCGACAGAGGTTTCCTGATAGGGTTTGCCGGTGTCATAGGTCTCCAGCACCGACAGGTCGTGGTTGCGCTCGCGGATCATGTCGGCGGCGCGGCGCAGGATGCGGCCCCGCTCGGTGCCTGTCATCGCGGCCCATGCGGCCTGCGCCTTGCGGGCCGAGGTGATGGCTTGTTCAACGATCGCAGGCGTGGCGGCATAGAGCGTGGCGATCGTCTCGCCCGTGGCGGGATAGATCACCGGGATCGGCGTGCCCTCCGTGTCTTCGACATAGGCGCCGTCGATGAAATGGCTGGCTGTGGGCTGGGGATCATAGGACATCAAAGATACTTTCTTGCCTGAGGGGCGGAGTGTTCGAGGAGGCGGATCGCGGCAATGCCGCCCTTCTCCGCCGTGTTCAGCGGCCCGCTTTCAGCAGCAGGTCGAGGGTATAGAGCGCGCGGGTCATGGCTTCGGCAGCGCTGACATCGTCCGACAGCGCGGCGCGCAGATAGAGCCCATCAATCAGCGCCGCTAATGTGTCGGCGTCGCCTTCGGGTTGGGGGCTGATCGGGCGCAGCGCATGGGTGAGGTTCGAGCGCAGGCGGCTTTGGTAAGCCGTCAGCAGCCGCCGCGTTTCGGGATTGGTGCGGGCATGGGCGTAAAGCGTCATCCACGCGCTAATCGTGCCAGGATGAAAGCCGGTGTCGTCGAAACTGGCGACAATGATCGCCGCCGCCCGGTCATGCGGCGTGCGGGCCGTGGCCAGCCGTTCGCGCACCCCGGCGGCATATTCCGACAGGATATGACGCATCGCGGCAAGGAAGATCTGATTCTTGCCGCCGAAATAGTGATGCGCCAACGCGCTCGACATGCCTGCCCGCTTGGCGATCTGACTCACCGTCACATCCAGCGACTGAGCTTCGCCAATCTCGGCGATGGTGGCTTTGACCAGCGCAGAGCGGCGAATGGGTTCCATTCCGACTTTGGGCATTGGATTCGGGTCCTTGGGGCAGTGTTGACCGCCTCAGGATAGGGGAATCTTTATTGACTCGTCAATCAAGTACCGCCCGGCGGGGTGGTACGTCAGAATTTCGTGGCGTGGGAGGGCGGCGTGACTTGCCGTTTCAGCATTGCTTCGCGCCATGTGATAAAGGTGACCGAGCCCAAAATCACGGCTCCGCCCAGCACCACCCAGATGTCCACCGGTTCGGCAAAGACCACCACACCAAGGATCGTGGCCCAGACCAGTTGCAGGAATGTCACCGGCTGCGTCACCGTCACGGGGGCGGCGGCGAATGCCAGCGTCATGGTGAAATGCCCCGCCGTGGCGAAAAAGGCGACGCCGGCGAGGATCAGCAACTCCTGCGCGGTGGGCGTGATCCAAACGGTGAAGGCGAAGGGCGCAAGGCCGATGGTCACGAAGATCGACAGCATGGTGACGATCATCACAGGCCGCGCTTCATCCGCCAGCACCTTGGCCAAGAGGTAAGACCCCGCAAACACCACCGCCGCCAGCAGCATCGCCAGATGCCCGGTCGAAACTTCGCGGAAACCCGGTCGCAGGATGATCGCCGCGCCCGCCAGCCCCAGACAGACCGCCACGATGCGCCGTGCCGCGAGCTTTTCGCCCAGAAAAATCGCAGCGCCGACAGTGACATAGATCGGCGCGAGGTAGTTCATCGCCGTGACCTCGGCAATCGGCAGGCGGGTCATGGCGTAGAACCACAAGATCACCCCGCCCGCATGAAAGAACCCGCGCAGACCGAAAAGCCCCCACTGGCGCTTGCTAACGGAGGTCGACAAAAGCGACCGCAGGATCGGCAGAACAAAGACCAGCCCCATGGCGTAGCGCAGGAATGCGGCCTCTGCCGAGGGCAGGCGCGGCCCCATGTATTTGACCAGCGCGGTCACGCCGATGAAACATGCCCCGGTCACCAGCATCCAAAAGACCCCGACAAGCGGGCGATTGGCGGGAACGGGGATGTCGGGGGTGGTCGCGGGGTTTTGTGTCATGTCGCGACCCTTTCCCAAAGTGCTGCCAAGGGCAAGATGGGCGCGGCACTTTTATTCACATCGCAAGCAATTTGATCGCAATCCCCCACATGGTCACGGCGATGACGGCGTCCAAAATCTGCCAACTGCGCGGCTTGGCGAAAAGCGGCGCAAGCAGCCGCGCGCCATAGCCGAGGGCAAAGAAGAACACGAAACTCGCCAACGCTGCGCCGATCCCAAAGCTCAGGCGGTCGGGATACTGCGCCGAGATTGAACCAAGCAGCACCAATGTGTCGAGATAAACATGCGGGTTCAGCCAGGTCAGGGCCAGCAGGGTTAGGACCGCCTTGCCCAAGCTGCGGGTGGCCTGCCCTTCGGCCTCCAACCCCTCACCGCCGCGCCATGCCGACACGGCGTTGCGCCAACCGTACCACAGCAGGAAGGCCGCGCCGCCGTAGCGCATCAGTGGCCCGAACCACGGTGCCGCTTCGGCCAGCGCGCCAAAACCGGCCACACCGGCAGTGATCAAGATCGCATCCGAAGTGGCGCAGACCAACACCACCACCAGCACATGCTCACGCCGCAGCCCTTGGCGCAGGACAAAGGCGTTCTGCGCGCCGATGGCCATGATGAGAGTGAGGCTGAGAGCGAAGCCGGGGAGGAATGAGGTCAGCATTGGGGCGTCCTGTCTTGGGTTGCTTTTGCCTACCGCGGCGGTACAGATTACTCAAATTCAATAGTCTTCGCTTGGATTAGAAAAACTTATGCAGCTAGACAGCGCCCAACTGACCGCTTTGGCGAGCATCCTGCGACTTGGCAGCTTTGACGCGGCGGCGGCGGCGCTCGGGGTCACCCCTCCGCCATCTCGCAGCGGGTGAAGGCGCTTGAGGATCGAGTCGGCACCACGCTGGTCTTGCGCGGCCAACCCTGTACCGGCACGCCGACGGGCCAGCGGCTGGCGAAACATGCCGAAGACGTGGCCCTGCTCGAAGCGCAGGCATTGGGCGTCAGCGGCAACACGTCCCCGCCCCGGCTGCGGCTGGCGGTGCCTGCGGATGTACTGGCGACATGGCTCATCCCGGCCTTGGCGCAGATACCGGAGATGCTGTTTGATCTGGTGATCGACGATCAAGACACCTCCGCCGATTGGCTGCGGCGTGGAGAGGTCAGCGCGGCTGTGACCGGACAAGCCCGCGCCGCACCGGGCTGTGATCTGCGGCCCTTGGGCGCGCTGCGTTATCACCCCACAGCCAGCCCCGCCTATATGAAGAAATGGTTCGCCCAAGGCGTCACCACCGAGACACTGGGCCAAGCGCCGATGCTGACCTTTAACCGCAAGGATCAACTGCAGGGGCGCTGGCTGATGCAAAAAACCGGGCAGCGATTGACCCCGCCCAGCCACCACCTGCCCTCAAGTCACGGCTTCGTGGCGGCGGCGCGCGAAGGCTTGGGCTGGGGCATGAACCCTGCCCCTCTGGTGGCTGAGGATATGGAGATGGGCCGCCTCGTCTCACTCGACGAGGCTCTGCCGCTGGATGTGCCGCTCTATTGGCAGGTCGCGCGGATCATGGCCCCCGCGCTTGCCCCGCTCACCGCCGCCATTCGGGCCGCGGCGCGCGAGGCGCTGGTGCAAGAGGCGCGTTAAAGCTGCGCCATAACCTCGTCGGAAGCCTCAAAGTTGGTAGTGACGCGCTGCACGTCGTCGTCTTCCTCAAGCGCATCGACCAGCTTCATTAGCTTTTCCATGGCCTCAAGGTCCATCTCGGTGGTGGTGGTCGGACGCCAGATCAGTTTAGTCGATTCCGACTCGCCCAGTTCCGCCTCGAGCGCTGTCGACACATCATTGAGATCGGTGTCGGCGCAATAGATGACGTGACCGTCTTCGGAGCTTTCGACATCTTCGGCTCCGGCCTCAATCGCCGCCATCATCACGGTGTCCGTGTCGCCCACGGACGCGGGATAGATCACCTCGCCCTTGCGCTCGAACATAAAACCGACCGAGCCTGTCTCGCCCAGATTGCCGCCGTTCTTGGTGAAGGTCGAGCGCACGGTCGAAGCGGTGCGGTTCCGGTTGTCGGTCATCGCTTCCACGATCACCGCCACGCCGTTCGGGCCATAGCCCTCATAGCGGATTTCTTCGTAATCCTCGCCCTCACCGCCCACGGCCTTCTTGATGGCGCGTTCGATGTTGTCCTTGGGCATGGACTGGCCTTTGGCCTCTTTCACTGCCATGCGCAGACGCGGGTTCTTTTCCGGGTCGGGGTCGCCCATCTTGGCCGCGATGGTGATTTCCTTGGAAAGTTTGGAAAACACCTTGGCGCGCAGCTTGTCCTGACGGCCCTTGCGATGCTGGATGTTTGCCCATTTGGAGTGACCGGCCATGAATACCTCGTTCTGGCAATGCGTTTGCGCCACTCTATATGCCAGCATCACCGCTGGAACAAGCCACCCGGCCTGTGCTTAGCTTTCCTCCTTTGGGGCAACCACGTTAGACCGGATATATGACCACAGATCAGATCATTCTCTTTACCCTCTTTGGCGCGGTCTTTGGCCTGCTGCTGTGGGGCCGCTTTCGCTATGACATCGTGGCATTTGGCGCACTGATGGCCGGGGTGGTGCTGGGGGTGGTGCCCACGGAAAACGCCTTTGACGGCTTTGGCCATCCGGCGACGCTGATCGTGGCGCTGGTGCTGGTGGTTTCCGCCGGGCTGGTGCGTTCGGGCGCGGTGATGTTGATCACCCGCACGCTGGTGGACAGTTCGCGCAGCTTGGGCGCGCATATCTCGATCATGGGGGCCGTCGGCGGGGTGCTCTCGGCCTTTATGAACAACGTGGCGGCCTTGGCGCTTTTGATGCCGGTCGACATTCAGACCGCGCGCAAAGCGGGCCGCGCGCCGGGGCTAAGCCTGATGCCGCTGAGTTTTGCCACCATCCTTGGCGGCATGGCCACGCTGATTGGCACGCCGCCCAATATTATCATCGCGTCGATCCGGCAGGAATCGCTGGGGGCGCCTTTCAAGATGTTCGACTTTGCCCCGGTGGGCGGTTTGGCCGCCATTGCCGGGCTGATCTTCGTGGCCTTGATCGGCTGGCGTTTGATCCCCGCCCGCGAAGACGCGATGATCGAAGCTGATGATATCGCGGAATATATCGCCGAGTTGACCGTGCCCGAGGGCAATAAGCAGATCGGCAAGCGTCTGGCAGAGCTACAGGAAGAAGCACATAAGGCCGATGTGGCGATCCTTGGGCTGATGCGGGACGGCAAGAGGCGCTATGGCACCGCGCGCAATGTGGTGCTGCAGGCCGGAGACGCGATCGTGCTGGAAGCCACGCCCGACGCGCTGGACGAATTTCGCAGCACCCTGAACCTCGCGCTGGCGGACAGTGACCGCGAAGACCTGCTGCTGGCCGATGGCGACGGGGTCGAGATTGTCGAGGTCGTGGTGACCGAAGGGTCCCGCCTCAATGGTCGCACGGCGCAGGCGGTGGGCCTTTCGTGGCGCCAGCGCACGGTGCTTCTGGGTCTGTCTCGGCAAGGCCGCAAGATCACCTCGCAGCTGCGCACAACCGAGCTGAAACCCGGTGACATCCTCTTGCTGCTGGTGCCGCGTGACACGGTGGCCCATGTCACCGACTGGCTGGGCGTACTGCCCTTGGCCGACCGTGGCCTTGCCGTGACCCAAGACAGCAAGACGTGGCTTGCCATCGGCATGTTCGCAGGTGCGGTGGCGGCGGCCTCCTTTGGGTTGATCTATCTGCCCATTGCGCTTGGGCTGGTGGTCGTGGGCTATGTGCTGGCCAAGATCGTGCCGCTGTCGGAGCTCTATACTCATATCGAATGGCCGGTGATCGTGCTTTTGGGCTCCATGATCCCGCTGGGCGCGGCGCTGGAAACCTCGGGCGGGACCGAGTTGATCGCGGGCGCGCTGGTGGGGCTGACCGAGGGGCTGCCCGCATGGGTCGTGCTGACGGTGCTCATGGTGGTGACCATGTCGCTGTCGGATGTGCTGAACAACACGGCGACGACAATCGTCGCCGCCCCGGTGGGCATCCAGATGGCGCAGACGCTCGGGGTGTCGCCCGACCCCTTCCTGATGGCGGTGGCGGTGGCGGCCTCTTCGGCGTTCCTCACGCCGATTGGACATAAGAACAACACCCTGATCCTTGGCCCCGGCGGCTATTCCTTTGGCGACTATTGGCGCATGGGGCTGCCGCTAGAGATCATCGTCGTCGCGGTGTCGATCCCCGCGATCCTCGTCTTTTGGCCACTTTGACGTCGCGCCCCCGGCGCGCGTCAGGCTTGCCAGATCGCATTTGTCGCCCCTAGGCTGATTTCAGCTTTAGGGGGACAAATGGATATTCTAATCAACGTCGTACTGCCGCTGTCTTTGGCGATCATCATGCTGTCGCTGGGGGTCGGCCTTACGGTCCAAGACTTCACCCGCGTTGCAAAATACCCGCGCGCTTTCGGGTTGGGCGCGCTGTGCCAAGTGGTGCTGGTGCCCGCCGCCGCTTGGGCCGTCGCCACGGCCTTTGGCCTCAGCGGAGAGCTGGCGGTGGGGCTGATGATCCTGTCCTTCTGCCCCGGCGGGGTGACCTCGAACATGGTCAGCAAATTCGCGCGGGGCGATGTGGCGCTGTCGGTGACTTTGACGGCGGTCGTCTCGCTCCTGAGCATTCTGACCGTGCCGATCTTCACCGCCATCGCCGTGCGGCATTTCATGGGCGATGCGACCCCGGATGTGTCGGTCGCAACACTTGCCATGGCGATGTTTCTGATCACCACCCTGCCCGTCGCGCTTGGGCTGCTGCTGCGCCACGGCGCGCCTGCCTTGGCCCTGCGGATCGAGCCGGGTCTCTCGGCCCTCGCCGCGCTGCTTTTTGTGCTGATCGTGCTGGCCGCTTTGGCCGGGAACTGGAGCCTTTTTGCTGAGAACCTCGCCAGCCTCGGGCCTGCGCTCATCAGCTTTAACGTCGTTTTAATGCTGCTGGGGCTGGGCATCGCCGGGGCCGCGGGGCTGGCGTGGCGGACGCGCAAGACGATTTCGATTGAGGTCGGCATTCAGAACGCCACGCTGGGCATCACCCTCGCCGCTTTGATATCGGGCCAAGCCTCGGGGTTCAGCGCCTACGCCCTGCCCTCGGCGGTCTATGGGATTACCATGTATCTGGTGGCCCTGCCCTTTGTGCTTTGGTTTCGCAAGCGCTGAGAGTGGGGGCCGCACAAACAATAGGCGCGCCCCGAGGGACGCGCCTTTCTTGTTTAAGGGACGGGCCATCAGGCCATGTCGAAAGCGTCGTCCTCACAGAGGTCGGGCTCTTCGTCTTCCTCCGAAGGCATGGAGGCAAGGCTGAGCGCGTCCAAAAGAGCGGTCGCGCCGTCGGATGTGTCGGCGGCGTCGGGGTCGGCCATGTCGGGATCGACCATACCCGTCACCTCAAGAACTTCCCCGCCAGTCTCGTCCGAGTCGACGACGAGGCGCATCCCGCTCAGATCGATATCCTCGAACGACAGTGAGCCGGGAAAGGTCCACAGGGTAAAGTTGGTACTGCTGACCTCCCCTTCCGAACTATCAGCGGTCGTGCCGAACTGCAGACCGACATCAAAATTGCCCCCGCTTGGGGACCGTCGGTGAAACCGTCAACTCCGTCATCAACAGCCTTCACGTCCGTGAGGTGATACCCCTCGGCGTTCACATCAGGGAAGAAGTTCAGTTCTTCGATCGCACTCCCGTCAGTCACATTGAAGAAAAGTCCGTTGATATCTGCGTGGGACTCAGCTTCAGGGTCTGTGGGTGATAGGTTGAAGTGCAACTCGCCATTAGGCATCTCAGTGACGGCGACTGTGGTCTCTCCATTCTCCCCCATCAGGAATTTCAGAACGGTTTTATCGTCGCCACCGGTATCACTACCTTGCGTACCGCCAGAGCCGGAGCCCTTCGTTCCGCAAGTGCCGGAGCCCTTGGTGCCGCCAGAGCCGGAACCCTTCGTACCACCAGAACCGGAGCCCTTCGTACCGCCAGAACCGGAACCCTTCGTACCGCCAGAGCCGGAGCCCTTCGTACCGCCCGAACCAGAACCTTTCGTGCCACCAGAACCGGAACCCTTCGTGCCGCCAGAGCCGGAGCCCTTCGTACCGCCAGAACCGGAGCCCTTCGTGCCACCCGAGCCGGAACCCTTCGTGCCGCCAGAGCCGGAGCCCTTCGTACCACCCGAGCCGGAGCCCTTCGTACCGCCAGAACCGGAGCCCTTCGTGCCGCCAGAGCCGGAACCCTTCGTACCGCCAGAGCCGGTGCCCTTCGTGCCGCCAGTGCCGGAACCCTTCGTGCCGCCAGTGCCGGAACCCTTCGTGCCGCCAGAGCCGGAGCCCTTCGTACCGCCAGTGCCGGAGCCCTTCGTACCGCCAGTGCCGGAACCCTTCGTGCCGCCAGAACCGGAACCCTTCGTGCCGCCAGTGCCGGAGCCCTTCGTACCGCCAGAGCCGGTGCCCTTGGTGCCACCCGAACCAGAACCCTTGGTGCCGCCAGAACCGGCGCCCTTCGTGCCGCCAGAGCCGGTGCCTTTGGTACCACCAGAGCCGGAACCCTTGGTGCCACCCGAACCAGAACCCTTGGTGCCGCCAGAACCAGAACCCTTGCCGTCATCGCTCCCGTCGAACTTCCCGGCCAGGTTTTCGTCATACCATTTCGCGAAGGAGGATCCCTCTACCCCGCCGTTGTGATAGGACTTCGTTCCGCTGGCGTCGCAACCGCTGCCCGCCGCACCATCGGTGGACCAGCTATCGTCTTTACTGTTCCAACCTTTAGAGAATCTGTAACCCATGACACCAATCCCTCATATACTTTTGCAGTCGCGACCGCTTTGCAGCGCCACGTCCCCCACAGACTTGCGAAACTAACAGGCGCAATTCTCTTTCGGCAAATTCTTTCCATTTTTTCGATGAATGAGGCCAGATGTCGACATAATCGCGAAACAGTAACGCGCCGCGCAGACGCATTGTCCTTTGGTATAGGCCAAACATACCGAATGGCGGCGAATCACTCCGGCCGGATAGGCTGAAATTGCCTTTGTTTTGCCCAAAACCCGCCGTACCCTCGACCGTCAAAACGCCTAGACAGACGGAAACACCAGCGGAGGCCCCATGGCACGACCCAAGGAACAAAGCGCTCAGGCGCAGATCGTCGCAGCGGCGCGCAAGCATTTTGGCCAAGACGTGGCACGGGTATCGGCCCCCGGTGGTGAGAACCGGTCAAGTTTCCGGCTGCACCTGACCGATCGCACCGTCATCGCAACCCTGCGCCCGAACTTTCGCCGCACCCATTTAGAAGCCCATGTGCTGACCGAACTTGGCCGCCATTGCAGCGACCTGCCCGAATGTCTGGGTGTGGTGGGTGAGATCATGTTCCAATCCGATGTCGGCAAACGCCGCCTCAATGTTGAGGTCGCGCAGGTCGCGCCAGCGGTACAGCTTGATCTTGCGGGAGAGGCCGTATCGGCCATTTTTCGCATCCATGGCGCCGCGCGCCAGACCGAGTTGAACGCCATCATGCCGCATCTGGGCAACAACCGCGATTGGGTGCTGAACTTCGTTGATGCGGTGGACTTTCTAAAGGACCTCGGGGGCGGCATTTCAGACCAGTTCGACCGCACCGCCGCCTATGAACGTATCAACGCCCCGGCGCGGCAATTCGTGAAGTGGGACTGCCGGTCGGGCAATGCCGCGATTGGCCGGGATGACAAATTGCGTTGGTTCGATTTTGAATATGCCGGGCTGCGCCATGGCGCCGAAGACATCGCTTGGCTGATCGGGGATGAGGCGTGGCCCGTCGCCCCGCAGGACATGGTCGACGTGGTGATCGACGCCTTCGATCCCACCTGCGGCATCCCCCTGCCCGACTACCTTGACTACCTTTCGGTTTACCTGACCTTCCATGCCGTGCAGCGGCTTAAACTGATCAGCAAGGAAGCCAAGAAACGTGGCTGGCTGAGCAAAGACCGCATCCGGCGCTATGACGATGCAGGCGTGCACCCCGAATTCGCGGCGCATATCTGCCGGGTTGGGGCCTATTTCTCGGACCAATCCGAACTCACCGCGCCGCTGACACGCAACTTCCTTGAGGCGCAGGCGGGATTTGAAGCGATCGTCGCCCAGACCGAAAAGCAGCGCAGCGCCTGAGTTACCAAAACAGCGGGATCACCGCGCTTACCAACAGCGACATGCTCAGGTTCAGCGGGATCCCGATGCGCATGAAATCGGTGAATTTATACCCCCGGCCCGTAAACCAGCGTGTTGGTCTGATAGCCGATGGGCGTGGCAAAGGCGCAGGAGGCCGCGATCATCACCGCCACAACCAGCGGGCGCGGGTCCATGCCAAGGGCGGCGCTGAGGCTGATGGCGATCGGCGTCATGATGACTGCCACAGCATTGTTGCTGACGATCTCGGTAAGGGTCGTGGTCAGCAGGAACACCGCCCAGATGATGAAAAACGGCGGCAACTGTGCCAATCCCGGCGCGATATTGTCGACGATCAGCGCAATTGCCCCTGAGTTCTGCAGGGCAGCGCCCACGGCCAGCATGGCAAAGATCAGCGCCAACAAGCGCCCTTCGACGAAAGAGAATGCCTCCTCTGCGTCGATACAGCCGGTCACCAGCACCACGGCCACGGCGATCACGGCCAAAGCCAAGATCGGCGCGACGTTGAAGGCCGCCAGTGTGACGATGCCCACCAGCGCCGCGATGGCGATCGGCGCATGGCCCCGCCGAAACGCACGGGCCGAGGGTTGGGTCACGTCAACGAGGTTCATCTCGCTGGCCAGACGCTGAATATCCTCTGCAGCGCCTTCCAGCAGCAGCGTGTCCCCCACTTTGACGATCAGTTGGTCAAGCTGTTGGCCGATATTCTGGTTCCGCCGATGCACCGCCAGCGGATAGACGCCATAGCGCCGCCGCAGCCGCATGGAGCCCAAACTACGCCCCACCATCCGGCAACCGGGGGTGATCAGCACTTCGACGGTCGTGGTCTCCACCGCCGAAAGCTGGTCAACCCGGCGCAGTTCTTTGTTGTTTTGCAGGCTCAACAGCTCGGTCATCTGGGTCCGCAGCACCACGCGGTCCCCGACCTGAAGCTCAACGCCTTTGAGGTTGCGGCGCAATGAATCGTCGCCTCGCACCACGTCGATCAACCGCACGCCCTCGCGTTTGAACAGCTGCACGTCCAGCACTTCGCGGCCAATCAAGTTGCTTTCAGGGGGATCACCGCCTCGGTAAAGAACTTCATCTTGGAGCGGTCCGAGAGCATATTCGCCATGCTGTCGCGCGCGGGCAGCAGTTTGTCGGCGAAAAACAGCATGTAAATCAAACCCCATGTGCAGACGACAAGACCCACGGGAAGGATCTCGAAGATCCCAAACGGCGCCATCCCCTGCGACCGCGCCACACCATCGACCAACAGGTTGGTCGAGGTGCCGATCAGCGTGAGTGAACCGCCCATAATCGCGGCATAGCTGAGCGGAATCAGCAACTTAGAGGCTTTGGTATTGAGCGTACGGGTGAGTTGCACCACCACCGGGATCATCACCACGACGACGGGCGTGTTGTTCATGATCGCACTCGCCGCCATGACCGACAGGATCACCCCCGCCACCGCCGTCTTGGGGTGGGTCTTGGCCGAGCGTTCGGCCAGCCGGGTTAGCACATCCAACGCCCCGGTCCGCACCAAGGCCCCCATGATGATGAACATGGCTGCAATGGTCCAAGGCGCGGGGTTCGACAGCACCGCCAGCGCATCGTCATAGGGCAAGACGCCGATGGCCAGCAAAAGCGCGGCACCGGCGATGGCGACCACTTCGGTGGGGAAAGCTTCGCGCAGGAAAAGCACGAACATCATGCCGACGACCACGAGGGTGAGCACCGCCGTCTCCATCGGAGAGAAGCTGAAAAATTCCATCAAGAACCTGTCATTCGGGCAAAAGGCCGTTGTCCAGTTACGCCGATTGCGGCCTTCGGTGCAAGCGCGACGCGTCGCCGCGCCGTGCTGAACTTAAGGTGCGCTGGCCTGCAAGGCACCGCCCTCGCGCACCGGCACGATCCGCGTGGCCCGGCCCGTGCGGTCATCGGTTTCGATATAAACGCCTGAGAGTGTCGCCTCGCCATTGGCCGGGGTGAAACGTTCGCGCGGCATGCCGGTGATGAAACGGCGCAGCGGCTCGGCCTTATCCATGCCGATCACCGAATGATAATCACCGCACATCCCCGCATCGCTGAGGTAGGCCGTGCCTCCCGGCAGGATCATCGCATCGGCCGTGGGCACATGGGTATGGGTGCCGACAACAAGGCTCGCGCGCCCATCGCACCAATGGCCCATGGCCATCTTCTCGCTCGTGGCTTCGCAGTGCATATCGACGATGATCGCCTGCGCCATGCCGCCCAGAGGGTGCGTTTTCAGCACCGGCTCCAGCGCCGAAAAGGGATCATCAAAGGGGCGTTTCATAAAGACTTGGCCGAGCGCTTGGGTCACCAAGACCTTCTTGCCGTTTTGCGCTGTGAACAGCTTGGCCCCCTTGCCCGGTGCATTCTTAGAAAAGTTCAGCGGGCGGATCACGCGCGGCTCCTGCTCTATAAAGCTGAGCATGTCTTTCTGGTCAAAAGCATGATCGCCAAGGGTCAGGCAATCGGCCCCGGCCTCTAGCAACGTCTTGGCATGTGCGCCCGAAAGCCCCATGCCGCCGGTCGCATTCTCGCCATTGACCACAATGAAATCGAGCTTCCAGTCGCGCCGCAGCCGCGCCAGATTTTCGGTGATCGCCCGCCGTCCGGCCCGGCCCATCACATCGCCAAGAAACAAAATCTTCATAACTTATGGACTAGGACGCGCGCGGCTTGGCGGCAACCCTTATTCCGCTTGGGGCATTATTCCGCGTGGGGCCTCGTTCCATTTGGGGCCTTACTCCGCGCGGGGCCTTATTCCACGTGGGCGGGTTAACGTCACGCCACCTCAATCACCCCGGCCTCTGTCACGATCAGATCCAGCGGCTCATCGGTGTCTTCCAACGGAACGTCGTCGCTCTCCTGCCCGGCAAAGGCGAAACCGATTGCCATGGTGGCCCGGCGCGCGCGCAGCATCGCCAGTGTCCGATCATAAAATCCGCCGCCATAGCCCAGCCGCGCGCCTGCGCGGTTAAAGGCCAGCAGCGGAACGATCACGATCTCGGGTTCGAAAAAATCGTTATGTTCGGGGATCATCGCGCCGAAAGTGCCCGCGACCATCGGCGTCTCGGGTGTCCAGCGCGAAAAGGACAGCGGGTGGTCGGGCCACATGATCACCGGCACGCCGACCGGGCCGTGGGCGCAGGCCTCGGCCATGGCCGGGCGGGGGTCGATTTCGGTGCGAATGGGCATGAAGCCCGAAAGCGGCACGCCGCGATAGCCTGCCAAAACTTCAGACAGATACCCAGCCTGCGCGGCATTCGCCTGTTCAAACAACGGCTTGCGGCGGGCAAAGGCGGCCTTGCGCGCCGCGGCCTTACGCGCTGCAGCCTCGCTCACAAAAGCACCAGCGCCGCGAGACCGAGGAAGGCAAAGAAGCCGACAACATCCGTCACCGTGGTGACAAAGGCCCCCGAGGCGAGCGCCGGGTCAATCCCGAACCGCTCCAGCAAGATCGGAATACCGGTGCCAGCCAGCCCTGCCACCACAAGGTTGATCACCATCGCGGTCGCGATCACATAACCAAGCGCCGGAGAGCCGAACCAGATCACCCCGACAATCCCCATGATCACCGCAAAGATCAGACCGTTCACCAGCCCCACCAGAACCTCCCGCCGGATCACCCGCCAGACGTTCGAGCCGGTAAGGTCTTTCGTCGCAATCGCACGCACCGCGACGGTCAGGCTCTGCGTGCCCGCGTTGCCGCCCATGGAGGCGACGATCGGCATCAGCACCGCCAGCGCCACGATCTGCGCAATCGCGGCCTCGAACTGCGAAATCACCATCGACGCGGCAATCGCCGTTACAAGGTTCACCGCAAGCCATGGCAGACGCTGTTTGGTCGTTTCCGCCACACGGTCGGAAAGTGAGCCCTCGCCCACACCCGCCAGTCGCAGGATGTCTTCTTCGTGTTCTTCGTCGAGCACCGCCATGGCGTCGTCGATGGTGATGACGCCGATCAACCGCCCCTCTTCATCAACCACCGGGGCCGAGATCAGGTGGTACTGGTTAAACGCATAGGCCACATCGCCCTCATCGCGCATCGCGGGGATGATCTGGAAGGTTTCCTCCAGGATATCCGCCAGCCGCGTCTCGCGGCGCGAGCGCATCAGCTTGCCCAGCGTCACATTGCCCACCGGGTGCAGACGCGGGTCGACCATGACGATGTGATAGAACTGGTCTGGCAGGTCTTCTTCCTTGGTGGCGCGCAGATGGTCGATGGTCTGGCCCACCGTCCAATGCTCGGGCGCCATCACAACCTCGCGCTGCATCAGACGACCGGCGGAGTATTCTGGCCAGTTCAGCGCCTGTTCAACGGCGACCCGGTCGGTTTCCTCCAGCGCGTCGAGGATGGTTTCCTGCTGCGCGTCTTCCAGATCTTCGATCAGGTCGACGACATCATCGCTGTCCAGTTCACGCACCGCTTGTGTCAGAACCTGCGGCGTCAGGATGGAGATGACTTCTTCGCGGATCGACTCGTCGAGTTCCGACAGAATCTCACCGTCGAATTCCTGCCCATAGAGCCGGATCAGCGCTGCGCGGTCATCCTCGTCGATCTGTTCCAAAAGGTCAGCGATATCCGCCGCGTGCAGCGGTTCCATCAACTGGGTCAGATGGGCTTGATCGTTGGCCTCTACGGTCTCAAGGATCGCGGCAACGGCCTTGCGGTCCAGCATATAGGCTTCGGCATTCTCCTCAGAGGCTACCGCCGGATCCAGCTCTTCGATCTGCTCTGCCATCCGCGTTCTCCGTGCCTGTGCTGCGCTTTGGGCCGACAATATGCAAGCGCCCGCACGGGCACAATGCCGCCCGCGACGCTTCGGTATTGTTCCCCGTCTCGCCCTCACCTAAACCACTGGCATGACAAATCAACGACTCCTTTTGGGCGCAACGCTCAGCTATTCCGGCAACCCGATGCAAAGCGCGTGGGAGGATGCCGTGAAGATCGACACCGAAGGCGGTGTCTTGATCGAAGACAGTCGCATTGTCGCCGTGGGCAATGGCGAACGCCTGCGTGCCGACCATCCGCAGGCCGAGGTGACGCGCTATGGCGATGCGTTAATTTGTCCGGGCTTTGTCGATGCCCACGTGCATTATCCGCAGACCGCGATCATCGCGTCATGGGGTAAGCGGCTGATCGACTGGCTGAATACCTACACCTTCCCCGAAGAGATGCGCCTCTCGGATCCGGCCTATGCGGGCGACATCGCCGCGCGCTATTTGGACCTGACGCTGGCCCATGGGACCACCACTGTTGCGTCTTA
The DNA here is from genome assembly GCF_042661425.1 of Sulfitobacter profundi. NCBI lineage: Bacteria > Pseudomonadati > Pseudomonadota > Alphaproteobacteria > Rhodobacterales > Roseobacteraceae > Sulfitobacter > Sulfitobacter profundi. Next base: position 2,342,584 of record NZ_JBHSWA010000001.1, on the reverse strand, counting down.
CTGCACGATCCACCCCCACAGCGCCGACGCGCTGTTTCAGGCGGCAGAGGATCGCGGCCAACGGATCGTAGCGGGCAAGACCTGCATGGACCGCAACGCCCCCGAGGGGCTGCGCGACACGGTGCAATCGGCCTATGATGACAGCAAAGCGCTGATCGAGCGTTGGCACGGCAAGGGCCGCGCGAGCTATGCGATCACGCCGCGTTTCTCTCCGACCTCAACGCCCGAACAACTCTCGGCCCTAGGCGCGCTTTGGGCAGAGCATCCGACCTGCCCGATGCAGACCCACCTCAGCGAGCAGACGGATGAGATCGAATGGGTGCGCGGGCTGTTCCCAGAGGCGCGCGATTACCTTGATACCTATGAGGCCCATGGGCTGCTGGGCGAACGCGGGCTCTACGGCCATGCGATCCACCTAGAGCCGCGTGAGATTGACCGGCTGGCAGAGACAGGCGGGGCGCTGGTGCATTGCCCCACCTCCAATACGTTTATCGGTTCGGGGCTGTTTGACATGACCGGGCTTGCCGCGCGGGGCATTCCGCTGGCGCTGGCAACGGATACCGGGGGCGGCTCTTCCTTCTCGATGCTGCGAACGATGGCCGCAGCCTATGAGGTCGGCCAGTTGCGCGGCACCCCGCTGCACGCGGCGCAGCTGATCTGGCTCGCCACCGCAGGCTCGGCCCGCAGTCTGCATCTGCAGGATCACGTCGGCAGTCTGGCCGAAGGGATGGAAGCGGATATTACCGTGCTATCGCTCAACTCCACCCCCGCCATCGCGCAGCGTCACGCGGCGGCCAAGGATATCTGGGAAAGCCTTTTCGCCACCATCATGATGGGCGATGACCGCGCGATTGCAGATGTTTGGGTTGCGGGTGCGCGTCGGGGTGGCACGGCGTAACGCGCCAACCGTGAGTGGGTCGCCTCAGCAGGGCGCGCCCAGCACCATCACCCAAACTTCACTATCGGCCTGCACCAGCCCCATCTCTTCGGCACGGCTGTCGACCATATTGCGGTAATGCCCCGGCGAGTTGGTCCAGCCGGTCATGACCTCATCCAATGACTGCTGGCCCTTGGCGATATTCTCGGCCACAAAACACCATTGATAGCCCGCCATCGCGGCACGACGGCCCACATCCGTGCCATCGCGGCCTTTGTGGCTGAAATAGTCATGCTCTGCCATATCGCTGGCATGGGTTTGGGCCGCCTGCGCCAAACGGCCATCATAGACGAGGGGTTTGAGCCCCTGCACATCCCGCAACGCATTTACGCGCTCCAACCCCATGGGGTCGGCCAATGCCGGCATGCCTGCCAGCATCAGGATCGATAGAAAAAATGGCCTCATTCAGCCAAGCCTTTCGCCAATTCGTTTTGCCGCGCCACCTGTGCGGCCAAGTCAATCGTGGTGACGTGACCATCGCGCACCACCTGACGGCCTTCAACGAAAAGGTCGCGCACCGCCGTCGGACCGGCAAGAAGCAGCGCAGCCGGATCCCAACTGCCCGCACTATGCACGCCGGAAACGTCCCAAATTGCCACATCGGCGCGTTTGCCGACCATCAGCCGCCCGCAATCAGGGCGCCCCAGCACATCCGCCCCGCCGCGTGTGGCCAGTTCCAAGGCGGCGCGGGGGCTCATCGCATCAGCGCCGCGCGCCACGCGCTGCAACAACATCGCCTGCCGCGCCTCGGCTGCCAGATTGCCGCTGTCGTTGCTGGCCGATCCATCGACCCCCAGCCCCAGCGGCACGCCTGCATCCAGCATCGCCCGTACCGGCGCGATGCCTGACCCAAGGCGGCAATTGGAACAGGGGCAATGCGCGACCCCGGTGCGGGTCCGGGCAAAGAGGTCAATCTCAGACGCGTCCAACTGCACACAATGGGCATGCCAGACGTCATCGCCCAGCCAACCAAGGCTTTCGGCATATTCTCCGGGGCGGCAGCCGAATTTCTCCAGCGAATAGGCCACATCCTCGGCATTCTCGGCCAGATGGGTGTGCAGCATCACGCCTTTGTCCCGCGCCAGAAGCGCCGTGTCGCGCATCAACTCGCGACTGACCGAGAAAGGTGAACAAGGTGCCAATCCGACACGACACATCGACCCTTCGGCAGGATCATGGAAGGCGTCGACCACGCGGATGCAATCTTCCAAGATCGCCGCTTCCCGCTCCACCAGCGCATCGGGTGGCAGGCCACCATCGCTTTCACCGATGCTCATCGAGCCGCGCGTGGGGTGAAACCGCAGGCCCAGTTCGGCGGCGGCGTGGATCGTATCCTCCAGCCGCACGCCGTTTGGGTAGAGATAAAGGTGGTCCGAACTCAGGCTACAGCCCGACAGCGCCAGTTCCGCCAACCCAATCTGGGCCGAGACGGACATATGCTCCGGCCCCATACGCGCCCAGATCGGATAGAGCCGCTGCAACCAGCCAAAGAGCAGCGCATCCTGTGCGCCCGGCACGGCGCGGGTCATGCTCTGGTAAAGGTGGTGATGCGTGTTCACGAGTCCCGGCGTGACGATGCAACCCTTCGCCTCGACAATCTCGCCCTCCGTCCGAAGGCCCTGCCCGATCTCGGCAATCACCCCGTCGCGCAGCAACAGGTCTGCACCGGCAAGCTCGCGCCGGGTATCGTCCATCGTGATAAGGTAATCCGCGCCGCGGATGAGGGTCTCTGCCATAGGTCACACTTTTCGCTATGCCCGTCTCATGCAAAGTGTGTGTGGCCGATGGAAAACGGGCGAGAGAACCGGCCTTTACGGCATTTATCGCATCCCGCCGGGGCCGGTCAATCCGCGGGTTTCGACAATTGGATCAATATGCGGAAAGGACCGCAAGCGCCTGCGCGTGGATTTCGCGGTTGGCCGCCGCAAGCGCCCTGCCCCCTCATGCACCGGGTTGCCCTGCCAATCGGTGACGATCCCCCTGCCGCTTGGATCACTGCGATTGGCGCTTGAATGTCATAGGCGTTCAATCCTGCCTCGATCACCAGATCGACCTGCCCGGCCGCGACCAAAGCATAGGCGTAGCAATCCATGCCATAGCGGGTCAGCAGCGCCTGCGAGGCCACGGCCCGAAAGGCACTGGCCTCATCGGGGCTGCCGACCTCGGGGAATGTGGTGAAAACGATGGCCTGTCGCAGGTCCCGCGCCGCGCGGGCCTGCAGGGGGCGGCTTCCATGCGGCCCGGTCATCAGCGCGCCATCCGGTGCGCCCTCGAACCGCTCGCCGATATAGGGCTGGTCAATGATGCCGTAGAATGGCCCCGACGCATCGCTGACCGCGATCAGCACGCCCCAAGTCGGCGTGCCGCTGAGAAACCCGCGTGTGCCGTCAATCGGGTCAAGCACCCATGTCAGCCCCGACGTGCCGGGCTGCGCGCCATATTCCTCGCCCAAGATGCCATCGGCGGGCCGTTCCGCCGCCAAGATATCGCGCATCGCCCGTTCGGCGGCGCGATCCGCCTCGGTCACGGGGTCAAAACCGGTACCGAGCTTGTTGTCGGCCTGCAAATCAAGGCTGCGGAAATAGGGCAGGATCACCTGACGCGCCGCATCCGCCATCAGATGGGCGACGCGGCGAATATCAGGATCAAAATCAGTGGCGTTCATCATGACGAAGACCTGACAGTTTGCGCGGGTTTGCGCAAGCCTGCCAATGCTTTAGAAAGTCGGGCCCTAGAATGTTGGCCCTTCAAAAGCTAGGCCAAGAAAGACGACCCGGATGGGATCAGGCCACATCGCTCAGCACGCGGGCCAGTTCGAACAACCGGCGGCGCTGGTTCTCGGGGATGGCATAGTAAGAACGGACCAGCTCCATCGCCTCTTTGTCGGCCATCAGATCGGCTGGCAGCCCGTCCACCGCTGGGCCATCTGCGACCTCTTCGTCTTTCAATCCTTCAAAGAAGAAAGACACAGGCACGCCAAGCGCATCCGCGATATCCCAAAGCCGCGAAGCGCTGACGCGGTTGGCGCCGGTTTCGTATTTTTGTATCTGTTGGAATTTGATTCCGACGAGTTCCGCCAGTTTCTGTTGGGTCATCCCCGTCAGCCAGCGCCGCTGCCTGATACGTTTACCCACATGTACATCTACCACATGCACCATATTCTTTAATCCTTATAGGGCACATGCGACCGTGCCAATCTCTGTTCCAAACAAGGACGAAGTGTGCCGTTGCTTCACGCAATACCGCAGGGGTTGCGTGAAAGTCCTACCTCCTATCATAGCGGTTGCGTTGAATTCGGCAAAGAAATTTCACGTGATGGTAAAAATCCGTTCCGTTTCGACCGCAACCTCAGGCGGTGCACTGCCCCTCTCTCTCTTTGACCGGCGGGCGTTGAATCTCCAAGTTTCCTTGGCTGTAGTGGTTTTCCGCTCGGCAACCATTGGATGAACGCGAAGAATATCAATCGGTTCCCCCGGAATAGTTCAAATGCCGTTTTTCTGGCTCTCGGGTGGTTCACGTCACCGTTACCCGCGCCCCGCCGCGCCGCCGAAGCATCGGTGCTTTTCCGCCGATCACCGCACCTTGGGCGACCCGCCCGCCCGAAACAGAGGTCTTACCGACCCTCAGCGCGCGCCCCTGACAAATCCGGGGCGAAACCCGCGATTATTGCCGTGATATCAGGCTGCAAGACACTTGAAATTCGCCCCTTCAGGCCCGATATTCAAAGCCAAGAACGTGTCGGCCGGGTTTCGACACGCAACTTTGCCAATGGGAGTCACTAAATGGCTGACGTCAATTCAATTCGCTCTGCTGCCGGGTCGCGCGTCGCCGCGATCGACGAGGGTCTGCGCGCTCATATGAACAAGGTGTATGGCACCATGTCGATCGGCATGCTCATCACCTTCGCCGCGGCTTGGGCCATCTCTGGGCTGTCGGTTACCTCCGACCCCTCCGCCGCCGCGGCGCAGCTTAGCCAAGATAAGTACCTGACGCAGTTGGGCTATGCGCTCTATGCCTCGCCGCTGAAATGGGTCGTAATGTTCGCGCCGCTCGCTTTTGTCTTTGGCTTTAGCGCGATGATCAACAAAATGTCGGCGGCCACGGCGCAGGTCGTGTTCTACGCCTTCGCTGCCGTCATGGGCATCTCGATCAGCTCGATCTTTCTGGTCTTCACCGGCTATTCCATCGCGCAGGTCTTTTTGATCACATCGATCGCCTTCGCCGGTCTGTCGCTCTGGGGCTACACCACCAAGAAGGACATCTCCGGCTGGGGCAGCTTCTTGATCATGGGCGTGATCGGTCTGGTCGTCGCGTCGATCGTTAATATCTTCCTCGCCTCTTCGGCGCTGATGTTCGCGATTTCGGCCATCGGTGTTCTGATCTTTGCGGGTCTGACCGCCTATGACACCCAGAAGATCAAGACCGAGTATCTGGCCCACGCGCATCACGGCGACACTGAGTGGCTGGGCAAGGCCGCGATCATGGGCGCGCTGAGCCTCTATCTGGACTTCATCAACATGTTCATGATGTTGCTGTCGCTCTTCGGCAACCGCGAGTAATCGCTGGACCATCTGATGCGAAAGGCCGGCCCTGAAAGGGGTCGGCCTTTTTCTTTGGCGGCATTTAAAGTCAAAGCGGTCAGCCAATCGCTCCGAAAAGATGGCCGACCCCCGCGGTCACGGCCATGGCCAAACCACCCCAGAAAACGACACGCCTGATGGCGGGCCGTTTCGGCGCACCGCCCAATTGTGCCCCGCCCGCGCCAAGCAGCACCAGCGCCAGCAACGCAACCAAAGCGATCGTCAGGCCACGCGCCCCCGCAGGGGCCAGAACAGCCGCCAACAAGGGCAGCCCGCCGCCCAAGGCAAAGGCCAGCGCCGAGGCGCCCGCCGCCTGCAGCGGATCGGCCTGACCGGCAAGGCCGAACATGCCCAACTCTTCGCGCGCGTGGGCGCCCAAGGCGTCATGGTCGGTCATCTGTGCTGCGACTTCCAACGCGAGGTCACTTTCCACGCCCCGGTTCTCCAGCCCTTCGGCAAGTTCGCTCAGCTCGTAATCCGGGTCTTCGATCAGGGCCACGCGCTCGCGCTCCAAATCGGCCTTCTCAACATCCGCCTGTGCCGAGACCGAGACATACTCCCCTGCCGCCATTGACAGCGCCCCGGCGGTGAGCCCCGCAAGCCCGGTCAGCAAGACATTGCCCTGCGCCATACCTGCCGCGCTCACCCCCACCAGCAGGCTGGCAGAAGAGACGATACCGTCGTTGGCCCCCAAAACGGCAGCGCGCAGCCAATTGCTGCGGTTGATGAAGTGACCTTCTTTGGGCATCTCAGCCGCCTTACGTCTATTGCGGCTGGTACACCAAAAGATGCGCCGGGAAGATGACTGGCCGGTCACCACCCACGCCGGTAAAGCCGACACTGCCGGTAGGCTCGGCCCGGTCCAGCGGGGCGCAGGCCCCCAGCGTCAGCAACAAGATCACGGCAGTCGTTTTGGCAAACATAGCATTTCCCCGGTGGTTCATTCAGGTATCCCCCGTTCCGCCTTGGCGCGCAAGGCGGTCGGGGCAGTTGGTCAGACGGTGATCGGCTGCATCACCTGCGGCTCCACCACATCGACGCCGGGCAGGCCATCGGTCAACGCCTGCGCCGATTGCTCCAGCGCGTCGAAGGTGCGGTAGTGGCAGGGGATAACCGTCTTGAAATTAAAATAGCGTTTCGCGGCATAGGCGGCCTGCGCCATGTCCATCGTGAAATGCCCGCCCGCGGATAGAATGCCAATGTCGGGTTTGTGATAGTCGCCCATCCAATCCATATCCGCCATGATCGCTGTGTCGCCGGAATGATAGATCGTATGCCCCTCGCCCGAGATCATGAACCCCGTCTCCATCCCGGTGTAGATCGGCCCGTTGTCGCCTTCCACGGATGAGGAATGCGAGGCCGGAACCATGGTGATCGCCACTTCGCCCGTGCGGATCGTGCCGCCTTTGTTAAAGCCCGTGGTTTGTGCGACGCCTTTGCTTTCCAGCCAGCCCATCAGTTCGACCATCCCCGCCACCGGTGCATTGGTCCGGCTGGCGATGTCGGCGATGTCAGCCGTGTGGTCGAAATGGCCGTGGGTGACGAGGATTTGAGTCGCGCCTTTGATCGCTTCGGCATAATGCTGTTCGTCCAGCATCGGGTTGTCTTTGAGCCAAGGGTCGATCAGCAGCACTTGATCTTCGATCTCGATGCGGAATGAGCCGTGGCCGAGCCAGATGATGTTCATGAGGGTCTCCTGAGTAATGTGGGTTTTACGTCAGATTTGACCCTCCGAAGCGCGGAATCAAGTAAACGCCTCCGCATGCCACCAGCCCGGAATCAAGGGCGCATGCCCGCCGGGCAGCGCCAGACCGGCCCAACGGGCTGGCGCTTCTGCAAGCCGGACGCCATCCCGCCATCGCGCAATACCCCAGCAAACATAAATTGCCCAACTGCTTCGAAGCAGGCGCCATCCCCCGGTCTGGCGCTGCGCGGCTCCGCTTCGCCCCTCTCAAACCCTTGCGAGGCCCGCCCCCAAACGGTAGAGGACCCACAAAGAGATGGAGATGTTCATGTCGATCGACGAAAACACCGCCGCACGGGTGGCGAAACTGGCCCGGATCAAGGTTGAACCCGAGGCGCTTCCGGCGCTGGCGGAAGAGTTCAACAACATCCTCGGCTTTATCGAGCAGCTGTCCGAGGTGGATGTCGACGGCGTCGAGCCGATGACCTCCGTGACCCCGCAACGCCTGAAGCGGCGCGAGGATGTGGTCACCGATGGCGACCAGCAGGACCGCGTGCTGGCCAATGCCCCCGATGCCCGTGAAGGGTTCTTTGCCGTGCCGAAGGTGGTGGAATAATGACCGATCTGAACAAACTGAGCCTTGCCGAAGCCCGCGATGCCCTGCGCAAGGGTGAGACCACCTCGAAAGACCTGACCGAAGCCTGCCTCAAGGCCATCGACGGCGCAGGCGCTCTTAACGCCTTTGTGCACCGCACCCCCGAGATCGCGATGGAACAGGCCGCCGAGGCTGACGCGCGCATCAAACAGGGCGACGCGCCTGCCATGTGCGGCCTGCCCATCGGCATCAAGGATCTTTTCTGCACCAAAGGCGTGCCAAGCCAAGCGGGCAGCCGCATCCTCGAAGGGTTCCTGCCCGAATATGAAAGCACCGTCAGCCAAAAGCTGAAAGACAGCGGCGCGGTCATGCTAGGCAAGCTCAACATGGACGAATTCGCCATGGGCTCGTCGAACGAGACTTCCGTCTATGGCAACGCGGTGAATCCGTGGCGCCGCGCGGGTGACACGGCGGACCTGACACCGGGCGGCTCCTCGGGTGGCTCTGCCGCCGCCGTGGCGGCTGATCTGTGCCTCGCCGCGACCGGCACCGACACCGGCGGCTCGATCCGCCAGCCTGCGGCCTTTACCGGCACCGTGGGCATCAAGCCGACCTATGGCCGCTGCTCGCGTTGGGGCATCGTCGCCTTCGCCTCAAGCCTCGACCAAGCCGGGCCGATGACCAAAACCGTGCGCGACGCCGCGATCATGCTGGAAGCCATGTGCGGCCATGACGCCAAGGACAGCACCAGCGCCGATTTGGCCGTGCCGGACTTTGAGGCGGCCCTCACTGGCGACATCCGTGGCAAGAAAATCGGCATCCCGCGCGAATACCGCATGGATGGCATGCCCGAAGAGATCGACAAGCTCTGGCAAGACGGCATCGCCATGATGAAGGACGCAGGCGCCGAGATCGTCGACATTTCGCTGCCGCACACGAAATACGCCCTGCCCGCTTATTATGTCATCGCGCCTGCCGAAGCCTCCTCGAACCTCGCGCGCTATGACGGGGTGCGCTTTGGCCACCGCGCCAAGCTCGACCACGGCGACGGCATCACCGAGATGTACGAGAAAACCCGCGCCGAGGGCTTCGGCCACGAGGTGCAGCGCCGCGTCATGGTTGGCACCTATGTGCTCTCCGCAGGCTTCTACGACGCCTATTACAACCGCGCCCGCAAGGTCCGCACCCTGATCAAGAAAGACTTCGAAGACGTCTTTGCCCAAGGCATCGACAGCATCCTGACCCCAGCCACGCCTTCGGCCGCCTTTGGTCTGGGCGAGATGAAGGATGCCGATCCGGTGGCGATGTATCTCAACGACGTGTTCACCGTAACGGTGAACCTTGCCGGTCTGCCCGGTGTCGCGCTGCCGACGGGGCAAAGCGCCACAGGCTTGCCGTTGGGTCTGCAACTGATCGGGCGCCCGTGGGAAGAGGCCGAGTTGCTGTCCTCCGCCTATGCGCTGGAGAAGGCGGCCGGTTTTGTGGCCAAGCCCGAGAAATGGTGGTAAGCCGCAGGGCGGTGAATAAGAGGCGAGAGCGGGTCAGATGATCACACGGACACTTCTAGCGATGACAGCAGGCGGTCTTTTGGCAGCCTGCCAACCGGCTATCCCCGATTCCGGGAACATCAACAGCGGGCGCGGCGTCGGCTTTGGCGACAGCAATTTCGAAGCCGAGCAGCGCGCACGCGATGCGGCGCTGGCGGGCGACGGCAGCTTCACCTCTGACGTGACCGCCCAGCCGTTAGATGACGGCTCCCCCGAAGCGACGGCGGCGGAAACTGCCCGCGTTCTGGCGGCGACCCGTCCAGGCGGGGCAAGCAACGGTCTGGGCAATGACGCCACGACCAACTCGGGCGTTTCCCCGGTGAACGCCAGCCCGTCGAACCCGCCCCCGCCGCGGTCAACGCCGTTGGCATCTCGAACGAGAACAACTTTGACGCCGTGTCGGGCCAGCGCAGCATTCAAGACGACGCGGCCCGCGTGGCCGCCAACCGCGCCCAATATCAGGTGGTTCAGCCCGAAGCACTGCCCGAGCGTCGGAACGTCGGCCCGAACATTGTCGCCTATGCGCTGCAATCCAACCAATCGGTCGGTCAGCAGGTCTATAGCCGTATCGGCTTTAACAAGGCCCGCAAGTTTGAACGTGCCTGCGCGCAGTACAGCCACGCTGACCAAGCGCAGATTGCTTTCCTTGAGGCCGGTGGTCCCGAAAAGGACCGCGAGGGCATGGACCCCGATGGCGATGGCTTTGCCTGCGACTGGGATCCCACCCCTTCCGCCGGGCTGCACAGGGCTGATAGATGCCTGTCGCGCCTGACGTGACGGCGCATCCTTCGCCCAATTGCGGCCCGCGACGCGGCGGGCTGCGGCCCCGGCTTATCGTCCTGCACCACACGGCCATGACCAGCGCCCAAGCGGCGCTGGATCGGCTCTGCGACCCCTCTGCGGCTGTCTCTGCGCATTATCTGATCTGTGGCAACGGGCGCATCCTGCAATTGGTTAAAGAAGACCAGCGCGCTTGGCACGCGGGCGTCGGCGAATGGGCCGGTCTGGACGACATCAACTCCCGCTCCATCGGGATCGAGTTGGACAACCGCGGCGATCACCCCTTCTCAGAACCGCAGATGCGCGCGCTCGAAACCCTCCTGCCCGGCATCATGGAACGTCACGGCATCCCGCCCGGCGGGATAATCGGCCACTCCTGCATGGCACCGGGCCGAAAGGTCGACCCCGGCCCCCGATTCGATTGGGCACGGCTGGCGCGGCGGGGGCTGGCCTTGCCTGCGGGCGATGGCGTTGCGCCAAAGACCGCCACAGCCGATACCTTCCGCGCCGCCGCGCAAGCCGCAGGCTTCACCGCGCCCTGTGACGATGCCACGCTGCTAGAGACCGTGCGGATGCGTTTCAGGCCCCACGGGCGCGGCCCTCTCACCCCCGCAGACCTTGCCGCCCTGCCCGCCCCCATTGACGCGCCACGCGGCGGCGTCTAGGGCGGGGATGCGCGGAAGGCTGGATGGCCGCTGCGTCGTCTCGCGTCGCATGACCGACGACCACTGCCGTCACACGCATGTGTGACATCCGTGGCGTCGCTTTTGCGGGGCAAAAGCGACGTAGAGGAAAGTCCGGACTCCAAGAAGAAACGGTGCCGGGTAACGCCCGGGCGGGGCAACCCGACGGAAAGCGCCACAGAAATGAAACCGCCCCTTGGTCCGGCTTGCCGGAACCCCCAAGGGGTAAGGGTGAAACGGTGGGGTAAGAGCCCACCGCGGGGCTGGCAACAGCTCTGGCACGGCAAGCCCCACCGGGAGCAATGCCAAATAGGGACCGCGCGCCGTTGATCTTCGGGTCAAAGGCGGGGCTCTTCTGCCCCAGCAGGTCCGGGTTGGCAGCTATAGCTGCATCGGCAACGGTGCAGTCAGAGGAATGGTCATCGCCTGTTTTCGGACAGGTACAAAATCCGGCTTATAGGCCTTCCGCGCATATTCCTGCCCTTTCAGGTCCGAAAGGCAGGTTTTTCGACGAAACCGGCGTCTTTCGGCACCGGACGGGCAAATAGCGGTTGACTCGGGCGCGGGTCTGACTAGAACCCGAAATTCAGAATTCACGCACGCCTGCGCGGCCGTGCAGCAGGAGAAGACACATGGCGAAGCCAACCACGATCAAGATCCGCCTGAACTCGTCCGCGGGCACAGGCCATTTCTACGTGACCAAGAAGAACGCACGCACCATGACCGAGAAGATGGTCATCAAAAAGTACGACCCCGTTGCGCGCAAGCACGTCGAATACAAAGAAGGCAAGATCAAGTAAGATCGCCTGCTTTGAACGGTTTCAAAAGGCCACGCGGTTTACGCGTGGCCTTTTGCGTTGTGGAGCCGGGTAAGGCGAGCTTAGCGCCGCTTTAACCGACCTAAGCCGCCGGGCAGCGGCAGGCCGTCAATCGCACCCCTCTCCCGCTCAGGGCGCCTGCACCACCCATTGCCGCGAAGATGGGACGCGCCGATAGCGCAGGCACCCCACCGCCCCGTCGAAATGCAGCCGCTCCCGCCCAGAGGCGACCGTTTTCTCTTGAGGCACCTCAAAAGTCGCGCAGACAGCGAGGCTCTCAGCCCCTCGCGCCACCTCATAGGCGGCGCCGGTCAGCGGATCGTGGAGGCTCTGCTCTGTGCTGCGACAGGCGCGAGAGAACGCCGCCTGCTCTGCAGTCTCGCAAATAAGCGCATCGGCGAGGTGCCGCAGGTCTGCCAGACGGGTCTGGTCACGGCTTTCGGCGCGCGCATGACCCGGCCCGCCGACCACGGCGAAACCGGCAAGGAGCGCGGCCAAGACCACAGCCACGGCACCGCCAAAGAACAGCCGGTTCACCCGGTCGCCCCCTGCCGCCCATCGCGGCGGTAATAGCCAAAGATGCCCCCGGCGATTCCGCCACCACCAGCGCCTTCAACGCGAATTGCACTGTCAGGTCGCCACTGAGGAAGGCATAGATCACCGCTACCAGATCGCCCAACAGGACCGCAGCGGCGAAAAGCAGGGTCACGTAGGTCATCCAACTGCGAATGGCCGAGCGCGCCAGCGCCGGATCAGCGGCCAACCGCCTGTTTTCGCGGGTGGCCAGCCACAGGTACAGCGGCAGCGTCACGATCAGCACCGCCATTGCCCAGCGGATGCGATAGGTCGCCCCGCCGCCCTCTGAGGAGATGAAGTGGTCGATCAAAGCATGCAGCAGCCCCACCAGATACCCCGCGCCAAAAAGCAGCGCCCCGAACATCAGCGCATAGACGAAAAAATCCCGCGCCGTGACCACGGGGCGCGGGCGTGGCACCGGCGGGGCAAAGGGCACATCCGCCCAGCCTTCCAATGCGTCGCTGACCTCTTGCGCTGACCAGCCCGCTTGGCCCAACACTGCGGCGATCTCAACGCGGCTTTTGCCTGCGCTGAGCGCATCCCGCACGAATTGCGCCAAATCCCTATTGCCTGCCATGGGTTACCCCCTCTTTTGGCTTGGAAAAATGCAGTTAAAAGCTGCTCTGAGTCCCGCGCGGCGATGCCGTCAAAGACCTGCGGTGCGTGATGGCACTGGGGATGCGAGAACACCCGCGCGCCCTGCGCCACGCCGCCTGATTTGGGGTCTGCCGCACCATAAAACAAGCGCTCCAGCCGCGCGGCAGCAATGGCCCCGGCGCACATCGCGCAGGGCTCCAACGTGACGTAGAGCGCGTGACCGATCAGCCGTTCTGAGCCAACAGCCGCACAGGCCGCACGCAGGGCCAGCATCTCGGCATGGGCGGTGGGATCGTTGCGCGCGCGGGTTTCGTTGCCTGCCGTCGCGACGATCTGCCCTTCGGGTGAGACGACAACCGCCCCCACCGGCACCTCGCCACGCGCGGCAGCGGCGCGGGCCTCGGCCAGCGCCTGACCCATATATGAGCGAAACTCCATTCCGTCACATGGCCGCAAACGCCACCCTTTCGCAAGCCCGTGAAACAGGGTAAGCGCAGTGTATGAACGCAAAAACGCCCCCTCCGGCTCCGGCCCGCAAAACACCGACACCGATGCTGACGCCAGCACATCCAAGGGCGACCGCATCGCCAAGGTGCTGTCGCGCGCCGGTATTGCCTCGCGCCGCGAGGCCGAGCGCATGATCGAAGCGGGCCGCGTGCGCGTGAACGGAGAGCAGATCACCTCGCCCGCGCTGAACGTCACACCTGAGGATAAGATCACCGTCGACAACACCCCCGTCGGCGCGCCCGAGCCGCCGCGCATCTGGCTTTATCACAAGCCCACCGGGCTGGTGACGACAAACTCTGACGAGAAGGGCCGCGAAACGATCTTTGATGCCCTGCCCGAGGACATGCCCCGCGTGATGACCGTAGGCCGGCTTGACCTCAATTCCGAAGGGCTTTTGCTGCTGACCAACGATGGCGGCGTGAAACGCAAACTGGAACTGCCCAGCACCGGCTGGCTGCGCCGCTACCGCGCGCGGGTGAATGGCCGCCCCACGGATGAAATGCTGGAGCCTCTGCGCCGCGGCATCACCGTGGAGGGCGAAAATTTCCAGCCGATGGACGTGACATTGGACCGCCAACAAGGTGCGAATGCTTGGTTGACCATCGGCCTGCGCGAAGGCCGCAATCGCGAGATCGCCGCGCGATGGAGGCCGTGGGCCTGACTGTGAACCGACTGATCCGCATCTCTTACGGCCCGTTCCAATTGGGCGAGCTGAAGATCGGCGAGGTGGAAGAACTGCGTCGCAAGGTCGTGCGCGATCAACTGGGCCTTGAGTTGGAAGACCCCAGCGGCACCGCTGTGAAAAAGCCCACGGGTCTACGCCGCCCGCCACGCCGCAAACCCGGCGGCTTCGGGGGCGCGGGCCAGCCCGGTCTGCCCGTACAACCCGGCGAAGATGACGAACCGCCGCCCCGCCGTGGTGGCGGCAAGGCGAAGAATGCACCGCGTGGCAAGGCAGCCCAAGGCAGGCCCAGTGGTAAATCCAGTGGTAAACCCAGCGGCAAACCGGGGGCGCGTCCCGCAGGGCGCCCCAGTGCGAAGCCGGACGGCAAACCGGGGCCAAAGCCCGGTGGCCGGGGCCAAAACCCCGCCGCTGACCGGCGCTGCCCCAAGTTGCCCTGCGCGTTTCCGGAACGCTGCCGACCTGCGTGCGTTGAATAGAGAACGGCAGGGCAAGATCAGCGCGAAACCGCTGGCAGAAAAGGGCAATATGTTGCGAATAGTGATGTTTTTGGTGGCCTTGGCCGCGCTCGTGGTTATCATCCTCGGCGCGGCCTCGCTCTTGGGGCGCGCGGCTGACAGTGCCGGCACGGCGCTGCGCCCGATCTGGGGCGGCGAGAGGGGAAACATGATGGCGCCAACGACCTTTCAAAAAATCGCCTTTGGGGCGTTGCTGGTTTTGCTGCTTGGGCTGACCAGCGGTTTTCTCGGGGGCTTTGATCCATGGCGCAGCGCTTTGGCGGCAAATATAGCCCCGACACGGACGCCACCCCCGGCAGCACACCGCGCAAGACCCGCCGCCTGCGGGTCGATCCTGTGGGCGGGCGGGTGAACCTGATGTTCTTGCCCCCGGTCCTGCTGGCTGGAACCTCGCTTATCGGTGGCGCGGGCACGCTGGTCCTTGGCCTTGGCGGGGCGTTTTTGTTGGCTTCGGGCGTCTGGCTACTGCGCGACGGACTGCTGGCCGAGGCGGAATACCACGAACGCAAAGTTGCCCGCCGCCCGGTCCTGCCGCGCAAAATTCTGGCTGCAGTATTGGCGGGCGCTGGCGCAGCCCTTGCTGCATACAGCAATGACCCGAGCCTTATCGCAGCCCTGCTCTACGGCCTCGCGGCCTCGGCCCTGCACCTTGCGGCATTTGGCATTGATCCCTTGCAGAACAAAGGCATGGAGGGGATCGACACCTTCCAGCAAGACCGCGTCGCCCGCGTGGTAGATGAGGCCGAAAAGCTGCTCTCGGGCATGAGCCAAGCGATCTTGCGTGCAGGCGACCGGCGCGCCGAAGCACGGCTGGCCGAGTTCCAAGAAACCGCCCGCCATTTGATCCGCACCGTCGAAGAAGACCCCCGCGACCTGACCGCCGCCCGCAAATACCTTGTCGTCTATCTGCGCGGCGCGCATGATGCGACGGTGAAATTCGCCGACCTCTATGCCCGCAACCAAGACGCGCAAGCCCGCGACGACTACCTCGCTTTGCTCGACGATCTGGATCAGAACTTTGCCGCCCGCACAGCGAAGTCCCTGCTGGACGACCGCAGCGATCTGAACGTGGAAATCGACGTGCTGCGTGAACGCCTCTCCCGCGAGGGGGTCCGACTGGAACAGGCCGCCCCTGCAAATACCAAGGAAGATCAGTGATGACCGATGCCCTCCGTGAAAAAGCTGCCCAATCGCAAGGGTTGGTGGAAGAAGTGAACGCAACCGTTTTGCCCGAACCGGCGGATGCCAATGCCATCGTGCCATTGGCCAAAGCCGATGCAGCACAGAGCGCGGAAATCCAAAAGCGTATGGCCGAGATCGACGTGACCGATACGCAGTCCATCGTCAGTTTCGGCTCTGCCGCGCAGGCCGAGTTGCAAGAAATCAGCCAATCCATGCTGGCCGATGTGCGCAACAAGGATGTCGGCCCCGCGGGCGATAGCCTGCGCACCATGGTCAGCGCGATCCGCGGCTTCTCGGTCTCTGAGTTGGACGTGCGGCGCAAACAAAGCTGGTGGGAAAAACTGCTGGGCCGCGCCACCCCATTCGCCAAATTCACCGCGCGTTTCGAAGAGGTACAAGGCCAGATCGACCGGATCACCGACAACCTGCTGGCGCATGAGCATACGCTGCTGAAAGACATCAAATCGCTCGACCTGCTTTATGAAAAGACGCTGCAATTCTACGACGAACTGGCGCTTTATATCTCGGCCGGTGAGGCCAAGATCGAAGAGTTGGATCACAAGACCATCCCCGCCAAACAGACCGCGCTGGATAAGGCGAACGAAGACGATCAGGTGATGCGGGCGCAGGAACTCCGTGATCTGCGTGCCGCCCGCGATGATCTGGAGCGTCGGGTGCATGATCTGAAACTGACACGTCAGGTCACCATGCAATCCCTGCCTTCGATCCGTCTGGTGCAGGAGAACGACAAAAGCCTCGTGACCAAGATCAACTCGACCTTGGTGAACACCGTACCGCTGTGGGAAACGCAACTGGCCCAAGCCGTCACCATCCAGCGCAGCGGTGACGCGGCCAATGCGGTGCGCGAGGCGAATGACCTGACCAACGAATTGCTCACCTCCAACGCCAAGAACCTGCGTGACAGCAACAAGGTGATCCGTCAGGAAATGGAGCGCGGCGTCTTCGACATCGAAGCGGTGAAACAGGCCAACGAAGACCTGATCGGCACCATCGAAGAATCCCTGCAAATCGCCGATGAAGGCAAGGCAAAACGCGCCAATGCCGAGAAGGAGTTGCAGGAAATGGAAGGCCGTCTGCGCGACACACTGGCCGCCGCCAAGGCCCGCGAAACGGGCTTGGGCGACACCACAGGCAACGCGGTGCCAAGCTAAGACCGACGTGAGGGAACAGGTAATGCAAGAACGTCTGCGCAGAAAACTGCGCGCCGGGGGCGCTGGCGCTGAGCATGCTATTGCTGGCCTGCGCCGAACCCGCGCCCGTCTTGCAACAGGTCGCCAAGCCGCAGGCCCGCCCTGCGGCAAAGCCCCCTCTCCGGCTGTGGTGGCCAAACCCACTTCGCAAAAAAGCGCCATGCTGCGCAGCTATTTGCATCAGGTCGAGAAGGCGCAGTTGAGCCAGGATTTGCTGCGCCAAGACGGCGGCGGTGATGACACGCCCTTTACCAGCGAAATGCTGGTCCGCAACTTTGAGCAGATCGCCCTTTATAACGAATATGACGGCAATTTTTCCGGCCACGGTGGGGCCAGCCCCTGCGCCGCTGGGAAGGGCCTGTGCACATGCAGATCATCTTTGGTGATAGCATCCCCCGTCGCAACGCCGCTCTGACACCACCAACATCAAGGCTTTCGCGCGACGCCTTGCCCGGGTTACGGGGCATCCGATCTCAACGACAGGTACGCCTAATTTCATAGTGGTTGTGGCTTCTGAAGATGACCGGGTCGATGCTTTGACCCATGCTGCGGAAAAGGTCGCGGGCGTTAGCCCATCGTCGCTCCGTGCGATGCGCAACATGCGCCGCGACACCTATTGCGCCGTGGCCGCCTATGCCGCGGGCGACAACCCGAATGTCTATACCGCCGCCGTGGCGGTGATCCGCTCGGAAAACCCCGGGTTGCTGCGGCTGTCGTGCATCCACGAAGAACTGGCCCAAGGCTTGGGTCTGGCCAATGACAGCCCCGCCGCGCGCCCGTCGATCTTTAACGATGACGACGAATTCGCCTTGCTGACCAAACACGACGAACTCCTGCTCAAGATGCTCTATGACAAGCGTCTGCGCCCCGGCATGACGGCAGAGCAGGTCAACCCGATCACCCGGATCATCGCACGCGAGTTGACGGACGGGCCGGTGTAACGCAGCTTTACGACGAAAGAATAAGGACCATCCCCATGGGCATTTTCGATTTCCTCTCCGGCCAGTTCATCGACGTCATTCACTGGACCGACGACACCCGCGACACCATGGTTTGGCGGTTCGAGCGTGAGGGCCATGAGATCAAATACGGCGCCAAGCTGACGGTGCGCGAGGGGCAAGCGGCGGTCTTTGTGCATGAGGGGCAGTTGGCGGATGTCTTCACCCCCGGTCTCTATATGCTTGAGACCAACAACATGCCGATCATGACCTCGCTTCAGCATTGGGACCATGGCTTCAAAAGCCCGTTCAAGTCCGAGATCTATTTCGTCAACACCACCCGGTTCAATGATCTGAAATGGGGCACCAAGAACCCGATCATCGCCCGCGATCCTGAGTTCGGCCCCGTGCGCCTGCGCGCCTATGGCACCTACTCCGTCCGCGTGAGCGACCCAGCGAAGTTCCTGACCGAGATTGTCGGCACCGATGGTGAATTCACCATGGATGAAATCTCTTACCAAATCCGCAACATCATCGTGCAGGCCTTTTCCCGCACGCTGGCCTCCTCTGGTATCCCGGTGCTCGACATGGCCGCCAACACGCGCGAACTGGGCCAATTGGTCGGCAAGGATATTGCCGCGCAGATTGCCGAATACGGGCTGGCGATGCCCGAGCTCTACATCGAGAACATTTCCCTCCCGCCCGCGGTAGAGGCGGTGATGGACAAACGCACCTCCATGGGCGTGGTCGGAAACCTTAACGAATACATGCAGTTCCAAGCGGCTGAGGCGCTTGGCCGCGATGGCGCGGGCGGGGCGGCGATGCAAACCGGCCTCGGTGCGGGTCTGGGCATGAGCATGGCGCAGGCCGCCAGCGCACAGGCCGGCCCTTGGGGCGCGCGCCCTGTCCCCACCGCTGCGGCCCCCGTGCCGCCGCCCCCGCCGCCGGTCGAAAAGGTCTGGCATATCGCCAAAGATGGCGCGACCTCCGGGCCCTTTTCCAAGGCCGCGATGGGCCGCAAAGTGACCGAAGGCAGCCTCGGGCGCGATGCTCTGGTCTGGACGCCGGGCCAAGATGGTTGGCAGCGGGCCGAGGATGTGGCCGAGCTGGCGCAGCTCTTTACCGTGATGCCACCGCCGCCACCCCCGGCCTGATCCGCTGGCGCGAGGGATAACACCTTTGCGCGCAGACGGCCTGCCCCCCGTGGCCCCCTCTAGGGCTGCGGCCCCCCATCCGCACCGCCGCGATTGACCTTGCAAAGCACCCCTTATGTCCGCCACCGATCTGCCCCCCGCCGCCCCGCTAGAAGAGCACCGTTTCCCCTGTGACACCTGCGGCTCTGACATGCGCTTTGATCCGGCGCAGTCGCTGCTGATCTGCGATCACTGCGGCAATGTGGAGCCTATCGACGGCACGGGCCGCCACGCCCATGCCATCGCCGAGCAAGATTTCCGCGCAGGCTTGCAATCCGCCCTGCCCGCTGCCGAAATGGAAGAGACCCGCGTCACCACCTGCCCCAATTGCGCGGCGCAGGTGGAATTCGAGCCCGGCAAACACGCCGCCGAATGCCCCTTCTGCGCCACGCCCGTGGTGATCGACACCGGCACCAACCGCCATATCAAACCCCGCGCCGTGCTGCCCTTTGCCCTGCCCGAAGAAAGCGCCCGCGATGCCATGAAAGACTGGCTCGGCGGTCTTTGGTTCGCGCCCAATGGCCTGCAGCAATATGCCCGCAAGGGCCGCCGGATGCAGGGCATTTACGTGCCGTTCTGGACCTATGACGCGCAGACCGCCTCCAGCTATCGCGGGGAGCGGGGCACGGTCTATTACGTCACGCGCACCGTTATGCGCGATGGAAAACGGGTGCAGCAACAGGTGCCGAAAATCCGCTGGCGGGCGGCGTCGGGCCGGGTTGCGCGGTTCTTTGACGATGTGTTGGTGCTTGCCTCGCGTTCTTTGCCCAAGAAACACACCGATGCGCTGCACCCTTGGGACCTCTCGGCGCTGGAGCCCTATGCGCCGGAATACCTCGCCGGTTTCCGGGCCGAGGCTTACGGCGTCACGCTGGAGGAAGGCTTTGTTCAGGCCCGCGCCCATATGGACCGGGTGATTGAACGGGACGTGAAATTCGACATCGGCGGGGACCGCCAGCGGGTGCATGACATCAACACGCAGATCAGCGATGTGACCTTCAAACATATCCTGCTGCCGGTCTGGCTGGCCGCGTATAAATACCGCGGCAAGACCTATCGCTTTGTGGTGAATGGCCACTCCGGCAAGGTGCAGGGCGAACGGCCCTATTCCGCGATCAAAATCACTTTCGCCGTGGTGCTGGGGCTGATCGCCGCCGCCATCGTCGGCTATTTCATGGCCCAGCAATGACCCAGACCTACGACCAATTCACCGACCTCTTGCAGGCCCGCTACTCCTGTCGCGCCTTTCTCTCTGACCCACTGCCCGAGGAGACCATCACCCAGATCGTCAGCGCCGCGCGTCACGTGCCCTCATGGTGCAATGCGCAGCCATGGCAGGTGACCGTAACGCGCGGCGCGGGCACCGACGCCTTTCGCGCCGCACTGCTTGAGGCCGCAAGCGCGAATACCCCGGTGGAGCCGGACCTGCCGTGGCCTACAGGCTATTCGGGCGCCTATGCCGAGCGTCGCCGCACCTGTGGCTTCCAACTCTACGACGCGGTGGGCATCGCGAAATCCGACCGCGACGCGCGCAAGGCACAGATGCTGCGCAACTACGCGCTTTTTGACGCGCCGCATGTGGCCATCGTGACCGCCCCGAGCGAGCTTGGCCCCTATGGTGCGATGGACTGCGGCGGCTTCGTCACGGCCTTCACCCTCGCCGCGACGGCGCTTGGCGTGGCCAGCATCCCGCAGGCCGCCATCGCCGCCTATGCGCCTTTGGTGCGTGAGGTGCTTGATCTGCCCGAGGATCGGCTGGTGCTCTGCGCGATCTCATTCGGCTATGCCGATGCCAAGCATCCGGCCAATGGCTTTCGCACCGAACGGGCGGCCCCCTCAGAGATTATCGATTGGAAAGACTGACATGCGCGCATTGCTGCAACGGGTGACCGAGGCGTCGGTCACGGTCGAGGGTGACATCATCGGAGAGATCGGCCCCGGCCTGCTGATCCTTGTTTGTGCCATGCCCGAAGACACCGAAGAAACCGCCGAGAAACTCGCCCTGAAAATCTCTAAACTCCGGCTTTTCAAGGATGAGGGTGGCAAGATGAACCTGAGCCTTGCGCAAACCGGCGGCGCGGCCTTGGTGGTGAGCCAATTCACCCTCGCCGCCGATACCTCGCGCGGTAATCGCCCCGGCTTTTCCGGCGCGGCAAAGCCGGACATGGCCGAGGCGCTTTACGCGCATTTCGCCCGCAGCCTCGCCGCTCTGGACATTCCAGTTCAGATGGGACGGTTCGGCGCCGACATGTCGGTGGCGCTGGTCAATGACGGGCCGGTGACCCTCTGGCTCGACAGCGCAGCGCCTTGATATTGGGGTAGAAAGCATGGACCGGCAAGCTTGGGAGGAGGTAAGCTTGCCGGTCGGTATAACGGGTCCGGGAGGAGGAGGACCGTTAATATGCGGTGTCAGATCAACCCGGGAAGGAGGAGCGGGGTCCGGCACCTGACAATGCAGCGCGCAGGGCGCGACATTGATTGCTGAAGGTCATAAGCGCTGCGGCTTACAGACCGTCGTATTCTTCTGTCACCAGCGCTTGGGCGTGCTGCGGGATCTGGTTGCGGTCGATGCCCGCGCGCTCAAGCTGTGCGTCGCTCATGCTGTTGAGGACGGATTGCATACGCGAAATCTGCATTTGGGTGACGCCACGCGCCAGCAGGGTGCCGACTTTGCCAGCAGCGGTGCCAAGCGCACCGAATACCGGAGCGGTCGCGTCACGCAGGGAGAAACCGTGAGGGGCGGATAGGGTGTTGTCATACTTCATAGGTCTGTTCCTTCGAAAGTTCTTCCGACGCAACACGCCGGATGTCGTACCGCGCGATGCCGATGTCCGACAGTTCGCGATCACTCAGTACGTTAAGTTCTGTGAAAGTTCGGTTGTAAGCTGCGCGCCGGGCCTTGATCTGGGCCACACGACGGCGCATGCCGTCAAAGGTGTGATGAAGCCCATCGAGCGCGGAGCTCAGGGTGGTGCCACGTGAGATTGCCATCGTCATAAGCGCAACTCCTTTCAGAATGCTGCAAGTGCATTATCAATGCTGCAATGCAGAAGTAGTACGCTCTGACCCTATTTTGAACCCGCAGAATTTGCATAGGCGCTATGCCTGTCGCGAAAGGCCGGGGGCTAACTACAAGTAAACAGCCTAAAATTTTTGCGCCGATACACAGGAAATGTGCATCGGCGCAACGCAGCGGGGCTGCAATCGGGGAATTTGGGGAATGGTGGCGATCTAGGCCGCCCTACCCGTCTGAGTCGTTTAGCTCACAGGTTCCCAAGGACGCGTATAGACGCTGAGCACTTTCGACACGTCGTCATGCGTGGCGTCATGCATGGTGACCTGAGCCACCAACCCGCGCTTTTTGTCGTCTATCACGTCGGTCACCCGCGCAGCACAGCCCGCCTTCTCAAGGCTGCCATTATAGACCCGCGTGATCGCATCCTTGCGCAGGTCGGGCTTAAAGATCTTGCCCACGGCGGTCTTGGGCAACTCATCCATGATCTTGAGGTGCTTTGGCTGGGCAGCACGTTCGGCGACATGCTCGCGCGCAAAGGCGAGCAGTTCCTCTTCGGTGACCTTGGCGCCCTCCACCAGTTCGACAAAGGCGCAGGGCACCTCGCCTGCATGGGGGTCGGGCTGGCCGATGGCACCGGCAAAAGCGACGGCCTCATGGCCCAGCAGCGCCTCTTCGATCTCGGCGGGGTCGATGTTGTGACCGCCGCGGATGATCAGGTCTTTGGCGCGGCCCGTGATCCAGATGTAGCCATCTGCGTCAATCCGGCCCAGATCGCCAGTGCGCAGGTATTTGCCGTGGTAGAAGAGGTCTTTGTTCTTGTCTTCTTCGACATAGGTATGGCCCGCAAAGACACCGGGGTTCGACACGCAGATCTCGCCGATCTCATCCGTTTCCGCGTCAATCGGCCCGTCTGCCGTGCCCTTGATGATGCGCACATCCGAATAGGGGAATGCGATGCCGATGGAGCCGACCTTTTTGGGGCCATCCGTCGGGTTACAGGACACAAGGCAGGTGGCCTCGGTCAGGCCGTAGCCTTCGACCAGCGTGACGCCTGTGGCCTTTTCAAAGCGGCGGAAGAGTTCCAGCGGCAGCGGGGCCGAGCCGGAGAAGGCGGTCTTTACGGTGCTGACATCCGCATCGATCGGGCGCTGCATCTTGGCCGAAATCGCCGTGGGCACGGTGATGATAAAGGTGATCTTCCACCGCTCGACCAGCTTCCAGAAGTTGTCAAAGACCCCGTCCCCGCGATAGCCCTGCGGCGTCGGAAAGACCACATGCGCGCCCGAAGACACGGCGGCCATCAGGATGACGTGGCAGGCAAAGACGTGGAACAGCGGCAGCGGACACATGATATTGTCCTGCTCGCTGAACAGCAGGCGATGGCCCAGCCAACCGTTGTAGATCAGCCCGGAATACTTGTGCTGCGCGACTTTGGGCATGCCGGTGGTGCCGCCGGTGTGGAAATAGCAGGCAACGCGGTCTTCTTGCACATCCTCAAAGTTGAGCGAAGTGTTCTGTTTGGCGATTTCGGCGTTGAAGTTGAGGTATTTCGCCTGATTGTTCACCATCCCCTTGGGCCGCACCAGCGGGACGATCCAGCTTTTCGGTGGGGTCAAATAGCGGACCAGATCAACTTCGAGCACCGTATGCACCTTGGGCGCAAGGCGCACCGCCTCGGCGGTCTTTTGGGCCACATCCGTTTTGGGGAAAGGCCGCAGGGTAACGACGACCGATGCGCCGACCTCGCGCAGGATCGCGCCGATTTGTTCGGCATCCAGCAGCGGGTTGATCGGGCTGACGATCCCGGCCACGGCACCGCCCAGCAGGGTAATCGTCGTCTCGTTACAGTTCGGCAGCACATAGGCCACCACGTCTTTCTCGCCCACGCCCAGGCTGCGGAACAGGTTCGCGGCCTGCGTCACACGGCCATGCAACTCTTTCCAGCTCAGCGTTTCGGCCTTGTCTTTGGGGCCTGAGAATATCTGATAGCTGACGGCGTTGTGGTTGGGGAATTTCGCGGTCGTATTGCTCAGCATTCCGTAGAGCGTCTTGGCCACGTCGCGGTCTTCCCACGGCATTTCCGCCGCGATGGCATTGCGGTCTTCGATCCCGGCGAATGTCATGGTGTCTCCTCCCCTATGCCGGTGTTCCGGCTTATTCTCCTCGCGCCAGATTGCGGTGAAACGCGCCGTTTCGCAAGCAATCGGCGGCAACAAACGCAACGTCACACTAGGGTGACGTAACGCCGGGGTTGCGTGGTTCAAGCTTGCCTTAGGCTGCGGCGACGGCCCCATCGGTGAATTGCAGCCGCGCCAGACGCGCATATAGCCCGTCGCTGGCCACCAGTTCGTCATGGGTGCCGATGGCGGCGATGCGCCCCGCCTCCATCACCACGATGCGGTCTGCCTTTTTCACAGTGGCCAGACGGTGCGCCACGATCAACGTGGTGCGGTCGGCACTCAGACGGTCCACAGCAGCCTGCACAAGCCCTTCGCTTTCCGAATCCAGCGCAGAGGTCGCCTCATCCAGCAACAGAACCGGCGCGTCGCGCAGGATGGCGCGGGCGATGGCGATGCGCTGTTTCTGTCCGCCAGACAGCATCACGCCACGCTCGCCCAGATAGCTGTCATAGCCCTCGGGCAATGCCGTGATGAAATCATGCGCCGCCGCGGCGCGGGCGGCCTCCTCAACCTCTGCGTCACTGGCATCGGGCCGTCCAAAGCGGATATTCTCGGCCGCCGTTGCGGCAAAGATCACCGGGTCTTGCGGCACCAGCGCAATAGCACGGCGGAAGTGATCCCGCGCCACATCGCGCAGGTCCACACCATCCAGCGTGATCCGCCCCGACTGCGGGTCATAAAAGCGCAAGATCATCTGAATGATTGTCGTCTTCCCCGCGCCCGAGGGGCCGACAAAGGCCACCGTCTCACCCGGATTGATCTCGAGATCGATGCCATCCAACGCCGCCACATCGGGCCGGGCGGGATAGGTGAATTGCACGTTCTCAAAGGCGATTTTGCCCGCCACGGGCTGCGGCAGGGTGGTCTGCCCCTCGGGCGCCGGGTCTTGCACCGTGTCCTCGGTCTGGAGCAGATCAACCAGCCGCTCCGTGGCACCCGCTGCGCGCTGCAACTCGCCCCAGATCTCGGACAGGGCGGCGACCGCGCCCGCGACCATGACCGCATAGATCACGAATTGCACCAGCGCGCCCGCGCTCATCACATCGGCGCGCACATCCCGCGCGCCGATCCACAGCACGCCCACCACGCCCGCGAAGACCAGAAAAATCACGATCATCGTCATCGCGGCGCGGGTCTTGATCCGGCGCTGCGCGGCATCGAAAGAGGCTTCGGTCATCTGCGCGAATTGGCCCCGGCTTGCGGCCTCATGGGTGAAAGCCTGCACCGTTTGCACCGCGCCCAGCGTTTCAGAGGCATTGCCCGAACTCGCCGCGATCCAGTCTTGGTTCTCTCGGCTCAGCACCCGCAGGCGGCGGCCCAGCGTCAGGATCGGGATCACCACCGCAGGCACGATCAGCAGCACCAGCCCAGTGAGCTTGGCCGAGGTCAGCAGCATCAGCCCCAAGCCCCCGACAAAGATCAACAGGTTCCGCAGTGCGATTGAGACCGAAGAGCCGATCACCGACAAGATCAGCGTGGTGTCGGTCGTGATCCGGCTCAGCACTTCGCCGGTCATGATGCGCTCATAAAACGAAGGGCTCATGCCCACCACACGGTCAAATACCGCACGACGGATATCGGCCACCACCCGCTCGCCCAAGCGCGTCACCAGCGCATAGCGCAGCCCGGTACCCACGGCGAGCAGCGCCGCGATCAGCAAGGCGGCAACGAAATAAAGGTCGAGCAATTCGCTCTCCCCGGTGCCGAAATTGTCGATCACCCGGCGCACGGCCAAGGGCAGCGTCAGTGAGATCATCGCGGTCAGCACCAGCGCTGCCCCGGCGGCGGCCATGAGCACGCGGTAAGGGGCCATGAAAGGGATCAACGCCGCCAGAGCGCCGATCCGCCGCGACTTTTCGCGTTCATCTTTGGCGGACTGTGCGGGGGCTGGGGTGCGGGCCATGGGCTTTCCTTTGTCTTTCCACATTGGTCATGGCGCGGGGGCTGGGCAGGGTCAAGCAGGACCGCCGTCATAAGGACAATCTGCCGCCCCTGATGAGCGCAGCAGGCGCAACTATCCCGCGCGGTGGCGGCGGTCAAAACAGGTCTGGGGAAAGAGTGGAGCGGGCGGCGGGAATCGAACCCGCATCATCAGCTTGGAAGGCTGAGGTCTTACCATTACACAACGCCCGCGCTACGGCCTCCTCCTATTTTATCGCTCTGCGAGCGTCAAGTGGAGCGATCACCCTTTGGCAAGATCAATCGCATGAGCCTGCTCTTGCCAGTGGCCCGTCATCAAGGTGGCAGCCCGGGCCATCGGGCACTAGCTTAGCCTCATGGGATGAAAACGAGGCATTGGCATGGACGCCAGATCGGCTCAGGACCAAAAGCGCGAAGTCGTGTTGACCCACGGTGTTCTTAGCGAGAACCCCGAGGACCTGTTTCACGGCACCGGGCTGCGGGTCGCGCGCGCAGTTCTGCACGAAGCGGTGCTGCGCCTGTGGAGCGATGACGCCTTTGGTATGGCCGGAAACGTGGCCTTTCGCGCGTTGCTGGCGATTTTTCCGTTCCTGATCTTTACCAGTTCGCTCACCGCCTTTGTCGGCGATCGGTCGATGGCCGATGACTTAATCCATTTCCTGATCGCCATTGTCCCCCCTGCCCTGATCGAACCCATCGTGTCAGAGGTGGAAAAGGTCATGACGGTGCCGCGCGGCGATTTGCTGAGCGTGGGTATCTTGCTGACCGTCTGGTTTGCTGTGGGCGGGGTCGATGGGGTCCGCATCGGCCTGAACCGCGCCTATGGGCTGCGCGAGACGCGCTCGGTCTTCACGATCTATGCGGTGCAGGTGGCCATGGTGCTGCTGGCAAGCCTGATCCTTGTGATCGTGGGATACCTTTTGGTGCTGGCCCCGCGTGCCGGGTCTTGGCTGCATATGCTGATGCCGGGGTTTGATCCGGGGTCGGTGACTGTCGGCCTTGTCCGCTTTCCGGCCTCGGCCACGATCCTGTTGGTCGCGCTTTTTGCCGCCCATGTGATCCTGCCCGCCCGGCGCACCAAGTTTAACAACATCTGGCCCGGGGTGGTGGCCACCGCCGTTGCATGGACCCTGCTGGCAATGCTCTTTTCGTCCTACCTGCGCAGCTTTGGCACCTATGCCAGCTATTACGCGGGCATGGCGGGGATCATCGCGGCGCTGTATTTCATGTATCTCGCCGCACTGGTGCTGATCTTTGGCGGCGAGTTGAACCGCGCACTGCGCATTCGCAGACTGGCCCGCGCGATGAGCGATTAACCCTCAATCCCCTTCGCAGGGCGTGCCCGCAGCGCCCCAGACCATCACATCATGCACCAGCGCATCAAGCGACCCTTTGGGCACCGACCGCCCCGCACCGGGGGCGAAACCCCAGTTCACGAAAGCCGAGTTTTGCAGGTGATGGACCAGTGAGGCGATGTCATGCCCGTCGTTGGTTTCAGGGTCGCGCAACTGGGTGCAGACCTCTGCCGAGGTCTTGCCGAGCCACGCCAATTCCACCGGAGGCAGCCGCCATGCATCGTCGATATGCGGCGGGGCGTGGGGCACGGTATTGGCGGCAGCAGAGGTGACGTGGCAGGCGTCGCAAGGAATGCTCTCGGCCCCGATCCGGCTCTCGCCCGCGCGCACGTTCATGCCATGCACCGCCTCTGGCCCATAGCCCAATGCCTGCCACATCGGCTGCCCCTCTTCGCCCACATGGCAGTTGGTGCAGCGCGGATACGCGGTAACGGTAAAAATCCGGTCCCACGCGGCCAGCCCCTCCGCCCGGTCTGGCGCATCCTGCGCTACTGCGGGGGCGGCCAGCATCAGCGCGGCACAGGTCAGGAGGTACTTCATGCGAAATCCACGGATTTGGAGAGGGGAGTTCACGAATACGCTGACCCGTGGCGGCAAAGATCGCATTGGCCAGCGCAGGCGCGGCAGGTGGCACACCCGGCTCACCGATGCCGCGCAGTTTGCCGCCATTCTCTAGCCCGCGCACCTCGATCTTGGGCGTCTGGTACAGCCGCAGCCCTTCGTAGAGGTGATAGTTGTCCTGCTGCGGCACCCCGTCGCGATAGGTAAGCTCGCAGTTCATCGCATGGCCCAAGCCCCAAATCACCGCCCCGGAAAGCTGCGCCTCAAAGTTCACCGGGTCCAACACGCGGCCCACTTCCGCGGCCACGAAAACGCGGTCGATCTTGAGACCCGCATCGGTCTGGCTGACCTCAACCACCTCGGCCACCGGCACGCCGAAGGACAGGCAAAACGCCAGCCCCCGGCCCCGCCCCGGCCCAAGGTCCGCGCCCCAATCCGACATCTCGCCCACGGCCTCCAACACCCCGCGGGAGGGCGCATGGGTGCAAAGCCGCAACCGTTCCTCCAACGGATCGACGCCTGCGGCATGGCACATCTCATCCATGAAGCTTTCGTGCAGAAACCCATTGCCCGACGCCCCGACCGACCGCCACGAACTGACCGGCACCATCGCCGGCACCCGGTGGCCGGTGACGCGGTAATCGGGGATCGCGAAGGGCTGATCCCACGCGCCCGCCACGATGGCGATGTCGGGGCCAAAAACCGGCTGGTTCAACCGCGCCATCTGCGACTCTGCGGTAGATGGCGCGGCGATGGCCAGATCATAGGCCGCGATCTGCCCATCCGAGACCTTGCCACGCGCCCGAGCCATAGCCAGCGGGCGGGGGAAGTCATGGGTGAAATCCTCTTCGCGCGACCAGACCATCTTGATCGGCGTGCCGGGCATTTGCATCGCCACTTCGATGGCGCGCAGGGTATAGTCATCCTCCAACCGCCGCCCGAAACTGCCGCCTGACATCAGCACATGGATATGCACGTTCTCGGCGTCGATGCCAGTCAGCGCGGCGACATTGGCCTGCATGAAACGCGGAATCTGCGTGCCGGTCCAAATGTCGACGCGGCTCTTCTCAAGCTTCACCACGACGCTCATCGGCTCTAGCGGGGCGTGGGCGAGGTAGGGAATGCGGTACTCGGCCTCCAGCACATCGCCGTCGGCAAGGGCGGCGGGCACGTCGCCGTCATCGCGGAACCGGCTGTCTTGGCGGTCTTCGGTAAAGGAGGCCGCGACCGCTTTGAACTGCTCTGCCGTATCGCCGGTATAGGGCGACGGCCCCCAATCGCATTCCACCGCCTGCGCGGCTTGAAAGGCCCGCCATGTATTGTCTGCAACCACCGCGACGCCGCCGGTGATCGGCAACACCGCCTTCACACCGCGCATCTTTTCGGCGTGGCCCGCATCAAACCCCATGATCTTTCCGCCCTGCGCCGGGTTGGTGCGGGTCGTAGCATGGAGCATCCCTTCCATCGCCATGTCGATGCCATAGGTCTGGGTGCCGGTGGATTTCGGCACGATATCGGTGCGCATTTGCGCCTTGCCCAAATGCCGCCAGTCGCCGGGATCGCGCAGCGCGACCTCGGTCACCGGATCAATCTCAGCTGCTGCGGCGGCAAGGTCCTGATAGGCCAAGCGCATCCCATCGGGCAGCACCACGGCGCCCGCTTCGGTCTTAAGCTGGCTCCGCTCTAGACCTGTCTGCGCTACGGCGGCGGCCAAGAGCGTTTCACGTGCCACAGCCCCGGCCATGCGCAAGCGGTCATACATATCCGGCACGGTAGAGCTGCCGCCGGTCAGTTGCAGGCCCAGCAGTTTCCCCGCCACATCCGACGCCCCGCGCCCGGTCCGCGCGAGCAGCGTCTCTGAGGTCGCGGCAATCGGCATCGCCTCAACCCCCACCACGCCGTTGTAATAGACCGGCGAAGGAGGGCCGGGCGTGATCTGAACCGCATTAAGATCGACGTCCAATTCCTCAGCAATCATATGAGCTTGGATAGAATATGCCCCCTGCCCCACATCGGCGCGCGGGGTGATCAAGGTGACACCGCTTGCGTCGATTTTGACGTAGGGTGTGATCGCCGCCGCGCCGGGGCAAGCCCCTCAAGCAGCGGGTTCTTCAGGTCACGTTTATAAAGATAGGTGCCAAAGGTGACACCCCCGGCAATGGCCGCAGAGCCGACGATAAAACTACGGCGGGTGATGGTGCGCAGGCGCGACATATTCAGGCCCCCGCAAACGCGCGGCGGCGCTGTGGACCGCAGCGCGGATGCGCGGATAGGTGCCGCAGCGGCAGAGGTTGCCGCTCATCGCGGCGTCGATCTGATCGTCCGTCGGCTCGGGGTTCAACTCAAGAAACGAGGCTGCTTGCATGATCTGTCCGGATTGGCAGTAGCCACATTGCGCGACCTGATGCTCTACCCATGCCGCCTGCACCACATGCAGCGCTTCCGGCGTGCCCAAGCCTTCGATGGTGGTGACATTGCCGTTCACATCCGCCGCCCGCAATTGGCAAGACCGCACGGCCAGCCCGTTGACGTGCACGGTGCAAGCACCGCATTGCGCGATGCCGCAGCCGTATTTCGGCCCGGTGATTCCCAACTCGTCGCGCAAGACCCACAGGAGCGGCATGTCGTCTTCCACGTCCACTTCGTGGACCGTGCCGTTAACCGTCAATTCCATCGGTGATCCTTCCGCCCTGTTGGCCTTAATGTAAACGGCGGCGCATATCGCGCAAGGCCGCGCGCGGCGGGTCGCGCAGCGTCATCTTGTCAGGGGATGGCCAGCAGGTGCCGCCCCTTGGCCTATTCGAGGTCTTGTGCCGTGAGGGCGCGGTGGATCTCGCGGCGCACCAGTTTGCGCACATTGCGGGTGATCCGTTCGCCCAAAGCGCCTTGCAACTCGGCGCGGACGATCTCTGTCACCAGATCGCGCAGCGCCTCTTCGTCAAGGAACTGGTCATCGCCCGCCACGGCTTCATCTTGCGCAGAGACGGTATAGCCGAATTCCGGTGCGGTCGCCGCCGGATCGGCGACACGCGGGCCGCTGTCGGCAAAACGGCGCACCTGTTCTTCGACCTGCGGTGTCGAGGGCTGCGGGCGGCGCGGGGCCGGTTTTTCGGCCTCTACCGTTGCCGTGTCGGCGATCGGTGCCTCTGGCGCCTCTAGCTCCGCATCGTCTTTCCACTCCATCGCCGGGGGCTCTGTACCGGAATAGTCGTTGTCGCCGGGGGCGTCGGGGTCCCAATCGTCAGAAATCTTGCCGATGGCTGTCTCCAACGCGGCCAGCTTGTCGCTGCGGCTGGCGCCCGTGGCCTTGGCCACCGCCTCGGAGACGGTCCGCGCCTTGGCCTCAACCTCCGCCGCGGCGTCTGACACGGGTTCAGAAGCGGGGGTGCCGTAGTCTTCGGCATGCAGATCACTGGGATCGTCATGCAGCATGTCATAGTCCAAAGGCGAGACCTTGGCGGGGTCAACGGCGGCGGGCTGCGGGCGGTCTTTGCCATCCGAGGTGGCCACCCTGAGCGCCGGGGTCAGCACCAAACGGTCGCTCGACGCGCTTAGCGTTTTGTCGGCTGGGGGGTGGCAGGATGGCGGGCGGAAACGAAGGGACGCTCTGTCTCGTCGGCACTGTCATCCTCTTCGGTCTGCATGGCTTGGGTAAGGCTCAGCGGCTGCGGCGTGGTCTTGGGCAGCTCGCTGGTCTCATCATCGGAATCAGGGCGTGCTGGGCTGGCAGTGGTGGCACGCAGCGACAGATGCGGGGTGAAGTCCTCCGACGTAATCCTATCCGCCGCCGTCGAGCGCATGCTTTTGAACTCTGCCCCCTCGTCCTGCTGCTGGGGGGCAGCAGCCTGAGCCTCGGCGTCAGTTACAGGACCGGGCGCCTCAACGGGGCTGGGCACCGGCGTAGGGTTGGACGTTTGCAGGGGACGTTTGTCTTCAGACACCAATCGGCGAATCGACGACAGCACGTCTTCCACCTCCGCGTTTGTGACGGGTTCGGACATATTTCTCTACCACTCTTGCCTCGCGGATAGCTTAACCGCGCGGGAGGATTCTCACAATGGGGCGGTGCAAAATGCCAAACGACCGTGCGGAATGTCAGTCTTTTTGCAACGCGCGCAGCACGCGATCCAGCGCTTGGCCCTCTTTGGAGTATTTAGCAGGGGCGTCCTTAACAAGGTTGTAATAGGCCCCCGCGTCATAGATCTGCACCGGCAGCTTCAGGTCCTGCGCGGTCAGACGCCCCGTGGCCGCCAGCACGGAATAGGCCGCCACATAAAGGTTGGCGCGGGCCGACACGCGGGTCGATTCCGCATCCAGTAGCGATTGTTCGGCATCCAGCACATCCAATGTGGTGCGCGCGCCGAGGGTGGCTTCTTCGCGGATGCCGCGGAAAGCGATACGCGCCGCACGAATCTGCCTGTCAGAGGCCTCCAACTGCGCGCGCGCCGAGGCCAGCGTGGCATAGGCGTTGCCCACTTCCTGCTCTACATCATGGCGGACGACATGCAGGTTCGCGCGCTGTGCGTCACGCTGCGCCATCGAACTGCGCACGGCCGAGGACAACGCCCCGCCCTGATAGATGGTCTGCCCAACCTGCACCCCGACGCTGCCGCTGCGGGTATAGGCCTCACTGTCGAAGGTCTCGTTCAGGCCATATTGACCGTTCAACGTGATCCGAGGGGCCATGGCCGCCTCATTGGCTTCGACGCCAAGATCGGCAGCCGCCACCTGATGCTGTGCGGCGATGATCGACGGATGGGTGCGCACGGCCAAGGCCTTGGCCGAAGCGAGATCACCCCCGATATTCGGCAGGCTCGGCGGTTGGCTGAGGTTGCCGGGCGCATGGCCCACCGCGTTGCGATATTCCTCGACCGCGCGCAGCAGGGTGCCTTCGGCCCCGGCCAGCCCGCTGCGGGCATCGGCAAGCTGCGCTTCGGCCAAGGCCACATCGGTGCGGGTAACCTCGCCCACGTCGAAACGATCCCGCGCGGCGCGCAGTTCTTGGGTCAGCAGCCGCAAGTTGTTGTTGCGCAGCTCAACCGTTTCCGAGGCTTCGATCACGCCCATATAGGCCGCTACCGCGCGCAAAAGCACCTGCTGCTCTAGGTTCACCAAGGCCTGACGGGTGGCCAGCACGGTCTCTTTCGCGCCTTCGATCCGATAGGCACTTGCGCCGAAATCATAGAGCAACAGCTCACCAATCAGGCTGATCGACGCCTGGAGGCTTTCCGTCGACTGGGCCGGCAGCAGCGAAGAGCTGCGCGCGGTGCCGAAGCTTTGTGTAAGCCCCGCCGCCCACTGTAGCACAGGTTTCAGCGCCGACTTCGCCGTGGCCACATCCTCATCGGCGGCGCGCAGCAGCGCGCGGTTCTGGTTAAGCAGACCTGAATGCTCATAGGCCCCCACCAGCGCGTCGGCCAATGTTTCCGCCGAGGCCAGCCGCGGCAGGGCAGCGCCGCTCGCCAAAACAAGGCTCACCGGCACTGCGATGGCAAAACGTTTAAGTGTTTTCGTGAAACTATTCGCGCTCATGGCTCAATGCCCCTGAATGGCTTTTTTAGACCTTTTAGACCGGCCCATGGGCCGATCGGGACGGGTGCCCCTACCCTGAAAGCGATGCGGCGCGCGATCCGGATCAGCGCGCCATCATCCCGCTTACAGCTGGAATTCTGCCTGACGTTCAAAGCCACGCAGCACCGGCGCACCGGCGTTAAATTCGGGCCGCCAGGACACCTGACCACCGCGTTTATAGCCCACGCGTACTTCGCCCAGACCCCGATCCATAAAGAGACAAGCAATACGCCCGCCCTCTTTCACCTGCTCCAACAAGGCTTCGGGCACGTCGCCCACCGCCCCTTGAATGATCACAACGTCATAGGGACCATGCTGCGGCGCGCCTTCGGTCAGCGGGGCGACATGCACGATCACATTGTCCGCTCCGGCCTGCGCAAGCGCCTCCTGCGCCTCGGCGGCCATCGCCTCATCTTCTTCGACGGCGACGACGGCCTCGGCCATATGGGCGATCACGGCGCTGGAGTAGCCCATGGCGCAGCCGATATCGAGCACCAGTTCGTCGTTCGTGATGTCGAGGTGATCGAGCATCTTGGCCAATGTTCGCGGATCAAGCAGCACCCGGTCCTGACCGAGATCGAGGTTCTCACCCAGATAGGCGGCCTCGCGCTGCGCGGCTGGCACGAAGTCTTCGCGCTGCACGGTCAACATCGCGTCGATGATTGGAAACTTGGTCACATCCGAAGGGCGGACCTGCGTATCTACCATGGTTACGCGGCGGGCGGCGAAATCACTCATCAGCTAAACTCATTCGTTCAGGGTGTCTGAAGAGTGATGTGCCACATTGCCGGGCCAGCGGCAACGCCCTGACCGCATTTTCACACGCATATGGGTCTTGCGGCCTTCCTCGTGATCCGTTAGCAGTGCGCCAACCACCGGTCGGCGAGTTGGCGGAGTGGTTACGCAGCGGATTGCAAATCCGTGTACACCGGTTCGATTCCGGTACTCGCCTCCATTTTATTTTTATGTATACCCGGTTGTTTTTGCCCCTTTGGGGACGCTGAGTTAGCCGAAAGCGGCCCTTAACGTCTGCAGGCGAGCCCCCCAAAAAAAATGGCGTCTTTCCCCTAATATGTGATGCCGGCCGCGACACAGTCCCTCGCAGCTACGTGAGAGAGGTCCGGCAGTTCGCCCGTCCCGTTACCTGAAGCAAGGCGGTCTACTGCAATGCCGGGGGAGCTGGCGAAAGGCTTTGGCTGTCCTGTACCAGCTTCCTTATTGCCCTCCTCATCATCTCTTGAAAGCCCGGCGATTTTTGCTGCCTCAACCTCTGCCTGCAGGCCAGCACAATGCTCTACGATCGCAACCATGACAGCGCGGTCATCGGTATTGTATTCCACTTCGCCAAGATAGAGCGGTTCCGCCATCGCCGCGCGCGAGAAGCACAGCGCAAGGCTCAATGTCGCGACAAGCGACGGCTCGGCATTTCTCATCGGGTCACCCTCAATATTCCTCAGCTAGATATTCGCGCATCTCGGCCACGGCCTCAGCAGAGACCGCGCCGCTCTGACGGTCCCCGGTATTGCGCAGGTAGGTCAGCAAGTCGGCGATCTGCGCGTCGGTGAGTTTCCACGCGAAGGGTGGCATGGCCAGCATGCTGGGGATCGTTTCGGTCGGCTGGGCGCGGGCGCCGCCGAGGATGACACGGATCGCTGTCGAAGGATCCTTGGCGTGTAGTTTGTTCGACGTGCTGAGCGGGGCGAAGAAATAGGGCACGCCCGAGGCATCGGCCACGTGGCAGGCGGCGCAATTGTCGAAGTAAAGCCCTTCCCCGGCCTCCATTCGCGCCGTCTCGGGGGCCTCTTCCGACGCGCGCGCCGTGTCGTCGAGGGTTTTGAGATAGGTGGCGACGGACCGCAGGTCTTTCTCTTCCAGAAACTGGGTCGAGATCGAAACAACCTCCCCCATGCGCTGCATCGGGGCGGTGTGTTTGGCGCGTCCGTATTTCAGGAACTCGAAGATGTCGTCCTCGCTCCAATGCGCAATGCCGCCATTCTCACCGCCGCGGATGTTCGGGGCGAACCAATTCTCCAGCGTACCGCCGCGCAGGTATTCATCATCTTTGCTGGCACCGAGGATGTTCTTGCCGGTGTGACAGCCGCCACAGTGCAGCGGCCCATCGACGAGGAAACGGCCACGGTTCCATGCCTCGGAGCGGTCCGGGTCGGTCACAAATTCCTCGTCCTCGAAGAACAACAGCTTCCAGCCGCTCACCGACATGCGGATGTTAAGCGGAAACGGCAGATCGTTTTCCTCTTCCTCCACATGCACCGGTTCGAGCGATTGCAGATAGGCAAAGATCGCATCGGTCTGCTGCCGGGTCATCAGGGTGAAATAGGGATAGGGCATCGCGGGGTAGAGGTGCCGACCCTCGTCGTCGATCCCCTCGTTCAACGCATTGTAGAAATCCTCGCGCGACCAGCGGCCCAGCCCGGTCTCGTCATCCGGGGTGAGGTTGGCGGAATAGATCGTGCCGAAGGGCGTCTTCAGCGCCCTGCCCCCGGCAAAGGGAATGCCGTCGTTGTCGATATCCGTGTGGCAGGCTTTGCAGTCGCCCGCCTGCGTCAGGTAGCGGCCCCGCTCCACTTCGGAGGAGGCAAGCTCCTGCGCCTGCGCCGGGACAAGGCTCGCGCCGCAGAGGGCGGTGATCAGGGCCAGCCGCTTCATGCCTGCACCAGCGGGCCGGGGTCGGCCATATATTGATCGATGATCGCTGCGACCGACCAATAGGCCAGCGCCGCCACGGTGCCGGTCGGGTTGTAGCCCGCGTTTTGGGGAAACAGCCCTGCCCCGGCGACGAAGAGGTTGTGCAGGTCCCAACTCTGGCAATAGCGGTTGCAGACGCTGGTCTGCGGGTCGGTCCCCATGATCGTGCCGCCGGTGTTATGAGTGGTTTGATAGGGCATCGAGTCGTAGGATCCCTTGCGCTCGGCCACGTTGACTTCACGGCCGCCCATGCCTCGGGCAATCTCTTCGGCCACCGGGGTGAGATGGGCAGTCAGCCGGCGGTCGTTCAGCGTGAAATCATAGGTCATGCGCAAGAGCGGCCTGCCATGTCGGTCGGTATAGGTGGGATCAAGATCGAGGTAATTGCTGCGATGCGCCATCGAGGCGCCGTGCACGCCCACGTTGGTGGTCTTGAGGAAATTGGCCCGGACCGACTGTTTCCATTCACTGCCCCAGCCCGGCACGCCCTCAGGCACCGGATGGCTTTCGATGGGCCGGGCGTTGGTGGTATAGCAGGCGATATAGCCGCCCCCGATAAAGCCCAGCCCGGAATGGTCGAAATTGTCGCCGTTGTATTCATCCACCGCCATGCCGAGCGCGCCCGCGCCGACAAAGCCGTTGGTATATTCCTCATCGTAAAAGACCGTCGCGCCGGACATCACCTGATAGCAGTAGTTCTTGCCCACCACGCCTCCACCGGTCTGCGGATCATATGGCGTGCCGATGTCGGACAAGAGCATCAGCCGGGTGTTCTCCAGCGGGTAAGCACAGAGCACCACGACCTCGGCGGGTTGGAAGAATTCCTCGCCACTGGTATCGATGTAGGTGACCCCCGTGGCGCGGGTGCCATCGGGGGATTTCTCGACCGAGAGCACTTCGGAATCCGTGCGTAGGGTGAAATTCTCCCGCTTCATCAAGACCGGGATAATCGTGGTCTGCGGCGAGGATTTGGAATAGTTGCCGCAGCCGTGTTTCTCGCAAAAGCCACAATAGGTGCAGGGCGCCAGCTGCATCCCCAGCGGATTGACATAGGCGCGCGACATATTGGCCGAGGGCACGGGGAAAGGGTTCAACCCCATATCCCGCGCCGAAGCCTCGAACCGGTCCTGCGAAAAGGTCATCTGCATCGGCGGATTGGGGTAGTCATCGCTGCGCGGCCCCTCGAAAGGGTTGCCGCCCTTACGGATGTCGCCCCGCAGGTTGCCCGCTGTGCCGCAGATACCGCAGATCTTCTCGAAATAGTCGAAATGCGGCTCCAACTCGTCATAGGTGACGCCGTAGTCCTGCACCGTCATCCCCTCCGGCAGCGGGCCATAGCGTTCCTCGTTATGGCTTTTCGCGACAAAATCCGACGGCAGGAACCGGTAGGTCTGGCCGTTCCAATGCACGCCCGAGCCGCCCACTCCGTTGCCCGGCAGGAAGGACCCCCAGTGCCGCATCGGCAGCGCCGTCTGTGCGCCGTTGTTGCGGAAAGTGACGGTGGACTGCGAGGCTTCCTGGAACATGCCGTGGCGCCAGTAATAGCGCAGTTCGTCCTGCGCGAAGGTGGTGGCGAAATCCTTGGGCGTGTCGCGCCACGGGCCGCGTTCCAGCGCCAGCACCTCCATCCCGGCGGCGGTCAGCTTCTCGGCGTAGATCGCCCCGGTCCAGCCGAAACCGACCAGAACCACGTCGACCTTTGGAAGCTGCTTCGTCATCGTGTCACCTCGTGTCTTATTCAGAGCTGTTCCAGCCGGGACGGCCCATTAGGCTGACCGGCGGCAGATCAATGCGCGCGCCGTTGTGGCCCACGAAATCGCGGTAATCATAGCGGGTGCCGGGGAAGCCGACGTAGTGCCACGCCACCATGTCCCGGTTGCCGCCGTAGATCGGATCGGCGAAATAGCCTTCGATGGTGTTTTTCAGGATCAGGTCAAAGAACGCCTTGGCCGAGACCGGGTCGAAGGTGATTTCCTCGTCGTCCATACCTTTGAGGATCTCGTCCTGTTGCGCCGCGCTCAGCGCGGCAAAACCGGCGTCCTGCTGTGCGCGGCAATAGCCGTCGAGTTCAGCAAGCGCGTGACGGTAAAGCTCTGCCGGGGGTGCTCGCTTTGATAGCCTTGGGTTGCCGTGCCTTCGCGGAAGGGGCCCTTCATGTACCAATGCTGCCCACGGCCATAGAACCCCGCCATTTGCCGGTCGAGGAAGGTGATCACATCAGCCTCAACCGCCCCCGGCCCGTCCCCATCCGACGGGATCAGCCGCGCGCAGATCGCGGCGACGGCCTCGCGTTCATCGGGGGTAAAGAACCGATCCTCATTGGTGCCGTAATACGGCGGCTGGCCCTTCAGGGGCTCCCAAGGCATCCCCTCGCCCCGGCCATAGATCGCGCCGAAGACAGCCGAAGGGGCGGCGATGGCGGTGCCGCCGAACAGCAAGGATTTCAGAATTTTGCGGCGCGTCGGAAAAGACAAGTGACCCCTCCAAGTGATGCGTGTAGCCTCGGGGCGTAATGCGCCCAGTGGTAGAAGCTGGATCGCTTTTACCGGGGGTCAAGGAAAATTGATCGGGCTGAGGGGAAACCCAACCGCGCCTCAATTCGTTTGGAACGATGTGCCCGCGCGCAGCGTTCCTCTTAAGGAACGACCGAAGGGAAAATAGACCTTGCTCAGCGATGCTTGGATCCGAACCTATTGTGGACCGGCACCGGGGCCGGAGGATTTTTGGTTTCGCTGGAACTTCGATCCGCTCCTTCTCGCCGCTCTGTCCCTGCTCTTCTTCGTTGTCCTGCGCGCGCGCAGCTGCCACGGATTGGCTGCCGTGGGCGTTCTGGTGCTGGCCTTCGTCTCGCCCCTCTGTGCGCTTTCCTCGGCTCTGTTTTCGGCGCGGGTGGTGCATCACGTGCTGCTCGTCGCCGTGGCTGCGCCGCTGCTGGCCCGCGCATGGCCCTCGCGGCGGGCGGGTGGTGCGATGGCGGCCTTCGCGGTCTCGACCGTGGTGCTTTGGGGCTGGCATCTGCCGGTGGCCTATGACCTCGCGCTCTCGCATGTCGGGGTGTACTGGCTGATGCAGATTAGCCTGCTCGGCGCTGCCTTATGGTTCTGGCGCGCAGTGTTTGCCCCCGGCCGCACACCTGTCGAAGCGCTGACCCTGCTCATCGCCGGTTTTGCGCAGATGGGTCTTTTGGGGGCGATCCTGACCTTCGCGCCCGAAGCGCTTTATGCCGCCCATGCCGTTGCCCCCATGGACTGGGGCTTCTCGCCGCTGGCCGACCAGCAGCTTGGCGGCATCCTGATGTGGGTGCCCGCGGGACTGCCCTATGCGGTCGTCGCCGGGGCCGTGGCACGGCGCGGATGGGCGACCCTGCGGGCGGGCAGCGCGTGAGCGGCTGGTTCCCGGTTCTCATCACGCTCTTCAAAGGCGTGCATATCGCCGCGCTTATCCTGTGGTGTGCCGGGCTGCTTGCCCTGCCCCTGATGCTGTCGCGCCATGATCCCGCTGGCACGGCGGCAGAATACAGTCGCATCCGCCGCGCCACTCATACGACCTATGCCATCCTCGTCACCCCCGCTGCCGTCGTGGCGGTGGTGGCAGGCACATGGCTGATCTTCTTTCGCGAGGCATTCGTCCCCTGGCTCTATGCCAAGCTGCTGTTTGTCACGGCGCTTGCCGCCGCCCATGCTTGGATTGGGCATCTGGTGGTGCAGGTGGCCGAGAAGCCAGAGAAACACCGCCTGCCCCGATCCTATCTGCCGATCACTGCCGTCGGCCTCCCCGTCATCGCGATCCTCATGCTGGTTTTAGGCAAGCCCGACCTCTGGGACTTCCCCTGCCCGGCTGGCTGCTTGAACCGCGGGGCGGTCAATTGCCCTTCGACGTGCCCAAACGATAATCAAAGACCAATTTGCCCCCATGCCAACCCGTGAACCCCACCATCACCGCGCCCAGCCCCGACAGGAGGATGCCGTAAGGCAGCACCGCCGCCTCATAACCATAGAGCCGGTGGCCCCAATTCGCGCCCAAGACCGACAGCAAGGTCACGGCGATGATCGCATGGGTCCAAGCGGCAGCGCGGGAGCGGATGCCGCTCACCAGCAAGAGTTCAGCAGCGCCGGAAAATCCCGCCAGCACGCCAAAGAAGAACGCCGTCCCCGCCGCCCAGAGGGCCGCCCGCGCCCAAAAGACATCGCCGGTCCACCAATAGAGCAGATCGGCCCCCAGCAAGCAGAAGGACAGCGCGATGGGAAAGGCCACGCTCATGGCGTGGATCGGGTGGCCCTCAAGCGCGATGCGGGTCTCGGTCTCTTCATAGCCGGGCTGAGAGGCGATCGGGTCGATCAACCGGTCCTCGCCCGTCTCATTGCTTTGCTCGCTCATCGGGGCAGGCTCCTTCGGGGGTGATTGCAGGGACAACGTGCGGTGTGCTGATTGGTTGCAGCGGCGATCTGTCGGTGGTCGATCCGGCGGGTCCGGCGGCGCGCGCCATCGCGACGCTCTGGTGGGTGATGTTCATCGGCGCGGGGCTGATCCTCGCGCTGTTGGCGGCGCTGGTGATCGGCGCTTTCAGGACACCCCGGCAGGCGGAGAATGCCACGCGGGATGAAAAGGTCTGGATCATCGGTTTGGGCCTATGTTTCTCCATCGCGGTCCTCGCGGCCCTGCTGGCCTATGGTCTGGTCACCGGCGAGCGGCTGATGCCCCGCGCCGCGGCGGATGTGGTGCGGGTCGAGGCCGAGGCCCGGCAATGGGCCTGGCGCTTTTCCTATGACGACCGCCCCGGCCATGTCACCGAGAACCTGCTGCACATCCCCGCCGGGCGGCCCGTCGATGTGGCGATCACCAGCCGGGATGTGGTGCACAGCTTTTGGGTGCCGCGTCTGGCTGGAAAGCTGGACGCCATTCCCGGTCATGTCAACGTGCTGCGGATCGAGGCCGATGCCCCCGGCACCTACCGGGGCCTGACCGCCGAGTACAACGGCGAGGGCTACAGCCGCCATACCTTCTCGGTCGAGGCCCATGACCCGGCGGGCTGGGCCGCCTTTACCGCGAAGGAGACGCCATGAACGCGCTGCGCCGTCACCGCAAGCTGGATACGATCTGGGCCTCAGAGCCGGGCTGGAAGGGCTGGACCAGCAGCGTAAACCATTCCGACCTCGGGCGGATGTTTCTTGTCACTGCCTTCTTCTTCTTCCTCGTCGGTGGTGTGTTAGCGATGCTCATCCGCGCGCAACTCGCGACGCCCGATTCCGCCTTCGTGGACGCCGGTGCCTTTGCACAGTTCTTCACCATGCATGGCACGATCATGATGTTCCTCTTCGCCATTCCCGCCTTCGAGGGGCTGGCGATCTATCTGCTGCCCAAGATGCTGGGCACCCGCGACCTCGCCTTCCCGCGGCTCACCGCTTACGGCTACTGGTGCTATGCCTTCGGCGGCGCGATGCTGCTGGTGGCGCTGTTCTTCGGCATCGCGCCCGATGGCGGCTGGTTCATGTATCCGCCGCTGACCGGTCCGCTGCATTCGCCCGGCATCAACACCGATTTCTGGCTGATCGGCATCACTTTCGTCGAGATTTCCGCGATCTGCGCCGCCGTCGAATTCACAGTCTCGATCCTGAAATACCGCGCGCCCGGCATGTCGCTCGACAAGATGCCGATATTTGCTTGGTACGCGCTGGTCACTTCGCTGATGATCCTTACCGGATTTCCGCCGCTGATCCTCGGCTCGGTGCTGCTTGAGGTTGAGCGCGCCTTCGGCCTGCCGTTCTTCCAAGCCGATCTGGGCGGCGACAGCCTGCTTTGGCAGCACCTGTTCTGGCTGTTCGGCCACCCGGAGGTCTATATCATTTTCTTGCCCGCCGCCGGGGTGATCTCGACCGTGATCCCCGTGATGGCGCGCACGACGCTGCTGGGCTACGGCTGGATCGTCGCGAGCGCTTTGGCGCTGGCGTTCCTCAGCTTCGGGCTTTGGGTGCACCATATGTTCACCACCGGCATTCCGCATATGGGACTGGCGTTCTTCTCGGCGGCCTCGACGCTGGTGGCGGTGCCGACGGGGGTGCAGGTCTTTGCCTGGATCGGCACCATGTGGAAGGGGCGGCCCGAGTTGCACATGCCGATGCTGCACATCCTCGGGTTCTTTGTCACCTTCATCATCGGCGGGCTGACCGGCGTGATGGTGGCCGTGGTGCCTTTTGACTGGCAGGCCCATGACACGGCCTTTATCACCGCGCACCTGCACTATGTGCTGTTCGGCGGTTTCGTCTTTCCGATGCTGGCGGGGATCTACTACTGGCTGCCGCTGGTGAGCGGACGCAAGCGGCTGTTCCGGCTTGGCGAACTGGCGTTCGCGCTGATCTTCCTAGGCTTTCACGGCACCTTTCTGGCGATGCATTGGGTCGGCCTGCTGGGCCAGCGCCGCCGGATCGAGACCTATGACGCCGAGACTGGCTGGGGGTCATTAACTTCATCTCTTCGGTCAGCAGTTTCGTCATGGCGATCGGCCTTGCGATGGTGCTGGTCGACATCATCATCCACAGCTTCGTCGCGGTGCGCGGCCCGCGCAACCCGTGGCGGGCCGGTACCTTGGAATGGGCCGGCATGTCGCCACCCGCCTCCTATAACTTCGCCAGCCTGCCGATGGTGGGCGCGCGTGCCCCGCTTTACGACACGCCAGATCTGGCCAACCGGTTGGCCAAGGGCGAAGGTTACCTCGGCGCGCCCGAGGTGGCCCGGCGCGAGACCTTGATGGTCGATGCCGCCAGCGGTCGCCCCGAAGCGCTGGTCATCTATCCCGGCAACACACGGCTGCCGATCCTGATGGCGGCGGTGACGGGCGGGTTCTTCCTGTCGATCCTGCTCAAGCTCTTTGGCTCACCCCGCTGGCACTCGCCGGCGTGGCGGCCTTGGCGCTGGTCTGGGTCTGGCAATTGAGCGCGCGCGGCGATCAAGGTCCGCAAAAGGTTGGACGCGGCGCGGTCTTGCCGCTGGCAAGTGAGGGCGACAAATCGCCGGGCTGGTGGGGCTCGACTTTTCTGCTGGTGGCCAATGCGACCTTCTTCGGCTCCCTCCTTTTCGGCTATGCCTTCCTCTGGACCGTCGCGCCCGGCTGGCCCCCAGCCCAATGGCTCGCCCCCTCTTGGGTCGAGCTTGCCTTCGGCATCGGTGCAGCGCTCGCCGCCGCC
The DNA here is from genome assembly GCF_042661425.1 of Sulfitobacter profundi. NCBI lineage: Bacteria > Pseudomonadati > Pseudomonadota > Alphaproteobacteria > Rhodobacterales > Roseobacteraceae > Sulfitobacter > Sulfitobacter profundi. Next base: position 2,299,066 of record NZ_JBHSWA010000001.1, on the reverse strand, counting down.
TTGGCCCAGCACCTGAGCGCCCGCCGCAACCGCGCGGGCACCGCCCCTATGGTCGCCCTTGCTCCGGCGTTGCTGGCGACGGTTGCCACGGCGGTGGTGTTCGGGGCCCTGCTGCTGCGCCTGCCGCCCCCGGACGGCCATGCCTATGCCGCAACGCTCCTGATCCTCGGCGCCTATGGGCTGGCCCATGCACTGCTCGTCGGGCTGATGCAGGGCTTTCTGATCCTGCAGGTCCGGCGTGGTTTCACGTCGCCTCAGCGTCGGGCGGGTTTCGCCATTGTGGCGCTCTGGTCCGACTATCTGGCAGCGATCACGGTGCTGATCCTGCTTGCGGCGCATCTGCCGGGGATGATCGCGTGAGAGAGTTGCTGCGCATTCTCCTGCCGTTGCTGGTCTGGCTGGCCAGTTTCAGCGCGATCTACGGGCTGCACGGCCTCGGCTGCGCCCTTGGCTGGCCGGAGGTCGCCTGGCTCGGCTTGTCACTTTTTCGCTGGGCGCTGCTGATAGCCTGGCTTGCCGCGATTGTGTTGCAACTGCTTCTATTGCTGACAGTGGGGAAATGGTCTTTTGGTCCGACCACGGATTTCTACCGCAAGGTAAATCTTGCAACCGCCTTGTCCGGCTTGACCGCGACGGTCTGGACTTCTTTCCCCATAGTCGTGTCATCCACCTGCGGTTAGAGAGGGCCAACCAGCGCGGGCCAACCCCGGCTCCGTTGGGCAAATCAGATAGTGTCCGAAGTGCCCCTTTCCCCGGACGAACTTAATGGGCTTCAGTGGGGCCATCCAGACGAAACACAATGTAGCTGCGCTGCCAACCATGCCGGACCGTTCGAACGCAGCGCTCGCTACAGGCGCTCCGCTGCCGCTTTCCCGGGCCAAAAGCCCATTGAGAACAGGTGACTTTACCGCCAGCTTAACCTACCCTCGTTCTTCGCGACCGAAACAGAGAAAGAGAGGTTCTTGGTGAACACGCGCTTTTTAGAAACCTTCGTCACGGTCGCCAACTTGGGAAGCTTCCGGGCGGCAGCCGAGCAGTTGAATGTCAGCCAAGCGACGGTGTCCAGTCGGATTTCCTCACTTGAGACGGACCTTCAGGTGGACCTGTTTGACCGTGAATTCCACGCCACCCGGATCACGGTGGCCGGGGCGATGATCCTCGATAAGGCGCAAGAGATGCTCGCGACAGAGCGCAATTTGCGCAACACGCTCTCCGATCCCACCACTGCCGCGGGGCGGGTGCGTTTGGGGTTGGTGTCTTCGGTCGTTCATACTTGGCTTTGTGACCTGATCGAAGAAGTGGCGCGCTGCTATCCCCGGCTGGAGCTTGAACTGACGGTCGAGCCCACGCCGAACATCGCCGCGGCCTTTGAACGCGGCGCGCTGGATATGTTGCTGACGACAGATGACCGCCACGACCAAACCTGCGTTTGCGCGGACTTGCCGCCGCTGGCCATGGGATGGTTCGGCCCCGAGGGGATGCGCGACGAGAAACTGTCCCTCGCCGATGTCGTTACCAGCCCGCTGATCACCTTCACCCGCAATTCACGCCCGCACGCCAATGTTCTTGCGCTTTTCAGCGATCGCGGCCTGCGGCCTTCGATCGTGCATTGCATCACCTCGATGGCTGCGATTGCTCGGTTGACGCAGCGCGGGCTGGGCATCGCGACCCTGCCGCTGGCCTGCGATTTGGCCGGGCCGGGAATCTATGAGCTTGATGTCGATGCGCAACTGCCGCCGCTCCCCTCTATTGCATCTGGCGGCGCAGTTCCGACGTAGCCACCTACAAGGCAATTGCCGATCTTGCGCGGGCCTGTGCGGAGCGTCATCAGCGGCAGACCTGACACGGCCTGAATTGGCCTGATCGGAAAACCCTATCACCCCCCTGAATAATCCCGTTTGTCGTTGGACCCCATCTCGGCAAGTGTGCCCCAACAACAATCGACAGAGCTTGACCGCACCTCGACGGAGACGGGCCGTGCCCCGCCACGTGACGGGAAAGCTTTGTCCAAGGATCAGGATGCAGAATGAGCAATATCCGTACAACCGATCAGGCACAGCTTTTCGTCTGGAGCGATATCGACCCCGATCATGAGGCTGACTTTAACCAGTGGTATGACCGGGAACATATGGAAGAGCGCGTTCGCATTCCGGGCTTCACCGGCGCGCGGCGCTATCGGGCGGTATCGGGCTCGGCACGGCGCTACCTCGCGCTCTACCGCGCCAGCAACCTTGCCGATTTCACCTCTGAAGCCTACCGCAAAGCCTTTACCAAACAGACCCAATGGTCGATCACCAACTTCGGGCGCATGTCCAACACCCGCCGTCGGGTGATGCAGGTCGCGCAAGAGGGCGGCTTTGGCTGGGGCGGCGCGCTGGTGCTGATCGAACTGGTGCCAGATGCCATGGAGAGCGACGCCGTCGCCGACGTGCTTGGTAAATTGATGGCCGAAGAGGGTGTGCTGCGCGTGCATCACATGATCCCCGACGAAACCCTTTCGACCCCGCTGCCGTCTGAAAACACCGAAGGGCGCGTTCTGGCGCCTTGCATCGCGGTGGATGTGACGTCAGAGCCGATCGCCGAAGCGACCCTGCGCCAACTGACCGAAAAGCTGGGCGGCGCGGTGCGCGAGGCCGAAACCTTCCGCCTGATGTGGTCGCTGGACGCGCAAGACCTGCCCGCATTGGAAGACTGAGTGAACCACCCTGACCTGCCAATACGGCAGGGCAAGAACAACAAACCACCCCAACAGGAGATACCACACATGAAACACCTTCTCATCGGAACCGCGATCGCGGCCCTGACAGCCGGTCTTGCCCATGCCGAAACGTGGAAAATGTCGGCCGATGCGCCCGACGGCAACTATCTGACCCAGAACATCCGCGCCTTCGCTGATGACGTGGCCCGCCTGTCGGATGGCGCGCTGGAAATCGACGTTGTGTCGAACTCGGTCCTGCTCAAGCGCCCCGAACTGAAGCGCGGCGTGCAGCGCGGCATCGTTCCCATCGGCGAAGTTCTGATCTCAGCGCTTGGCAACGAAGACGCGGTTTACTCTGCCGATGCCGTGCCGCTTTTGGCGACGACATTTGACGAGGCCCGCGCTCTTTGGGAAGCTTCCCGCCCGATCTACGAAGAAAAGCTGGCCGAAGATGGTCTGGTGCTTTTGTTTGCCGCCCCCTGGCCGCCGCAGGGCGTTTACATGAACCGGGAAGTGACCGATGCCGCCTCCTTCGAGGGCGTCAAGTTCCGCGCCTACAACCCCTCGACCGCGCGTCTGGCCGAGCTTTTGGGCGCCGTTCCCGCCACCATCGCCACTTCCGAGATCAGCCAAGCCTTCTCGACCGGGGTCATCAACGGCATGATCACCTCGCCCTCGACAGGTGTCGACAGCCAAGCATGGGACTTCGTGTCGCATTACTATGACGTTCAGGCCTTCCTGCCCAAGAACATGGTGATCGTGAACAAAGGCGCCTACGACGGCCTGTCTGACGAGGTCAAAACCGCGCTGCAAGAAGCGGCTGAACTGGCGGAAACCCGTGGCTTTGAAATGGCCGAGGAAGCCACTGGCGAAGCAACCAACACGATGGCCGACAATGGCATGAACGTCCTGCCGACCCCCGAAGGGCTGGCCAGCGACTTTGAAACCATCGCCGCGACAATGCGCGCGGAATGGCTGGAACAGGCTGGCGAAGAAGGTCAGAAAATCGTCGACGCGATGAACTGATCTCAGCAGGCCCGGGCAGTCGTTTGCCCGGGCCTTTTCTACTAGACCGGGGTATTCGCCCCTCCCCGCCCCCTTATTCGGAGCCCGCCGCCATGATGCTGACCCGCCATCTCTTCAACTTTTGCGGAGCCTTGGCCGCGCTGTCCTTGCTGGGGATCGCGGTCTTGATCCTGTCGCAGATTGGCCTGCGCCTGATGGGAAGCCAAATCCCGTCAGCCGATGATTTCGCGGCATGGGGGCTGAGTGCGTCGATCTTCCTCGCCCTGCCGGCCACGCTGATACGGGGCGATCATATTCGCGTCACATCGTTGCGGCAGTTGATGCCGAAACGTCTGGGTCATATCGCCGATATTCTGGCGGCGGCCTTTGCCGCCGTGATGATGGGCTGGGTCGCTTGGGCGATCTTTGGCTATGTCCACGAAAGCTGGACCTACAATGAAGTCAGCCAAGGCGTGGTGGCCGTCCCGCTGTGGTGGCCGCAATCCGCGATGGTGCTGGGGTCGGTGCTGTTTGCACTGGCCTTTGCCGAGCGCACCCTGCGCCTGATCCTCGGGCTGCCAGTCGAGAGCGACGATACAAACGAACAAGGTCGGGGCGAATAATCATGGATATTTTTCTGCAATCGGCCGTTCTGGTCGTGACCTTGCTTGTGCTTTTGGGCTTGGGCATCTGGGTTGGCGTGGCGCTGATGGCCTCGGGCGTCGTGATCTTCTTGATGTTCACCTCTACGCCGGTCGATGCGATCCTCGGCACCACCATGTGGGCCCATTCCGCCAGCTGGACTTTGACGGCGCTGCCACTGTTCATCTGGATGGGCGAAATTCTTTACCGCACACGTCTGGCCGAAGACCTGTTTTCTGGTCTGGCCCCATGGGTCGGGCGGCTGCCCGGCGGCTTGGCGCATGTCAACGTCGTGGGCTGCGGTATCTTTGCGGCGGTGTCGGGGTCTTCGGCTGCCACCACCGCCACCGTTGGCCGCATTTCTCTGCCAGAGCTGAAATCGCGCGGCTATGCCGACCGGCTTGCCATCGGTTCCTTGGCTGGATCGGGCACGCTTGGCCTGTTGATCCCGCCGTCGATCGTGATGATCGTCTATGGCGTCGCGGCCCAAGTGTCCGTGAACCGCTTGTTCATAGCGGGCGTGGTGCCGGGGCTGATGCTCATGGCGCTGTTTTCGGGCTATATCGCGATCTGGGCAAAGATGAACCCCGATGGCGTGCCAGACCCCGAACCCCGCATGCCCTTGGGTGAGCGCCTGCGCCGCCTGCGCATGTTGCTGCCGGTGGTGGGCTTGATCATCGGGGTCATCGGCTCGATCTATGCCGGTGTGGCCACCGCAACCGAGGCCGCCGCCATCGGTGTGGCCGGGGCGCTGATCATCGCGGCTTTTGGCCGGTCGCTGAACGCCGAGACCTTCGTCGCCTCGCTTCTGGGGGCCACCCGCACCTCTGCGATGATCGGGCTGATCCTGCTTGGCGCGGCCTTTCTCACCTCCGCGATGAGCTTCTCTGGCTTGCCCGGGCAACTGGCCGAACTCATTTCCGCCAGCGGGCTGAGCGCTGCGGGTTTGATCGCCGTGCTGACCGTGTTCTTCGTGCTCCTTGGTTGTTTCCTCGACGGGATCTCCATCGTTGTGCTGACGACTTCGGTTGTGATGCCCGCCGTGGCTGCCGTGGGGATCGATCCGGTGTGGTTTGGGATCTATCTGATCATCGTCGTCGAAATGGCGCAGATCACGCCGCCGCTGGGGTTCAATCTGTTTGTGATCCAGAGCCTGACTGGTAAATCGATCTTTGAGATTACCCGCATGATCATCCCCTATTTCATGATCTTGGTGCTGGCCGTGATCCTGCTGACGGCATTCCCCGGCATCGCGACGTGGCTTGTGGAACAAACGATTTAAAGGCTGATTTGATGACACACACCCCTCAATCCCTCCTCGACGCGGCCCGCGCCCGCGCTCCCGCGCCCGATTTCACCCGGACCTTCGATGATCCGGTCGAAGGCGAAGGGCCACTGTCGGGGCTGAACGTAGCGGTCAAAGACCTGTTCGACGTGCGGGGCCAAGTCACCCACGCGGGGTCGCTGGTCCGCAAAGGCACGTCGCCCGCCACCAAGGATGCCGCGGCGGTCGCGCGGCTGCGCAGCGCAGGCGCCGGGCTGATCGGCCACGCCAATATGACCGAATTTGCCTATTCCGGCCTCGGCCTGAACCCACATTACGGCACCCCCTCACCCCCTTGAGAGAAGGCTGTATCGCGGGCGGCTCGACCTCGGGCGGTGCCTCTGCCGTGGCGCGCGGCGTGGCAGACATCGCGCTTGGGACAGACACTGGCGGCTCTGCGCGTATCCCGGCGGCCTTTTGCGGGCTCTTCGGGTTCAAGGCCACGGCACAGACGATCTCCCGCGCGGGGGCGGTGCCGCTTTCCCATTCGCTTGATAGTGTCGGCGTGCTGACCCGAGAAGTCGGCCTGCTGCGCCCGGTTTTGAACGTGCTACGCGACCAACCGCTCGCCGCGTCTGCCACGCCGCGTGACGTCATCGTGCCGGAAAATTTCGGCATGGACGAATTGGACCCCGAGGTTGCCCAAGCCTTCGAAGCCGCCCTCGAAGCGCTTCAGGCATCTGGCGTGAGCCTACGTCGACAAACGCTCGACTTCTTCGATGACTACCGCGCCCTGCCCGTCTGGCAGTTCTCGGCAGTGGAATCCCGCGCCCATCACGGGGCGCATTTCGACGACGCCCGCGCAGAGCTTGATCCGCGTGTGGCATCACGTATGGCGCGGGCGGATGGTGTCACCGGGATCGAGTTTGCCCGCACGATAGCCGCGCGGGAAGCATTGATCGCACGGGCGGCGCATCTGTTTGGCGACACGCCGGTCGCCCTGCCGAGCGTGGCCATCATGCCGCCAAAGCTGGATGATCTGCGCGAGGATGCCACCTATGACCGCATCAATCTGCTGGCGCTGCGCAACACCAGCTTTGCGAATGTAATAGACGGCTGTTCGGTCAGCATGCCGATCACCAGCCACCCCGGCGCGGGGCTGATGCTGACCGCGTCTGCGGGACGGGATGCGATGTTGATCAATATGGCCGAAACATTGCAGGGCGCGCTGTGAGCGAAACGGCCAAGCGCCCCTCTGCCTATGTGGCCTTGGGCGCCCAGCGCTACCGTGTGACCCATGTCAGCGATCCCATGCTATCGGGTATTTCCGATGTCGCGGTCATAGGCGACAGAATCGTGGTCCTCAGACGGCAAGCGCCTGAATTGGTCATGCTCGGGCTGGACGGCACAATGTTGGGCGAAACCGCTAATCTGCCGCAGTTCGTTTGCGGCCATGGCCTGCGCGCGACCTCCGCCAGCCAAGTCGCCGCCACGGACATGGATGGCCACAAGGTCGTGCTGCTTGATGACACCTTACAAGAAACCGCCCGTATGGACTGCGCAGAGCATCCCGGCTTGGGGCGGCCCTTCAATCATCCCTGCGATTGCACCCAAGGTCCGGACGGACGCTATTATGTCGCTGACGGATATGGCAACAGCGCCGTTCATATCTTTGACCCGGCGCTGCGCCACCTCAAAACCTTTGGACATCCCGGGACCGAAGCGGGCGCGTTTTCGACCCCGCACTGCCTGTTGTTCGACAGCCAAGGCAGGCTCTGCGTGGTGGACCGCGAAAACAACCGCGTTCAGTTATTTGACCCCGAAGGCATCTGGCTGGGTCAGATCAAAGGCCTGCACAAACCAATGGCGCTGGCGTTGACATCCCAAGGCGTCTTGCTGGTCACTGACCAAACCCCGCGCCTGTCGGCATATGCCCCGAATGGTGAGCTGATTGGCCGCTGCCGTACTTTTTCAACCTATGGTCACGGATTGGCTGTGCAGGACGATGGCACCATCGTGATCGCCGAAATGAACCCAGATCGACTGACCCTGCTGACCCCCGTGCCCGATGCGAGGGTAGGTTGATATACCACGTTGGGTTTTGCGCGGTAGGGTCTAGCGGCGGCTCTTCGGCGCTGCCCGCCGTATTGGCCATGACTTGGATGCCAGCGCTCTAGTAGAGCTGTTTCTGCGCAGGGAATAACTTCACCTTGCGGCTGAGAAAGGCGAGCGACCTTGTGCCTCTCGCCTCCTCTTTTCTCAAGCGTCCTTATTCAGGATCGCGGATCGTGATCGCCGGGTTCATCGGGAAGAAGTTATGCGGCATGATATGCACGGTCTTCCATTCGGTCGACATCACAGGCCAATCCTCGGTGCGGGGCACATGGTGGAAGCCTGCCGTGAACCACGTCACGATGTCCTGATCCTGTAATGGCGCGTCTTCTTTGACCCATTGCGCCAGCGTGTCTGAGCCGTCGCTTTGCAAAGCAAACTTACCGCCCGCATATCGTTCCTCAGGATCATGCACCGTGTTCCAAACCGAATTCTCGATATAGGCGTTGCGGATCATCGGGGGGTCGTTCTCAAAGTCGAAAGGCCCGTAAGCCACGCTGCCGTGGTGGATCATATAGCCCGGCTTATGGCCCAACGGCCCTTTGCGGTCGGGGTTTTGCAGCATGAAGTAGCGCGGCTTGAAGGACGACACTTGATAGGTCGCTTCGGCCTCGGATTTGGGCATGTTATGCTCGACCTTCCACAATGACCTGCGCGGGCTGTCTTCGGCCACTTCGGCGGGGACGATGTCCATCGTCATGAAGCGGTTGCTGGGTTGGTCGATGTCGAAGTCGAGCCGGAAGTTAAAGTAGTGGTCATGGTTCGCCGCTACCAGATTGGGCGCGATCAGCGTGCCATACTCCGTTTCTCGCGCTGCCGAAGGATCATCCATCGACGTCGCATCGGCACCCTTCACACCATCGAGACCCGTGGCACCGATCTTGATCTCCATCTGGCCGTTCTGCTTGAAACGGTAGTCGATCAGATAGTCGTAATTGCCAACCTCTGACGCCGTACGCACGACCAGTTCCGTCTCGGGCCGACCTTCGGCGGGGGTGTATTGGTCGGGGCCTTGGGCAAAAACCTCAAAGTGTCGCCAAGCCGGATCACCGATGTTGCGCTCAAAGATGCAGACCGCGTCGGGGATCTCCAGCGGCTGGCCATCGTCACCCGCGATCATTGCTGGCAGGAAGGTCGCGTAAGAGGGGCAGTCGATCCCGGCCACCAGCGGGGTCAGGAACAGGCCAAAGCCGTACTCCCCACTGTCCATATAGGTCCGCCAATAGAGCCCAGCGCTTGGGTCCATATAGGGCACAAAAACTTCGGACAGATGCGCTTGATAGAGCAGCGTGCGCCACTCCTCGCCATCCTTCACGTCGATGTTCGACAGCACCGGACCGGGGCGTTTGTCGACCCGCAGGCGCATGCGCCACATATCCCATTCCAGCGCGCCATTGGCATAGGTGAAGTTCGGCCCGCCCTCTTGGGTCAGCACGGCGGGATTGGTCGCGGCGCGTTGTGGGGTCCGGGCCTCAATCTCCTCGCCGGTGTAGCCCCAGCCGTCCTCGGGGATCGCTACGTTGCCTTCGTCGATCACACGCAGCGCCTTGCCACTTTGCAGATCGACCACAGCATAGATGTTCTCAATCGGCTTGGCATAGAAATTCGACCCTTCGGGCGAAACATAGCAAGGCACTTTCATCAAGCGCGTGCCGTCGTCTTCGTCAGAGAAGAAGTTGCCCGCAGTGAGCGGCAGGCAGAACACCTGATCCGGCGTCAGCCCGCGTTTCTCCAGCCCCGCGATCATGTCGGGATGCTCTAGTGCGGCGGTCATAGCATTGGCGAACTCGTTGAAAAGGATCATCGGCTGGCCTTCGGTGGGGGCGCTGCTTTCGATCTCTCCAGTGGTCAGGTTTACGATGGTTTCAACAAAACCGCTGTTGTCGGCGTTGGACATATGCACCATCGCGCGGCGGTCGAGCGTGTCGCCCTCGCTCCATGCCAGCACATCAGCCTTGGGCGGCTCGATCAACTCGATCAGCGGATAGAGCGTGTCATCCCCGGCCAGATCGCCTGCGCGCAGGATTTCATTGATCTTTTGGTATTCCTCACCGGAAAAACCATCAAGCGGGTGCGCGAATGACGCCCCGCTGGTCAGGGCAAAGGCCGCGGCCCCGCCAAGTAGAATTTTACGTAACATGCTGTCTCCCTTCATTTTTGTCTTTATGGTGTCCGCCATGGCAGACACCGAATGATCGCTCTCGCCTCCCAGCGTCAGGCGAAAATTACCTGAATGTCGGTGTATTCTTTCAGCCCTTCTTCGCCGAACTCGACGCCGAAGCCTGACTTCTTGACGCCCCCGAAGGGCGCGTTGGGTTGGATCATGCCATGGCTGTTGATCCAGACCGAGCCGCATTCCATCCGTTTCGCCACCTCCTTGGCCGCCGCCTTGTCTGACGACCAGACAGACCCACCAAGGCCCACGTCCAGCGCATTGGCCTGCGCCAGCGCATCGTCCAGATCACTATAGCGAATGATCGGCAGCGCGGGGCCGAATTGCTCTTCGTAGACCAGCGGATCGTCGGCGCTCATCCCGGCTATGATCGTCGGCGGATAGAACAGCCCCTCGCCCGGCTCTCCGCCAAGCAGCACCTGCCCGCGCTCTTTGGCCTGCGCCACCAAACGCGAGAGTTTGTCGAATTGCATCCGGTTCTGTACGGGACCAAGAACGCTGTCCTCCTGCGTGCCTTCGCCCACTTTGATGTTACGTGCATAGGCGACCAACGCGTCGCAGACTGCGTCGTGGATATCGTCGTGAACATAGAGCCGCTTCATCGCGGCGCAGGTCTGACCGTTGTTGATGAACGCCCCCAGAAAAGCCCTTCGGCAATCGCCTGTGGATCGGCATCGGGCAGGACGATGCCCGCGTCATTGCCGCCCATCTCAAGGGTCAGACGCTTCATCGTCTCGGCGCTGGATTGCATGACCTTCTGGCCGGTGCCGCAAGAGCCGGTGAAGACGATCTTGGCGATATCCTCATGCGCGGACATGGCCGCGCCCATGTTAAATGCACCATCGGCGGCGCTCACTGAATTAACCACGCCTGCTGGCAGTATTTCGTTCATCAACTCAATCATGCGCAGTGACGCGAGCGGTGTCATCGGGGACGGTTTGCTGACCACCGTATTGCCACTGCGCAGCGCGGGCAAAATGTGCCAGACCGCGATCAGCACGGGGAAGTTCCAAGGGGTGATCGACCCCACCACGCCCAGCGGCTTGCGGTACATCTCGACCCGGCCTTCGGGTGTGTCTTGCAGCACTTCCATCGGCAGCGACAGGCTCGCGGTATAGCGCGCCCAAGCGACCGCGCCGCCCAACTCCCATTGCGAACCGATGCCACCCAAGGGTTTACCCTGTTCTGCAGTAATCAACTGCGCCAATTCCTCAGCATGCGCCTCGAGCGTGTCAGCCACGGCATTGCAGGCGGCGGCGCGCTCTTCGTCAGAAGTGCCGGACCAGCTTGGGAAAGCCGCCTTCGCCGCAGCAACCGCCCGGTCCAATTCTGCCTGACCGGCATCCGGCGCCGTGCCTGCTTGGCCGCCCGTGCCGGGATTGGCCACGGGGAAACGCGCGCCCGTTTCAACCCGCGTACCGCCCGCGATCAGGCCGATGCTATCGATGGTGTCTTTCATGATGTCCTCCGTCATCCCGTTCCGGCACCGTGCCGAAACGCCTCCTCGGGTAAGAGGTTAGGCGCGGATCGGATGGGCATCTTGGGATAACGCGACAGCGCTATTGGACGATCGCGCCACCGTTGCGGACTTCTGCGACAACGGCACCGGGGGTCATGCCGTAACGCTGCCGGAACGCACGGTAGAAATGCGACAGATCGTTAAAGCCGCAGCCATAGGCGCAGTCGGTGACAGAGACCTCTTTGCCCCCGCGGCGAGAGAGTTCGGCGTGCGCTTGGGTCAAACGCAGGTGCAGCAGACGTTGACCCGGCGTTTCGCCCAAGGGTTCGAAATAGCGTTGCAGGCTGCGCAGCGATACGCCCAAATGCAGCGCCAAAGCGCTCGGCCCGAACTGAGGGTCGCGGTAGTGGCGGGTCATGAGTTGCAGAGCGCGCTCCATGACCTGCCCGCGTGCATCCAAGGTCTGGCTGCGCCGCTCGTGGAAATAGGCCCCCATCAGCCCATAGAACGCCTCGCTTAACTGTAACCCTGCCTCGGGCGGGCAGTGCAACATCTTGTAGAGCACTGCCCGCAGCGCCAGCCACAGCGGATCATTGCGGTCAATCGCCACACCGCCATCACAGATAGCGCCGAACCTGCCGATCATCTCATCCCGCGGAAGATGCACTGAAATTTGATGCGCCAACTGCCCGTCATAAACAAATTTCGATGGGCGCGTCGCGTCGACGATGAACATGTCACCGGGCCGCAAGAGGGTGGATGCGCCGCTTTGATGCACCACGCATTCGCCGACATCCTGTACCAGCATAAAGAAATATTCGCCCGGATCGCGCCGAATGCAGGTCTGGGTCCGGGCTGCTTCCTGAGCGTCGAGCGAGACCAGTGCGGCGTCAAAGCCACCCATCCCCCGCTTGCGTGCCCGACCATGAGACGGCCCATCGCGGCGCGCGGGTTCCACCTCGAACGCACCGCAGATTTGCAGAATATCGTCGCGTAGCACTTCGATGGGCGTGGACCTTGTCGAGATTCGGCTCAGTGCTTTCACGATCCCATGCCCCCTAGAAACCGGCGTGTTGGTGCCTCTCGAAAAACGCTAACCCATCCGTTTGCATGCATCAAGCGCGGCAAAGCTCAGGTCCGTCGACGGTGGGCGGGACCTGAGCAACCGTTCTGGTGCCATCCTTCCGGCGGTTCTTGCAGGCCGCCGCGCCGGGAAAGGTTTGACCCGCGTTCCAGCCTAACACCGGCCCTCAATCGCGGATCAACCCCTGCCCGGAGGGCGCATCTCAGTTTACGAGGGCCTTGACCAACAACGTCGCTGCGGCCGCAAGGTAAATATCATTGCCATCGACGACATAGACTTCATTCCGGCCCGGGCGCGAAGGCCGCGGGCGCGCCAGTTCTTGACGACGACGACATCCTGCTTGCGGAGACGCTGGCCAACCGCATGCCGATGGCGCTGCTGTTTCACCACCTTCACCTTGGCGCCGCGATCAACACGGCTGTGTTGAGCCTCCGCTCTGTCGGCCATTGCCGTCATCGGCACGAAAGCCACTGTGGTGGCTGCCAATAGCACGACAGTCGCGCATTTTTTCATCCGGTTTTGCATTGGGTCTCTCCTCTTTGCTTACGTCATATTTAACGTCTGCCAGAGAGATTCCCGTCGCTGGCGTGGGGCAGTTTTTCGCCGTCAGCTATGCAAGAGCCGTGGACCTTGTAGCCGCTCCCAGCCTTTGCGCAGGGGAGAGCATCCGATACGCAAAGGCCGTCGCGCTACACGCTTGCGGTCGCCTCCACCTCGGCTTTCAATCTATGCGCAGACCCTCCGGGGTTGCACCCCAGACCGTGATCCAGCGGTAGAAAATCGGCGTGAGAAACAAGGTGAACACGGTGGCAAAGCCCAAACCGCCGACGATCACCCAGCCCACGGCGATCCGGGCCTCCGCGCCCGCGCCAGAGGTCACGATCAGCGGCAGGCCTCCGAAAACAGTCGACACCATCGTCATCATCACGGGCCGGATGCGCAGGCGCAGCGCGCTTCGGATGGCGCTGTCGATGTCTTCGCCTGCTTCGCGCAGCTGATTGGCAAATTCGACGATCAGAATACCGTTCTTGGCCATGACCCCGATCAGCATCACAAGGCCGATCTGGCTGTAGTAGTTCAGCGATCCGCCCGTCATCGATATCGCCAGCAATGCGGCAGCCATCCCGAAGGGCACTGTCATCATGATCACCACCGCACTGGCAAAGCTCTCGAACTGGGCGGCCAGCACCAGAAGCACCACGATCAGCGCGACGCCGAAAACCATGTAGATACCGCTTTGGGAGCCGTCGAGTGTCGCGGCCTCTCCGGTGAAGGTGATGCCCATCCCATCGGGCAAAACCTCTTCGGAAAGTGTCAGCACCCGGTCCATCGCGGTGGACAGATCGACACCTTCGCCAAGGTTCGCCTGCATTGCGACGGACAGCGCTCCGCCCAAACGCTCGATCTGCGCGTCGCTTACCACCGTCTCGAGCGAGGCAACCGCGGACAGCGGTACATAGGCGCCACTGTCGAGGCGGATGGACATGGAGGCGATGTCAGACGGATCGTCAATCGGCGGGCCACCGGGGACGACGTTCACATCCACTTCGACATCATCCGAAAAGACGCTGACTGCCACATCGCCCTGAACCATGGCGCGCACGAGGGAGGAGACATCGGAACTGTTGAGCCCCACATCGCCAGCGGCGCTGTCGTCTACCGTGACTTCCAATTGCGCGGTCACGCTGTTGTTGGACAGTTGCGGGTTCAGAAAGGTCGCATCCTGGGCCATCGCCGCCGTGAGCCTGTCGGCGGCTTCGGTCATTTCAGCCAGATTGGTGCCGGTCACCGCGAAACTCAGCCCGCCACCCGCGCCACGAATGTTAAGGCTGTTGGTCGACCGTGCGCTCACCTGCACGCCGGGGACCGCGGACAACTGACCACTGATCTGCGCGATCAACTCCTGCTGGGTAAAGTCGCGCTCGGCCCAATCCGGCAGGCGGACGACGATGAACGCACTGGTGCCGCCGCCGACGCCAATAATGCTTTGCACGGTCTCGATCTGCCCGCTCTCTCGATACGGGGCGAGGATGTCTTCGACCAGCGCGACCTGCGTATCGAGGTAATCGATCGTCGTGTCCGATGCCCCGCGCGCCTGTACGAGAAAGAAGCCACGGTCTTCCTCTGGCGTGACGGTGGACGGCAGGGTCAACGCGGCCCCCATTGCGATCATGGCAAAGCCTATGGCGATCGACAGAACCAGCAGCGGCGTGCGGATGGCGAAATCCATCATCCGGTCAAAGCCGCGCGCCAATGCGCCCGGCGTGGCGGCTTCTGCGTCGCCCAAGGTTTTGCCCGGGTCCAAGAGAGCCGACAGGACGGGCGCAAGGGTGAGCGCCGTGATCGACGACAGGGTAACGGCAAAGGCCAGCACGAAGCCGAATTCAGAAAAGACGCCCCCGCCTGCCCCGGCAGGAAGGAAATCGGAATGAAAACGGCGGCAAGCGTGGCGGTGGTGGAGATCACGGCGAAGAATACCTCGTTCGCGCCCGAAGCCGCGGCGGCGAAAGCCCCCATGCCGGACTTGCGCTTGCGCACGATATTCTCGACCACGACGATGGCATCATCGACAACCATCCCCGTCGCCAATACCAGCGCCAGAAGGCTGATCGTGTTGACCGAAAACCCCGTAAGCCAGATCGCGGCAAGCGTCCCGATCAAAGCCACGGGGATCGTAACCGCGGGGATCAGCGTGGCCCGTGGGGAGCGCAGGAACAGAAAGATCACGACCACCACGATGCCGGTCGCCATGAGGATGGATTTGACGACCTCGTTGATCGACCCTTCGATGAAGATACCGTCGTTCGAGGTGACCAACAGTTGCACGCTTTCGGGAAGTTGCGCCTGCAATTCCTCGACTGCGGTGCCCACATCGCGCGAAATTTCCAGCGTGTTGCCAACCGATTGCCGGGTGATATCAAGGCCGATGGCCGTCTCACCATTCACGCGGGTATAGACGTTCGCGTCTTCGGGCGCCAGTTGCACAAAGGCGATATCCGCGACTTGGGTCGTGTCATTGATCGGCAATTGGTTGATGGTCTCGACGGTGACATCCTTGCTGCCCACCCTGAGCGAGAGGGTCTGCGTTTCGCTGGAAAGCGAGCCCAGTGCGGTGTCGTCGCGCAGCTGCGCGAGTGCTGTGGAGACATCAAAGATGGTCAACCCCCGGCTCAGCAAAGACGGCATGCTCACCGCCACGCGGAACTCATTGGCACGGTCACCGCGCAGGGTCACCTCGGCAATGCCATCGATCAGGGAAAGCCGTTCATAGACAGCCCCTTCCGCCAGTTGGGTCAGCGTGTCGAGGCTGGCATCGCCAAGCAGCGCAAGGCGAATGATCGCATCCGCATTGCTGTCGCTTTTGCTGACGCTGGGGTCTTCGATATCGTCGGGCAAGGACCGCAAGGCGCCCGATACGATCTCGCGCGCCTCATTGGCAGCAACGTTGACGTCGGTGCCGTCCGAGAGATCGATGGTGATGCGGCTCGACCCCATGCTTGACGTGGATTCGATATAGGACATGCCATCAAGCGCGCTGAGCGCGTCTTCGAGGATTTGTGTCACTTCGGTGTCTACCGTGCTTGGCACCGCACCTTCGTAGTCGGTTCTGACAGAAAGCACGGGCTGGTCCACATCCGGCATCTCGCGGATGTCGACACTGGTATAGGCCGCCAGTCCGGCGATGATGATCAGCAGGTTCAGCACGATCCCGAAGATGGGCCGCGCCACGAAAATATCCGCAAGACCGGCCTTGTGCGCTCTTTTCTCGAAACTCATGCGTCTGGTCCCCCGCGCGCGCCAGCCGCGGTAACCTGCGCGCCTTCGCGCAGCTTCGCCGCGCCCTCGGCCACGATCTGCGCGCCCAGGGGGCTTCGGTCTCGACCCAGACCCGGTCGCCCTCGCGGTAGCGGATGGTGACAGGAACGCGGGCGGTGCTGCCCTCATCGGCGACCCAGATGCCCGCGCCGCTGCGGTCCCATGTGATGGCGGTTGCGGGCACGACGGGCAGCGGGTCGGTCTCTTCGGTCATGCGGATGGCAAAGGTCATACCGGCAAGCAGCAGCCCCTCGGGGTTCTCGATCTCGGCCTCTACCGTCGCACTGCGGGTCACGCTGTCGAGACGGCTGTCAAAAGCGGTGATCGTCCCCTCGAAAATGCGCCCCGCATAGGTGGGCGTGGAGACGAGAACCGGTTTGCCCTCGGCCAAAAGACCGATGGAGCGTTCTGGCACTTCGAATGTGGCAAGCAGGCGGGTGGTGTCGTCGATGGTCACGATGGCCTCCCCGCTCGACAAGCGATCGCCCAGACTAATATCGCTCAGCCCCAAACGGCCAGAGATCGGCGCTTTGATCGTGCGGTCATCCAACGCCACTTGGGCCAGCCCCACATTGGCTTCGGCCAAGCGCAAGGCGACCCGCGCTTCGGAAAGGCTTACGTCGGTGACCACGGAACTGCCGTTGCTGCGCAGCCCCTCATAGCGGGTAACGGTGTCCTGCGCCTGATCGCGGTTGGCCTCGGCGATTTCTAGCGCCAGCCGTTCGGTGCGGTCGTCCAGTTTCAGCAAGACATCGCCCTTTTCCACCATCGTATTGGCGGCAAGCGCGGTTTCGACCACCTCGCCCGCATCGGTTGCGGTCACTTCCGTCTGGCGAAGGGACACCGCGCTGCCCACCGTGCGCAGGACGAGCGTATATGCGCGCGCCTCCAGCGGCGTCAGCACAACGGTTGTCGCCCGTCCTTGCCCGCCGCGCCGCCCGGGCCGCGCGTTCTGAGGCGCATCATCCGTCTGGGTGACACTGCCGCCCCAAAGCTGCGCAACCTCATCGGGCACGCCGAATGCGATGCCATATGCGCCTGCAATGATGACGATGGAGACGACGGCGTAGATTAATCTTTTCAAAGTCTTCAGGCTCCTGAAAGGCGCTGTGGGGGAAAGTTTCATGGCCTTGCCAAACCGCCCCCCATGTCAGAACAACCCGGCCTCGAACGAAGGCGTGGCTGAGCGATTTAAACAGTGGCGAGCGGTGCGAAATTGGGTGTTGGAAAGGTCCCTGCGATACATGTGCTTCTTCTCAAACGGCGGACGAAGAATATTCCGTCGCAAAAATATTGCCGTTCCGATGAAAAATGTCGGTTCCCCTCGACCCGTGGGCCAAACTCCCCATGCGCGGCATTCACGTCAGCTGCTCCTATCTTCGGCTCGGCCATGCCCGATCTTGCCTTTCGCCGTTAATTAGCCTACTAACTGTTAGTATGCAGTTCGACCCCGTCAAATTACACTATCTGCTTCATGCAGCCACTCTGGTGGAGGAAAAGCTGCGCCACCGGCTTTCCGAAATCGGCATATCGCCCCGTCAGGCCCGCGTGATCGACGCACTTGCCCGAATGGGCGCCGTTTCGCAAATCACCCTCGCCCGTGAGTTCGCCATCACCCCCGCCAGCATGAGCACCATGACCGGGCGGCTGATCGCGGCAGACATCATCACCCGCAAAGTCGATCCGACCGAAGTGCGCAGCAATATCGTGGAACTGACACCGCGCGGGCGCGCGTTGCTGGCAGATGTCCATGCCGCTTGGCGCGATATCGACACGCTGATCGCTGAGACTCTGGGCGCGGAGGATGCCGCCGCGCACGCCACGCTCAATCGCCGCCTCCGAGACCGCCTCGGCGGCAAGGTGCCCGGCTTGGCGTCCGACAACACTCACAAGTAACGAGTCAGGAGACCCAGCGATGAGATTTCTACGTTCCTGCGCAATCTGCGCAGTTTTCACACCGGCAGCTGCGTTTGCGCACCCCGACGCGCATTCGGTGGCGGATGCCGCGCTGGTCAGCCCCGCCGAGATCGTGGATTGCACGCTCGAGACCGGAGAGACTGCACAATGCGCGCGCTATGTGGTGAAATATCTGCCCGACGACCTTGAGATCGGTCCGTTCTGTCCGGCGACCTTGGAGGACAAGGGCGGCATTTGGCACTGGGACGGCGATGAAGCGGGGCTCTACCGGATTGACGGCGATTTCCTGCGGATGCTGGACGCGCAGGG
The DNA here is from genome assembly GCF_042661425.1 of Sulfitobacter profundi. Classification (NCBI taxonomy): domain Bacteria; kingdom Pseudomonadati; phylum Pseudomonadota; class Alphaproteobacteria; order Rhodobacterales; family Roseobacteraceae; genus Sulfitobacter; species Sulfitobacter profundi. The sequence goes on along the minus strand of NZ_JBHSWA010000001.1, from coordinate 2,280,587 downwards.
CTACACCTTCTTCAACGCAGACGGAGAGGTCTATTCTTTCGACATTCGCATCGAAGGGCCGACCGAGGCGCATGAGTGCATCCAAGGTTCGGTCGATCCCGATGTCGAGATGACGGTCCTCATTCCGACGAACCCGGTGATGGCGGATGAGCCGACCAGCCTTGGCACTGTTGCAAAGGTCGGCATCGGGTTGGACGGCGTCCCGATCTTCGCCGACGCCCCTTCGGTGCTGGAAACCGGGCATATGCCCGCGCTTGATACCTGCGGCGGCCATGTCGACCCGGGCGGCTGGTACCACTGGCATGCGACCGCTACGGATGTGAACGCGATCTATGATTCCGAAGGCGTCGATGCGGAATGTGTGAACGTCGCTCAGGATCAGACGGCACAGTTTGGCTATGGCTTTGACGGGTTCGCGATGTTTGGCCCGCTGAACCACGACGGTTCCCTTCCCGATGATCTGGATGACTGCGGCGGCCATGTCGGCCTGACCGAAACGGACGGAGAGGCCGAGTATCACTATCACGCGGGCAACACCTTTCCGAACCTGCCTGCCTGTCTGGCAGGCGTGGTCGCGCAGGACAACTTCGCGACCAATGCTGCAAACGGCATCGGGTCTGCGAATGCTGGCGGTGGTCCCGGCGGGCCGGGCGGAGGCCCAGACTTTGACGCGGTTGCCGAGACCCTCAACGTGGATGCCGAAACCCTGCGACAGGCCATGGAAGACGCAGGCGGGCGTGGCGCCGATCTGGCCAAGGTCGCAGAGGCTTTGGGGGTCGATGAAGACGCCCTGCGTGCAGCCATGCCCGCGCCTCCGCAACAGTGATGGAAGGCAGGGTCTGAGCTATCAACCCAGCCCTCGCGTGTCTCGCCCTACCCCCGCTCGGGGCGTTGGCGGACAGGTGAGGGTTGGACAATCGGCCTAGCAGACGTGGAACGCCCGCCCTGCGGGGTCACTGGTTGCGCATCCGCGCTTTGAATTCTGATATGTCAAAGTACCACCATCGCCGCTCAACCCACGCATTTCGAATGCCCCGCCCAGAGCCATCGGGTCGAAGACCAACTACAACAGATGCTTGAACACGCCGAAGAGTTCGCGCTGTGTTGAGATGACGAGCTTGCGGTAAAGGTTCCGACGATGGACCTTGCAGGTTTCCGTCGCGATATCGAGCAGTTTCGCAGCGGAGGCATTCGAATGGCCCTGCAGCACCAACCCCGCGATCTGCGCCTCCCGCAGGGTTAGACCGATGCTCAGGCGATCCGCAGCATGGCTTCTGATGGCATCGGACAGCGGGGGCGGGCCGTTCCGGGCTGGTCGACGGGGGCCGGGGCCACGGCAATGCAATGCTGCGCCAGAAGCTCCAGCAACAAGGGCGCATAGCTTTCCATGCTGCGAAGCTCACTGCGCCGAAAAGGCCCCTGCCCATCCCGCCTGCTCAGCGACAGATGCGCAACGCCGCCATCCTGTAGTGGGATGAGCAGTCCAACCTCGTCACAAAGCCCGGTGCCCCGGTAATATTGCAGATAATATTCGCTGGAAAAGAAACGGTCCGGCGCGATGTCGGCCAAACGAAACAGCCCGCCCTCCTTCGGCAGGCTGCGATACAGATAGAAGGGGTCAAAGGCATAGCTGCTCTCCATATAGTCTTCGAGAGGCCGCCCGATCAATTTGCCCGGCTCGATCCAGTGATCCAGCAGTAAGGGCGGTTGGTCCGCATCAAAGCGCAACATCAAGAAGGTGCCGAAGGCGATGCGGGTGCTGAAAAAGGTCTTATAGGCCTCGAAAAAAGCCGGGCTGCCGACGGCCCGAAGCGCATCGCGCAATTGCTCAATCGCCAAATTTGTCAGCCTATCGCCCAAAGATACTCCAAAATCTGATCAAAATCTCAAGAACACTACCCCACAAGGGGTATATTCACCAATTACTATTGGCGCAATCATGCAGGGCAAGCTTTGCTCAAAACTAGGAACCGAATTGGGCGATCAGGGGGAAAGATGACCAAGGCAATCACCGCACAGGCGCTGCGCAAAGTGTATCCCGGCAACCCGCCGGTCGAAGCGCTCGCGAGTATCGACCTCGAAATTCAGGACAACGAATTCTTCACGCTGCTGGGTCCTTCGGGCTGTGGCAAGACGACCTTGCTGCGACTGATCGCGGGGTTTGAGCATCCCACATCCGGCAGGCTGGACATGTTCGGCGAAAGCCTGCTCGCGCTGCCCCCTACAAACGCCCCATCAATACCGTCTTTCAAAACTACGCCCTGTTTCCTCATATGACCGTGGCCGAAAACATCGGCTTTGGCTTGCAAATGCTCGGCACGCCCAAATCTGCGATCAACTCGACCGTCGAAGAAATGATGGAACTGGTGCAGATGACCCAGATGGCGGATCGGCAGACCAGCCAGATCTCCGGCGGGCAACAGCAGCGCGTCGCCCTCGCCCGCGCTCTGGCGCCACGGCCCAAGATCCTGCTGCTGGACGAACCGCTGAGCGCCTTGGACTTCAAACTGCGCAAGAAAATGCAACTGGAGCTAAAACGGCTTCAGACCGAAACCGGCATCACCTTTATCTTCGTGACCCACGACCAAGAAGAGGCGCTGACCATGTCGGATCGCATCGCGGTCATGTCCAACGGCGCGGTGCGTCAGGTCGGACGCCCACGCGAGATTTACGACCGTCCTGCAGACCGGTTCGTGGCGGATTTCATCGGCGATACCAACTTCTTACCGGCTGAAATCATTGGCCGCGAGGGGGAGAGCGCTCAGTTGCGTCTGCCTTCAGGCAAGCTTGTGCAGGCCCATGCGAATGAAGCCGCCACGGGCCGGGTCACGCTGGCCCTGCGACCGGAACATGCGGAATTGACCTCCGAAGCCGATGGCCTCTTGGCCGGGAGCCTGCGCGAGGTGGTCTATTTCGGGACCGATACGCATTTTCACGTCGGCCTCGACGATGGCAGCGAATTTGTACTGCGCCAGCAAAATGGCCCCACGGTCACGCATTCCTATGTGACGGGCGATCGGGTTGGGGTGTCCTTCCCCGCCGGTGCCGCTCAGGTTCTGAGGGACTGACCCATGGCAGAGCTTTCAAACACCGTTGCAAAACGCGCCGCCCGAAACCGCTGGCTGCTGCTGACGCCCGCGCTGATCATCCTGATCTTTGCCGCCAGCGGGCCGCTGCTGATCACGTTGTTCTATTCCTTCCTCACCCCCGGCGACTATGGCGGGGTAGTCTGGGATTTCTCGACCGATGCGTGGTTTGGCGTGCTGATGCAGCGCGATATTTTCGACGACACATTGGGCTGGTCGGATGCCCATCTCAGCATCTTCTGGCGGTCGCTCAAATTGTCGATCCTGACAACGCTCGCCTGTTTGTTCTTTGGTTTCCCCACAGCTTACTTCATCGCCACACGGCCGAAAAAGCAGCGCGAATTCTGGATGTTGCTGATCATCATCCCCTTTTGGACGAACCTGCTGATCCGCACCTTCGCCATTCTGGAATTGATCCGCAACGAGGGCACCGTGAACTCAATCCTCATCGCGCTTGGTATCATTGATGAGCCGATCCAGATGCTTTTCACCGAGTTTTCGATCATTTTGGGCATGGTCTATGTCTATCTGCCGCTGATGGTTCTGCCGATCTATGCCTCGCTTGAGCGGTTGGATTTCCGGCTCGTCGAAGCAGGCTATGACCTTTACGCCACCCGCTTTCACGTGCTGCGCCGGGTGATCTTGCCGCTGGTGAAACCGGGGGTGATCGCGGGGTCGATCCTTGTGCTGGTGCCCTCGCTTGGGGCTTATGTCACGCCGCGCGTCATGGGCGGTGGCAATCAATTAATGATCGGCAATCTGATCGAATTGCAATTCGGACAGGGCCGCAACTGGCCCTTGGGCGCGGCGCTGTCGATCACCCTGCTGGCTATCGTGATGGTGGCACTGCTGGCCTATGTCCGCGCCGCAGGAAATGAGGAGGTGCAGCATGGCTAATCGCGGGTTCGACATTCGCAAGCTTACGGGCTTTTCCAGCATCGCGATGGCATGTTTTTTCATGCTCTACATGCCGATCATCCTGCTGGTGGTCTATTCCTTCAACGCAGGCACCTCCATCGCGATCTGGGAGGGATTTTCGTGGCGCTGGTACGTCTCGGCTTGGGACAACGAAATGGTCCAAGAGGCCACGGTGCGCAGCCTTATCATCGCGGTCTCTGCCGCGGCCATCTCAACCAGTGTCGCGGTGCTTGCAGCCCTCGGCACCACCCGCACAGGCAAGTTTCGGGGGCAGACCACGGTCTTTGCGCTGATCCACCAACCGCTCATGGTGCCCGAGATTGTCACGGCAGTGGCGCTGCTGATCTTCTTTGCCTCGATCAAGGTCGTGACGGGCTATACTGGGCTGATGTATCTGATCATCGCGCATTCCGCATTCTGCATTCCCTTCGCCTATCTGCCGATCAGAGCGCGGCTGCAGGGCATGGACCTGACCCTCGAACAGGCGGGGGCGGATCTCTATGGCACGCCGGTTCAGGTTTTCCGCCATGTGACCCTGCCCCAGCTTTGGCCGGGCATCCTCGCCGGGGCGATGCTGGCCTTTGTCATCAGCCTTGATGACGTGGTCATTACCGAATTTGTGAAATCCGCCGGGCAGGACACCCTGCCGACCTATATGCTGGGCCAACTACGGCGGGTGGTGACACCTGAGATCAATGCGATTTCAACTGTTCTGTTGATGATCTCGGTGACGATGGTGATCGCCTATACCCTGCTCAGCAAAGTCAAAAAATAATTAACCAACGGGAGCAAGACATGAAAAAGACACTGACGGCACTCACGCTCATCCTCGCGGGGCCTGCCATGGCCGAAGGCGAGTTGAACATCTACAACTGGGGCAACTACACCAGCCCCGACATGATCGAAAAGTTCGAGAAAGAGACCGGCATCAAGGTCACCATCACGGACTATGACAGCAACGATACGGCGCTGGCCAAGATCAAAGCAGGCGGTCATGGCTTTGACATCGTCGTGCCCTCGGGCACCTATGTCCCGATTTTCGTGGGCGAAGGGCTGCTGATGGAAAGCAAGCCCAACGAGATGGAGAACTTCAAGAACATGGACCCGCAGTGGGTCGATGTGGAATTCGATCCGGGCCGCAATTACACCGTGCCATGGCAGTGGGGGACCGTCGGGGTGACGGTGAACACCGCGGTCTATGATGGCGACATCAATACCGCCGCCGTGATCTTTGACCCGCCAGAAGAGCTGAAGGGCAAGATCAATGTGGTGCCCGAGATGAATGACGTGATGGGCATGGCGATCCACTTTGCGGGCGGTGAGCAATGCACAGCCGACAAGGAAATGCTGAAAAAAGTCCGCGACATCCTGCGCGAGGCCAAGCCGAATTGGTTGTCGATGGACTACGGCAATATCGAGAAATACGCCAAAGGTGACCTCGCCGCCGGGGTGAACTGGAACGGCGCATCCTTCCGAGCCCGCAACCAAAACCCCGACATCGCCTTCGGCTACCCGCAAGAGGGCTATCCGGTCTGGATGGACAATGCTGCGATTTTGGCGGACGCCCAGAACGTCGAAGAAGCCAAGACCTTCCTCAACTTCATCATGGACCCGGAGAACGCCGCGATGCTGTCCGAGTTCGCCCGCTATGCCAACGGCATCAAAGGCTCCGATGCGTTCATGCCAGAAGACATGAAGTCCGCCCCCGAAGTGGTCGTGCCCGAAGACCTGAAAAGCGCCGCCTATGTCGCCAAGGTCTGCCCGCCCGAGGCGCAAAAGCTCTACACCGCGATCTGGACCGACCTTCAGAAATAACGCGCGCTTTGTTCGATAAACACATTGCGTCCCGGCCATCGGTCGGGGCGCGCATCGCAATAAGGACCCTAAGACCATGCCGGCAGATATTGTCATCCACAACGGGGCGCTGATCACTTTTGACCCGGATCAGCCCCAAGCCAGCGCTTTGGCCATCACCGGTAATAAGATCTCGGCGGTCGGATCGGATGCTCAGATCACGGTGCTGATCGGCCCAGACACCAAGGTGATCGATGCGCAGGGCGGCACGGTGCTGCCGGGCTTTATCGACAGCCATGTGCATCTCTTTGGCGGGTCCGTCGAACTGGAATATCTCAACCTCTATGGCCTCACCGGGCTGGAGGAGATGCGCCGCGCGATCCTGCCCTATGCCGAGGCAAACCCAGACGATAAAATGCTGTTCTGCGTCATGGCAGACTACGGCATTTTGGGCACCGGCAAGACCCTCACCCGGCATGACCTTGATGCCATCCTGCCCGACCGCCCGCTCGCCATGTTCGCCCCCGACCATCACACGGTCTGGGCCAACACCGCCGCGCTGAAGGCGGCAGGGCTCTTGCAAGGCGGCAAGGTCGACGCAGGCTCTGAAATCGTGATGGGGGAAGATGGGCTCGCCAATGGGGGTTGCTTGAGCCCGGCGCCTATAGCCCGATCCTATCGCTCACCCGCTATGGCGGCCGCGATATGTTGGGCCTTACCGCCGGACGCGACCCCGAGCCGCCCGCCACACCTGCGCAGCGCGCGATGGACAAGGACGTTATCGCACGCGGGCTGGCCCATTGCGCCGCGCAGGGCATCACCGGTCTGCATCTGATGGATGGCAACCGCTATCAGCTTGAGCTTCTGTCTGAGTTGGAGGCCGAGGGCCGCCTGCTCTGCCGCTGCCATGTGCCCTTTCACCTCAAAGGCACGGACACTGTCGCGCGTCTGACCCGCGAAGCCCCTGCCCTGCGCGATGACTTTGAAGGGGATAAGGTCCGCTGTAGTCACGTCAAAATGTTCATCGACGGGGTGATCGAAAGCGGGACCGCACTGATGCTGCAGCCCTATCCGGGGAGATGGGCAGAAATGGCAATTGCGGCGATGAGGTTTTCACCCAAGAGCATTTCGTCGCCGCCTGTGTCGAAGCGGATCGTCTGGGGTTTCAGATCGCCGTTCATGCCATCGGAGACGCCGCCGTGCGCCGAACGATCGACGCCTATGAGGCCGCCCAAAAGGCGAATGGAAAACGCGACAGCCGCCACCGGATCGAGCATATCGAAGTGATCCACCCCGATGACATTCCCCGGCTCGCCGATCTGGGCATCGTCGCCTCCCTCCAGCCCGGCCACGCGCCCCGGGGCCATGTCTTTCCGCCCTCTGGCGTCGGGGACTATATCCGCCCCGAGCAGATCGAAGGGGCCTATGCGTGGCAAACCATTCGTGACACCGGGGCCCGGGTGATCTTCTCAACCGATTGGCCGGTCATCCCAGTCGATGTGATGTCCACGCTCAAGGCGGCCACCGCGCCGCTGGACCTCGGCGGCGATTGGCCGGATCAGACCCAGACCCTCCAAGATACCCTCGCAAGCTATACCCTCGACAACGCTTGGGCGGAGTTTGCCGAAGATACACGCGGACGGCTGAAAGAAGGCATGGACGCCGACATTGCCGTTCTGAGCCATGATCTGACCCGATGGCCCGCCGAGACGATTACCGACGTAGATGCGATCACCGCCATTATGGACGGTCAGATCACGTTTCAGCGCGGGCATTGATGTAAATCCTCGCGCATCCCTTCGCCCTCTGATCGCGCAGCCCGCGAACCGTTTTGCCTTGCCGGGGCTTGATTGACGCCCCGCCAGCAAGTGCTTTGCCGTTTCTATGCCAAATTTAACCAAATTTTCAGCATTCACATCCCAACCTTGATCAGGACATGGAAAAGGCAACTCAAGCCGCAGGCTCAATGGGCGCGGCATGCCGCATGCGCGAGGATGCCAGAATGGACAGCACGCAGAGGATACTGGTCACCGGCACGGGCGGCTTCATCGGCTTTCACCTTGCCCGCCTGCTGCTGGCCGAGGGCGCGCGGGTGCAGGGCTATGACGGGATGACCGATTACTACGACGTCGCCTTGAAACAACGCCGCCACGCGATGCTGCTTCAGCATGAGCATTTCACGACCAAAGAGGCGCTGCTGGAAGACCGCGAGACCTTCGATGCGCTGGCCGATGACTTTCAGCCAGACATGATCGTCCACCTCGCGGCGCAAGCGGGCGTGCGCCACAGCATCGACCACCCCCGCGCCTTTCTCGAAGCCAATATCACCGGCACTTTTAACGTAATGGAAGCCGCGCGACGGCTGGAGGTCAAACATCTGCTCATGGCCTCATCCTCTTCGATCTACGGGGCCAATACCGATATGCCCTTTGGCGAAACCGGGGCCACCGACCGGCCCCTGTCGATCTACGCCGCCACGAAAAAGGCGAATGAGGGGATGGCCCATGCCTATGCCCATCTGTGGAACCTGCCGACGACGATGTTTCGCTTTTTCACCGTTTACGGGCCTTGGGGGCGCCCCGACCTAGCCTTGAGCAAATTCGTCGATGCGATCCTCGACGGGCGCCCGATCGATATCTACAATCACGGAGAGATGTACCGCGATTTCACCTGTGTCGATGATCTGGTGCGCGGCATCCGTCTGCTGATGGACTGCGTTCCGCCCCAACCGGGCAGCGCAGCGCCGCCGCCGGAATGGGATTCGCTCTCTCCTGCAGCGCCCTACCGGGTGGTGAATATCAGCAATTCCGAAAAGGTCCGCTTGCTTGATTTCGTCGAAGCGATCGAAGCCGCGCTCGGCAAGCGGGCGGTGCGCAACTATATGGGCATGCAGATGGGCGACGCCCCCGCCACATGGGCCGATGCAACGCTGCTACACCGGCTTACCGGCTATCGCCCGCAAACCGATATTCACGAAGGCATCGCGCGTTTCGTCGCCTGGTTTCGCGACTATCACGGCAAATAGCTGCGGGCCTCAATGCTGGTGCTGCTGACGCACGTAGTCCATCACCGCGCCTCTTACCGACATCTCACCCCGCTCGCGCGCCGCGTGGATAACCTCGCGCACGTCATCAAGGTTGCAGCGCCGCAGCAGGCTTTTGACCGGCCCGATTGAGGCCGGGCGCATCGACAGGGTCTTGAGCCCGATAGCCGCGAAACACAACGCCTCGACCGGGCGGCCCGCATCCTCACCGCAGAAAGACAGTGCCGTATCGGTTTGCGCACAGCGCTCCACAATGCCCTCAAGGAAGGTCAGGAAAGAGACGTTCAGCGTGTCATACCGCCGCCGCACCCGCTCGTTCTCACGGTCAGCGGCGAAAAAGAACTGTTTCAGATCGTTGCCCCCGATCGACAGGAACTCAACCTCTTCAAAGAACTTCTTTGGCGCAAAGGCGAGGCTGGGCGTCTCAAGCATGGCGCCGACTTCCAGCTTTTCGGGCAACACATGGCCCAAGATACGCTCGCGCTCCATTGCCTTGTCGACCTCGGCGCGGGCGGCGCGGAATTCCTCGAACTGGGCGATAAAGGGAAACATCACCGCCAGCGGGCGGCCCGCAGCGGCGCGGATCAGGGCTTGCAACTGCATGCGCATGACACCGGGTTTGTCCAGGCCCACCCGGATCGCGCGCCAGCCCAAAGCCGGGTTCGGCTCATCATGAGGCTTCATATAGGGCAGCACCTTGTCCGAGCCGATGTCGAGCGTGCGAAACACCACCCGGCGGCCATGCGCGGCATCAAGCACGCGCGCGTAAAGCGCCGCAAGCTCGGTCCGGCGGGGCATCTGGTTGCGCACCAGAAACTGCAATTCGGTGCGGAACAGCCCCACGCCCTCGGCCCCCGACCCTTCGAGCGAGGGCAGATCGGCCATCAACCCCGCGTTCATCTGCAGGCTGATGATCCGCCCGCATTTCGTCTCAGCCGGTTTATCGCGGATCGAGGCATAGCGCTCCTGCGCCGCCGCCTGCATCGCGATCTTGTCACGAAAGGCCGTGGCCACGGTATCGTCGGGCCGCAAATGCACCACGCCCTGTTCCCCATCAACCATGATGTGATCGCCATTCAGCGCATCATTGGTGATGCGGCTCGCGTGAACGATCAGCGGAATCGCCAGCGCCCGCGCCACAATAGCCGCGTGTGACCCGACAGAGCCGCCCTCCAACACGATGCCGCGCAGCGTCCGCCCATAGTCCAGCAATTCCGCCGGGCCGATGTTGCGCGCCACAAGGATCGGATCGACGGGCATCTCGGCCCCGGTATCACTTCCCTGCCCCGTCAGATGACGCAGCAAACGGTTCGACAGATCATCCAGATCCGAAAGTCGCTCCCGCAGATAAGCGTCATTGACCTGCCCCAGACGGGCGCGGGCCATGGATTGTTCTTTCTCGACCGCAGCCTCGGCGCTCAGCCCGCTTTGAATATCCTCCACCATGCGCCGCATCCAGCCTTTGGAATTGGCGAACATGCGGTAGGCTTCAAGCACCTGTTGCTGCTCTTTGTCGGCGGTAAGGCTTAACAATTGGTCAACGCTGACGCGCAATTGCTCGACCGCTTCGGTCAAACGCTCCGTCTCGCGCTCCGGGTCATCGGCGATGGGGTTGGATACCACCACCCGCGGCTCATGCAGCCAGACATGGCCCTCGGCCACGCCCTCTTGCCCCACGGTGCCGCGCAGCAGAACCGGCTGGCTGTGGCGCGCCGACATCGCCGCGCCCTCGCCGACAAAGGCACCAAGCTCGGCCATTTCGGCCAGCACCATGGCCACGACCTCAAGCGCGTAGACCTCATCTGCCGAGAATTCGCGTGCCTGTTTCGACTGCACCACCAAGACGCCCAGCGTCTCGCCCAGGCGTTGAATCGGCACGCCAAGGAACGAAGAATAAATCTCCTCCCCCGTCTCTGGCATGAAACGGAAACCGGCAGCCTGCGGCGCATCGGGCGTATTGATCACCGTGCGGCGCTTAGCCACGCGCCCCACCAGACCTTCACCCAGTTTCATACGGGTTTCATGCACCGCCGCCTCGTTCAGACCTTCGGTGGCACAAAGCTCAAGCGTGTCTTCGTCGCGAAACAGATAGATCGAGCAGACTTCGCAGCCCATGGAGTTGGCGATCAACTGGGTGATCTTATCGAGCCGCGCTTGCCCCGCCACATCACTGGCCATCGCATCACGCAGCCGCCCCAGCAGCTTGCGGCTTTCTGTTTCAACCCGTTCGGCCATATGATCTGGTCCCTGTCCCTCTGGAGCAGGGTTTAGCGCACTCGCGCAAGGATAGAAATGCTATTCGCGACATACCCTGCATCCTCTGCCAGCATATCGGCGGGATGCTGCAGTTTTACGCGAGGCGCGACATCGCGTAAAACCCATTTGATCGCAGATGCTTAAGCGGCTTTATCAAGCTCGAAAGCATCATGAAGCGCCTGCACGGCCAGCTCCATATACTTGCGGTCAATCAACACGCTGATCTTGATCTCAGAGGTGGTGATAACCTTGATGTTGATCCCCTCATCCGAGAGGACTTTGAACATCTTAGCGGCCACGCCGGTGTGGCTGCGCATGCCGATGCCCACCACGGAAACCTTGGCCACACCCTTGTCGGCGATCAACTCTTGATAGTTGATGATGCCCTCTTCATGGGCTTTCTCCATGGCCTTTTCGGCGCGGATCACCTGATCGACGGGGCAAGACCACGTCATATCGGTGCGGCCTTCTTCGGCGATGTTTTGGACGATCATGTCGACGTTCACGCCACCTTCGCTGAGCGCGGTAAAGATCGTCGCCGCGATGCCGGGGCGGTCCGCCACGGACACCAAGGTCATCTTTGCCTCATCACGGGAAAACGCGACCCCGGCCACCACATTGCTTTCCATGATTTCCTCCTCATCGCAGACGAGCGTCCCGGCATCGTCAGATTGTTCTTCGAAACTGCTCAGCACGCGCAGTTTAACCTTGTAGCGCATCGCCAGCTCGACCGACCGGGTTTGCAAAACCTTCGCCCCGAGAGAGGCCAGTTCCAGCATCTCTTCAAAGGAAATCTTGTCAAGTTTGCGTGCCTTGGATTCGACCCGCGGGTCGGTCGTGTAAACGCCGTCCACGTCGGTATAGATATCGCAGCGCTCAGCATCAAAAGCAGCGGCAAAGGCCACGGCGGTCGTGTCAGACCCACCCCGGCCCAGCGTGGTGATCCGGCCCTGCGGGCTGATGCCCTGAAAGCCTGCGACCACGGCAACCTTCATGCCTTCGCCGAATTTGGCGGTGATGTTGTCTGTTGGAATTTCCTCAATCCGCGCGGCGGAATGGGCATCGGTGGTACGCACCGGCACCTGCCAACCCTGCCAAGACCGCGCGGGCACGTCCATTTCCTGCAAGGTCAGCGCCATCAGCCCGGCGGTGACATTCTCGCCACTCGACACGATCGCATCATATTCGCGCGCGTCATAAAGCGGCGAAGTCTCGTTGACAAAGCCCACCAGCTTGTTCGTCTCGCCCGACATGGCCGAAACGATGACGATCACGTCATAGCCTTTGGCCACCTCAACGCCGACGCGCTTTGCCGCGCGGCGGATACGGTCCAAAGTGGCGACCGAAGTCCCACCGAATTTCATAACCAGAACAGGCATATTGTCCCCCGCGCAACAGTCCAGCGCGGTCTAAGCCCACGGCACGGCAAGGGCAAGCCTATTTAACATGACGTTATGTCGAGTGCCCTAGAACGGATGCGCCCGGCCATCCCATGTCTCAAACGCGCCCGTCCGCGCCAGATCAAGCGCAGCGATCCGCTGGGCAAGACCTTGGGCAGACTCCGCCACGCTGATTTCGCCCTGATCACCACCCATATCAGTGCGCACCCAGCCGGGGTGGTAAATCCCCACCGCGATGCCCTCTGGCTTCAGGTCCACCGCCAAATTGCGCCCCAGATTGATCGCCGCCGCCTTGGAGGCGCGGTAGATATAGCTGCCCCCGGTGCCCGCGTCTGCGACCCCATCTGCGAGGCGATAATCGCAATTTTCGCGCTCTTTGCCGCACGCAGGTTCGGCAGGAGCGATTGCACCGTCAGAAAAACCCCGGTCACATTGGTCGCGAAACTCTGCGCCCAGAGATCAGGCCCGAAGCCCGCATCCAGATCATCGCCCTTATCCAGATAGACGCCTGCATTGCAGATCAGCAAGTCCAGCGGACGGTCCGCGAGGCTTGCGGCAAAAGCGGCGTGGCTTGTCGGGTCGATCACATCCAACACGGCCTCCGCCCCGCGCCGCGGGCGGTGCCGATCACCTCTTCGCCTGCATCTTTATACTGTGCGGCCAGCGTCGCGCCGATGCCGCGGCTCGCGCCTGTGATCATAATGGTCATGGAGGGTCCTTTATCAGAATCGGCCTTTACCAGAATGCGCCTTTGCGAGAATGCGCCTTCAGGAAAGTTGGCGTTTGGGTTTGAACGGCAGGGGCATCAGCGGGACGCCTTCTTCGATCAAGGCGCGGGCCTGATCCAGCCGCGCTTCGCCATAGATCGCGCGTTCGGGCGTGCGCCCCGCGTGCATGTCGCGCGCTTCCCGAACGAAATTCTTGCCGACATAGTCCGAGGTCGCCTCGACCTTGTTGCGCAGCGCGGTCAGCGCTTTTTCCACATCGCTCGCCGGATTGGACAGGACCGGCGCGGGTTTCTCGGCGGGCTGCGGTTTCTCGACCGCTTCGGGGGCGCACTCGCCCGAGGTGACCCGCGGGGCCATCAGCGATTTACGCACCTCGGCCGACCCACAGACGGCACAGCTCAGATGGCCGCCGCGGGCGAGGCTGTCAAAGGCTGCCGCCGATTGGAACCAACTGTCGAAGCCATGTCCGGCCTCGCATTTCAACGCATAACGGATCATTCACCCGGTCCTTGAACTCTCTGCTCTAAATGGGCTGCCGCAGGAACGAGGTCAAGACAGGCGGGATCGGCCCGCACGTGCCATTGTCGCGCAATCAGCCCGCCAGACCGCCGCTGCGCGGATCGAAATCGCGGATCAACCGCGCCAGATCGGGCGCATCCACCAGCCGCGCAGCTTTCCGGCGCGAGCACCACAGCCGCTTGCGCTGTCCCTTCTCGGGGAACTGTTTCGCCAATGTCTTGACCTTCACCGGGTAAAGCATCGCCAAACAGGGCACTGCCCCATCCTCCCCGGTTTTGGCATAGCTATAAACGCCCAGACATTGCCCGCGCACCTGCCCCACGACGCCGCCTTCCTCCCATGCCTCGACCAGAGCCGAAGCGGCGGGGGTTTTACCGTCCATCGGCCAGCCCTTGGGAATGATCCAACGCTTGCTGCCGCGCGAGGTAATCAGCAAGATCTGCAACTTGCCACGTTTACGACGCCAGCAAAGTGCTGAAAATTGAATGCGCAGATCGTCCTTTTGTCCGCCGTTCAGCGATATCGGTGCCTGTGTCGTCATCCGTCGCAGCCGCGCCCTCTGGCTGGTTGTTTTCGCCTTCACCCTAGCGCGGCAATCCTTGTCTGGCCATATGCACTTGCCCCCTTCAATGCATCAAAGATACTACCAAAATGATAAGATTTTGCGCCCTTCTGACCCTGCTCTGCGGCCTTGCCCTCCCCTTCGGGCCGAGGCACCGCTGACCGTCTTCGCCGCCGCCAGCCTACGCGGCGCGCTGGAGGAGATCGCAGAAGCGTTCCCCGCGCCATTGGCCTTGGCCTACGGCGGGTCGGGCACGATGGCGCGGCAGGTCGCTGCCGGAGCGCCTGCCGATGTCGTCCTTCTCGCGAACACCGATTGGATGGATTGGATGTCAGATCAAGGGGTTAGCGCCACCGAGAAGGCCCAGATCGTCGCCCGCAACCACTTGGTGCTGATCGCCCCCGTGGCACCGCCGCGCTGTCCCAGCCTGCCGACCTGCCCGCCCGGCTGGGCCGCATGGGGCGGCTCGCCATGGGCCAACGCGATGCGGTGCCCGCAGGCAGCTATGCCCGCGAATGGCTGACCCATGAGGGTCTATGGGAGAGCCTGCAAAGCCAATTGGCCGAGACCGACAATGTCCGCGCCGCACTGGCTTTGGTCGCGCGCGGTGATACGCCTTTTGGCGTGGTCTATGCCAGTGACGCCCATGCCGAGGAGGACGTGCAGATCGTCTATGAGGTGCCTGCCGATACCCATGCCCCCATCACCTATCCCGCCGCTGCCCTGACGCCGGAAGGCACCGCGCTGGTCGATTTCCTGATCACGCAAAAGGCGCAGACGATCCTTGAGGATCATGGTTTCCTTCGGGCCGATCATGGATCTTGACGCTGCCGCTTGGGCCGCGCTCTTGTTGTCGCTGCGGGTGGCGACTGTGGCGATGCTCTGCTCTCTGCCGCTGGCGCTTTGGGTTGCGTGGATCCTCGCCCGGAAGGAGTTTCGCGGCAAGGGCGTGTTGAGCGCGTTGGTCCATCTGCCACTGGTTCTGCCGCCAGTGGTGACGGGCTATCTGCTGCTGTTGAGCTTTGGCCGCAACGCCCCCATGGGTCGTCTGTTGGAGAGTTTCGGCATCGGCCTTGCCTTCCATTGGACCGGCGCAGTGCTGGCTGCTCTGATCATGAGCTTTCCGCTGATGGTCCGCGCCATGCGGCTGGCGATCGAAGCCGTTGACCCACGGATCGAGGCCGCCGCCGCCACGCTTGGCGCGCCGCGCATCAGCGTGTTCTGCCGCGTCACCCTTCCACTGATCTTTCCCGGCATCCTTGCCGGGGCGGTGATGGGCTTTGCCAAGGCGATGGGCGAATTCGGTGCCACGATCACCTTCGTTGCCAATATCCCCGGCCAGACCCAAACCCTGCCGAGCGCGATTTGGACGGCATTGCAGGTGCCGGGCGGTGAGAGCCGCGCGCTGACCATGGCGGCGCTGGCCGGGCTGGTGGCGCTGGCCGCCGTGCTGCTTTCCGAAGCTTTGGCCCGGCGGGTCGCCAGACGCATCGCCGGGGCGCGCTGATGCTGGAGGTCACGCTGCGCCATCGGTTCGACGGCTTCGATCTAGACCTGTCTTTCACCACCGAAGGGGGCATCACCGCGCTTTTTGGCCGCTCGGGTGCGGGCAAGACGACCGTGATCAACGCGCTTGCCGGATTGCTGCGCCCTGATGTCGGCCGCGTGGTGTTGGAGGGTGAGGTGCTCTTGGATACGCAGCGCGGCATCTGGGTGCCGCCACATCGCCGCAGGCTGGGCTATGTCTTTCAGGATGCGCGGCTTTTTCCGCATCTTGATGTGCGCAAGAACCTGACCTTCGGCGCGCGCTATGCCCCGCGTGGCAGCCAAGGTGCGGGCTTTGAGGATGTCGTGGCGCTTTTGGGGCTTGAACCCTTGCTCGTCCGTGCCCCGGCGACCCTGTCGGGCGGAGAAAAGCAGCGTGTTGCCCTTGGTCGCGCCCTGCTTTGCCATCCGCGCCTGCTGCTGATGGACGAACCGTTGGCGAGCCTTGATGGCCCGCGCAAGCAAGAGATTTTGCCCTATCTCGAACGCCTGCGCGACGGGGGATTGGGCCTGCCGATCCTCTACGTCAGCCACGCGGTGGATGAGATTGCCCGGCTCGCCGATCGGCTGGTCTTGTTGCAAAACGGGCGGCTAAAGGCGCAGGGCGCGCTGTTTGATGTCATGGCCGACCCCGCCGCCGTGCCCCTGCTGGGCGTGCGCGAAGCGGGTGCGGTGCTGGAGGCTGACGTCATCGCCCATGCAGAAGACGGGCTTTCGACCCTCGCCGTGCGAGCGGGGCAGCTGGAATTGCCGGGGGTGCAAGCGCCGATAGGCACGCGGGTGCGGCTGCGGGTCTTGGCGCAGGATGTGATCTTGTCGCGCCAGCGGCCCGAGGGGCTGTCTTCGGTTAACATTCTGCCCGTGCGGGTGGATGCCGTGCACCCCGGTGACGGGCCGGGCGCTGCCATTGCGCTGGACGCGGGCGGTGACCGCCTGCTTGCCCGCGTCACGGCGCGGGCAGTGCGCGATCTTGATCTGCGCGAGGGGATGGGGTGCTACGCCATCATCAAGGCCACCACCGTAGCGCCGGGCAGTATCGGGCGCTGATCAGATCTTGGGCGGCGTCCGACCCATTTTCTGTCGCAGTCGGGCAACCAGATCCTCTTGCGGGATATCCGCCTCTATCGCCAGTCTGCGCAGGCCGAAATGCACATGGGCCATGTCTTGGTAATAGCTGGTATAGGCATAGTTTGTCGCCGCCCCGGCCACAGCGCCCAGCACCGGCACCGCCTGCGCGGCTAGCTTTTGCCCCATCACCAATGCCAGCCGTGGGGCCACGCGGGCGATCACCGCGTTCATCGCGCGGCCCGTCAGCGCCATGCGGACCGTCAGAAACCCCAGATCGGCACTATCGTCATCGGCCAACGGCCCTGCAGCGGTGAAGACATGGACGCAGTCGAACTGCACATTCTCAGCCGCCGGATCAAACCCATGTTCTGCCGCCACGCCTTGGATGACACGCAAAAGCAGCGTTGTGGTCACGGGCAGTTCGGCCAATGCAGTGGGCAGCCCCCGGCCCCGCCAGCGGCCCCCATGGCGGTTGAGACCGCTTGGTTCAGCCAGCCCTGCTGGTCCTTCACATAGCTGCGGCTGGAATGGGCGGCCTGCATGGCATGGCCGAGCGCCTTCATCGTCGCCCCTTCGAGATTGCGGCGCACTGCACCCGGCAATCGGTCGATCAACCCATCCGCGCTGCCGCCGATGAGGTTCAGCACATGAATGCCCACGCCGCCCGCCTGTTTATAGCGGCGGGCGATTTCATCCAGCCGGGCGTCGACATCAATAGTGCTGGGCAGGTTGCTTTCGATCTGCATGGGCGTCCCTCTTTGAGCTTAGGCTCAATGTGGGTCGGGTCTGGGGTAAAATCAATCGTGCCAGCGGCGAACCTTGCCGGTGACCCCGGCCCAAGCCCCCTCGGCCAAGGCGCGGCCCAAGATGCGCGCGGGGTTCGTGGGCGGGGGCATCTCTACGTCTTGCAGCAGGGTAAAGCCGAAGCGGTTGTAATAAGGCGCGTCGCCCACCAGCATCACACGTTCCCACCCCAGCGGGGCCGCTTGCTCTAGTGAGGTTTCGATCAGCCCCGCGCCCAGCCCTTCGCCTTGCCTTGTCGGGTGCACAGCCACCGGGCCAAGCAACAGTGCGTTCGCCGCGCCGATGCGCACGGGCCAATAGCGGATCGCGCCCGCCAGAATGCCTGCACTGTCGCGCGCCACATGGCTCAGCCCCGCCACAGGCGGCACGCCGTCGCGTAGCCGGTAAGACGACAGCGCTTCGCGCCCCGGCGCAAAACAGGTGTCATAGAGCGCTTCGACCTCCCAATGGTCGGCGGGCACCTCCGGGGTCATCTTGTAGGGCGTCTGATGCAAGGCCGGAGGCTTTCAGGAGCAATTGCGGGTGGCGCTGGACGTAGCATGAGGCTAGCCATGGGTGCAAACCATCAAGGAGTGTTCATGTTCTATCGTCCCGAAGACGGCCATGGTCTGCCGCATAATCCGTTCAACGCCATCGTCAGCCCCCGCCCCATCGGCTGGATCTCCAGCCGTGACGGTCAGGGCCGCGACAACCTCGCACCCTATTCTTTCTTCAACGCCGTGGCCTATGTGCCACCGCAGGTGATGTTTGCCTCGACCAGCGCCAAGGATGATGTGGATGGCACCAAGGATTCCGTGGCCAATATCCGCGAGACCGGGGTGTTCTGCGTGAATGTGGTGGAATACGCAGCGCGCGACGTGATGAACGTGACCTCGGCCACCCTGCCCCATGGCGAGGACGAATTCGCCCGCGCCGGGATCGACAAGGCCGAATGTGAGCAGATCGCCTGTGCGCGGGTTGCAAATGCGCCAGCCAGCCTCGAATGCAAGCTGACGCAGATCGTGCAACTGCCGGGAGAGGCGAACTTCGCGGTTTTCGGTGAGGTCGTGGGCGTGCATATGCGCGATGATTGTGTGGTGGACGGGCGGTTCGATGTGACCCGGTTCCAGCCGCTGTCGCGATTGGGCTACCGTGATTACACGGTGGTGCGGGATGTGTTCGAACTGAAGCGGCCGGATGATTGAAGGCTGAGGGGCCGGTGGCGTCAGTCGCCGCTGGTCAGCCCAACAATGCGAGCGTCATCGCTTGCCCGCGGGTGGGCGATCTAACGTCGCCTTTGGCCCTTTATGGCTCAGCCATGATGTGCGTTCGCGGAGTCCGCCGAAGCCTCACCAAATCGCCTACCCGGTCGCACCAAAGATGCGCCATGATTGACGGCATGGCTTTGGCGTGACGGGCGAGCAGGCGATGGACCGGCACTTGTGGCTTGATCACGGGCCGGGGTGGCAATCTTATCCAAGTGAATTTGGACTAGCGTGTAAGGCTAGAAAAACCCGGCACCTCATGATGCCGGGTTTTCTATTCAGTGCCCGCCCAGAACCCCGGTGCGCACGTCGTAATCAACCGCCAGTTCATAATCAGGGTCGTCATCGCTATCGACCATCAGATGCCCCGCCTTGGTCAGCAACCGGTGACAATCGCGGCTCAGGTGACGCAACTGCAGACGCTTGCCCGCCGCCTCGTATTTCGCGGCTATCGCCTCGATCGCCTGTAGCGCGGATTGATCCACCACCCGGCTGTCGGCGAAATCGACGATCACCACCTCGGGGTCGTTCTCCACGTCGAACAGCTCGGCAAAGCCATCGGACGAGCCGAAGAACAGCGGGCCGTGGATCTCATAGACCTTGGCGCCCTCTTCGGTCACCGACCCCCGCGTGGTCGCATGGATACGGCGCGCGTTGTTCCACGCATAGGCCAGCGCCGAGACGATCACGCCGACGACCACCGCCACGGCGAGGTCTTCCATCACGGTCACCACCGTCACCAGAATGATGACGAAGGCATCGATCAGCGGCACTTTCCGCAGGATGGTGAGCGAGTTCCAAGCGAAGGTGCCGATCACCACCATGAACATCACGCCAACGAGGGCGGCAAGCGGGATAAGTTCAATCACCGAGGAACCGACGAGGATGAAAAGCAGCAAGAACACTGCCGCCGCGATCCCGGCAACACGGGTGCGACCACCGGATTTCACGTTGATCATCGACTGACCGATCATCGCGCAGCCGCCCATGCCACCGAAGAAACCGGTGACCGTGTTGGCCACACCTTGGGCGATGCACTCTTGGCTGGCGCCGCCGCGCTTGCCGGTAAGATCACCCACAAGGTTCAGTGTCAGCAAGCTTTCGATCAGGCCAATGGCGGCGAGGATCACGGCATAGGGCAAGATGATCTCAAAGGTTTCCCAAGTGAGCGGCACCATGGGGATATGCAGGCTCGGCAGGCCGCCTTGGATCGAAGCCAGATCGCCCACCCGCGGCACGTCGAGGCCGAAACCGATCACCAGAGCGGCAATCACCCCGATGCCCGCAAGCGGCGCGGGGATCAGTTTGGTGATGCGCGGGGTGATCCAGATGATCGCCATGGTTGCCGCCACCAGCGCCAGCATCAGGTAGAGCGGCTGGCCCGAAAGCCATTCGCCACCGCCCATGCCGTGGCCGGTATCGACCATGGTGCCGGGCACTTTGAACTGGCTCATCTGGGCAAGGAAAATCACGATCGCCAGACCGTTGACGAAGCCCAGCATCACCGGATGCGGCACCAGCCGGATGAACTTGCCCCACTGCATGACCCCTGCGAAGATCTGCAAAAGCCCCATCAGCACCACGGTGGCAAAGAGGTATTCAACCCCATGCTGCGCCACCAAGGCCACCATGACCACCGCCAGCGCGCCTGTGGCGCCCGAGATCATACCCGGCCGACCACCGATCAGCGCGGTGATGAGACCAACGAGGAAGGCAGCATAAAGTCCGACCAGAGGGTGTACCCCGGCAACAAAAGCAAAAGCCACCGCTTCGGGCACCAAGGCCAGCGCCACGGTCAGCCCCGACAGCAATTCGATGCGCAGCCGCCCGATGGAGAAACCGTCATCCGGCATCCAACGCAGATCGGTCACATCAAGGTTCTTGGCAAAATTGTGCAGCGTGGCGCGCATGGGGGCGTCCTTTGACTTTCGGAAAACGGATATAGCGCCCTGACCGCGGATGCGGGGCGCTTTTGGCTGCATCTAGAGGAATTTCGCCGCGAAGAAAAGCGTATTGCCTCCCCTCGGGCAGAGTTTGCTGCAATGCAGAAACACTTTGGAGGACCGAGTAAGCGGCGCAGGACCGCCCCCCTGACGCAGACGTGTCGCGTCTCGTGGCAAAAACACTTGATCCCCGTGGCATTCTATGAGGTTCTTTGGGCCTTACCGGCAACCATCCAAGGCACAGGCTCCCTCCATGACAGATACGAAAATCGCCGTGATCGGCGGCTCCGGCATTTACGACATCGACGGGCTTCAGGATGCCGATTGGGTCACGGTTGAGACTCCTTGGGGCGCGCCGTCGGATCAGGTGCTGACCGGAACGCTGAACGGGGTCGCCATGGTCTTTCTGCCGCGCCATGGCCGGGGGCATGTGCATACGCCGACCTCTGTCCCCTACCGCGCGAATATCGACGCGCTCAAGCGATTGGGCTGTACGGATGTGATCAGCGTTTCCGCCTGCGGGTCGTTCCGCGAGGAGATGGCACCGGGGGATTTCGTGGTCGTCGATCAGTTCATCGACCGCACCATGGCCCGCGAGAAAAGCTTTTTCGGCCCCGGCTGCGTGGCCCATGTCTCTGTCGCCCATCCCACCTGCCCGCGGTTAAGCGACGCCTGCGAGACCGCCGCGCGGGACGCGGGCATTAACGTGCACCGTGGCGGCACCTATCTGGCAATGGAGGGGCCGCAGTTCTCGACATTGGCGGAATCGAAAATGTACCGCGAAAGCTGGGGCGCGGATGTGATCGGCATGACCAATATGCCCGAGGCAAAGCTCGCCCGCGAGGCCGAGCTTTGCTATGCGAGCGTGGCGATGATCACTGATTACGACAGTTGGCACCCCGACCATGGCGAGGTGGATGTGACGCAGATCATCGCCACGCTGATGGGTAATGCTGACAAGGGCCGCGCCATGGTTTCGCGGCTGCCCGCGCTTTTGGGTGCCGAGCGCGCGCCCTGCCCGCATGGCTGTGACCGGGCGCTGGAGTTTGCGATCCTGACCCAGCCGGATGCGCGCGATCCGGAGTTGCTGGCCAAGCTGGATGCGGTGGCGGGGCGGATGCTTTGACCGCGGGCAGCGGCCCTGCTTGGCTGAGTGCGGACGGTATTTAAGAAAGGATGAAGGGAGGGGGTTGGCGCCCCTTTCTGGATGTTGTGCGGCGGGCGCAGATGGGGGTTCGCCCGGGCGGCGCGTTGCGCTAAGACGGGTCCGGTCAAACACGCGGAAGGGCGGCATGAAACAGGTTCAGGATTATATTCGCACGATCGTAGATTTCCCCCATGAGGGAATCATGTTTCGTGACGTGACAACGCTTTTTGCCGATCCGCGCGGGTTTCGCATGGCGATCGACCAGATGCTGCATCCCTATGCGGGGATCAACATCGACAAGGTGGTCGGGTTGGAAGCGCGCGGTTTCATCCTTGGCGGGGCGATTGCGCATCAATTGAGCGTGGGTTTTGTGCCGATCCGCAAGAAGGGCAAGCTGCCCGGCACGGTGATCAGTCAAGAATATAAGCTTGAATATGGCGAGGCCATTGTTGAGCTGCATGACGATGCGATCAAGCCGGGCGAGAAGGTTTTGGTTGTGGACGATCTGCTGGCCACGGGTGGTACGGCGGAGGCCGGGATCAAACTGATTGAGCGTTTGGGGGTGAGATCGTCTCTTGCGCCTTTATCATTGATCTGCCCGAATTGGGCGGGCGCAAGCGTTTGGAAGCGCTTGGCAAAGAGGTCCATGCGCTTTGCGCTTTCGACGGGCTTTAACCGCGTAGGACGGCACCGGGGTTCATGATGCCCTTGGGGTCGAGGGCCGTTTTGATCGCCCGCATGGCGGCGAGCTTGGCGGGGTCGCCGTAGCGTTCGAGGTCATCGACCTTGACGCGGCCCACGCCATGTTCCGCGCTGAATGACCCGCCGAGTTCATGGACGAGATCGTGGACCAGACCTTTCACATCATCGCGTTGATCTTCGTAATCGGCGCGGGTTTTGCCCTTTGCGGGGAAGACGTTGTAATGCAGGTTGCCGTCTCCGACATGGCCGAAGCAGTTGATGCGGAAATCGCCGAGGGCGTTCAGTGCTTTGGTGGCGCGGGTGATGAATTCGGGGATTGCGCCGAGGGGCACCGAGATGTCGTGGCTGGAGACCGAGCCGATCAGGCGGTTGGCCTCTGGGATGGTTTCGCGGATCGTCCAGAAATCTTGGGCCTGCTGGGCGTTTTGGGCGATGAGACCGTCCGAGACGAGACCTGCGTCGAGGGCGGCGGCGAAGAGTGTCTCTAGCGCGGCGTGGGTATCGATCTCTCCGGGGGTGCCGATGTCGATCAAGACGCTCCATTGCGGGGTTTCGGCGAAGGGTTGGCGGATGTTGGGCAGGGTTTCGTAAAGGAAATCGAAACCTCTGCGGTGCATCAGTTCGAAAGCGCTGATCATTTCGCCCAAGTGGTCCCGCGCGAGGGAGAGAAGCGTCAGCGCCGCCGCTGGGCTTTCGACGACCATCAACGCGGTGCCACTGCGGGCCGGGCGCGCGTAGAGTTTGAGGGCGGCGGCGGTGATCACGCCGAGCGTGCCTTCGGCGCCGATCAACAGGTTGCGCAGATCGTAGCCGGTGTTGTTTTTGCGTAGGCGCGTGAGGCCGTGCCAAATCTGGCCGTCGGGCAGGACGGCTTCGAGACCGAGGCAAAGGTCGCGGGCATTGCCGTAGCGCAGCACGCCGGTGCCGCCTGCGTTGGTCGAGAGTGTGCCGCCGATGCGCGCCGTCCCTTCGGCGGCGAGGGACAGGGGAAGAGGCGGTTTGCCTCTTCGGCGGCGGCTTGGACATCGGCGAGGATGACGCCCGCTTCGGCGACCAGTACGTTCTCTTCGGGCAGCACGGCACGGATGCGGTTCATGCGCTCAAGAGAGAGGATCAGCGGTGCAGGGCCATCGCTGCTGATCTGCCCGCCGACAAGGCCGGTACCGCCGCCATAGGGCACCACCGGCACGCGGGCGGCATGGGCCGCGCGGATCAGGGTGGCGACCTCTTCGGTGCTGCGCGGCAGGGCCAGCACACCGCCCTGCCCGGCGTAGCGGCCTCGGGGTTCTTCGAGGTAGCGCTGTTCGGGCTTGCGCAGCACGTCGTCGGGCAGTTGTGCGCGCAGGGTATCGGTGAAGGCTGTGTCGGCGGGGTTCAGTGTCATGGTCCTTAGATCCTGCGCAGCGCAGGAGGATGCAAGGGCAAAGCGTATGAACAGTCGGTGCGGATGCTTGATGGGGATGGGGGAGTGTTCCCCCTGTGTGAACCCTGCGGGACCAGGGGGACGTTTCGGACAGCGCCCGGAGACCTAGCCGACATCCGTGCGGCCGCGCCGATCTTTACGGAGGGAGGCATAGAGCACATGGGTCCGCCAGCGGCCATCGATTTGCAAATAGCTTTGCGCGACGCCCTCATATTTGAAGCCAGCCTTCTCTAGCAACCCGCGGGAGGCTTGGTTTTCCGGCAGGCAGGCGGCTTCGATGCGAGACAAGTCAAGCCGGGTGAAGGCCTGATGCACCGTCGCCTCTATCGCCTCGCGCATGTAGCCTTGGCGGGCGAAGGGTTCGCCCGTCCAATAGCCGAGCGTGCCGGATTGCGCGGGGCCGCGGCGGATGTTGTCGAGCGTGATGGCGCCGACGAGGTTTTGATCGCTGCGGCGGATCAGGAAGAGTGGCATGGCGTTGCCCGAAGACACCGAGCGCTGCGCCCAGTAGACGCGGTTGGTGAAAGCCTTGCGGGTGAGGTGATCCTCGGCCCATGTCGGCTCCCACGGGCGCAGGTAGTCGTTGCTGGCGCGGCGCAGGGCGGACCAGGCGCGGAAATCGGCATGGATCGGCGGACGCAGGGTCAGCCGTTCCGTTTCGATCCGCAGTTTGCGTCGCCCCAGCAGCATCAGGCGGCGCGTCTGCTGTGAAGCTCGTCGAGCGTTGGTGCGCTGTCGACCGGGCCGTAGAGGGCCAACGCCGCCGGAGCTTGGGTCGCCATGCGCTCGGCGAAATCGCGCACATCGCCGGTGGTGACGGCGTCGATCTGGGCCACGGTCTCTTCGAGGGGCGGAACGCGGTCCCAGATTTGGATGAGGCGGGCCAGACGTTCGGCGCGGTTCGAGGGGCTTTCCAGCCCCATCAGCAGCCCGGCTTTCATCTGGGCGCGGGCGCGGGCGACTTCGGCGGGGGACATGTCAGAGGCCGCGCGCTTCATCTCGTCAATGGTGATGTTTGCCAGTTCGGGCAATTGCTCGGCGCTGGTGCCGGCGTAAATCGTGGTCATCCCGGTGTCGGCATAGGCGCCTGCTTGGGCAAAGATCGTGTAGCAGAGGCCGCGGTTTTCGCGGATCTCTTGAAACAGGCGCGAAGACATGCCGCCGCCCAAGGCAGAGGCGTAGATTTGGGCGATGTAGATGTCATCCGAGCGGTAGCCGGGGCTTTCAAAGCCGAGGGCGAAATGGGCCTGCTCAAGCTGCTTGACCTGCCGGAACTCGCCCCCGCCGAAACGGGCGCTGTCGATCTGGTAGAGCTTTTTCGAGGGCATGTCGCCAAAGAGGCTTTCGGCCAGTTTTACGATCTTGTCGTGGTCCACGGCACCGGCAGCCGAGAGGATCATCTGCTCGGGGCCGTAGTGGTCCGCGATGAAGCGTTGCAGATCGTCGCGCGAGAAGGCCGAGACACGTTCGGACGGGCCGAGGATGGTGCGGCCGATGGGTTGATCTGGATAGGCCTGCTCTTGGAGCCAGTCGAAGATCACATCGTCGGGCGTGTCGAGGGCTTGGCCGATCTCTTGCAGGATCACGCCGCGTTCGACTTCAACCTCAGAAGGGTCCAGCACCGGGTTGCGCAGGATGTCGGCGATCACGTCGAGGCCGAGCGCCACGTCGTTTTCCAGCACGCGGGCGTAATAGGCGGTGACTTCGCGCGAGGTATAGGCGTTGATATAGCCGCCCACGTCTTCGATCGCTTCGGCGATTTGCAGCGACGAACGGGTGGCGGTGCCCTTGAAGGCCATGTGCTCAAGGAAATGCGCGATGCCGTTTTGTTGAGGCGTTTCGTGCCGTGCGCCTGCGTTCACCCAGACGCCGATGGCGGAGGAGGCGAGCCCCTCCATATGTTCGGTGACGATCCGGAAGCCGTTGGGCAATGTGGTCTGTTGGAGGCTCACGCGGGGAGGTTTCCTTTGATATGCGCTTTCAGCGCGTCGAGGTCATTGGGCAGCCGGGTGAAACGTTCTTCCCGGTCGAAAAGGTCCGCCATGCGCGGCGGCAGGGGCGGGCGAATGCCGGTGGCGGCTTCCACCGCGTCGGGGAATTTGGCCGGATGCGCGGTGGCCAGCGTGACCATCGGGGTGGCCGGATCGCGCAGCTCATCTGCGACTTTCACGCCAACGGCGGAATGTGGGCAGAGAAGCTCACCCGTGGTGCGGCGGCGGTCGGTGATGGTGGCACTGGTTTCTTCTTCCGAGGCGCGGCCCGAGCGGTAGGTGTCTTGCAGCGCCTGCATGGCGCCTTGGGAGACATCGAAACCGCCCTGCCCCAATTCGTCCATCAGTTGCGCCACGGCCCCGGCGTCGCGGTCGTATGCATCAAAAAGGGCGCGTTCGAAATTGGACGAGACTTGGATGTCCATCGAGGGGCTGATCGAGGGGGTTACGCCGCCTTTGTGGTAGCCTTGGCCTGAGAGACAGCGGTGCAGGATGTCGTTTTGGTTGGTGGCGACGACCAGATCGGCAATGGGCAGGCCCATGCGTTTGGCGATGTAGCCAGCAAAGATGTCACCGAAGTTGCCGGTGGGCACGGTGAAGCTGATTTCGCGGCCCGGTGCGCCGAGGCTGGTAGCGGCTGTGAAGTAGTAAACCACCTGCGCCAGCACCCTGCCCCAGTTGATCGAGTTCACCCCTGCCAACCGCACGGAATCGCGGAAGTCGAAATCGTTGAACATGTCTTTCAGGCGCGCTTGGCAGTCGTCGAAATCGCCATCGATGGCCAGCGCGTGGACGTTGGACTCCGCTGGCGTGGTCATCTGGCGGCGCTGCACGTCAGACACCCGGCCGTGCGGGTAGAGGATGAAGACGTCGACGTTATCGAGCCCCTTAAAGGCTTCGATCGCAGCCGAGCCGGTGTCGCCGGAGGTCGCGCCGACGATGGTCACCCGCTCGCCCTTGCGACCCAGAGCGGCCTGAAACATCTGCCCGATCAACTGCATGGCGAAGTCTTTGAACGCCAATGTCGGCCCGTGGAAGAGTTCTAGCAGGAAGTGGTTCGGGGCCAGTTGCACCATGGGTGCGCGGGCGGTGTGGCCGAAACCTTTGTAGGCGCGGGCGATGATCGCGCGAAATTCGTCATCGGTAAACGTGTCGCCGATGAAGGGGCGCATAACCGTAAAGGCGACCTCTTCGTAGCTTTGGCCCTGCATGGCGTTGATTTGCTCAGGCGTAAGCGTCGGGATGGTTTCGGGCACATAGAGCCCGCCGTCACGGGCAAGGCCGGTCAGCATCGCCTCTTCGAAGGACAGGACAGGGGCGGTGCCACGGGTAGAGATATAGCGCATAGGGTCAGTCGACTTTCGGCGTTGCAGGGCGCGGCGGCGGCGCAGGAAAAGAACGGTCATCGCCAGCCAGATGGCGGCGAGGGAAAACCAGGTGATCGCATATTGCAAGTGATCGTTGGGGATACGGGCGGTATCCACGGGCAGCGGCGTGATCTTGGGGTCCGGCCCGCTGCCGTCGCGGACCACGACGAGGAGCGGCTCGGTGTTGAGCGTGTCAGCCATGACCTCCACATCCCGGGCGAACCAGATGTTGCTTTCGGTGTCGGCTTCGGGCGTGAAACTGTCGACCTCTTGGGGCCATTGCAAGTTGCCGGTCAGGGTGGCGCTGCCCGCGGGGGCGATGGCGTCTTTGTTCGCTGTGGCGGTAAAGCCGAGGTCGACGAGGATGCGGCGGCTATCCTCCAAGGTCATGGGCGCGATGACACGGTAGCCTGCGCCTTTCTGCTTCTGGCTGACCAGCACATGCAGCGCCTCGGCCCCGATCTCTCCGCTGACCGTGACGGGCAGATAGGCGTCGGCTTGTGGGTCAGGATCGCGGGGCAAGGCCACCGGAGCGGCGGTGATCCGGGCGTTGATATCGGCGATGATCGCCTCTTTCCATGCCAGCCGCTGCACCTGCCAGACCCCGAGTGCGACGAGGATGGCTGCCCCGCCAAGGCCGACGATGATGAAGAACAGGCTGCGCCGCATTCGATCTCTCTGGCTGAAACGACAAACGCGCGAAGAGGGCTTCGCGCGTTTGGGTTTTACGGGTGTGGGGCGCGGATGCAACCCCGCCTTATGTTTAGGGCTGGCCCCACATGTAGACGGCAAAGAAGAGGAACAGCCAGACCACGTCAACGAAGTGCCAGTACCACGCCGCCGCCTCGAAGCCGACGTGGCGTTCGGGGGTGAAGTGGCCGCGCATGGCGCGCAGCAGGCAGACGAAGAGGAAGATCGTGCCGATCACAACGTGGAAGCCGTGGAAGCCGGTCGCCATGAAGAAGCTGGAGAAATACATATCGCCGCCGAAGGTCCAATCGTCATGGACCAGCAGTTCGTAGTATTCGTAAGCCTGCAACGCGGTGAAGAGCACGCCGAGGATCACGGCGATGGTCAGGCCCGAGATCAGGTCCTTGCGGTTGTTCTCATGCGCCAGCGCGTGGTGGGCCCATGTCACGGCACAGCCCGACAGCAGCAGCACCAGCGTGTTGATCAGCGGCAGGTGAAAGGCGTCAACCGCGTGGATTTCGGGCTGGACGTACTCTGAGCCGACATACTCATACATCGGGTAAAGGGCCTGTTTGAAGAAGGACCAGAACCACGCGACGAAGAACATGACTTCGGACATGATGAACAGGATGAAGCCATAGCGCAGGCCGATCCGCACCACACCGGTGTGATCGCCCACTTCGCTTTCAGAGACCACTTCGGACCACCATGCGAACATGACGTAAAGTGTGGCGACCAGCCCGCCCAAGAAGACGAAGGGCGTCATTCCGTGCATCCACAGGACGGCGCCCGCCAGCATGGCAAATCCGCCTACCGACCCCAAAAGCGGCCAGGTCGAGGGGGAGAATATGGTAGTCGTGGTTTTTTGCATGGGCCATGGTTGCGGGTCCCTCACCTTTGTTTAATCAGGTCGTTAATTCGTTGTTGTGGCGCTGTCCTGATCGAGGGCGGCATAGCCCTCGGGCAGGTCAATTTCGTAGAATGTATAGGACAGAGTGATGGTATGTACAAACTTCCCATCGCGGTCTTCGACCATTTCCGGATCGACGAAGAAGCTTACCGGCATCTGCACGCGCTCGCCCGGTGCCAGCACCTGTTCGGTAAAGCAAAAGCAGTCGATCTTTTCGAAAAACGGCCCGGCGGTATAGGGGGTCACGTTGTAGCTGGCCTGCCCCGCGACGGCGTGGTCGGTGGGGTTATAGGCTTCGTAGAAGGCCAGTCCGGTCTCGCCGATCCGCACTTCCATTTCACGCACCACGGGTTTGAACTCCCACGGCATGCCATCGTTGAGCGAGCCGTCAAAGCGGACCTTGACGGTCTGGTCGAGCACATCCGCGCTGCCTTCCGATACCTGCCCCGGCGTCCCGCCGAAGCCTGTCACGCGGCAGAACCAATCGTAGAAAGGGACAGATGCCCAAGCCAAACCGCCCATCAGCACCACGACACTCACGGTTTGCATTACTGTTTTTTGAGGACCGGAAAGCGCCATTACTGGGTCACCTCACGCTGATTGGCCGGCAGTTCAAAATCCGTTTGCGTGATCTTGACGTAGGTCAGCGCCATGATCAGCACCACGAAGGCACCCAGCATCAGGCCCACGCCGATGTTGCGGCCCCGGCGGCGTTCGTGAAGCTCGTGTTCTGGTCGGATGCCCATTACCAGCCCCCAATCCAAAGGTGCGCAGGGCCGCTTCGCCCAGAATCGCCCCGAAGTGCAAAAAGAGATAGGCCAGCGACAGGCGGAAGAACTTGCGCTCTTCGGCATAATCGTCCCCCTCAGCCATAACCTCGTCCCGCTTCCAGATGCGGTAAGCGCCCAGCAGGAAGGCGGCGTTCAAGATCAGCGCCACGGCGAAGTAGAAGATGCCACCGATGGCGGTGAAGGCTGTGCCAATGGCCAACGCGGCCAGCAGAACCGTGTAGACGAAGATGTGCAGCCGCGTCGCCGGACGGCCGTGGGTCACGGTCAGCATGGGCACTTTGGCATCGTCGTAGTCAGAGCGCATGAAGAGCGCCAGCGCCCAGAAATGCGGCGGGGTCCACATGAAGATCAGTGCGAACATCAACCATGCCTCGACCGAGAAGCTGCCCGTGGCGGCGACCCAGCCGATCACCGGCGGGAAGGCCCCGGCGGCACCGCCGATGACAATGTTCTGCGGCGTCAAGCGCTTGAGCCACATGGTGTAGAACACGGCGTAGAACAGGATGGTAAAGAGCAGCATCCCCCGCCAGAAGGTTGGTCGCCAGACCCAGCATCATCACCGACAGACCCGACAGCGCCACACCGAGGGTCAGCGCCTCTCCGGGTTGGACCCGGCCCGACGGGATCGGACGCCCGCGCGTGCGGCGCATCACCGCGTCGATATCGGCATCCCACCACATGTTGAGCGCGCCCGAGGCGCCGCCGCCGATGGCAATGAACAAGATCGCGCAAAAGCCGATGACGGGATTGACCGAGACCGGTGCGGCCAACAGCCCCACGAAGGCCGTGAAGACGACAAGCGACATGACGCGCGGTTTCAGCAGGGCGAAGTAATCCCCCAGCTGCGCGTCGTATTCACGTGTTGGCGTATTGGTGATGTCAGTCATCCCGAACCTTCCAAGGGTAAACACGGGGCACGGGCCTGCGCCCTGCCCCGTGGCACTGGCTTACTTAGAGGCGACGGTCAGCGGCTGCTCGATGCCAGCATATTCCGCCTTGGCGTTGCCAAGCCATTCCGCATAGGCCTCTTCCGAGACGACTTTGACGGTGATCGGCATATAGGCGTGGGCCTGACCGCAAAGCTCGGAACACTGACCGAAGTAGACGCCTTCCTGTTCGGCGGTGAACCACAGTTCCGCCAAACGGCCCGGCACGCCGTCCTGTTTCACGCCGAAAGCGGGAATGGTCCAAGAGTGGATCACGTCGCTTGCCGTGACCTGCACGACGATGGTCTTGCCCACGGGGATCACCACCGATGTGTCGGTGGCCAGCAGGAAGTCTTCGCGGGCATAGCCTTCGTCTTCGAGCTTGGCGACCATCGCGTCGTTCAACACGAAGGGGGTCACATCTTCGTCGCCGTCACCCAGCGTGGCCGGAGCACCGATCATGTAGCTGTCAAAGGCAATCTCTTCGTCGACATATTCATAGGTCCAGTACCACTGGTTGCCGATGGCCTTGATGGTGATGTCAGCTTCGGGGATTTCCTGCTGGCGGAACAGGATCGGCAGCGAATAGGCACCGATCAGCACAAGGACCAGAATCGGCAGGATCGTCCAAGCGATCTCGATCGGGGTGTGGTGCGTGAAGGACGAGGGGTTCGGGTTCCGCTTTTTGTTGTAACGGATCATGACCCAGATGATCAGACCGGTCACGAAAATGGTGATCAGCGTGATGATCACGAGAATCAGGTAATCCAGATCGTGAATATCCTGCGCCACCCGCGTCACAGCGGGTTGAAAGCCTGTCTCGCCGTCAACAGGTCTGCCGATGACATCAAGCCCGTCAATGCGCAGGCTGTCCTGTGCCAATGCAGGCAGGGCGGCAAGGCTGGTCAAAAGACCGGAAAGGGGGAGTAGATGTTTCATATGTCGTCCTGATCTTGTGACCATTAAGAAGCCGATAAGGCACCCCAAACCGCTGCTGCGACCCGGTGCCGTTGTAATCCTGGATGCTTACAATCATATTCTGCCTACAAGATAAAGTCACATGCTTGCGTCATAGAGCCGCGCGAGACAGTTTTGTGACAGCAAGCAAGGATACCCCCAATGAGCCGCGCGCAATTCACCCCCTTCGAGGCCGATCTGGACCGAGAAACCGCTCTGAGCGTGCTGCGCGAGGCCGTGGCCGGTGCCGATGACGGGGAATTGTTCCTCGAACGCCGCCGCTCAGAGGCGCTGGTGTTCGACGACGGACGCCTCAAAACCGCCAGCTACGATGCCGCCGAGGGCTTTGGCCTGCGCGCCGTGCGCGGTGAGGTGGCAGGCTACGCCCATTCCACCGAACTCAGCGAGGCGTCCCTGCGCCGCGCGGCGGAGACGGCGCGGCTGGCGGTGGGCGATGGCGGCGGCACGTGGGCCGATGCCCCGCAGGCCAGCAACAAGCGGTTTTATACGGACGAAGACCCGATCGCGGGCCATGCCTTTCCGGTCAAAGTCGATACCCTGCGCGAGATCGACGCCTATGCCCGCGGCCTCGATTCCCGCGTGGTGCAGGTGAGTGCGACAATCGCGGCCAGCATTCAGGAGGTCGAGATCCTCCGCCCTGAGGGGCATTCAGTGCGCGACGTGCGCCCGATGACACGGGTCAATGTCTCGGTCATCGTGGAGCAAGACGGTCGCCGCGAAAGTGGCGGTGTCGGCGGCGGCGGGCGGATTGGGCTTGATGGCATGCTCGCGCCCGACGACTGGCAGGCCAAGGTCCGCGAAGCCCTGCGCATCGCCTGCGTGAACCTAGAGGCCGTCCCTGCTCCGGCGGGCGTGATGGACGTGGTGCTTGGCCCCGGCTGGCCCGGCATCCTGCTGCACGAAGCCATCGGACACGGGCTTGAGGGCGATTTTAACCGCAAGGGCTCCAGCGCCTTTGCCGGGCTGATGGGCCAACAGATCGCGGCAAAGGGCGTGACCGTGCTGGACGATGGCACGATCCCCGACCGGCGCGGCTCGATCTCGGTCGATGACGAGGGCACCCCTCGGCGCGCAATGTGTTGATCGAGGATGGCGTGCTGGTGGGCTATATGCAGGACCGTCAGAACGGGCGGCTGATGGGCGGAGCCTCAACCGGGAACGGACGGCGGCAATCCTATGCCCATATCCCGATGCCGCGCATGACCAACACCTATATGCTAGGCGGCGATGCGGCACCGGAGGACATCGTGGCCGACCTCAAAGATGGGATTTATGCCATCGGATTTGGCGGCGGTCAGGTCGATATCACCAACGGCAAGTTCGTATTTTCCTGCACCGAGGCCTACCGCGTGCAAAACGGCAAGATCGGCGCGCCGGTCAAAGGGGCCACGCTGATCGGCGACGGGGCCACGGCGCTGCAGCAGATCCGCGCCATTGGCAATGACCCGACGCTGGACCCCGGAATGGGCAACTGCGGCAAGCAGGGCCAATGGGTGCCGGTGGGCGTGGGCCAGCCGACCCTGATGATCGGCGGGCTGACCGTGGGCGGGGCCGCGACCTGACGACACGTCTGAGTTGAATCGAATGGGTTGGAGAAAATTCATAGGTTGTTAAGCACTAAATCCTATACCTGATTCTGCAACGGACGGAGCTTCGGGATGACTGACAAGGACCTACATCCTTCTTCCACTCACCCCCACTCCCACCCACCCAGGAAGATGAACAGTTTGCCCGGCTTCGTCTGTTGCGCTCACGCAGGGTGGGCATTTCCACCTACCGGCGTCTGCTGGATGAACATGGCTCTGCGATCAATGCGCTGAACGCCTTGCCCGAAGTGGCGCAGGCCGCAGGCATTTCGAACTATCTCATTTGCCCCGAAGGGGTTGTTCAGGCCGAACTCAATGCCGCCCGCACCGCCGGGGCGCGGCTGCTGGTTCAGGGACAGGCGCCCTACCCCGACCTATTGAATGATCTCGACGATGCCCCGCCCTTTTTGTGGGTGATTGGTGACCCATCCCTTCTCACCCGGCCTATGATTTCATTGGTCGGTGCGCGGAATGCCTCCTCGCTTGGGCTTCGCATGGCACGCACCCTCGCGGCAGAGCTTGGGGAGGCTGGATTTGTCGTCGTCTCCGGCCTTGCGCGGGGCATCGACGCCGCTGCCCATTCCGCCGCGCTTGCCCATGGCACCATCGCCGTGCAGGCGGGCGGGGTCGACATTATATACCCAAGCGAGAATGCAGAACTGGCGGAACAGATCGCGGCGCAGGGGCTGCGCCTGTCAGAGCAACCCATGGGGCTGCAACCGATGGCGCGGCATTTCCCACGCCGCAACCGCATCATCTCTGGTCTGAGCCGGGCAACCGTGGTGGTTGAGGCGGCGGCCCGCTCGGGCAGTTTGATCACCGCACGCGATGCATTGGATCAGGGGCGCGACGTGCTGGCGGTGCCCGGCCACCCGATGGACGCGCGCGCGGCGGGCTGCAACATGCTGATCCGCGATGGCGCAGTGCTGGTCCGCTCCGCCGTTGACGTGTTGGAGGTTTTGCCGGAGTTGGCCACACCGGGGCCCGAAACGCCCCGACGCAAGCCCGCGCCGCCCCCACTTCGGGCAAAAACGCCTCCGCCAAACCGCGGCCCCGTCGCAAAGCTCCATGCGCAAATCCTCGCCCGCCTCGGCCCCGCCCCGGTCGCAGAGGATCAGTTGATCCGCGATCTGCAAGTGCCCAGCAGTGACGTGGCCCCTGCCCTGCTTGATCTTGAGATGGAGGGGGAAATTCAGCGTCAGCCGGGCGGGTTGCTAAGCCGTTCCGCCTGACGGCGTCGCACATTTCGTCCCGGCCTGAGCAGAGTTGCGCCGTGGCACCTCCGCGAGCAACGCCCCCGACCAAGGCGCTGCCGAAAGCCGCCCGCTAATAGCGGCAATACGGCCCATCTGCCCTGCCAAACCGCTGCGCGCCAAACCCCTCATCCGCAGCAGCCGCATTGACAAACACCCCCGCCATCCCACATGAGACAGCGCAAAGCCGCCCTCATTTTTGATCTAAGGTGCCTGTATTTATGCCCGTCGTCGTTGTCGAATCCCCAGCCAAGGCCAAAACGATCAACAAATATCTGGGCGACGATTACACCGTTCTCGCCTCTTACGGCCACGTCCGGGACTTGCCGCCAAAGGACGGATCGGTCGACACCGACGCCGATTTCGACATGAAATGGGAAGTCGCCTCTGACAGCAAGAAACACGTCAAAGCCATCGCCGACGCGCTGGCCAAAGACAACGCACTGATCCTCGCGACTGACCCCGACCGCGAAGGCGAGGCGATCAGCTGGCACCTGCAAGAGGCGCTGACCAAGCGCAAGTCGATCAAGAAAGACACGCCCGTTAGCCGCGTCGTGTTTAACCAGATCACTAAAAAGGCCGTGACCGAGGCGATGCAGAACCCGCGTCAGGTCGATATGCCGCTGGTCGAGGCCTATCTCGCGCGCCGGGCGCTGGACTATCTGGTGGGGTTCAACCTCTCTCCCGTGCTTTGGCGCAAACTGCCCGGTGCGAAGTCCGCCGGACGTGTGCAATCGGTCACCCTGCGCCTGATCGTTGAGCGCGAGATGGAGATCGAAGCCTTCCGCGCCCGTGAATACTGGTCGGTGAAGGCCCTGCTCGCCACGCCGCGCGGCCAAGAATTCGAAACGCGCCTCGTTTCTCTTGCGGGCAAAAAGCTGGATCGCTTCGATCTGGCCGACGCCACGCAGGCCGAGATGGCCGTGCAGGCGATCACCAGCCGCGCGCTGAAAGTGATGAACGTCGAGGCGAAACCGGCCAGCCGCAACCCCTCGGCACCATTTATGACCTCGACCTTGCAGCAGGAAGCCAGCCGCAAATTCTCCATGGGCGCGCGCCAGACCATGTCGACCGCGCAGCGCCTCTATGAGGCCGGGCACATCACCTACATGCGGACCGACGGCATCGACATGGCGCCCGAAGCGGTGAGCATGGCGCGTGATGCGATCGCTGACCGTTTCGGCGCGGATTACGTGCCGAAAGAGCCGCGCATCTATAAAAACAAAGCGAAAAACGCTCAGGAAGCGCACGAATGTATCCGCCCCACGGATATGACCAAAGACGCGAAGACACTGAAGCTCGATGCCGATCAGGCGAAGCTTTATGACCTGATTTGGAAACGCACGCTGGCCTGCCAGATGGAAAGCGCCCGGCTGGAGCGCACCACGGTTGAGGTCGGCAGCGATGACGGTCAGGTTGGCCTGCGCGCCAATGGTCAGGTCGTGCTGTTCGACGGGTTCTTGCGGGTCTATGAAGAAGGCCGTGATGATGTGGTCGACGAGGACGACAAGCGTCTGCCGCAGATCAGCCAAGGCGACGCGATGGACAAACGCGCCGTCACCCCGGAGCAGCATTTCACCCAGCCGCCGCCGCGCTATACCGAAGCCACGCTGGTTAAACGCATGGAAGAGCTCGGCATCGGCCGCCCCTCGACCTATGCCAGCATCGTCACCACGATTCAGGACCGCGAATATGTTCGCAAGGACGGCAACCGTCTGATCCCCGAGGATAAGGGCCGGCTGGTCACCGCATTTCTCGAAAACTACTTCCGCCGCTACATCGGCTATGATTTCACCGCCGATCTCGAAGACCAGCTTGATAAGGTCAGCGCGGGCGATGCCGCCTATAAGGAAGTGCTGCGTCGCTTCTGGCGTGATTTCTCGGCGGCGATTGCAGAAACATCCGAGTTGCGCATCACCGAGGTCTTGGAAAAGATCAATGAGGTGCTCGAGCCCCATCTTTTCCCGCCGACCGAAGACGGTGGCGACCCCCGGCTTTGCCCCAATTGCGAAATTGGCCGCCTGTCGATGCGCACGGCCCGTTCGGGCGGCGCCTTTATCGGCTGCTCGAACTACCCCGAATGCCGTTACACACGCCCCTTTGGCCCGCCCGATCCGGAGGCCGAAGCCTCGGCCATTCCGCCTGATGGCAAGCTTTTGGGTGAGGATCAGGGCGACGAAATCCGCGTTTTCAAGGGCCGTTTCGGGCCTTACGTCCAGCGCGGGCCGGTGACCGAAGAAAACAAAAAACCGCCGCGCCAGTCGATCCCCAAGGATTGGGTGCCCGAGGATTTGACTTTGGAACAGGGCGTGATGCTGCTCTCCCTCCCGCGGGAGATCGGCCCCCACCCCGAGGACGGCGTGATGGTCTGGGCCAACATTGGCCGCTACGGGCCTTACATCAAACATGCCGAAAGCACCTCGGACCGGGGCGGCACCAATGCCAACCTTGAGGGCATCGATGAGGTTTGGACCGTCGGCATGAACCGCGCGGTGCAGCTTTTGGCCGAGAAGGTTGCCAGCCGTGGTGGCCGTGGCAAGGCCGCAAAACCGATCCGCGAGATGGGCGAGCACCCGGATATGGGCGGCGCGGTCAATGTCATGGAAGGCAAATACGGGCCTTACGTGAAGTGGGAAAAGGTCAACGCGACGATCCCGAAAGAGATCGAACCGCCAGACCTGACCATGGAACGCGCGGTCGAGTTGATCGAAGAGAAGCTCGCCAAGTCCCCCGCCAAACGCAAGGCGGCGACCAAGAAGGCACCGGCGAAGAAAGCCGCGGCCAAAAAACCCGCGGCAAAGAAGGCGGCAGCCAAGAAAGCGCCCGCCAAAAAGGCTCCGGCCAAGAAACCCGCCGCGAAGAAGCCGGCGGCGAAAAAGGCCGACAGCGCGTAATTACGCCGCCAGACCACAGCGGCCGCGCCGGGGATCGGCGCGGTTCCGCCTGTGGGCGGCGTTTACATCCAACATCATGAATATGTGATTTGCCATCTCCCTTCGATTTTCCGATCAGGGAGCCGGCAAGACCAATATGAAAGGCAGATAGATGTCAGGCATTAAATTCAGCCGACGTGGCGTGATCGCCGCAAGCGGTGCCGCGTTGCTCACCCCGCAGATCCTGCGCGCGCAGGAATTCGGCCAAGCGGCCCGCGAATTTTCCAACGAAGCCCCTGTTTCACGCAACGCGTCGAGCTTTGCCACGCAGCGCTGGCAAGACCATTTCGACAGCCTCGGCAAAGGCGCTATCGTGGCCGATACCATCAGCCGCGCCCTGCATTATTGGAGCGCCGACGGCCAGACCTATAAGGTTTACCCTACTTCCGTGCCCGCCACCGAAGAGCTCACAAAGCGCGGCTACACCGAGATCGTGCGCAAGAAAGAGGGCCCGGATTGGACCCCGACCGCGTCGATGATGGAACGCTTCCCGCACTACAAATACATGCCGCCCGGCCCCGATAACCCGCTTGGCACCCATGCGATGTATCTCAGCTGGCCCGCCTATATCATCCACGGCACCCATGACACGCGCAAGATCGGGCGACGGTCCTCGGACGGTTGTATTGGTCTCTATAACGAGAAGATCGAAGAGCTTTTCGGCATGTGCCCCGTCGGCACGCAAGTGCGTATCATCTGACCCTTCTGGGCGGCCTCCCTGCGTAGCACCACGTAATTGACACTGCGACAACGCAGGGTCACATATGGCGCAACGAAACCAGAGGGAGGTCGCCCGTGAACAAAATCTATGGATCCGCCGCCGAAGCGCTGGAAGGCGTTCTATCGGACGGCATGCTGATCGCCGCGGGGGCTTTGGCCTCTGCGGCATTCCGGAATTGCTGTTGCAGGCGATCAAGGAAAACGGGGCCAAAGACCTCACCTTTGCGTCTAACAACGCGGGCGTCGATGATTTCGGCATCGGCATTTTGCTGCAATCGCGGCAGGTGAAAAAGATGATCTCCTCCTACGTGGGCGAGAACGCCGAGTTCATGCGCCAGTACCTCTCCGGTGAGTTGGAGTTGGAGTTCAACCCCCAAGGCACCTTGGCCGAGCGCATGCGCGCCGGTGGCGCGGGCATCCCGGGCTTTTACACCAAGACCGGTGTCGGCACCCAGATCGCCGAGGGCAAAGAGGTCAAACAATTCCGGGGTGAGGATTACATCCTCGAAGAGGGCATCTTTGCCGATCTGTCGATCGTGAAGGCTTGGAAAGCCGACGACACTGGCAACCTGATGTTCCGCAAGACCGCGCGCAACTTTAACCCGCCTGCCGCCATGTGCGGTAAGGTCTGCATCGTCGAGGTCGAAGAGATCGTCCCGCGTGGCAGCCTCGACCCCGATAAAATCCACCTGCCGGGCATCTACGTGCATCGCATCATCCAAGGCGATCACGAAAAGCGCATCGAAAAGGTCACGACACGCAAGCGGGAGGAAGCATAATGCCTTGGGATAGAGATCAGATGGCGGCGCGGGCCGCAGAGGAACTCGAAGACGGCATGTATGTGAACCTCGGCATCGGGATTCCGACGCTGGTGGCGAACTACGTTGGCGACAAGGACATCACCCTGCAGTCGGAAAATGGCATGCTGGGCATGGGCCCTTTCCCTTTTGAGGGCGAAGAAGACCCCGACCTTATCAACGCTGGGAAACAGACCATCACCGAGCTCAGCCGCACCGCCTATTTCGACAGCGCCATGTCCTTTGGCATGATCCGCGGCGGCAAGATCGCGGCGGCGATCCTCGGTGCCATGGAAGTGGCCGAGAACGGCGATCTGGCGAACTGGATGATCCCCGGCAAACTGGTCAAAGGCATGGGCGGCGCGATGGACCTTGTCGCCGGCGTCAAACGGGTCATCGTGGTGATGGACCACCAGAACAAAGCGGGCGAGTCAAAGGTGCTGAAGGAATGCACCCTGCCGCTGACCGGCAAGGGCGTGGTCGACCGGATCATCACCAACCTTGGCGTGCTCGACGTGGTCGAAGGCGGTCTGAAGATCGTCGAATGCGCCGATGGCGTGACCGAGGACGAGCTGCGCGCCGCGACCCAAGCGACCATCGTTTAACAACCACCCCGGCGGCACCCCTCGGCGGCATCCGCCGGGGGCACGGCTTTCGCGATCAGTTCATCGCGGCAAAGACGCAGCCATCGCTGATCAGTTCCGGCGGTGTCAGGCAAAGCCCCTGCGCGACTTGAAAAGCGGCCAGCACCTTGGGCACGTAGTCGCGCGTCTCAGCAAAAGGCGGCACGCCCGCATGTTTGCGCACCGACCCCTCCCCGCGTTATAGCCCGCCAGTACGAGAATCGGATCGCGGTCGAACTCCCCCATCAGCCAATTAAGGTATTTGACCCCGCCTGAGATATTCTCGGCCGCGACCATACTGTCGCCCACGCCAAAGCGGGCAGCGGTATCGGGCATCAATTGCATCAGTCCAGCCGCCCCGGCCCGGCTTACCGCATCGGTACGTCCCGCCGATTCCACGCTGATCACCGCCAATACCAGCGCCGGAGAGACATTCGTGCCGACCGTGGCGCGCAGGATGTCCACCCCATTGCTGCGTGCGATATCTTGCAGGTGCTGCAGGCGCGGCGCGGGCACCTTGCCCGTTGAAAGCGCCGCCATCGCAGGCGCCAACCGCCCCGCCCCGCCGCGGTCCGCCGCGGGAGAGACCTTATCCCAGAACCAATCAAACTGCCCCGCACTCAAAGGCGCAATCGCGCCGCTTGGCGTGGCGGCCACTGCGGGGCCTGTGTCGACCTTTGCCGCAGCGGCTGCGCGTGCGGCCGGGTCAATTTGCACGGTGATGCGTTTGGCCCCCGTCTTGGGCGGGCCGACCCGTTTGGCGGAAAACTCAGGAAAGGATTTCGGGCCCTCTGCCGCAACGGCAGGGGCCATAAGGGCCGTGGCCAGCGAGAATGCCAATATACGATACATGCCTGCTCTACCTTGCGTCTGACGCGCCTTTGTTCGGCAATATCTCACGAATCGTGGAATCGGACCAGCGTTTGAGGCGGGGATCATGGCGATTTCGCCGCAATTGCCCTTTCAGGCGACGGGAAAGCGGAGCAAGAAGGTCAGGTAGAAGAATTAAACTCCATTTAAACAGAGAGTTAGGAAGTTTTTGCAAGAAAAAAGCGAACGGTCTGAAAAAGGCGCAGTTGCTGCCAAATTCGCGCCCCAATCAGACGGCTATATAGGGTCATACCAAGTCGGACAGCCTCAATGAGAGAACGAGGCAAACCGGACGGCGAGGTTAAGACCTTTTACTCAGTGATCCTTGGAGGGACATGACATGATGAACTTTATCAAAAACTTCCGCAAAGACGAAGACGGTGCCGTGACAGTTGACTGGGTCGTTCTGACCGCAGCGATCGTTGGCCTGGCCGTGGTTGCTTTCAACACAATCGGTGACAACGTAGAGACAATGTCGGGCAATATCGCTGCAGATATCACTGCCTTTGAAACCACCTCTGATCGCACACCAGCGGCCAACTAAGCGGATCAGAGCTAGCCGGCTCTACGAACAATTGGGACCGCCTCCCAACCTGGGAGGCGGTCCTTTTGCATACCTAACGCTCAGCAAGCGGAGATACGCATGCGCAGCCAATTCAAGAAATTCTTCTGTGACCAAAACGGCGCTGTCAGCGTTGATTGGGTTGTCCTGACCGCCGGACTGGTGGGCCTAGCAATCTTGGTGCTGGGCATATTCTCCGACAGCCTTGACGGGCTTGTCGAATACATCCGGGTCCAGCTGACCGCTTAAGACAACGGCGCCGCAAAGACGCACCACGGCAAGCGTCATCGCATCGCCGCCGTGGCGACCAAATCTCGCCATATTCGGCGGCTAATCTGCCGAGGTGATCAAAGCGGGCCGAGACTCGCTTCCATAGCAAAGAGGTGATGACATGCGAGCCGTATTCGGATTGGTTCTTTTGGTAGGCATAGCGCTTGCCGGCGGGGCCGTTTATCTGGCGAAAGACCGGATTTCACAGTATCAAACCGCGAATGCGCAGGCCCAAGCTGCGCTGGCGCAAGTGGTGCCAACCAAAACCGTTTGGGTGGCCGACAAGCCCCTGAAATACGGTCAGCCCCTCACCCGCGAAGATGTGCGCGCCGTCAAATGGCCCGAGAATGCCATCCCCGAGGGCACATTCTTTGAGGAAACCGTGCTGTTTCCGGAAAACACCAAAGATCAACGCATCGTGCTGCGCAACATTGAGAAAGATGAAGCGATCATGGCCGTGAAGGTGACCGAGCCGGGCGAAGATTCCGGTCTGACCTCGCGTCTGGCACGTGGCATGCGCGCCTTTGCCCTCAAAGTCGACGTTTCCAGCGGCGTGTCGGGCTTCCTGCGTCCCGGCGACCGGGTGGATGTCTATTGGACAGGCCGCGTGAACGTGGGCAACCAATCCAGCAACGGCGATGTAACCAAACTGATCGAATCGGCCGTGCAGCTGATCGCCATCGACCAAAGCG
This sequence comes from Sulfitobacter profundi, assembly GCF_042661425.1. Classification (NCBI taxonomy): domain Bacteria; kingdom Pseudomonadati; phylum Pseudomonadota; class Alphaproteobacteria; order Rhodobacterales; family Roseobacteraceae; genus Sulfitobacter; species Sulfitobacter profundi. Next base: position 2,238,446 of record NZ_JBHSWA010000001.1, on the reverse strand, counting down.
CAGATGCGCTGGTGATGGGCGAAGCCTCAATCGCCAAGACCGTGACCGTGGCCGTGAACCCCCAACAGGTCGCCGCCCTTGCCCAAGCGCAATCAACCGGCCGTCTGTCCCTTGCTCTGGTCGGTACGAATGACGACACCGTGGCCGAGGCTATCGAAGTCGACCAACGCTCGCTTCTGGGCATCGAAGCGCAGGAAACCATCGCAGAGGTTGCCAAAGAAAAGGTTTGCACGATCCGCACCCGCCGCGGGGCCGAAGTGGTCGAACTGCCGATCCCCTGCACAAACTGATCCGATAACAACCTCTTGCTAAGCTAAAAAAGACGCCGCAGTCCCCCTGCGGCGTCTTTTCCATTCTCTGTTATGTTGCGAATAGCCCACATGCACAGCGCCCGCGAAGAGCTTGATTCTTGCAATAAAATTTGAATTGCCGCAGAGTGCTGCCAAACGAGGGCGAAAAGACCCATCCCGAGGCGTGATCAAAAAGGCAGGTCACATGAAAATCGATAGATTTCTAAAAGCGGCCCTGTTGGGGCTGACACTGGGCGTGATGCCGATGGCATTGACCCTGCCCAGTTCAGCTGGCGCCGACACGCTGCGCGTCGTGAAACGCGGCACCAATTCCAGCCTCGACGTTCCGATGAACCGCGCTGTGGTGGTGGAAAGCGACATCCCCTTCGCGGAGCTTAGCATTGCCAACCCCGGCATCGCGGATATCTCATCTTTGTCTGACCGCACGATCTATGTGCTGGGCAAATCTCCGGGTCTGACCACGCTGACGCTGCTCGACGCCGGGGGCAGTTGATCACCAATGTCGATGTCCGCGTCGCAGCGGATGTGTCTGAATTCAAAGAACGTCTGCGCCAAATCCTACCGGGTGAGAAGATCGAAGTGCGCACCGCCAATGACGGCATCGTGCTCTCGGGCATCGTTTCGTCGACCCAGCGGCTGCAACGCGCGCTCGATCTGGCCGAACGCTATGCACCCGAGCGGGTCAGCAATCTGATGAGCGTCGGCGGGATTCAGCAGGTCATGATGAAAGTCCGCTTTGCAGAGATGCAGCGCAACGTGTCGAAATCGCTCGGCTCTTCGCTGGCCATCAATGGCGGGTCCAACTTCAGTGCGGGCACAGGCGGCACGAATACTTCGGGCGGGGTCGCGACCTCGCTCGGCGGGTCGATCCCATCGGCGAACCAGAACGCGGGCGCGGTGCTTTTCGGCTTCAACGCAGGCTCGACCCAAGTGGGCATCCTGTTGGAAGCACTGGAAGAAAAGGGCGTCGTGCGGTTCCTGGCCGAGCCGAACCTCGTGGCGCTTTCGGGGCAAGAGGCCAAGTTCCTCGCCGGGGGCGAATATCCCATCCCCGTGGCCCAGACCAGTGATACCGTTTCGGTGGAATTCAAACCCTTCGGCGTAGAGCTCGCCTTTATCCCGCGCGTCGTGGACAAGGATATCATCAACCTTGAAATGAACGCCGCCGTTTCGGCCATCGACGCGACTAACAGCATCTCATTGGGCAACGGCATTGAGATTTCCGCCTTCACCCGCCGCGAAACCTCGACCACGGTCGAGATGCGCGACGGTGAGAGCTTTGCCATCGCGGGCCTTCTGACCGACGACTTCACCGACAGCACGCGGCAACTGCCGTGGATCGGCGATGTGCCGGTGCTGGGCGCGCTGTTCCGGTCAGCGGATTATCAGCGCAGCCAGACGGAACTGGTCATCATCGTCACTGCGCATTTGGTCACGCCAACCCGTGGCGAGGCGCTGGTGCTGCCCACGGACCGCATCAAACCACCGTCCGAGAAAGACCTGTTCTTGCACGGGCGCACGGCGGACGGCACCCGCACCCCGAGCCGAGGCGCTGCGGGCGAGGTCGCCAAACAGGACTTCCGCGGCTCCTACGGTTATGTACTGGATTGATCCGATGACACGCAGACATATCACGTTGATCGCTGGCACCGCGGCCCTCGCCGGGCTCGCCGCCTGCTCCCCCAGCAATGATCCGGTCTATACGCAGTTCTACCGCGAGGCAGGGTCGATCGTGGACACCGGTCAGTTCGGCAATGCCACGCTGCACAACCGTCAGGTCATGACAGGCGAAAAGCGTGTAACCTTTGATCTGGCGAACCGCTTTGCCAGCGAGGTCCGCTCTACCGTGACTTTCGCCTTTAACTCCGACCGGTTGGACGCCAATGCGCAGGCGATCCTGCGCCAACAGGCTGGATGGATTCGCCAGTTCCCCGAGATCGCTTCCGCGTTTACGGCCACACCGATCTGGTCGGCTCGCAGGCCTATAACCGCGCTTTGGGGCTGCGCCGCGCGCAGGCCGTAGTGCGCTATCTCTCGACTTTGGGAATCAACCCCAGCCGGTTGGAAGCCGTTGTTTCCTTTGGTGAAACGCAGCCTCTGATCGTGACCCAAGGCCGCGAGCGCCGCAATCGCCGCACCGTGACCGAGGTCAGCGGCTTTGTGCACGGCCACCCGATGCTGCTGGATGGCAAATATGCGCAGATCATCTACCGCGAGTATGTGGCCAGCGCCGTGCCCCCTCGCAACTGAGCGCCAGTGCCACCGTCGCAGGTGGTGGCGGAGAGTAGGGCAAGCCCCTCTTTCGACAAGAGAATATCCCCCCGCACCTTCGGGCCGCGGGGGTTTTTCGTCCCAGCCCGCCCATGGTCAATCGGGCGTGAATGGGCAGATCGTTTCAAGATACCCAACAATAGAGGCTTTTTGGCCCCAATCTCGCCCCAGTTGGGGGTGATATTCGACACAGAAGGATAAATGTGCCCGGCTCAAGGGCCGCGCATGAGGCAGAGGTCAGAGCGATCGCGGCGACAGAATATCGCCGCCCTCCGGCCAAACCGTTGATGTAAAGGACAAAAGGTCATGAGCAGCACTATGCCCCACCCCGAAGCAGCGCCGATCGTTGCCTGCACAATCAGCCGCGATGTACAGAACTTCGACCTCTTGATCGAAGACATGGAGGCCACTCTGGGCGAAAGCTGGGGCGATCTGGGATTCGCCGAAGCGCTGGCGTTCTTTGGCCAGCCCGAGGCTGAGGCGATGGAATTTGTCGCCCTCGCCATGGATGAGACCGACGAAGACAACCTCGTTTTGATGACTGAGATCATCACGCAGGCCAAGGCCCGCGACATCCGGGTGATTCTGATCGCCGAAGACATGACTCCCGCCGCGCTGCATTCGCTGCTGCGTCAGGGTGCGGATGAATTCGTTCCCTATCCGCTGCCCGAAGGCGAGTTGGCCCAGGCCATCGCCCGCGTCCGCGCCGGAGAGAACGCGGCCCCTGCCCCCGCAGCCGAGGCCAGCGCCCCGCAACTGAAGGCCGGCGCGCAAAGGGATGGCGCCCTGATCGTGGTGCATGGGCTGGCTGGTGGCACCGGGGCCACGACCCTTGCCGTGAACCTTGCGTGGGAGCTGGCCAATGCGGACAAGAAAAATCCGCCCTCGGTCTGCCTGCTGGATTTCGACCTGCAATACGGCTCTGTCGCGACCTTCCTTGATCTGCAACGGCGCGAAGCCGTCTATGAGATGATGTCCGACACGGAAACCATGGACGAGGAAATCTTTGGCCAAGCGTTGCAAACCTTCGAGGACAAGCTGCATGTGCTGACCGCCCCGGCTGAGATGCTGCCGCTCGATATCGTCACCAACGAAGACATTGATCGCATCCTCAATATGGCCCGCAACCAGTTCGACTATGTCATCGTCGACATGCCTTCGACGCTGGTGCAGTGGTCCGAGACCGTGCTGACCAGCGCGCATGTCTACTTTGCGATGCTGGAACTCGACATGCGCTCGGCCCAGAACGCCCTGCGTTTCAAACGGGCGCTGCAATCCGAGGAACTGCCCTTTGAAAAGCTGCGCTACGTAATGAACCGCGCACCCAAATTCACCGATCTCAGCGCCAAGAGCCGGGTCAAGCGGATGGCCGAATCGCTCAGCATCTCAATTGACGTACAGCTGCCCGATGGCGGCAAAGCGGTGACGCAGGCCAATGACCATGGGCTGCCGCTGGCCAACTCGGCTCCGAAAAGCCCCTGCGGCGCGAAATCGCCAAGCTGGCAAGCTCCATCCACGATCTCAAAGGCGAGCAGGCCAAAGCGGCCTAAGCCCCTAGCGAAAGAGCGTACCGATGTTCTCCAAATACAAAAAACCAGCCTCCGCAACCCCGAAAGCCGCTGCTCCGGTCCGAGAGGCCAAGCCTGTCAAAAAGGTCGAGCCCGCCCCTGCGGCCCCCACCCCCGCCCCTGCCGAGGCGGTTAGACCGGTTTCGATGCGCCGGGCCGTCAAACCCGCCGCCGCTTCGCCCGAGGACCGCGAGGTCAAGCGCAAGCAGCGGATGAGTGAGATCAAGCTCGAACTGCACCGCGCCCTGTTGGACAACCTCAACCTCGCCGCGCTGGAACATGCCTCCGAGGCCGATTTGCGGCAGGAGATCAACGATATCGCCGTCGAGGTTCTCTCGGAAAAGAGCATCGTGCTCAACCGCGAAGACCGCATGACGCTGAACTCCGAGCTTTATGACGAGGTGACCGGCCTTGGCCCCCTTGAGACGCTGCTGAAAGACGACAGCGTCAACGATATTCTGGTGAACGGCCCGCAGCAGATTTTCGTCGAGCGGGACGGCAAGCTGCAGTTGACCGACGTGACGTTCAAGGATGAAAAGCACCTGCTGCGGATCATCGACAAGATCGTCTCGGCAGTGGGTCGGCGCGTGGATGAAAGCAACCCCTACGTCGATGCGCGTCTGAAAGACGGCTCGCGTTTCAACGCCATGGTGCCCCCCGTCGCGGTAGACGGCTCCTTGGTATCCATTCGTAAGTTCAAGAAAGACAAGCTGGGCATCGACGATCTGGTGAATTTCGGGGCCTTCTCGGAAGAGATGGCCGCCTATTTGCAGGCCGCCGTGGCGACACGCCTGAACATCATCGTTTCGGGCGGTACGGGTTCGGGTAAAACCACCACGCTCAACGCGCTGTCGTCGTTCATTGCCAACGACGAACGCATCCTGACCATCGAAGACACCGCCGAACTCCAACTCCAGCAGACCCATGTGGGCCGGATGGAAAGCCGCCCGCCCAACGTCGAAGGCAAGGGCGAAGTCTCTCCCCGCGACTGTCTGAAAAACGCCCTTCGGATGCGTCCAGACCGGATCATCGTTGGCGAGACGCGCGGCGAGGAGGTGATCGACATGCTACAGGCGATGAACACCGGCCACGACGGTTCCATGACCACGATCCACGCCAACTCGGCCCGCGATGGCGTCAGCCGTTTGGAAAACATGATCGCCATGGCCGGGATCGAAATGCCGCTCAAAGCCATGCGCAGCCAGATTTCCTCGGCTGTGAACCTGATCGTGCAGGCCAGCCGCTTGCAAGACGGCTCGCGCCGTATGACCTCGATCACCGAGATCACGGGCATGGAAGGCGAGGTGATCTCGATGCAAGAGATTTTCCGGTTCCAGCGCGTGGGCCTGACGCCCGAGAACAAGATCATCGGCCATTTCACCGCCACCGGCGTGCGCAGCCACTTCTCCGAGCGGTTCCGCATGTGGGGCTATGACCTGCCCGCCTCCATCTATGAACCCGTGGCGGCCCAGTAAGGATTGATGCAATGAGTGCCGAACCAATCATCTATGGTCTGATCTTTATTGGCGTCTTGGTGCTGGTCGAAGGGCTGTACCTTGTCGCATTCGGCAAATCCATCAGCCTTAACAGCCGCGTGAACCGACGGTTGGAAATGCTCGAGAAAGGGGCCCGCCGCGAAGAGGTGCTCGACAAGCTGCGCAAGGAAATGCAGCAGCATATGAACGCCAAGTCGATCCCGCTCTATTCCCTGCTGTCAGAACGTGCGCAGAAGGCCGCGATTGCCTTCACGCCGCAGCAACTTTTGATGATTATGGCCGGTTTGGCCGTCTTGGCCTTTCTGGGGCTGACCATCGGCACCGATACATCGGTGCCGGTGCGGGCCATGATGTCCGTCGGCATGGGCGTCGGCGCGGTGTTCTTTTGGGTGTCCCATAAAGCGGGCAAACGCATGGCGATGATCGAAGAGCAGCTTCCCGATGCGGTTGAGCTGATGGTCCGCAGCCTGCGGGTGGGCCACCCGTTCTCCAACGCGATCTCGATCGTGTCGAAGGAAATCCAAGACCCGCTCGCCTCCGAATTCGGGGTGATCGCGGATGAAGCCGCCTATGGCCGTGATCTGGGCGAGGCGCTCAAGGATATGGCCGAACGGCTCGACATGCAGGATTTGCGCTTTCTGGCCGTGGCGGTGACCATTCAACAGCAATCGGGCGGCAACTTGGCCGAGATCCTCGCCGGTCTGGCCAAGGTGATCCGCGCCCGCTTCCGTCTGTTCCGCCGTGTCAAAGCGATCACGGCCGAGGCGAAATGGTCGGGCAAGTTCCTCTCGGGCTTCCCGCTGGCCGCGCTGGTGGTGATCAACCTTGGCGATCCGCATTACTACGACGAAGTGCGCGATCACCCCTACTTCATTCCTGCCTGTTTCCTTGTGGGCATCTTCCTTGTGCTGAACCTGTTCGTGATGCGCATCCTTACCAATATCAAAGTCTGAGAGGCCGATGATGGAATTTCTCAATCAGCTTAACGATCAGATCAACCAAGCCTTGGGGCCGATGGGCCTGATCATCATCGTCGGTACTTTGGGCGTCACCTTGGTGGCGATCACGCTTGTGCTGATGCTGCGCCAGCCCGAAGACCCGCTGACCAAGCTCAAACGCACCAGCACGGCCCCCACGGGCGATAGCGCGCGCGAGAAGCTGCGCCAGTCCGACCAGAACGCGCAGTTGCAAAAGTTCGCCAAGTTTCTTGAGCCCGAAGACGTGGCCGAACTCAGCGCCAAACAATTGATGCTGCGTCAGGCGGGTTATCGGTCGCGCGATGCGGTGCGGCTCTACTACTTCGCGCAGTTTGCCCTTGGGATGCTCGGGCTGGTGGGCGGCCTGATCTACACCAATGTCTTGGGCGGCGGCGAAGGGATGACCACGCAGCAGACCATGATGTGGGCCATCGGCCCCGGTGCGATTGGGTATTACCTGCCCAAATACTGGGTCAAACGCCGTGTCGATTCCCGCAAAGAAGAGATTACCCGCGGTTTTCCCGACGCGCTGGATATGATGCTGGTCTGCGTCGAGGCGGGGCAATCGCTAGATCAATGTATCGTCCGCGTCGCCCGTGAACTGCGCGCCTCCTACCGGGCCCTGTCTGAAGAGTTCGAGATGGTCGCCTATGAGATGAAGGCCGGCAAGGACAAGGTGTCGGTGCTCCACGACATGGGCGAGCGTTGCGGCGTGCAGGATGTCTCCTCCTTCGTGACCGTGCTGATCCAATCGGCGGCCTTTGGCACCTCCATCGCAGACGCCCTGCGCGTCTATGCCGAAGAGATGCGCGACAAACGTGTGATGCGGGCCGAGGAAGCGGCAAACAAGTTGCCAACCAAGATGACCCTTGCCACTATGGGCCTTACCGTACCGCCGCTGTTGATCATTCTGGTCGGCCCCTCGGCGCATGGCATCTCGAAATTGGGTCAGATGGGGAATTAATGACGGAGAAAATTCGGCGCAGCCTCGCCCGCGCCGTTTTCATCGGGCCGATCTTAGCCCTTGCTCTGGCCGCCTGTTCAACAGGCGGCTTTTCCGCGTTGCGCGGGGATCAGAAGCCCGAAAGCCTCTATGCGCCCGGCGTGAACCCGCGCGCAGAAGCTGTCGACGGCATCGAAGTGGGCCACAGGCTTATCGCGGCGGGACAGTATGAACTGGCCATCAAATCCTTCAACCGCGCCGCGCTGGATCACGGGCTGACGGGGGAAGTCCTCTCGGCTTTGGGCAGTGCCAACCTCGGGCTGGGGCGTTTGGGTCAGGCCGAAACCCTGCTGCGCCGCGCGGTTGAGAAGGACGCTGCCGAGCCAGAAGTCTGGAACAACCTTGGCGTTGTGCTGATGGAAAGCGGCCAGACCGCCGAGGCCGAGCAGATTTTCCGCAAAGCCTATGCCCTCGATAATGGCGAAAGTGACGCAATCCGGGACAATCTGCGCTTGGCGCTCGCAAAAACGGAAAAATCTGTTATAACAGAAGTCAATGAAGATAATTACAAATTGGTGCGGCGCGGCAGCGGGGATTACCTGATCCGTCCGACACCATGACCCGGCAGAGCAGTAAAAGGACGCAAAATGCGCCATCCAATCATTCTGGCCGTCTGCATGGCAGGCGTCACCGCCCTTGCTGGCTGCGGTGAAAAAGATGCGAACGCCACCGTTGAGCGGGCCTTCAAGGACGTCAATGTGGTGGATGAAACCAACCTCTCCGACGTGATGCTTACCGTGGCCGACCCCAATGAGGCGGTGAGTTACTTTGCGCGTTCCGTCAAGGAAAGCCCCGACCGGATCGACCACCAGCGCGGGCTTGCCGCATCGCTCGTGCGGGCCAAACGCTCCACCGAAGCTGTGGGCGCATGGGACAAGGTCACCAAGATGAAGGGCGCCACGCCCGAAGACAGTGTGCAATTGGCCGATGCGCTGATCCGCTCGGGCAACTGGGCGCGGGCTGAGACGGTCCTCAACAGCATCCCCCACCCATGAGACATTCGCCCGCTACCGGCTCGAAGCCATGGTTGCCGACAGCAAAGAACAGTGGAGCCGCGCCGACAGTTTCTATGAAATCGCCGTTGGCCTGACCACGACCCCTGCCGCCGTGATGAACAACTGGGGCTACTCCAAACTAACCCGCGGTGATTACCCCGAAGCCGAGAGGCTTTTTGGCGAGGCGATCCGTCAGGACAACACGCTTTTCACCGCCAAGAACAACCTCATCATGGCCCGCGCCGCACAGCGCGATTACACCCTGCCCGTCATGCCGATGGAGCAGTCCGAACGCGCCCAGCTTTTGCACACGATGGCCCTGTCGGCGATCAAACGCGGCGATGTGGAGACCGGCAAGGGCCTGCTGCGCGAAGCGATCGACACCCATCCCCAGCACTTCGAAGCCGCCGTCCGGTCTTTGCGCGCGTTGGAAAACGGCTGAGCCATGGCGATCTCTGCCACGGCGGCCCTGTGGTTTCTGCCCTTCGTCCTGCCGATCTGCCTCTATGTCGCTTTTACCGACATGAAGCAGATGCGCATTACCAATCAGGCGGTCTTGGTACTCATCGCGATCTTCGTGGTGTTGGGTCTGTTTCTGCTGCCGTTTGAAACCTATCTCTGGCGCTTGCTGAGCCTCGTGATCGTCTTGGTCATTGGCATCGTGCTGAACGCCGCTGGCGTCATGGGCGCCGGAGATGCCAAATTCGCCGCCGCTGCCGCGCCCTTTATCGCCATCGGTGATCTGCGCCTGCTGATGATGCTTTTCATGGCCACCCTTCTGGCCGCCGCTGCCACGCACCGCGGGGTGAAATACACCCCTACGCCGCCTCGCGCCCGATTGGCAAAGCTGGCAGGAAACCAAGAAATTTCCCATGGGCCTCGCCCTTGGCACCACGCTGGGGCTCTATCTCATTCTAGGGGCGCGCTACGGGGTCTGAACGCGCCCTGCCCGCCGCAACTTTCTTTTATTGCGGAATAAGCGTCCACATTCACGCCATATTCAAGATTTATCCTGCAGTCTGACCGACAAGCCGCACCGCCGCATGCTTTGCCAAGGAAGCCATTGATGAACGCCCCGACCAGCACAGTGCTTGCCCCGCCGCCCCCAAGCGGTTGGAGGATATGAAACTGCCCATCGTGATGATGCGCGACATCCTCCTGAAAACGATCTTTCGCAAGAACGTCGAAATGGTCAGCGATCTGGCCCAAGCGCTCTGCCTGCCGACCCAAGTCACGCAAGAAATGGTCGACCAAGCCCGCGGACAGCGCCTGCTAGAGGCGACAGGCACGCTCAGCGCCACCAGCGGCAATGAAATGGGCTATCAACTGACCGACGCTGGCAAAGCGCGCGCCTTGGATGCGCTGGCGCAATCGGAATATTTCGGTGCCATGCCCGTCCCGCTTGAGGTTTACCGCGAGCAGGTCAAACGCCAATCCGTGCGCAACCTGCAGATCACCCGCGATCAGCTCACCGGAGCCATGGGCCATCTGGTGCTGCCCGACAGCCTGCTGGACCACCTTGGCCCTGCCGTCTCTGCCGGGCGGTCGATCCTGATGTACGGCCCGCCGGGAAACGGAAAATCTAGCATTTCTAACGGGATCCGCGACGCGCTTGGTGATAAGGTCTATGTCCCCCGCGCCATTGAATACGCGGGCCAGGTCATCACCGTCTATGACCCGATCGTGCATTCCTCCGCCGAGGCAGAGGTCCAAGACCCGACCTCCCTGCGCCGCATCACCCGCTATGACGCTCGCTATGTCTGCTGCGAACGCCCGACGGTCATCACCGGCGGTGAGCTGACGCTCGACATGCTCGATCTGGTCTACAACCCCACGGCCCGAACCTATCAGGCCCCTCTGCAACTCAAAGCCACCGGCGGCATCTTTATCGTCGATGACCTTGGCCGTCAGCAAGAGCCACCGCAAAGCATCATCAACCGCTGGATCGTGCCGCTTGAGGAAAGCAAAGACATCCTCGCCCTGCAATCGGGTGAGAAATTCGAGGTGCCCTTCGACACGCTGGTGATTTTCTCAACCAACTTCCACCCGAATGAGATTTTTGATCAAGCGGCCCTACGGCGTATTTTCTTCAAGATCAAAATCGACGGGCCGGACCAAGAGAACTTCCTCAAGATCTTTGCCATGGTCGCCCGCAAACGCGGCATGCCACTGGATGAAGCGACGCTGATCCATCTACTCAAGGTGAAATACCCGACCATCGACAACGTCTATGCGAACTATCAGCCGAACTTCCTGATCGACCAGATGATCGCCATTTGCGATTTCGAAGGCATCCCCTATCAGATGAACCCCGATCTGGTGGACCGTGCATGGGCCAATATGTTCGTCCGCGATGAGGTGATCGTTAAATAGCCCTGGCCGCTGGCCCCACGGCCTGCCGATACTACATTGGCATTCATGCGCGCCCTACCCCCAAATTCGCCGATTGGTTCGCCCAGAACGGCTGGTCCCTGCACCCGCACCAGCAGGAAATGCTGGACCGTGCCGCGGCCCCCGCCCTGCTGCTCATCGCCCCCACAGGCGGCGGTAAAACGCTGGCCGGTTTTCTGCCCACCCTCGTTGATCTGGCCGAGCAAGAGCACGAGGGGATGCACACGCTCTACATCTCCCCCTCAAAGCGCTGGCTGCGGATATCAAACGCAACCTGACCCGCCCGGTGGACGAGATGCGCCTGCCCATCCGCATCGAGGATCGCACCGGCGACACCCCGCAATCGCGCCGCCGCCGCCAGCGCGCCGACCCGCCGCATATCCTGCTGACCACCCCCGAAAGCCTCGCTCTGCTGACTTCCTACGAGGACGCCGCCCGCACCTTTCGCGGTCTCAAACGCGTGGTGATCGATGAAATCCACGCCCTCGCCGAAAGCAAACGCGGCGACCAGTTGATGCTGGCACTGACCCGTCTTCAAGCCCTCTGCCCCGGCCTCAAACGGGTGGGCCTCTCGGCCACGGTCGAAGACCCTTCGGCCATCGCCCATCTCATGGCCCGCCACCCGGACCCTTGCGAAGTGCTGCTGGCCGATCCGGGCCCCGCCCCCGACATCCAGATGCTACACACCGAGGAAGCCCCGCCTTGGGCCGGGGGCGGTGCTGCCTATTCAATTCCAGCGGTGCTTGAGCAAGTGCGCCAACACAAGACCACGCTGATCTTCCACAACACCCGCGCGCAGGCCGAGCTTTTCTTTCACAAACTCTGGCTCGCCAATGAAGACGCCCTGCCGATCGCGATCCACCACGGGAGCTTGGATCGCGCCCAACGCGAAAAGGTCGAAGCCGCCATGGTGCGCGGCGATCTGCGCGCCATCGTCTGCACCGGCACGCTTGATCTTGGCATCGACTGGGGCGACGTCGACCTCATCATCCAGATCGGCGCCCCCAAAAACGTAAAGCGGCTGGTCCAACGCATCGGCCGCGCCAACCACCGCTACAACGCGCCCTCCAAGGCACTTTTGGTGCCTGCCAACCGCTTTGAAGTGGTCGAATGCGTGGCCGCGCTAGAGGCTGTCCTCGAAGGCGCGCTCGACGGCCACCCGCGCGGCCCCGGCCCGCGCGATGTGCTGTGCCAACATATTCTCATCGCCGCCTGCGCAGGCCCTTTGACGCTGACGACCTCTTCGCGCAGGTCCGCTCCGCCGGGGCCTACGCCGCCCTGTCCCGCGCCGACTTCGACGCCTGCCTCGATTTCTGTGCCACCGGCGGCTATGCCCTGCGCGCCTACGACCGCTGGCAACGTCTGCTGCAACGCTCCGATGGCCAGTGGCAACTGCGTGACCCGCGCGCCGCCCAACGCATCCGCATGAACATCGGCACGATTCAAGATACCGATAAGCTGAAGGTTCGCATGAAACGCAACCGCGGCGGCAAACCGCTGGGCGAGATCGAAGAAGGCTTTGCCGCAACGCTCACCAAAGGCGACACCTTTCTGATCGGCGGCCAAATCGTGCGCTACGAAGGCCTGCGCGAAACCGTTGTCGAAGTCAGCCGCAACGCCGCAAAAAGCCCAAGGTGGCCACCTTCGGCGGCACGAAATTCGCCACCTCCACCCAGCTTTCGGCCCGCGTGCAACAGATGTTCACGCAAGACAGTTGGCCCGAATTGCCGCGCCACACCGCCGAATGGCTGACCTTGCAACGTGAGGTCAGCCAATTACCACAACCCGGCACGCTGCTGGTCGAAAGCTTCCCCCATGACTTTGCCGAACAAACGGTCTTCTACGGTTTTGCCGGCCGCAACGGTCAGCAAACGCTAGGCCTCCTGCTGACCAAACGCATGGAAGACCTTGGCCTGCGCCCCTTGGGCTTTGTAGCAACAGACTATGCCACGCTCATCTGGGGCCTCTCCCCCGTCGACGACCCCGCGCCGCTGCTCGACCCCAGCGTGCTGCACGAGGGTCTCGACAGTTGGCTTGCGGGCAATGCCGTGATGAAACGTACCTTCCGGGCCGCGGCGACCATCGCCGGGCTGATCGAACGCAACAGCCCCCAAGCACGCAAATCCGGGCGACAGACGACCTTCTCCAGCGACATCCTCTACGACACATTACAACGCTATGAACCGGACCATCTGATGCTCGACATCACCCGTGAGGAAGCCTTGAGCGGTCTGGTGGATTTTGGCAGGATCGAAGAGATGCTGGGCCGCATCGCCGGGCGCATCACGCACCGCAAACTGACTCGCGTAAGCCCGCTCGCCGCACCGCTGTTTCTGGAAATGGGCCGTGTGCCTGTCGAAGGCGCCGGACAGGAACGCATGCTGGCGGAAGAGGCCGAAAGACTGATGGAAGCCTCCGGCCTCGCGCAGCTCACTCCGCCGCCCTCGGATCAGCCGCCTTGGCGAGATGGGCGTTGAACACCGAGGTGCCGCAGGCGGAAAGGTTCTGCAAGGTATTTGAAAAAGGATGAAGATATTAAGAGTTCTTTAACCCACGCGGCGCATCTTGATCCCGCGGTACAGGCTGCGGAGCCGATGACCGCAAAGGATGAAGGCGCGTCTCCGGTCAGGTTAACGCCCGGCTGCGAGGCGCGTTTTCTACCTTTCATCCTTTCTTAAATACCGCTGCGCTGCCGTTTCCGGTCTTCTGACAATCGCGTTTATCCCCTTGCCAAATCGGCGGCGATCTCAGATGAACAAAGGATGAACAGCCTTGATTTTTCATTCGCCGGCGCGGCGCTGACCGCGCTTGGCTCTGGCGCGCTTTTGTGGCGCGACCGGGATTTGCTATGCGTAAGCGACCTGCATCTGGGCAAGTCTGAGCGGATCGCGCGGCGCGGCGGGTCGGCCCTGCCGCCTTATGAGACCCGCGATACGTTGAAACGACTGGCGGCGGATCTGTCCTTTACGCAGGCGCGGCATGTGATCTGCCTTGGCGATAGTTTCGACGACCTTGGCGCGGCGCGAGCGCTGCCAGAGGAAGAGCGGTTGTGGATACTGGGCCTGCAAGCCGGACGGCGGTGGGATTGGATTGAGGGCAATCATGATCCCGGCCCCGTAGGCTTGGGCGGCACGCATTTGGGAGAGATAGCGCTCGGCCCGCTGACCTTTCGGCATATCGCCGCGAGCGAGGTCCGGGGCGAGGTGTCGGGGCATTATCATCCTAAGGCATCGATCCGTGCGCGGGGCCGCAGCATCTCGCGTCCGGCCTTTCTGTTTGACAGCAAGCGGCTGATCCTGCCTGCATATGGCACCTATACCGGCGGGCTGCGCAGCCAGTCGCGGGTGCTTTGTGATTTGATGGGGCCGGAAGCCTGCGCGGTGCTGACAGGCGCGCAACCAGTGGCGATCCCCATGCCCGGAAAGGCGCGATGATGGACCAGATTGAACGCCGGGTGCGGGAGAGCTTTGCCAAGCAGACCATGATGCAAACCTTGGGGGCGGAGATTATCGACGTGCAGCCCGGTTTGGTCCGGGTCACGGCACCGGTCCTGCCCGGCGCGATGCAGCAGCAGGGTTTTGGCCATGCGGGGCTGACATTTTCCATCGGCGATTCCGCCGCCGGTTATGCAGCGTTGAGCATGCTGCCGCAGGAGGTTGATGTTGTCACGTCTGAGATCAAGATCAACCTGCTGGCCCCCGCCCGTGGGGACCGGCTGATTGCCACGGGCCGGGTGGTAAAACCGGGCCGGCGGCTTTGTGTCGTAACCGCAGAGGTGCATGCGGAGACGGATGGCGCGGCCAAGCTCATCGCCATCCTGCAGGGCACCATCGTGCCTGTGTCTGCCTCTTAGGCGGTCAGCCCTTCAGGTTCTTCCAACCCGTTGGCGCGGCAGCAGGCGGTGACCGTATTGGCCAACAGGCAGGCGATGGTCATCGGCCCAACGCCACCCGGCACGGGTGTGATGGCCCCGGCGCGTTGGCTGGCACTGTCGAAATCCACGTCGCCGACCAGTTTGGTCTTTTCGCCAGTCTCAATCCGGTTGATGCCCACGTCGATCACCGTGGCGCCCTCTTTGATCCAATCGCCCGGCACCATCTCGGGGCGGCCAACGGCGGCGACGACGATATCGGCGCGGCGCACCACTTCTGGCAAGTCGCGGGTGCGGCTGTGCGCGATGGTCACGGTGCAGCTATCCCCCAAGAGCAACTGCGCCATCGGTTTGCCCACGATGTTTGAGCGGCCGACAACCACCGCGTTCATCCCCGACAGATCGCCATGGTGGTCCCGGAGCATCATCAGGCAGCCAAGCGGGGTGCAGGGCACCATGCTTTTCTGCCCCGTGCCCAGCAGCCCGACGTTGGAGATGTGGAAACCGTCCACGTCCTTGGCGGGCGAGACGGCGTTGACCACGCGGGCTTCATCAAGATGATCCGGAAGCGGAAGTTGTACGAGAATGCCGTGTATCTCGGGGTCGTTGTTCAGCGCGTCGATCAGCTTGAGCAGGTCGTCCTGATCCACAGTCGCGGGCAGCTTGTGTTCGACCGATTTCATGCCGACCTCGCGGGTCATTTTGCCCTTGGAGCGGACGTAGACTTGGCTTGCCGGGTCTTCCCCCACCAGCACCACGGCAAGGCCCGGCGTGATGCCGTGATCCGTCGTCAGCCGGGCGACATGGCCCGCCACCTTGTCACGCACCGTTGCTGCAAAGGCTTTGCCGTCGATGATTGTCGCTGTCATATCCGTCTCACTTTCGCTCGCTGCACGTTGAACACGCCCTACATCACCGCGACGGCGGGGCATTGCAACCCGCCTTAGAACAATCCCTCCACATCGCCATCGGCGTTGAGCTTAATTGCCTCCGCAGAAGGCACCCGAGGCAGGCCCGGCATGGTCATGATCTCTCCGCAGATCACGACGACGAACCCCGCCCCCGCCGAAAGCCGCACCTCGCGGATTGGCACGCTGAAGCCTGTGGGCGCGCCGCGCAGGTCGGGATCGGTCGAGAAGCTGTACTGGGTCTTGGCCATACAGACCGGCAGATCGCCATAGCCCTGTGCCTCCCAGTCTTTTAACTGATTGCGCACCTTTTGATCGGCCAGCACCTCGTCGGCGCGGTAGATGCGTTTGGCGATGGTCTCGATCTTTTCGAAAAGCGGCATCTCGTCGGCATAGAGCGGGGCAAAGTTCGCGTGATCACCATCGGCAATCTCGGCCACGCGGGTGGCAAGATCGGCAGAGCCTTCGGAACCCAACTCCCAATGGCGCGACAGGATCGCCTCCGCCCCTTGGGCCGCGACATAGTCCTTGACCGTGGCGACTTCGGCGTCGGTGTCGGTGACGAAATGGTTGATCGCCACGACCACGGGCACGCCAAAGGATTTTACGTTCTCGATATGGCGGCCGAGGTTGGCGCAGCCTTTTTGCACCGCCTCTACATTTTCCGCCCCAAGGTCCGCTTTCGCCACGCCGCCGTTCATCTTCATCGCCCGCACCGTGGCCACAACCACGACCACCGATGGCGCGAGCCCCGCCTTGCGGCACTTGATGTTCATGAATTTTTCGGCCCCGAGATCGGCACCAAAGCCCGCCTCTGTCACCACGTAATCCGCCAGTTTCAGCGCTGTGGTCGTGGCGATGACCGAGTTGCAGCCGTGCGCGATATTGGCAAATGGGCCGCCATGCACGAAGGCCGGGTTGTTCTCCAGCGTTTGGACGAGGTTGGGCTGCATCGCATCTTTCAAGAGCACCGTCATGGCCCCATCCGCCTTGAGGTCGCGGGCATAGACCGGGCTGCGGTCGCGGCGGTAGGCCACGATCATCGCGCCAAGGCGCTCTTGCAGATCGCTGAGGTTCTTGGAAAGGCAGAGGATCGCCATGACCTCGGAGGCGACGGTGATGTCGAACCCCGTCTCGCGCGGGAAACCGTTGGGCACGCCGCCCAAGGATGCGGTGATCTGGCGCAGGGCGCGGTCGTTCATGTCGACCACGCGCCGCCAAACGACGCGGCGGGTGTCGATCTCAAGCTCGTTGCCCCAGTAGATGTGGTTGTCGATCATCGCCGCCAGCAGGTTATGAGCGCTGGTGATGGCATGAAAGTCGCCGGTGAAATGCAGGTTCATCTCTTCCATCGGCACGATCTGGGCATAGCCGCCGCCTGCCGCCCCGCCCTTCATCCCAAAGTTCGGCCCGAGGGAGGCTTCGCGGATGCAGACCGCTGCCTTCTTGCCGATCCGGTTCAATCCATCACCAAGCCCAACAGTGGTGGTGGTCTTGCCCTCTCCCGCTGGCGTGGGGTTGATCGCGGTGACGAGGATCAACTTGCCGTTCGG
Source organism: Sulfitobacter profundi (assembly GCF_042661425.1). Classification (NCBI taxonomy): domain Bacteria; kingdom Pseudomonadati; phylum Pseudomonadota; class Alphaproteobacteria; order Rhodobacterales; family Roseobacteraceae; genus Sulfitobacter; species Sulfitobacter profundi. The sequence continues at coordinate 2,221,102 of NZ_JBHSWA010000001.1, read as the reverse complement.
CCGGTCTTGGACGGAATCGATGAACGTCTGGCTTACCTTTGCCTTGTCATGGCCATAGGGCAGCAGGTCGTCGCTGGAGATGCCCAGCTTTTCGCCGATCTCTTGGATAGGGCGTTTCGCCGCTTCGCGGGCGATTTGAATGTCGGTTTTGAAAGCCATGAGATTCCCCTGTTGCCGTTGGTGGCGATTTTTATTCCTTAGCCATAGCGCGACAAGACCCCGACGGGGGCCGTGTTTCCGACACTCAAGCATCGCGAAACGGCGCGCGGTCAGCCGAGGTGCGGCCAGACGGGCTGGTTCGGCACGAAAAGCGTCAACCTGTCGCCCACGGCCAGCGGCCCTTCCCGCTCGACCCAAGCGGTCACGCCGCGTTTGCCCTGCGCGGCGGGTTTGAAGCCCTTGCCATGGCCGGGGGCGTCAACCTCAATCTCACGCGCGGGCAGATTGCAGGGGCCATTTTCGATATCCACCACCAAGGTGGCGCCATGTGCGTTTTGCAGCCGCGATCCGGGCGGGACGAGCGTAAAGTCCGGGATGCCTTTGAGGATAATCGACGCGCCCAGCAGGGTCGGGTCAAGCTCAGGCAGGTCCATGGCGGCGGCAATCTGCGCCATCTCTTCGGCCGAGAGGATAGACAACTGGCGGGTATTGCGAATTTCCGTGCCCTTAGGATGCAGGTTGCGCACGCGGACGCAGGCCGGACGGGTCAGCCCGGCGTGGAAATCCCCCTCGAAGCCTGCATAGGTCGCACGCGCCTGATCCATCGCGACCGAGCGGATGTTTTCGCGATCCTGAGGGACCATACCCAGCCAAGTGATTTCGGCGACATGGTCTGTCTTGCGTAGCTCGGGCATCATGCGGTCCTTCGGGGTGGTTTGGGTGACTGCTGAACCCTAGGCTCACTGTCGGATCAAATGCACCTTAAATCCGCCACCGCTCAATGAGGCCTTGGTGAGGGTGCCCGCGGTATAGACAAGCGCCATCCCGAAGGATTTTAGATAAAAGGGAGAGAAATAGCCCGGCCCCATGACAACGCGGTAAGACATATCGCAATGCACGGCAGGGCCTTCCTCACGGACCTCTTGGGTCGCGACTTGGACCACGCGGCGGCCATCGTAGAGCGCCAGCGGAGAGGGGCAGCTATTGCCAGTGGCAAGGGCGGCAAAAAGCTCAGGCGGGAAAAGGACGCCGGGCGGCACCGCTTTGGCATCCGACATTTCCGTCATTTCCGAAGACGGCGTAATTTCAACCGAAGTGACCCGCCCCGCCGTCCGGTCAATCGCGATATCGCGCGTCTCGCTCCCCCGGTTCGCACCCAGATAGCTGGCCGTGTTCCCGTTAGACTGGGTGACCGCGTTGAAGCTGCCGTTCTTGATGCCGAAAGGGGCGTTGTTGAGAGACAGCAAGAACGCGGCGTTCCGGCTTTGGCCGTTGAACTGCAACGTGCCCAACTGACGCCCGCCCAATGCCACGGTGTAGGTCTGCGGATCGGCCCAAGCCGGACCGCCGGTAAGCGCAAAGAGAACGGCAAGGGCAGAGAGGATGCGGCGCATAATACCCCGGCAGGTTAGGAATTCCACCCCTGTCTAACGCGGTAGCGGCTGTGAAGCGATAGGGGAATTTCCGCCCATTGCCCAAGGGTCAGCCCAAAACGAAAAAACCCCGCCGAAGCGGGGTCTTTCATAGGGTCGCAGGCCGGATCACACCGAAGGTTCAGGCTCCATTCCGCCATCCTTCGGCGGGGTTTTCTTGCCCTTCGCCTTGGGGATCGCGGTGACGCTGGGTGCGCTGCCCGCGTCGGAGTTGTCGTCGTCGGAGTCTTCGGCTGGCGGCAGACCATCCATGACACGTTTGATCTCATCGCCGGTGAGGGTCTCATATTCCAGCAGACCTTGGGCCAGACGCTCGAACTCCACCTCTTTCTCTGAGATGATCTTCATCGCGTGGTCATAGCCGTCTTGGATGAACTGCTGCACCTCTTTTTCAACCAACTCCTTGGTGTTGGCCGAGACGGAGAACCCAGCGGTATTGCCCTGATAGCCCTGCGCGGCTTCGGAATAGTCGATGTTGCCGACCTTATCGGACATGCCCCATTGCAGCACCATCGCGCGCGCCAGCGCAGAGGCCTGCTGGATGTCGCCCGCCGGGCCGTTGGACACGGAATCGGGGCCGTACTTGTGGATTTCCGCCGCCTTGCCGGCCATGGCCATGGCCAAACGCTGGTGGCATTCGTCCTTGAACATGTTCAGCCGGTCGATCTCAGGCAGGCTCATCACCATGCCAAGCGCGCCGCCGCGCGGGATGATCGTGGCTTTGTAGACCGGGTCGCATTTGGGCAGCGTCATGCCGACCAGCGCGTGACCAGCTTCGTGGTAAGCGGTCATTTCCTTCTGCTCGGCGGTCATCACCATCGAGCGGCGCTCTGGGCCCATCATCACCTTGTCCTTGGCCTGTTCGAAATCGACCATGGTGACGAAACGGCGACCGACACGGGCAGCCATAAGTGCTGCCTCGTTCACGAGGTTCGCCAAGTCCGCGCCCGAAAAGCCCGGCGTGCCGCGCGCGATAATGCGCAGGTCAACATCCGGCCCCAGCGGGGTCTTGCGCGCGTGAACCGAGAGGATCTTTTCGCGACCTTTGATGTCGGGGTTGGGCACCGTGACCTGACGGTCAAAACGGCCCGGACGCAGCAGCGCCGGGTCAAGCACGTCACGGCGGTTGGTCGCGGCGAGGATGATGACACCTTCGTTGCTCTCAAAACCGTCCATCTCGACCAGAAGCTGGTTCAAGGTCTGCTCACGCTCGTCATTGCCGCCGCCATAGCCTGCACCCCTGTGACGACCGACGGCGTCAATCTCGTCGATGAAGACGATACAGGGGGCGTTTTTCTTGGCCTGTTCGAACATGTCGCGCACACGGGATGCACCGACACCGACGAACATCTCGACAAAGTCGGAGCCGGAGATAGTGAAGAAGGGCACGCCCGCCTCACCCGCGATGGCGCGGGCCAGCAGCGTCTTACCGGTGCCCGGAGGGCCCACCAGCAACGCGCCTTTGGGGATCTTGCCGCCAAGGCGCGAGAATTTCTGCGGGTTGCGCAGGAATTCGACGATTTCCTCAAGCTCTTCCTTGGCCTCATCGATGCCCGCCACGTCGTCAAAGGTCACGCGGCCCTGCTTTTCGGTCAGCATCTTGGCCTTGGATTTGCCAAAGCCCATCGCCCCGCCTTTGCCGCCGCCCTGCATGCGGTTCATGAAGTAGATCCACACACCGATCAGCAGCGCGATGGGCAGAAGCGACATCAGGAAAGTCTGGAAACCAGACTGTTGCTGCGGACGCGCTTTGACCGGAATATCGTTGGAGATCAAAAGCTGGGTCAACTCGGCATCGCCGGGTTTGATCGTCAGGTAGTCGGCGCCATCCGCCTTGCGGAACCGAACCTGCTCGCCATCCAATGTCACATTACGGACATCACCATCCTGTACGGAGGTGACGAATTCGGAATAGCTGACCTCATTGTTTTGCAGCGACCCGCTGGACCCGCTGAACAGGTTGAACAGCGCCAGTACCAGCAACATCAGGACAACCCAGAAGGCGAGGTTACGAACATTTCCCAAGGGAATTCTCCTAAATTCACATGGCCGCGGGCAAGTCCCGCGACCCAAGGGGCGCCCGTTCGGGCAACCACCACACTAAGATAGACATGATGCGCTCATGTTCAATGCGATAATGGCGCGGTTTCGTTGCATTCCACGCCGCTTTCGCGCTGGACATGCCATTTCTCGTCCAGTCCGGCAAGGGGCGCTGCAAGCAGGCGCGCGCCCTGCCAGATCGCCGGGGTCGACAGCAGCATAGCACGGGGCCGCCCGAGGCTGCGCCAATCGGGGCATTGGGCGAGGCCCTCGGCCCCCAAGGCCCGCAATTCAGCGCCCTGCGGCAGCCCCTCTGGGGGCGTCGCACGCCAGCGCCGGTCCCAAAGCTGATCCGCAGGCACCCGCAGGTCGCGCACCGCGTTATATTCCCGAAAGACCCAGATTCCACCGCGCCGAAGCAGCGCCTGACAGCCCCCAGCGTGGCCGCCTGCCCCTCGGCCAACCCCGCGATCAGGGCCGCCACGGGGCCGCGGCGCGGGGGTAGGTGCCGCCGTTGACCTGCCCAAGCGCATGAATCATCAAGCGGCGGCGGATCTCTTCGGGCGCGGCAAAAAAGCCCTCGGCCTGCATCACCTGTGCGCCCGCCTCCATGCGCAGAATATCGCCTGCCGTTCTGTCGGTCTGGCTTTTCAGCGCCTCCCGGGCGGTGGCCATGTTGCGCGCCACCTCGGCCAAGGCCTCTACGTCGATGCCAAGCGGCGCGAGGGCGGCAAGACTTTGACGGGTTTGAATGCGGGCGAAACGCGGGTCATCGTTGCTGGGGTCGTCGACCCACTCAACGGCCGCGCGCCTCAGATGCCCTCGCAATGCCTCACGCCGGGCAAAAAGCAGCGGGCGCAGCCATGTGATGCCGTGCCGGTTGCTGCGCGGTACCATGGCCGACAGGCCGTCCACCCCCGACCGGCGGGCCAATCGCATCAGCACCGTTTCGGCCTGATCATCTGCCGTATGGCCAAGCGCCACGCAGGGCAGCCCGCGCCGCTCTGCCCAATCGGCCATCAGCCGATACCGCGCCTCACGCGCCGCGTTTTGCAGGTTGCCTTGCCCGTCCCACCCCCGCCAACGCAGTGTTTCATGCGACAGGCCCAGAGCGCTGGCACGTCGCGCGACGAAGGCGGCCTCTCCGGCGGCTTCGGGGCGCAGACCATGGTCGACAGTCACGGTTTCAAGATGTGTGCCCGCCGCCGCCGAAAGCCCATACAGCAACGATAGCAGAGCCATGGAATCGCCCCCGCCCGAGACTGCAACGCCAAGGCGGGGGGCAGCGCACCGCCCAGCCCCGCCAGCAGCCCCTTGGCCAGCGCTGCATCAGCCGTCGCGGCAGGCGCAGTCATCAGCGGTTAGGAACAACCCAGCGTCTGGCGCTGCGCTTCGGCTTGGCTCACCTGCGGGGCGCCCGGGAAACGCACGGCAACCTCCGCGAGGGTCACGCAGGCCTCTTGTGTTTGCTCCAACACGCCAAGCGCGCGACCCAACTCAAACAGCGACTGCGGTGCCACCGGCCCTTCGGGATCGGTGCTGAAGGCCGCGAGATAGGCACGAGCCGCTTCGCGGTTGTCGCCCAAACCGGTCAGCGCTTCGCCGCGGCGCATCTCGGCTTCGGCGGCTAGCGGACCACCGGGATAGGTCTGACTGAAGGTCGCAAAGAGATCGGCGGCGCTGCGAAAGTCACCGTTTGCGAGCGCCCCCTGCGCCCGCTCGAAATCGGTCTTCTCGCTGACCGCCAGCTCTGCTTCGTTGATGGGGGTGATGATGCCGTTTGAAGGTGCCGCCCCACCGCTGCCGGGGGTCATCTCGACCACCTCGCGGTCGGCCTCGGGGGCGGGTGCGACCACGGTTGGGGCCTCCCCTCCGCCGAGGGTCGAGGTCTCTCCAAGCGTGCCCAGATCGCCGCCTTCAAGCTCAACCAGACGGTATTCCAGATCCCCAATCCGGTTGGTGCCATCGGCAACGATCCGGTTTATCCGGTTCTCCATCTCTTCGGTCTTGGAGGTGAGGCGTTGCAATTCGCTTTCCATGGTGCCGACACGCTCAAGCACAGAGCTGCCGCCGGTCTCAACCGAGCCGCCGCCCGTGGTCGAAAGTTCGCGGCGCAGCTTTTGCACCTCGACACTGAGCACGGTCAACTGCTGGCGGATGTCCGCCAGCGTCTGATCGTTGTCCTGCGCCATAAGCGCGGCGGGGGCGGTCATCAGCCCCATCACCGCCACGAAGATATATCGCTTCAGCACATCGGCCTCCTTGGATTGGTCATTGCTTGGACTGTCGCCGCAATTAGCTGGTCAGTGCGCCACCGGCCAGAACGGTCACGGCGCGGCGGTTTTTGGCATAGCAGGCCTCTTCCGAGCAGATCTCGATCGGGCGCTCTTTGCCGTAGCTGATGGTCTTGAGACGCGAAGCCGCAACACCGCGGGAAATCATATACTCGCGCACGGCATTGGCACGACGACCGCCAAGCGCGATGTTGTATTCACGGGTGCCCTGCTCATCCGCGTGACCTTCGATCACGGCTTGATAATCTGTATTGGTCTGCAGCCAAGCCACCTGCCCGTCGAGCGTGGCACGGCCTTGGTCGGTCAGCGTGGATTGGTCCACGAGGAACAGCACCCGGTCGCCGACAGCCTGTTGGAAATAGGCGGTGGAGGTGGGGTCGTTCGCGCTGCCCGGCACCACGCCGGCGTTGACCCCTGCGCCTGCATTGGCCCCGGCACCGCCCATGCCATCGGCACCAAAACGGTCGGGGTTTGTACAGGCCGACACGGCCAATGCGGAAATCAAAAGCGTGCTGGTCAAAATGCGTTTCATGGGGGTCTGCCTTCTCTGTGGTGGCGTTGTTGTTGCTGGTGTTAACACAGGCGCGAGATCATTGGAATTGCCCGCGCCCGCATGGGAGGTCTGGAAAACGTTACTGCTGCAGCGGTGACCAAGAGGGGTCAGAGCCGCCTTCGGGCGTGCGCACCGGCTTGAGGTTGCGCCCCGAAATATCGACCGAATAGAGCGAGGACGACCCGCCCGCCCCTTGGGTTTCGCGGGCGAACATGATCACCCGGCCATTGGGCGCCCAAGTCGGACCTTCATCAAGGAAAGAGGCGGTCAGCAGGCGCTCTTCGGAGCCATCAAGCCGCATCACGCCGATGTGGAAACGGCCCTTGTTCTGCTTGGTGAAAGCCACCAAATCCCCGCGCGGCGACCAAACGGGCGTGCCATAACGCCCTTCGCCAAAGGAAATCCGCGTCGCCTCTCCGCCTGTGGCGGGCATGACGTAAAGCTGCGGACTGCCGGAACGGTCGCTCTCAAAGACGATTCTGCTGCCATCGGGAGAGAAGCTGGGTGCCGTCTCAATGGCGGGGGTATTGGTCAGGCGCACCGATTGGCCGCTGTTGATATCCATCGAGAAGATATCGGTATTGCCGCCTTGGCTCAGCGAATAGACAACCGTTTGACCACTGGGCGAGAAGCGTGGCGCAAAGGCCATGGAGCCTTCGGCGCTTTGCAGCGCGCGGCGTTGGACGGTGCCGATGTCCAGCACATAGATGCGCGGGAAACCGCTTTCGTAGCTGGTGTAGAGCACCCGGTCACCGCTGGGAGAGAATCGCGGGGCAAGCACGATGGAGCCGGAATCGGTCAGGTACTTCAGGTTGGCCCCGTCGTAGTCCATTACCGCCAAACGCTTCTGGCGGTCGTCCTTCGGCCCGGTTTCGGAAACAAAGACAACACGGCTGTCGAAATAGCCGCCCTCGCCGGTGATCCGGCTGTAAACCGCATCGGCCACCTTATGCGCCATGCGGCGCCAGCCATCGACGGTGCCGCTGAATTGCAGACCGCCCTGCCCACTGCTGTCGAGCAATTCCTCGCCCGAGAAGACATCGTAGACGCGGAACTTCACATTCACGCTGTTGCCGGTGACATTGACCGCCCCGGTGATCAGCGCCTGCGCGTTGATCGCTTTCCAGTCGGCATATTCCACCGGCGCGTTAAAGTCGCTGACGGTCGAGATATAGGCGCTGGCCGGGATTTCGCGGAAAAGGCCCGTGCCGGTCAGGTCTTCTGAGACGACGCGCGCCAGATCGACGGCCAGTTGCCCGGCCTCACCGCTTTCAGGCTGAAAGCTGGGCACGGCAAAGGGCAAAGGCTCAATCGTCGGGTCGTCGATCACGATGCGCAGCGGTTGGGCCTGCGACGCATTGGGGGCCAGGGTGAACGTGGCCGCCGTGGCGCAGAGCGCCAGTAGTCCCAGAAGTCTAGTCAGCATGTTATCGGCTCCTCATTGGGTCGAATGTCATCTCGATGTCTTGCCATTGGCTGTATTTTTCCTGCGGCAGTTTGTAACCGCTGCTGCCGCAACGAATGACCGCGCGTTTCGCGGCTTCAAAGGCCTGACGTGCGGCGGTGTCGCTGCCACCGCTGGAACTCAGCAGGCGGATCGAACTGGCCACGGGCGTGCCGTCGGTGTTCATCTGCATGCCGACCACGACCGTGGTACGCGCCGCTTCGGTCGACAGCGCGCCGATGTTCCAGCAGGCCGATACCGCGACGCGCAGAGACTCGCGCTCACCGGATGACAGCGGCGGGCCGCTTGGCACGGGCCCGGTTGTCTCTGGCTGGCCCAAGACTTCGCTCAGCGCATCCGCGATGGCATCTTCGGTCGAGCTGGAGGTCGTGGGTTCCTCAACGGGCTCCGGGGTTGGCTCAGGCTCGGGCGTTGGTTCGGGCGTCGGGGCGGGCGCTGGCGTCTCGGCGGGTTCTTCCGGTGCCTCGGCCACCTCGACAGGCGGCGGCGGTGTCGGGCGGCGGCCCGGCGGACGCGCAGACGCCGCCGGCGCCTTGTCGGCTTCGGTGACGATCTCGGTTGTGCTGTCCTCAGGCGTGCGGGCCTCTTGCGGCTCTTCCACGACGGTTTCCGCCTCGGCTTCGGCATCCGGCGCGACGGCGGGCTGCTCGTCCAGATCGGGGCGCAGTTCGGGGTCAGGCTGCTCTACCGGTTCGGGGGCCACGCGGGGCGCTTCGCGCGGGCGGGCTTCGGGCGCGATTTCGGGCACCAGCACGGCGGTATCGCCCACCGGCTCGTTCATTTCGGGCGGCGTGTCATCCACTTGGGTCTGCGGCGGCAACTCCAGCTCCGTCACCTCGGGGGAGGTCTTCGGGCGGGGTTTCGGTCTGCACCGGCTCTGGCTGTTCGATCTGCGTGTCCGGCTCCGCCGTCACCTCGGGGGTCTGTTCGCTTACCTCAGGCGGCGCGGGCTGGGCCACTTCGGTGGCCGACGCGGGCGGCTGCTGGGCCGCGACCAGCGCGTCATATTCGGCGGCCGAGATCACCGAGACCTCGGTCATCTCAACGGGGTCAGGCTCGGAGGTGAAGATGCTTCCAAACAACAGCCAGCCGATAAGACCCAGATGCCCGGCACCTGATATGTAATGCCCGGTATGCACCGCTCAGCCACCCGACGTGTCGCTGCCGTCCAACGCCGGGCCGCCGATGTCGGTCACCAGACCGATGTTGGAAAAGCCGCCTGCGTTGAGCGCGCCCATGACTTCCATGACCTGCGCATAAGACACTTTGCCATCCGCGCGCAAAAACACCCGGTCGCTGGCCCGTTCAGAGGCAATCGCCCGCAGCTTGGTAATCAGTTGGTCGCGGGGTGTGTCGGTGGTTTGGATTTGCACGGCCCCCTCGGCGGTGAGCGTAACGGTCAGCGGCTCTTCCTGCTCGGATGGCAGGGCCGTGGCGGCGGTCTTGGGCAATTCCACCGGCACGCCCACAGTCAGCAGCGGAGCCGCGACCATGAAGATGATCAAGAGCACCAGCATCACATCGACGAAAGGCGTGACGTTGATCTCGGCCATCGGTTGCGCGCGTCCGCGACGCCGCCCCTTGCCGCCTTGTTTTTTCATGACACCTGCGCCCATGGCTTAGCTGTCCAACTGGCGGCTGAGGATGGTGGCGAATTCGTCCGAGAAAGCCTCGTAGTTGCCAAGGATGCGGTCACTGTCGGCGCTCAGCTTGTTGTAGAACACAACCGCCGGGATCGCGGCGAGGAGACCGATGCCGGTCGCCAAAAGCGCCTCGGCAATACCGGGGGCGACGACGGCGAGGTTGGTGTTCTGCTGGGCCGCAATCTCGATGAACGAGTTCATGATGCCGAAAACCGTCCCGAACAGGCCGACGAAGGGGGCGGTGGACCCGACGGTCGCCAGCACCGGCAGCCCCTTTTGCAGACGCTCTGCCTCTTTGGCGATGGCCACGTCCATGGAGCGGTCGATCCGGGCAGTGGCACCGGGGATCAGCGCGCCATCTTCACGGTGCGACCGGCGCCATTCCGACATGCCAGCGGCGAAGATCTTTTCCGAGGGTCCATCCGGGTCAGCGCCGATGGTGTCAAAGAGCCCGTCGAGCGGCTCGCCCGACCAGAACGCCTGATCGAACTGCGCGGCCTCGGCACGGGCTTTGCGGTACTGGATGGTCTTTTGAACGATGATCGACCAAGACCAGAAAGAGGCCCCGATCAGCATGATCATTACAAGTTTGACCGTGACCGTCGCCTTCGCGAACAGACCCCACAGGGAAAAATCCATCCCCTGTGCCAATGCCAGCGTCTCTGCTTCCATTTAACTATGCTCTTTTACTGCCGCCCCTTTGGGGCATTCTGCCTCTCGGGCCGTATTTTTCTGGCCTCAATTTGGAGCAAAGCTAACGGACTGCAACCGAGATTGCCAGAATTATGGTATCACGCCGCAGGATCGCCGTCCGACAGGCGGAGTTTCGCTGGCAAACGGGTGGGTTTACCCGCTGTGGTCATGCAAACGGCGGTGACTTTGGCGCGAAAGATGACCTTGCCATCGCGCAAAACGTCTTGGTCGAACACCCACCGGACCGGCCCTTCGGCCTGATGGGTCGTCTGCACCTCCAACCGGTCGCCAAAGCGTGCGGCACCCAGATAATCCGCCTCTACCCGCGTTACGACAAAGACCAGCCCTTCATCGCGCATGGCGCGTTGATCAAGGCCAATCTGTTCGACGATATCCGAGCGCGCCCGTTCGATATAGCGCAGGTAGTTGGCGTAATAGACCACGCCCGCCATGTCGGTGTCTTCGTAGAAAATGCGGACCGGAAAGGTATGGCTCATGACGGCACCCGCGCGGCGAGGCGCAGCGCATGGCTTGCGTCATTGGCGGCGGGCGGCATCACCGGATCATAGGCGGCGCGGATCACGTCGGCCACTTCGGGGCGCAGCACCAGCGCCTCATCGGCCAGCGCCAGCGGCGACTGCTCGGCAAAGGCGTCCTCGGACCAGAGCAGGATGACCTGCACCGCTTGGCTCAGCGCCAAGACTTGCGCCGACATCTCGCGCAAGCTGTCGTCCATGCGCAGGAAGACAAAGGCCGCCTTGATCGCGCCGTTTTCTTCAAAGCGGAAGAAACGGTACTGATTGGCCCCAGCGGCCTGCAAGCGTTCGACCTGTTGGGCCAGATCGGGCACCAGCCCGTCCATCCCCGGCACGTCCAAAAGCTCTGCCCAATCGGCGAAGAAGAACATCATCAGATTGCTGCCCAGTTCGGGATCGGTCTCGACCATGTCGTGTCCGGCGAGCTTGGCAACAGCCTCAAGCGCGCCTTTCACCACTGGCAGCGCCGCCTCTTCGATCCCAAAGGCCACCGGCGCAATGGGGCGGCCCCAGCGGGCAAAGGCGAACTGCCCATCGCGGCGAGTGAAAAGGGTCTCGATTTGCTCTGCGGTCATTGTCATCTGTTTTACCTTCGCTCCGGGGGCGTCAGCCGAAAAGGTCGCTCTGCCCTTTGGGCGCGACCATGCCGAGATGGTGCCAAGCCTTGGCCGCCAACATTCTGCCGCGCGGGGTACGCTGGATCAGCCCTTGCTGCAACAGGAACGGCTCGATCACCTCCTCCAGCGCATCGCGGCTTTCCGACAGCGCGGCGGAGAGGGTTTCGATCCCCACCGGGCCGCCCTGATAATTCTCTGCGATCAGTTTGAGGTAGCGGCGGTCAGCGCCATCAAGGCCCAGATGATCGACCCCAAGCCGCGTCAGAGCCATGTCGGCCAAATCGCGGGTCACGCGGCCATCGCCCTCAACCACCGCGAAATCCACCACCCGGCGCAGCAGGCGGCCCGCGATGCGCGGCGTGCCGCGGGCGCGTTTCGCGATCTCGCGGGCACCGCCTTCGTCGGCGGGCGCACCCAGTTTGCGAGCGTTGCGATCGACGATGATGTAAAGCTCGTCTTCGGTGTAGAATTGCAGCCGGGTCGGGATGCCGAAACGGTCGCGCAAAGGCGTCGTCAGCAGGCCCATGCGGGTGGTGGCTCCGACCAGCGTGAAGGGCTGTAACTCGATCCGCACGGTCCGCGCGGCTGGCCCTTCGCCGATCACCAGATCAAGCTCGAAATCCTCCAGCGCGGGATACAGCACTTCTTCCACTGCGGGGTTCAGCCGGTGGATTTCGTCGATAAACAACACGTCACGCGCTTCGAGGTTGGTCAGGATCGCCGCCAAATCGCCCGCCTTGGCCAGTACCGGGCCAGAGGTCATGCGAAAGCCCACACCCAACTCCCGCGCCATGATCTGCGCCAGTGTGGTTTTGCCTAGGCCCGGAGGCCCGTGAAACAACGTGTGATCCATCGCCTCGCCGCGCTGGCGGGCGGATTGGATGAAGACGGCAAGGTTCGCGCGCGCCTCGGCTTGGCCGACAAATTCCGCCAGCATCTGTGGCCGCAAAGCGCGGTCAAAGTCTTCGGGCATCGGCTCGGGCCGCACGGTGGGGTCAATGTCGGTCATAGGGCCTCGTTATGGCGCAGGGCGGAGGGTTCTGCCAGAGGGGGCGTCACCCCTTGGGCGCCAACAGCTTGAGCGCCGCGCGGATCAGCGTCGGCGTGTCCGCCTCTGGCATCTCGCCCGCCGCCTGCGCCACGGCGCCCGCCGCATCACCGGGGCCGTAACCAAGGTTGCCAAGCGCCGAAAGCGCCTCGGACTGGGCCGAAGCATTGGGCGCGGCGGCTTTCGGCGCGGGGCGTGGGGTCGCGGCTTCGATCACGGTCTCATCGGCGGCGGCCTGCGCCTCTCCCAGAGCGTCGGCCACGGTGCCGGTCATCGCCATCACGCCGGGGGCCTTGTCCTTGAGATCAAGCACCACGCGCTGTGCGATTTTGGGGCCAATGCCCTTGGCGGCCTTTACCGCGTTCCAATCGCCAAGCGCGATTGCGCGGCTCACGCCATCCGGGCCGAGCGTTCCGAGGATTGCCAGCGACGCCTTTGCCCCGACCCCTGAACCGAGGTCAGCAACCGGTGCCATTCCTTTTCCACCAGCGTTTGAAAGCCAAAGAGTTGCATCAGGTCTTCGCGCACCACCAGATCGGTATAAAGCGCCACGACTTCGCCCACACCGGGCAGCGCGGCCATGGTCCGGTCAGAGACATAGACGAGGTACCCCACGCCGCGCACGTCGATCAGCACATGGTCGGCGGCACGGTAGTCAATGCGGCCCGAGAGTTTGCCGATCATGCGCTCGCCCTCGCCACCGCCTGCGCAAGGGTGCTGGCCCCGCCGTGATGCGCGTGACAGATCGCGATGGCCAGCGCATCGGCGGCATCCGGGCCTGCAATCTCGATCCCCGGCATCTGCATCTTCACCATATGCGCCACCTGTCCCTTATCCGCGTGGCCCACGCCGACCACGGTTTTCTTGACCTTGTTGGGGGCATATTCGCCCACCGTCAAACCAAACTGCGCGGGCACCAGCATCGCGATGCCCCGCGCCTGACCCAGCTTCAGGGTCCCGGCCCCGTCTTTGTTCACGAAAGTCTGTTCAACCGCCGCCGCCTGTGGCTGCCACATGGTCAGCACGCGCGTCAGCTGCCCGTGCAAGGACAAAAGCCGCGCGCCAAGGTCGTCGCCTTCGGAATGACAGATGCCATTGGCCACATGGGCGATTCGGCTGCCCGACACGTCGATCACGCCCCAGCCCAGATTGCGCAGCCCCGGATCTATGCCGATCACCCGTATCATCTCTGCCCTCGTTAAAATTGTTGCTTTTTTGGTGCACTAGCACGAAACGCGAACATCGCAAAGCCCTGATGCTCGGCGGGCGCTTTACGACAAGCATCCTGTCGCTTTTGAACCGCGGTGTCGGATTGCGCCTTTCCATGCTGCAAAACCGACATCCGGATGCCCGGAATTTTCCCGTAAAGATAGTGGGTTAGCCGTCATTTCGACCTATGCAAAAAACGCAAGTCTCACTGTCGTTTTTGAGGGATTGCGCGGGGCGCTTTTCAGGCATAATTGCCGAAAATCACGTTTTGCACGGCGCGCTTTCCTCGGCCCCTGCAGACACAACCGACGATCAAACAAAGGACGGCCCCATGGCAGCTTTCGACACCACCCGCACCGCTTACGGCTCCACCCCGGCCGTCACACGTATCCTTGGCTTTTTCGGCGCGTTCTTCGCGGCGGTCGAAGATTGGCAAGACAGCCGCGCCACCCGCAAGGCGCTGTCGGACCTGACCGACCTTGAATTGCAGGACATCGGCTTGATCCGGGGTGACATTGACCTCGTCGCACAGAACCACTTCGTGCGCTAAGCCTGCGCCTGCCCGCATCAATACCTACCCAAAGAAAAAGCCGCAGCGGAAGGCATCCGCTGCGGCTTTTTCATGTCAAAAGTCAGTGGCTTAAGATCACCGCATGATCGGGCCAGTCAGCCCGGCCACTGCCTTGGTCAGCGGGTCGATGGCCATCATCTTGGCGCCGATCTGCTCTAGGTTTGAACCATTGGCGAGCCGCGACAGGCGTTCGTTATAGGTCACCGGGCCAATCGCGGCGAGGGTGAAGGCTTTGAAGCCGAAAAATACCAGAACGATCAGGAAAAACCCCATCATCGGGAAACCCCGACGGGCACGTTTCGGCAAGACGGAGATCAACCCGTCGCGCCCGACGCGGGTGACATATCCCCGTTCCATCTTCCGATGCTTGCGCCCCAGAAGTTCGATCCGTTTCGCGAATTGAGCGTGTCCTTCAGCCATCACAGCCTCCGTAGCAATCCGGCCCCCACCGTTTGCTGCCAATTTGAATATAGGCAAATTGTGGCAACAAAGCGGCAAAAGGGCCAAATGCAACGAAAATGAGGCGCGAATTATGCGTTAGTTTGCAACGTTAGTGTCGTCCAGTCACCAATGCTCTCACGGTGCACCAGATTGATGCCAGATCGTGCATAAATCTCGATCACCTCATCGGCCTGCTCGTTCAGAAGGCCCGAGAGAATCGCATAGCCCGCGGGTTGCAGCGCCCCGGCCATATCCGGGGCCAAGGCGACCAGCGGCCCTTTGAGGATATTGGCAAAGACCAGATCAAAGGGGGCAGCTTCGGCCAATTGGGGATGATCAAAGCCTGCGGCCTCGACACAGGCCACACGGCCCGACAGGTTGTTGGCATCGACATTCGCCTGCGCCACTTCGACCGCGACCTCATCGATGTCACTGGCCAATACCGGCTCGGGCCAGATGCGCGCGGCGGCCATGGCCAGCACGGCGGTGCCGCAGCCGATGTCGACCACGTTTTTGCCGTGGAACCCCTCGCTCGCCAGACGGTCCAGCGCGCGCAGACAGCCCAGCGTCGTGCCGTGGTGCCCGGTGCCAAAGGCCATGGCGGCCTCGATCAGCAGCGGCTGGCAGCCTTCGGGCACCTTGTCAGCGTCATGGCTGCCGTAGACGAAAAAGCGACCCGCCTCGACGGGGGCCAACTCGCGGCGCACATGGGCGACCCAGTCGGTTTCGGGCAACTCCGAGATGGTGAAATCCTTGGCGCTCATTGCGGCGGCCAGAACGGCCAGAGCGGCCGTGTCAGGTGCTTCTTCGAAATAACCGCCGACTTCCCACAGGCCCGAGCCGTCTTCGACCTCAAACACGCCAACGCCGGTGGGCTCGGGGATCAGCCGCTCCATCGCCTCGCCCAAGGCATAGGCGGGGTCGCGGCCCGTGAGGGTAGTGAGGGCGGTGAAAGTGGGCATTGCGCGGTCCTTTGCTGCGGTGCGGTTGTGCTTCGCCTAGGGCCGCGCGCGTGTCGGGTCAAGCCATGCTGGGTTTCGCGGCCTATTCGGCGGCCTGCGGCACAGCAGTTTGAAAGATCGTCTCATGCCCCGGTGCCGGGTGGCGCGGGATCAACAGTGACAGCATCAGCGACACTGCCGCCATCCCTGCGGCAAGGAAGAATACCGCCGCAGGCGAGACGAGCCAAAGCAGGCCGAGCCCGACTGGCAGGAATACCGCCGCGATGTGGTTGATGGTAAAGGCCACCGCCGCCGTGGGTGCAATATCTGCGGGATCGGCTATCTTCAGATTATGTATATCATAAACGTGACTTTGGCAGTAGTTTTTCACGTTTTCCTTTTGTTATTCCGCTTTATTGCCTCCCATAAACGTCAACTCAGAAAACGGCAATGCACTAGATTGCCGTTTGCTAAGCTGCTATTCAGTCAAAACCGCAACATTTGCTGACGAACCTTTCTACCGGAGGGCATACCCAGCGATCCGATTTCCCCCTCCCTAAACAAGCCAGTGTTCTGCACCAGACATAAGATATCCTGTCAGCCAATGTGCGCCCCAGCTGCTCGTACGACAGTCCGAGGGTCAGCTATGCGGGACCTTCCTGCCTTTCGCTGCGGCCGCTCAGCTTCCGCCGCGATTGCGAAGACCCCCGGGAGAATGGGCGGATTGTGTTGACCCCCCCTACAGCGCGCTGAAGTCGAATTCGGCAAAACAAAATTCCAAACTATGGAAATTTTAGCGTCACCCCCGGGGCACTACTGGCTCATTAGAGAACAGCTTCCCACATTTTAGAAATTTGCAGTTGCGGCAAATAGTTTTTCAACACAATCGGCGGGGAGCGGAAATTCGCTGCGTCCCGCACCAACGGCAGCTTTGCGTAGAACCCGCTGACCGAGATGGATCAGATTGTACCGTACGAACGACTGGGTGAGCGCATATCAATTTATTGACGCTGAACTGAAATGGAAGTGTGTCCCAGTTGGGGTCAGGGCCAAATTTAATATCAACGCAACTTGAGATTGAGACCATCTCGTGATTTGAGGTAGACGAGTTGCCACGATTCAGTGAGTGCGCATCCACATCTGAGAGGATAAGAAAAATGCGCAGACGTCCACTATTTCAGCTCATGTTGCTACTAGATGTCATTTTATTCGGGCTAGCTAGCTTCGGAGCGAACTACCTTCTGAGTTACGAGAAGGTCGAGGGGGAAACTTACTTAATCGTCATGGCCGTCGCGATAGCAATCTATTTAGTGGTTCGTGTCGTCGGCACCTCCAGCAACAGAGTAGCTCTACTGGCGCACTCTCGCCTCTCAGATCGCATCGCCGATTCGCTAATGTCATATGGGCTAGAAGACACATACAACATGCAACGCCGGGTGGACAAAAGTCGCAGAAATTCTGACACTCAGGACACAATTGAAGAAGCGCAAATCATTAAGTTGGCCGCTAACTCTGGTGCATCCTACTTGTCTCGGGGTGTCAATCGTCACTGGAAGTATGTTCAGAAGCGTCTTGAAAAAGGTATACCTGTTAAAATCATTCTTCTTGACCCGAATTCTTCCGAAAAAGCCTTCAAAAACAAATTGAATAACGGAAATGAGGGAGCGGATAGCAAGTTGCCCCTCGAGGACATCATTAGGACCGCAGAGTCGCATCCAGACTTTCAAGTTCGTTTCGCTAGCACTGGAATGAGTTGTACAGTCTTCTTGTCCCATGAAGTCGCATATTTTGACCCGTATCATGTGGCGATGGATGGAGGAAGGATTTCAAACCTGTTTTTCTGCATGAAGTTTAGGTCCATGTTGCCAACTGAGGGTATTAGCCACTTTGAGATGCTCAACAAACATTTTGAGACACTTTGGGGGAACTCGATTACTCTCGATAGCTGGATGGAAAGTAAAAAACGTGAGCATCCTATTGCGCAAGAGACGCGCGAGTGAGGGCCGTTTTCAATTTTGAGCATCGCTGCTCTCTTAAATGCCCTTGGTGCTATATTTCCTTTGGTGGAGCAGCACCCGAACCTTCAGTTTGCGTGAAAGTGACGGAAGAGCTTTTGAACTATGGCGTCGACTACATCACATTTGGTGGAGGCGATCCATCAAGCTATAGTTTTGTCGAACAATTAGCGAGTATTGCGAAGTCAGGAGGAGCATTCGTTCATCTGGACACAAACGCGGTCGGGTTCCACAGAAAAGAACGTTCATTGTCGTGGATATCGAAATTTGTTGACTTGGTCGGACTTCCCATTGACGGCGCTAATTCGACCGTTCACGCCTCGGTCCGAGGCGACAGGCGGAATTTTGAGGCAGTCACAAACTTCGCAGCTTTGTTATCAAGCAATGATGTTCCACTCAAATTTAATACGTTCTTAAATCCAGCGAACATTTCGAGCATGCAGGGAATACTTCAATGTATATCGGTATTTGGACCGAGAATATGGAGTATCTACGAGTATTGGGAGCCCTCCAGCCGACCAGACATAGGCAATGAATGGTCCTGCAATATTGCCGACCTGAGCGCGGTTGAAGACGAAATATCTTCTTTCACAGCCTCTTTTAATATTGAATTTGTTCGAAAGCACACTCGTCGACTTAATTACCCGATAGTTTCTCATGACGGTCGGATATACACGCATTCAACTGCTTCTTTGTTCTCATATGAGTATATAGGATCTATTTTCTCTAAAGGCACCCTCGCAAAGGCATTTGTTTTGTGTGCTGACCAATCAGAAAAGGCGGAAATTCGCCATAAGTCCAGATTCAGTTAATTCCATTTAGGATTTGGAATACGCTCTTGCGCTCGACATGACCATCTCCCGAGAAAATGGCGCGAAAAGTCTGCTTTTGGGAAGTTGTCTTTTGCGGCACTAGACGCGAATGGCTGGTGAGTGGATAATCAACCAACTGCCTTGGTGACCTCATCCTTGGTCCTTGCGTCCTTAAAGTATCGGTTTGATGAAAAGTTGTCGTCCGCCAATTGAGCATTATTATAGAGCTTTGAAACCACATCAATAGCTTCGCTGACCTTTGCATCAGCAAGATCAAAGTCCCACATGTCAATTTCATCCCGATTGCAGATTTGTCTAATTGCAAACAATGTGTGAAACGATCCGTCAATCAATGACATTTCACCGATTGCAAGCGTCAAACCGTCTCTGATCTTCTTTCGAACCTCTTTCTTTTTTTCGCTAAGGACCTGAGCCAGCTTAAATGACGTGAGAAGTTTAATTGCTGTGAGGTCTTCAGCAAAAACAGTGTCATAAAGGTCTCCAAAAACCCGTCCTCGATCCTTTTTGGCTGTTTCTGGAAGGCCAATGCCATAGGCAAGGTATGCTTGCCCCGCCGTCAATGCATCGACGCGTTTGGAAGATGGTTTGTCAGCGTGCTGCCCAGCTTTCCTTTCATAGTAGTAGCCGAGATCAGCGAACACCTCCTCCAGTTGCCTCTGTTGCCGATCATTGGAACGTAAGTCACGAACGTTTATCGGCGTCTGGCTGTTTGTCGTTTCGGCGATGGACATTTTTACTTCTTCGGATGAAGTTTCAATAACTCGAACAAGCAGGATCACATCTTCGATTTTGCTCCGATCCTCCTTTGCAGCTTCAAACAGGCAGTTTGAAGTCTGCCCACCGTTCACAATCTGAACGTTGGTTAGCTTGATTTTGGGCGCCCTCCGTGATGGACCGATTTCCACTTTATCACAGGTCATAGTAATACCATTGTTTTGATACCAAAACATGTGATTATCGTCAGATAATGCAGATTCAATTATCCTTCGGTTAATACGATTTCGTCGCTTTAAATAGATGCGAACATTTTGATCGAAGATGCCTGCCTCAACCTGTTCTGGGTCGTCTTCCGATTTGATGGCGTCTACAATGTCCAACGCTGCAACTGAGCAAACCACACCTCGCAAATTCTGATCCGTTCGATCGAAAAAATTTGTGTCGATCGCCGTGATTTCCCGCACTAAAGCCGGGACTCTTTTTCAAGAAAGAAATCAGACAGCGCATCCAGATCATGCATTCTGAATTCGATTGCTTTATATCTTGAGAACGCGGTCCGAACCCTCTTCAATTCAGTGTCGATAAGAGGTGCTGTGTTGCCAACAAAGTGGACTGTAATCGTTGCGTTTGCTTCTTTCAAAACTTCTAAAGCATCCGAGATTTTCGCCTTCAGCAGGCTGTTCGTGCTAGCAAGTGCATCGTTGTCGTGTCCAGTGAGATCAACAAGAAAAGACGCTAACTTATCAATTTCAGAGCTTGGAAAATTATTCTTTGACTTAGAGAAATCTCCGACACACTTCGTCTGGAAGATATGAATATCATTTTTGCCATCGCGATCATCAATGAAAAGGGCATCAACACCTCGATCGTTACCGCCATCGGTGATCGCGTCGACGGCTTCATCTATGTCGATTTCCATAGTTTCTGAAATCGCCACCACAGAGAGAGACTTCGTTCTATCAAGTTCCTCATATTCTGCGATTGTTGCACATACCTTTTGATCAAGTGCGTTCCAGTCAAACATATTAGCCAAAGTCTCTTTCCTTCCTAATTGCGTTTTATCGTCACGGTCGAGAAATCGGGTTGCCTGACCAACAAACCTTGCCTTCACGAAAACAACACTCAATCTGATTACCAAGAGTATTCACTTTCGGTTTCAGCAACCAGACCCTATGACGAAACCGGACACTCAAAATGCGCAATGTCAACGGCAGCTTAGGGCCGTTAGCGGCAGTCTTCAGTCAGGGCGCAAAGTGTAAGTTCGGGCACCTGCGACGGCATTTTGTCAGAGGCTTGAAAGCGGTCATTCTGGTCCCAAGATCAGCGTTTATTAATGCTGCTCTTTGCGAAATCGGCGCCCGAAAAATCTCTTAAAAGATGACTGACCGGTCGTTGGGGTCCGATAGCAACAAGAGCTTTTATGATCTCACAGTCTATCTGGTGATGCTTCAAATAGTTTCGCAAAGAATAGTCTAGGATCAGCGCTGATTATTCTCAGGATAACGCAAAGCTCGACTGCATCAAGCCGCCGCTCGCCAAGTTCATACTTCGCGACATAAGATGCTGGTTTGCCAAGAACTTCCGCAAGTCGGGCTTGCGACATTCCTGCCGCCATACGCAATCTGGTCAGTTCTTGCCGTAGCAACCGATATGCATCTGTGTGAACTGCGCCTGCCAACTTGTTTGCTCCAAAACTTCTCGACAAACACCCTTAGCTCAGTCACAAGATGCTCCCAAAATGGGAGTGATTCGTGAGCGAACCAGTTATTTTTCTGACGCGGCAAAGCACGCGCCCAAGCGTCCTTCTACCTTTTCACCTTATCTGGTTTGGCAGGTTGTCAAGACGACAGGGAGCTATAGCCTTGCAGAAGGGGCTTATCGTCCCTGGGTCGTCGAAAAACCCCGCCCGCTCCGGCCGGACGGTTCATTTGACGAGCCGAGCTCGACGCGGGCTAGCGAACATTTTGGAGCCAGAAGAGCCAAATACTCTACCGTTCTTTGCATATCTTTTGAGGGAATGGGGTCACGTCACCGAAGATCCCTTCTACATTTACGCTAGCACGCCATTGCAAGAGACTTGGAGGGACGAGGAAAACGACGGCGACGGAGGACCGGTCGGCGGGTATTGCAGTATCACGGGGAAGTGAACGCCAATTTCTGTAACGAACTTTGATTGGCTTGGTTGCAGGCGGTCGAATACGAACTTCGGCGGCCATGCCAGTCGAGAGAGGGCGGTGCTAGGCCTTTGGGAGGGTCTTGAGGACCTGAGGTGAGGGAGGCAAATTATATGAGATCTGATGAACAACAGACAATTCTGCGCGCCATTCCTAATCTTTTTGCTCGCTGGGAGCTCACAGAGCAGCAGTCCTTCGAGCTTCTCAGCGTCACCTATAAAATGTGGTGTAGGATCCGGGCTGGACACTGCGTGGCGCTAACTGAGGACCAGATACTCCGAGCGGGCGCACTGATGGGGATCCATGCAGCCCTTCGTACGATCTTCGCAGATCCATGGTGCTATGATTGGATCCAACACCCGAACGGCGCTCCGCTTTTTGCAGGTCAACCGGCAATCAAGGTGATGATTGCGGGCGGACTGCCGACAATCATCCTCGTCCGCCAATATCTCGAAGCCGAGATAGCGTGCTGACATGGAATGTCTTAAACAACCCAGAAAACATCCGGGACCTCGTATTTATCTGCGCCGGAGAATTTCTTCTGATAGTCGATCTCGCGACGCAGAGCCGCCCCAGACCCAAAGGTACCGTCGCAAGTGGTGAGTTTATGATCCTATTTCCCGGTGTCCATGGGGCAGGGCATGGTTCGGTGACGAGCTTCATCGAAAACATAGATCGTCCTGATCCGTACGACTGTCCGCCCGTCTTAGCTGGAAACTGATTTTGATGCTGCGAAACCTGAAGGTCGATTTGATGACGTGCAATCCTTCTTTTTGGCTGTCCTGCCGCACGTCGAAAGGGCGCTATGAAGATACATCATGTGCCCTCACGTCGCTATAGTGGACCCATAGAAGACACATTGGAGATAGTTAGATGCCGCCTAAGAGAACGATCTCAAAGGACGTCATACGTGCCCGCCGCAAAGAGCTTCATCGGAGGGCCTGCGAAGGAGAGCTAATGCTCCCGGCTGCTTTCAAAGAGATGCGCAACGCAATCGGCATGACCCAAGCAGACTTCGCTTACCATTTTGGTCTAACGCGGAAGCAGGTCATCGAGCTTGAGAGTGGTAAGGGGAACCCAACATTAGAGACGCTCACGAAATTCTGTCGGCCCTTCGGCTTTCGGGTTGGCTTCGTATTTCCCGGGAGACCTCCAGAATGGTAGGTGGCAAGATTGCCGCTCTCCAGACTTTCAAGTTTAGTTACCAATCAGACTGTCCTTCAGCCCATCTTTGGCGGGAACTGTTATAATGCCCTGATACAACCTTTGAGCACGCCTCAGAAATCGCCCAGTGCTCTGCTCCTAACATAACATAGCCGTGTAAAAGCAGGCCTGCGGTCAGGAGACAAGTGTCCCGAGCGAAAACATCAAATGACGGCAGTCAGCCCGAAGCAGACGTTCTTCCCTGACCGGAACTTTTATTCTTATGCTATCAGTACTGCACTCAATCGAGCGGCAGTTCGATCTTGTTAGCCGAGCATATAGTCAACTCAACTGCGACCAGAACTGATATCTGAAGAAACAGCGTGACCGACCGATATAGGTAGCTGGCATAGGTCAATTCTTGTTCGGGTCCGGTCCCACCTTTGCCCGCTCGATATCTCAAGGTTTTGCCATCTGCGTCTATCCTGATCCCTTTATGGTGAGATGCGTTCCGCAGCTGGTTATCCTTCTCTGAACATAGAGCCATAAACACGGCGTTCATCCCAAAAGGATTGAACTTACTTGAGTTATCAAGCTTTTGATACTTGTCCATCGTAAGCGTTTCGAACTCGTCGAAAGCACGACCATGTTTGACGTTGTTCAGCATAGCAAGGAAGTCCACACTGCCCGCGAACACTTCATAGGCGTCACCGTAGAACGATTTCACCTGATCAAACTGAACTGATGTCGCTACCATGTCATCAGAAGGAGCTATGCCCAGACCAGCCTGGAATGACACCTGGGCAAACTGAGCGTGTTTGGAGAAGAAATCGGTGTAGACCTCACGGTAAAGAGTGAATCTATCTTTTACCATCGACTCGGCATAGTGATTCAGAAGGTCGCTGCAATCGTGTGTCGCGGCGATGGAACGAAATTCGTCCATCATCGATTTCAAGTGGACACCGTGCTTTCGCCCCATGAACTTGTAGGTAAACCGGAAGAACCAATCGGTCGGCCCTGAAAGTGGATCGTCTGCATAATACTCGGCAGTGCCTTCGGCCACCTTTTTGTTTGCAAGTTTCGTCCTTCCGTTGGACGCGAGTGATACGGCTTTCTTGAGATTCTTCCATTCTGACAAATGATCCGCAGTTGGACGACGGGGAGCGTATGGATCAAACTTCTGAGTAGGTAGTGGCCCGAACCCCTCAGCGGCTTTGATCATTTCCCGCATCTGTGTGAGCCTGTGAAAGGACACATCTTGGTCGGTCATGCCCTCCGGAACCACAAAATTGGCATCCACGTTGACTACAGGACCAGTCCCGTGGGCCGGGACTTCGACCACGGAGCACCCATCAATGGTGAAAACGTTTGTCGACAACTCTGAATAATTAACTGTCATGCCGAACGACATTGGCTCCTGACATTTACGACAGTTCACGGTGTGTTCTTGCCGGATACCTTGACCCATGCCAATGCGAACAGTGAAAATAGCCTCACAGGTTTCACACTGCAATGCACTGCGGATAATCATCTATTTGCGCCTCAATCAATTCATTCATCTTAAGAAGATTACCCAGTCCACGAATGCCGGAGCAAGGCTGTGACTGTCTTATTTCTTGTTAAAGGTTGTGCTTACTTACCTAACAACAACATGGATCTTCCTCGATCGCCATCAGAACGTGTAATATTCAACTTTCTTTCGCTCAATACGCCTTAGCCATCTATGCGCGGCTTCGGGTCGACTACGCCCTCCTCAAAGGTCAACCCCCGAGGAAAAGGAAATGCAACGTCGGCTCTCTGCGCATAGCCGACGCTTGGACATTCGTTCAAACGACCAAGCGCACCAGAGGCAGACTGGGAAACTTGCGTCAGGTGCAGAACACTAGCCAGGTGTGGCGCTGGCGTTTGTCCGCTGCTAGTTGTGCTGTATAGTCTGGTGCGTATGTTGAAGATATTTAATCATCGCAAGCTAAGCAACAAAGGTGAATACCAGTGAAAGCAAATGAAACCCGTGTTGATAAGTTCATGGCTTCCAACGAAACAACCTTTGCCATACCAGTCTATCAGAGGAATTATGACTGGACAAAAGTTCAATGCCAGCAGCTATTTCGGGACATCTTAGAGGTTGGACGCAACGACGACCAAGGAGCTCACTTCATTGGGAGTATAGTTTATGTACACGATGATGTTTATGCTGCTTCAGGCTTAACAGAACTTACCGTGATTGACGGACAACAGCGCCTTACAACACTAACTCTTCTCTATGTTGCAATCTATCGTTTCGCCTTGGCGGATGGCAATGACGCGCTCGCTCAAAGAATATTTAAGACCTACTTGATCAATGAGTTCTCTAGCGAGACGGAGAAGTTAAAACTAAAGCCAACTGACAACAACAAGCTTGCTCTCGCGCAAATATTAGATCCCGATGAATCGACAAAAGTCCCCGGTTTCTCAAGGCTAGTGGAGAATTTTCGTCTTTTTCAGGGACTTATTTCCGCAGAGAACCTCGATGTAATTCTGCGTGGAATGGCAAAGCTAATATTCGTGGATATTGCTTTGGATAGACAAAAGGATAACCCACAACGAATTTTTGAAAGCTTGAACTCTACGGGTCTGGAACTTTCTCAGGCCGATTTGATCCGAAACTATATCCTAATGGGCTTGCCGCGTGTAGCTCAAGAGAAGCTCTTTCGGTCGTACTGGGAGCCAATTGAGACAAATGCAAAAAACCAAACAACAAATGAAAGCAAGGTGTCGGACTTCATTCGCGATTATCTGACGATGAAGACCAAAGTCATCCCGAATAAGTCGGCAGTTTATGATAAATTTAAGGATCGTTTCCCAGAACCAAATTCAGGGGACCTCAAATCTGCCCTCGAAGAGTTACGAACGCTCTCAGAAGTCTACAATAAGCTACTTAATCCATCAAAGGAGTTGGATGACGACATTAAGAGCAGCCTGATGCACATCAATGCGCTAGAGATTAACGTTGCATACCCGTTTCTTATGAAAGTGTATCAAGATTTTGTCGAAGGGATAATTGACAAACCTACTTTCATTGCTGTTTTGGAAATAACACAAGCATTTGTCTGGCGCCGTTTTGTGATGGGCCTACCAACAAATGCTCTAAATAAAATATTTATGACACTTTATGAACGTGTCAATCCAGAGGAATACTTGAGCTCAATAGAACGGGCCATAATGCAGAAGACAGGAAGCCAACGCTTTCCTCGCGATGCTGAGGTTATATCATCCTTTAAAGACAAAGATATGTATAACACAAAGGCAAAAACCAGAGCTTACTTTTTTGATAAGATTGAAAACCACAAGAACAAAGAACACGTAGACGTCAGCTCATCTGATATCACAATTGAGCACATTTTTCCTCAAAACCCTGATGCTATTTGGAAACGTTCACTAGACTCTGAAGAGTATTCAGCTCTTGCGGAAAAGTACCTCAACACCGTTGGGAACCTTACCCTGTCAGGTAATAATGGCAAGCTTGGAAACAAAAGCTTTGAGGCAAAAAGGGAAATGAACATTGATGGGGGTGAAGAAGGGTATAGATTTAGCCGCTTATGGCTAAACCGTGATCTAAAGGACTGTGCAAACTGGGGCGTTTCGAAAGTTGAGGAGCGCGCAAAGGCTATTTCAACCAGATTTTTAGAGATTTGGCCCGAGCCAGTTGTGGACATGATTTCTGACGGTGTTTTGGAAGAGGTCAACATATTTGACGCGGAAGAACCAAAATTTAAGAAACTAGAATACGCCGTCTTCTTTGGAAGTAAACTTGTCTTGTCCCAAGTGGCCAAATTGTACGTTGAAGTGTTTAGACAGCTTATTGATCTACAGCCAGACGCGTTTTACGGAACAAGTCTTGGCGAGCGAATCCAGCTGACTGATGATAGCAAAGTTCTTCGGCAAGCATTGCAGATCAGCGATCGCTATTATGTTGAAGGAAATATTGATAGTACGAATAAGTTTGATCGCATTAAATTGGCCCTTTCAGAGTTGGGCATTGAGGATGAGCTATCAATCAAATATTTGTAAGCGTACGCAATCAGTCATTACAACCCATGCGTCATCTCCCGATCCATCTCGACCTCCTGCTCCTCTGTCTCTGTCTCTGCCCTCTCTTCGGCGGCCTTCACTAAGCTCAAGTTCTCCTTCAACTGTGCGTCCAGCGCATTGTAGGTGGCCTCTTCGCTCAGCAACCCACGCAACGCCTGCGTTGATGCGACCTGCGGGGCTTACGGGCAACGTCGCGCATGCAACCTTTGTCCGCATTGTGTGAATTCTCATTTCATCTGATTTTGTGGCTGCATAGAATGTCCGCAATTACGGGCCGCACCGCAGCATTGCGATCATAAGCTGGATGGCCGCTCTAGGCCGTCCTCTGCACAACTTGCGATGTTGCTACTTCGACAAGCTTCAAGCTCGGCGCGGTCAGTAAGGGCTCCTAGCCGACTTCTGACAACTTCGCTCAGGGACGGTAGCGTGGTGTCCACCACCCTGCTTCCATCGGGTATCTTATGTTAGGTGCAGAATACTAGTGCGACGCTATGACCTTGCTGGCAACCGCTGGACGAGGCATCCTGCGCCGAACTCTTTAATCCGCGATTTTCTGAAGTAAAAATTTGAAAGTTATATCTCTATGGCCACTACAGCACATCGTTCCGGAACATATTTGGCTGTGCTGGCAGCTCTCGGCCTTACCCATCTGCTGAACGATTTAATGCAGTCGTTGATCCCAGCCGTCTACCCGATCTTGAAGGCCGCATATGGACTGGATTTCACTCAGATCGGTATGATCACACTTACCTTCCAGCTAGCTGGCGCGTTACTACAGCCAGTGGTCGGCATGGCGACTGACCGGCGCCCCGCTCCATATTCGCCGGTCGCAGGTATGATGTTTACTTTAGTCGGTCTAGTTAGCCTCGCATTTGCGCAAAGCTACTTAACCATCCTAATGTCGGTCGCGCTGATTGGAGTAGGATCCTCAATCTTCCACCCTGAAGCAACGCGGACCGCCCGCTATGCCGCAGGAAATCGCCAAGGGTTCGCGCAGGGCATCTTCCAGGTGGGAGGCCAAACCGGCGGCGCGCTCGGCCCAGTTTTCGCCGCCCTAATTATCGTTCCTTGGGGGCAGACGAGCCTTGCTTGGTTCGCGGTTTCGGCCTTAGTTGCAATGGGACTATTGACATGGATTGGGGGCAAACAAAGCCAAATAAGTATAACCTTTGCGACGATGAGAGCAAATCGTCAGCGCGACAGCCTGCGTCCGCAACCAACACGAAGGACCATCGGGATCGGCCTTTTTGTCCTCACTAGCCTAATGTTTACCAAGAACCTCTACGGTGAAAGTTTTCGATCTTTCTACACTTTCTATCTGATCGAGAAGTTCGACTTGTCCATCCCTGCTTCGCAAATGATGCTGTTCGTTTTTCTTTTCGCGGCGGCAGCCGGGGTCTTGATCGGCGGGATCCTCGGAGACCGCATCGGACGACACCGTATCATCTGGATTTCAATCTTGGGCCCTTTGCCTCTGACGCTAATTTTGCCTTACGTTGATTTGTTTTGGACAGGCGCACTGACCATCATGATTAACATTATAATGGCCAGTGCGTTTGCCTCTATCTTAATTTATGCGATGGACCTACTCCCGAACCGAATTGGCCTCATTGGCGGCCTGTTTTATGGACTGAACTTCGGATTAGCAGGTGTTGCTGCGGCACTTCTTGGTGGTTTAGCCGACAACTATGGCGTTGAAACGCTATATCGACTTTGTTCAGTGCTCCCTCTGGCGGGGCTGCTAACTTGGTTTCTCCCGAGAATTGAGAATGACGGCTAAGCGCATACTCAGCGCGCAAAACGGTGAGACCTTCTCGAAACTAAGGATTATCTGCAAAGTCAAACGACTCTTCCCAAAGCGCCGGCACCTCCCGGGTACATTATGAACTTCGGAGCGCCATTGTGATATTGCGCAACACTACATGTTGTTGAGCAGAAGTTAAAAATATACTAAACTAAGGGTGGCATTCGAAATTGTCCGATTCGACTAAGGGGCAATTAACTCAGGTTTTTATCGGAACTTAGGAGCTACTTTAATGACTGTAGAGACTTTTCATTTTAAGGTCGCCAATGGCGATATGAACCTGATCAAGACTAACAGCGGTCGCTTCATCCTTATTGATATTAATATCAGTACATCCGCTGATGACGAAAATGGAGATGCGCCGGATGTAGGGGCGCAACTCCGAGACACTCTCGACCGCGACAGCGACGGACGGCTTTTCATAGATGCGTTCATGTTAACACATCCAGACATGGATCATTGCTCCGGCCTAGCGAACTACTTTCACCTTGGCAACATCGACGATTGGTCTGCTGAAGACGACAAGATTGTCATTCGTGAGATGTGGTCTTCCCCCATTGTTTTTAAGCGCGCAAGCAGTGCCAACAAGCTTTGCGCTGATGCGAAAGCCTGGGCAACAGAAGCTCGCCGCCGCGTGGAAATGTTTCGTCGAGGTGAAGTCATTGTAGACGGGAGCAGAATCTTGATCTTGAGCGAGGACGCAAACGGCAAAACGGATGATTTGACCGATATTTTGATTAGAACAGGAGAGACATTCTCTGTCATTTGTGGCGAAGTGGATGACAGTTTTAAAGTCGTTCTACTTGGCCCGCTCCCGGTCACTGACGATGAAAATGAAGAAGAGATCCTCAGTAAGAACAACTCCAGCGTCATTACACAGTTTACGCTTGCGACCGGCGACAAAGACAACTCTGCCCAATACTTGTTTGGCGGTGACGCCGAAGTCGCTATTTGGGAGAAAATCTGGGCTGACTATTCAGACACTCCAGAGGTTCTTGCATATGATGTTTTAGTCGCGCCGCATCATTGCTCGTGGCGGTCGTTGTCTTACGACAGTTGGTCCAAGAAGGGGAAAGACGCAGTCGTTTCTAATGATGCACGGTCTGCTCTTTCACAAGCCAACGGCGGAGCGATAATTCTAGCAAGTAGTAAGACTGTTGTGGATGATGAAAATGATCCACCCTGTATCCGTGCAAAGTATGAATACGAGAACATCCTAGGCTCTGCGGCTATCAACGGCGAGTTCCGGTGTTTGCAGGACGAAAAGGGCGACAAGCCATTCAAGATGGAAATTACCAAATATGGCCCTAAGGTAGTTACCTTAAAAATGGCTGCCGCAATTTCCTCATCGTCTGCGCTTGGTGTTGAGGCACATGCTCATGGTTCTGGATCGCATGAGGCATGAGCCCTCGCAATGGTGAACACTGAAGATCTTCTGGCGCTACCTGTTGCCATCGCGCGTGCGGTTCGTTCGCTAGACAAACACCCCCAGGTCGTAGGAATAGATATTGCGTCTAGGGCTGACGTTGAAAGTTCTGTGGACGTGACCTTGCAAATTAGGTTGGAGCTTCCTTCTCGATTCCGAGGTGAAAGCCCTTCTGGCGTTCGGCGTGTCGAAGCGGTCAAATTCTCGTTTCCTGTATCGTACCCATTATACGCCCCCCGCCCGAGCCTCCGCGATGATTTTGATCGATCCCACCCACATTTGCAGCCGAATGCGAGTGGTGCGCCCCCCGAACCGTGTCTTGTGTTCGGCTCTCCACGCGAGCTCATTCAATCTGGTGGCGGCATTCTTGCCCTTCTCCAGCAACTGCTGGATTGGCTTGATCGCGCAGCAATGCTGGAGCTGAATGACCCAGACCATGGCTGGGAATTCGTTCGGCGCGATCACCTGAACGACCTTATCGTCGGGGATGCTTCAAAAATTAGAGGCTTGGTTAAACGCACATCTGGTGCGGCTTGGCATCGTACGTGGGTTCTCGCGCAGTTTGGTCAAACTGACCCCTATTATCGGATCAGTTTCAAAGGCGATGAACAAGTCAAGATGGTTGAAGAGACTCTCGCCTCTCTTGGGCCAAGGACTGAGAAAGACGAGGAATGGACAGGGTTCAGCCTTGGATTGAGTGTTTGGCCTGGTAAAAATCCAGATGGTACGGCTGTTGTCAGTGACCAATATCTTCCCGAGACAGTTAGAAGCGTCCAAGAGTTGTACGAACGCGCTCAGCTTTATGGCTGCGGCAAAATATTAGCTGCAAGGATGAAGCGGCTGCGCGCACTGCTTGATGGGTATGTCATCAAAACGGCCTTGCCGGTTACAGTGATATTGATCGCTCGACGCCCGTTCAATCTCGTCGGCCAAACCTCGCCTTTAGAGATCAGCCCGTATGTGATCGAGCTTCAATCTGTCGATGATCTGAAGCCTACATCAGATGCTGTTGTCCGCCTGGCAGGTCATAGAGACTCGATCTCGACAGATGTTTTGCGAAGAACATCGCATGGAGATCCCAGCGATTCATGGTTATCATGGTCGATGCTTGGCTGTGGTAGCTTAGGTTCAAAGATTGCGATGCATCTTGCACGGTCGGGTCGCGCCCCGATGACCGTGATAGACAACGACATCATGGATCCGCACAATTATGCGCGGCATTCCTGTTTACCATACTCCGTAGATCTGGATTCGATGTTTTACTCTTCAAAGGCAGGGGAGTTCGCGCACGACGCCAGCAAACTCGCTCAGGAGACGGTTGGATTTCGGATTGATGCTAACACCGTTCTGCGCACCGAAAAGTTGCGCAGAAAGCTGAAGCTTGAAAAGTCCAAAGCACTTCTGAATACTACCGCGTCTTCAGTGTTGCGCGAGACTTTGAGTTTTACAGGTTGGTCGAAAGGCAAAGCGCCACGCGTGATGGAGGCATGCCTTATGGGTGATAGTGATATAGGTTATTTTTCCGTCTCGGGTCAGGGCTGCAACCCCAACAGCAGCGACCTGATGACGGAGTTTTATC
Source organism: Sulfitobacter profundi (assembly GCF_042661425.1). Lineage (NCBI taxonomy): Bacteria > Pseudomonadati > Pseudomonadota > Alphaproteobacteria > Rhodobacterales > Roseobacteraceae > Sulfitobacter > Sulfitobacter profundi. Next base: position 2,189,697 of record NZ_JBHSWA010000001.1, on the reverse strand, counting down.
ATCACATGCGCCGCGACGACGCGCTCAGATCTAAAGTAATGGGGCAAAGCGCAGACGAAATCGTCATTGGGCAAGGATGCTCGAGCCTCTCAATGATTGCATCAGACGCACGCCTTTCTACGTTGACTGCACCGCTCGCGACGCTGACCGGCAACGTACTATCCGGAAAATCTGTGAATGAAATTGGGCAATTCAACATTGGTCGTCTTCATGCTGACGGAATTTCGCAGAGATGGGAAAGCCACAGTGTTGAACCCTACACAGTCGTGAAGGGGTCCGCGAATAACGCGGTTTATACACGGCTTGCGCGTCGGGTTACGACTGAGATTGACGCTGAAATTAAGCGCAAACCGGGCTCCGAAACAGGCGGCGTCTTGGTAGGGCGCTTCTCGGCTATTGGTAACGTCTTTCAAGTCGTCGATACCATTGCGGCTCCCCCGATAGTAAATTCTCAGCAGCGGAATTTGTGCTGGGTATTGAGGGGTTAAGTGATCAGCTTGAGCAATTATCGAAATCATCAGGCAACACGCTCTACGCGTTGGGTACGTGGCACAACCATCTCGCCTCCACTGGCCCGTCTACGACTGATTTTAGTACAGCGGCCAAACTTGCGATTGGACAGCTGTTTCCTGTTCTCATGATCATCAGAACCCCAACTGGGTACCGCCAGTTGGTAACGGAAGCCGTAGGCTTATCTTCTGATCTGGATGGTGGTGCAAATGCATAGTGGTGAAGGTAAAGGTCGGACAGATGAATAAGATGTTGGGTATGGATCGATATGATAGAAATGCGCGTCTAAATCCTGCCCTTCTGACAGTATTGCCCGCACTTCTGTTCGTGTTTGTTTGGTTTCCGGCAGTCTGGACCCAGTTGGGCGCTATCGCGGCCCTTGTGGTGACATGTGGAATCCTATTCGCGTTGTCGCGATTGGCGCGAAAGTCCGGTCGGAATGTTGAGCGCAAGCTGGGGAAAAAGATTGGACGTCTGCATACGGCATCGCTGCTTTCCCTTGCTGACGATAGGTTGCCTAAGACCATGAAAACGAAGTGCAGAACTTACATTGAGACCCATAGCAAAATAGGCTTGCCAAGCCTTGCCGATGAAAGCAACGATGCGAAGGTCGCAGAAGAAGACCGCTTGCTTGCAGTGCGTTGGTTGCTTGAGCATACTCGACCTCAGTCGGAGGCCAGTCTCTTGTTGAACGAGAACATATCGTATGGCTTCACCCGCAATCTATTGGGGCTGAAACCACTGGGCATTCTTGTGACCTCTGCGGTTACACTTGGCAGTGCATATTTTCTGTATGATCTCGAAGTTGGGACAACAGAGTTCGTCCTTGGTGCATTACTCTGTGGGTCTGCATTAGTAGGGTTGTTGATGTGGGTCTTCTTGGTAACGAAGACGTCGGTGATACAGGCGTCTCAGGTCTATGCTGAAAAAATCCTATCACTATGCTTAGAAAACTAAGCAAGACCCGGCCCGGCAGACTTGGAGAGTTCCTTAAAACTTCGTACCTATGATTATGGCCGGGAGTGTCATAAACTTTGTGTATCTGGCCTGGCCCATGCGGGTTTTAGATACAGTCACGCATTGAAGCGATCCTCGAACATTATTGCGAAATGATTGCGGGCCGCAAACCATTCTCGAACATTCCGGCCGCCTTTCTCAAAGTTGCGGATCGCCAAGTAGATCAGCTTCGTGGCTGCGTCCTCGGTCGAGAACGATCCTCGCGTCTTGATCGATTTGCGGATTACACGGTTCAAGCTTTCAATTGCGTTGGTGGTGTAGATGATCTTCCGGATGGCGGGATCAAAAGCAAAGAACGGGATTACTTCCTGCCAAGCTCTGCGCCAAGCCGGTGCGATAGAGGCATATTTCCCGGCCCATTTTTCCTCGAAGGCATCCAACTCCAAGCCAGCTTGATCGGCTGTGGGGGCGCTGTAAATCCGCCGCAGATCAGCGGCCACCTCCTTGCGATCTTTCCAGGCACAGAAGTTCAACGAGTGGCGCACGAGATGGACAATGCACGTTTGCACGACCGTGTCCGGAAAGGCTGCGGTGATGGCATCAGGAAAGCCCTTGAGACCGTCTACGACCGCAATCAGGATGTCTTGCAGCCCACGGTTCTTCAGCTCTGTCATCACCGAGAGCCAGAATTTGGCGCCCTCGTTGTCAGCGATCCAAAGACCAAGAACCTCGCGCACGCCATCCCTGCTGACACCAAGGGCCACGTAGACGGCTTTGTTCTTGACCATGCGGCTATCGGCGTCGCGGATCTTGACCCGTAGAGCGTCAAAAATGACGATGGGATACATCCGGTCCAGCGCCCGGGACTGCCATTCCCGAACCTCGTCCAGCACGGCGTCAGTGACGCGACTGATCAGATCTGGTGACACCTGAAGGCCGTAGACGTCCTCAAGATGAGCACGGATGTCGCGGACCGTCAGACCGGCAGCGTAAAGCCCGATAATCTTGTCATCCATCCCATCAATGCGGGTCTGTCCCTTCTTCACCAGTTCAGGCTCGAAGCTGCCGTCCCGGTCCCGCGGCACAGCGATAGGCAGTTCACCGTCTTGCCCCTTCAACCTCTTGGCAGATGAGCCGTTGCGACGATTGGCCTGATCAGGCGGGGCATCCTTGCCCTCTTCATAGCCCAGATGTGCCGTCAGCTCAGCACCGAGCATCCGCTCCATCAGTTTGATCTTGAGCTCTTTCATTAGCCCGGCATCGCCAAGCAGGTCTTCAGGCCGCTCGCAGCCCTTCAGTAGTTCGTCCAGCAGTTCCTTGGATATGGTCATCGTCCTTGCTCCTCTCAGGAAGCATGGACCAGATCGCAATTACACAGAAGATCGGACACTCTCTTATGGCCGGGATTCACAATTGCCTGAGCTTACTGCCACAAACGACATTCAGTGCCATGATAAGGTCCGCAACTAACCCGAGCATACGACAAATGGGTTGGCGTCGAACACCTTTGAGAAAAGCGCACGCAGCGCGGAAGCATCTAATAGACCGCCTTTGGTTACGGTCATTCCCTGACAAAAGTCGGTTCCGCCAACCGACCCGCACGGGCTTCGCTTCGCTATGCGAAGGCTCCGCTCAGCCCGCGCTACCGGCAGCAGTTACACCGACTCTTGAGGCACCGCTACTATTGTGGAGAAATGGGTTCAATCCCTAGTTTCACGCGCCAGATTTAACCACGTACCGAGGCCAACCTGACGTGCCTCCACAGCAGGTGAACGCTTCACCGCCTTCACAATCGCATCAAACGATCCGATGAAAACCACCTGTTCTTGTGCCCTCGTCAGCGCGGTGTAGACCAGAGACCGATCAACTATCCGACTTGGGAACACGGGGATAATGACCCGGGACCACTGGCTACCTTGCGCCTTATGAACACTGATTGCGTAAGCAAGTTGCAGATATTGCCCATCGTCTCCTGTCAGTTCATGTACGCATCCATCTAAAACAACCTTGATCCAGTGACCTTCGATCTCGAGAACGCGGCCTAACGCCCCGTTTGTCAGCCCGCGCCGAGTGTCGTTCTGCGTCCAGATAACTGGTTCGCCCTCTGCGATATGCCCTGTGCCGGGCCATACACGCGGGTTTTTCCGCAAGGCACGGTGGTGAAAGAAGATGTTGATCTGACCGATCTCGCGATTTGTTGGCGCGATAATCTGGACATTATCACGACTAGTCCCGTGCTCTTTCAGGACAGCACCGATCCGCAAGATTTCATCACAAAGATCTTTTTGCTCGCACCCAGTGAATGTCACGCCGGATTGCGCTCGCTTAAATGCTGGGACTTTGGCAATCACTCCGTTTCGCAAATCTTCGGCCAACGCAGGGATGCCAGTTCGCTCATCTTGGCGATGGACCCTATCTAAGACGACTCGGCAAACTTCATGATCGATAGCAAGCGTGTGAAAAACGACGCCTGGACTGACCGGTGGAAGCTGAGCCGGATCACCGCACAAGATCAAGCTGGCATCACCAAGCCGTCTCAGGATACGCCAAACCTCAACAAGACCCAACATCGACGCTTCATCAGCGATCAGAACGCAATCCTGATCGAGTGGTAAGCCTGACTTCTCCTGCTCAATCAAGAAGCGCGCAACAGTGATAGCTCGACGACCGGTGGCCTCACTTGCACGTTGTGCCGCGCGCCCAGAGAGTGTCACGATCAACGGCGCTTTACCAATCGCCTCCTGAGTCTCACAGACAGCTCTGAGGACAGTAGTCTTGCCGGACCCAGCAAAACCAGCAAGGATCAACAGGCGATGTCTATGACTCATACGGACTGCTTCCTCCTGTCCTTCGGTCAGCAGGAACGGCTGCGCTTCATTATAGTCTGCAATCAATTCATCGAGCGCTGCTGGTTCGCTGATCCCAGAAACGGGTGAGTCAGGAGCCAGCTTGGCGAGCCTTAGAGCGCAGTCAGCCTCCATGTATGCAGCACCCGGTGGCTGCAACTCTCCCGCGAGCCTCACAGCCGCTCCGGCGCGCACAGACGCGGCAACGAGATCTGAGCTCACCTTGTGCCCCAGAAGCTCCTCAGCGCCCTCAAGAGCTCCTTTGGATGCCATCAAGGTTGAACCGGCACCAAGACAAGCTTTCCCCGCCAACGTAGCTTCCACAGCGCCCACCTCACGCCGAGCGTCTTTCGCGTCGACACCAAGGGCTTTGCCGATCTCGTCAGCCGTCCGCCAGTCAGCTACTGCCATTAGCAAATAGGGGTTCCGCTTGACCGCATCGACGCCCTCCCGGCCCCACGCTCTTGCTAAACGAATTGCTTTATAGGCTGGGATGTCTGCCTTGATGCTTTCCAGCCAGGTAAGAAAATCACTTTCTGGCAGGCGAGTTTCAAGTACGGCGGCGGCATTGATTGCATGCTCTTCACCGATGATTTCGATAATGCCATCGTCCTGAGCCAAGATAGCCTCCGAAAGGCGTGACCCGAAAGCCTCTACGAGCGCAGCCGCCCGCTGAGGCCCAATATTTGTAAAGGCACGCTCCCGCGCCAGATATTGCGCGAAAAATATCGAGCTATTTTGCACCCGATCAGCAACCGGATCCAACTTTACGCTCATGCGAGGCCAGGCACAATTCTACCGCCAGATGCGATCAGCTCAGCCACCTCGTCACCGCGCATCATCTGCGCACGAAGCCTAGCGTTTTCGGCTCTCAATTCCGCATTCTTCCGCTCAGCTGCCGCAAGTTGCCTTTGAACACCATGGAGTCTAGCGATTGATACCATCTGGCTGTTGTCCACGGGCGCACCGTCGTCCTCCTCCACAACCCGGCCTTGGCGAGAATAAGAGAAACCTTGTGCTGTAGCATATTCCATCAGCGCCACTTTAATTTCAGGATGGCGGTGGAGTTGTGTTCGACTAACACCGGAGGCAGCGAGGATTTCGCCTAATTTGAGGGCCGTGCCGTCATTGGGAAGCTGTCTTCCGGAAGCTTCAACAACACGGATCAGATCAGTAACCGCCGCAAGGCATCTCTGTTTTTTTGACTGAGCCATGACTTACCTGCTATTGGTGGGGCTGTAGCTTACCGGCCTTGGTGGCCGCTGCATGTTTTCAATCGGAACTCCAAGGCGAGCCGCGTTATCTAAAACTGTAGCGAGAAGTTCAGTTTGCTGTTGCAAGCGCCTTTCAAGGTCCGCGATATATGTGGCTGGATCAGGCGGAAGTTTGCTTTTCGCAGCTTTTTGGGCCATGGCTTTATTCGTCTTACTGGAGCGAAGCTCGGCCTTCCGATTATCGTATGCGGCTTTGATCTTGGGATTGCGCATCAAGCTAAACTTTGAGTGCGATATATCGAGTTCATCCTTCAGCTTCGCCGTGAGCGCCTCCCACGTAATGCTCCCACGCATTCGTTCAATTACGCTCGAAATGTTGTCTATATCCCTTGAGCTTAAATGCTTAGTCACCCGATTACCTCCAACGGTTTACGGCTTTCAAAAACACGCCGTTGATGACTAAATTCAACGAGAGCGGGAGCGCCAGCATTTGCTATAAATGACCCCACGTTTGCAGGGTCTTCGACAGCTCCAAGCAGGTTTTCTGCGTGCGAAAGCTGGGCCAGCATTGCCTCTTTCATTGCTGGGTTCACCCTGTGACCAGCAACTTCACGCTCACGGATGTTTTCAACAGCAATTTTCCGGCGTTCGACGTCAGCGCGGATCGCTGGCACGTGGGTTTCATGACCTGCAATGCAAACGAGCTTGGTGCAAGTGCTACATGCTCCAACTCGATCGCATGGTTCCATCCGCAGATTACTGGTACAGAATCCAAAGGGCGTAGAATGGATCGACTGACGCACTAATGCTTCACGGTAGGGACCGGTGTCTTGAGTGTCGTCCACAATTTCCGGGGCATTAATGTCGGTGTTGACGCTGTACCCCTTCGATAATATCGACTGAACCACCCCTTCAAGATCAGTATGATCATAATCCTCGTTTTGCATGACCAACTTGCGTCCCGACCATCTAGCGATATGAGCCTGCGGCACGTTCGCACGTTGAGCGATGGTATTTAAGTAATGTCTGATTTGATGGGTGGTGATTTGGGGCACGGATCCATCTGGAAGGTAAACCCCGTTACGCTCGAAAATGTTCAATTCACCTTTGTTGTTTGGGGTCAACCGCCGTCCAAGGGAGGCAGGCAAAAAGCTTTGAACGAGGCATTTCCGCGTATGCAGACGGTTGAATTGGTTCACGAAGTGAGTAGTTAAACATTCGCTATAATCGGCCTTTGTGAGATTAGAGACAATTGGCCAGGCGTTTGGCAGACTTTCTCTCCAGTAGCGTTCCAAGCTTTCAAAACTGTACGTCGCATAGGCTACGCTTTCGAGCCGCTGAAGCATGTCTTTTGTGAGTTTGGACACTCCAAGAATTCTTGCAACTTCAGTTGAGGTAACTATGCCTTTCTCGCGAACATGCTCTAGGTGGTCGGGTAATACAATCTGATCGCTAGAAATTGCTTGAGCAGCAACTTCGCGAGCATCTTTAGTTAGTTCTTTAATCTGTCGGATCGCTTGCTGAGCGACCGGCACCATTTCTTTGGGGATAAATTTTACTTGGGGTTTACCGCCTTTCACGGGCCACCAGCGAAGCCCGTACTTGAACTGCACACCATCGTCGCCTCCCGTAGTCGGCCCTTGAACCACTTCAATATCAACTGGCAGGGAACCAAGTTCTGAGATTCGACATGGTGCGCAGCACATCAAAGCGAGAATGCTGCTGTAGAAAACATCACCTGGTTCCTCCGCAACATGGAACAGCTCAGCGATCGCAAATGCCTCATCACTAGTTAGGTTTTCGCGACTTCTGCGCCGGTTAATGCGAGTTGCTATATGCGTCCTCCGAGATGTCAGAGGGTGGTCCCATGAGGCCAGTTCATGCAGAATTTGCATCTCTGCTAATCGGCGAATAATTCGACGCAATTCATACGCCTGTGTTTTGGGGGACCGACCTTTGCCATAATTATCAATAACATTGTCCAGGTGGCTCTCGGTGCAGTCTAGGATACTTGACCCGCCATCGTTACGCATTTCGTTTTCAAGCTTTTGGATCGAAGAAACCACCATTTGGGTCGTATTGTAATGAAGCTTCTTTGGCCAGTTTTCCTCAATTTTATCAACAACTAAAGCCTTTGCAACTAAGCAAAAGTCGCCCGGAAGCAGCTGAGAATTAGAGCCTGCTGGAGACCCATAATCCTTAAAAGAGAGGGAAAGGGATTGCGCATTAAGTGTTTTTTATTACTGCTGACAAATTCCATCTATCAGCATCGAAATTGACCTGGGCTTCCGCCAAGATAGGGCTACTACGGGCTCGACAGACAAACTCCGCGACCGCTTTTTGTTGCCTTGATCGAAACTCTGCAACCTTATTCATCATATGCCTCTAACGCCATCTTAGCCGCATGTGTGGCGGCGATGTGACGATCAAGTGATGTCAGATACTCCGTCTGACCATCGTTTGAAGCTGACTTTCTTTTTATCAGCAGCGAGTTCAGCAAAGGGTTTAAATCAGCTGAACGCGACAAACGAAAGCTTGGGCAAGTGAAGCACGCGTAAGGCGCCGACAGCGTTTCGATGGCGGAACACCCGCCTGTAGCACATCCACCTACTTCATTTCCGCTTCCTTCTGCATCTACTATAATTCCGGAGTCTTCAAACTGATCGAGGTGGTTTGCTGAAATTAATTTGCCAAAGAAACGGCCAGCGAAATGCGTGAATTTTCCATCAAGCAAGCTATCCATGATTTGATAATGCTTTGTAGCGAGTTCCACGTAGACCTCACACGATGCAGTATCTGCATGCAGCATCCACGCAGCAATAACTTCCGCGCTGCATCCTTGGAGGGCCAATTGCGTAGCCACCGTATGCCTATCACGACGCGCACTGATGACCATCTTTTCACCTGTTCGCGGGGAGATGATATTGAGTTGCCTCATAGTTAGTTGATAGCGCTCTCCTACGGTAGAACTTGATGCGAAGCCGTTGAAGTTCTGCCCTCCAGTGTGGTGGCGACGGCCATTCCAAGTCTCATGCTCATAAGGGAATAGTGGTAGCTCTTGCCAACCAGAAATTGTAAAATCTTTCGAAAGGCTGGCCACTTCTTCACGTAGAAGGGAGCCATAAAGCATCGGAGCAGGTCGAAAAGGTGAGTGAGATGTTTCAGCATTGGTCTGCTTGTTCACTCTGAAACGCACCCGGACGCTGTGGGCGTCCGATAGATCTATATCTCCTAGCGTAATTTCCGAGCAGGTCACCGGGCGAACACCATACAGCCTGAACGTCATGATCAGCAGGTATCGATGCCGGTCAATTTCGTCGGCCTCGAAGGCAGCTAACAATGCGTTATCGACCGCAAGTATTTCAGCATCAAGATATGGACCTCTGGTGGGGTCCAGGGTCATAACAACGTCCTGCGTATCTATTTCCTGATAAGATACCCCGCCATCGAGTAGATGATCATAAGCATCTTTGGTGAAAAGATTTTTACACCGCTTAAAGAACGCGAATAATTTTCTGCTCAAAGTCGCCTCAAGTGACATGGTCAAAAAATTTAAGTGATCTGTTGTCAGAATCTTAATCGGATCCGAGATCTGACCGCTACGGATTAACATTGTGACTGCCTTTTTCACTCCGGCCAAGTTATTCGCCGCAGTCGCTGTTGCTACTTCTTCCATGCGTTCTGAGAGCACTTGTTTGATAGTGTCAACGAAGAACGGATCGCAGGAATCAGTGAGGTCTCGAAAATCAAACCGTATTGTACGGCCGCCGGAAATAAATGGCCCCCAAACATCCGCTTTCTGGTTGTACTGCTCCCCGCTTGCAGCGCGCCGGATAGTTCTTCCAACTGGCGCTAGCGTACTTTTCAGCTTAATATCCATACTTTTTCCTCTCACTCCACTTCAAGGCCACGCTCGGTCCATAGCTGTTTCATTTGCAGATCAGCTTCTTGATTTGCAGCTTCGCCAAGGTACAATGCAGGCATCTTAGATGTCAGTGACCAGCCTAGTAGATAGGTTGCCGCCTTGCGCCACTCCTCGTTCGTCCAACCCTGCTCGCGCGCCAATTTAGCTAGTTCGCGGACATAAAGGTGGCGTAATTGGTGGGCCCCAAATGGTTTAATACCGGCTGCCACGCATACCTCACGGATCATCTGATCAACGGCCATCCGGGACATGGGCTGCCCGGCATATCTTGGATCTCGCGTAAGGTTTACGAAGAGGAATGCCTGCGGATTGTGAGCGGTCAGTTCGTCCTGAACATCAAGCCACTCCATAAGCAATTCCCAAGTCTCACGGGAGAGACGTAACTGACGATCATAGGTTTTTAGCGTTGGGTTGTTCTTACGAGGGTCATCCGGATCGTTGTGGCGGCGCGCGAACTGAACCATCTGCTTGCCGGTGACCAAATCAGTGTCCTTGATAGCTAACAATTCGGACACGCGACCGCCAGTTTGCAATAAAAGCTTAATCAGTAACTCATTCCGTAGCGCTCGATCTTTGTTCTTAGGCCAGAGATCATTGCGGTGCAGAGAAGAGAAGAAGACGGCAAACTGACTCACTTCATCAGGAGTGGCTTGTTGCATCCGTGATCCAATAGTTTTCCGCAAGTTGCCAACCACCTGTTGCGAGATTGAACCAAGAGCATAGACATTCTGGCGACGGCCAGTGGTGCTTCGGCCCGGGGAGAGACGCTCCCGCCGCTGCTCCATCAGATTGTCAGTAGCTTGCCCGGTTTTTGGAGCACAAGATTTCCGTAGGATCCCAACCACATCAGGTAGTTATTGATGTAGATCCGGCGCAGGTTTTCAGTTCCTGCACTGACAGGCTCGCATGCGCTGAGAAACCGGTTCAGGTCCGCTGGTCGAGCTATGGTCAACGTTGCCAAATCTTTTCGCTTAAGACCAATGTAATACAACATGTCTTCCACCTGCTCATGTGAAAGGCAGCTACCAAAGACCATCTCCCGCTCGACGTTTACTCCAGATATCACCGACCAAAGTCGCATTGGGATAAGGCAGTTCAGTGCAGTGGAGCGCGTGTTCGGTGTAAACTGAGCCCGCCTTGCAGCGCTCCACATCATTGAATAAGCGTCCAAGCCCTCACCACTAAGGTACGGCAGGCGTTCGCCTGCCAAATTACCATCGGTCCTGATAAGGCTATGGAGCTTCAAAAACATCACCCTAGCTACAATAAACTGTTCACTTTCTTAAAGCAAAATGAGGGTAACCCAAAAATTTTGCAAATAAAATCCGGATTCGTAGAAATTATAAATTTTTCGGTAGTTTATGGGATTAAACAGCAAGAATGGGTCGATGCTTGACGTAATTTTGAAAATAGGTCTTTAGCGCCAGTGCGAGGGCAAAGAACATGTGATCCAGCACATAAAGCGTCGCCGCGATCACCACGCCCCAGCCGAGGTAATAGACACCGCCGTAAGCGAGAAAGACAAGGATCAGCCCGACATATTCGACCGTGAGCGTCCGGCGTTCGCCAAAATGGCCAACCGCGCGCCCCATCAGCGGAGCAAAGATCATATTGGCCACGAGGTTAATGAGATAGAGCATGGTGATCTCATGCACTTCAAAACCGAAGCGTTCGACCATCATAAAGCCCGCGAAGACCACGAAAATCTGCCGCCGCGCGCCTGACATGAATTGCAGCGCGTAATAGAGCCAGTAGCGCTTGCGCAGGATCATCTTTTTGTTCTGCACCGTGGGCGCTTCGAACTGTGGATAGGCCAGCATGGCGATGATGGCCACGGCAACGGTGACGCCGCCGCCGATCATGTAGACGATGCTGTAGCTGAGGTTCAGCGTTTCCCACAGCGCCATGATCGCCAGATAGGCCACCAGCGTCGCCAGCGATCCAGCCGCCATAAGCCAGCCGATCATGCGCGGCGCGTCTTCGATCTTAAGCCATTGAAGTTGCAGCGATTGATTCACCGTCTCGTAGTAATGGAACCCGATCGAGCTGAGCATGGTGATCGTCAGGATACCGCCCATTGAGGGGAAATAAGCCGTGATGGCCGTCGCCGCGCCGAGCAGCGCGAGCGAGATCAGCCCCAGCACCTGTTCGCGGACAAAGAGCAAGATCGCGATGACCCCGATGGCCAGAAAGCCGGGAATTTCGCGCACCGTGTGCAGCAGGCCGATGTCGGACCCGTCGAAGTCTGCCACCTCGATGACGAAGTTATTCAGCAGCGCCGACCATGTGTTGAAGGCGATGGGCATGGCCAGCGCCATGAGGAACAGCAGAGCCACGGGGCGGCGCCAGAACGGCAGGCCCTTGGCCTCTTCGAGGGTGATGAAACGGGTCATGCGGATTTATTACGCCGGGGTTCTGGGAATGGCGAGAGAAAAGGCAAACGCTGAGCCGGGCAGTGCCAGACCGGGGGCTGGCGCATATAATTTCTCAGCTGGGCACTTTATGGCTGCAACGCATGTGACACATACGCAAGCCGCCACTCCGATTGCAAAAGCGCCAGACCATGGGACGGTCTGGCGCTGCCCGGCGGCCTTACAGCCTTGTTTCCGGGCTGTTGCGTATAACTCGGTAGGTCGCGACCCAAAGCTCTGTGGCGGTACCTTACTCCGCGGCCAACGCGCACCACGGCCCGGAACAATTAAGTGGCAATGGCACTGTCCGGTCGCCAACCCGCAGGCAGGCGCCGGCTCTCATCCTGCGATGGCTAAAGCCTCAATAAAAACTTTGAGGATCGATATCCACGGCCAGCCGCAAATCCCCCTTCAGCCGCAGCGCACCAACCCACTTGCTCAGCGCCTCCTGCAGCGCCACGCCCTTATCTGCCTTGACCAACAACCGCACCCGATGCCGCCCGCGCACCCGTGCGATCGGCGCGGGCGCGGGGCCAAAACCTGCGCCCCCACCGCCCTGAGCGGCCCGTCATGCCGCGCCAGATGGTTGCCCAGATCAAACACCGCCGCCGCATCGCTGCCGCTGAGGATGATCCCTGCCATACGGCCGTAAGGCGGCACCCCGGCCTGCCGCCGCTCGCCTGCCTCGGCGGCCCAGAACTTCTCCTCCTCGCCCGCTAGAATCGCCCGGATCACCGGATGCTCGGGCTGATAGGTCTGCAAAAGCGCCGCCCCCGGCGCTTCGGCCCGTCCGGCCCGGCCCGCCACCTGCCGCATCAGCTGAAACGTCCGCTCCGCCGCGCGCAGGTCCGACCCGGTGAGGCCTAAGTCCGCATCAATCACCCCTACCAACGTCAGCTTGGGAAAGTTGTGCCCTTTGGCCACCAACTGCGTCCCGATGATGATGTCTGCCGTTCCTTCGGCGATCCCCGCAATCTCGGCCTTGAGCGCCCGCGCCGAGCCGTACATGTCCGAACTCAATGTCGCGATCCGCGCCTCGGGCCAAAGAGCCGTGGCCTCTTCCCCCAGCCGTTCAACCCCCGGCCCGATGGGCGCAAGCTTGCCCTCCACTTTGCACGAAGGACAGGCTTCTGGCATCGGCTTGGTCTCACCACACTGATGGCAAACCAATCGCTTCAGAAACCGATGCTCCACCATCCGCGCGTCACATTGATCACAGCCAATCTGCTCGCCACAGGCACGACACAGCGTAATCGGCGCATAGCCGCGACGGTTGATGAACAGCATCGCCTGTTCGCCGCGCTCCAGCCGCGCATCGACCTCGCGCTTCATCTCGCCCGAGATCCATTTATCCCCCGGCAAACCCGCCTGCCGCATGTCAATCGCGCCCATCTTCGGCATCACCGCCGGACCAAAGCGCGAGGTCAGTTCCAGCCGCCGATACTTGCCCGCCTCTGCATTGGCCCAAGTCTCAAGACTGGGCGTCGCACTGGCCAGCACCACCTGCGCCCCGCAGATTGACGCGCGCAGCACCGCCATGTCGCGGGCGTTATAAAGCACCCCATCCTCTTGTTTGTAAGACGTGTCATGCTCTTCATCCACGACGATCAGCCCGAGGTTCTGGAACGGCAGGAACAGCGCTGACCGCGCACCGATCACCAATTGCGCATTGCCCTGCCCCACCATGCGCCAAATGCGGCGGCGTTCGGTCATGGTGACACCGGAATGCCATTCGGCAGGCTTCGCGCCAAAGCGCTCCTCGACCCGGTCGAGAAACTGTTCGGTCAGCGCGATTTCCGGCAGGAGGACCAGCGCCTGCCGCCCGGATTGCACGGCGGCGGCGACGGCTTCGAGATAGACCTCAGTCTTGCCCGATCCGGTGACCCCGCGCAGCAGGGTCGTGCCATAGGTCTCTGCCTTGATCCCTTCGCGCAAAACCGCCGCCGCTGTCGCCTGATCCTCGGTCAGTGCCTTGCCGGGCAACGATGGATCCAGCCGCCGAAACGGCAGATCGCGGGGGCTTTCCTCTTCGCGCACGGCACCTTGATCGACCAAACCTTTGACCACCGAAGAGGTGACCCCGGCAATCTCCGACAACTCCTTTAGCGTGAAGGCCAGATCGCCGTATTCCTCCAACACCGCCATCACGCGCTGGCGCGCGTCGGTCATGCGGGTCGGCAGGCCCTCGCCCGCGCGGTAAATCTTGCGCATCGACGGCGGATCGCCCAAACCCGGCGCACGGGTGGCCAGCCGCAGCATCGCGGGCAGTGGGGTCAGCGTATAGGCGGCGGACCGCAGCAAAAACTCGCGCATCTCATCGCGCATCGGCGGGGCGTCCAGCACACGGATCACATGGCGCACCTTGTTGATGTCGTAATCCCCGGCCCCCGGCCCCCAGACCACGCCCATCACCTTGCGCGGGCCCAATGGCACCTCGACAAACGCCCCCGCATGGCAGCCGCCCTCGGGCGCACGATAGTCCAGCGCGCGGCCCAAAGGCTGGGTGGTCATCACCGAGAGCAACTCGCCATGATGGTAGAATTCAGCCATGTCTGCCGCATGCTCCGCGTCGCTAGGGGGAATTGAGGCTTTAAGCATCGCAGATCATGCGGTAAAGCCAAGGCAAGCAATAGACCTGTTAGCGATCACATTCCAACCCGGAAGGAAAGCCCATGAAATTCTTCGTAGATACAGCCGAGATCGACGCCATTGCCGAACTCAATGACCTTGGCATGGTCGACGGCGTGACAACCAACCCCTCCCTGATCCTGAAATCAGGCCGCAACATCCTTGAGGTCACCAAAGAGATTTGTGACCTCGTCGACGGCCCCGTTTCCGCTGAAGTGGTGGCGCTGGAAGCCGACGCGATGATCGCCGAAGGCCGCAAACTGGCCGAGATCGCCGACAACATCACCATCAAGCTGCCGCTGACATGGGACGGGCTGAAAGCCTGTAAGGTTCTGTCGGGCGAAGGTCACATGATCAACGTGACGCTCTGCTTCTCGGCGAACCAAGCGCTGATTGCTGCTAAAGCTGGCGCGACCTTCATCTCGCCCTTCATTGGCCGTTTGGACGACATCAACCTCGATGGCATGGACCTGATCCAAGACATCCGCACCATCTATGACAACTACGGGTTCGAGACGCAGATCCTCGCGGCCTCCATCCGCAGCGTGAATCACGTGCTCGACGCCGCGCGCATCGGTGCCGACGTGATGACCGCGCCGCCAGAAGTGATCAAGAAACTGGCCTCCCACCCGCTGACCGACAAAGGTCTGGAGCAGTTCATGGCCGATTGGAAAAAGACCGGTCAGAACATCCTCTGATCCGGCCTTAGCGCCAAGACATCAAACCCCTTCAGTCCCTGGCGGAGGGGGATTTTCTTTGCCCTATGCGGCGTTGCCTTCGACAGTCAGGTGATCGCCCGACCACAGGCCGGGGCGCACCTCGGCCTCGGCCGCGCCTGCGCGGATGCGACGGCACTGCCCCACGGGAATCGCCGGAGCCTGCAACACCAGATCCATGCCCTGCGCCGCCGTCTGGGGCGGCAAGGCCGCGTGCATCCCGTCCAAGGCCACCGACACATCGCAGGGCAGATAGACGCTCGCCCCGCCCACGCCGGTATCCTCTTGCCAGGGGGTCAACGGCGCGCCGACCGCGCCGACACAGCACACGGCGGTTTGCAATTCGATCGCCCGCGCCCGTGCACAGCTAAACACGCGGTTGTAGCCGGTGATCATGTCGGTCTTGGCGGGGATGATCACCAGATCAAGGTCCAGCTCGCCCAGTTTCGACCAAAGCGCGGTATATTCCGCATCCAGACAGATCGCGATGACACAGCGCAGCCCGTTCCAGTCGAACAGGTTGATCCCGGTGCCCGCGATGGTCACGCCGCTGGCGCCATTTGCCTCAAGCGGCGTCAGGCTCAGTTTGTTTTGAACTTGCATCCCACCATCCGGCGTCAGGAACCACGCCTGATTGAGATACCCCTCGGGCGCGTCGACCGATGGAAAGGCCACAGGAAATGTGCCGGGCAGCAGGGCGACGCCTGTCTGCTCCACCATGCGGCGCATCGGGTCGAGCGCCAGCGCGGCGGTCTGCGCGAGCCAGCCCAGTTGCTGCTCTGCGGGCAGGTCCGCCGGGGCAAAACTCAGCCATTGTGCGCAGCAAAACTCAGGCATCACCAAAAGCTGTGCCTCGCGCGCGGCGGCTTGTTGCAGACGCAGTTCCACACTGGCAAGCCAGCTTTGCAGCGAATCCGGCGTGACCTGAAGGTTGGCGGCCCAAAGATCGACAGAGACATGTTCCATGTAAGATTTCCTCTCCCGGCAAGGGCCATTTCGCCGCATCCGGGGATATGCAGCAGGCTTCGATCAGGCGCGCGCGCCTTGCGGCTGAAATCCGCGCGTCGACCGGGGCCAACACACCCGCGCCGCTTTTGTTCCCGTGGGCTTCGTTCTACATCCCGGCCTGACGCAAGGCGGCAACAAAGACCGCAGGCGGCAAGACCCGTGACCAATTGGGGGCAGATCTTGACGCCCCACCATGCTATGACACCGCAAATCAAAAAGAGACGCCCATGAGCAGCAGCCCCAAAATCGACGACGCCCTGCGTGAGGCGATCATCTCAGCGCCCGATGTCATCCTTGACGACAGCGATGTGATGCAGGCGCTGATTGCAGCGAATGAGAAGGCCATGGGCGGCAACATCGTCGACCTGCGCGGCATCGCGATGGAGCGTTTGGAAACCCGGCTTGATCGGTTGGAAGACACCCACCGCAGCGTCATCGCCGCGGCCTATGAAAACCTCGCCGGGACCAACCAGATCCACCGCGCGATCCTGCAAATGCTAGACCCGGTGGAATTCGAGACCTTCCTACGCAATCTGGGTGGCGAAGTTGCCGACATTCTGCGCGTCGACGCGGTGAAGCTGGTGCTGGAATCAACCCAGAACGACAATGACCCGGCGGTGCAGCGGCTGGGCGACGTGTTGACCGTGGCCGAGCCCGGCTTCATCGACGATTACCTCAGCCAGGGCCGCGGTGGTCTGGTGCGGCAAGTGACCCTGCGTGCGATTCAGGATGGTGCCGAGGCGCTCTATGGCACCAAGGCAGGGTGGATCCGCTCCGAAGCCTGCCTGAAGCTCGATTTCGGCGCGGGCCGCCTTCCGGGTCTGCTGGTCATGGGGGCCGAAGACCCGCATATGTTCGGCCCGCAGCAGGGCACCGATCTGCTCACTTTCTTTACCGGCGTGCTGGAGCGATCCATGCGCCGCTGGCTGTCTTGAGCGAGAAGGCAAATCCCCTGCTGATCAGCCCCGCCGCGCGGGACGCGCTTCAGACATGGCTGGAGCACCAGAGCGCCTTGAAGGACGCCGCAGAGAATACCATCATCGCCTATCGGGGCGATGTGACCGAGTTCCTTACCTTCATGACCCTGCATAAGGGCGACACCCAAGGCCTTGGCGCGCTGGCGAAAATCACCATCAGCGACATGCGCGCTTGGATGGCCAGCACGCGCAGCGGCGGGGTCGGCTCACGCTCTGTGGCGCGCAAACTCTCGGCGGTGAAAGCCTTCTACCGCTGGCTGGCCGAGCGGGAGGGGTTTGAGCCCACCGCCGTTCTGCTTGCCCGGTCGCCCAAGTTTCAGAAAAAACTCCCTCGCCCGCTGGCCGAAGATGCCGCCCGCGCGCTGATCGACTGCGTCGAAACCCAAGCCCGCGCCCCATGGGTCGCGGCGCGCGATGTCGCTGTTCTGACGATGCTTTGGGGCTGCGGGCTGCGGATCTCCGAGGCGCTGGCGCTCAAGGGCGGCGATGCGCCCCTGCCGAATAGCCTGCGTATCATCGGCAAAGGCGGCAAGGAACGGGTCGTACCGGTGTTGCCTGCTGCACGCGCCGCTGTCGAAGATTACCTCGCTGTCTGTCCCTACCCGCAAGAGCCGCAGGCGCCGCTGTTTCGTGCCATTCGCGGCGGCGCATTGGGCGCGCGGGCCGTGGCGCAGGTGATGGCCGATGCGCGGATGCAACTGGGCCTTCCGGCGACGGCTACGCCCCATGCCATGCGCCACAGCTTTGCCACGCATCTGCTCGATGCGGGCGGTGATCTGCGCGCGATTCAGGAATTGCTGGGCCATGCGTCGCTCTCGACCACGCAGGCCTATACCGCCGTCGACACCGCGCGGCTGATGGAAGTCTATAACAACGCCCATCCCAAAGCGGGCCGCTGAGCCCTTGCGCCCCGCGAGCCAATCGCCATATTGGGGCCAAGCGAGGACGACCTCCCCCATTTGGGCAGCCACTCGGGACGACCCGACCAATACCGGGACCACCCCATGCGCAGCACCGCAGACCGCATCCGCCACGCCATCAGCTTTGAAGTTCTCGCCCTGTTGATCGTCACGCCCATGGGCGCTTGGCTGTTTGACAAGCCACTGCATGAGATTGGCGTCGTCACCATCGTCAGCGCCAGCATCGCGACGGGGTGGAACTACCTCTACAACCTTGGCTTCGATCACGCCCTGCGCCGTCTGCGCGGCACGGTCCGCAAGACGGTGCCGATCCGGGTACTTCACGCCGTGACCTTCGAGATTGGCCTGCTCTTCGTGCTGATGCCCTTCATCGCGTGGTACCTGAGCATTTCGCTGATGGAGGCCTTCCTCATCGACGTGAGCTTCGCGCTGTTCTACCTGATCTACGCCTTTGTTTTTAACTGGGTTTACGACGTGCTCTTCCCGGTGCCAGAGCCTGCCCGCCCGTCTTAATCGGCGCGCAGGCGGCTGACGAACTCAGCCGCCGCCTCTGCCGGATCGCGCGCGCCCTCGGCCACGGCGTCACTGAGCCGTGCCAGATCGTCCTTCGCCTGCGGTGTCTCCAACTGCGCCAAGAGCCGGTGCTTCACATCCTGCTCGAACCAATAGCGCGCCTGCGCGGCGCGGGTGCGGTCCCAAAAGCCCTGCGCGCGGCGCCAGTCGGTCAATTCCTGCAAGGCCGCCCAAGTCTCCTCCAGACCGTTTTCCTCCAGCGCCGAAACCGCCGTGGCGCGCGGAAAGCCTTCGGGGTCTTGCGGGCGTTTGCGCAGCAGACGCAGGGCACCGGCATAGTCGGCGCGGGTACGCGCAGCGGCGGATTTCAGATCACCATCGGCCTTGTTGATCACGATCAGATCGGCAATCTCCATAATGCCGCGTTTCACGCCCTGCAACTCATCCCCGCCCGCTGGGGCCAAGAGCAACACAAAGGCGTCCGACATCTCGGCCACCACGGTCTCGGACTGGCCAACGCCCACGGTTTCGATCAGTACCACGTCGAAACCCGCCGCCTCACAGAGCCGCACCGCCTCCCGCGAGCGGCGGGCGACACCGCCAAGATGGGTCTGGCTGGGCGAAGGACGGATGAAGGCGCGCGGCTCACGGCTGAGCCGGTCCATCCGCGTTTTGTCGCCCAAGATCGACCCGCCCGAACGCGCCGAACTGGGATCCACCGCCAGCACCGCCACGCGCTTGCCCTGCCCCGTCAGCATCATGCCAAAGCTTTCGATAAAGGTGGATTTGCCCACCCCCGGCGTGCCTGAGAGCCCGATGCGCAGCGCCTGCCGGTCGGTGGGCAGCTTCGCCAGCAGGTCCGCCGCCGCCGCACGGTGATCCGCACGGCCCGATTCCACCAGCGTGATCGCCCGCGCCAGCGCGCGGCGCTCGCCTGCTATGATGCCCTTGGCCAGATCGTCGATATCCATGGGCCAACTTTTGCGGGGGTGGCGCGGAATTGTCCATCCCCACCCTTGGCGCGGCGGCGGCTTTGCCCGATAACCGCGCCATGTCCAACGCTGATTTCGCCCTGCCCATCGACGCCGTTCTGCCTGACGTGATCGCCGCCCTGCGCGACACGGGCCGCGTGGTGCTGCAAGCCCCCCGGCGCGGGCAAGACGACCCGCGTGCCGCTGGCAATGCTCGACGCTCGCCTGACCAAGGGCCGCATCCTGATGCTGGAGCCGCGCCGCCTTGCGGCCCGTGCCGCTGCCGCGCGCATGGCCGAAAGCCTTGGCGAAGAGACCGGCCAGACGGTGGGTTTTCGCGTGCGCGGCGCTTCGGCGGTATCGAAGAACACCCGCATCGAAGTCGTCACCGAAGGCATCCTGACCCGCATGTTGCAAGACAACCCCGACCTGCCCGGCATCGGCGCGGTGATCTTTGACGAATTCCACGAACGCTCGCTGAACGCCGATCTGGGCCTCGCGCTCTGCCTTGAAGTGGCGGGCGCCTTGCGCGACGACCTGTTGCTGGTCGCCATGTCCGCCACGCTTGATGCCGCCCCGGTGGCAGAGTTGATGGAAGCCCCCATCGTCACCTCCGAAGGCCGCAGTTTTGAGGTAGAGCCGCGCTGGCTCGACAAGCCCATGGGCAAGCAACGGCTTGAGAATGCGGTGGCCGACCTGACGCTGACGGCGCTCGCCGAAGCCCCCGGATCGGCGCTGGTCTTCTTGCCGGGCGAAGGTGAAATCAGGCGGGTCGAGGCGCTGTTGCGTCCTGCGCTGCCGCCGGATTGCACCTTGGCCCCGCTCTTCGGCGCGCTGGAATTCAAAGCGCAGCAGGCCGCCATCGCGCCTGTGCGGTCGGGGCGGAAGGTCGTGCTGGCGACCTCCATCGCGGAAACCTCGCTCACCATCGAAGGCATTCGCATCGTCGTCGACGCTGGCCGCTCGCGCCGCGCGCTGTTCGACCCGGCCTCTGGCATGTCGCGACTGGTGACCGAACGTGTGACCCGCGCCGAGGCCACCCAACGCGCGGGCCGTGCCGGACGGGTCGAAGCGGGTGTGGCCTACAAGCTCTGGACACGCGGCGAAGAGGGCGCGCTCGCCGCCTTCCCCCAGCCGAGATTGAGGCGGGGGACCTCACCGGCTTCGCGCTGGAACTGGCGCTTTGGGGCGCGCAGGCCGAAGAATTAAGCTTTGTCACCCCGCCCCATCCGGGCCGTTTGGCCGAAGCGCAGGCGGTGTTGCGCATGCTCGGTGCGTTGGACGACACAGGCCGCATCACCGACCATGGCCGCAAATTGGCCAAGCTGCCCCTGCACCCCCGTCTGGCGCATATGGTGGCCCGCGGCGGGCCGCGTGCGCCGCTGCTGGCCGCACTTTTGGCAGAGCGTGACCCGATGCGCGGCGCGCCGGTGGACCTGTCGCTCAGGATGGATGCATTGGACGGAAAGCGCAGCGCCACCCCGCCCCATGCCCCGACACTGGCGCGGATCAAGGCCGAGGCCAAGCGGCTGGGCCGGATGACAAAGGGCGACGGACCGGACGGACTGGGCGTGCTGGCGGCCCTTGCCTACCCAGACCGCGTCGGGCTGCGCCGCAAGGGCGAGGCACCGCGCTATGTCCTATCGGGCGGCAAGGGCGCGATCCTGCCCGCGGCCGACCCGATGGCAGGCACGCGATTGCTGGTGGCCACCGACCTTGACGGCGACCCGCGAGAGGCGCGTATCCGGCAGGCGGCGCTGATCTCGGACGCTGAGCTGCGCAGCACTTTTGCCGACCAAATCCATTGGCAGGAGGTCTGCATCTGGTCGCGCCGCGAGGGGCGCGTGCTGACCCGGCGGCAGGAGGTGTTCGGTGCGCTGGTACTCGAAGACCGCACATGGCCCGATGCGCCCGCGGATGCGGTGGCGGTCGCGATGCTTGACGGTGTGCGGCAATTGGGGCTGAACCCCGGCAAGGCGGCGGCGCTGTTTCTGGCCCGCGCCCGGTTGATGCCCGCGCCCTTCCCTGATTTCAGCGAAGCGCATCTGATGGAGACGCTGGACGACTGGCTGCTGCCGCATCTGGCCGGTGTGCGCAGCACTGGCGATTGGAAAGCGCTCGACATCACCTCGGCGCTCAAGGCGCGGCTGACGTGGGAGCAACAGCAAGAGTTGGACCGCAACGCGCCCGCGCATTTCGAAACCCCATTGGGGCGGCGCGTGGCCATTGACTACAGCGGTGAGACCCCCGGCATCGCCTTGCGCCTACAAGAGATGTTCGGCGTTACCCGGCATCCGACGGTGGGCGGGCAGCCATTGCAGGTCACCCTGCTCTCCCCGCTCAGCGCCCGGTGCAGGTCACGATGGACATCCCCGGATTTTGGGCAAGTTCCTACGGGGATGTGCGCAAAGACATGCGCGGGCGCTATCCCCGCCACCCGTGGCCCGAAGACCCCACGGTCGCGGACCCGACCCTGCGGGCCAAACCGCGCGGCACCTGAAACGACAACGCGCGCCGAAAGCGGCGCGCGGTCTAATCGTCAGAGCGTCCGTACTCAGGCGGCGGTGAATTTCAACGAGACACCGTTGATGCAATGCCGCTTACCCGTAGGCTCGGGCCCGTCGTCAAAGATATGGCCCAGATGGCTGCCGCAACGGTCGCAATGCACCTCGGTCCGGCGCATAAAGAAACTGTTGTCGGACATCGTCTCGACCGCATTTTCTAGCGGTTGGTAAAAGCTCGGCCAGCCGGTGCCGCTTTTGAACTTGGTCGCGGCATCGTAGAGCGGCTGGTCACAGCCTTTGCAAATGAATGTCCCGGCGCGCGTCTCATCATTCAGGGGGCTGGTAAAGGCGCGTTCCGTATCGCCTTCGCGCATGACCGCATATTCGGTATCGCTCAGCATGGCGCGCCACTCGGTTTCCGTTCGCTCAACCTCAAAATCGCCTTCGACATAGGCTGCCAAAGCGCCGCGTGCGCCCAACCCGATGGCGGTGGCGCCCAGAAAGGTCGATGTCAGAAAATGACGTCTGTTCATGGTGTTACTCCTCGCTTTCGGATTAGGTCAACGCCGGACCAGCATGGAGGTACTGGTCCGGCCACATCGTGCGGGTTGCCTATTACTTGGGCACCAGCACGCTGTTTACAACGTGGATAACGCCGTTGGACTGGTTCACATCTGCGATAGTCACGCGCGATGCGTTGCCGCTCTCGTCGATGATGTAGACGTTTTTACCCTTCACCTGCGCCGACAGCGCGTCGCCGGACACGGCGTTAAAGTGGTAGAACCCATCGCTGGAGGCGCGCGCCTTGGCGGCGATGTCGGCAGCAGACCAGTTGCCCGCGACCACATGCGCAGTCAGCACTTTGGTCAGCATGTCTTTGTTCTCGGGCTTGAGCAGCGTATCGACGGTGCCAGCGGGCAGCGCATCAAAGGCGGAATTGACCGGGGCGAAAACGGTGAACGGACCTTCGGAGGCCAGCGTGTCGACCAGACCGGCGGCCTTCACAGCGGCGACCAGTGTGGTGTGATCGGCGGAGTTCACGGCGTTCTCGACGATGTTCTTGTTCTCGAACATGGGCGCGCCGCCCACCTCGGGATTGGCAGCGATGGCACCGGTGGCCAACAGGACAGCAGTGGCGGTCGCGGCGGCAAATGTCTTGAGCGTTTTCATCTGGTTTCCTCCTCAGATGCCCCCCGTTGTGGGCGGCGATACTGGACCCACGGGCCAAGAGTGAGAGGAGTTTCAGAATGGTTCAAAAAATTCGGAATAAAAATGTAGCGCGTTGTTTTACCCTAGAAAAGTGAAACGCCCCGCTCGATCAGAGAAGGGCGTTTCGGGGTCTAAAGTTCGGCGACGGTACCGGCAGCCATGATGGTGCCGGTAGGGGCGCCGTCGGGGGCGCCGCCCGGTGGCTCATCCGTGATGGCCAGTGTGATCTGCGCTGCCTCGGGTGCCAAATCGGCGGGCAAGACCACGCGGTTGACTTCACCCTCAGGCAACACGCCCAAAGAGATCGGCGCGCGGTCCGGCAAGATGGCCCAAAGCTCCAGAACGCGGCCTTCTGGTGCGGTGCCCGAGACCCGGCGCAGCGCGATATCGCCGCGCGACATGTCCATGACAGCCAGCAGTTCCAGCGCGCTGTCTTCGGCGGCCATGCGGGTGGCATAGACCTCGCCCGGCGACTGAACCGGTGCCTCGCGCAGCATCGGCAAGGCAAGGAAGGCCACAGTGGCGAGTGCCGCAACCGATATCACTTGCCAGAGCCAGAGCCGCTGCATCAACGGCACCTGCCGCGCGGGGAAGAGCCGCGACATCAGCGTGCGGCGCAGTTTCGCAGGCGGGTCGACGGGCGCGATATCGTCGGTCATCGCCACGAAACGCTCCTGCCAATCGGCGACGCTGCGGGAAAAATCACGGTCTTGAAGTAGGCGCGCGCGCCGCCACACGGTCTTCGCCTTCCAGCAGGCCCAAGGCCACTTCGGCGGCTAGAAGATCGTCGTCTCCGGCTGGAATGATGGGGGTGTCACTCATGCGCTCATACACTCCCGCAGGCTCATCAACCCGCGACGCAGCCAAGTGCGCATGGTATTGAGCGGCACGTTGAAACGCTGCGCAAGGTCGGCATAGCTGTCGCCGTCGAGATAGGCACCGCGCACTGCGGCACTGCGATCTGCCTCAAGGTCGTCCAGACAGTTGCTGAGGCGCGTGGCCTCGGACGCGGCCACGGCGGATTGCTCGGGGTTCGGCCCCGGCGCGGCCAGTTCCAGCCCCGGCGTGTCGATATTCTGATGGCCTTTGCGGGTGGCGCGCAGCCGGTCGATCGCAGTGTTGCGCGCAATGGTGATCAGCCACGTCATCGGCGACAGGCCATTGGCCTGATAGCGGTCGGAGTGGTTCCAGATTTTGACGAAACTGTCCTGCATGGCGTCCTCTGCTGCGGCCCGTGTATCCAACACACGCAGGCAGACCCCGAATAGTTTCGCAGACACCCGATCATAAAGCGCCTCAAAGGCGGCACGATCCCCCAATGCAACCTGTGCAATCAGACGTTCAATCTCTTCACGGTCGCTGTCCAAGGGCCACTCCTTCGGGCGGTGATATCTTTTGCGGCACATCGATCATGGTGCGACAGCCGCTACAAAAGTCAACGATGCAATAGAACCGCATCTTTTGAATGCCACACTGCCCCAACCTAGGGCAGTCGCGCAACCCATCGCGGAAAAACGAAAAATCGCCCCGCCGTTCACAAAGATTGCAGGCTCTGGATGCTTAGGCTACCCACAATTCAGAGGGGAATGCGCAAAGGGAGACTGTGCATGCAAAACGCGCTTGAGACGTCATATGACGTGGTGATCGTGGGCGGGGCCATCTACGGTTCGGCACTGGCTTGGTGGCTGACCAACACGCCGGGGTTTGACGGCGAAGTGCTGGTGGTCGAACGTGACCCGACCTATGAATTCGCCTCGACCAGCCACACGAATTCCTGCATCCGCCAGCAGTTCACCGCGCCGGTGAACATCCAGATTTCGCAGTTCGGGGCCGAGTTCATCCGCAACTTCCGCCAGTTCATGCATGACGATCCCGAGGTGCCGGAACTGGCGCTGCAGAGCTTTGGCTACCTCTACCTTGCCGACACGCCCGCGTTTGCCCAGACCCTGCGCGAGGCGCAGAGCATTCAGGCCTCCATGGGCGCGCATACCCAGCATATGACCAAGGATGAAATCGCCGCGCGCTATCCGTTTTACATGCTCGACGACGTGATCGCGGGCAACCACAACACGGTGAACGAGGGCTATTTCGACGGCGGCACCATGTTTGATTGGTTCAAGCGTATGGCCAGGCGCCGGGGCGTGACCTTTATCCATGATGAGGTGACGGGCATGACCCTGAACCCCGCAGGCAGCGCGGTGGATGCGGTGACGTTGAAATCCGGCGCAGTGGTCGCTTGTGGCACGGTGGTCAACGCCTCTGGCCCCCGCGCGGCGGCGACGGCGCAGATGGCGGGCATCACCCTGCCCGTCGTGCCACGCAAACGCTACACCTTCATCTTTGACGCCGCCGAGCCGCTAGAGATGGACCTGCCGCTGACCATCGACCCCAGCGGCGTGCATATGCGCCAAGAGGGCAAGTATTATATGGCCGGCTGCCCGCCCGAAGATGACTATGACGCGGCCTATGATGACTTTGCCTTTGATCATTCGATCTGGGAGGAGAAAGTCTGGCCCATCATTGCCACCCGCGTTCCGGCCTTTGAACGGGTCAAGGTGATCAATGAATGGGTCGGCCACTACGCCTTCAACACTGTGGATCAAAACGCAATCGTCGGGCGGCACGACAAGGTCGAAAACTTCGTCTTTATGAACGGATTTTCCGGCCATGGGTTGCAGCAAGCCCCCGCCATCGGGCGCGGCACGGCTGAGTTGATTACCCATGGCGCCTATCGCACGCTGGACCTCACTCCATTGGACTACGGGCGCATCACGCGGTCGGAGAAATTTATCGAAAAGGCCGTGATATGAAGCACCCCGAGAACGCATTCCTGACGGCCATCCGCGCCGGGAAAAAGCAGTTGGGCCTCTGGGCCTCCCTCTCGGATGGCTATGCCGCCGAGGTGGTGGCCCATGCGGGCTATGACTGGGTAATGCTGGATATGGAGCACGCGCCGAGCGACATGAAATCGGTGCTGGGGCAGCTACAGGCATTCTCGGGCAGCGACACAACGGCGATGGTGCGGCCTGATTGGAACGACGCGGTCAAGGTCAAACGCCTGATGGACCTCGGCGCGCCGGGGCTGCTGTTTCCGATGGTACAGACGCCTGACGAGGCCCGCGCCGCTGTTGCCGCCTGCCGCTACCCGCCGCGCGGTATCCGGGGCGTGGCCGGGCTGAACCGCGCCAACCAGTTTGGCCGGGTCGAGGATTACAACACCGAGGTCGAGAACCAGACCGCGATCTTGATCCAGCTTGAAACCCGCGCCGCCGTCGGAAACGCCGCCGCCTTTGCCGAGGTTGAGGGGATCGACGGCATCTTCTTTGGCCCCGCCGACATCGCTGCTGACATGGGCCATCTGGGCCAGACCCTGCACCCCGAAGTGTGGGAGGTCATCCGCCCCGCCGCCAAGCTGCTGATGGACAAGGGCATTCCTGTGGGCACGCTGGTCACCGACCCCGATTTCGCCGCCGAATTGCTGAACGAAGGCTTCACCTTTGTCGCCTGCGGCACGGACGTCGGTCTTTTGGCCAAAGGGGCCGATGCGCTGCGCGCCCAAGTGCGCGACAAGATTTCTGAGACGTGAAAGGAAGATATTATGAAATTTAAGAAACTGGTCCTGACAGGTGCTGCCGGTCGGCTTGGCTCTTACCTGCGTGAGCCGCTGGCCGCGATGTGCGAAGAATTGGTCAGCTCCGACATCGCCGACGACATCGGCAAGCTTTATGAGGGCGAGCGCTATCAGAAGGCCGATCTGGCAGAATACGATCAGGTCGCCGCCCTGATGGAAGGGGCCGACATGGTGGTGCATTTCGGTGCCATCGTGGACGAAAAACCCTTTATGGAGCTGCTCGGCCCGAACTTCGTCGGCTCTTACAACGTGTGGGAAGCGGCCTATCAAGCAGGCGCACGCCGCGTCGTCTATGCCTCCTCGATCCATGCCGTGGGGATGCACAAGAAATCCGATTTCATCGGCATTGACGCCCCCACAAGCCTGACACATTCTACGGCCTCGCCAAATGCTTCACCGAAGACCTCGGCTCAATGTATTGGGACAAACGCCAGCTTGAGTCCGTGCATCTGCGCATCCTCAGCGCCGCGCAGGTCAACAACTCCCGCGCGCTTGGCTCGTGGCTCAGCTATGACGATCTGATCCAACTGGTGACCCGCGCAGTTGACACCCCCTCGGTCGGTTTCTCGGTCATCTACGGCGTGTCGAACAATGACCGCGCGCCGGTGGACAATGCCAAGGCCGCGTTCCTCGGTTACCGGCCCAAGGACAACGCAGAGCAATTCGCCGAAAAAGTGCTGGCCGAAGAAGGCCCTGTCGACATCACCGACCCCGGCCAGATGTGCCACGGCGGCCCCTTCGCCAAGGTCGATCTGGGCGAAAGCGGCATCGCGCAGATGACCATCGTCGACGACAAAAAAGAGACCTGATCAGGCTCCGAGGAGGGACCGTCATGAAGCTACAAGACCTCGATATCATCGTGACGGCCCCGCCCGCCCCCGGCTGGGGCGGGCGCTATTGGATATTGGTCAAGGTGACCACCGACACCGGCGTGACCGGCTGGGGCGAATGCTACGCCGCCAGCGTCGGGCCCGATGCGATGCGCGCGGTGATCAAAGATGTCTTTGCCCGTCATATGCAGGGCGAGAACCCCGAGAACATCGAGCTGATGTTCCGCCGCGCCTATTCCGCGGGCTTTACCCAGCGGCCAGACCTGACTGTAATGGGCGCGTTTTCAGGTCTTGAAATCGCCTGCTGGGACATCCTTGGCAAAGACCGCGACCGTCCGGTGCATGCGTTGATCGGCGGGCGCACCAATGACCGGGTGCGCGGCTATACCTACCTCTACCCCCTGCCGCATCACGATATGGCGGAGTTTTGGACCTCGCCCGAGATGGCGGCGGAATCGGCGGCGGATTGCGTGGCCCGCGGCTATACGGCGGTGAAATTCGACCCCGCTGGCCCCTATACGCTGCGCGGTGGGCATATGCCTGCGATGTCGGATATCAGCACCTCGGCGGCGTTCTGCAAAGCCATTCGCGAGGCCGTGGGCGACCGTGCCGATCTCCTGTTCGGTACCCACGGACAGTTCACCACCGCAGGCGCGATCCGGCTGGGCCAAGCGATCGAACCCTACAGCCCGCTCTGGTACGAAGAGCCGATCCCCCCAGACGCGCCTGAGCAGATGGCCAAGGTCGCGCGCGGCGTGCGCATCCCGGTGGCAACGGGCGAGCGGTTGACGACGAAGGCCGAGTTCGCGCCCCTGTTGCGCGCCGGTGCGGCAGAGATTTTGCAACCGGCACTTGGCCGCGTGGGCGGCATTGCAGAGGCCAAGAAGATCGCAGCCATGGCCGAAGTCTATAACGCGCAGATCGCACCGCATCTTTATGCCGGGCCGGTGGAATGGGCGGCGAATGTGCAGCTTGCCGTGTCGATCCCGAATATTCTGATGTGCGAGTGCATTGAGACGCCGTTTCATGACCAGCTGATCAAAGGGTCGATCCGGGTGGAGGATGGGTTCATCACCGCACCCGAAGCGCCCGGTCTGGGGATCGAAGTGGACGAAGACCTCGCCCGCGCGCATCCCTACACAGGCGATGGCCTGCATCTCGAGATGCGCGAAGCGCCTTGCGATTATGTGAATGGGAATAATTTTCAGGGCGGTGCGCCAGCGGATAGCCACTAGGCGCGCCCACCCGGGCGGGATTCAAGCCGCAGGCGCCGGGCCATCGCCTGCCCGCCCGTCACGCCGAAGGCGTGCCGGCAGATACTGGCCCACCTCTGGTGTGACCGGGCAGGCGATTTGGCCGGGCTTGGCACAACTTCGCGAAGGCGCACCGAGATTGCATCATAAAGTGGCTTAACGCGCCCGCGGATCGCCGACCCGCGGGCAGGCGCTGACCCTCAACTACCCCAACAACTCCCGCGCCGCCGCCACAATACCCTCGCGCGAGGGCAGGGTCGCCGCATAGGCCGGACCCGTCGCGATAAAACTGTCCTCCGCCGTTAGCCGCGCAAAACGCTCAACCCCGCGCTCTGCCATCAGCGCCATCAACGCTTCGGCCTGCCCGCCGGTGCGGCGACATTCATCAACGATCAGCACAGGCCGATCCCCGATGGCCGCCATCAACGCCTCATCTGGCATCGGAGCCAGCCAACGCAGGTCAATCACCCGCGCCGCGACACCCTGCTCTGCCAGATCATGCGCAGCCTGCTGGCTCAGGTAATGCCCGTTACCATAGCTCACGATCGCCAAATCGGCCCCCTCGCCCGTGACACCAACCTCGCCCAGACCAATCCGCTGGTCCGGCGCCGGGTAGTGCCGCATCCAGCCGCCGTCCCCGGCCTCCAACAAATCCCGCATCGGGTAAAGCGCGATGGGCTCGACAAAGACCACCACCCGCTGGTCCTCACGCGCCAAACGGTGCGCCTCGCGCAGCATCATCGCGGCGTCATCCCCGGCCGAGGGGCAGGCAATGACGATCCCCGGAATGTCGCGCAGCACGGCCAGTGAGTTGTCGTTGTGGAAATGCCCGCCAAAGCCCTTTTGATAGCCCAAACCGGCGATGCGCAGTACCATCGGATTGGTCCATTGCCCGTCCGAGAAGAACGGCAGGGTGGCCGCCTCACCGCGCAACTGGTCTTCGGCGTTGTGCAGATAGGCGAGGAACTGAATCTCAGGCATCGGCACGAAACCGTTATGCGCCATACCGATGGCGAGGCCCAGAATGCTCTGTTCATCCAACAGCGTGTCGATCACACGCCCCGGCCCGAAACGGCCCTGCAACTTTTGTGTCACGCCATAGACCCCGCCCTTGCGGCCCACGTCCTCGCCCATCAACATGGTCTCGGAATGCGAGAGCATCAGATCATGCAGCGCCCAGTTGATCAGCCGTGACATCGGCTGCGGGTTGTCCATTTGCGCCATGTCGCTGCCAAAGGTTTCGGCCCGCACTTCCGCGCTCGGCCCATTGCTCGGCGCGCAGTCGCGTTTGGGCGGCACGAGGCTCGCCATCACATCCGATGCAGTCTTGAGCCGCGGGCGTTTGACCACCTCTGCCGCCGCTTTCGCCACGGCATCTTGGGTCTCACGGTAAATCGCCAGCGCCTCATCGGCGTTCATTCCGGCCTCCACCAACAGGCGCGCGGAATGCAGCAGCGGATCGTTCGCCTCATCTGCCTCGACCTCTGCACGCGGCAGATAGGAAGTCGCCACATCCGCCCCCGCATGACCATAGAGCCGCACAGTGCGCAGATGCAGGAAGGCGGGCTTGCGGTGCACCCGCACGTAATCCGCCGCCTCTTTCGCCGCAGCGAAAGCGGCATGAAGGTCCAGCCCGTCGCCCTCGAAATACTTCAAGCCCGGACGGGCAGACATGGAGGCTTTGATCCAGCCCGTCGGGGTCTTCGTCGAAATCCCGATGCCATTGTCCTCGCAGACGAAAAGCAGCGGCAGCGGCACGCCCTGTACGGCGGTCCAACAGGCGGCATTGATCGCGCCCTGCGCGGTGGAGTGGTTGGCCGAGGCATCGCCAAAGCTACACATGGCGATTGCATCGCGCGGCAGGATCGCATGCTCGGGCCGGTTGCGCCGTGCCATGCCGATGGAATGCGCGGCCCCCACGGCCTTGGGCAGGTGGCTGGCAATGGTCGAGGTCTGCGGCGGGATCATCAGCGGGCGCGAGCCCAGCACCTTATGCCGCCCGCCGCTGATCGGATCCTCAGCCGAACAGGCGAAACTCAGGAGCATATCGCGCAGCATGTCCTGCCCCTCGGCCTGATCGGCGCGGGCGATCTGGAACGCCGCATCACGGTAGTGCAGGAAGGCGATGTCATCGACCCGCAGCGCCGCCGCCACCCCCGCCATGCCTTCGTGCCCGGACGAGCCGATGGTGTAAAACCCCTGCCCCTCTTTCTGCATCACGCGGCTTTGCAGGTCGAGCGCGCGGCTCAGGACCTGCGCGCGGTAGAGCCGCTCCAATGCGGCACGATCAAGCGCCTTTTTGTCGGAGGTGGAAACGGGAAAATCCCCGCCGCGACGCGACGGAGGAAGTTTTCATGAACGATGGCAACGCGGTCCATGGGGCCTCTTGGAATAGGAATTAAACGCCGATGGCGAAAGTATTTCGGCCAGAAAGAAAGGCGCCGCCTCTCTTTCTGGCCATAAGTATTTGGGAGTGGCCGGGGGAACAATTCCCCCGATGCCGGTCTTTAGAAGAACGCCTGCAGGCCGGTCTGGGCGCGGCCCAGGATCAGGGCGTGCACGTCATGGGTGCCCTCATAGGTGTTCACCGTCTCAAGGTTCATCATGTGACGGATCACTTGGAATTCACCCGAGATACCGTTGCCGCCGTGCATGTCACGCGACATGCGCGCCACGTCGAGCGCCTTGCCACAGTTGTTGCGCTTGACGATCGAAACCATCTCGGGCGCGGCATTGGCGGCGTCCATCAAACGGCCCACCTGCAGCGAGCCCTGCAGGCCGAGCGAAATCTCGGTCATCATGTCGGCCAGCTTCTTCTGGAAAAGCTGGGTTTGGGCCAGTGGCTTGTTGAACTGCTTGCGGTCCAACCCGTACTGCAGCGCGGCGTGCCAGCAGAATTCCGCAGCACCCATTGCACCCCAAGAGATGCCATAGCGCGCGCGGTTCAAACAGCCGAACGGCCCCTTCAGACCCTGCACGTTGGGCAGCAGCGCGTCTTCGCCCACTTCGACGCCGTCCATCACGATCTCGCCGGTGATCGAGGCGCGCAAGGACAGCTTGTTGCCCACTTTCGGCGCGCTCAGACCCTTCATGCCCTTCTCCAGCACGAAGCCGCGGATCTTGCCGTCATGCGCCTCGGACTTGGCCCAGACCACGAAGACATCGGCGATGGGGGAGTTTGAGATCCACATCTTGGAGCCGGTCAGCTTATAGCCATTCTCGGTCTTCACGGCGCGGGTTTTCATGCCCGCAGGGTCGGAACCTGCGTCAGGCTCGGTCAGGCCAAAACAACCGATCCATTCGCCCGAGCAGAGCTTCGGCAGATACTTCTGGCGCTGCTCTTCGGAGCCATAGGCATAGATCGGGTACATCACGAGGCTTGCCTGCACCGACATCATCGACCGGTAGCCGCTGTCGACCCGCTCAACTTCGCGCGCGACGAGGCCGTAGGAGACATAGCTGCCGCCCAGCCCGCCGTATTCCTCGGGGATGGTGACGCCCAGAAGGCCCATCTCGCCCATCTCGCGGAAGATTTCGGGGTCGGTCTTTTCCTCGGCGAAGGCTTCGATGACGCGCGGTTGCAGCTTTTCCTGCGCATAGGCACGGGCGCTGTCGCGGATCATGCGTTCGTCTTCGCTCAACTGGCTGTCGAGGCGGAAGGGATCCTGCCAATCGAAGGTACCAAGATCGGGTTTGTCCTTGGCGCGCAGCTTGGGGGCGTCTGCAGTCATGATGCATCCTTTCGGGTGATGTGATTTGCGGCAGTATTGCAAACTGGCGGCGCAAACTCTATCGCTGCTTTGTCCTGAGTTCATGAGAAAAAGTCATATGATCGCGCCCCGCCGCTTCCTGCCCTCGATCTCGGCCCTGCTGTCCTTCGAGGCTGTGGTGCGGCTGGGCACCGCCACGGCGGCAGCGCAGGAACTGAACCTGACGCAGAGCGCGGTAAGCCGCCAGATCAAGACGCTGGAGGAACAACTAGGCGTGTCGCTGATGATCCGTCAGGGGCGGCGGCTGAGCCCGACGCAGGCGGGGTTGGATTATGTTACGCAGGTGCGCGACATCCTGAACCGGCTGGCGCAGGCCTCGGTTTCGGCCCGGACGAACCCCACGGGCGGCACGCTGGATCTGGCGATCTTGCCCGCCTTTGGCATGCATTGGCTGGCCCCCGGCTGCGCGATTTTGCAAGGGATCATCCAGAGGTGACAGTCAACCTCTCCACCCGGTTGCGGCCCTTCGCCTTTGCAGGCAGCCGATTCGACGCCGCCATTCATTTTGGTCATGAAGACTGGCCCGGCGTGCGCTATCTGCCGCTTTTGCCGGAAACGGTGGTGGCCGTCTGTGCGCCTGATTTGCTGGCCGAACCGTTGGAGGATGCGCGCGATGTGCGGCATCTGCCGTTGTTGCATCTGGAAACCCGCCCGCGCGGGTGGGCGCGGTGGTTGTCCTCGCTTGGGGTAACCGATGAGCCGCCGGGCGGGATGATGTTCGACCAATTCTCGACCATGGCGCAGGCGGCGATCCACGGGCTGGGGGTGGCTCTGCTGCCGACCTTTTTCGCCCGCCCCTACCTGCGCGACGGGCAATTGGTGCTGGCCGCGTCGCAAACCACGCAGAGCATCGGCAATTACTACCTCGTCTGGCCCGAAGACCGGGATGAGACCGCGGCGCTTGCGTCTTTCCGCGGCTGGCTCGCCCAGCAGGCAGAGCCCGCGACAGACTGATAATCCGGCCCGAACCGGCCAAAGTTATGCCGCATTTACATTGTATAAAACCGGCTAACCCGCCCGCATCGGGCGATCCAAAGGAGCAGATGATGCTAAGTTCATATCGCAAAAGCGCCGGTGCTCTGGCCCTCGCCCTGAGCGTTTGCGCCGCCAGTGCCATGGCCGAGAACCGCAACGTGCTGATTGTTGACGGTGCCTATTTCCCAGCGCTTTCGCATGTGCAGCCGGGCGATCAGGTGGTCTTTACCAACAATGCCACGGGCAGCCACACGATCACCGGTGAAGGCGATGCCTGGACCAGTGACGCGATCCCCGTGAACGGGAGCTATACGCTCGACATTACGGCAGAGACCCCGACGACCTTCAGTGGCCAGACCTTGGAAGAGCCTGCCTTTGAAGGGGCGATCAGTTTCGACTAACCGGCCCCGCGGTTGCACGGCCCATTCAGACTTACCAAAGCCCCGCCCTCAACCGCGGGGCTTTGGTGTTTCATCGCTTGGCCTTACTGGGCAAAGACACGTTCCATATCGGCAAAGCCTTTGACCTCGATCGGGTTGCCCGAAGGGTCGCGGAAGAACATGGTCGCCTGTTCGCCCGGCTCCCCTTCGAAACGCAGCGACGGTTCGATCACGAAATCAACCTTCGCGCCTTTCAGCCGCTCGGCCAGCGCCTTCCAATCGTCCATCTGCAAGACCACCCCCAGATGCGGCATCGGCACCATATGTTCGCCCACCTTGCCGGTGGCTTCTGTGGCGAAAGGCTCCCCCAGATGCATCGAAATTTGGTGGCCAAAGAAGGAATAATCGACCCAAGTCTCGGTCGAGCGGCCCTCGGTGCAGCCCAGCACATCGCCATAGAAAGCACGGGTCTCATCAAGGTGGCGGACGTTATAGGCAAGGTGGAAGGGGGTGAGCATGGAGGGTCTCCTATCTATCTGCTGCCCCCTGTGTATCCTGCCCGGTGGAAGGTGCAATAGCGCGGCGTTTCTCAAGGATCACCAAACCAAAAGGGCGCGCCCCTTTCAGGACGCGCCCAAGTCAATCAGGCCAAAACCTGTCCTTATTTCATGGTGATACGACCGTCGGTATAGGGCTTGTATGTGCCATCCTTGGCCAGATACTCGGCCGTGACATCCGCCAGATCGGGGCCGTAGTCATAGGCATTGGCGGCGTCCTTGAACATCGCATAGCCATCGCCACCGTTGCGAACGTAGTTGTTCGAGACGGCACCATAGGTTTTCTCAAGGTCAATCGGCGCACCCGCGACCATCACGTCGCTGATCCGGCTGCCAGCTTCTGCCTTGGGATCAAAGGCAAAGGACATGCCCGCCACTTGGGGGAAACGCCCTGCGCCCTCTTCATGCTGGCTCACGCCGTTTTCCAACGCCTCGATCAGTTGCGCGCCGGTGACTTGGAAGGTCGACAATGTGTTCTGGAACGGCAACACGGTCAGCACTTCACCCATCGTCACCTCGCCCGCGTCGATAGAGGCACGCAGCCCGCCCGAGTTGGCAATCGCCACGTCGATGCCCTGATCCTTCACCCGGTCAAGCATCGCGTCGGCCACAAGGTTGCCCATTGAGCATTCCTGCGCGCGACAGTTGCCGCGCTCCCCGTCGATTGCCTCGGCTGCATCGGCCACCACCCGGTTGCGGATTTCCTCAAGCGGCTTGGCAGCTTCGGCGATACGGTCAACGGTGTCCTGATCTTCGGTCACGGCAGCGTCCATGATCAGCGGCTCGCCCTCGGCCTTGGTGATATTGCCCTCATCGTCAAAGGTCACATTCAACTCGCCAAGGAATTTGCCATAGGCATAGGCCTGCACGATTGCCGTCTCGCCCACCATCGTCGGATAGGGACCCTCGGCACGCTCGTTCGTATTGCTGAGCAGCGTGTTGGTATGGCCGCCCACGATCACATCGACCCCAGTGGTTTCCGCCGCCACTTTCTGGTCAACGCTATAGCCTGAGTGGCTGAGCACGATGATCTTGTTCACGCCCCTAGCAATCAGCAGATCAACCTCGCCCTGCACGGCGGCAACAGGATCAGAGAAGGTGATATTGTCGCCGGGGCTGGCCAACTCATGCGTGTCTTGCGGCGTCAGGCCGATCAAGCCGATCTGTTCGCCTCCCTTTTCGATCACGGTCGATTTGGCCAGCTTGTCGGCCAGAAGCGGCTCCGCCGTAACATCAGCGTTGGACATCAGCACCGGGAATTCCAAGGCGTCCATAAAGCCGCGCAGCACTTCGGGGCCATCGTCGAATTCATGGTTGCCCACGGTCATCGCGTCATAGCCCATCTGGTTCATCATCTCGGCGGCCAATGCGCCCTTGTACTGGGTGTAGAACAACGTGCCCTGAAACTGGTCACCGCCGTCCACAAGGATGCTGTTGCCTGCCCGCTCGCGCGCCTCGGTGATCGCGGTCATCAGCCGGCCAGAGCCACCGAAACACTCGCCTGCTGTATTGTCTTCGGCACCGCAGGGACCGTCATATTTGCTGATCGGCTCAAACCGCGCGTGAAAATCATTGGTGTGCAGAATGGTGAGGTTATATTCAGCTGCCGCCATACCACTGGTCAGAGCCAGCGCTGCGGTCGCAGTCAGGAATCGTTTCATGATAGTTCCCCTGTTGGTTGTTATGCCGGTATCGTGGCGCGGGGTTTGGTCTGTGTCAAAGATCATATCGCCTGCCCTATGGTCACCCGCAGGTCTTGACCCCGCCCCGCCCGGCGGGCATCAGAAGTCATGCTGATTTTTAAGATATTCCGCGCCGACGAATGGGCGGCGCTGCGCAAGAACGGGGTCTCTGACGGGGCGCCGATTGATGTCACCGATGGCTACGTGCATTTCTCCACCGCCGAACAGGCCGAGGAAACCGCCGCCAAGCATTTCAAAGGCGAAGAGGGTCTCTTCCTGCTCGCACTTGAGGCCGAAAGCTTAGGCGATGCGCTGAAATGGGAGCCGTCGCGGGGCGGCGCGCTTTTCCCGCATCTCTACCGCCCGCTCAAGATCGAAGACGTGGTCTGGGCACAGCCCCTGCCCTTGGTGGATGGCGCTCATGAATTCCCCGCCGGTCTGGGCGCAGCAGGCGCATGATGCCGGTGATCGAAAAAATGGGCCTTAACGCGCTGCACCGGATTGACCCCGAAGCGGCGCATGGGCTGGCGATCCGGGCTTTGCGGGCGGGCCTGGCCCCGGCCCCCGGGCCGCAGACCTCTGCACGCTTACACACAACGGTTGCTGGGCTGGATCTGCCGAACCCCGTCGGGCTGGCCGCGGGTTTTGACAAGAACGCGACCGCGGTCGCCCCGCTTTCCCGCGCCGGTTTCGGCTTTATCGAAGTGGGCGCCGCCACGCCCCTGCCCCAGCCCGGCAACCCGCGCCCGCGTCTGTTTCGCCTGACCGAAGACCGCGCCGCGATCAACCGCTTCGGCTTTAACAACGAGGGGATGGAGGCGATCTGCGCCCGGCTTTCGCGCCGCGGCGCCGGTGTGCCGGTGGGGCTGAACCTTGGTGCGAACAAGACCAGCCCAGACCGCGCTGCCGACTTTGCCCGGGTGATGACCGCCGCGCGCAATCACGTCGATTTCGCGACGGTCAATGTCTCCTCCCCCAACACCGAGAAGCTGCGCGATCTTCAGGGCAAGGCGGCGCTTTCGGCCCTGCTCGAAGGGGTGATGGACGTGCGCGGTGCCACGCCCGTTTTCCTGAAAATCGCCCCCGATCTCAGCGAAGCCGAGATTGAGGACGTGGCCGAGGTTGCTCAAAATTCAGGCGTTGCTGCCATCATTGCGACCAATACCACGCTCGACCGGACGGGTCTTGCCAGCGCCCATGCGGCCGAGGCGGGCGGCCTCTCCGGTGCGCCGCTGTTTGAACGGTCGACTCGCGTCTTGGCGCGGCTGGCGGGGCTAACGGATATTCCGTTGATCGGCGTTGGCGGGGTGTCGGATGCGCAGACCGCCTATGCCAAGATCTGCGCCGGTGCCTCGGCGTTGCAACTTTACACCGCGCTGGTCTTTGGCGGTCTTGGGCTGGTGCGTGAGATCACCACGGGGCTCGATGCGCTTTTGGCGCGCGATGGTTTCGCCACCGTGGCCGAGGCCGTGGGCAGCAAACGCGAGGATTGGCTATGATCACCCTGTGGCACAATCCGCGCTGTTCGAAATCGCGGCAGGTGCTGGCCTTGATCGAAGAGGCGGGCGTGGACGTGAGCCTCCGGCGTTACCTCGAAGACGCCCCGACGCGGGATGAGATCATCGCCGCCCGCGACGCTCTTGGCCTCCGCCCGATTGAGATGGTGCGGACCGGCGAGAAGGTGTTCAAAGAGATGGGTCTGACCAAGGACAGCCCCGAAGAGACGCTGATCGACGCCATGGCCGCCCATCCGATCCTGATCGAACGCCCCATCGCCTTTGGCCAAAGCGGCGCCGTGATCGGGCGCCCGCCGGAAGCGGTGCAAAGGCTGCTCTAGCCCGCCGCGCGTTCCAGTGCCGGATAGCGCAGCGCCAAGGTTATGCCCCGCACCACGAAGGACACCAAGAGCGATATCCACAGCCCGTGGTTGCCCAAGCCAGGCACCAAAATCAGCGCCGTCACGGCATAGACCAGAAATGACACCAGCATCATATTGCGCATGTCACGCGACCGCGTGGCACCGATGAAGATGCCATCAAACATATAGGCCGCGCAGCCCAGAACCGGGGCCGCGACCATATAGGGCAGATAGACCCGCGCGAGGTCTTGCACCTGTGGCGCCTTGGCCATCAGATCAATGATCCCCCCGCCCGAAACGGCAAAGACCAGCGCCAGCGCCAAGCTGACCAGCAGCGCCCAAGCGGAGGTCAGCACCGCTCCGCGCCGCAGGACATCACGCTGCCCCGCGCCGTAGGCCCGGCCAATGATCGCCTCGGCGGCAAAGGCGAAACCGTCCAGCCCGTAGGAGGTGATCATCAGGAATTGCAGCAGCACCTGATTGGCCGCCAGCGTCACATCGCCCAAGCCCGACCCCATGAAGAGGAAGGACACAAAGATCGCCTGCAACAGCAGTGAGCGGATCAGGATGTCGGTATTCACCCGCATCATGCGCGTCCAGCGCGGTCCGTCAAAGACCTGCGCCCAGTCGCGCCAGGCTACCCCGGCAAAGGCCGCCCGGCAGAACCACAGCCCCAAGGCCGCCCCGCTCCATTCCGCGAGGAAGGTGGCGATGGCCACGCCCTCGACACCCCAGCCGAGGCCCAGCACGAACCACAGATCCAGCAGGATGTTCAGCCCGTTCATCCAGACCTGCAACACCAGCACGGCACGGCTGCGTTCCTGCGCGATGAGCCAGCCGGTGATCGCATAGATCGAGATGGCAGCAGGCGCGGACCAGATGCGGATCGCCATATATTGCCGCGCCAGCCCCTCTACCTCCGGTGATCCGGGGGCGAGTTGAAACGACGCCCAAAAGAGCGGCAGTTGCAGCGCCATCAGCACCAGTCCGGCGCCCGCGCCGATCAGCAGCCCGCGTGTAAGCAGCGCCGCGACCTCGCCCTCTTCGCCATTGCCCGCCGCCTGCGCGGTCAGGCCCACGGTGCCCATCCGCAGAAAACCGAAAATCCAGTAAAGCGCCGACAGGATGATCGCCCCCAGCCCCACCGCGCCGATGGGTGCCGCGGCCCCCATCTGCCCGACCACGCCGGTATCGACCGCGCCAAGGATCGGCACGGTGGCGTTGGAAATGACAATGGGAACGGCGATCTTAAGCACGCGGCGATGGGTCACCACATCGCGCGCCACCAGCGTGCCACGCTTAACCGCGCGCACTTCTGCCTCGCTGAGCGGCTCGGCTTCTGATTTAGAGTCAGCCACGCCGCTGCGGCATCAGGAAATGGCCCGTGGCCTGAGCGAAAATGCGGCTGCGGTTGTCCTGCCACGCCTCAACATGAACAGAGGCATAGCGCCGCCCCGACCGGTTGATCCGCGCCCGTGCATAGGCATCGCGCGGCAGACCGGAGCGCAGGTAATCCACGGTGAAATCGATCGTTTTGGGCAGCCGGGGCAAATGATCGGCATCCAGATTGTCCAGATCAAGCGCGCCGCTTTCCATGTCCTCCCAGATCAGCCCCCAGCTTAGGGTGATGATCGCGGTCACCTCCAAGAAGGCCGCCGTTGCACCGCCATGCAACGCAGGCAGGATCGGGTTGCCGATCAACTGTTCGGAAAAGGGCATGATGCCTGTCAGCTCATCCCCACGGCGCTCAAACTCGATGCCCAGAAAGCGGATATAGGGCACACCTTCGACCATGGCGCGCAGCACCCCGTCGCGGCGTTGCTTGATCACCTGAACCGGCTCTGGCTTGCGATGTTTGGTCATTTGTGGCCCTCCACGGTGAAGGTTCCTGTGGCGGTGGCCACGAAATTCTCGGCGTCCTCATCCGTCGCCGTGGCGCGCACAAAGGCGACCGAGCGGGTGACGTGATAGCAGGTCGCGCGGGTGGTGATCGTTTGGCCCGGCGTGGCGGCGCGCAGGTATTCGATCCGCAGATCCATGGTGGCGGTAGCCGAGGGATTGCTGGGGTGGCTCATCACCGCCGCGCCACAGCAAGTGTCCATCAAGGCCGAGACCGCCCCGCCGCTGATCACTCCGGTTTTGGGGTCGCCCACCAGTTTGTCATCATAGGGCATGGTGATCACGGCAGAGCCATCGCCCAACTCCTGCAGCTCCATCCCGAGCGCCATGGAATGGGGCAGCGCCTGAATGAACTGTCGCGCCATTTTCAACTTATCCGACATGCAGCCCACCCCTTTGCGTCTGGTTTTGACCTTTATCATGGGGGGATGGCGAAAGGGCAAGACCACCTGTTGCGCATCCCCGCGCGTGACCATAGTTTGCCTGAAGGGAGTAGATGCTTTGGACGATGAACGCCTGACATTCAAAGAGATGTGCGCGGCATTTGACGTGACGCCACGGACGTTGCGCTATTACGAGTATATCGAATTGCTGCAACCGCACCGCGAGGGGCGCTCGCGCTTCTATGGCCCGCGTGAACGGGCGCGGATGAAGCTGATCCTGCGCGGCCGCAAGTTCGGCTTTGCGCTGGAAGACATCCGGCAGTGGCTGTTGATCTATGAAAAAGAGGGGACCGAGGCGCAGATGCGCACGTGGGTCACCATGGCAGATGGTCAGCTAGAAGAACTGGCCGAGCAGCGCCGCCAGTTGGACGAAGCCATGGCGGAACTGCAAAAGCTGCGCGACGACACCGCCGCGGCAATCGCTTCGAACGAGGGCTGACCCGCAGCCTCAGCGGCCGCCGGGCTGCGACAACTGCGCGATCAGCATCTGCAAATCCGCGGTGATGCGGATGAGGTCTGAAACCACATCTGGGCTCGCATCGCCCGCCAAATCGAATGCGCTGTTCTCGATGGTTTCGGAAGCGGCTTTCAAATCCGCGACCACGCGTACGCGCGTCTGCGCATCGGAACCGTTGCCAGCCCCATTACCTGTCTGTTCTTGTTTTTGTGACATGCTTCGAACCTCTTTGGGTGAAGGACCCGCACCTACAGCCGGTCCGACGCAGGGTCATGTCACGCAGTCACGCGACAATGACGCGGGGTCAGCATACCGCCTAGGGCGGCCCTTCTTTTGGACGGCGCAGCAGCCCCGCGCCCAGACCCCGGATGGCGGCGGTGGTGCGGTCATTCACGTCAAGCTTGGAAAAGATCCGCCGCACGATCGTATCGACCGTATGAGGCGAAATCCCCAGTATTTCGGCAATGACGCTGTTGCTCTTGCCGGTGGCGATCCACTCCAGCACCTCAACTTCACGCGGAGAAAGGCCGAAATCGCGTGCCGATTGGCTTTCGGCCAAGGCGCAATAGCGCAGATGCGCGATTTGGGCCGCGCTGAGAAGTTGGTACAAGGCCCCCGGCGACAGACGCGCCTGTTTGGCGGCAAACCCCAGCCCCACAACGGCGGAATCCCCGCCCGGGCCATGCACTTTGAGGGAGATGCCGTCATTCGGGTAGCGCCGCATCAACCCTTTCATATAGACGCTTTCCGCAGGGGTCAGCCGCGCCGCGCCCGCCACATCCGACCAATAGAGCGGCATCACCTGTTGTCGGGCCAGCGCTTCGACAGGGCTTTCGCGCAGCTTCTCTACATCCAGAAATTGCGAATGCCACTGCGGCCCCTCCGCGCCATTGCCGTTGAACTTGTAGAGGATCGCAGGTGCGCCGGGGCTGTCCCCGTGATAGCTGACCAGATCAATCCCAAGCCCTTGATAATAGCCTAGACCGCAGGCCAAAATACCCGCAGCGGAGGTGGCGTTCTGCGCGCAGTGAACCAGTTCGTCCAGCGTTTTCGGCCCGTTTTGATCGAGGTTTGCCATCTCCTACCCATTTTGATGCCCAAGCCCATCGGGGGCGGGGGCGCCCCACCTGTCCCAACCTACAGGAAATCCCCCGCGTATAAAGTGACGCAACGTATCGCTTACGTCAACGTCAACTCCCGTTGTATCAGCAAGGTCAGCCCCCAACTGAAGTCTCGAAACGACGATTGGAGAGTGAAGAGAT
This sequence comes from Sulfitobacter profundi, assembly GCF_042661425.1. Lineage (NCBI taxonomy): Bacteria > Pseudomonadati > Pseudomonadota > Alphaproteobacteria > Rhodobacterales > Roseobacteraceae > Sulfitobacter > Sulfitobacter profundi. The sequence goes on along the minus strand of NZ_JBHSWA010000001.1, from coordinate 2,147,391 downwards.
GACCGCCGACACGCTGACCATTCGCCAGATGTGCGACGCTTTTGAAGTGACCCCGCGGACCCTGCGGTTCTACGAAGCGAAAGAGCTGCTCTTTCCGTTGCGCGAGGGCCAAAAACGCCTTTTTACCAAAAGCGACCGTGCCCGGCTCAAGCTGATCCTGCGCGGCAAACGCTTTGGTTTCAGCCTCGAAGAGATCCGTCAGTTGCTCGACCTTTATCACATGGGCGACCAGCAGCAGACGCAAATCGCCGCAGCCTATGAAATAGCCCGCGCCCGTCTGGCCGACCTCGAGTCGCGCCGCGAAGAGCTGAATGAAGCAATCGAAGACCTTAAAGACCAGTTAAAATGGGGGAAAAGATGATCTCCTCCATGAACCAACCCCGCCGCGCCGCTGAATAAACGCAGCCGAATAACCCCGGCGGCAAGGCCCGCACCCACATCCATAAAAAGACGACCCGGAGAGCAAAGATGCCCAGTTACACAGCCCCCACCAAAGACCTGCAATTCGTTCTGCACGATGTGCTGAAAGTGACCGAAAGCAAGACCCCCGGTTATGAGGAGCTAGAGCCTGATTTCACCTCCGCCATTCTTGAAGAAGCAGGCAAGCTGACCTCCGAAGTCCTCGCCCCGCTGAACGCCGTGGGTGACCAAGAAGGCTGCCGCTTGGAGAATGGCGTCGTCTATACGCCCAAAGGGTTCAAAGAAGCCTTTGAAAAGGTGAAAGAAGGCGGCTGGACGGGCCTCGACATGCCCGAAGCTTATGGCGGGCAAAACATGCCCTATGTCCTCGGCACCGCCGTGGGCGAAATGTTCTCCGCCGCGAACCAAGCCTTCACCATGTATCAGGGCCTGACCCACGGCGCGGCCTCGGCGATCCTCGCCCATGGTAACGACGCGCAGAAAGACACCTATCTGCCCAAGATGGTCTCTTGCGAATGGACCGGCACCATGAACCTGACCGAGCCGCATTGCGGCACCGATCTGGGCCTGATGCGCACCAAAGCCGCGCCACAGGATGACGGCAGCTACAAAATCTCCGGCCAGAAAATCTTCATCTCGTCGGGTGAACACGACATGGCCGACAACATCATCCATCTGGTGCTCGCCAAGATCGAAGGCGGCCCCGAAGGCATCAAAGGCGTGTCGCTCTTCATCGTGCCCAAGTTCATGGTGAACGAAGACGGCTCCTTGGGTGAGCGCAACGGCGTCTCCGTCGGCTCCATCGAAGAGAAGATGGGCATCCACGGCAATTCGACCTGCGTGATGAACTACGACGGCGCGACCGGCTACCTGCTGGGCACCGAACACAAGGGCATGCGCGCCATGTTCACCATGATGAACGAAGCCCGCGTCGGCGTCGGCATGCAGGGTCTGGCACAGGCCGAAGTCGCCTATCAGAACGCTGTGATCTACGCCAACGACCGCCTGCAGGGCCGCGCCGTGACCGGTGCCGTGGCGCCTGAAAAGCCCGCCGATCCGCTGATCGTCCACCCCGACATCCGCCGCTCGCTGATGGACCAAAAAGCTTTGTCGAAGCCGCCCGCGCCTTCATCCTTTGGGGTGCGACAATGATCGACGCCGCCCACCGCGCCGAGGATAAAGACGCCGACGGCCTCGTGTCGCTGCTGACCCCCGTCATCAAAGGCTTCCTGACCGACCAAGGCTACGATATGACCGTGAAGGCCCAGCAGGTCTACGGCGGCCACGGCTATATCGAAGAATGGGGCATGTCCCAGTTCACCCGCGATGCCCGGATCGCCCAAATCTACGAAGGCGCCAACGGCGTTCAGGCGCTCGACCTCGTGGGCCGCAAACTGGCCCAGGACGGCGGCAAACATGTGATGGCGTTCTTCGATCTGGTCAAAGGCTTCATCAAGGATAACGCCGGTCAGGATGCCGAGTTCGACGCAGCCTTCCTCGACCCGCTAAAGGCCGCCAGCAAAGACCTGCAAGCGGCGGGTATGTACTTCATGCAGAACGGCATGAAGAACCCCAACCACGCGCTCGCAGGGTCGAACGACTTCATGCATATGTTCGGCCATGTCTGCCTTGGCCTGATGTGGGCCAAAATGGGTCTGGCGGCGAAAGAGGCGTTGAAGAACGGCAGCGGCGACGCCACGTTCTATGAGACGAAGCTGGCCACAGGGCGCTACTATATGGCACGGCAACTGCCCGCCACGGCGCTGCACCTGACCCGCATCCAATCGGGCGCGGATACTGTCATGGCGCTGGAGGCCGCAAACTTCTAAAACGGGTGGTGGGGGCCTGTCCCCCACCCTGCCCAACACCCGGAGAGACCATGCCAAAACGCTTCCGCCTGACCCGCCGCTTCCCCGTCGCCATGACCGAAGAGGGCTACCGCAGGCTGAAGAAGTTCAGCACGGATGCAGGTCTTGATGAAGGGGAAGCACTGTCGTTCCTGTTCGAGAATTTTAACTCGGTCATGAACGAAGAAAACCTGACCGCGCGGCTGCGCCTGTTCAACGCCGAACTGGAAAGCCGCAAACGCTGAACCCTGGGGAGGGGCGGATGACGCAAGGCAAGACATCCAGCTGGATGACCGACGAACACCAGATGATCGCCGATATGACGGCGCAATTCATCAACGCCGAATGGGCGCCCAAGTTCGAGAAATGGCGCAAACAAGGCCAAATGGACCGCGAGACTTGGGCACAGGCGGGTGAGCTCGGCCTGCTCTGCCCCTCGGTGCCCGAAGAATATGGCGGGGCCGGCGGTGATTTCGGCCACGAAGCCGCGATTCTGATCGAAGGCTCGCGCGCCAACCTCGCCTCTTGGGGCCATGGCATCCACTCGGGCATCGTCGCGCATTACATCCTCGCCTATGGCACCGAAGACCAGAAAAAACGCTGGCTGCCCAAGATGGTCTCGGGCGAGTTGGTCGGCGCGCTGGCGATGACCGAACCTTCCACCGGATCGGACGTGCAGCGGATCAAAACCAAGGCGATCCGCGACGGCAACGCCTATAAGCTCTCTGGCCAAAAGACCTTCATCACCAACGGCCAGCACGCCAATCTGATCATCGTCGCGGCCAAAACCGACCCCAAGGAAGGTTCCAAAGGCGTCTCGCTCGTTGTCGTCGAAACCGACGGCGCACAGGGTTTTCAACGCGGCCGCAACCTCGACAAGATCGGCCTGCATGCGGCGGACACCTCGGAACTGTTCTTCGACAATGTCGAAATCCCACCAGAAAACATCCTTGGCCAAGACGAAGGCCAAGGCTTCTACCAAATGATGCAACAACTGCCCCAAGAGCGCCTGATCATCGGCTGCGGTGCGGTCGGCGCGATGGAAGGCGCCGTGGCGCGCACGATTCAATACTGCAAAGAACGCGAAGCCTTCGGCGGCCCGCTGACCCAGTTCCAGAACACCCGCTTCCAACTGGCCGAAGTGAAAACCAAAACCATGGTGGCCCGCGCCTTCCTCGACGAATGCATCAGCGAACATCTGCGCGGGGAGCTAACCGTCGATAAGGCCGCGATGCAAAAATACTGGCTGACCGACACCCAAGGCGAAGTGCTTGATGCCTGCTTGCAACTGCACGGTGGCTACGGCTTCATGCAGGAATATGCGGTCGGCGAAATGTGGGCCGACGCGCGGGTGCAGCGCATCTACGGCGGCACCAACGAGATCATGAAGGAACTGATCGCGCGCAATCTCTGACCGCGCGCCCAGCCCCGGCCGCCGCGCAGAGGTATTTAAGAAAGGATGAAAATAAGGGCGCAAGACCCCCTCTTCATCCTTTTACCAAATACCGTCCGACCGTGCCGCGAACGATGACAGATTGAGGAGGAATGATACGTGACCATCCAGCTTTACTGCTTTGGCGAATCCGGCAACGCCTATAAGGCCGCGCTTGCTTTGGAACTCTCAGGCTTGGACTGGAAGCCGGTGAAGGTCGACTTTTTCGGCGGCCAGACGCGGCAGCCCGACTATCGCGCGCAGATCAACAACATGGGCGAGGCCCCGGTGATGATCGACGGCGATCTCCGGCTCACGCAATCAGGCGTGATTCAGGATTACGTCGCGGAAAAGGCGGGCAAATTCGGCGGCGGCGACGCGACGGAACGGCGTGAAATAATGCGTTGGGTGCTATGGGATAACCACAAGCTGAGTGGTGTTGCTGGGATGACCCGTTTCTTGATGAATTTCCTGCCCGAAGACAAACGCCCCGCCGAGGTTATTGCCTTTAGCCAAGGGCGGCTCAAGGCGGCGTACGGCGTGCTGAACGACCATCTCGACGGCCGCGACTGGATCGTGGGCGACGAATTGACCAACGCAGACCTCAGCTGCTGCGGGTATCTTTATTACCCCGAGCCTTTTGGCTTTGACCGCAGCGACTGGCCCCATATCGACGCGTGGCTCACGCGTTTGAGCGAAACACCGGGCTGGAAGGCCCCATACGACCTGATGCCCGGCAGCCCTGCTGACCGCGCCTGACCCTCGGAGGACATGAACATGACCCAAGACGTTTACATCTACGACGCGATCCGCACCCCACGCGGCAAGGGCCGCAAGGACGGCGCGCTGCATGAAGTCACCTCGCTGCGGTTGTCGGCACAGACATTGAACGCGCTGAAAGAGCGCAACAACCTTGAAGGTCATGCCGTTGAGGACGTGATCTGGGGCAACGTCACGCAGGTGATGGAACAGGGCGGCTGTCTGGCACGCTCAGCGGTGCTGGCGTCCGATTTGGACGAGCGTATCCCCGGTTTGGCCATCAACCGTTTCTGTGCCTCCGGCATGGAAGCCGTGAACCTTGCTGCCAACCAAGTCAAAGGCGGCGCGGGCAATGGTTATATCGCTGGCGGTGTCGAGATGATGGGCCGTGTCGCGATGGGCGCTGACGGTGCCGCGATTGCCGTGGACCCGACGCTGGCGATGGAGAAATACTTCGTGCCGCAGGGTATTTCGGCCGATATCATTGCCACCGAATTCGGTTTCACCCGTGACGAGGCCGACCAGTTGGCCATGCAGTCCCAACAGCGCGCGGCGCGGGCTTGGGAAGAGGGCCGCTTTGACAAATCCGTGATCACTGTGCGCGACCAGAACGGCCTCGCGATCCTTGATCGTGACGAATACATGCGCCCGCAGACCGACATGCAGTCGCTTGGCGGCCTGAACCCGGCGTTCCAGCAGATGGGCGAAGTGATGCCCGGCTTCGACAAGGTCGCGCTGATGAAATACCCGCATCTGGAGCGGATCAACCACATCCACCACGCGGGCAACTCGTCGGGCATCGTCGACGGTGCTGCGGCTGTTTTGATCGGCAACAAAGAGTTCGGCGAGCAGCACGGGCTTAAGCCCCGCGCCCGCATCCGCGCCACCGCCAAGATCGGCACCGATCCGACCATCATGCTGACCGGCCCGGTGCCGGTGACCGAGAAGATCCTGAAGGACAACGGCATGACCATCGGCGACATCGATCTGTTTGAGGTCAACGAGGCTTTTGCCGCCGTGGTCCTGCGCTTCATGCAGGCCTTTGATGTGGACGACAGCAAAGTGAACGTGAATGGCGGCGGCATCGCCATGGGCCACCCTCTGGGCGCCACCGGTGCCATGATCATCGGCATTCTGCTCGATGAGATGGAGCGCGCTGACAAGGAAGTGGGGCTCGCCACGCTCTGCATCGCCTCCGGCATGGGTGCCGCCACCATCATCGAGCGCGTGTAAGCCGCGTAAGGGAGCAAGAGAATGACCGATTTTACATTGAATAAAGACGCCGACGGCATCGCCACGATCACATGGGACGTGCCGGACAAAAGCATGAACGTGATGTCCTTTGACGGGTTGCGCGATCTGGAGAAGCATATCGACGACGCGCTGGCCGATGACGCCGTGAAGGGCATCGTCATCACCTCGGGCAAGGAAGGGTCTTTCGCCGGGGGATGGACCTGAACCTGCTGGCCAAGATGAAGGAAGACGCGGGCGACGATCCGGCCAAGGGGCTTTTCGAGGGCACGATGCAGATGCACGCTCTGCTGCGCAAGATCGAGCGCGCGGGCATGGACCCCAAGACCAACAAGGGCGGCAAGCCCATGGCCTGCGTGATCCCCGGCACCGCCGCGGGCATCGGGCTGGAACTGCCGCTGGCCACGCATCGCACCTTTGCGGCGGATAGCCCGAAGGCGCGGATTGGCCTGCCGGAAATCCTTGTGGGCATCTTCCCCGGGGCCGGTGGCACCACGCGGATGGTGCGCAAGCTCGGCGCGATGGCGGCCTCGCCCTTCCTCTTGGAAGGCAAAATGGTCGCCCCTGCTGCTGCCCAGAAGGCCGGCATTATTGATGAGGTCAGCGAAGACCCGATGGCCGCGGCACGCGACTGGGTGCTGAATGCCAAGGACGCCGATATGGTGAAGCCGTGGGATGCCAAGGGTTATAAAATGCCCGGCGGCGCGCCTTATCATCCGGCGGGTTTCATGACGTTCGTCGGCGCCAGTGCGATGGTCAACGGCAAGACACAGGGCGTTTACCCGGCGGCCAAAGCGCTTTTGTCGGCGGTCTACGAAGGCGCGCTGGTGCCTTTCGACACGGCTCTGAAAATCGAAGCGCGTTGGTTCACCAATGTGCTGATGAACCCCTCCTCGGGCAATATGATCCGCTCGCTCTTCCTTAACAAAGAAGCGCTTGAGAAAGGTGCCGTGCGCCCCGAAGGCGTGCCGGACCAGCGCGTGAAGAAACTGGGCGTGCTGGGTGCGGGCATGATGGGCGCGGGCATTACGCTGGTGTCGGTTCAGGCGGGCATCGAGGTCGTGCTGATCGACCAAACCCAAGAAGCCGCCGACAAGGGCAAGGCCTATTCCGCGAGCTATTTCGACAAGGGCATCGCCCGGAAGAAATCGACCGAAGAGAAGAAGGCCAAAGCGCTCGACTTGATCACCGCGACCACCGATCTGGATGCGCTCAAGGGCTGCGACCTGATCATCGAAGCGGTGTTTGAAGACCCCAAGGTCAAGGCCGAGATGACCCAGAAGGTCGAAGCCGTGATCCCCGAGGATTGCATCTTTGCCTCCAACACTTCGACCCTGCCGATCACCGATCTGGCGAAGGCGTCGAGCCGTCAGGAGCAGTTCATCGGCATCCACTTCTTCTCTCCGGTCGAGAAGATGTTGCTGGTGGAAATCATCAAGGGCGCTGAGACCGGCGACCGGGCCGTGGCCAAGGCGCTCGACTATGTGCGCCAGATCCGCAAGACCCCAATCGTGGTCAACGACGCGCGCTTTTTCTACGCCAACCGCTGCATCATTCCCTACATCAACGAAGGTGTGCGCATGGTGCAGGAGGGTGTTGAGCCTGCGCTGATCGAGAATGCGGCCAAGCTCGTCGGCATGCCGCTTGGGCCATTGCAGTTGATGGATGAGACCTCGATCGATCTGGGCGCCAAGATTGCCCGTGCCACCAAGGCGGCGATGGGGGCAGACTATCCCAACGACGATATCGACCCGCTGGTGTTCTGGATGGAGAAAGAGGGCCGTCTGGGCCGCAAGGCGAATGCCGGTTTCTACAGCTATGACGCCAAGGGCAAGCGGATCGGTCTGTGGCAGGGCATGGGCGACAAATACCCCGTGGCCGAGGAACAGCCCGATCTGATCGAAGTGCAGCACCGTCTGCTGTTCTCGCAGACGCTGGAAGCCGTGCGCGCGCTGGAGGAAGGCGTGTTGATGGACATCCGTGAGGGTGACGTCGGTGCGATCCTTGGCTGGGGCTTTGCGCCTTGGTCCGGTGGGCCGCTGAGCTGGCTCGACATGATCGGCGCGCCCTATGCGGCGGAGCGTTGTGATCAGTTGACCGAGAAGTTCGGTGAGCGGTTTACTTGCCCCGAGTTGCTGCGCGAGATGGCCCAGAAGAACCAGTCGTTCTACGGTCGGTTCAACCCGGACGCCAGCAAGGCAGCATAAAAGATCGGGGCGCTTCGGCGCCCCTTTTTCGTAGAGCTATGAGGGCCATCGCCTGCCCGCGGGTCGGCGATCCAAGGTGGCCTCGTGCCACTTTATGGCGCAGCAGTGATGTGTGCCCGCAAAGTACCGCCCAGCCTCGCCAAATCGCCTAACCGGGGGCGGGCAGGCGATGGCCCGGCGCCTGCGGCTTGATTCCGGGCCTAGGGGCCGTCGGCAGCGTAGCCAAATCGCGCGATATCCTCGGCGCAAACCTCCGCCACAATATCGCGCAACTCAGGCGTATAGGCCGCAGCTCCCTCAGAGGCATTCACTCGCGGCAATTCCAATTCAAAACCCAGATGCTCGAACAACGGCTGCGCATCCGCTGGGAAATGCTCCAACCGAATATAGAGATCACAACGCTCCCGCCCCGCCGCATCCGCCATATACCGCCGCGCTGGCCAAGCGCGCAGGCTGGCCTGCGTCTGCGGATGCCGCAAAAACCCCGCGAAATCCGACTGCTTCGCCAGACCCACCGCCGGATGATCAAACCCCTGCCCGCGCAGCCAGCGGTAATAGCTCGCCACCCGGTCCCAAGGGTTGCGCACCAGCGTGAAGCGAAACAGCCCATCCAACTCCTCAGGCCGCAGCAGCCCGTCGACATCCGCCAGCGTTGAGTGTTTCCAGAGCCGCCCCGCCGCCTGCACGCCTTGCAACCGCCGCCGCCGTTTCAGCGCCTTCGGCGTGTCACCCAGCATCAGGTCGTCCTTCATCGCCCGCCCTTCCAAAGCCAGCGCGAGCGAGGTGCCCCCGTTTTGGGGATATGCACAAAGACATAGCGACGGCCCCGGCTGATGATCACTCCACCGCCTCCGGCGCACGTAGGGTAGACGGCTCATCACTGCGCAGCGCGATGACCGCCCCCGCCAGTGCAATCAACGCCATGCCCGCAAAGCCCATGGGCGGCACCTGCTGGTCCCATAGGACATAGGCCCAAAAGCTGGCGAAAATCAGCAGGGAGTATTCGAAAATGGCGACATGTCCGGCCTCGCCCAATTGGTAGCCGCGCACCAGAAACCCGATGCCGATGAGCGAGCCTACCGCTTGCACCGCGATCCAGAACCACATCGCGCCATCCAGCGGCCCCCATGTGCGGCTGACGAAACCTTCGGGCCCTGCCACCTCCGCACCCGGCAAAACCATGACACCGATGCCGCCCATGACCGCCAACATGCCGAAAAAGCCTGCGGTCATGACCATCGTGCTCTCCCCTTCGCACCATGCCCGCGTCGCCACGGCGCCGATCGCATAGAGCGCCCCGGCCAAGAGCGGCAGAAAGGCCACGGGGTCAAGATCGCTCGGGTCGGGGCGGATCACCATCAACGCCCCGGCAAAGCCCACCGCCACGGCCCCCACCGCCATGGCCCGACACGCTTGCCTTGGAACAGGGCCGAGATCATCAGCACGAAGAGCGGCGAGGTGAAAAGCCCGGCCACCACCACGCCGATGGGCAAAAAGGCCAGACAGCCGAAATAGATCAACATGGCCCCGGCCTGAAACAGGCTGCGGCCCGCCACGGCCCAGAACCGCTTTGGCCGCAGGATGCCGAAACCAAGGGCCGCCAGCACCATCAGAATGGCCACCGCCATAACACCGCGCACAAAATGAAACTGCCAGAGCGAGCCGCGCTCGGTTATGAAGGGGACGAAGTTATCCGTAAGCCCCAAAGCCGCCATACCGCTTACGGCGCAAAGCGCCGCCAAGCCTGATTTCACCGCTGCGTCTTGCATCTGCCCTCCTTTTCGCTCCTGCCCTCTTTTCAAAGTCACGTCGCGGCAGCAATACTCAACCCCAAATCGCAACCAATGCCTTGGGAGGGGTCACATGGGGTGGATGACGGATGAGCGCGGGCTTGAAAAATGCGCAGCGAATTTTGTGGCGCTAACGCCACTGTCGCATCTGCGCCGGGCGGCAGAGGTCTTCGCCGGGCAAACCGCGGTGATCTACGGTGACCACCGCGTCACCTATGCCCAGTACCATGACCGCTGCACCCGCCTTGCCGCCTTGTTGGCCGAGATCGGCGTGGCTCCGGGCGACGTGGTCGCGACCCTGATCCCCAACCTGCCCGCGCAGGCCGAGGCGCATTTTGGCGTGCCGGCCTGCGGGGCCGTGCTCAACACCATCAACATCCGCCTCGACCCTAAAACGGTGGCCTATATCCTCGACCACGGAGGGGCCAAGGTGCTGCTCGTCGATACGGAATTCCTGCCGCTGGCCGAAGACGCTTGCGCGCGGATGGACGGCACATGCCCTGCGATCATCGAAGTGCCCGACCCCGCCGTCGGCCTCCTCCCAGCGGGCGGCATCCGCAATACGAAGACCTGCTGGCTGAGGCCAATCCGAACTTTAGCTGGATCATGCCCGACGACGAATGGGAGAGCCTCGCGCTGAACTATACCTCCGGCACCACCGGGCGGCCCAAGGGCGTGGTCTATCACCACCGCGGGGCCTATCTGATGACCATGGGCACGGTCGTCTCTTGGCAGATGGTGCTGCGCCCGGTTTTCATGCAGATCGTGCCGCTGTTTCACTGCAACGGCTGGAACCACACTTGGATGATGCCACTGCTGGGCGGCACGCTGGTCTGCTGCCGCGACATCACAGCGGGCGCGATCTATGACGCCATCGCGGATCACGGGGTCACCCATTTCGGCGGTGCGCCCATCGTGCTGAACATGCTGGTCAACGCGGGTGAGGAAAACCGACGCGCCTTCGATCACCCCGTCGAAGTCTTCACCGCAGGCGCGCCCCTGCCCCCGCGACCTTGTCGAAGATCGAGAAACTGGGTTTTAACGTCACGCAGGTCTACGGGCTGACCGAGACCTTTGGCCATGTCACCGAATGTCTGTGGCAAGGCGATTGGGACGGGCTGCCCGAGGCTGAGCGCGCCGGGATCAAAGCCCGCCAAGGCATCGCCATGCCGATGATGGAAGAGATCACGGTGATGGACGCCGAGATGGCCCAGACCCCGCGCGACGGCACCGCACAGGGCGAAATCATGATCCGCGGCAATGCGGTAATGAAAGGCTACTTCAAGAACCCCGAGGCCACCGCCGAAGCCTTTGCGGGCGGTTACTTCCATTCCGGCGACATCGCGGTGCAGCATCCCGACGGCTATATCCAGATCGCCGACCGCGCCAAGGACATCATCATCTCCGGCGGAGAGAATATCTCAAGCGTTGAAGTCGAAGGCGTGCTGATGGGCCACGGCGCGGTCAATCTGGCTGCCGTGGTGGCCCAACCGCATGAAAAATGGGGCGAGGTGCCCTGCGCCTTTGTCGAGTTGAAGCCGGGGTCGGAGGCCAGCCAAGAGGCGCTGATCGCCTTTGCCCGCGAACGTCTTGCCGGGTTCAAAACGCCCAAGCGGGTGATTTTCGGGGAGTTGCCCAAGACCTCCACCGGGAAGATCCAGAAGTTTGAACTGCGCAAGCAGGCGGCGGACCTCTAAGGCGGGGCATTATGTCACCTGCCATTGCTGATCCCGCAGCGCGTGGTAGAGTGGCGAAAACTGACAGGCCCGCAGCAGAACCCCATGACCGCCTTGACAAAATACGCCCGGCTCGAAGCGACGGGCCTTTGGCGCGCCACGCCCGATGCGCAGCGGCGCGAGGTGATCGTCTCTATCGGTGATGCGACACTGGTGATCAGCGATCTCAAGGATCAGGCGCTGACCCATTGGTCGCTGGCTGCCGTCGACAGGACCAATCCCGGCCAGACCCCCGCGCTCTATCATCCGGACGGCGATCCGGGAGAGACGCTGGAACTGCCCGACAATGAAACCGAGATGATTGAGGCCATCGAAAAGCTGCGCCGCGCCATTAGCCGCAGCCGCCCGAAGCCGGGCCGCTTGCGGTGGGTGGGCATGGTCGCCTCTGTCGCCGTGGTGGCGGCGCTGGCGGTCTTTTGGATGCCCGGCGCGCTGCGCGATCACGCGATCAAAGTGGTCCCAGAGGTCAAGCGCGTCTCATTGGGCACGGCGCTGCTGAAGCGGCTTGAACGGGTGTCCGGCCCCGCCTGCGAAAGCCCCGGCGGCAGTGCCGCGCTGTCGCGGCTCACCAAACGCTTGGAGGTGGGGCGCGTGGCGATCCTGCCCGATATGACCCGCGCCAGCCTGCATCTGCCGGGGCGTCTTATCGTACTCGACCGCGCGGTGCTGGAGGATTACGAAGAACCCGATGTTGCTGCGGGCTATGTGCTCACCGAAGATGTGGCACGCAGCGAACATGACCCGCTGCGCGCGCTGCTAGAGGCCGTGGGCCTGCGCGAAAACTTCCGCCTGCTGACCACCGGCGATATCTCTTCGGAAGCGCTGGACGCCTATGCCGAGCAACTGCTGATGCGCCCCGCCGCGACACCGAAAGTCGACGCCCAGTTGGCACGTTTTGCCAAGGCCGAGTTGCGCAGCAAACCCTATGCATTTGCCCGCGACATCACCGGCGAAAGCACCCTGCCCCTGATCGAAGGCGACCCGATGAACGGCAAGCTGACCGCGCCGCTGATGTCGGATGCCGATTGGCTGCGACTGCAAAGCATCTGCGGCGGCTGACTGAACGATCCGCCAAAAAAGGCCAGCCGGGGGACACCACGGCTGGCCTTTTTGCTTGTCCTTGCAACGCGCTTAGCGGCGCAGATAGGCGTCCCGGTATCCCGCCCGGCGCAGCTGACCAAGCGCCGCTTGGGCCGAGCCACCTGCGATGGGGCCCGCCTGAACGCTGTGATAGGTCTTGCCGCCGCGTGTCTGTTTGCCGATGCGGGCAGGCATGCCCATGGATGCGATCTGACGCGCCGCGCGCTGCGCATTGGCTGGGCTACCAAAGACACCAACCTGCACATAGCCTGCCTTGGTGCTGACCTGCGCCGCCGGGGCCGACCGGCTCGAATAGACCGGTGCAGCCTTAACCGGCGCGGTCTTCACCGGCGCTCTCTTGACGGGGCGGGCATCGCGGTGGATCGGCGCGGCATTGCGGTAGCGCAGAACACGTTTCACCACTTGGCCGTCCCGTTCAACAATCTTGACCACCCCCAGTTTGCGGCGCTGCGTTTCGATATCGAGATAGGGGTAGATCAGCGGCACTTTGGCGGTCACATCTTCGCCAGTGGCCTTGTTCACCAAACGGCGCGGCACGGTCTGGGTCCAGACCAGCAGCATATCGGCGCGGCCTTCCAAGGTCTGCTCGGCGCGGTGCGGGTTCAGACGGTCGTCCTCCCAGACCTTACGATAGCCGTGGGGAACTTTGACGTTTGTCGTGTTCAGACGGTTGATCGCCACATGTTTCGGCACGATCCGTGTCTGGGTGCCCACGGCCCGGGCAGGCGGCGCGCTGACCACCGGCGCGGCAACCACGGCGGGGGCGACGACACGTGCGGGCGCTGCAGCCACGCCGGGCATCATCCCTGCGCTACGGTAAGGCTGAGGGGCCGTGCCGCGCTGTGGGGTGGTGGGCGCAAGACGGCCTGTCACGATAGGTTCGGCCTGCGGGCCACAACGCACGCTATAGCCATCCCCGCGCCGCATATAGCGCTGCGACAGAGGCGAAGCGCCGGGGCAAGCGGTGACGAACCCAGCCGGTGCCGGAGCAGCCAGAGCGACGGGTTTGCTCGGCACCACGGGCACGGGGCGCGGTGCGGTTTCGCGCACGACTTTGGGGGCGGATGCGCGAACCGGGGCCGGAGCCACACGGCGCACCACCTTTTGCGGTGCGGGCCGGGCCACGGGGGCTTGCGGTTTCACCTTGGGCGCTTGCACTTCGGCGACGCGGGTCGGCGGCGTTTTGGCGGGGGCGGCTTCGACCTTGGTCTTCGCTGCTGTTGTCGCCTGTGCAGCCGCCACTTGCACGCCGTTCGTGGGCTGGAAACCACAGATCTGCTGGCGCGCGCGGCTCATGCGGGGGACCCATGACACATCGCCGTCGATGCCCGCACGGATGAACACACATCCCGCGCTGTCGACATATTGCTTGCCCTTGTAGGAAGACGGCGGAAACTCCGCTGGCTGGCTGCGGCTGTCTTGCGCTTGGGTCTGCGATCCGCCGACGCCCAAAGCGGCCACGATCACTGCCATGGCAATACTTTTGGTAAGTGTCATCTAATGCCCCCACACTATCTAGTAGAACGATGCCTCAGCGCGCGGCCTGAGTAAAGCACCACGCGCTGAATAGCGAAACTTACCGGATCACTTTGTGCCGAACATCCGGTCGCCCGCGTCGCCCAGACCCGGAATGATATAGCCCTTCTCGTTCAGCGCCTCATCCAGCGAGGCCGTGACGATGCGCACGTCCGGATGCGCGGCCTTCATCGTGGCCACACCTTCGGGCGAGGCGAGCAGGCAAAGGAAGATGATGTTGGTGGCCCCGGCCTCTTTCAGCAGGTTGATCGCCGCGACCGAGGAGTTGCCGGTGGCCAGCATCGGATCCACAGCAATGACCAGACGATCTTCCATCGCCTCGGGCACCTTGAAGTAATACTGCACCGGCTGCAGTGTCTCTTCGTCACGGTAAAGACCAACAAAACCGACCCGTGCCGAGGGGATCAGCTCCAGAACCCCGTCCATCAGCCCGTTGCCCGCCCGCAGGATCGAGATCAGCGCAAGCTTCTTGCCGTCGAGCGTCGGCGCGTCCATCTCCTGCATCGGGGTCTCGACCCGTTTGGTCGTCATCGGCAGGCCGCGCGTTACCTCATAGGCCAAAAGCTGGCTGATCTCGCGCAGCAATTGCCGGAAGGCGGCGGTCGAGGTGGTTTTGTCGCGCATGATGGTCAGCTTGTGCTGCACCAGCGGATGGTCAACGATCGTCAGATGATTGGGGGTATCGGTCATGCGGCAGGCTCCTTTATTTGCCTCGCTTCTAGCCGCACAAGCGCCCCGCTCGCAAGCAAAGGCTGCGCGGCTAGGCTGGCACCTCTACCCCCAGATGCCCGGCGACAAGCGCTGCCACATCAGCAAAACCGATCTGACCCAGCTCCCCTGCCCCGGTCCCGGCGACCAGCACCGGCACCCTTTCGCGCGTGTGATCGCTGCCTGCCCATGTCGGATCATTGCCGTGATCCGCCGTCACGACCAGCATGTCCCCCTCGCGCAGCGCGGCGATCACCTTGCCGATCTCGGTGTCGAACCACTCCAACGCGCGGGCATAGCCCGACACATCGCGGCGGTGACCATAAAGGCTGTCGAACTCCACGAAATTGGCAAAGGTCAGGCTGCCGTCTTCGGCCTCTTCCACCAGATCATGCAGGTGTTCCATCAGCTTGGCATCCGGCCCTTTGCGCAATTCATCAATGCCTTGCATGGTAAAGATGTCGCCGATCTTGCCCACCGCATAGACCCGCCCACCGGCGTTTTGCACCCAATTGGTCAGCACTGGTTTCGGCGGCATGATGGCATAGTCGCGGCGGTTCGCGGTGCGCTGGAATGCGCCCGGTTCGCCGGTGAAAGGCCGCGCGATGACACGGCCCACCTTCATCTCATGCAGGCGGGGTGCGATGTCTTCGCAAAGCTTCAGCAAACGGTCGAGGCCAAAGGTCTCTTCATGCGCGGCGATCTGGAAAACACTGTCGGCTGAGGTATAGCAGATCGGCCAGCCGCTTTCGCAATGCGCCGCCCCCAGCCGCTCAATGATCGCCGTGCCTGAGGCATGACAATTGCCCAAGATGCCATCGGTGCCCGCCAGCCGCGCGACCTCTTCGGTCAGGTCGGCCGGAAAGGCCGGTGTTTCATCCGGGAAGTATTGCCAAGCCCAAGGCACCGGCAACCCCGCCAATTCCCAATGACCCGAAGGGGTATCCTTGCCCTGCGAAACCTCCGTCGCAGCACCCCAGCGGCCCTCTGGTGTCGCCCCCAAACCCGGCGCTTCCATCCCGCTGGCGAGCGTCAGCGCGGCACCCAGCCCCAACCGGTCAAGATGCGGCAGGACAAGCGGTCCGCTGCGGCCCTCTTCGGCCTCTCCCGCGGCACAGGACTGCGCGATATGGCCCAGCGTGTTGGCCCCGGTATCGGGCAGATCGCCGTTAAAGAAATCCCCCGCGTCCGGCGCGCCGCCGATGCCCACGGAATCGATCACGACCAAGAATGCACGTCCCATCAGCCGATCCTTTCCAAAATCAATTCCGGCGCTTTGATCGGCGTATCGCCCAGCGTAATTGCCGCCAAAACCGCCGCCTCTGCCGCATCCGCCGCCTCTGGCCCCGCCGCATGGATCAGTGCCAAGGGCTGGCCCGCAGGGACCTCATCGCCCAAGCGCAGCACTTCCGACAGGCCCACTGCCGGGTCGATCTGGTACGCTTCAATCACCCGGCCACCGCCAAGATTGACCACCGCCATCCCAAGCGCCGCGCCGTCGATCTCGCTGACGGTGCCGCCGCGCGGCGCAGGCACAGCGCGGATCACCGGAGCTTTGGGCAGGATGCGCCCCCAGTTTTCGGCGAAATCGGCGGGCGCGCCCATGGCGCTCAGCATCCGAGTGAAATGTTCCAATGCGCGGCCATCGCGGACCGCCGCGCGCAGGGCATCGGCCCCGGCCTCGGCACTCGCGGCCAAACCGCCATTGGCAAGCAGACCACCCCTAGTTCAGCCGTTACATCAAGGATTGGCCCGGTGGCCGCTCCGGTTAACACCCGCATCACCTCGGCCACTTCCAGCGCGTTGCCAAGGCTCGGCACCAGCGGCTGGTTCATGTCGCTGATCACCGCCGTTGTGGGGCAACCCGCCGCCGTGGCGGTGCCGCTCAGCGCTTCGGCCAAGGCGCGCGCCTGCGACAGTTCTTTCATGAAAGCGCCCGAGCCGACCTTTACATCCAGCACCAGCCCATCCAGCCCAGCGGCGAGCTTTTTCGACAGGATCGAGGCGGTGATCAGATCGAGCGATCCACGGTCGAGGTCACATCCCGCACCGCATAAAGCCGCCGATCCGCCGGGGCGATGTCGCCGCTGGCGCTGACGATGGCGCAGCCCACATCCCGCACGACCGCGCGAAACTGCGCCTCTTCCAACTGGGTGCTGACGCCGGGGATCGCCTCCAGCTTATCCAGCGTGCCGCCCGTGTGCCCCAAACCCCGGCCCGAGATCATCGGCACGTAAGCGCCGCAAGCCGCCAGCGCCGGGGCAAGGATCAGCGACACGCAATCGCCCACGCCGCCGGTGGAGTGTTTGTCGAGCACCGGACCGTCCAAATCCCAGTCCAACACCTGCCCCGAATCGCGCATCGCAAGGGTCAAGGCCACCCGGCCCTGCTGGTCCAATCCATTGAGGCAGATGCCCATGGCAAAGGCCCCGGCCTGCGCGTCGCTGACACGGCCGTCGGACAGCGCTCGGGCCATCCACGTCAGCGCCTCTGCGTCCAGTGCCTCTCCATGGCGCAGCCGCGCCAGAATATCTCGCGCGCTCATGGGGTTAACCCTGCATATGGGCGGCGCCAAAGGCCCCGGAAGCAGGTCGCCCATGGTCATCTGCTGCTCTTTGCCCGCCACGGTCGCCATGGTCACCGACACCTTGTCGCCCGAAAACTCGGCCAGTTTCTGACGGCAGCCGCCGCAGGGGGTCACCGGCAGATCGCTGCCCGCCACCACATAGACCTCGGCGATGTCACGCTCGCCCGCTGCGACCATGGCGGCAATCGCCCCAGCCTCGGCACAGGTGCCCTGCGGGTAGGCGACGTTTTCGACATTGCAGCCGCTGAATACCGCGCCCGACGCCGTGCGGATCGCCGCACCGACCTTGAAATTCGAATAGGGCGCATGGGCATTTTCCCGCACCATCACAGCCGCTTCGCGCAAATCAGTCATTAGGCTCTCCCCTTTTCTCGGACTATAGAAAATTGCCCCGCCCTGTGCGATGCAAAACCACATGTCACCTCAATCGCCTCATAAAGCCTGCGTAAAATGACCTGCAAGGACGACGCTGGGGCAAAGCCACCCGCCGCCAAGACCGACCCGCCCAAATGCCGCTTTGCTTGCGCGCAAAAATTAGTTTAACGCTAAACCATTATTCGGGAGGAGCATGAACGATGTCCGACACCCCCAACTTGCGCCAAGCAGCATTAGACTACCACGAACACCCCCGGCCCGGTAAGCTGGAGGTCCGCGCGACCAAACCACTGGCCAATGGCCGCGATCTGGCGCGCGCCTATTCGCCCGGCGTGGCCGAGGCCTGCATCGAGATCAAGAACGACCCCGACACCGCCGCCCGCTATACCTCGCGCGGCAATCTGGTGGCCGTGGTCACCAATGGCACCGCGGTGCTGGGGCTGGGCAATATCGGCGCGCTGGCCTCGAAACCGGTGATGGAGGGCAAGGCCGTGCTCTTTAAGAAATTCGCCAATATCGACTGTTTCGACATCGAGCTGGACCAAGCCGACCCCGAAAAATTGGCCGAGATCGTCTGCGCGATGGAGCCGAGTTTCGGCGCGATCAACCTCGAAGACATCAAAGCCCCCGATTGTTTCGTCGTCGAGAAAATCTGCCGTGAGCGAATGAACATCCCCGTTTTCCACGATGACCAACACGGCACCGCCATCGTCGTCGGCGCGGCTGCGAAAAACGCGCTACATGTGGCGGGTAAGAAGTTCGAGGACATCAAGATCGTCTCGACCGGTGGCGGGGCGGCGGGGATCGCCTGCCTCAACATGCTGCTGAAACTCGGCGTGAAGCGCGAGAACGTCTGGCTGTGTGACATCAACGGGCTGGTCTATGAAGGCCGGACCGAGGACATGAACCCCAGCAAAGCGGAATATGCGCAGAAGTCCGATCTGCGCACGCTGGACGATGTGATCGACGGGGCGGACCTTTTTCTTGGCCTGTCGGGCCCCGGCGTGCTGTCGCCTGAAATGGTCGCGAAGATGGCCAAACGCCCGATCATCTTTGCGCTGGCGAACCCGACGCCCGAAATTCTACCCGATCTTGCCCGCGCCGTGGCACCCGACGCGATTATCGCCACAGGGCGCAGCGATTTTCCCAACCAAGTCAACAACGTGCTCTGCTTCCCCTTCATCTTCCGGGGCGCGCTGGATGTGGGCGCGACCACGATCAACGACGAGATGAAGATCGCCTGTATCGATGGTATCGCCGCCCTCGCCCGCGCGACGACAAGTGCTGAGGCGGCAGCGGCCTACCAAGGCGAACAGCTGACCTTTGGCGCGGAATACCTGATCCCGAAACCCTTCGATCCGCGCCTCATCGGTGTGGTATCCTCTGCCGTGGCCAAGGCCGCGATGGAGACGGGCGTGGCGGCGCGGCCCATCGAAGACCTCGACGCTTACAAACGCAAACTTGACGGGTCGGTGTTCAAATCCGCGCTGATCATGCGGCCGGTCTTCGAATCCGCCCGCTCCTCCCCCGCCGTCTGGTCTTTGCCGAAGGCGAGGACGAGCGCGTGCTGCGCGCAGCGCAAGCGATCATCGAAGAGACGGTGGAACGGCCCATCCTCATTGGCCGCCCCGAGGTGATCGAACGGCGCATCGAAAAGGCCGGGCTGAACCTGCAACTGGGTCAGAACGTCGATCTGGTGAACCCCGAAAACGACCCGCGCTACCGCGACTATTGGGAGACCTATCACAGCCTGATGTGCCGCCGCGGCGTCAGTCCCGACATCGCGCGGGCGATCATGCGCACCAACACCACCGCCATCGGCGCGGTCATGGTGCATCGCGGAGAGGCCGACAGCCTGATCTGTGGCACTTTTGGCGAGTTTGGCTGGCATCTGAACTACGTCAATCAGGTGCTGGGCCGCGACGGTTTCCGCCCGCATGGCGCGCTTTCGATGATGATTCTCGAAGACGGGCCGCTTTTCATCGCGGATACGCAGGTGAACCTACACCCCACCCCCGAACAGATCGCCGAGATCGCCATCGGGGCTGCCCGCCACGTCCGGCGCTTTGGGATTGAGCCGAAAGTCGCGCTGTGTTCGCAAAGCCAGTTTGGCAATCAGGGCGAAGGGTCGGGCAAACGTCTGCGCGCGGCGCTGCAAATCCTCGACGCAGGCAACCACGATTTCGTCTATGAAGGCGAGATGAACATCGACACCGCGCTTGATCCAGAATTGCGCGCGCGGCTGCTGCCTTGCAACCGGATGGAAGGGGCCGCCAATGTGCTGGTCTTCGCCCATGCCGATGCCGCCTCGGGCGTGCGTAACATCCTGAAAATGAAGGGCGATGGGCTTGAGGTTGGGCCGATCCTGATGGGGATGGGCAACCGGGCGCATATCGTCTCGCCCTCAATCACCGCGCGCGGGCTGCTCAATGTGGGCGCCATCGCGGGCACCCCGGTCGCGCATTACGGCTAAGCCCCCAAGCCAAACGCCGCCCCCTTCGGGGGACGGCGCTGCGTGGTCGGGGATAGGTTTATTTACGGGGCGTGGCGGGTTTGATGTCCGCGACGGAGGACGGGGCCTTGGCGGCGGGTTTTGCCGCGGCCTTGGCTTGCTTCTTCTTGTTGCTGATTTTGTCACCCATGGTCGGGCCCTTTGTCATGCGAGGGGCGCTGGCCTCATGCCGCGCCTAACCTCATCATGACAAGAATCCTGCCGCAAACTGATCCGTTTTCGACCGAGATGTCGCAAACAACGCGCCGCCCCGAGAGGCGGCGCAATGCCGCTTAGAACCGCCAGTTGAACGCGCGGCTAACGCCGATGCGCATGGTCCATTGATCATCAGAACCGGCCTGCGTGATCGGGCTGTCGGCGGCGTCATTCAGCAGACGCTGATAGGCCACGGCCCCCTCAAGCGCCCATGCCTCGTCCAGACGGTAGGTCGCCTGCACTTCGACGCCCGCCCCCAGCAGGCCGCCTTCGGCCTCATAGGCCGCCAAGGTCGGTGTGGCCGTGTCGACGCCGAAATAAGTGTCGGCATAGGTGTCATTGCCAAGGCTGAAACGCGGGCCTGCGGTGATGGTCCAACGCTCATCGGGGCGGAAAATCAGGTCAGCGCCGATGTCGCCGGTCACGCCTTCATGCCCGCCAAACCCTTGGCGCACTTTGCCGAAGACCTGCCAGTTCACCTCGCGGTAGACCACGCCAAAGCCCAGTTCGACCGCCGCATCGATGTCCTCAAGCCCCGCCAGTTCGGGGTGATCGGAACTGTCACGCTCGCCCAGATAGCGGAACGCGCCAGTAAAGCCGAAACCCGTTTTGGGCGCTTCACCGATGTTGGTGCCGATCTTGCGCCCGCCCCATTCGAGCGAGCCAAAGGTAAAGGCCAAATCCGGCGTCGCGCGGTAGCTGCTGGCGCCCGGATAATCAGGTGCCGCCCCCACCCCGCCGCGCAGGGCGAAGTTGAAGGAACGGTCCTGCGCCGCCACCGGCAGCGCGGCAACCATGGCGAGGCAGGAAGCAAGGGGCAGAGAAAGGGCGAGACGCATGTGGGCAGGCTCCAAAGGTAATAGGGTTTCGGGGCAATCTAGCATGACGCGCCGCAACTGACAGGAACAATAGCGATCCGCTTGCCGAAATCTTTCTAAGCGGCCAGAGTGGCTGGAAATATTTGCGCGTCAGTACAGCTATACCCGGCCCGCGGGTTTGCCGCACAGTGCAACAGGAGGAGGAACACCATGGGATACCGTGACACCTACGACCGCTGGCAGGCCGATCCGGAAGCCTATTGGCTGGAGCAGGCAGAGACGATCGATTGGGACATCGCGCCGACGCGCGCGCTGTATGACCGGGGCGACCATATCTATGAGTGGTTCGCGGATGCCAGTGTAAACACCTGCTACAACGCTGTGGACCGCCATGTCGAACAGGGCAACGGCAAGCGCGTGGCGATCATCTATGACAGCCCGATCACCGGCAAAAAATCGACCCTGACCTATAGCGAGTTGCAGGCCCATGTCGCCTCCCTCGCCGGGGCATTGGTGGCGCAAGGTGTGGAAAAAGGCGACCGCGTGGTGATCTATATGCCCATGGTCCCCGAAGCGGTGGAGGCGATGCTGGCCTGCGCACGGATTGGCGCGATCCATTCGGTGGTCTTTGGCGGTTTTGCCTCAAGCGAGCTGGCGGTGCGGATCGACGATTGCAAACCCAAGGCGATCTTCGCCGCCTCTTGCGGGGTCGAGCCATCGCGCGTGGTCGATTACAAACCCTTGCTGGACGGGGCTATCGAACAGGCCACGCATAAGCCCGACACCTGCATCATCCTGCAACGCGGCCAGAAACCCTGTGAGTTGAACCCCGAGCGGGACATCGATTGGTATGCCGCCCAAGACGGCGTGCGCCCGGCCCCATGCGTTCCGGTTGAGGGGAACCACCCCGCCTATATCCTTTACACCTCCGGCACCACCGGCGCGCCCAAAGGCGTGGTGCGCCCCACCGCGGGACATTTGGTGGCGCTCAACTGGACGATGAAGAACATCTATAACGTCAATCCGGGAGAGGTGTTCTGGGCCGCGTCGGACGTGGGCTGGGTCGTGGGCCACAGCTACATCTGCTACGCGCCGCTGATTGCGGGCAACACCACCGTGGTGTTCGAAGGCAAGCCCGTGGGCACCCCCGACGCAGGCACCTTCTGGCGAGTGATCGAAGAGCATGGCGTGTCGAGCTTCTTCACCGCCCCCACCGCGATCCGCGCCGTAAAACGCGAAGACCCCAAGGGCGAAGAGATCAAGAAATACGATCTGTCGAGCCTGCGTGCGCTTTACCTCGCGGGGGAACGGGCCGATCCGGATACCGTCGAATGGGCGCAAGAAAAGCTGGGCAAGCCAGTCTACGATCATTGGTGGCAGACGGAAACCGGCTATACCATTGTCGGCAACCCGGCGGGGCTTGAGGCGCTGCCGGTCAAGGTCGGCTCCCCCACCGTGCCGATGCCGGGCTATGACGTGCAAATTTTGGATGACCGGGGCGAACCGCTCCCTGCCGGAGAGTTGGGCGCGATTGCCATCAAGCTCCCCCTGCCCCCCGGCACCCTGCCCGGCCTGTGGAACGCCGAAGACCGCTTTCGCAAATCCTACCTCGCAACCTTCCCCGGCTATTACGAGACCGGCGATGCGGGGCGGATTGATGAGGACGGCTATGTCTGGATCATGGCGCGCACCGATGATGTGATCAACGTCGCGGGTCACCGCCTGTCGACTGGCGCGATGGAGGAGGTTCTGGCGGGCCACCCCGATGTGGCCGAATGCGCCGTGGTGGGGGTCAGCGATGACCTCAAGGGCCAGTCGCCCGTGGGCCTTTTGTGCCTCACCAAAGGCGTCGACCGCCCGCATGAGGAAATCGTCGCGGAATGCGTCACCCGAATGCGCGAACAGATCGGCCCCGTTGCCGCCTTTAAACAGGCCGTGGTGGTGGACCGCCTGCCCAAAACCCGCTCGGGCAAGATCCTCCGCGCGACCATCGTGAAAATCGCGGATGGAGAGGATTTCAAGCCGCCCGCAACCATCGACGACCCGGCAATCTTGGACGAAATTCGTGACGCGCTGAGAGGCATCGGCTACCCGCAAAGCTAACCAATCAGACCTATGGCGGTGGACCTTTGCAGGACTGGCGCTAAACTCAGACCCAAGGAAACGCGCGTGCCGTCCAGCCCGCGCGTTTTTTTACAATTGCGTTGCTTGCGCGAAATATGCGAAGCGCCACCGGAAATGCCCCTAACGGGGCCAACCACGACAGCACATTCAGTGGGTCTTTTCCTCCCGGAGCTTGCCCTCCGGCCGCGCAGAAAGGTTTTCGACGTGCAGACACCCTATTACCTGATCGACAAGGCCAATCTCCGCGACAATATGGAGAAGATCGCCCGCCTCCGCGCGCTTTCGGGCGCGCGTTGCCTGCTGGCGCTGAAGTGTTTCGCCACATGGTCGGTCTTCGACTTCATGTCGGAGTATATGGACGGCTCGACCTCCTCATCGCTCTACGAAGTGCGGCTGGGGGCCGAGAAATTCCCCGGTGAGACCCACGCCTATTCCGTCGCCTATGCCGAGCATGAGATCGACGAGGTGCTGGGCCACGCCGACAAGATCATCTTCAACTCCATTGGCCAGCTCGACAAGTTCGACGCGCAGTCGCGCGGGCATATCCGGGGGCTGCGGGTGAACCCCGGCGTCTCGACCTCGGATTTCGACCTCGCCGACCCCGCCCGCCCCTTCAGCCGTCTGGGCGAACATGACCCGGCGGCGATCGACGCGGTCGCAGACCGGATCACCGGGCTAATGTTCCACAACAATTGCGAGAATGATGACTTCGCGCGTTTCGACGAGATGCTGACCCTGATCGAAGAGCGCTTTGGCGCTGTGCTGCACAAGATGGACTGGATCAGCCTTGGCGGCGGAATCCATTTCACCGGCGCGGACTACCCACTTGATGATCTGGCGCTGCGGCTGAAATCCTTCGCCGAAGCCTTTGGCGTGCAGGTCTATCTGGAGCCGGGCGAGGCCGCGATTACCGGGGCTGCGACGCTGGAGGTCACCGTGCTCGACACGATGCACAACGGCAAGAACCTCGCCATCGTCGACAGCTCGATCGAGGCACATATGCTTGACCTGCTGATCTACCGCGAACCGGCCAAGATCGCGCCCGACACCGGCGACCACGAATGGATGATCTGCGGCAAGTCCTGCCTTGCCGGCGATATCTTTGGCGAGTTCCGTTTTGACGCGCCGCTAAAGGCGGGCGACCGCCTCTCGTTCCAAGACGCTGCCGGTTACACGATGGTCAAGAAAAACTGGTTCAACGGCGTCAAAATGCCCGGCATCGCAGTACGCGAGTTGGACGGAACCACCCGAATGGTGCGCGATTTCGACTATGACGATTTCGCCGCCGCCCTGTCGTGACAAGAAAGAGGTCAACACTATGAAACGCAATGTTCTTATCATCGGCGCGGGCGGCGTCGCACAGGTTGTGGCGCATAAATGCGCTCAGAATAATGATCGTTTGGGTGAGCTTCATATCGCCAGCCGCACGGTTTCCAAATGCGAGGCGATCATCGCCAGCGTGCATGAGAAAAACGCGATGAAACAGGACGGCGTGTTCAAGGCGCACGAAGTCGACGGTATGGACACCGACGCTGTCGCCGCCTTGATCAAGGAAACCGGCTGCCAGATCGTGATCAACGTGGGCTCGCCTTTCGTGAACATGACCGTGCTGCAGGCCTGCATCGACACCGGTGCCGCCTATATCGACACCGCGATCCACGAAGACCCCCGCAAAATCTGCGAGACCCCGCCGTGGTATGGCAACTACGAATGGAAGCGCCGCGAGGCCTGCGCCGAGGCGGGTGTGACCGCGATTCTAGGCGCTGGCTTTGATCCGGGTATGGTCAACGCCTTCGCCCGTTTCGCAGTTGATGAGTTCATGGACGAGGTCAAATCCATCGACATCGTCGACATCAACGCAGGCGACCACGGCAAGTACTTCTCGACCAACTTCGACCCTGAGATCAACTTTCGCGAGTTCACCGGCACGGTCTACAGCTGGCAGGAAGGCGAGTGGCAAGAGAATAAGATGTTCGAAGTCGGCCGCGAATGGGACCTGCCCGTCGTCGGCAAGCAGAAAGCCTATATGTCGGGCCATGATGAGGTGCATTCGCTGGCCGCGAACTACCCCCATGCCGACGTGCGCTTCTGGATGGGCTTTGGCGATCACTACATCAACGTCTTCACCGTGCTGCAAAACCTCGGCTTGCTCTCCGAACAGCCCGTGACCACCGCCGAAGGGCTTGAGGTCGTGCCGCTGAAAGTGGTGAAGGCCGTACTCCCCGATCCCTCGAGCCTTGCGCCGAACTACACCGGCAAAACCTGCATCGGTGATCTGGTGAAAGGCGTGAAGGACGGCGAAGAGGTTGAGGTTTTTGTCTACAACGTCGCCGATCACAAGGACGCCTATAACGAGGTCGGCAGCCAAGGCATTTCCTACACCGCAGGCGTGCCGCCCGTGGCCTTTGCGATGCTGATCGCCGATGGCACCTATGATGGCGGCACCATGGTCAATGTCGAAGAACTGGACCCGAAACCGCTGTTCGGTCTGCTGGATGACATTGGTCTGCCGACCCGCGTGAAAGACGACAAGGGCGACCGCGCTTGGCACGAGGCCTGAGCCTCTCTTGAAACGCAAAAGGCGACCCCCGAGGGGGTCGCCTTTTTTAATGCCAGCTACGAAAATCAGTATTTCGCAGCGAAGTTATCGACTTGACGCTCGGCCTCATCTTTGGCGATGCCATAGCGTTCTTGAATCTTACCCACCAGCTGCTCGCGGTTGCCGCGCGCTTCGGTGATTTCATCATCGGTCAGATCACCCCATTGCGATTTCACCGCGCCGGTCATCTGGTTCCAATTGCCTTCGATACGGTCCCAATTCATGTCAGGTCTCCTTTCACAGGCTGTGAAGATGCGGGATTGTCCCGCTCTTGCAGGTACAACGCTGGCGCGAAGTCAGGGTTCCCTGTCCGAGGAGCGCAGAGGCGGAAAGACGCCGTCTGCAGGGCCGCAGTGACGGGGGACGTTAGTTGAACTGTTCCGAGATCAACCGCTCTTCCAACCCATGACCGGGATCGAAGAGGATCCGATGGCTTACGCTTGGATCCGAAGAGACCTCAACCGTGGTCACATCGCGGTGCGATTGCCCGTCGGCATCCGCCATCACGGGGCGTTTTTGCGGTTCTTGCACGTCAAAGCGCACCGTCGCCCGTTTCGGCAGCAACGCCCCGCGCCAGCGGCGTGGGCGGAAGGCGGCGATCGGGGTCAAGGCCAGCACATCCGAACCAATTGGCAGGATCGGCCCATGCGCGGAATAGTTATAGGCGGTGGAGCCCGCAGGCGTCGCCACCAGCGCCCCATCACAGACCAGTTCCTCCATCCGCTGCCGCCCGTCTATCGTGATGCGCAACTTGGCCGCCTGCGGCCCGGCGCGCAGCAGGGACACCTCGTTGATCGCCAGCGCGGTCGAGATGGTCCCGTCGATATGGGTGGCGCGCATGACCAGAGGGTTGATTACCGCCTCTTCCGCCGCCGCCAGCCGCGCTTGCAGGTCGCCCTCGCGGTAAGCGTTCATCAAAAAGCCGATGGTGCCGCGGTTCATCCCATAGACCGGCGCGTCCATGTCTTGGGTGCTGTGCAGCGTGTGCAGCATGAAACCGTCACCCCCAAGGCCACGATCACCTCGGCCTGACGCAGGGATACGTCACCATAGCGCCCGATCAAAGCGGCCCGCGCCGTTTGGGCCACGCTGGCCCGGCTAGCCACAAAAGCGATCTTTAGAGACATGTCAGCAGGCTCATTCCGGCGAAGTTTCCGATCATCGGCGTTTGGGGCCAAAACAATCACATTATTCCGCGCGCCACCAGTGTTGACGCACATATCTTGCAACCTGTCGGTTTACAGCCTTCACCTCGGCCCGCGTTTCCGATAGGCAACACGCGAAACCAGCCCCAATGAGGATCCCCTGATGTCCGATTTCTTCACCAAATCTCTTGCTGATTCCGACCCGGCCCTCGCCGCCGCGATTGATGCCGAACTGGGCCGCCAGCGCGACGAGATCGAGTTGATCGCCAGTGAGAACATCGTCTCTGCTGCGGTGCTTGAGGCGCAGGGCAGCATCATGACCAACAAATACGCCGAAGGTTATCCGGGCCGTCGCTATTATGGCGGGTGCGAGCATGTCGACGTGGCCGAGAACCTCGCGATCGAACGCGCCTGCGTGCTGTTCGACTGCGCATTCGCCAACGTCCAGCCGAACTCGGGCAGCCAAGCAAACCAAGGTGTCTTTACCGCGCTGCTGCAACCCGGCGACACCATTCTGGGGATGAGCCTTGATGCCGGGGGTCACCTGACCCACGGGGCCAAGCCGAACCAATCCGGCAAATGGTTCAACGCTGTACAATACGGCGTACGCAAACAGGACAACCTGTTGGATTACGATCAAGTTGCCGAACTGGCGGCTGAGCATAAGCCCAAGATGATCATCGCCGGTGGCTCCGCCATTCCACGCCAGATCGACTTTGCCAAAATGCGTGAGATTGCCGACAGCGTGGGCGCCTACCTGCTGGTCGACATGGCGCATTTCGCGGGCCTCGTGGCGGCGGGTGAGCACCCCTCCCCTTCCCGCATGCGCATGTGGCCACCACAACCACCCACAAAACCCTGCGCGGCCCGCGCGGCGGCATGATCTTGACCAATGACGAAGCGATCTCGAAAAAAATCAACTCGGCGATTTTTCCCGGCATTCAGGGTGGCCCCCTGATGCATGTGATCGCAGCCAAGGCCGTGGCCTTTGGCGAAGCACAGCGCCCCGAGTTCAAAACCTACGCCAAGCAGGTCATCGCCAACGCGCAAGCGCTGTCGGACCAGCTGATCAAAGGCGGCCTCGACACCGTGACACATGGCACCGACACCCATGTGGTGCTGGTCGATCTGCGCCCCAAAGGCGTGAAGGGCAACGACACCGAGAAGGCTCTGGGCCGGGCGCATATCACCTGCAACAAGAACGGCGTGCCGTTTGATCCCGAAAAGCCGATGGTAACCTCGGGCATTCGTCTCGGCTCCCCCGCAGGCACGACGCGCGGCTTCGGTGAGGCCGAGTTCCGCCAGATCGCCGATTGGATCATCGAAGTGGTCGACGGGCTTGCGGCCAATGGTGCTGAAGGCAATGCCGAGGTTGAGGCGAAAGTCGCCGCCGAAGTCGAAGCGCTGTGCCAGCGTTTCCCGATGTATCCGAACCTCTGAGAAGTTTGGCCCTCGCAGCGATGCGGGGGCCTTTCTTTGCCCGGAATCAAGGCGCCCTGCGCCGCCGGGCAGCGCCCGACCGCCCCATGGGCGGGCGCTGCCCTCTGATGCTCTGTCACGCTCCCCCTTGCCGATCCCCCTCCCCGCGCCACATTCTTCTGCAAAGGAGAACCGCATGATCATTCACCCCAAAGGCAGCCGCCCCTCTGAACCCGGTCCCGAAGATTACTTCACCGGAGAGGTCGAGATGGCCCCGCTGATCTCTGCCCCGGCCCCCGCCCGCCTGCGCGGGGTGACGGTGACCTTCCAGCCCGGAGCGCGCACGGCGTGGCATGTCCACCCCTTGGGCCAGACCCTGATCGTCACCGAAGGCACCGGCCGCGCCCAGACCGAAGGCAGCCCGGTGCAAACGCTTAACAAAGGCGATGTCGTCTGGTTCGGCCCCGGAGAGAAACACTGGCACGGCGCCGCGCCAGATAGCGCCATGACCCATATCGCCCTGCAAGAGGCGCAGGTCGGCGAGGCTGTCGAATGGATGGAAAAGGTGACGGACGCGGATTACGACCCGGCCTAAGCCCTTGGGCGCGGCAGCTTAAACGTAGCCGCGCCACCAAAGCCAGATCACGAAGCCCACGAAAACCACGAGGATGTTAAAGGCCACCACCGCCAAACGATCCAGAATGATCCCGCGCTGCCGGGCCTTGGGGTCGATCTCACGCAGATGCGCCGTGACCCGGTTGAAGGCCGCCCAAACGGGGGCATCCTCCAGCTGGCGGGCGATATGAGGGTTTGCGACCAGATGTTCGGTCTTGCTCAGCAACACCCCATCGCCGCGAATGCCGCGCGGCAGTTCCGGCCCGGCGCGGTGAAACGCCTCGCGCAAATCGCGGGCTTTGATGCGCAGCCGATCCTCGAACAGGGGGCGCAGCGCCTCGGCACGGGTGTTGAAATCTTGGCGGTCAATCATGCGCGCATCTAATCGCTCTGGTCCCCGGGCTGCAATGCCCGTAATTTGACCGCATGTTGAATTACACCGAATATGGCGAAGCCGCCGCCGACCGTCCGTCCCTGTTTATCGTTCATGGCCTCTATGGCTCTGGCCGCAACTGGGGCGTCATCGCGAAACGTCTTTCCGACAATCGCCACGTCGTCACGGTGGACATGCGCAACCACGGCAGCAGCCCGCATCACGACACCCATAGCTATCCCGAGATGGCGCAGGATCTGGCCGAGGTTATCACGCATCTGGGCGGCCCGGTGGACATCTGCGGTCACTCCATGGGCGGCAAGGCGGTGATGATGCTGGCGCTGACCCAGCCCGATCTGCTGCGCCGGGTGATCGTCGCCGATATCGCGCCCGTCACCTATGGGCACACACAGCAGATGTTCATCGACGCCATGCGCGGCGTGGACCTCACCCAGATCGAACGCCGCTCGGACGCCGAAGCGCAACTGGCCACAGCCGGGGTAGAGCGCGCGTTGCAGAGCTTCTTTACCCAATCGCTCGACGTGCCCGGAAAACGCTGGCGGCTGAACCTTGACGCACTCGAGGCTGAGATGCCCAAGATCATCGGCTGGCCCGATGATGTGAGCGGGCAATTCGAGGGACCGACCCTGTTCCTCTCGGGGGGGCCTCGGACTATGTTCAGCCCGAACACCGCGAGGCGATCAAGGCGCTTTTCCCGCAAGCGCGCTTTGCCAAAATTCCCGGCGCGGGGCATTGGCTCCACGCCGAAAAACCGCGCGAGTTCGAGGCGACGCTGCGCATCTTCCTTAATACCGAAGGGTCTGACTAGCCAAGCTGATCCCTTCAGCAGCCCCCTAAGCCCCCCCGATCGCTGCCCTTGAGGGGGTGAAGCCACAGCGCCACCCTTATTTCTCGGGCCGTGATGGCCATTCCCCCTTGCAGCCAGAGCCGCCTTGCCTATAAGGCAGGACAATTTGCAAATTTAGGGGGCCGCCATGCCGAAACGTACCGACATCCAGTCGATCATGATCATTGGTGCGGGGCCGATTGTCATCGGACAAGCCTGCGAGTTTGACTATTCCGGCGCTCAAGCCTGTAAGGCGCTGAAAGAGGAAGGCTACCGCGTCATCCTCGTCAACTCCAACCCGGCCACGATCATGACCGATCCAGGGCTCGCCGATGCCACCTATATCGAGCCCATCACACCTGAAATCGTCGCCAAGATCATCGAAAAAGAGCGCCCCGATGCGCTGCTGCCCACCATGGGCGGCCAAACCGGGCTGAACACCTCGCTCGCGCTCGAAGAGATGGGCGTGCTTGAGAAATTCGGCGTCGAGATGATCGGTGCCAAGCGCGAAGCCATCGAAATGGCCGAAGACCGCAAGCTCTTCCGCGAGGCGATGGACCGTTTGGGCATCGAAAACCCAAAAGCCACCATCGTCACCGCGCCCAAGCGCGAGGACGGCAAGAAAGACCTCGCCGCTGGCGTGAACCTCGCCCTTGAGGCGCTGGAATACGTCGGCCTTCCCGCGATCATCCGCCCCGCCTTTACCATGGGCGGCACCGGCGGCGGCGTGGCCTACAACCGCGAGGATTACGAATTCTACTGCCGCTCGGGCATGGATGCCTCGCCGATGGGGCAAATCCTCGTCGATGAGTCGCTGCTGGGCTGGAAAGAATACGAGATGGAAGTGGTGCGCGACACCGCCGACAACGCCATCATCGTCTGCTCGATCGAGAACATCGACCCGATGGGCGTGCATACCGGCGACAGCATCACCGTGGCCCCAGCCCTGACGCTCACGGACAAAGAATACCAGATCATGCGCAACCACTCCATCGCCGTGCTGCGCGAGATCGGAGTAGAGACCGGCGGCTCCAACGTGCAATGGGCCGTGAACCCCGCCGATGGCCGCATGGTCGTGATCGAGATGAACCCGCGCGTTTCGCGCTCCTCGGCGCTGGCGTCCAAGGCCACCGGCTTCCCCATCGCCAAGATTGCGGCGAAGTTGGCCGTGGGCTTTACGCTGGACGAGCTCGACAACGACATCACCGGCGTCACA
Organism: Sulfitobacter profundi; assembly: GCF_042661425.1. Classification (NCBI taxonomy): domain Bacteria; kingdom Pseudomonadati; phylum Pseudomonadota; class Alphaproteobacteria; order Rhodobacterales; family Roseobacteraceae; genus Sulfitobacter; species Sulfitobacter profundi. The sequence goes on along the minus strand of NZ_JBHSWA010000001.1, from coordinate 2,115,779 downwards.
CCCGCGTCTTTCGAGCCGACCATCGACTATGTGGTCACCAAGATCCCCAAATTCGCCTTTGAGAAATTCCCCGGAGCCGAGCCTTACCTCACCACCGCGATGAAATCGGTGGGCGAGACCATGGCCATCGGCCGTACAATCCACGAAAGCCTGCAAAAGGCGCTGGCGTCGATGGAATCGGGCCTCACCGGCTTTGACGAAGTGGCCATCACCGGTCTCAACAGCGACCTGCCCGGCGACGCGCCAGAGAATATGGCGGCGCTGATCAAAGCCGTGTCGGCCCCGACCCCTGACCGGATGCGCACCATTGCCCAAGCGATGCGTCACGGCATGTTCGACGACGATCTGCACGCGCATACCATGTTCGACCCGTGGTTCCTTGCCCGGATCCGCGAGATCATCGAAGCCGAAGAGGGCATCCGCGCCAGCGGTCTGCCCGACGATGCAGATACCTTCCGCGAGTTGAAAATGATGGGCTTCACCGATGCCCGGCTCGCCATGCTGACTGACAGCCGCGAGGCGCAGGTTCGCGACGCGCGGCTGGCTCTCGGCGTCAAAGCCGTCTTCAAACGCATCGACACCTGCGCCGCCGAATTCGAAGCGCAGACCCCCTACATGTACTCCACCTACGAAAGCCCGCTGATGGGCGAGGCGGAATGCGAAGCGCGGCCATCAGACCGCAAGAAGGTCGTCATCCTCGGCGGGGGCCCGAACCGCATCGGCCAAGGCATCGAGTTCGACTACTGCTGCTGCCACGCTTGCTATGCGCTGACCGACGCGGGCTATGAGACCATCATGGTCAACTGCAACCCCGAGACGGTCTCGACCGACTATGACACCTCGGATCGCCTGTACTTTGAGCCGCTGACCTTTGAACACGTGATGGAAATCCTGCGCGTCGAGCAGGAGAACGGCACGCTGCACGGCGTCATCGTTCAGTTCGGCGGCCAGACCCCCTTGAAGCTTGCCAATGGCCTGCAAGAGGCCGGCATCCCGATCCTCGGCACCACGCCCGACATGATCGATCTGGCCGAAGACCGCGAGCGTTTCCAGCAGCTTGTGCTGAACCTTGGCTTGAAACAACCACACAACGGCATCGCCCATTCCGACGCCGAAGCGATGGAAATCGCCAAGGAAATCGGCTTTCCGCTGGTGATCCGCCCCTCCTACGTTCTGGGTGGCCGCGCGATGGAGATCGTCCGCGATCAGGCCAGCCTCGAGCGCTACATCACCAATGCGGTGGTCGTGTCCGGCGACAGCCCGGTGTTGCTCGACAGCTACCTGTCGGGCGCGGTGGAACTGGATGTCGACGCCCTCTGCGACGGCGAGAATGTGCATGTCGCGGGCATCATGCAGCATATCGAAGAGGCGGGCGTTCACTCCGGCGACAGCGCCTGCTCCCTGCCGCCCTACTCGCTCCCGCGCGAGATCATCGCAGAGGTCGAAGAGCAGACCCGCGCGCTGGCAAAAGCGCTCAACGTCGTGGGCCTGATGAACATCCAGTTCGCGGTGAAAGACGGCGAGATTTACCTCATTGAGGTCAACCCCCGCGCCTCGCGCACCGTGCCCTTCGTGGCCAAAGCGACGGACAGCGCCATCGCCTCCATCGCCGCGCGGATCATGGCCGGGGAGCCGCTCAGCAACTTCCCGCAGCGCCCGCCCTACCCCGATCAGGCCGCATATGAAGACACCCTTCCGCTTGGCGATCCGATGACACTGGCCGACCCGAATATGCCGTGGTTCTCCGTCAAAGAAGCGGTGCTGCCCTTCGCCCGTTTCCCCGGCGTCGACACGCTTTTGGGGCCGGAAATGCGTTCCACCGGCGAGGTCATGGGCTGGGACCGCGACTTCCCCCGCGCCTTCCTCAAGGCGCAGATGGGCGCTGGCAACCCACTGCCGCGCAACGGCTGTGCCTTCCTCTCGGTCAAGGACGCCGACAAGGGCCAAAACATGCTGGAGGCCGCGGAAATCCTGCTGGACCAAGGCTTTACCTTGATCGGCACCCGCGGCACCGCGGAATGGCTCACCGCCAATGGCCATGCCTGCGATGTGGTGAACAAGGTCTACGAGGGACGCCCCGACATCACCGACATGATGAAAAACGGCGATGTACATCTGGTGATGAATACCACCGAAGGCGCGCAGGCGGTCGAAGACAGCAAGTCGATCCGCTCTATCGCGCTTTACGACAAGATCCCCTACTTCACCACCGCCGCAGGTGCCCATGCCGCGGCACTGGCGATCAAGGCGCAGGCCGAGGATGCAATCGGTGTGAAAGCGCTTCAGGGGTAAGAAATCGGGGCTGTCCATTGGGCAGCCCCTTTTTCAGGCGGCGCAGTGCCCGCTTAGCTGATGACGCACCTTATCCAGCAAAGCTGGGGCGCGAAACGCATCCTTGTGGCATGCGACACGCTGACCTCTTTGGCTTCCAAGCCGATCTGCGCAATCGGTTCGTGGGTAAAACTTGTCTCGACCAGCACCAGACGGTCGCCATCGGCCATCAGCGGCACGCGCTCACGCGAGAGACCGGCGATAAAGTCGAGATCAAGCAGGCTGTCCAGACCGATCCCCTGCGAGAAATCCACCGCGAGGATCCGACGGCCCAGACTGTCACAGTCCAGAATGCAGCGCACCTGAGTGATCCGCAAAGAGACCTCATACCCGGTGAGTTGCTCTGCGACCGATTGCAGCCCCAAGAGGTCATTGGCGGTGATTGGCGTCGTCTGGCGCGACAGGCTGTCGGCGATGACGGCGGTGGCATCGGTCGCCATCCCGCGCACCCGAAAGGCATCCGTGAAGGTCAGCATCGCCATGATCGACCAAACCAGCAAAGGCAGCAGCACCAAGAAGGCAATCGTCTGGCTGCCCTCTTCGGACTGGAAAAAACGCTTTAAAGAAATCGCCCTCATCCGCGTGGCTCCGTTACGAAAGCTGTTGTGACCCGCACGCCGTATTGCCCGTCGGAGCCTTCGGGCAGTTGACGGCCCAAACCGGTCCCCGGCAAAAGTGGCTCAAAAAGACGACATACGCGCATCATCATCAGGTTGTTCTGCTGGCCGGGCAGAAAGCCGTTTGCCGGGTCGAAATCTTCGTCCCGGTCCACGCAAGGCGCAGGGCCGCCCAAGTCAGCCCAATCGGCAATCGGCAAGGCGCGCATCTCGATCCGGATATTCTCTAGGCAGCCCGCATCAAAGACCGAACGCTCGCAAATCAGCGCTTTCATCGCGTCATAGCCCGGCGTGGCGCCAGTCGCCAAACGCACGTCCCGCACGGCCAAATTCGTGGCACGGCGCAGCATGATCTCACGCGCGCTCCACAGACCGGTCTCAAGCGCAAGGAAGAAGAAGTAAAAGACCAGCGGCAACAGGATGACGAACTCAACGGTGACCCCGCCCGCCTCGGATCGGCGAAAGCGGTCTTTGAGAAAGCGGATCATTTCGTCAGCCTCAGCATAGAGATGGACGCGGCGATCATGTCGAATGCGGTTTGGATTTCCAAACCCTGAACGTCGAAATAATGGGCGTCGGATGAGGCGCAATCTTTCAGGAGGTTGAGTGAGTTGGTACTGTCGACATCCATGCCGATGGAATAGACCACGACCCCAGCGGTATTCGCGACACCGCAGATTTGACGCAGCCGCCGGTCCTTCTCGCTCGCACTGATTGTGTTATGCATGTTGGCCCAGAAGCTGCTCGCAAGGGAGCTCCAAACCTGCGATCCGCCCCACCAGGTCACCGATCGCCGCCGACCATAGAGATTATATCCGTAGTAGTAGGGGGACATCTCTGCCCAAACCTCGGGCCAGTCGAGCCGCTCTTCCTCTCCCTGACTCTTATATTTCTCTAAACTAGGATGATTAAGCAGTGTGGTGTCATGCCACATCCGGTCGGACCCCCAAGGATGGGTCGCGTAAAAGTAGGCTTCGGGATAGGAATTATCCCCGTCGTACTCGTTTGAGCGTTCCGCCGAATCCGCTGTATAAAACACGACCGAACCGTAATCAGTGCGGATAACGTCGGACTCGCCAGATGCATATTCGGGCTCAAGTCGATATTCCGGATAGTTCTCACCATCCGTCATCAGCACCAGTACTTTCATGCTGTTCTCAGCGCCATGCGGATGTGGACGGCCTTGGAACTCAGGTTCCACCAAACCGGCGTTGATCAATCCGTTCACTGGCTCTTGCGCGGAGGGGTCAAGCAACGCCAACCCCCATTTCGCACCAACATCGATCGACGTTGACCCTTCGGCGGTCAAGGCAAGAATTTGCGATCTCAGTACCGATACCGAGTCCGACAGTGGCGTGATCGCAAAGCCCCCGTCTTTACGGCAAACCCACTGGCCACGATCCCGATCAGAAGTCGACATGCTCTGGAACTGAAAGTGTCCGGTCCGCTGGATCTGTTGGTCGGGATCGATCGATAAGGAGCCGTAATCATTCGCGTCAAAATCTACGCAATGCGAATAGTTATGCTCTGTGGTTGCTGCATATTGGCCCAGCAGAGCCTCCCCTGCGTTAACCTTCGTCGAATAGGGAACAATCGAAATCGACACACGCCCCTCTTCGGAATCGCTTAGGATTGTCTCCACGAAATCTATGGCCGCGCGCTTAAGCAGGGTCAGCTTAATCCCGCTTCGGTCGCTGGTTTCCTCCCCCATCGACCCCGACACGTCGAGCACGAGCGAAATCTCGATATCTTCCACCCGTTCGGTCGCCTCTGACGTGATCGTCATGCCGAGCGTGTCGATGTCGAAAAACCGGAAGAAATAAGTGTTCAGCCCGGCGGGAAGCGAGGCTTCGACCGTCCGCCCCACCAGAATGCCGCCGATCTTTTCTTCGCTCGTGTCGATCGCCACCTCGGAGGGGTCAAGCCCCGCAGACGTCAGGTAGCTGCGCACGACCTCTTCGGGGTCGAGGTTTTGCGACAGGCTGGCCGCGGCCAGCACGGCATTGTCGAGGTGGGTCTGAAATGTGGTCCGCGTCCGCTCGTGGTTCGCCAGATCCACGGCCAGACCGCCAAAGATCGTAATGCCGAAAAACACGACCAACATGAGGACCAGCATGCCGCCGGTCTCGTCCTTGGAAAAACGCTTCACCCGATCGAAAAGCATTCGACTAATAACTTTGCGCCTCATGACACCTCTCTTTTTCGGAGGTTGAATTCGTGAGCAAATTCTGTGCTCTAGGCTGCAGCATCCGCCATTGATGGACCTGTAAATCACGCACCGAAATGGCCGCTGCCCTGAAAAAATCTGTCTGTTCTTGTTCAATTAATGATTGCTAACGAGCGATCACTGCGCCCTGCTGGTTGCATAGTCAAGCCAGCGCGTATCGTCATAGGCGATCAAATTTTTCAACTGTAGCGGCATTCACACGCCTGCCACCTCAAAGCCGTGGCAAGTCCCGCGCGGTTTCGCTAAAGTATGGAACCTGCACCTTGCTGCCCCCTGCGTCAGCGTGCGCCGACCATGACAACGGCCCCTTGCAATTCCACCGGGGCTGCTCAGCTTTAGTAGACCAGCCACGCCGTTGGAGAGAAAGGGATCACACCGATGTATCAAGCCGCCATCACCGGCACGGGCGTTTTCACGCCTCAGCAGACCATCACCAACGCCGAACTGGTCGAAGCCTTCAACGCCTATGCCGACCTCTACAACGCCGAGAATGCCGAGGCGATCGGCGCGGGCACCCTAGAGGCCAAGGCGCATTCTTCGGAAGAGTTCATCGTCAAAGCCAGCGGCATCGAGCAGCGCTATGTCATGGACAAATCCGGCGTGTTGGACCCCAATGTCATGCATCCCCTGCTGCGCCAGCGCGCGGATGAGGAACCCTCCCTGATGGCGGAAATGGCCGTTGATGCTGCGCAAAAGGCGCTCGCCGCCGCTGGAAAGACCGCCGATGATGTGGATGCGGTGATCTGCGCGGCCTCCAATCTTGAGCGCGCCTACCCCGCCGTGGCCATCGAAATTCAAGAGCTTCTGGGCGTGAAGGGCTTTGCCTTCGACATGAACGTGGCCTGTTCTTCGGCTACATTCGGCATTCAGGCGGCGGCGGATATGATCCGCTCCGGCTCCATCCGCTCCGCCCTCGTGGTGAACCCGGAAATCTGTTCGGCCCACCTCGAATGGCGCGACCGGGATTGCCACTTCATCTTTGGCGATGTCGCCACCGCCACGCTGCTGGAGCGTGCCGAAGATGTCGAAGGCCCCTGTTTCGATGTCATCTCGACCCGCTGCGCGACTGAGTACTCCAACAACATCCGCAACAACAACGGCTTCCTCCGCCGGTCCCGCCCCGACGGGCTGAGCGACCGACGCGACATGCAGTTCATGCAGAATGGGCGCAAAGTGTTTAAGGAAGTGTTGCCCATGGTGGCCGATCATATCGGCGGGCATATGGCCGACAATGGGCTGGAGTCCGACGACCTTAAACGCATTTGGCTGCATCAGGCGAACAAATCGATGAACGATTTCATTGGGCGCAAGGTGCTGGGCCGAGAGCCTGAGCTAGGCGAACAGCCCAACATTCTACAAGACTACGCCAACACCTCCTCCGCTGGGTCGATCATCGCTTTCGCGAAGAATTCCGATGACCTGCAAGACGGGGACACGGGGCTGATCTGCTCTTTCGGGGCGGGCTATTCCGTCGGGTCGGTGATCGTTAAAAAGCGCGGTTAACCGCCCGCGCCTTGCCCCGCCCGCTCGTGAGAACGGGTCGGGGTTTCTATCTTGATCCGCTGTCATGGGCGGCGTAACACCCTGCCCATGGCAAAGCTCTACTTCAATTACTCCACCATGAACGCTGGCAAATCCACGGTGCTGCTACAGGCGGCGCATAACTATGTGGAACGGGGCATGGTGCCCTTTTTGCTGACCGCGCAGTTCGACAATCGCGCAGGCGAAGGGCGCATCGCCTCGCGCATCGGCATCGGGCAAGAGGCCGATACCTTCGCCCCGGGCGAAGACCTTTTGGCCAAGATCGAAAGCCGGTTAGAGCAAGGCCCCTGCGCCTGTATCTTTGTCGATGAGGCGCAGTTTCTTGAGGTCGAGCAGGTCTGGCAACTGGCCCGCGCGGTGGATGATCTGGGCGTGCCGATCATGTGCTTTGGGCTGCGGGTAGATTTCCGGGGTGAGCTTTTCCCCGGCTCTGCCACGCTGCTCGCGCTGGCCGATGAGATGCGCGAAGTGCGCACCATTTGCCATTGCGGCAAGAAGGCTACGATGGTCGTGCGCCGCGACGCCGAAGGGCAAGCGATGCGCGACGGCGCGCAGGTGCAGATCGGCGGGAACGAGACCTATGTCTCCCTCTGCCGCAAACACTGGCGCGCCGCCGTGGGCGATGGCTAAACCCGGTTCGGCGGGGTGCTTCCGTCAATGAAGGCTTGTAGATTGGCCACAGCCATCAGCCCCATATCGACGCGGACCTCATGCGCCGCCGTGCCCAGATGCGGCAGCAGCACAGCATTGTCGAGATCCCGCAGCGCCTGCGGCACTTTGGGCTCGAATTCATAGACATCCAGCCCGGCGCCACCGATGCGCCCCGCGTGCAAGGCCGCGATCAACGCCGCCTCCTGCACCACATCGCCGCGGGCGATGTTGATCAGATGCGCATGGGGCTGCATCGCGCCGAGCACGGTTTCATCGATCAAATGCCGCGTGGCACCGCCGCCGGGCACGGCAACGACAAGCACATCCACGGCCTCGGCCAGCGCAGTCAGGCTTTCGACACGGGTGGCCGGGAAATCCAACTCCTTCGCGCTGCGGTTAAAATAACTGACCTGCATCTCGAAGCCATAGTGACACCGCCGCGCGATGGCCTGCCCGATCCGGCCCATGCCGACGATGCCGACCCGCTTGCCGGTCAGGTGCAGCCCCAGCATCTGGGTCGGGTGCCACCCTTCCCACGCGCCCGAGCGGACCAACCGCTCCCCTTCGCCGGCGCGGCGGGCGGACATCAGCATCAGCGTCATGGCGACATCCGCCGTCGCATCGGTGACCGCGCCGGGGGTGTTAGTTACCTCCACCCCCGCCGCGCGGGCCGCTGCCGCGTCGATGTGGTTATAGCCGACGCCAAAATTGGCGAGGATCTTGCAGCGCGGAACGGGCACATCGGCAAAGACTTCGGCCGAGAATACATCCCCCAAGGTCGGCATTACCCCGTCATAGTCGCGCAAAGCCGCGCGCATTTCATCGGCCGAGAGGGGCGCGGTTTCCTCGCGAACGGTTACTTCGCAGCCCGTCAAGGTGACGGTGACCTCGTCGGGCAAGGGTCTGGCAATTAGTATCTTTTTCAATGCATCCGCCCTCCTTCGGGCACTTTTTGATCGGGCGACAACAGCACGATCTCTCCGTCCTTATCCGGCAGACCAAGCACCAGCACTTCGGACATGAAAGGCCCGATCTGGCGCGCGGGGAAGTTCACCACGGCCATGACCTGCCGCCCCACCAGCGTTTCGGGTGTATAATGCGCCGTGATCTGGGCAGAGGTCTTACGCTCCCCGATCTCAGCGCCGAAATCCACCCAGAGTTTGATCGCCGGTTTGCGCGCTTCGGGGAAGGCTTCGGCCCGGGTCACGGTGCCGACGCGAATGTCGACTTTCAGAAAATCGTCGAAAGTGATCTCAGCCATTGGCCAACTCCCGCGATCTGTCTGCGGCAGCGGCCACGGCGCGTTTCAACAAAGGCGGGAAGCCCTCGGTCTCATCCATCAGCACCTCAAGCGCCGCTTGGGTGGTGCCATTGGGGCTGGTCACGTTGACGCGAAGCTGGGCGGGGTCTTCTTCGGCCTGCATCGCCAGCGCCCCTGCCCCGGCCACGGTCGCCTTGGCCAATTGCATGGCCAGTTCTTCGGGCAAGCCTTGGGCCACCCCGGCGGCGGCCATGCATTCGATCATGTGAAAGACATAGGCCGGGCCCGAGCCGCTGACCCCCGTGACCGCGTCGATCTGCGCCTCTTCGGTCAGACGCACGACCTCACCCACGGCGCTGAGCAGGGTCTCGGCCTCATCCAAAGATCGGCTGCCCGCCTTGGCGTTGCCAACGATGGCGGTGATCCCTTTGGAAATGGCAGCGGGGGTATTGGGCATGGCCCGCACGATGGGTGTGTCGCCGCCAAGGACGCTTTCGAAATAGCCGATGGTGGTGCCCGCTGCGACGCTGACGAATAGCGTCTCGCCGTTGCCCATCGCCTGAAGCGTCGGCAGCGCATCCGCCATCATCTGCGGCTTGACCGCCACCAGCACCACGGCCGGAGCGGCAGGCAGCGTGGCGTTAAGGTTCACGCCCGCGCTTTGCAGCCAATCGGAGGGCTTGGGGTCCACCACCCAAACCGAGCTTGCAGGCAGTCCCTTTGCCAGCCAGCCTTCCAACATGGCCGATCCCATTTTGCCACAGCCCAGCAAAACCAAGCCGTCGCGCGCCACTCTGCCGTCTTTCATCGTCATCCCCCGAAGTTGTTCGGGGACTTTGTTACGCCCGGCCGTAAGCCTCTGCAATGGCGACGTCCATCGCGGCCTTGGGGGTTTGATCGCCCCAGACGAGCAATTGCAGCGCGGGGTAGTAGCGTTCGGCGCTCATGACAGCGGCACCGATCATCGTATCAATCTGCTCTGGCCCCGCGACCTGCCCACCGGCCAGCACCAAGCCGTAACGGTAGACCATCAACTGCTGATCCGGCCAGAAACTGAACGCCCCCGCCCAGCATTGATCGTTGACGAGGTTTAACAATTCGTAAAGCTGCGGCAGTTTTTCGGCAGGCGGCTCCATCTCGAAGGTGCAAATCAGGCGCAGCGTTTCGTCGTAGGCAGACCATGCCAGCGTGATCGAATAGGTTCGCCATTGGCCTTCGACAGCCATGGCGATCTGGTCATCCGCCACGCGGTCAAACTCCCAATCATGGTGCGCCGCGATATTTTCAACGATATCAATCGGGTGAACGTCTTCTTCAAGGTAATGCTCGGACAGGGCCATTTCGCCACCTCTCAATCTGTTCCACGGGGCGGGACGTGGCCCACCATTCATGGAAGCCTGCACAAATAGGCGTGTAGGTTCACATCACCTATACAAGATATGGTGCTTCTAGCGGAACAGTCTGGCAAGGTTTTTCTTGGGGATAACCACAATTGATAGGGGATAACCGCAATAACTTGTGGGTAAATCGTGGAAAACGTCTACAATTTGGAGAGAGGTGCTGCGCCGGGGCATAATTAGTCTCAGTCGGCGCGGAGGATCGCCGCCCCAACCTTGGGGGCGGCAGATCAGATTTGGCCTAGGGTCGGGCCTCAGCCCTTGGTTTCGAGCTTGTCGAGCCGCGCTTTCAGCGCTTCGTTCTCTTCGCGGGCCTTTTGCGCCATGGCACGCACCGCGTCGAACTCTTCACGGGTGACAAAATCACGATCAGCGAGCCAACGGTCGAGCATGCCCTTCATGGCAGTCTCGGCCTCATCCTTGGCACCTTGGGCGACGCCCATCGCGTTTGTCATCATCTGTGAGACGTCATCGAAAAACTTGTTACGGGTCTGCATGTCTGGCCTCCGGAGGTTTGTTAGCCTCTATATGGGGCGCGAAGCCCTTACTCGCAAGGTTGACTTCCCCGCGTGGCCTTGCTCAATCAGCACCATGATAGCCATGCTCCCCTTCCCCGATATCGCGCCGGAAATTTTTTCGGTTAACCTGTTTGGTGCCACCTTCGCGCTGCGCTGGTATGCGCTGGCCTATATCGTGGGCATTCTGCTGGGCTGGCGCATCGCCACCGCGGCGGTCAAACGCCCACAACTGTGGAAGAATGACACGCCCGTCATGAAGCCCGGTCAGGTCGAGGACCTGCTCTTTTGGGTCATTCTGGGCGTCATTCTTGGCGGACGGTTGGGCTATGTGCTGTTTTACCAACCGGCCTATTACCTGTCGAACCCCGCCGCCATCTTGCAGCTCTGGGAGGGCGGCATGTCCTTCCATGGTGGGGCGCTTGGGGTCATTCTGGCCGGACTCTTCTATACACGGCGGCATCGCATCCCGGTGATCTCGACCGGAGATATGGTGTGTTTGGGGTTGGCACCGGGCCTGTTTCTGGGGCGGCTGGCGAATTTCATCAACGCCGAGCTCTGGGGCCGTCCGACCGATCTGCCTTGGGGCGTGGCCTTCCCCGGCGAGGCAGCGCAGTTCTGCCCCGACGTGGCCGGCATCTGCGCCCGGCACCCCTCGCAACTCTATGAGGCGCTGCTGGAGGGGCTGGTCTTGGGCGGCGTGCTGATCTGGATGGCATGGAAACGCGGTGCGCTGAAAATGCCCGGCCTGATCGGCGGCACCTTCCTTGCGGGCTATGGCGCGGCACGTTTCGCGGTTGAGTTCCTGCGCCAGCCAGATGCGCAATTCGTCACCCCCGGCAACCCACTGGGGCTGGCGTGGCATATCGGCGGCTGGGGGCTGACCATGGGGCAGATCCTGTCGCTGCCGATGATTGCCGTAGGCATCTTTTTGATCATTCGGGCGCGGCGGCAGGCATGAGCCTGAAGGACCATCTGCTCGCGCGGATCGCCTTGGAAGGGCCGATGCGGCTGGACGACTATATGCAGTCCTGCCTGCTGCATCCCGACTGGGGCTATTACACGACCCGAGCGCCCTTTGGCGCAGAGGGGGATTTCATAACGGCGCCGGAGATCAGCCAGATGTTTGGCGAGTTGATCGGCCTGTCGCTGGCGCAAAGTTGGCTGGATCAGGGTGCGCCCGCGCCTTTCACGTTGGCCGAGCTTGGGCCGGGGCGCGGCACATTGATGGCCGATATGCTGCGCGCCTGCGCGCAGGTGCCGGGATTTCTGGCCGCTGCGAAGATTACGCTGGTCGAAGCCTCCCCGCTCTGCGCGACGTGCAGCGTGAGACGTTGCAAGGCCATGACATCACTTGGTTGGATAGCGCTGCAGACTTGCCCGAAGCGCCGCTTTTCCTGATTGCGAACGAGTTTTTTGACGCGCTCCCGATCCGCCAGTTCATCCGCCAAGGCGCAGGCTGGGCGGAGCGGCGGGTCGGCGCGGCAGAGGGCGCGCTGGCCTTCGGCCTTGGGCCCGTGACCCCGCAGCCCGCCCTCACGCACCGGCTGGAGGATACGAAGGACGGCGATCTGGTCGAGCGTTGCGCCCCAGCGGCAGAGATCATGCAACAGATCGGCAGCCGCATCGCAGCCCATGGCGGCGCCGCACTGATCGTCGACTATGGCGATTGGCGGGCCTTGGGCGACACCCTGCAAGCCTTGCAGAATCACGCCCCCGTAGACCCGCTGGCCAGCCCGGGCCATGCCGATCTGACCGCTCATGTCGATTTCGAGGCGCTCGCCCTCGCCTGCCCCTGCCCCCATAGCCGCGTCGTCACCCAAGGCGTTTTTCTTGAGCGTTTGGGCATCACCCCCGCGCGCAGAAATTGGCCGAACTCCTGACCGGTGACGCGCTTGGCAGCCACATTGCCGCACATCGGCGGTTGACGCACCCGGCGGAAATGGGAAACCTGTTCAAAGTAATGGGGCTCTACCAAAAAGGTCAGACCCCGCCCCCGGGGACAGAAGTATGACGCTCGAAATTCTCACATCCGATGCGCTTGCCCCTCTGCGGCACGGGTTCTTCACCCGCCGTGGCGGCGCGTCATCGGGAGTGTTTTCCGGGCTGAACTGCGGCAGCGGCAGCTCGGACCAGTCCGAGATTGTGCGCATCAACCGCGCCCGCGCTGCCGAGGCGATGGGCCTGCCCGCTGACCACCTTGTCGGGGTGCATCAGGTCCACTCTGCCACCGTCGTCACCGTGACAGAACCGCGCGACGACAAGCCCCGCGCCGATGCGCTGGTGACCAAAACCCCCGGCATCGCCCTGTCGATCCTGACCGCCGACTGCCAGCCCGTGCTCTTTGCGGATGCGCAGGCCGGTGTGGTCGGCGCGGCCCATGCGGGCTGGCGCGGCGCGCTTGATGGGATACTTGAGGCGACCGTCGATGCGATGGTTGATCTGGGCGCCACGCGCGAAAAGATCACCGCGGTGATCGGCCCCTCGATCAGCCAGCGCGCCTATGAGGTCGGGCCAGAGTTTCTTGACAACTTCATGAGCGCCGACCCCGAGTTTGCCCGTTACTTTGCCCAAGGCGAAGGTGACCGTCTGCATTTCGACTTGCCGGGCTTTGGCCTGAACCGTCTGCGCGCGGCGGGTGTGGGCCATGCGGAATGGACGCGGCATTGCACCTATGCCGACGCCTCGCGATTCTATTCCTACCGGCGCACGACCCACGCCAAAGAGGCTGACTATGGCCGCCTGCTCTCGGCCATCACGCTCTGAACGGGGCGAGATTGGGGCGAGGGTCGCCCGTTTCATGCCGCATTACTGTCGCCAGACTGGACGTAATCGCATCCGGTTTGCTCAATTGTTTCCTGATCTGGCGATAACTGTAGGATTTTAAACACTTTATAGATTGTGGCCTACGCGCCCCAAAGCGCCCAACTTAGCCGTCAAATTTGCGCAAGTTTCTCACCCATCGTCAAAAACCGGCCCGATTGCACTGCGATAGTGAATGGAACGATGCCCGCATGACCGAAGAGGAACCGAGCCATGAAAAAGAACCCGCACTTCATCAAGTCCGTCGTCGAGACCGCCGCAAAGACGGACACCGTCATGCCATGGGCGCGTGGCGCGCGCCGCGCCGCCTTTATCGCAAAGCGCGCTGGCAACGCCCCGGTCCGCAAGACCGCCTGAAAAGTTTCCCCGGTACCGGCGCCAAAGCGTCCGGTACAAATGACCGCCCCTCAGGACGTTGATTCGTTTCGGGGGGCGTTTTCCTGCAAATATGGCAGCCAAGAGCCGGGCCAAGAAACATACCGCGATTTTAGCGGAAATTGGCGCGGGATGGGCTGTGAATATTCCGGATATTTTGACAATTCCGGCAGAACATGGCGAATTACCTGTCAGTCCGCGCCCAAAAGGGCCGCGTTCCGCCCCGCTGCGCCGGGTAGATAAGGGGTTTTGCATGACACAGACCGCCGCCACCGATCTTGAAGTTCCGCCGCCTGCGCCAATGCGCAGCTATGAAGTTGCCGCCCTGCGCGCCGATGGTTCGCTCTATATCGGGCAAGACACTGCGCCCGCCGCGCCGCTTTTCGAATCCGCCTTTGCGGCCTTCGCCCGCGGGACGCTGATCCAGACGGTGCAGGGCGACATCGCCATTGAGGACCTTCAGCCCGGCGACATGATCAATACCTCATCGGGGGAACCGGCGCGATTGATCTGGATCGGGTCCAGCAGCTTTATCCCGGCGGACAGCGGGCGGCGGCTTTCGCTGATCCGCATCATGCCCGACAGTTTCGGAGAGGGGCGCCCCAGCTCGTTCCTCACCCTTGGTCCCGCCGCACGGGTGCTACAAACGCCGCCTCACCTGCGGGCAGAGGCGGGCAGCACCCGTATGCTGACCCCGGTTCGCGCGTTTTTGGATGGGGTCAACGTGATTGAGGTCGCCCCGCCGACCCCGGTGCGCCTGTTCCATATCTGCCTGTCGCGCCATGCGGCGATCAAGGCAGGCGGGTTGGAGATGGAGACCTTTCACCCCGGTGCACAGGCTCTGCGCGACGCCGCGCCCAACCTTCGGGATCGGTTTCTGTCAATGTTTCCGCAGATCGCGCATGCGACGGATTTCGGCCCCCTCGCCCATCCCCGCGCGCCTGAAACCACAGAAGACAGCCCAAAGGACTGATTCAGGGCGCGGTCGACAGCCGCGCTTCCAGCACGTCGAAGGGCACGCCGGGATCATCCTTGGCCCCACGGATCACAAGGCTCGTCTTTACGCTTTCCACATTCGGCGTCGTCAGCAATTGCCCCGTGAGGAAGCTTTGAAAACTCGACAGGTCCGGCGCCACGCATTTCAGGATGAAATCAACCTCACCGTTGAGCATATGGCACTCGCGCACCAACGGCCAACCGCGACATTTCTCTTCAAAAGCGCTCAGATCGGCCTCGGCCTGACTGGCAAGTCCGACCATGGCGAAAACCTGCACCTCAAAGCCCAGTTCGCGCGCATCAACATCGGCGTGATAGCCTTTGATGTAGCCTTGTTCTTCCAAGGTGCGGACCCGGCGCAAACAGGGCGGCGCAGAGATGCCCACGCGCTTGGCCAGTTCGACATTCGTCATCCGGCCATCCGATTGCAATTCGGCCAAGATCATCCGGTCGATCGGATCTAGTCGTGTACCCGCCATATCATCCTCAGTGAATTTTCGATTCTTATAGCAGCCTGCGTGGTACGCGCAATAAAGTTTCACGCAGGCGCAATATTCTTTGTCTCACACCATCGAGCCGATCCAGCCGCCTGCTCACGCAAGCGTAATGGCAGGGCGGTGACGGTGGGGGTTTAACGGCTTCCCCGCTATCGCTATATGAGGCGGGCAATATCAATGACAGCCCGGGGGCGCCAGATGGCCGAGACACGTAAAACCAAGGTACTGATCATCGGCTCCGGCCCTGCGGGCTACACCGCCGGGGTCTACGCGAGCCGCGCCATGCTGGAGCCGATCCTCGTTCAAGGGATTGAGCCCGGCGGCCAGCTGACCACCACCACCGAGGTCGAGAACTGGCCCGGCGACAGCGAGGTGCAAGGCCCC
Organism: Sulfitobacter profundi; assembly: GCF_042661425.1. Lineage (NCBI taxonomy): Bacteria > Pseudomonadati > Pseudomonadota > Alphaproteobacteria > Rhodobacterales > Roseobacteraceae > Sulfitobacter > Sulfitobacter profundi. The sequence goes on along the minus strand of NZ_JBHSWA010000001.1, from coordinate 2,100,163 downwards.
GACCTGATGATCCGCATGCAGGACCACGCCAAGGCGATGGGCACCGAGATCATCGGCGACATCATCACCGATCTTGACCTCTCAAGCCGCCCGTTCCACGCCAAAGGCGACAGCGGCACGACCTATGTCGCCGACGCTGTGATCCTTGCCACCGGGGCGCGGGCCAAATGGCTGGGGCTGGAGAGCGAGGAAAAGTTCAAAGGGTTCGGCGTCTCGGCCTGCGCCACTTGTGACGGCTTTTTCTACCGGGGCCAAGAGATTATGGTGATCGGCGGCGGCAACACCGCCGTGGAAGAGGCGCTGTTTCTGACCAATTTCGCCTCAAAAGTCACGTTGATACACCGCCGTGATGAGCTGCGTGCTGAGAAAATCCTGATCGACCGGCTGATGAAGAACCCCAAGATCGAGCCGCTGTGGTTCCACGAGCTTGAGGAAGTCTATGGCACCGACAGCCCGCTGGGCGTCGAAGGTGTGAAGGTTAAACACGTTAAGACCGGCGAAATCACTGATATCCCGGCCAAAGGTGTCTTTGTGGCCATCGGTCACGCGCCCTCGAATGAATTGGTTAAGGACACGTTGGAAACCCACATGGGCGGCTATGTCGTGACCAAACCGGACAGCACCGAAACCTCCATTCCCGGCGTCTTTGCCGCAGGCGATCTAACGGACCACAAGTATCGCCAGGCGGTGACAAGCGCCGGCATGGGCTGCATGGCCGCGCTGGAAGCTGAGCGTTTTCTGGCCGAAGTGGGCGATGATGAGGGCAAAGACACCTCCCTTCCGCTTGGCTATGGGGCCGAAGTGAAGGAAGACGTTTAAGTCAACCGAAGGCGCGGCGGAGATAATTCTGGTTTCCGCCGCCCTTGCACACCCGAATTGCAGGCCATCCCGAGATCACGGGATATCAGCCTTTAACGATACGCTACCCCCTAGAACTATAGACTTTTTACGCCTTTTGCAGCTATGGCAGCCAAGACCGAAGCCGCCTGCCCCCTGAAGAAAAGTGATAGTTATGATGCCCAGCAACCTGACGCCGATCCCCGAACTCTATGTCTCTTACGAGTCTTCGCAGAAACTGAAGATCGAAGCCGGCAATCTGGTGAGCCTTGATCTCACCCCGCGTCAGATCTGCGATCTGGAGCTTTTGATGAACGGCGGTTTCAATCCGCTCAAAGGTTTCCTGTCCGAGGAAGACTATGACGGCGTGGTCGAGAATATGCGCCTGGCCGATGGCTCCCTCTGGCCCATGCCGATCAACCTCGACGTCAGCGAAGCCTTCGCCGAAAAGCTGGAACTCGGTCAGGACATCGCCCTGCGCGACCAAGAGGGCGTGATCCTTGCGACCATGACCATCACCGACCGTTGGACCCCCAATAAGGCACGCGAGGCCGAGAAGGTCTTTGGCGCGGATGACGATGCGCATCCGGCGGTGAACTATCTGCACAACCAAGCGGGCAACGTCTATCTCGGCGGTCCGGTGACCGGCATCCAGCAGCCCGTGCACTATGATTTCCGTGCCCGCCGCGACACGCCCAACGAATTGCGCGCCTATTTCCGCAAGCTGGGCTGGCGCCGCGTCGTGGCCTTCCAAACCCGCAACCCGCTGCACCGCGCGCATCAGGAACTCACCTTCCGTGCCGCCCGTGAGGCGCAGGCCAACCTGCTGATCCATCCGGTCGTCGGCATGACCAAGCCCGGCGACGTCGATCACTTCACCCGCGTGCGCTGCTATGAGGCAGTGCTCGATAAATACCCTGCCGCCACCACCTCGATGAGCCTCTTGAACCTCGCCATGCGCATGGCTGGCCCGCGTGAGGCCGTCTGGCACGGGCTGATCCGCAAGAACCACGGCTGTACACACTTCATCGTCGGCCGCGACCACGCTGGCCCCGGCAAGAACTCCGCCGGCGAAGATTTCTATGGCCCCTATGATGCGCAGGATCTGTTCCGCGCGCATCAGGAGGAAATGGGCATCGAAATGGTCGATTTCAAACATATGGTCTGGGTGCAGGAACGCGCTCAATATGAGGCCATGGATGAGATCAAGGACAAAGACGATGTCACCATCCTGAACATCTCGGGCACCGAGCTGCGCCGCCGCCTGCGCGAAGGGCTGGAGATCCCTGAGTGGTTCTCCTTCCCCGAGGTCGTCAAGGAACTGCGCCGCACCTCCCCGCCGCGCTCGAAGCAGGGCTTCACCGTGTTCTTCACTGGTTTCTCCGGCTCGGGCAAATCCACTATCGCCAACGCACTGATGGTCAAGCTGATGGAGATGGGCGGCCGCCCCGTGACGCTGCTGGATGGCGATATCGTGCGCAAGAACCTTTCCTCTGAGTTGGGCTTCTCCAAAGAGCACCGCGATCTGAACATCCGCCGCATCGGCTATGTCGCGTCAGAGATCACCAAGAACGGCGGCATCGCCATTTGTGCGCCGATCGCGCCCTATGCCACCACCCGCCGCGCGGTGCGTGAGGATGTAGAGAACTTCGGCGCCTTCGTCGAAGTGCATGTCGCGACCTCTATCGAGGAATGCGAGCGCCGCGACCGCAAGGGGCTCTACAAGCTGGCGCGCGAAGGCAAGATCAAAGAGTTCACGGGCATTTCTGACCCCTACGATGTGCCGCAGAACGCCGAGCTGGTACTGGAGACCGAGAACGTTGAGGTCGATAACTGCGCGCATCAGGTGTTGCTGAAGCTCGAAAACATGGGGCTGATCGCGGGTTAAACCGCTCGGCCTTCCTAGAATGGAAACGCAGCCCCTCGGGGCTGCGTTTTGCGTTTTGGTCAGGCCGTTTCCGGCATGAAGACCTGCCCCGACATCACCACACGCCCCTGCCCCGCGACGCGCACCCCGGAGATCGCATCGCGGGGGCCCAGCACTTCGACCTCTGCCCGCCCCGGACGGCCCATGAGGTGCCCCTGTTCGGCGACAAATCGGGGGCTATCGATCAGCCCCCGCGCCCAGAGATAGGCCGCCATCGCGCCTGTTGCCGATCCGGTGAAAGGGTCTTCGGCGGGGCTGGGCGGGGCCAATAGCAGCCGCGCATAGGTATCGCCCGCCGAAGTTGCGCCGTCGAGTGTTACCCAAAAAGGCTCCATCATATCGCTGTCTTGCCCCAGATGGGTGTTGTAATCCGCCAGCGCCCGGGGATCGAGTTTCAGCCTTTCCAGCGCCCTGCGGCTGCGCAAGACCGTGATGCAAAAGGGCAACCCGGTAGAGACCACCTGCGGCTGCCCGATGATATCGGCCGGTTCCAAACCGCCCACGTCTGCGACGAGATCGACAGGCACTTCGACCCCGAAAACCGGCGCGATCTGGGTCATTGCGATCTGGGCACCGCGGACCTCTATCTCCACGATACCCGCGCCCGTCTCCAGCCGCAGCGGCCCTTCACCGATCAGCCCGCGATGGCGCAGGGCCGCGACGGTGGCGATGGTCGGATGGCCGGCAAAGGGTATCTCTCGGCTGGCGAGGTAGTATTTCACCTTGAAGTCTGCGATCTCGGACGGCCCTGTAAAGGTGCATTCTACCAAAGATGTCTCACGCACATAGGCCGTGCAAATGGCATCAGGCAGCACCGCCCCGCCATGCACCACGGCACAGCCGTTGCCCCCAAAGACCTGATCGGTGAAAGCATCCACCCAGTCGAAATCGAAATCCATACGCCCGCTCCCAATAACAAAAGGCCGCAGCGGACTGCGGCCTTGCATCGGGCTTAGCGTATCGTCGTGAATGTCGGCGTCAATGCACCATGACCGGGCGGTAGTCATGCTCACGTGCCAAAGAGAACGCGAGCTTTTGATCGCCAACCAGCGCCAACTGCTGCCCTTCGGCGTCATGGACCGCATAAAGAAGCTCGAGCCCTTCTGCCTGATCGCGCACTTCGCGCGGCAGATCAGCGACAGCGATCGTTTTGACATAGACCATACGGTCATTCCCGTGGGTGATTGCGTCTTGCATGATATTACCCCTTCTTGATCTTGATGGTTTGAACCACTGTTTCAGGCTTGGCGCGGGTCAGGTCGACATGCAGCAGACCATTCTCCATAACGGCTTCGCCCACATCGACCCCATCGGCCAGTACGAACGAGCGCTGAAACTGTCGCGCAGCGATCCCACGGTGCAAGAACACCCGGTCTTCGCCATCGTCAGACTGACGCCCACGGATCACGAGCTGTCTATCCTCAACTGTTATCGAGAGATCCTGTTCCGAAAAACCCGCAACCGCCAGTGTGATCCGGTAGCTGTAATCAGAGGTCTGCTCGATGTTGAACGGCGGATAACCTTCGTTTCCGGCCTTGGCGCTGCGTTCCAGCACCCGTTCCAATTGTTCAAACCCCAGCATGTGAGGGTAAGAGGCAAGCGTTAGTTTCGTCATGCGACACGTCCTTATCAGGTCAAGCGACAGTGTTTCACAGGCCCCGCAACCGGCAACCCGTTGCATTGAATATGGGGGGCTTAAGCAGGGGCGCAAGGGCTATGCCAAATGATCTCAAGCGCTTATATTCAAGGTTCAGATGCCCAACGGAATCACCTACCCATGAATGCCCCTACCGATCTGTCGATGAAAACGGATGAAGTGCTGCGTGTTGAGCTTGAGGTCTTCCGACGGGAACATCGCGATCTGGATGACGCCATCCACGCTCTTGTTGAAAAAGGAACTGGCGATCAATTGACCCTGCAGCGGCTGAAAAAGCGCAAGCTGCGGCTCAAGGATCTTATCGCCCAGATCGAAGACCGCCTGACCCCCGATATCATCGCCTAAACTTTGATCTCTGTTGCCTGCGGCAATCATCGTTGCCACATGGGCCGGGATGGGTATAGTGCGCGCTCTGATCCACCAAGAGAAGGCCCTGCGCAATGACCACGCCCCCGGTTGGCATCATCATGGGGTCCCAGTCCGACTGGGCCACCATGCGCGAAGCAGCGACCCTGTTAGACGAGCTTCACATCCCCTTTGAGGCGCGCATCGTGTCCGCCCATCGCACGCCGGACCGGCTGTGGGACTATGGCAAAACGGCAGTTGACCGGGGTTTGCAAGTTATCATCGCGGGCGCTGGCGGTGCGGCGCATTTGCCGGGCATGATGGCCTCCAAAACCCGCGTGCCGGTGATTGGCGTGCCGGTGCAAACCAAAGCGCTGTCGGGTGTGGATTCGCTCTATTCCATCCTGCAGATGCCACGCGGCTTTCCGGTCGCGACCATGGCCATCGGTGCCGCAGGCGCGGCCAATGCGGCCTTGATGGCGGCGGGCATCCTTGCCTTGCAAGATGCGGAACTGGCCAAGCGGTTGGACGATTGGCGCGACGCGCTTAGCGCCTCAATCCCCGAGGTGCCGCATGACTGAGCCACTGCAAACCGGCGCCACCATCGGCATTCTGGGCGGAGGTCAACTGGGGCGCATGCTCTCGGTCGCCGCCGCGCGGCTTGGCTTTCGCACCCATATCTTTGAGCCGGGCGCCAACCCGCCCGCCGCCGATGTGGCCCATGCGGTGACCACCGCAGGCTATGACGACCACAGCGCGCTAGAGGCTTTCGCCCGCGCCTGTGACATCGTCACTTTCGAGTTTGAGAACATCCCAACCGAGGCGCTCGACGTGGTTGAGGCGATCACCCCGCTCCGTCCGGGCCGCGAAGCCCTGCGCATTTCCCAAGACCGGCTGACCGAGAAGACCTTCCTCGGTGACCTTGGTTTGCGGGTGGCGCCTTTTGCCGATGTCACCGACGCCGCGACTTTGAAGGCCGCCGTGGCGCAGATCGGCACGCCCGCAATCCTCAAGACCCGACGTTTCGGCTATGACGGCAAGGGCCAAGCGCGGCTGAAAGACGATACCGACCTCGACACCGCTTGGGCCGAGATGAACGGCGCGCCTTCGGTGCTCGAAGGGTTCGTGAATTTTAGCGCCGAGATTTCCGTCATCGCCGCGCGCAGCGCCACGGGCGAAGTCGCCTGTTTCGATCCCGGTGAGAACGTCCACCGCGATGGCATCCTGCACACCACCACCGTCCCGGCAAAGATCAGCAACGCGCAGCGCACCGATGCGGTTTTGCTGGCCGGTCGGGTGCTTAACGCGCTTGAGTATGTCGGCGTCATGGGGGTTGAGCTTTTCGTCACCCCGCAGGGGCTGATCGTGAACGAAATCGCCCCACGGGTGCATAACTCGGGCCATTGGACCCAGAATGGCTGCGCGATCGACCAGTTCGAGCAGCACATCCGCGCCGTCGCGGGCTGGCCCTTGGGCGATGGTCAGCGCTATGCGGATGTGGTGATGACCAACCTCATCGGTGACGATATGGACCGCGTGCCAGAGCTTGCCCGCGCGCGCGACACAGCGCTGCATCTCTACGGCAAGGCCGAGGTGAAACCGGGCCGCAAGATGGGCCATGTGAACCAGATCATTCGCGCCTGAGGTCAGGCGACGAAACGCTCCGCAACCGCGCCGGACATGAAGCTTACCCGCCCCGCCACGAAAGTGGCGGCGACGCGGCCTGTGGCCTTGTCCAACACAACGATATCGGCGCGCTTGCCTGGCGCCAGCGTGCCACGATCGGTAAGCCCTAGCACCTGCGCCGGCCCGGATGAGACCAGCGCCCATGCCCCCGCAAGGTCGAGCAGCCCGCTTTGCGCCAGCATGAGGGCGGCACGGCGCGGCGAAGGGTAATGGTAGTCTGACGCCAAGGCGTGACACAGCCCCATGATGATCAGGTCCAGCGCCGACAGATTGCCGTTATGCGACCCGCCGCGCACCACATTGGGCGCGCCCATGATCACCGCATCGCCCGCCCCATGCGCGGCCACGGCGGCCTCCTGCGTTTCGGGGAATTCTGCCAGTGTCACACCCCGCGCCCGCCACAGACCGCGCCCCTCGGCGGTCTGATCATCATGGCTGCCCATCTTGACCCCGCGCTGCGCCAGTTCTGCGCACAGTCGATCCAAGGCCGCTGGCACCTCATCGCGCCGAGCGTGCATCTCCTGCATCTGCGCCAGATGGCTCTCGGGGCTACGCCCGGCCTTCAGCGCCTGCCCCACCAGCCGTTTCGGAATCCTACCCGCCGCCAAGCGGTCATGCGGCAAGTGATCGTTGAACACCACATAGCCCACGCCCCACTCCGCCATACGCCGCGGCAGACTGTCGTAGAGGTCGAGCATATGGGTCTCAAAGCGCAACTGCGGGCGGATATCAGTGACCAATTCCGGCGCCGTGTCGCGGATGCCGCTAAAGACCTGATCGGCAAATCCCAGCCCCCGCAGGCCGCCTTCCCAGCTGACGAACTGGGCCAAAACAGCCGTGGTCATGCCGTTGGCCGCCAGTTCCGCCTCTGCGGCGACCAGCCCTTCGGAAAGCTGCTTCATCGCCCCGCGGCGCGGTGCCAAATGCCGCTCGAACGCATCGCCATGCAGATCGACAATCCCCGGCAGCACTTGGAAGCCGGTTAAATCAACGCTCCGCCCCACCGGGCGGTCATTAATCACCCCCTCGGCAAAAGACAGCGGCGCGCGGCTAAGTCCTTCGGGATGCAGGACCTCTGCGTTCATCAGGTCAAGGTTTGGCATCGTCCCCTCCCAACCCCGGCAGGCACCCGCCTTCGGGGCAGCCAATCGCGTTCAATACGCCATCGATAAAGGTCATCGACCGGTCAAAACTGCCGGTTCTCAAAAACGCCATGGTCTGGGCGATAACGCGCGGGTTGTTCATCATGAAAGTGTGGGTCACGGGCAAAACGATATGCTCTTTCATCCCCGCCACACGGGTCGACGCGACCGAGACCTTCCCGTCATCCGGACCCGGCAAAAGGCTTGAGAAATACGGGTTTAGAGACTGTGACCCCGCGATCACGCCCAACTCAAACGGCACAGGCGGCAATTGGTTCGGGAGCGCCCCATCCCCGGTGCCGATCTCGGCCCCGGCCGGGCCGTTCAACCACTCAAAGGCGGGGTTCTCGACCAACTCGTCGACCACTTCGCTGCCGTGATTGGGCGGCCCCAGCATCACCACGCGGCCGACACGGTCGGCGCCAGCCTCTGCCACCCATTTGCGCACCAGAATACCACCCATAGAATGGGTCACGAAATCAATCTGCGCGGTGCCACAAGCGGCAACCGCCTGTGGCAAGGTCTGCTTGGTCAACTCAGCGATATTGGCCTCGGTTGAGGGATAGCCGGGGCGCACCACGCGGTACCCTTCGGCGGCCAAGGCGGCCTCCATAACAGCGAAAGACATCTCGGTTCGTGCCAGCCCATGCAGCAATACAACACAGCGGCCCGCAGCCGTTTCAGCCGCCGCAGGCAGAGGAATCGCCAGCCAAATCGCGGCGATCAGCAAGGTGAGAGGTTTCATCATGCCCTCCAGATAGACTGATTGGCGGGACTGTGAAATGGTCTTGCCGTGTTACCTGACGAAAGTATGCCGATGCCCCGCCCCTGCCCCCGATTAGCCGCCCGCGCTGTCTTGTTGCACGAGGACCGCCTCCTGCTGGTCAATGCCTATGCCGACAATCGACTGGGTTTGATGTGCGCCCCCGGCGGTGGAGTAGAGGCCGGCGCCTCCGTGCCCGACAACCTGCGCCGCGAAGTGTTCGAAGAGACGGGCCTGACAATCTCGGTCGGCGCGCCCTGTCTGGTCAACGAATTCCACGACCCCAGCGGCGATTTTCATCAGGTGGATATCTATTTCAGGTGCCATATCCTCGGCCCCGCCCAGATCGCGTCAGACTGGAAGGATCACGAAGCCATCGTCACCCGACATCAATGGGTCACCAAATCCGAATTGGCGCAGATTCCACACAAGCCCGACAGCCTCGGCGCAGTCGCCTTTGGTCCGGCGGAGGCGGCGATCACCTACGATCCGTTGGAGCCGATCTTGCGCTGATCGCCCAAGCAATCCCGCCCAAAACCAACGCCGTCGCGATAAGCAGCGTGAGGTCCAGCGGTTCACCCAAAAGCAGCGCGCCAGCAAGGATGGCGATGATCGGCACGCTAAGCTGTGCCACCGCCGCCGTGCCACCGTCGATCCGGGCCAGCACCGCATACCACAATGCGTACCCAAGGCCCGAAGTTACCCCACCGCAAAGCGCGCCCAACAGCAGGCCCGTCATACTGAAATGCGACCCTGTCAAAGCAGGCAGGATAAGCATGAAAGGCAGGCAAAGCAGAAAATTCGCCGAAGTCGCTGCTAAGGGATCGCCCGATGTGCGACCAATGATCGTATAGGCGGCCCAGCCCATCCCCGCGGCGACCATCAACCCAGCGCCGATGATATCTGTCGAACCCTGCCCATCCGGCCAAAGAACAAGCACCAATCCGGCAAAGGCCGCGGCGGCGCCTGTGATTTGCCGCGCGGTGGGGGCCGCGCCGGTCATCGCGGCGTAGGTAAACATGGTAATCTGCACGACACCAAAAAGAATAAGCGCACCGAGCCCGGCATCCAACGTTAGATAAGCGAGGCTAAAACCAATCATATAGACAGCAAGGCTGACAGCGCCGCCGATCCTGTTGCGTCGCAAGAGCGGCAGTCGCCCGCCCCGTAGCGCCACCATGACCCCCAAAACCAAAGCACCTGCGGCGACGCGAACGAGCGCAAAGCCCGCAGGATCAATATGCCCACCATCTACTGCCATCCGTGTTAAAATGGAGTTTGCCGCAAAAGCGCACATGGTGAGAGCGGAGAGAAGGAAAAGCTGCATGACCATTCGCTTAGCCCCCTACCCAGCTGCGCCAAGCGCTGATTTCCCCTACATAGCAATCTAACTGGGTCGTGATGACAAACCCCTCGATTTGACCAGCGCGATCGGATGACGGGATCCAATCAGCGCATCATTCCGACAGGTGAAACCAGATGCCTTTGCCAGGATCATTCGGGTTTCATGTTGCACTGCCTATATTGCCTCCCTCCAAACGCACCTCTACCAACGCACCGCGTTCGGCACCGGTCGAAATCAAACGGGCATGTCCGTCATAATTCCCGGCGATTTTTCGAACCAAAGCCAGCCCAAGCCCGGAGCCTTCCACCTCGTCCCGGGATCGCAACGTGGTCATCGGCTTGAAAACACGCTCGTGAAATCGCGGATGAATCCCCGGCCCATCGTCTGAAACGGTCAACATCAGGGCAGACCCTTCGCGCCATGCCGCCACCTTGACCCTTCCTGAAAACTTATCATGATGCTTGATCGCGTTTCCGATCAATGCCGAAAGGAGCGTGTGAAGGTCTGCTTCATCAATAAGAAATGAGCCGCAACCAAAGTCATGATCGATCCGGAAACCACTGGTCGGCCCAATTTCCTTTACCACAGCATCGAATTTCTCTTGGAGACTAACCTCTTGTATATTCGCCATCTTCCCTGCGCGGGAATACTGCAACAGATCGAACAGCATCCGATCCAAACGCTGCGTATGCCGCTTCATCAAAGTAATGGAACTATGCACCGAAGGACTTACCTCAAGCCCAGACTCCTCGATATCCTCGGCAATCCATTCTGGCAGTTCCAATAGCGCGCGGATGGAACCGCGCAGATCATGGCTTACCAAATGGATAAACTCCTCTGCGTCCGGCGCCGTATTTGGCTGTTTCCCCAAAGGGATTTCAACGTCGAGTGACGAATATAGCTGGGGATGGGTCATATCACTAACGCCCTACGCTTGACCGTTGGACAGAGCCCCGCACCTGCCGGATCGAAGAGTAAAGCTGCCATTACGTGATATCCCTCAGCAAACGCCGCGCATTTGGCGGATACTTTCGACGAAGGCGCGCCCATCTTTGTATTTGCCTCTCCCGCCCCGCCCGGCTGGTGATAAGCTGCCACTGCTGCGCCACACGGCTCAGGGCTATTTTCGGCGCAACCTCGCCCTGCAGCGCCCGATCCAACCCTCTTCCTAAAGCCTGAAAATACTCAGATTGCCCTTTTAGGTAGAAATCTGGAATTGCCCCGTCAAGCGACGCGCGATGTACCTTAAGAAACGATTTTGAATAAGCATCTTCTACGCCCGGATCGCTGTAGTGTTCCTTTCGGTAAGGGTCGAAAAAGCCATCTGCCTGCCGAACGGCCAGTGTCGACATCTCAGGTGTGACGGCAAATAGGGCAAATAAATAGGCGAGTTCCTTCTGTGCCGATGTTGCGCTGACCACAAAGCTCCACCCCCAGTTGAAATAGGGTGTTGCAAGGAGTTCCCCCCAACTTTCCCACCGGGCGTCGGGCCGTAAATCATCCGCCCTCTCATCAACGACCGGGGAGAATTTAGATATTTCTGCGTACCGCCCCAGCCAATATTGCAATAGACATCGCCTTTCGCGTATCGCGCCCAGTTTTCAAACAGCCCAAGGTTAGAGCTATCGGGGACGAGGCTGTCTGAAATCGCAATCAATTCCTCCAACGCCGCTACACCCGGGTCTTCAGCGATTTGCGGGGTCATATCGGGGGACAACGGCCAATACCCTTTGGCGTGAAATCGAATCCACCACTCCCACGCCAGATACCCCGGCGTGCGAAACAACAACCCGCCATATCGACCCGCTTCTGGCGCATGAAAAAAACGTATTTGCCGATCCAGCTCCACCCAAGTCTCTGGCATGGCGAGAGAATAACCAAAACGATCCGCATAGCGCGCCTGCTCATCCGGATCGTGAAGCATTTCGCGATGGTAAAACATCACATAGGCGTCGCCATCTGTTTGGAAACCATAGTTCTGACCGTCAAACCTATCCCCTTCCTGATAGAGCATAGGGTCGCGAAATCCCGTCGGCTCATAGCGTGCGGCGTAGTCATCCAAAGCGTGGATTGCCCCTGCGGCAACGAGGTCTGCCACCCCAAAGGTCGCAGGCAGGGCAACGTCATATTTCGCCTCCCCAAGTACACTATTTAGCATTAGCTCCGCATTGATCTGATCGACATGCACCTCTTGAAGGTCGACTTTCACCCCGGTTCGCTCCGTAAACACCGCCGCGACCGGTTCAAGATTGGCACGTGACCCTTCCGGAAGCAGCACAGAGAGCGTTCTGGCATCTCCAACCAAACCACGGGCACGCGCGGCCACTTTTATATCAATCGTCTCCCCAAATGCCGGACCGGCGATAAGCGTGCTAAGACCGGCACCCAGGCCGATAGAGAACCTTCGCCTTGTCAACCTGCGCCCGCCTAACACACTGCAATCCTCCAATCAGCGGCTGGGGGATGCCCCCTCTCGCTTTGATGAACCCGGTTTTAGAGCCGTGGCGATTAACATTGCGTTAATTGGTCCCAGCTATTCAGTCAGCATGGCTACGATGCATCCCCCATGGTCGCTGCGGCAGTTTCTCGGCAGTCGTATCAGCACCCGCCTAAGGGCAGCGCTCCTTCTCGTGGCGGCCATTATTGGCGTTGCGGGATGGGCTGCTACGGGTCAGATGCGATCTGTGCTGGTCAGTCACGCTCATTTGAGCCAATCGGCCCTTCCTACGTTGGCTATTTCCCAGCAAATTGAGCGGTCCTTGAACGGTGTATTCCTTTCGATTGAGCAGCTTAATCAATTAGATACCTCCGTGTCGCCAGATACGCTCGGGAAAGACATCACAACAAAAATCGACAAAACTTTTGAGCTTTTAGAAAATCTGAAGACAATGGAGATCGCGCTCCCGCTGGCAGAGCGGCTGGAGGGACGGCTGCATATGGCGCGGCGGGCATCTGATGCGACAGTTTTCAGCCTTCAGGAAATGCGGCGCGCCGAGGGCCAGATCCTCACAACGCTTGATCTTGTCGAGCAAATCCAAGTACAGAATCATACTATTATTGATGAGTTAGCCTACCGACTTTCACGGCAAACCGAAGCCCTGCTGAGTGAAGTCTCAGGAAGCTTTGCATCCGGTGATGTTGCCCCAGAAAATCGCCCTTCAGGCTTTCCCGACATGTTGTTGAGCGCAATTAATCTCAATGACATTCGGCTAAGTCTCGACACGCTTATTAACATCATCAATTCACAAGGGCTACAGAACCAACTTCTTCAACTTGAGCGCGCGCGACTTCTTGTCGAAGAGCATTTCCAGGATGCCATCACCCGGTTACCGCGCATTCATGAAGCAGCCAGTAGACGGTCGCTGGCCCGCCAAATCGACGCGCTGCGCGACGTGCTGCTTGATCCCGAAAAAAGCTTCTTCGCACATTCAACGGCACGTCTGCAGTTTCACGAGAGCGTTCAAACGCTACAAGCCGAACACCTGCCCATGATCGTGGGGATTTCGGACATATCCTCCGATCTTACTCAGAACACTTTGCGGCGGGTGGATCTCGCGACAGATGAGCTGCGCGACACCATCCATCGGGTCATATGGACTGTTGGCCTCACCGTTGGAAGCGCGCTTCTCGTGATTGCCCTTACCAACGGCTTTGTTGTTGAGCGGCAGTTTAACCGTCGCATCAATCGATTGACCAATTCCGTCACGGCTATCGCTCAGGGTGACCTTGATCACCCCGTCACCGTGCGAGGGCAGGACGAACTAGGAGAGATGGCACGTGCATTAGTTGTGTTCCGCACAACTGCGGAAGAGTTGCGGCGCTCGAACATTGAGCTCGAGAAATTCGCCTATGTGGCCGCCCACGACCTGCGATCTCCCCTCCGTGCGGTGCATGAACTAAGCCTTTGGGTCCTTGAGGATGAGGAAAATGCGCTGAGTGCGGAAAGCCGAAGCTATTTGCTTATGTCACAACAACGGATCGATCGGCTCAACCGCCTTCTTAACGATCTTTTGGACTACGCCCGGGCGGGACAGGACCAACCCGCGCCAGAGCCGGTGCACCTTGCCCGATTGGTGGCAGACCTTGCCCGATATACCGACACCGAGGGTCGGTTCAAAATTAGCTTTGCCGGGACAAACCAGATCATCGACGTACAGCTTTCGCCGTTGCAGCAGATTTTGGGCAACCTGATCTCAAATGCAATCAAACACCATGACCGGGATCATGGCACCATCCATGTTAATGCCGAGGTGCAGCAGGACCGTGTTGTTCTAAGCGTGCGCGATGACGGGCCTGGAATAGAACTTCGGCACCAAGAGAAGATATTTGAACTGTTTCAAACACTTAAATCTCGTGATGAGGTTGAAGGGAGCGGCTTGGGCCTCGCCATCGTAAGCAAGCTTGCGTCTCACCAGAAAGGGAAGATCACGCTGGTCTCCGACCCCAACAAAAAGCGCGGATCGACCTTTGTTGTGGAGCTTCCATTGGCAACGCAAACGCACCGCAATCTGGCCGTGGCGGCGGCGGCGTGACCCAAGCCGAAAAGGAATATTGGATGAAAACGACGCCCGCGAAATTTCTTATCGTAGACGATGACAAAGTCAGCGTGATGGCCATGCAACGGGCGATGCGCAAGTTGAAGATCGTCAACGAAACGGCGGTTTGTCACGACGGGCAACATGCGCTCGAATTTTTAGCGGAGGAGGTGAAGCGGCATGGGCGATTGCCGCCCTATATCGTCACACTTGACCTCAATATGCCGCGCATGGGCGGGCTTGAGTTCTTGGAAGTTGTCCGAGCCGATCCGGCGTTGGAGCGGATGGTGGTTTTTGTTTTCACCACCTCCGATATGCCCACGGACGTGCAATCCGCCTATAGCAAGAATGTCGCGGGCTATATCGTGAAGGAAAACCCGTCAGAGACCTTTGCCAATGCGCTCGGCATGCTCAATGCCTATTCGCGGATCGTAGAACTGCCAGCTTGATCACCGTGAGAACCAGATAAAGGGCCATCGAACCCGGATAGTCGCTGCCTTTAAACGGAAAGAGGCGCGCCATTGCTGGCACGCCTCCTGAACTTTAGCCAATAGGGCTGGCTTACATCATGCCGCCCATGCCGCCCATGTCGGGCATGCCGCCGCCGGCGGGTGCGCCGTCTTTAGCAGGCTTGTCGGCGACCATCGCTTCGGTGGTGATCAGCAGACCAGCGATCGAAGCCGCGTCTTGCAATGCTGTACGCACCACTTTCGCCGGGTCGATGACGCCGAACTTGAACATGTCGCCATATTCTTCGGTCTGCGCGTTGAAGCCGAACTTCAGGTCGTCGCTTTCGCGGATTTTGCCGGCAACAACCGAACCGTCCACACCAGCGTTCTCAGCAATCTGACGCAGCGGTGCTTCCAGTGCTTTGCGCACGATGGAAATACCAACGTTTTGATCGTTGTTGTCGCCGGCCAGACCTTCGAGCTTTTTGCCCGCCTGAACCAGAGCAACACCACCGCCAACAACGATGCCTTCTTGAACAGCGGCACGTGTCGCGTTCAGGGCGTCATCAACGCGGTCTTTGCGCTCTTTCACTTCGACTTCGGTCATGCCGCCGACGCGGATCACGGCAACACCGCCTGCCAGTTTGGCAACGCGCTCTTGCAGCTTCTCACGGTCGTAGTCGGAGGTGGTTTCTTCGATCTGGTTACGGATCTGAGCAACACGTGCTTCGATCTCGGCCTTCTCGCCTGCGCCATCAACGACAGTGGTCTCGTCTTTGGTGATCGCGACTTTCTTGGCGGAACCCAGCATGTCCATGGTCACGGACTCAAGCTTCATGCCGAGGTCTTCGGAGATCACCTGACCACCGGTCAGAACCGCGAGGTCTTGCAGCATCGCTTTGCGACGGTCACCGAAGCCCGGTGCCTTCACAGCAGCAATCTTCAGACCGCCGCGCAGTTTGTTCACGACGAGTGTCGCCAGGGCTTCGCCCTCAACGTCTTCGGCGATGATCAAAAGCGGCTTCTGGGACTGGATCACTTGCTCAAGCAGCGGAACCATCGGCTGAAGGCTCGACAGTTTCTTCTCGTGCAGCAGGATGATCGCGTCTTCCAGCTCGACAGTCATCTTGTCGGAATTGGTGACGAAATAGGGGCTCAGGTAGCCACGGTCGAACTGCATGCCTTCGACGACATCGGTCTCTGTTTCCAGACCTTTGTTCTCTTCGACGGTGATCACGCCTTCGTTGCCGACTTTCTGCATCGCGTCTGCGATCTGACGGCCGATCTCTTTTTCACCGTTGGCGGAGATTGTGCCAACCTGCGCGACTTCGTCGCTGTCGGATACGTCACGGGCAGCGGCTTTGATCGCTTCGACGACCTTGGCTGTTGCCAGATCGATACCGCGCTTCAGGTCCATCGGGTTCATGCCAGCGGCAACCGATTTCATGCCTTCTTTGACGATGGCCTGGGCCAGAACAGTCGCGGTGGTGGTGCCGTCGCCTGCTTCGTCGTTGGTCCGGGAAGCAACTTCCTTGACCATCTGTGCGCCCATGTTCTCGAACTTGTCTTCCAGTTCGATTTCCTTCGCCACGGATACACCGTCTTTGGTGATGCGCGGTGCGCCGAAGGATTTGTCCAGAACCACGTTCCGGCCTTTGGGGCCGAGTGTGACTTTCACCGCGTCGGCAAGGATGTTCACACCCTTGAGCATCCGGTTACGGGCATCGGTGTCAAATTTGACGTCCTTAGCAGCCATGTTGTCTTCTCCTAAAATCTTGGATTGATGTGAGCGTCTTCAGAGGGTCGGCAAGCCGGGTGGCTTACGCGATGATCCCCATGATGTCGCTTTCTTTCATCATCAGCATTTCTTCGCCGTCGACGGTGACCTCTGTGCCGGACCATTTGCCGAACAGGATTTTGTCGCCGGGTGCGACGGCCATTTCGATCAACTCGCCGTTGTCTTTGCGTGCGCCGGTGCCCACGGCAACAACTTCACCCTCGGAAGGCTTTTCTTTGGCGGAATCAGGAATGATCAACCCGCCGGCGGTTTTTTCTTCGCTTTCGGTACGCTTTACCAGCACACGGTCATGAAGCGGTTTCAATGCCATCTTTGCAGCTCCTTAAGGCTCAAAGTTACTCTTCCAAGCCACCCCCTCCGGGCGAGGGTGCAGCCGTTAGCACTCAACCCTTGTGAGTGATAACGATGCATAGCTAAGCAGCAGTCTGCGTTCTGTCAACAACGGCTTCGAAAAATTTTGCAGGGCCGGGAACTGTTAGCCAGCACCCAAAACACGGCCCGCTGTGGCCACCGCTTCGGCCCCCGTTGTCGTTAGTCCGTATATGCCTTTGTCGACCTTTTCAAACCAACCGTAGTGGTCATCCCGCATCATGCGGGTTGCCGCCGAGACACCGGTTGCGCGGGCCACATGCGCGCCTTTGCTTGCGCCGGCTTCGAACAGATAGACCGCGATTTTCAACGCATCCTGACGGTAGGCGGTCACCAGCCCCGCGCGGGTCTGGCCGCCGTCGTTCGGATCCCCCTGCCGCCGGGCGAATTCGCGCAAAAGCATCGCCGCCCGTTTGGCATTCTTGCGCGGCGCATAGGGGCCGGGATCGCAATGCACCTCGACCAACCCATCCGACAGCCGCACGGTAATCAGCCCCAACCCCAGCCGCCGCGCCAGCGTGACGTTGTCCTTCACCGCCTTGGCAAAGCGTTTGCCCGGTTGCCGCGCAACGGCGAGGTAAACATCATCCGACACCTTCAGCCGCGCCAGACACTGATGGAACAGCGCCAGCGAAAAGCCGAGCTTCAGCTCAACCACAACCGGCGGCTCGGCCCCGCGCAGGGCCACCACATCTGCCGCGCCGACTTCGGCCTTTACCACATAGCCCTGATCCTCAAGGAAAGCCTTGATCGGCGGGTAAAGATCTGTTTCGCGCGGGTTGCTCATGGCGCGCAACTTGCCCCATCGCGCGGCGCTATGCAAAGGGGCCGCGCGGCCCTAGACTGACGCGATGACCCGCGACGAATTCAACGCCTTCTGCGCCGCCCTGCCCCGAACAACCCATGTCGTGCAATGGGGCAATGCGGATGTCTGGAAGGTGGGCGGCAAGGTCTTTGCCATCTGCGGCTGGGCCGAGGATGCGTCCGCCTTTACTTTCAAGGTGACTGAACTGGGGTTTGAGGTGCTCTCCGACAGCCCCGGCTTGCGGCCCGCGCCCTATCTGGCCTCGCGCGGGCTTAAGTGGATACAGCATTACGCCGCGCCGGGGCTGAGCGATGACAGCCTGCGCGACCACATTCGCGCCTCTCATGACATGATCGTCGCCGCGCTCTCCAAAAAGAAGCGCGCGGAACTGGGGCTTTAGCCGCTGGCGCGCAATGCCGCATTGCAGCAGGCGCAGGTGACAAGCCAATTGAACCTGTTATAAGGCCCGCAAATCCACCCGAACAGACAGGACCACCCCATGACAACGCTTGTTTTTGGCCATAAATCCCCCGACACCGACAGCACCGGCAGCCCGATCGTCTGGGCTTGGTATCTTAACGAGATTAAGGGCATCCCCGCCAAACCCGTTCTGCAGGGCGAGCCGAACACCGAAGCGCTGTTCATGCTCGACAAATGGAACCTCGATAAGCCGGAAATCCTGACCGCGCTTGAGGCCGACACCAAGGTTGTCATCGTCGACACCAACAACCCAGCCGAGCTGCCCGCCAACATCAACGAGGCCGACATCACCGGCATCATCGACCACCACCGTCTGGTGGCCGGGCTGGAAACACGCGGCCCGATTGAGATCAACATCCAGCCGCTGGCCTGCACGGCAACCATCATGTTCAAGATGATCGGCAAAGACTGGGCGCAAGCCCCGCGCGGCGTCAAAGCGGCTGCCTTGTCCTGCATCCTGTCTGACACGCTGGAATTCCGCAGCCCCACCACCACCCAAGAAGACCGCGCCATTGCCGAAGACATCGCGCGGGACCTGGGCGTCGACATCAGCGACTACGCTGCAGAGATGTTCGCCGCGAAATCCGACGTTTCGTCCTTCGGCGAGGCGGAACTGCTGCGCATGGACAGCAAGGAATTCGACCTCGATGGCACCAACCTGCGCGTGAGCGTGCTGGAAACCACCTCCCCCGCACCGCTGCTGGAGCGCAAGGACGCGCTGATGGCTGAGATGCCGAAAGTGGCCGAGGCCGACGGTGCCGCGCAGGTGCTCTTGTTCATCGTCGATATCCTGAAAGAAGAGGCGACGCTGCTGGTGCCCAACGACATGGTCAAACATATCGCCGAGCAGAGCTTTGGCGCTGAGGTCTCGGGCGACACGGTCGTGCTGCCCGGCGTGATGAGCCGCAAAAAGCAGATCATCCCCAACCTCAAGATGTAAGCCAATCGGGCGGGCCAAGTGCCCGCCCTCGCTTTTTGAAAGGCCGCCCCATGACCCGCATTATCTCTGCCCTGCCGCAAGTTTCCGATCAATATGACGCGCTTTTTGTCGATCTTTGGGGCTGCGTTCACGACGGGCGCAAGGCGCTGCCCGATGCGGTGGCGGCCTTGCAGGCCTATCGCAAGACCGGCGGCAAGGTCGTGCTGGTCACCAACTCCCCCGCCCCCGCACGGGCGTGGAGAAACAGTTGCAGCAGTTTGGCGTGCCAGAAGACGCATGGGACAGCATCGCCACCTCCGGCGATTCCGCGCGCTCTGCCATGTTCCGCGGTGCTGTGGGCGAAAAGGTCTGGTTCATCGGCCACCCCGCTGAGCGCAAGTTTTTCGAGCCGCTTGCGATCCTCGAAAACCCGGTAAATGTAGAAACCGTCGGGCTGGCCGAAGCCGAAGGCATCGTCTGCACCGGCCCGGTCGACCCGATGGCCGACCCCGAGATCATGCGCCCCGAGTTCGAACAGGCCATCGCCCGCGGGCTGAAACTGCTCTGCGCCAACCCCGATATCGTCGTGGACCGGGGCGAAGTGCGCGAATGGTGCGCCGGGGCACTGGCCGCACTCTATACCGAGATGGGCGGCGAAAGCCTCTATTTCGGCAAGCCGCATGGCCCGATCTACGATCTCGCCCGCCGTCGCCTTGCCGCCTTTGAGGTCGACATCCCCGACAATCGCATCCTCGCCATCGGTGACGGCATCCTGACGGACGTCAAAGGCGCGATGGACGAAGGCATCGATCGCTGTTCATCACCGGAGGACTGGCCGCCGCGGAAACCGCGACCACCGAGCAACCCGACGAAGACAAGCTCCGCGCCTATCTCGATCGCGAAGCCTCGGCCCCGACCTATGCCATCGGATTCCTGCGCTAACTCAGAAAAGGGCTTGATTTTCTGCAGCTGCAAAGTAATAAAGTTGCATCTTGACGCGCGAACGCGCCACTTTGTTACCAAGGAGCCGTCATGTTGGACAATATGCCACGCGGGACGATCTGCATCGAAGACATCGAAATCGGGATGACACGCCATCTGCGTAAGGTCGTGACCGATACGGATATCGAGATGTTTGCGCAGGTCTCTACCGACCATAACCCAGTGCATCTGGATGACGATTACGCCCGCGACACGATCTTTGAAGGGCGCATTGCCCATGGGATGCTGACCGCCGGGCTGATCTCGGCGGTGATTGGTGAACAGCTTCCCGGTCACGGCACAATCTACCTCGGGCAATCGCTCAAGTTCCTTGGCCCCGTGCGCCCCGGCGACATGGTGCTGGCCGAAGTCACAGTGACCGACATGGACATCGCCAAACGTCGCGTAAAAATGGACTGCCGCTGTTCGGTCGATGGCAAACCGGTGCTCGCCGGTGAGGCCACGGTGCTTGCCCCCTCGGCCAAGCTAGACTGAGGGGACGGTTTCGCTGCCTGAGCATCTTGCCCTTGCGCCGCCGCGCAGCTAGGCAAGGCACATGCGGATCATCCGAGATTATCAATTCGTCGACCTTGCAGATCGCGGTGCCACCGCTGCGATTGGCAATTTTGATGGCGTGCACCTTGGCCACCGGTCGGTGATCGAACTTGCACAGAGTGCCGCCCCCGATGCGCCCCTTGGCGTCGTCACCTTCGAGCCGCATCCCCGCGAGTATTTCGCCCCCGATGCCCCGCCCTTCCGCCTGATGGGCCGCGAATCCCGCGCGCATCGGCTGGAAAAGATCGGCGTTAAGCGGCTCTATGAGCTGGCATTCAACAGCACACTGGCCAGCCTGAGCCCCGAGGCATTCGCCCGCGACGTGCTCCACGACGGGCTGGGGCTGGCGCATGTGGTTGTGGGCGCTGACTTCTGCTTTGGGAAGGGCCGCGCGGGCACGGCGGAAGATCTCGCCCGTTTCGGCGCGCAATATGGTTTCGGCGTCACCATCGCCCCGCTGATGGAGCGCGATGACCTCACCGTGTCCTCAACCGCGATCCGCGAAGCGCTGACGCGTGGTGAAACCCGCGAAGCGGCGGCGATGCTGGGTCACTGGCACCGCATCGACGGACCGGTGATCTCGGGCGAGCAGCGCGGGCGCGAGTTGGGCTTTCCTACCGCGAACATGTCGATTGACGGGCTGCACCCGCCTGCCTTTGGTGTCTATGCCGTGTTGGTGGATGTGCTCGCGGGGCCGCATAAGGGCAGCTATCACGGTGCGGCCAGCATTGGTGTGCGGCCCATGTTCGGTGAGAACAAAGCCAACCTGGAAACCTATCTCTTTGACTTCAAAGGTGATCTCTACGGCGCGCCGCTGTCTGTCGGGCTGGTCGAACACCTGCGCGGCGAAGAAAAGTTTGACAGCCTCGACGCGCTGATCACCCAGATGGGGGCCGACTGCGACCGCGCTCGAACCATTCTGGCGGCGCTATGAGCGATCCGATACCCCGCAAGGGCCTGACCCCGAAATTCTGGGAGAAGAAGCCGCTCAAAGAGATGTCGCAGACCGAATGGGAGGCGCTCTGCGATGGCTGCGGTAAATGCTGCCTGAACAAGCTAGAAGACGAAGATAGCGGCGAAGTGGCCCTGACCCGCGTCGCCTGCCGCCTGCTTGATGATAGCACCTGCCGCTGTGTGCATTACGAAAACCGGCATGAATTCGTGCCCGACTGCATCGTGCTGCGCCCCGACAACCTCGATACCCACGCCTATTGGATGCCCCAGACCTGCGCTTACCGCCTCCTGTGGGAGGGCAAGCCCCTGCCCGAATGGCACCCCCTGCTGACCGGCACTCCCGACAGCGTCCATGACGCCGGGGTCAGCGTGCAATTTGATACCGTGTCCGAATTTGATACCCCGTTCGAAGAATGGGAAGACCATATTATCGAGGAGCCCACCTGATGTTTTTCGCCTCTGACAACGCTGGCCCCGTCCACCCCAAGGTGATGGAGCGCGTGATCGCGGCCAATAGCGACTACGCGATGCCCTACGGCAAAGACCAGATCATGGATGAGGTGCGCGCGCAGTTTCGCGAACAGTTTGAGGCACCTGAGGCGGAGGTCTACCTCGTCGCCACCGGCACCGCGGCCAATGCGCTGGCGCTGGCCTGCTACACCCAGCCGTGGCAGACGATCTTTTGCTCCAAGGTCGCGCATATCGAAGAGGATGAGTGCAACGCGCCGGAGTTCTACGCAGGTGCGGCCAAGCTGACACTGGTAGAGACCGACGACAAAATGTCCCCCGACGCCCTGCGCCGCGCCATCGTCGCGCGGGCGGCGGGCGATGTGCACACGCCGCAACGCGGCCCGGTGTCGATCACGCAGGTTACGGAACGCGGCGGGGTGCATAGCCTTGAAGAATTGCAGGCGCTGACAGCGGTGGCCAAGGAATACGACCTGCCCGTACATATGGACGGCGCGCGTTTTGCCAATGCGGTGGTGGCTCTGGGCTGCACCCCGGCTGAGATGACGTGGAGATCGGGCGTTGATGTGGTCAGCTTCGGCGGCACCAAGAACGGCTGCATGGGGGTCGAGGCGGTGGTCTTTTTCGACCCCAAAAAAGCATGGGAATTCGAGCTGCGCCGCAAGCGCGGGGCGCATCTGTTTTCCAAACACCGCTTTCTGTCGGCGCAGATGGCGGGCTACCTTGCGGATGGGGCTTGGCTGGAAACGGCCAAGACGGCCAACGCAAATGCGGCGCATCTGGCCCAAGGGCTGCGCAAAGCGGGGGCGGAATTCCTACATGAGCCTGCGGCAAACATGATCTTTGCCCGCTTCCCCCGCGCCATTCACCGCAAGTTGCATGACGCAGGCGCGCGCTATTACCTTTGGGATGGCACGCTGGACGGCGATGGTAACGAGATGCTGGCCGCGCGGATGGTCTGCGACTGGTCGATCAGCCGTGACCAGATCGACCAGTTCCTAAGCCACTTCTAAGCAGTCACGCCAGCGGCACGTCGTTCAGGAAATCGCGTATCGCTTCGGCGACTTCGGCGGGGTGCGTGATCGGCACCATATGCCCTGCCCCATCGACTGAAACCCGCCGCGCGTTCGGCAGACGGCGCATCAGCGACGCATTGATCGCATGCGCAGCTTTGGGCGACCCGCTCCCCTCCACCAGCAGTGCGGGCATTGACGCGCGGTCGAACATGCCCGGCGCCAGCAACCCGGCGCTGTCCTCTCCGAGGAAGGGCGAAGAGGCGGGGATGAAACCGATCCGATCCACCATATAGGCGCGGGTCGGTTCGGGAATTTGGTCCCATTTCGTGCCATCGCCCCAGACCCGGTTGAACAGCCGTGCAGCGGTCTCCTTGTCGCCCTCGGCCAAGGCGGCCTCAAATGCCGCGTTCTGTTCATTGTATTCAGCCATCGCGTCAGGATCGTCCTGCTTGGCAGCGGCGAAATAGACTGGCTCAATCAGGGTAATGCTGCGCACCAATTCGGGGTGCTCGATCGCCAGCCGCAGCGCGACCGTCGCACCAAAGGAATGGCCAATCAGATCCATCGGCGCTTCGAGCAAGCTGAGCGCCATGTCGGTTGCTACGTCGTGGATATTGCCCTGCCCGTCCCAATCGCCGGACCGCCCGTGCATCGGCAGATCGAAGGCCCGCAGGGTCAGCTCGTCCGATAGGGCAGCCCCAACGCCCCGCCACGCACCGGAGTGCGCAAGCGAGCAATGGATCGCCAAGGCCGGGCGCGGGCCGTGACCGAAACGGCGCGCGTTGACCTCTGGGATCACAGCTTGCCCCCGAGGTGCAGATCAAGGTCTTCCAAACGGTCCTGTCCCCAGAACCGCTGATCCCCAACGATATAGAAGGGGGCGCCAAAGACACCTTGAGTGACGGCTTCCTCAAGGTTGGCGGCATAGGTCTCGGCCCCCTGCAGCAAGCCGCTGTTCGCCAGATCGGGGTCAAAACCGGCCTCTTCCAAACAGGCCCGGACCACATCGTCATGGCCGATGTCCTTTTCTTCGGCCCAGACGGCGCGGGTGATGGCATGGGTCAGCTTGCCCAGATCACCGCCCCCGGCATTCTGCGCGGCGATCACCGCATAGGCCGCAGGCGCGCCGTTGGTGGGCCAATGCGCGGGCTTGAGGTTGAAGGGCAGACCCAGCTTGCGCGCCTGACGCGGCAAGTCTTGCGCGCGGTACTCATTGCGGCTGGGGTGACGCTCTGCCGGGGGCATGCCGCCGGTGCGCGGGAAGGCCGCGATAATGTCGAAAGGCTTGTACACGATCTCAGCACCGTGCTTTTCGGCGATCTCCTCAAGCCGATTCCCGGCGAGGTAGCAATAGGGTGACAGGGTCGCGAAAAAATAGTCGATCCGGGCCATTTGGCTCTCCTTCGGGGGCGGTGTAGCTTTGCCCGACCGTAAGCGCATGCTAAGCGGTGTCAACGTCACGAATCTGCAACCTACCGCTGCCCCGGAGCCCCTATGCCACGCACTTCAGAACCAAAACTGATCTCAGGCAATGCCAATATGCCGCTTGCCAAGGCCATCGCGCGGCGCATGTCGCTGCATCGCGGCGTTAACGTGGGGCTCGTCGATGCGCGGGTCGAACGGTTCAACGACGGCGAGATTTTCGTCGAAGTTTATGAGAACGTGCGCGGCGAGGATATGTTCATCATCCAGCCCACGTCGAACCCCGCGAACGACAACCTAATGGAACTGATGATCATGGCCGACGCGCTGCGCCGGTCCTCGGCGGCGCGTGTGACGGCCGTTTTGCCCTACTTCGGCTATGCCCGTCAGGACCGCCGCACCAAGGCCCGGACCCCGATCACCGCCAAGATGGTCGCCAATATGCTGACCGGCAGCGGTATTGAACGGATCCTGACGATGGACCTGCATGCGGCGCAGATTCAGGGCTTCTTCGATATCCCGGTCGACAACCTCTACGCCTCGCCGATCTTTGCACTGGATATCAAAGACGCCTTCAAAGACCGGATGGATGAGCTGATGGTCGTCAGCCCCGACGTTGGCGGCGTGGCCCGTGCGCGTGAACTGGCCAAGCGGATCAACTCGCCCCTGTCGATCGTCGACAAACGCCGCGAGAAGGCAGGCGAAGTGGCTGAAATGACCGTGATCGGCGACGTGAAAGGCAAGACCTGCCTGATCGTAGACGACATCTGCGACACGGCTGGCACGCTGTGCAAAGCTGCCGAAGTCCTGCTGGAGAATGGCGCGAAGGAAGTACACTCCTACATCACCCACGGTGTCATGTCCGGCCCTGCGGTTGAGCGGGTCGAGAACTCGGTCATGAAATCGCTGGTCATCACCGACAGCATCGCGCCGACCCCTGCGATCAAGAAAGCGCCGAACATCCGCATCGTCCCGACCGCGCCGATGTTTGCCCAAGCGATCTTGAACATCTGGAACGGCACCTCGGTCTCTTCTCTGTTCGAGGCGGAAACGCTGGGCCCGATCTATGACGGGATGTACGCGGCAAGCTAGGCCGCAGACTGTGATCTAGGGCTGGCCTCCGCGGGCCGCCCTCCCCTGCTGGGACGCTCTCTCTCACCGAGCGATGCACCTAGCCGACGACCCAGTCGTCATCCCCCCCACCGCGCCAATCGCTGTCCATGCCAAACGCGCCCGTGCAACGCGGGTGTCGCCCCATGTGCGGAACACCATGTCAAAGCCAGTCTCGGTCACCGCCTCGGCGCCGATATCGGCGCGGGTGACGGTGCTGGCGTCGATGTCCCAAAGCGACATGCTCACCTGAACATGCGGCGGCTCCCGGAAGGGTTCTGAAAAGCTGATCCGGCGGCGGCGTTCGCGCTGGCCCTCGCCCGTCCACATCGATCCGCCGTCTTCGAAGTCAGAAAACAGCATGACATCGCCACTGTCCACGCCGATGGTATGGCTGCGAAGTCGTTTCATATCTCGGGCCTGCTTGAATTTAGGGTCACCGCGCAATGATGCCGCAGCAGGGGAGGCATAAAAGCAAAAAGCCCCGCCGAGGCGGGGCTTTTCACTGATTTTCAAAGCATTACAGGCTGGGCTGTTTGCTCGACAATCCGATGTGATCGCCAACGGCAACCATATCGGCCAAAAGCTTGGCTGCATCATCCACGGGACCGGGCTCGTTTTCCCAGTTGTCCTTGGCGCGGGCGTAGACGGCATGCGCCTCTGCCACCATGCTGTCCATCTGCTCCTGCGTCATGTCGGCGCGTGCCACGGCACGTTCCGCCAGCACAGACACGCCGCCCTGACCGCCGATTTCGGCGAAACCGCCGGTCACGACATATTCAGACGTGCCCTCCGGCCCTTCCACGCGCAGAAGGCCCGGACGCAGGGTGGTGATGGTGGGCGCATGATCGGCCATGGCCGTCATGTCGCCCTCAGTGCCCGGAATCTGCACGGCCGTCACCTGCATCGATGCCAGCCGCCGTTCCGGCGAAACGAGGTCGAATTGCATTGTGTCTGCCATTGTCAGCGCTCCTTAAGCGGCGTCTGCCGCCATTTTCTCGGCTTTCGCCTTCACGTCTTCGATGCCACCAACCATGTAGAAGGCACCCTCGGGCAGGTGATCGTATTCACCGGCAACCACGGCCTTGAAGGAGGCGATGGTTTCTTCCAGCGGCACCTGAACACCGTCGGAGCCCGTGAACACTTTCGCCACGTCGAAGGGCTGGCTGAGGAAACGCTCGATCTTACGCGCACGTGCCACGGTCAGTTTGTCTTCTTCGCTCAGTTCATCCATGCCGAGAATGGCGATGATGTCCTGAAGCGATTTGTAGCGCTGAAGCACCTGCTGCACGTCTGTCGCCACCTTGTAGTGCTCGTCGCCGATGATCAGCGGGTCGAGCAGACGCGAGGTGGAGCCAAGCGGGTCAACCGCCGGGTAGATGCCCTTTTCCGAGATCGAACGGTCAAGAACCGTTGTCGCGTCGAGGTGCGCAAAGGAGGTCGCAGGCGCCGGGTCGGTAAGGTCATCCGCAGGAACGTAGACGGCCTGCACGGAGGTGATCGAACCGGATTTGGTCGACGCAATACGCTCCTGCATCACGCCCATATCGGTCGCCAGCGTTGGCTGGTAGCCCACAGCCGAAGGAATACGGCCCAGCAGAGCGGACACTTCGGAACCGGCCTGCGTGAAGCGGAAGATGTTGTCGACGAAGAACAGAACGTCGGAACCGGATTCGTCGCGGAACTGCTCGGCCAGTGTCAGGCCGGTCAGGGCGATCCGCATCCGCGCACCGGGAGGTTCGTTCATCTGGCCGTAGACCAGTGCAATTTTCGATCGACGAGGTTGTCAGGGACGATAACGCCGGATTCGATCATCTCGTGGTAAAGGTCGTTGCCCTCACGGGTACGCTCACCCACGCCCGCGAACACCGACAGACCGGAGTGCACTTTGGCGATGTTGTTGATCAGTTCCATGATGAGAACCGTCTTGCCCACGCCGGCACCGCCGAAGAGACCAATTTTACCACCCTTGGTGTAAGGCGCCAGAAGGTCGATGACCTTGATGCCTGTCACGAGGATTTGTGTCTCGGTGGACTGCTCAGCGAACTCAGGCGCTTCGCCGTGAATGGCGCGTGTCGCGTCAGAGTTTACCGGACCCTGTTCGTCAACCGCGTCGCCGGTGACGTTCATGATACGGCCCAGTGTGGCGTTGCCCACGGGCACGCGGATCTGGTCGCCTGTGTCTGTCACGGCCTGACCGCGCACCAGACCTTCGGTCGCGTCCATCGCGATGGCGCGAACCGTGTTTTCGCCAAGGTGCTGCGCCACTTCGAGAACCAGCGTTTTGCCCTGGTTTTCGGTGTGGAGCGCGTTGAGAATCTCCGGCAGGTCGCCTTCGAATTGAACGTCAACGACAGCGCCGATGACCTGTGTGATTTTACCGACAGCATTTGCCATGTCGTTTCTCCGATTTGCTTACAGCGCTTCCGCGCCGGAAATGATTTCGATCAGCTCGTTGGTGATGACAGCCTGACGCGAGCGGTTGTACTGGATGGTCAGTTTGTCGATCATCTCACCCGCGTTGCGTGTGGCGTTGTCCATCGCCGACATCCGCGCACCCTGCTCGGACGCGCCATTCTCCAGCAGAGCCGAGAAGATCGCCGTGGCGACCCCGCGCGGCAGAAGATCGGCCAAGACCGCCTCTTCGCTGGGTTCATAGTCGAACAATGTGGACGCACCGCTGTCTTCGTCCGCGTCTGCTTCGAATTTGGCGGGGATGATCTGCTGCGCCGTCGGCGTCTGCATCACCACGTTCACGAACTTCGCATAGAAGATCGTCGCCACGTCAAATTCGCCCGCGTCAAAGCGGTTCAGCACGTCCTGCGCGATGTTTTGCGCATCACCATAGCCGATCTTTTTGACTTCGCTGAGGTCAACGTGACCGACCAGATGGTCGCCCAAGTCACGCCGCAGCGCATCACGGCCTTTTTTGCCAACGGTGAGGATTTTCACCTCTTTGCCCTGGGCCAGCAGTTCACGCGCATGGGCTTTCGCCTTCTTCGCGATGTTGCTGTTGAAGCCGCCGCACAGCCCGCGTTCGGCGGTCATGACCACCAGCAGATGCACTTTGTCTTCACCCGTGCCGCTAAGCAGCTTGGGCGCGCTATCGGAGCCGCCGACACTGGCCGCGAGCCCTGCCATCACGGCATTGAACCGCTCAGTATAGGGACGCGAAGCCTCGGCAGCCTCCTGCGCGCGGCGAAGTTTCGCCGCGGCAACCATTTGCATGGCCTTGGTGATCTTGCGGGTCGATTTGACCGACGCGATCCTGTTCTTCAGGTCCTTGAGATTTGGCATTGCCTTATCTCCCGTTTAAGCGAAGTCGGCGGCGAAACCGTCAATGGCGGCTTTGATCTTCTCTTCCAACTCGCCTTTGACCTTGCGGTCATTGTTGGTGATGTCCTTGAGAAGGTCGTCGTGCTTGCTACGCAAATGCGCCAGCATGCCTGCCTCAAAACGGCCGACATCTGCCAGAGCGACCTTGTCGAGATAGCCGTGTGTACCAGCGTAGATCACGCAGACGATTTCCGAGTTGGTCAGCGGCGCGTACTGCGGCTGCTTCATCAGTTCGGTCAAACGCGCACCACGGTTCAGCAGCTGCTGAGTTGCGGCGTCAAGGTCGGAGCCGAACTGAGCAAAGGCCGCCATTTCGCGGTACTGAGCCAGCGACAGTTTCACCGGGCCAGCTACGCTCGACATCGCCTTGGTCTGAGCCGAGGAGCCAACGCGCGAAACCGACAGACCGGTGTTCACAGCAGGACGGATGCCTTGGTAGAACAGTTCGGTCTCAAGGAAAATCTGACCGTCGGTGATCGAGATCACGTTGGTCGGAATAAACGCGGAAACGTCGCCACCTTGGGTTTCGATGATCGGCAGAGCCGTCAGCGAGCCGTTGCCAGCTTCGTCACCCAGCTTCGCGGAACGCTCAAGCAGGCGGGAGTGGAGGTAGAAAACGTCGCCCGGGTAAGCTTCGCGGCCCGGCGGGCGGCGCAGCAACAGGGACATCTGACGGTAGGACACGGCCTGCTTGGAAAGGTCATCATAGATGATCAGCGCGTGGCGGCCGTTGTCGCGGAAGTGCTCGGCCATCGCGGTGGCGGCATAGGGTGCGAGGAACTGCATCGGCGCAGGCTCGGACGCGGTCGCGGCCACAACGATGGAGTAGTCGATCGCGCCGGTTTCTTCGAGCTTTTTCACAAGCTGAGCAACGGTCGAACGCTTCTGGCCGATGGCGACATACACGCAGTACATCTTTTTGCCTTCGTCGTCGCCAGCAGCAGCGTTAACCTGCGCTTGGTTCAGCATCGCGTCGAGGGCGACAGCGGTTTTACCGGTCTGACGGTCACCAATGATCAGCTCACGCTGGCCACGGCCGATTGGGATCATCGCGTCAACGGACTTGAGGCCAGTTGCCATCGGCTCATGCACCGATTTACGCGGGATGATGCCCGGCGCTTTGACGTCGGCGATGCCGCGCTTGGTCGCGCCGATGGGGCCTTTGCCGTCGATGGGATTACCCAGACCGTCAACAACGCGGCCCAGCAGTTCGTCACCGATTGGCACGTCCACGATGGAGTTGGTGCGCTTGACGGTGTCGCCTTCTTTGATGTCACGGTCGGAGCCGAAGATAACAACACCCACGTTGTCCGCTTCGAGGTTCAGGGCCATGCCCTGAATGCCACCTGGGAATTCGACCATCTCGCCAGCCTGAACGTTGTCCAGACCATAGACGCGGGCGATACCGTCACCGACGGAGAGAACGCGACCCACTTCGGCCACTTCGGTTTCCTGACCGAAATCCTTGATCTGGTCTTTCAGGATCGCAGAAATCTCTGCTGCTTGGATACCCATTTATCCGACCTCTTTCATTACATTCTGGAGGGAATTGAGCTTGGAACGGATCGACGTATCGATCATTTTCGAGCCCACTTTGACGACAAGACCGCCGATGAGGCTTTCATCAACGGTCGCATGAAGTGATACTTTTTTGCCGGTGGAGGCATTGAGCGACTTGGTCAGCTTGTCCGCCTGCGTCTTGGTCAGCGCCTTGGCCGTGGTGACATCAGCGGTGATCTCGCCTTTGGCTTCGGCAATCGTCTCGCGCAGCGATTTAACCAGCGCGGGCAGCACAAACAGACGACGCTTTTGCGCCATCAGCGCCAGCGTGTTCGCCATGGTCTTGGTCAGGCCCATCTTGTCGGCCAGCACTTTGATCGCCCCGGCCTGCTGATCGCGGGTATAGAGCGGCGAAGAGATCAGGCGCTGAAAGTCATCGCTGTCGGTCAAGGCCGCTTCAAGCGCGTCAAGATCGCCCTCGATGGCATCGACCTGATTGGCCTCGCGGGCCAGATCATACACGGCTGTCGCGTAGCGTTCCGCGATGCCGGTGGAAATGGAAGCAGGTTCGGACACGTCCATCCTCTCGTTCAATAAGCGCCGGATATGCGAAGATGTCGCGTCACCAGCAGTTGGCGCGGCTTGAAGTTACCCAAGACGTCTAAATCAGGGGCGATGTAGCAGACAGGTTCGCGCCCGGCAACACAGTATAGGCAGGTAATGTTCCCACGCGCGGCAATATTACAAGGGCTGCTGCATGAAACGGCTTTTTGACGCAGGAAAATGCTGCCGTTGTGGGCGCGCCCGCGGGCCGAGGGCGAATCCATGGTCCCAATACGAGCTTAGCCCAGAGCGGCAAGGCCTAGACCGGCTTTGCCTGCGGCTCGCCGATGCCCTCCAACACCCCAATCGCGCGCCGCGCGGTGCTGCGCTGCGGACGACCCCGCGGCGGGTAGACCAGTTTCGTCGCCTCCACCAAGATCGCACCACCGCCCATCATCGTTGGCATTTGGCGACCGATTTTCTCAAACAAAGGGGCTGATTTCATCCAGATTCGCTGCTGTGAAGGGAACTGGAACAGCGCGCCAAGGTGCCGTTCAGGTAAAAATTGATGTTTGCGCAGCTGCGTCTCCAGCTGCCCCGGTGAATAAGGCCGCCCATAGCCAAAGGGCGTGCGATCCCGCCGCGCCCACATGCCTGCCCGGTTTGGCACAATGAACAGGGCCTTGCCCCCGGCCCCAGCACGCGCCAACATTCATCCAACAACTCACTGGGCCGCTCCGAGGTCTCAAGCCCGTGCATCAGCACCAGCTTATCGACCGCCCCCGTCTCTATCGGCCAAAGTGTCTCTTCGGTAAGGACCGATGTATTGGGCATCCCCGCAGGCCAGGGCATCACACCTTGCGGGCCGGGCATCAACACCATCACCCTTCGTGCATCCGCGAGATAGGGCCGCAGGAGGGGGCGGCAAAGCCAAAGCCAACGACGGTCTGCCCCTTCGCTTCGGGCCAAAGTTCCAGCAAGCGCCCGCGCAGGGATTTCTGCGCCGCACGTCCCAACGCGCTGCGATAATAGAAATTGCGCAGATCCTGTACATCAAGATGCATTGCAGCCCGCCTTGGTGAGTGTCACTCTGACCCGACCATAACAACACAGCGAGGTAAGACGCCATGGCCTTTGATCTGGTCACGATTCCATGTCTGTCGGACAATTACGCTTTCCTGCTGCGCGACCATGACAGCGGCGCGGTAGCGCTGGTCGATGTACCCGAAGCCGCCCCGATCATGGCAGAGCTTAACCGCCGGGGCTGGACGCTGAGCCAAGTCTGGTTGACCCACCACCACCCCGACCATGTCCAAGGGCTGGCCGAGGTCCTGACCCGCTTCCCCGCCGAAGTGATCGGGGCCAAGGCCGACGCTCACCGCCTGCCCCCGCTAGACCGCGACATGGCAGAGGGCGACACCGTTGAACTTGGCGCGCTAAAGGCCGGGGTGCTGGATGTCTCGGGCCACACCGTCGGCCATATCGCCTTTCACGTGCCGGATGCCAAAGCGGCCTTTACCGCCGACAGCCTCATGGCGCTTGGCTGTGGCCGCCTGTTCGAAGGCACGCCCGCGCAGATGTGGGACAGTCTGCAAAAGCTGGCCGCCCTGCCCGGCGATACGACGATCTGCTCCGGCCACGAATACACCGCCACCAACGCAAAATTCGCCCTGACCGTTGATCCGGATAATCCCGCCCTTATATCAAGGGCCAAGGACATCGACAGCGCCCGCGCCAAGGGGCAGCCGACCGTCCCCTCGCCGCTTTCACTGGAACTAGAAACCAATCCCTTCCTGCGCCCTTCCGACCCGGCCATTCGCGCGACATTGGGGATGCCAGACGCCACCGACACAGAAGTGTTCACCGAAATCCGCAGGCGCAAAGACCAGTTCTGAATGCCTGCAATCATGGCCCAAAGTCCTCGCTCACGGCAAATGTGACCGATTCGGACCAGAATCTTCTTGAAGATGGGCGATGATCAACCAAACTCTAATACTATGAGGCCATGGTCGGACCGGGGCCTGAGATATCTCAGCACCTCACCGACCCCGATCGAAAAGGAGCACGCCCGTGCCTTCATTCTCGACTACACTTGAGCAGGCAATCCACGCGGCCCTCGCGCTGGCAAACGCCCGCCGCCACGAATTTGCAACGCTCGAACATCTGCTGCTGGCCTTGCTCGACGAACCCGACGCCGTGCAGGTCATGAAAGCCTGTTCCGTTGATGTCTCTGACCTGCGCGAAACGCTGGTCGAATTCGTCGACGATGATCTGAGCAACCTGATCACCGACATTGACGGTTCCGAAGCGGTACCCACGGCGGCCTTCCAGCGCGTGATCCAGCGCGCCGCGATCCACGTGCAATCCTCGGGCCGGACCGAAGTGACGGGCGCGAACGTGCTGGTCGCCATCTTCGCCGAACGTGAAAGCAACGCCGCCTACTTCCTGCAAGAACAGGATATGACCCGCTATGATGCGGTGAACTTCATCGCCCATGGCGTCGCCAAAGACCCGGCATATGGTGAATCCCGCCCCGTCACAGGCGCACCAGAAGCCGAAGAAGAGGCCCAAGGTGTCACCGATGGCGACAAGAAGGAATCCGCGCTGGCGAAATACTGCGTGGACCTCAACGCCAAATCCCGCGAGGGCGATATCGACCCGCTGATCGGCCGCGAGGGTGAGGTTGAGCGCTGCATTCAAGTGCTCTGCCGCCGCCGCAAGAACAACCCGCTGCTGGTGGGTGATCCGGGCGTGGGCAAAACCGCCATCGCCGAGGGGTTGGCACGCAAGATCGTCGCCGGTGAAACGCCCGAGGTTTTGGCCAACACCACGATCTACTCGCTCGACATGGGCGCGTTGCTGGCTGGCACCCGCTACCGCGGTGATTTCGAGGAACGGCTCAAAGCTGTCGTGACCGAGCTGGAAGAACATAAAGACGCAGTGCTGTTCATCGACGAGATCCACACCGTGATCGGTGCCGGTGCTACCTCGGGTGGCGCGATGGATGCCTCCAACCTGCTGAAGCCTGCGCTTCAGGGCGGCAAGCTGCGCACCATGGGCTCCACCACCTATAAGGAGTTCCGCCAGCACTTTGAGAAAGACCGCGCGCTGTCGCGCCGGTTCCAGAAAATCGACGTGAGCGAGCCTTCGGTCGAAGACGCCACCAAGATCCTCAAGGGTCTGAAACCCTATTTCGAAGAGCATCACAGCGTCAAATATACCTCCGACGCGATCAAGACCTCTGTCGAACTGGCGCACCGCTATATCAACGACCGCAAGCTGCCTGACTCAGCGATCGACGTGATCGACGAAGCGGGTGCCGCACAGCATCTCGTGGCCGCCTCCAAGCGCCGCAAGACCATCGGTACCAAGGAGGTCGAAGCCGTGGTGGCCAAGATCGCCCGCATCCCGCCGAAAAACGTCTCCAAGGACGACGTGGTGGTGCTGAAGGATCTGGAAAGCTCGCTCAAGCGGGTGGTCTTTGGGCAGGACGATGCCATCGTGGCGCTGTCTTCAGCCATCAAACTGTCCCGCGCGGGCCTGCGCGAGCCGGACAAACCCATCGGCAACTACCTCTTCGCCGGACCAACCGGTGTGGGTAAAACCGAGGTGGCCAAGCAACTGGCCGACACGCTGGGCGTGGAACTGCTGCGCTTCGACATGTCGGAGTATATGGAGAAACACGCCGTCTCTCGTCTGATCGGCGCGCCTCCGGGCTATGTCGGTTTTGATCAGGGTGGCATGCTGACCGATGGCGTGGACCAGCATCCGCACTGCGTGCTGCTGCTCGACGAGATGGAGAAGGCGCATCCGGATGTTTACAACATCCTGTTGCAGGTGATGGACCACGGCAAGCTGACCGATCACAACGGCCGCACAGTGGATTTCCGCAATGTGGTACTGATCATGACCTCCAACGCTGGTGCTTCCGAGCAGGCGAAAGAGGCCGTAGGCTTTGGCCGCGAACGCCGCACTGGTGAGGACACCGCTGCGATCGAGCGGACCTTCACGCCGGAGTTCCGCAACCGCCTTGATGCCATCATCAGCTTTGCGCCGCTGCCGAAATCGGTGATCCTGCGGGTGGTCGAAAAGTTCGTGCTGCAACTCGAAGCGCAACTGATGGACCGCAACGTGACCATCGAACTCAGCAAGAAGGCCGCCGAATGGCTTGCCGACAAGGGCTACGACGACAAGATGGGCGCACGCCCCTTGGGCCGCGTGATCCAGGAGCACATCAAAAAGCCGCTGGCCGAGGAACTGCTCTTTGGCAAACTGGCCAAAGGCGGTGTGGTCAAGGTTGGCGTCAAGGACGACGCGCTGACGCTCAAGGTCTTGGGCACCGAAAGCAAGCGCCTGTCAGGTGATCGGCCCCCGCTGCTCACCGCGGAATGATCACACGGGCCGCGCTGGCCCTGATCCTCTCCTCCGCCAGCCCTGCGCTGGCGGAGGATGTGCAACTGGCCTTTCCGCTGGATTGCACCCTCGGGCAGGATTGCCACATCCAACAGTATATGGACCAAGACCCAAGTGCCGCGGCGCACGATTACCGCTGTTCGAGGCTGACCTATGACGGACACAAGGGCACCGATTTCGCCCTGCCCGACCGAGCAGCGATGGCGGCAGGTGTCACCGTTCGCGCAGCGGCGGCTGGCGTGGTCAAAGGGCTACGAGACGGCATGGCCGATGGCGCGCCACTCTCGAAAGTCCAAGGGCGCGAATGCGGCAACGGCGTGGTGATCGACCTCGGCCGCGGGTGGGAAACACAGTACTGCCACCTGAAACGCGGCTCACTGCGCGTGACGGACGGGCAAGAGGTCGCTGTCGGCGACGCTCTCGGGCTGGTCGGCCAGTCCGGCAAGGCCGCCTTCCCGCATCTTCACCTTTCGTTGCGCCACAATGGCAATCCGGTTGATCCATTCGCCCCCGAAGGCAACGGCTGCGAGGAACCAGCTGTGTCTCTCTGGCAAGACACCCCGCCCTACCGCCCCGGTGGGCTGATCGCGCTCGGCTTTGCGGACCGCATTCCCAGCTATGATGAAATCAAGGCGGGCGATGCCAATCACGACACCCTCCCCAAGGATGCGCCTGCCTTGGTCATCTACGGTTACAGCTATGGCACCCAAAAGAACGACGTGCTGCGCCTCAGCCTTGCGGGGCCAAGCGGCACCGTGATCGAAAGGGATGTGGTGCTAGAGAAACCGCAGGCGCAGTCGTTTCGTGCCATCGGCAAACGCGCCGCCGCCGGAACATGGCCCGCCGGGCGCTATCGCGGCACGGTTACCCTGCTGCGCGATGGCCGGGTGATTGACGAAAAGACCGGCGCGTTGACGCTGCAATAGGCCGGCTTTCCCCCGCTCACTTTTCGGTAAATTTAAGCTCGATCCGCCGGTTCTGCGCCCGCGCGGCTTCGGTATTGCCCTCGGCCACGGGCTGGTACTGGCCAAAGCCATTGGCCGCCAAACGATCCGGCGCGATGCCAAGGAAGTTGACCATATATTTGACCACCGACAGCGCCCGCGCTTGGCTCAGTTCCCAATTGTCCGCGAACGCCCCAAAGCCGGAAAGCGGCACATTATCGGTATGGCCATCGACACGGATCACCCAGTCGATCTCTGCCGGGATCTCGTCTACCACGCTGCGCAGAATGCCCGCCACCTTGGCAATCTCGCCCTGCCCGTCTTGGCTCAGCACCGCACTGCCCGGCCCGAAAAGCACCTCGGAAGAGAAGACAAAGCGGTCGCCTTCGATCCGCACGCCCTCCTGATTGCCCAGAAGGTCACGCAACCGGCCAAAGAATTCCGAGCGGTACTGGGCGAGGTTCTTGCTCTCCTCCTCCAGCCGCTTGCGCTCTGCCGCTTCGAGCTCGGCGCGACGCCGTTCCTCTGCCGCCACCCGTGCCAGCGCGGTGTTCAACTCGGACCCGAGCGATTGCAACTCAACCGATCTTGCCGCATCCCGCGCCACGGCATCGTCGAGCAGCGCCTGTAGGTTGCCCAGTTGCGCGCGCAGTTCCGCGACCTGCTGGTTCAGCAATTCGGTCTGACGCTGCGCCTCGGCGCTGACCGCCTTCTCGTCGGCCAAGGTCGCTTCGGCCTGCGCCAGTAGGGCGGCGCGGCGCTCGGCGGCGGTGGTCTTGTCCTCGGCCAGCGTTTCAGCGGCAAGCTTTGCCGCCAGCGCCTGCGCCAGACGTTCGCGCAGATCCGACTGCGAGCCGCTCAGTGCTTCGCCCTCTTGTTCAAGGCTCTGCACGCGGGCCAGCGCCTCGGCCAAGCGGGCATTCAACGCCTGCTCGGTCACCTCGGCCTGCGACAGTTGTGCGCGCAAGTCCTCTTCGGTGCCCTCTGCCGCGTCCAACTCTTCGGCCAGCGCGGCGCGCTCGGCCTCGAGACCTGCTCCGCTTTGTTCAGCCGCCTCCAAGCTCAGCAGAGTTGCGGCGAGTTCACTGTCCAGATCGCTTCGCCGCGCGCGCGGCGGCCAGCAAGGTCAAGGTGTCTTCGGCCTTCTTGCGCTGCGCCTCAAGCGAGAGGGTCATGGCCGTCAATTCCGCATCCGCATTCTCAAGCCGGTCGCGCAATGCCTGCGCCGCTGCGGCTTCGGCCAGACGGGCGGCTTCCTCGGCGCTGAGCGCCTCTTCAGCCTCTAATACCTCGGCGTTGAGTGCTGCGACCTCCGCCTCGGATTCAGCGTTCTGGGCACGCAGATCGGCCACCAGCGCATCCAGCGCCTCGCGCTTTGCCGCGGCCAGCCGGGCCGTTTCCGCCTGCGCGTCGACCTCTTCCCGCGCGGTGCTCAGCGCGAGGTTCAGCGCCTCTTGCTCATCCAGCAACGCGGCTTCGCGGTCTTCCAAGCTTCCGATGCGCGCCTGATCTTCGGCCTGCGAAGCCAGAAGGGCCGCCACCCGCGCCTCGAACCCGGTGATCTCGGCCTCGGCGGCCTGCAACGCGGCCTCTTGGGCGTCGCGTTCAGAGGTCAGCCCGGCGATCACCGCTTCTTGGCGCGAGACCTCATCGCGGGCATCGTTCAGTGAGGCATTCAGCGCCCCAAGCCGGGCCTCCAGCCGCGCAGTGGTGCGTTCCTCGACGCCAAGCGCTTGGGCAAGGGCCGCGACCTCTCCGGCCAATTCGTTCAACTCGCTCTCTTGGCCGCTGATGCGTTCGGTCAGGACGAATTGCACGACCATAAAGATCGTCAACACGAACATCAGAACCAGCAAAAGCCCGGTCATCGCATCGACGAACCCCGGCCAGATCGAGCCCTGAAACCGTGCGCCTGTCCGCCGGGAAAGTGCCATTACTGGTCCCCGCCACCGGGGACATCGCCGGCCCGCAGGCGACGGGCCTCAGGCGCGCGCTGCCCGGAAAGCGCCTTGGCCAGCAGTGAGATATCCTTGCGGAATTCGGCCATCGTCTCTTGCCGCCCGGCAGAAATCTCTTCGAGAATGCGCAGCATCTGCACGTCGATTGAGCGCAGCCGCATCCGGCTCTCCGCGTCGATCCCTTCGCCCGCCACTTGCCCTTCGAGCACGGCAATCAACCGGTCTTGCCCGTCGGCCACCCGATCAAGCGCGTTGTTCGTCGTCGTGTCATGCTCCATCCGCGTGGTCATCCGGTCCACGGCATCGGCAAGCTTGCCCAGCTTGTCGTCGACCATGGCGCGGCTGACGTCGGACTGGGTGAACATCTGCTGCATCTCGGCCATCTGTTCGACCATCTGGTCCATCACGCTGGCCATGATATTTTGGTCGCCCACATCGTCGCCCGAGGTCAGCCCGACCCGCGTGATGGAGCTTAGCCAATCTTCCAACTCTTGGTAGAAACGGTTCTGACCGTGGCCCGCAAAAAGCTCCAACAGCCCGACGACGAGAGAGCCCGCAAGCCCCAAAAGCGATGAGCCAAAGGCCACGCCCATGCCGCCCAACTGCGCTTCAAGCCCGGTCATCAGGCGGCCAAAGACATCAACCCCCGCCTCCCCTTCGCCGGGGGCGAGCGAGCGGATCGTGTCGACCACAGCAGGCACGGTCGTGGCAAGCCCGTAGAAGGTACCGAGAAGACCAAGGAAAATCAGCATGTTGACGATATAGCGCGTGATCTCGCGCACCTCATCGATACGTGAGGCGACAGAGTCGAGGATCGACCGGGTCGAGGCTGTGCTGACCTGCATCCGCGCACCGCGCTGGCGCAACAGCGACGCCAAAGGCGCCAGCAGCTGTGGCGGTTGCGCGTCGGGTTCGGCATTGTCGGCGGCAAAATCCTCAATCCAGCGGACCGAGCCGATCAGCTGCGTCACCTGATAGAAACAGGCCAGCACGCCGACGACGAAAACAAAGATGATTACCCCATTAAGCCATGGGTTCGCGGCAAAGATCGGCAGCACACTGGGCAGGGCCAAAAAAGCGCCCACGCCGGTCAATGCCAATACGATCAGCATCAGAGAAATCTGACGCACCGGTTGTGAAAACTGCGGTTTTGCCTTGCGGTCTGGCTGTGCCATGCGGCCTTTCCTGACCCTCTATTCTGCTCTTGGCGCAGCTTACACTGAAACGGCGCGGAGTTGCCAAGTTTTTATGAGGCCAAAGCCCTTACGCGATCATGCAACCACTCCAACGCGGGGTCATGCAAGCCCACTTCGGAAAGATGCACGGCAGTGTTGATTAAATACTCGGTATTTGGCCCGCGGCCGCCTACGGCGCGTGCAATGATCTGGGCCTGTTCTTCCAGTGGCAAGCCGCCGCAATATTGGTCATGCGCCGCGTCGATCACATAGGTCACCGCCTCCACGTCGCGGCCGTCGGTCAGATGCACGGTGAGGTTTTTCTCGACATAGGCCGAGGAGATCAGCTCACGTTCGCGCAGATAGTCCAGCGTCTGCGCCTCCTGCCCCGGAGCCACGCGCATCGCCATGCCTTCGCAGGCCGAGCGGACAGATTCGTCGAGCGCCAGCACCAGCCCCGGCTGCTCCACCGTGCCGCGGTGGTGGATCGAGTGCATGCAGAACGACCGCGCATAGCCCGGCAGCGTGGCGATCACGCTTTCCGCCACCTCAAAACCGGGGTTCCACAAAAGGCTGCCATAGCCAAATACCCACATTGTCATCCTGCTGGTCCTTTCTGCTGGCCTTCGGTAAACCGCATCTGAAGCACGATTTGAAGGGCTATCGAAATGCGGAAACTGGTTTGGCTGCTGATTGTGCTCGCCGTACTTTGGGGCGCGTGGTGGGCCACTGCGACGACGCAGATGCAAAGCACCCTGACCGGCCTGCTCGACACCCGCCGCGCGGCGGGGTGGGAGGTTACGCTCAAGGACATCAGCAAATCGGGATTCCCCCTCTCCTTGCAAAACCGGCTGAGCGGGCTTGCCGTGGCGGCCCCCGCCCGCGGCTTGGCATTTGAGGCCCCGCAGCTTGATCTTTCCGCCCCGGTCTGGTGGCCCGGCGACCTTTCTGCGCGCGCCTCGGTCGCAAGCGCCGCGCTGCCTGCAGGCGCGCTGCCCTTGACGCTGAACATACGTGACCTGCGTGCCGATCTGGCGCTGCACCCCGGGACCACGCTGCAACTCGAAGCGATTGAGTTCCGCAGCACGCATCTTGAGGTCAATGGCCCCGACGGGCTGTTGCTGGAAGCCGAAGAGCCCCGGATGCGGGTCACGCAGTCTTCGGGCGCGGCGCGGGACTATGACATTGCCTTGCTGCCCGGCGGAATCACCCCCGGCCCGCTGCTGCGCAAGGTTCTGGGGGACGGCGCGGTGCAGCCCGGCGGGCAGCCGATCCTGTCTGCGCGGATGGCCGTGACCTTTGCCCGCCCGCTGGATCGTCACAGCGCGGTGGCGGGCACCCTGCCGCAGATCGATGCGCTGACGGTTGAGAATGTCGATGCCGCATGGGGCGACGTGGCTCTGGGCGCCGAAGGCGCGCTGACCTTTGATGCCGAGGGCATTCCCGACGGGGTGCTGAGCCTGCGGGTCACCAATTGGACCAAACTGCTTGATGCGGGCGAACGTGGGGTTTCCTGCCGCCCTCCATGCGCGGGCAGGTGAATACCATGCTGCGGCTGTTGGAGGCGCGGGGCAGCACGCCG
This sequence comes from Sulfitobacter profundi, assembly GCF_042661425.1. Classification (NCBI taxonomy): domain Bacteria; kingdom Pseudomonadati; phylum Pseudomonadota; class Alphaproteobacteria; order Rhodobacterales; family Roseobacteraceae; genus Sulfitobacter; species Sulfitobacter profundi. Next base: position 2,059,149 of record NZ_JBHSWA010000001.1, on the reverse strand, counting down.
GGCGGTCTGGATCTTGATCTGGTCTTTGCCGATGGGCAGATGGTCCTTGCGGGTCTTCCGCTTGGCTCGGCACCGCGATTAATCCAGCCGTAAGCGGGCCTTAGCGGCAGTAGCTGCCGCTGCGATACCGCGCCGTGTCGAAATGGAAATGGTCTTGGTGATAGCGGTCCGCTTCTGGCCCAAGCACCGTGCCGAACGGCCCGCAAGCGCCCCGGTGCATCCGCCGCATCGCCTTGCTGCTGCGGCGGGCGCGCCAGCCTTTCAACACGGTGACCAAGCTGCCGTCCGCCAGTTCAAACCCGGAGATATCAATCGCGCGGCCCTTACCGTGCTCGGATATCTTGCCGCCTTTGCGGTTGTTCCGCGTCCGGCAAGCGTAATGCGCCGCGACCCTTAGCTCTTTCAGCCCGCCGCCCTGCCCCGCCAAAGCGGGCACCGCCGACTGGCGCACCCATGTGTCCAGCGCCTTGGCCGTGGTGCAATCCATCACCGCGGCATTGCTGAGCTTGATGCCTGAGACGGAGCGCACTTTAACCGCGTTCTCGACCCCGCAACCGTTGATCTTGCCGGGCACCCGGCCCACCGGCGTGCCCTGTATTGCCAAGTCTCCGCAGACCGCGCCCTTGGCCAACATCTGCCGACGTGCGCGGGCGGCTTTCTCGATCTTGCGGCTGCGCAGCGCGGGGCGAAGCGAGGTTTCCATCCCCCGCCCCCTTCAGCGGCAGCACGGGCGGCGGGGTCACGCTTGGGCTGTTCAATCGCGCCCGAGGGCACGACGATCAGCGGCAAGGTATCCCCATTGTCCCGCGGGACCGGGCGTTGCGAACTGTCCGGCCCCGCAGCGAGGGCGACTTGCCCCAGCACAATCAGCGGCAGGACAGCCCAGCCCTTCATGACTTGCGTGCCCCCGGCCAAAGTCGGGCGCATCGGTGTCCTGCCCCGCCTCGATAATGCCGCGCCGGATCGCGCGGGTGCGGGTGAAATAGGCGTGCAGATGATCGCCGTCGCCGGTGCGGATCGCGCGTTGCAGGGCAAAAAGTTCTTCGGTGAAGCGGCCAAGGATCTCCAGCGTGGCGTCCTTGTTGGTCAGGAACACATCGCGCCACATGGTCGGATCGCTTGCCGCGATGCGGGTGAAGTCCCGAAAACCGGCGGCGGAATATTTGATGACTTCGCTGTCGGTCACCCGGCGCAGGTCGTCGGCCACGCCCACCATCGTATAGGCGATGAGGTGCGGCGCATGAGAGGTGACCGCAAGCACCAGATCGTGATGCTCGGCGTCCATCTCTTCGACATTGGCGCCCGCCCCTTCCCAAAGCGCGCGCAGCCGGGCGATGGCGTCCGCGTCGGTGCCTTCGACCGGGACCAGCAGACACCAACGGTTGTCGAAAAGCTCGGCAAAGCCGCTGCGCGGGCCGGAATGCTCGGTCCCTGCCAGCGGGTGAGCAGGGATGAAATGCGCGCCTTCGGGCAGATGCGGCCCCACCTGCGCGATTACGTCGGCCTTGACCGAGCCCACATCCGTCACCGTGGCACCGGGGGCCAGATGCGGCGCGATTTCGGCGGCGACGGCCCCCATGACGCCGACCGGTACGCAGAGCACCACCAGATCGGCCCCCTTAACGGCTTCGGCGGCGCTGTCGCAGACGCGGTCGCAGAGGCCGATCTCGCGCGCCGTGGCGCGGGTCTCGTCGCTACGGGCATAGCCTGTGACTTCGCCCGCCAGCCCACCGCGCTTCATCGCCCAGAAAAGCGACGAGGCGATCAGCCCCAGCCCGATCAGAGCGACCCTGTCATAGACCTGAGCCATCAGCTGCCCCCTTGAACTGCCGCACCGCATGGACCACCCGGCGGCAGGCGCTTTCGTCGCCTACGGTGATGCGCAGGCAGTTGGGCAGGTTGTAGCCCGCCACCCGGCGCACGATCAGCCCTTGGGACTTGAGGTAGTCGTCGCAGGCCTCCGCCTCGGCCTGATTGGCGAAACGGGCCAACACAAAATTGGCAAGCGAGACATCCGAGGCCACGCCGATCTCGGCCAGCGCATCGGCGAGCCATGTGCGCCAGCGGGCGTTCTCGGCCCGGCAGTGGTCGGTATAGGCCCGATCACGCATCGCCGCTTCGGCAGCGTTGAGTGCGGCCTGTGAGAGGTTGAACGGCCCCCGCACGCGGTTGAGGACGTCGATCACATGGGCGGGTCCATAGCCCCAACCGATGCGCAGACCGCCCAGCCCGTAGAGCTTGGAAAAGGTGCGCGTCATCACGACGTTATCGCGCCGGTCCACCAGTGCGGCTCCGCCGTCGTAGCCCTCGACATATTCGGCATAGGCCCCGTCGAGCACCAAAAGCGCCTGCGGCGGCAGCCCCTCGGCCAGCCGCTCGATCTCGGCCAGACCGATCATCGTACCGGTCGGGTTGTTGGGGTTGGCGATGAACACCAGCCGCGTGGCGTCGGTACAGGCGGCGAGGATGGCATCTACATCGGTCACCCGCTCACGCTCGGGCACCTCCACGGGCGTGGCGCCCGCGGCGAGGGCAGAGATGCGGTACATGGCAAAGCCGTGTTCGGTGTGCACCACTTCGGTCCCCGGTCCGGCATAGGCTTGGCAAAGGAAGGCGATGATTTCATCCGAGCCCGCGCCGCAGATGATCCGCCCCGCATCAAGGCCCAGCACCTCGGCGATGGCGGCGCGCAGCGCGCTATGATCGGAAGACGGGTAGCGATGCAGATCATAGGCCGCGCGGCGGTAGGCTTCGACGGCGGCAGGGCTGGGCCCCAGCGGGTTTTCGTTCGAGCTGAGTTTGACCACATTATCAAGGCCCGCGACATGCGCCGCACCCCCTTGATAAAGGTCAATCTCCATAATGCCCGGTTGCGGTGCGATCTGTGTCATCTCGCTCTTTCCTCACGCTACTGCCGCCCTTCTATCGGGGCCGCAGCGGTGATGCCAGAATCATTCTGCATCCGCGCCTGCCCCGGACAGGCTGTTGCATTGCTGCGCCCCGGCCCGGCCCCGCGCAAAGAAAAAGGCCGCGCGGTGTGCACCACGCGGCCTTTCGATTGTCGACTGGCGAAGAAACTTAGTTCTTCGCGTAGAATTCCACGACGAGGTTCGGCTCCATCACAACCGGGTATGGCACGTCGGACAGACCGGGTGTGCGCACGAAGGTTGCTGTCAGTTTGGAGTGATCCGTCTCAAGGTAGTCAGGCACGTCACGCTCGGGCAGCTGAACCGCTTCGAGAACGGAAGCCAACTGCTTGGAACGGTCACGCACTTCGATGACGTCACCCTCTTTCACGCGGTAGGAGGGGATGTTCACTTTTTTGCCGTTCACACGAACGTGGCCGTGGTTCACGAACTGGCGCGCTGCGAAAACGGTCGCAACGAACTTGGCGCGGTACACAACGGCGTCCAGACGACGCTCAAGCAGACCGATCAGGTTTTCACCAGTATCGCCTTTAACACGCTCGGCTTCGCCGTAGATGCGGCGGAACTGCTTTTCGGTCAGGTCGCCGTAGTAGCCCTTGAGCTTCTGCTTGGCGCGCAGCTGGATACCGAAATCGGAAATCTTGCCTTTACGGCGCTGACCGTGCTGGCCGGGGCCGTATTCACGACGGTTCACCGGGGACTTCGGACGACCCCAGATGTTTTCGCCCATGCGGCGGTCTAGTTTGTGCTTGGCAGCTGTGCGTTTTGTCACGGCTGTTCTCCTTTATAAGGCCCCGAGGGGCGGTAAAGGGCGTTGTCCTTTGGCCGAAGCCCGACAGGCTTCCCCTTGCGGGGTCCACCAACACCAATGAAGGGGCGCTTATACGGTGCCATGGCCGGGAGTCAACGGGGGATTTCAGCAGGGGCAATACGCCCCGCCCTACCGCGCCATCGCCGCACAGGGGCCGTGGCGGTGGCAGGTCAGAATATGATCGTTCACCAGCCCGCAGGCCTCCAACCACGCATAGGTGATCGTCGGCCCACAGAACTTGAAACCGGCTTTCTTCAGGTCTTTACTCACCTGTTCTGACAGCGCGGTTTTCGGCGGGACCTCAGCCTGTGTGGCAAAGCCGGGCTGCAACGGCACCCCATCCACATAGCGCCACATGAAGCTGTCAAAGCCCTCGCGTGCCTCAAGCTCCTGCCAAGCACGGGCATTGGTAATCGCGGCCTCGATCTTGCCCCGATGGCGGATGATGCCCGGATCGCCCAGCAGGCGCGTGACATCCGCCTCGCCCCACTCGGCGATCTGATGCGGATCAAACCCGGCGAAAGCGGCGCGAAAGTTGTCGCGTTTTTTAAGGATCGTGATCCAGCTCAGCCCGGCCTGAAACCCATCCAGGATCAGCTTTTCCCAAAGCGCGCGGCTGTTATATTCGGGCACACCCCACTCGGTGTCATGGTAGGCTTGGTAAATCGGGTCCTCCCCGGCCCAGTCACAGCGCTGCATCTTTGCGTCTCCTGCCCGTGATCCACCGCGGAAAACGCCGCTGATTAAGACCGTGTTATCACCTTTGCGCCCATACCCACGGCAGGACAGAAAGAAGAGTACCGCCGTGCCCCGTCGATTCCAACGCCCTATCGCCGATATCCCCCCGGAGGGGACAGCCCGCTTAACCATGCGGTAACGCAGCGCGATGCCGCGACCCTAGAAATGGTGCGCGACGCCGTGGCGCACCGTCAGACCCTGCTGGCCTTTCAGCCGGTCATGCGGGCCAGCGATCCGACGTCCATCGCCTTTCACGAGGGGTTGATCCGCCTGCTGGATCCCACTGGCCGCGTGATCCCGGCCAAGGATTTCATGCCAACGATTGAGGATACGGAAACCGGGCGGCAGGTGGATGTTCTGGCCCTGCGCCTTGGCCTGAACGCGCTGCACCACCACCCCGGATTGCGGCTGTCGATCAATATGTCGGCCCGTTCCATCGGGTATCAGGAATGGACCCGCGTCTTGCGCCACTGGCTGGCCCGCGACGCGACCTTGGGCGAACGGCTGATTCTAGAGATTACCGAAAGCTCGGCCATGATGGTGCCGGAACTGGTGGCGAACTTTATGGATCAGTTACAGCCCTATGGCATTTGCTTTGCCATGGATGATTTCGGGGCGGGGCAAACGGCGATCCGCTATTTCAAGGATTTCTACTTCGACATCCTGAAACTCGACGGGCAGTTCATTCGGGGCATCGCGACGAACCCCGACAACCGCGCCCTGACCGCCGCGCTGATGTCGATCGCCACACATTTCGACATGCTCACCGTGGCCGAATGCGTGGAGAACGCGGCCGACGCAGCGGTCCTGGTCGAGATGGGTGTCGACTGTTTGCAGGGCTACCATTTTGCCGCCCCCACGACCCGGCCCGCCTGGCTTGGGTTCGACCGCATGCGCGCCACAGGCTGACCGGGTAAAGAGGGTAACGCCATGTCGGCAGCGTGGCGCTGCCTGCTCAGTTGCCGCATTGCAGCGCATCCGCTATCACTACCTTAGAGGGACGGGAGCGCCCACGCCCGACGATGGCGCGTGTCGGTGTGCCCCCGCCCAACAAGGTAGAGGAAAGTCACATCATGACCAATGTCGTCATCGCATCCGCCGCCCGTACCGCCGTGGGCAGTTTCGGCGGGGCGTTTGCCAATACACCCGCCCATGATCTGGGTGCCGCCGTTCTAAAAGAACTGGTGGCCCGCGCCGGGGTCGACCCGTCCGAAGTCTCTGAGACCATTTTGGGGCAGGTGCTGACCGCCGCTCAAGGCCAGAACCCTGCGCGTCAGGCACATATCAATGCGGGCCTGCCGAAAGAAAGCGCCGCTTGGGGCATCAACCAAGTCTGTGGCTCGGGCCTGCGCGCCGTGGCATTGGCGGCCCAGCACATCCAGCTGGGGGATGCGAACATCGTCACCGCTGGCGGTCAGGAGAATATGACCCTCAGCCCCCACGCGCAGAACCTGCGTGCGGGTCAGAAGATGGGCGATCTGCAGTTCATCGACACGATGATCCGCGACGGTCTGTGGGATGCGTTCAACGGCTACCACATGGGCCAAACTGCCGAAAACGTCGCCGAAAAATGGCAGATTTCCCGCGACCAGCAGGATGAATTCGCCGTCGCTTCGCAAAACAAGGCCGAGGCCGCGCAGAAAGCTGGCAAATTCGCGGATGAGATCGTCGCCTACACGATCAAAACCCGCAAAGGCGAGACTGTCGTTGATCAGGACGAATACATCCGCCATGGGGCCACCATGGAAGCCATGCAAAAGCTGCGCCCTGCCTTTACCAAAGACGGCTCGGTCACTGCGGCCAACGCCTCGGGCCTGAACGACGGTGCAGCCGGGGCCCTGCTGATGAGCGCGGATGACGCCGAAAAGCGCGGCATCACCCCATTGGCGCGCATCGCCTCCTATGCCACGGCAGGTCTCGACCCGTCGATCATGGGCGTCGGCCCCGTCTATGCTTCGCGCAAGGCGCTGGAGAAAGCCGGTTGGAAACCAGAAGACCTCGACCTTGTGGAAGCCAACGAAGCCTTCGCCGCGCAGGCCTGCGCCGTGAACAAGGAAATGGGCTGGGATCCGGAAATCGTGAACGTCAACGGCGGTGCAATCGCGATCGGCCACCCAATCGGCGCCTCCGGCGCGCGCGTGCTCAACACTCTGCTGTTCGAAATGCAGCGCCGCGGGGCCAAAAAAGGTTTGGCGACGCTGTGTATCGGCGGCGGTATGGGTGTTGCCATGTGTCTTGAGCGCCCCTAAAACTACAGTTGGCGCGCAATTTTGTTGCGCGCCAAAACATGCAATTGCAAGAACATTACCTTGAGGGAGGAGTTACATGTCACGCATCGCTTTGGTCACCGGGGGCAGCCGCGGCATTGGCGCGGCCATTTCCACCGCGCTGAAAGACAAAGGCTATACCGTCGCCGCCACCTATGCGGGCAATGACGAAGCCGCCGCAAAATTCACCGAAGAGACCGGCATCAAGACCTATAAATGGAACGTGGCAGATTACGACGCCTCCAAAGCCGGTATCGAACAGGTCGAGGCCGATCTTGGCCCCATCGAGGTGGTTGTCGCCAACGCAGGCATCACCCGCGATGCGCCTTTCCACAAGATGACCCCCGATCAGTGGAACGAGGTCATCGCCACCAACCTCACCGGGGTGTTCAACACGATCCACCCGGTCTGGCCCGGCATGCGCGAGCGGAAGTTCGGCCGTGTCGTCGTGATCTCTTCGATCAACGGCCAGAAAGGTCAGTTCGCCCAAGTGAACTATGCCGCGACCAAGGCGGGCGATTTGGGCATTGTGAAGTCATTGGCCCAAGAAGGCGCGCGCGCAGGCATCACCGCCAATGCGATCTGCCCCGGCTATATCGCGACTGATATGGTCATGGCCGTGCCCGAGAAGGTCCGCGAAAGCATCATCGCGCAGATCCCCGCGGGGCGTCTGGGGGAGCCTGAGGAAATCGCCCGCGCGGTGGCCTTCCTCGTCTCTGACGACGCGGGCTTCATCAATGGTTCGACCATCTCAGCCAATGGCGCGCAATTCGTCGTTTGATCGACGCCAGCATGGAATCGAAAAGGCCAGCCCCTCGACGGGCTGGCCTTTTTCATTGCGGCGGGAGGGGCCGTTCACCCATCACGCTCAGTATCGCTTCTGGCATCCCCCTGCCCTAGGCAAAGGCTGCCGCCCCGCCCCAGCGAAACGACAGCCCTCGAATGAAAATCTCAATTCACGGGGTGAGGTCAGCTCGACAGGCGGCTAATCTCCTCCTTCAGGCGCAGTTTTTCCTTCTTCATGGAAGCCACTTGTAAATCGTCCATACCGGGGGCGCGTTGCGCGGTTTCCACCGCCTCACTCATCGCCTGATGCTTGCGCTTCAGGGTGTCCAGATGTGCGTTCAAAGCCATACAATCCTCCATGATTGGTGTGTGGAATTTCAGTGGACCACAGCGCGACCCACAAGTCACGCAGCACCGCAGCATAGGGGTGAAGTTGGTAAAAAAACGCTTAAGAAGTAGGATAAGTCAGCGGCGCGCCGCGACGCAGGACCGCTTCGATTTCCGGCACATAGCTGTTGCCATCCGATTCATGCCGCGCGCCAAGGTGCATAGCGTAGCTGTGATAGAGCCGAAAAGCACCGCGGCCATTCTTGCGGGCACGCAAAAGAATCAACTCCGGCATCCGCCCCGCGCGCGAGGCCAGAGGCAGCACTTCGACCGATCCCATCTCATGCGGAAGGGCGGCCAGAATCTCGGGCAGCCGTTCTGCGCGGTGGATAAAATGTGCCTGCCCTTTGGGTTTCAGCCGTTTCGCTGCGATGCGGACCCATTGTCGCAGGGGCGTGGCTTCGCCCAAGGCGGCCTCCCGCCCCGGATCGCGGGACTGAACCGAGGCGGCCCGGTCGAAATAGGGCGGATTGGCCAGAACGTGGTCAAATTGTCGCTGCCGCAGATGCAGGGGCATGTCGGTCAGATCGGCCTCGACCACCTCCAGCGCCGCGCCGCCATTACGCCGCGCGAGTTCGGCATAGGCAGGTTGCAGCTCACACCCCGTCAGCGCCAGCCCCGGCACCCGCGCGCCCAGACAAAGCACCGCCGCACCGACCCCACAGCCCAATTCCAGCACGCTTTGCCCCGCCGTGGCCTCAATGCTCGCGGCCAGCAAAACAGGGTCCACCCCGGCGCGGTAGCCCCGCCCCCGGCGCGGCTGCCAGAGGTGCAGCTTGCCGCCCAGAAAGGCGTCACAGGTCAGGTCATCTTCGGCGAAACGGGTCACAGCCCCAGTGGAATCTCATTATCGCGCATCACCCGCAAAGCGGCGTCATGGTCATCGGGGTGCACCATCAAGCGGCGCGGGAAAATCCCGATGCCGCCTTCGAGCACGCTCATGTTTACGTCCATTTCAAAGCAGTCTATATCCTCCCCCTGAGAAGGGCGGTGGCAAAGGCGATGATGGTCATATCGGTGCTGCGCAAAAGTTCCTTCATATCAAAGATGTAGAGCCGGATCACCGGCATGTCGAGCGGGACGCGGGAAATGATGATGAAAAGTGATGCAACGGCCAAACCGCACGACCGCATGGCGGCCTATCTAAGCGATGATATGGCGGCGGTCAGCGCCCTGATCCGTGAGCGGATGGCGTCGAAGCACGCCCCCGCATTCCCGAAGTCACCGCCCATCTGGTCGAAGCTGGCGGCAAGCGCCTGCGCCCGATGCTGACACTGGCCGCAGCGCGGATGTGCGGCTACGGCGGCCCCTATCACGTCCATCTCGCGGCGACGGTGGAGTTCATCCACACCGCGACCCTGCTGCATGACGATGTAGTGGACGAAAGCGCGCAGCGCCGCGGGCGGCCCACGGCGAACCTTTTGTGGGACAATCAGTCCTCGGTGCTGGTGGGCGATTACCTTTTCGCGCGCAGCTTTCAGTTGATGACCGAACCGGGCTCAATGCCCGTCATGCGAATCCTGTCGAACGCCGCCGCGACAATTGCCGAGGGGGAGGTCTTGCAACTGACCGCCGCGCAGAACCTTGCCACGGATGAACAGGTCTACCTGCAAGTCGTGCGTGGCAAGACGGCGGCGCTGTTCTCGGCCGCGACCGAGGTGGGCGGCGTAATTGCCGACGCGCCAGAGGATCAGGTCAAAGCGCTTTACGACTATGGGGACGCGCTTGGCATCGCCTTCCAGATCGTTGACGATCTTTTGGATTATCAAGGCGATACAGGGGCCACGGGCAAAAACGTCGGCGACGATTTCCGCGAGCGCAAGCTGACCCTGCCAGTGATCAAGGCCGTTGCCAAAGCCGATGAGACCGAGCGCGCGTTTTGGGTGCGCACCATTGAAAAGGGCAAACAGGAAGAGGGCGATCTCGACCATGCGCTGATGCTCTTGGGCAAACACGATACGCTGACGGCAACACAGCGCGATGCGCGGGACTGGGCAGAAAAGGCCCAATCGGCCCTTGCCCCCTGCCCGACCATGAGTTGAAAGACATGTTGATCGATCTGGCCGACTACGTCGTCAGCCGGATCAGCTAAGCGGCCAAGATCGGCGCGGCGGCGACCCACCACTGGGGCGCGGCACTGCTGATGCGGTGGGCCGCGTTCTCGGCCTGCGACGCGGTGGCGTAGAGACCGAAACAGGTCGCGCCCGAGCCGGACATCCGCGCCAGCGCCGCATCGCTCAGCGCCTCCAGACAGGCCCCGATGATCGGCTCCCGCGCGATGGCGGGGGCGGCGAGGTCATTGCGCTGTTCGCCCAGAAAATCGATGAATTCAGTAAAGCCCGTGAAGGTCGGGATCACCTCCGGCATCGGCGGTTGGTTCTTATCGGTCAGGGCCGAAAAAACGGCAGGCGTCGGCACATCGACGCCGGGATTCACCAACACCATATGGCAGGGCGGCAGTGGCGAAAGCGGCGTGAGGATCTCCCCCACCCCCTGCATCCGCTGCGGGCCGCGTGTCAGGCAGACCGGCACATCCGCCCCGAGCCGCGCCGTGTCTGCGGGCAATGGGACGCCCCAATGCGCGGCAAGCAGGTCCAAAGCCGCCGCCGCATCGGCAGAGCCGCCGCCGATCCCTGCCGCCGCGGGCAGATGTTTCTCCAGATGCAGCGCCGCGCCTTGGCCTGCGCCGGCATCCAGCATCTCTGCCGCGCGCAGGATGAGGTTGCGGGCATCGGTCGGTACACCTTCGGCACGCGGGCCGCTGACCGCCAGGGTCAGATCACTCGCAGCCGCCACATGCAGCGCATCGCCCACGCCCGCCCGCACCACCAGCGAATCCAGCAGGTGATAGCCGTCAGCGCGCTGGCCGGTGCAATGCAGGGTCAGGTTCACCTTGGCCCAAGCCATCCGCGACGCCGCAGCGCCGGGACCAGCGGGTGCCCCATTGTTCGGAAGGCTCATTCGTCTGCAGCAACCTTCAGCGGGGCCGCGCCCTCTTCGGACAGCACGGCATCAAGCCCGACTTCCAGCTTGCGGCGCATCCGCTCAGGGTCGGCCTCGGAATCCGCATCCGTCAGGTCCACGAAAGACAGCGCCCGACGCCACTGGAACTCGGCCTCGCGCTGGCGGCCCACGGCCCAGTAGACATCGCCGAGGTGGTCGTTCACCACAGGGTCCACCGGCTCCAGCTCCACCGCGCGCTCCATCTGCTCGACCGCCTCTTCGTAGCGGTCCAAACGGTAGAACACCCACCCTAGCGAATCGACGATATAGCCACTGTCGGGGCTAGCCGCGACGGCGCGTTCGATCATGTCCAACGCCTCGTCCAGGTTGCGCTGTTGTTCAACCAGCGAGTAGCCGAGGTAGTTCAACACCTGCGGCTGCTCTGGGTTCAGCTCAAGTGCGGCGCGGAAATCGGATTCTGACCCTTCCCAATCGCCGCTGCGCTCTTTGGCAATGGCACGGGCGTAGAACAGCACCCAGCGGGCGCGGGCGGTTTCAGGCGTAAGCGCCAGCGCTTCGTCGTAGGACGCGATGGCCGCCTCATAGTCTTCCTCCGCGCGCAGCATGTCGCCCAGCGTGGAATGCACCACCGCCAGTTCCCCATGACTGCGGGCGAGTTGCTCCAGCACTTCGATGGCCTGCGCCGTCTTGCCCGAGCGCCGCAGCGCATCGGCGCGGCCCAATTCCGCAGCGTGATAGGCGGGGCTGTCGGCAGGCAGAGATTTGTACTCGGCAATCGCCAGATCATGCTCGCCGAGGTTTTCCAAAAGGCTGGCCGTCAGCAAAAGCGCATCGACATGATCGGGGCGCAGATAGCGCGCGATGCGCGAGTAGAGCAGCACATAGTAGTCCCCCGCCGCCTCGTTGCGCAGCACGGCGGCAAAGGTGAAAAACACCTCGGCCATACCCGCTTGGGCGTCGGGCATATGGCTGAAGGGGGCCGGTGCCTCTTGCTGCAGGGCCTCGATCAACCGCGCGATTTCGGGATCGGTATCTGCGCCAAAGCCGTCCGAGAGCACGGCCAGTGCATCGTCGCTGCGCCCCAGTTGGCCAAGGATCTCGGCATGGGCCATGACCCCGCGCCGGGTCTGGCCCGCAGCGCCCGCCGCACCACTGTCAAAGATCGCCTCTGCCCCTTCGAAGTCACCCACACTCGCCAGCGCGAGGGCCTTGTGATACATCACAAAGCCCTGCATCCCGGCCTCTTCGCTGAGGCCGTCAAATGCAGCCATGGCGGCGGTGACATCGCCTGCGCCCATATGCGCCCAAGCCTGCACCAACCCGCCGACCCAAGGGCCGATGGAAGATGTGTCCCGCTCTAACAGGGCCTTGTAATCACCCTCTTTCGCCATCGCGGCCACGAGGGTCATCTCGGCAACTTGGCTCTTGGTGCCGAGGGTGATCATGTTGCGCGCCAGCGGCAGCGCCTTATCCACCCGCCCAAGCGAGAGATAGGACAGCACCGCGCTTTCCATCAGTTCGATGTTCTTGGGATCACGGGCCAGCGCCTCGGTGTAGTAGCGCGCGGCTTCGGGGTAATCGCTGTTCACGGCGGCATGCCGCCCCGCCAGATAGGGGCCCGCGATCGACTGCGCCATCAGTGGCGCAGAAAGGCCGATGCAAAGCGCCGCAACGCTGGTGAAACCTAGGACATTCCGAAACATGCAAACCGCCTCATATCGCTTTGCGCTCAGGCTATCATCTCTGTGCCCGGGCGCAATGGCGGGGCCGCGATGAGGCATGCAGCCGACAGGATTTCGCCGATTCAGTCAAAGAAAGGACCGACACGCCCTCGCATGCCGGTCCTTTGATTGTGCCTGTTGGCGACCCGTTTACATGTTTGGATAGTTTGGCCCGTCGCCGCCCTGCGGGGTGGTCCAGACGATATTCTGCGTCGGGTCCTTGATGTCGCAGGTCTTGCAATGGACGCAGTTCTGGAAGTTGATCTGGAACCGCGTCTCGCCGGTTTTCTCATCCTCGACGAACTCATAGACCCCCGCCGGACAATAGCGGGCCGAGGGGCCGGCGTATTTCGGCAGGTTCACCTCGACCGGAATGCTCGGGTCTTTCAGCTTGAGGTGCGCAGGCTGGCTTTCCTCGTGATTGGTGAACGAGAAGGCCACGTTGGTCAGACGGTCAAAGCTGAGCTTCCCGTCGGGCTTGGGGTAGTCGATCTTCTTGTGCTTATCCGCAGGCTCGGTCGCCTCGGCGTCCGATTTGCCATGGCTCAGCGTGCCCAAAAGCGAGAAGCCGAGCGTGTTGGTCCACATGTCAAAGCCACCAAGCGCCAGCGAAGCGGTGAGCCCGTATTTCGACCACAGCGGTTTGACGTTGCGCACTTTCTTGAGGTCTTCGGCAATCGGGCCTTCGCGCACATCCGTCTCATATTCGGTCAGCTCATCACCGCCCCGCCCTGCTTGGATCGCGGCATAGGCGGCCTCAGCCGCTGCCTTGCCCGAGAGCATGGCGTTGTGGTTGCCCTTGATGCGCGGCACGTTGACCATGCCGACCGAGCAGCCCAGCATCGCCACGCCGGGGGCCACCATCTTGGGCATCGACTGATAGCCGCCTTCGGTGATTGCCCGCGCGCCGTAGGCCACACGTTTACCCCCTCGAGCAACTCGGCCACCATCGGGTGATGCTTGAACCGCTGGAATTCCATGTAAGGGAAGACATGCGGGTTTTTGTAGCCAAGGTGAACGACGAAGCCGACGTAAACCTGATTTTTCTCAAGGTGATAGATGAAAGACCCGCCGCCCGCGTTGCTGTTCAGCGGCCAGCCCATCGTGTGGGTGACGGTGCCTTCTTTGTGCTTGGCGGGGTCGATCTCCCAGATTTCTTTCATGCCAAGACCGTATTTCTGCGGCTCTTTGCCCTCATCCAGCCCGTATTTCGCGATCACCTGTTTGCTCAGGCTGCCGCGCACACCTTCGGAGAGGAAGACATATTTGCCGTGCAACTCCATGCCCGGCTCATAGCTTGGGCCGGGGGTGCCATCGGCCTGACGGCCCATCTCACCGGCGACAACGCCTTTGACTTCGCCATTCTCGCCGAACACAAGTTCAGAGCAGGCCATGCCGGGGAAGACTTCGACGCCCAGTTCCTCGGCCTGTTCGGCCATCCAACGGCAGACATTGCCCATGGAGACGATGTAGTTGCCGTGGTTTTTCATCAGCGGGGGCATGGGGAATTCGGGGATACGCAGCTTGCCCGCCTCACCCAGCAGGTAAAAGTTGTCTTCTTTCACCGGCACATTGATCGGCGCGCCTTTTTCTTTCCAATCGGGGATCAGCGCGTCCAGCCCGCAGGGGTCAAGCACCGCGCCCGAGAGGATATGCGCGCCCACTTCCGAGCCCTTCTCCAGCACCACGACATTGCAATCGGCGTCCAACTGCTTGAGCCGGATCGCAGCCGACAGGCCAGCAGGCCCGGCGCCGACGATCACAACGTCATATTCCATCGCTTCGCGTTCAATCTCGGCCATTTTGGTGCTCCCTCACGGCAAATTCGGTTTGGATTTGGCTAAACCACCGCCGCGCGCAATGCAATCGCGACCCTGCGTTTATTGCGCAAAACATGGCCTCAGCGACATAACATGACGCGCGACCTGTCAGGCCGCCGGTTCGTCCCCCATCAGATAGCGCGGTCCGGGGCCTTTTTCACCTGCTTGGTCGATAGGATTGTAAAGCGCGCAGGCTTCGAGACTCAGACAGCCGCAGCCGATGCAGCCGTCAAGATTGTCACGCAGCTTGTTTAGGGTGGCGATGCGCACGTCGAGGGCGGCGCGAAACCCTTCGGAAATGCGGGTCCAATCGGCCTTGGTGGGCGTCCGCCCGCCCGGCAAGCGGTCCAACTCAGCCTTGATCTGTGGCAGGGTGAAACCGAATTGCTGGGCGATCATGACGAAACTCAGCCGCCGCAGATCGGCCCGATCAAACCGCCGCTGCCCGCCCGCATTGCGCCACGGCGCGATCAACCCCTGCGCCTCATAGTAGCGAATGGCCGAAACGGCGAGCCCGGTGCGCTTGGCCAAAGCCCCGATCGACAGCCCCTCATTCACCGCCATTTCGCCCTCACAAATCTCTTGACCTAAAGTTAGGTTTAACAATTACGCTCAGATGGCACAAGCGATCACAAAAAGGATAAACGCCATGCCCGCGCAACTTGAACATGCCAATTTCACCGTCTCTGACCCCGCCGCCACCGCCAATTGGATGCGCGAGGTCTTTGGCTGGCACCTGAGATGGGAGGGCGACGCCATGGCCGGGGGCCACACCAAACATGTCGGCACCGAGGCGCATTACGTCGCGCTCTACAATCCCGGCAATGCGGGCACTCTTACGAACACCAGCTACGAAACTATCGGTGCGCTCAACCACATCGCGGTCGTGGTGGATGACCTCGACGCCACCGAAAAAACCGTGCTGGCGCAGGGTTTCACCACCGGAAACCACGCCGACTATGAGCCCGGACGGCGGTTTTATTTCCACGATGCGGACGGGATCGAATATGAGGTCGTGCAATACGATTGACGGCAGTCAACCGCCGACCCTGAGGCCGTTAGGCACTTGCAATTGGCGGGCAGTTTGGGTCAGGTATCTGCCAAGTTGACACGCAATTGGCCGCCCCCGGCGAAAACCCGGGTGCGGCCCTCATTATGTAGGCACACCGCCATGGAAAAGATCCCGATGACCCGCGATGGTCACACCGCGCTCGAAGTCGAACTCAAGCAGCTCAAGTCGGTTGAACGGCCCGCTATCATCAAGGCCATCGCCGAAGCGCGCGAACATGGTGACCTGTCGGAAAATGCCGAGTATCATTCCGCCAAAGAAAAGCAGTCTTTCATCGAAGGCCGCATCAAAGAGCTTGAGGGCGTGATCTCGCTCGCCGATGTGATTGATCCCAAGAAATTGTCGGGGTCGATCAAGTTTGGGGCCACGGTGACGCTGGTGGACGAAGACACCGACGAAGAGAAGACCTATCAAATCGTTGGCGAATATGAGGCCAATATCGAAAAGGGCTTGCTGAACATCAAGTCGCCCATCGCACGTGCGTTGATCGGTAAGGACGAAGGCGATTCCGTCGAGGTTCGCACCCCCGGAGGGCAAAAGTCCTATGAGGTTCTCAAGATCGTCTACGCTTGAACGGGAAGGCTGACATGGCAGAGCCCGACGCTTCGACACCCCAAGATCAAGCCCCCGCGCCCCGCGCGGCGGGAACGGCGCCGCGCGGCCTACGTCGATGGGCGTATACGACCGCCCAAAACCCAACAGCATCACCGAGATAGAGATCATCGCGAGCGCGCTTTCAGCGCTTTGGCTGCTTGGCACGGCGATCTATTTCACCTTCATTGCCGCAGAGGTGCCGGAAGGGGCCAATGACGGGGGCTGCGCGGGCTGCTGATCCTGTTGGTGGTGATCTTGCCGGTCGCGATGATCTGGGTCGGGGCCACCGCCGCCCGTGCCGGGCGGGTCATGCGCGAGGAAATCCAACGCCTACAAGCCGCGATTGATGCCATCCGGTATTCCTATATCTCGCAACAGCAGGGCAACAAACCTGCGGGCGACAGCAACATCGCGCGCAAGCTCGATGAACTCGCCGCCAGCGCCCGCAAGACCGAGATCGCGTTGGCCGGGCTTCAGGGCCGCGACGAGACTGCGCGCCCCGTCACCCCAGCCCCCGCGCCAACACCGCCCGCCGCCGAAGACCAGCCGACGCTGGCGCTTGGCACGCAAGCGGGCGACAAGACACAGCCGCTCTCTGCCGAGGATTTCACCCGCGCGCTTAACTTCCCCGAAACGGCGGAAGACCAAGCCGGGTTCGACGCGCTGCGCCGTGCGTTGAAAGACCGCTCCGCCTCGCAACTGGTGCAGGCCGCGCAGGACGTGCTGACCCTGCTCAGCCAAGACGGCATCTATATGGACGACCTGCGCCCCGACCGCGCGCGGCCCGAGGTCTGGCGACAATTCGCCAGCGGAGCGCGGGGCCGTACAATCGCGCCTTTGGGTGGCATCCGCGACCGCTCTTCACTGGCACTGGCCAATGCGCGTATGCGGCAAGACCCGATCTTTCGCGATGCCGCGCATCACTTCCTGCGCCGGTTTGACCGGACCTTTGCCGAGTTCGAGAAACAGGCAACGGATGAGGAAATCTCATCGCTGGCTGACACCCGCACTGCCCGCGCCTTTATGCTGCTGGGCCGCTGTGCGGGCACCTTCGACTGACGCGCGACCTTAGCTGGTAAAACTGCCGTAAGGAATGAAACGGACGAGATCGCCGGGCGCAATGTCGCGCGCGGTCTCGTCCAACTCGACCAGCCCTTCGGCCCAGCTTAGCCCGCTGATACGCCCCGATCCTTCGGAGGCGAAAACCTCGGCCCGGCCATCGCGCATCCGGGCGCGCAGGTATTCACGCCGCCCGGCCTTTTTACGTTTCTCAAACGCGGCAGGCACATCAAAGCCCTGCGGTTCCTGCCAGCCGCCCCCGGCAAGCAGCGTCATGGCGGGCCGCGCGAAAATCAACGAACAGACCATCGCCGCCACCGGATTGCCTGGCAGCCCGAACACCGGCACGCCTTGCCACAGGCCAAGCGCCAAAGGCCGCCCCGGCTTCACCGCGATCCGCCAAAGCTGCATCGCTCCCGCCTCGGTCAACAGGGCCGAGACGTGGTCTTCGTCCCCCGCCGAAGCGCCGCCGCTGGTCAGGATCACATCCACCTGCCCCGCCGACGCGTCAAGCCGATTGCGCAGGGTGGCACGGTCGTCGGCCACGCGGCCCAGATCGACGGTCTCGTGCCCAAAGTCCGTCGCGAGTTGCAGCAACATGGGGCGGTTGGCGTCGTAAATCTGCCCGTCGCGTGCTGCCTCCCCCATCTCGACCAATTCGTCGCCGGTTGAGATCACGCCGACCTTCAATCGCTTGCGTAGGCGCACCTCTGCCACACCTGCTGCCGCCATCAATGCCAGTTCCGCCGGACCAACGCGCGTGCCTGCGGCGAGGATCACATCGCCGGCTTGTACATCCTCTCCGGCTTTGCGGGTGTTCGCCCCCTGTTTCACCGGCCCGTGAAACCGCAACATGCCGCCCTCGGCGGTCACGTCTTCTTGCAGGATCACGGTATCTACGCCCTCAGGCAGCGCCGCGCCGGTCAGCACGCGGATCGCTTGGCCCGCAGGCACTGCGCCGGGGCGATCCCCTGCCGCTGCACGGCCCGGCACCAGCGGAAGCTCATGCAACCCTTCGCCGCGCCCACCGGCAAAACCGTAGCCATCGACCGCCGTGTTCGGCAGCGGCGGGTTCGCGCGGAGGGCTGTGACATCTTCGGCCACGATACGCCCCCCGGCATCGGCGGCGGGAAAGGTTTCCGCCCCCGTCACAGGGTGGAGGCGCTCTTTCAACAGCGCCAGCGCATCATCCACCGGGGTCCAATGCACGCCGGGTGGGAGGGCAAAGCAATCGTTGCGCAGGGGCGGGGGTGCGGTGGTGGCAGGTGCCGTTGGGGCGGCGATCAGCCCCACTTCGCGCAGGATGAAATCGGCAATCGCACGGGTGTCGTTCAGGTCAAAAACAGGCCGGTCCATCTCAAGCGCCACGTCGCTGGCCAACGCCCGCACCGTCGGGTCATCCGGCGCGATCAGCGCGTTTCCGGTCTCGGCCCGGTGCGCTTCGACCTTGGGATGGCCATCGCGTTTGTAGCCTTCGATCAGCACCAGATCGACAGGCGAAAGCCGCGCCAGATGCGCGTCGAGCGGTGGCTCTTCGGCCCCGCGCAACTCATGCATCAAGGCAAAGCGCGCGCCGGAGGCCAGCAGCACCTCGCGCGCGCCCGCGACGCGGTGGCGGTGGCTGTCCTTGCCGGGGTGGTCCACGTCGAAAGTGTGATGCGCATGTTTGACGGTCGAGACGGTGAAGCCGCGCCCGGTGATCTCGGCCACCAACCGCTCCATCAATCCGGTCTTGCCCGCGTTCTTCCAACCGACGACACCGTAAACCCTCATGCCATCGCCTCTGCTTTCGCCAAATCCTCGGGCGTGTTCACGTTGAAGAAAGCGGCCTCATCGGGGAACAGCGCCTCGCGCCCATCGTGCTGATCGGTCCAGAGCACCACCTTGCGCAGCCCGCCCGCCAAAGCGCTGCGCAGATCGTCGCGCAGCGCCACGGGCCAGAGGCCAAAGGTCGGATGCCGCGCCGTGCCGCGTTTCACGTCCGGCGTCGCGGCCAAGGCGAGCGGATGGGCCATATCATCAGCGGCGAGTAGCAGACGGGGAACCAGATCACAGGGGAAGAAAGGCGTATCGGCAGCGGCGGTCACAATCGTATCGGCCCCCTGTTCGGCGGCCCAGTCGAGCCCGGCCAGCACGCCCGCAAGCGGCCCGGCGAAACCCTCGATACTATCCGCCAGCACCGGCAGGCCCAGATCCGCAAAGCGCGCCGCATCGCCATTGGCATTGAGCGCAAGTCCCGCGACCTGCGGCTCCAGCCGGTCGATCACCGAGGATAGCAGCGTGCCCTGCCCCAGCGGCAGCAAGCCCTTATCACCGCCGCCCATACGGGTCGCCTGCCCGCCCGCCAAAATGACGCCAAGTGGTTGTTTCATGGTCAATCCTTCGCGCCCTTGCGCCCGCTTTTGCGCGGCTCCTCGGCCACGGTGGTCGGATCCGCGTCGCGGATCAACCGCCCCTCGCCCGCCAGACAGGTAAATCGCTGCCCGCGCATCCGCCCGATCAGCGTAAGATTCACCTGCTGCGCAATCTCCACCCCCAAGCGGTAAAGCCCGAGCGGGACGCCAGCACCGGAATGCCCATCATCGCCGTCTTGATCACCATCTCAGAGGTCAGCCGCCCGGTGGTATAGAGCACTTTATCCTCGGCCCCGACCCCTTCGGAGAGCATCCAACCCGCGATCTTGTCGACCGCGTTGTGACGGCCCACATCCTCCATATAGACCAGCGGTCGGTCGCCTTGGCACAGCACGGTGCCGTGGATCGCCCCGGCCTCAAGATAAAGGCTCGGCGTCCGGTTGATCTTGGCCGCCAGCGCGTAAAGGTCCGAGGTGCGCACCGGCGTGTCGGGCAAGCGCACATCGGCCAGCCCCTCCATCATATCACCAAAGACCGTGCCCACGGCGCAACCGCTGGTGCGGGTCTTGCGCTGCATCTTGTCTTCGTAATCGGTGGCGCGTTTGGTGCGCACGACGACGGTCTCAAGCTCTTCGTCATAGTCGACGCCGGTGATCTCTTCGTCCGGGCGCAGCATCCCCTGATTGCGCAGAAAGCCGAGCGCCAGATAGGCCGGGTAATCGCCAATGGTCATGGCGGTCACGATCTCTTGTCGGTTGAGGAATATCGTCAGGGGGCGTTCTTCGACCACATTGATCGCCACCTCCGCGCCGGTGTGATCCACGCCAGAGACATTCCGCGTCAGTCGAACAGCAGTGGGATCGGGGGCGATCAGATAATTGCTAAGTTCATTGTCGCGGGCCAATTGTATCCCCTTCCGGTTAGGTCTAAGCCTTTGACATTATATTTAAGAGTTCGTCATGGCCATCACCACCACCAAATCCGCCTATCGCAAAGGTATCGTTGACGCATTGCCTTTCGTGCTGGTGATCATCCCCTTCGCCTCTCTCTTTGGTCTATTGGCGACAGAGGCCGGGTTGAACGTATTCGAGACGCTGACATTCTCGATCGTGGTGATCGCCGGGGCCGCGCAGTTCACGGCGCTGCAACTGTTGCAAGAAGACGTACCCACGGCCATCGTGCTGGCCTCGGCGCTGGCGGTGAACCTGCGTATGGCCATGTATTCGGCCTCTCTCACCCCGTGGATCGGCGGCGCGCCGCTGTGGCAGCGGGCGCTGGCGGCCTATATGACGGTCGATCAATCCTATGTGGCGGCGATGACCCAATATGAGCGGGAACCGCAGATGACGGTGCCGCAGCGGATGGCCTATTTCTTTGGAACCGTGACGCCGGTGGTGCCGCTTTGGTATATCTTCACGCTGATTGGCGCGATGGTTGGCTCCAGCGTGCCGGACAGTTGGGCGCTGGACTTTGCCATTCCGATCACCTTTCTGGCCATGATCGCGCCGATGTTTCGCACACTGGCCCATGTGGCGGCGGCGCTTGTTGCGGTGATCGTGAGCCTCATCGCTGTCGATGTGCCCTATGCGCTTGGGCTGATCATCGCGGGGCTCGCGGGCATGATCACCGGCGCGCAGGTCGAGGCGTGGATGGAACGGCGCAAACCGGGGAGCACGGCATGATGATCGACAGAACCTCACTTTGGATCGTGATCATCGGTCTTGGGCTGGGCAGCTTTTTCCTGCGCTTTGTCTTTACCGGATTGGTCGGCAACAAGCAGATGCCCGCGTGGCTGTTGCGGCATCTGCGTTATACCGCCGTGGCGATTCTGCCCGCGCTGGTGGCACCGCAGGTGCTTTGGCCCTCGGGCACGGACGGGCAGTTCGACCTGCCGCGTGTGACTGCGGCGGTGGTCACGCTGGGCGTGGGACTGGCGAGCAAGAACGTGCTCGCCGCGATCCTGTCAGGGGCCGCGGCGCTCTATGGGATGCTCTATCTGGTGGGGTAAGCGCGGGCGCTACTGGCGGGCCAGTTGCGCTGCACGCAGGGCGTCGATCACATCGCCCTCATCATCTTCGTAATATTTCGTTGTGGTGACACCCGGCAGAGTCTCAAACCGCTCTTGCAGCTTGACGGGGTAGAACGTCGACCCAACGCTTTGGAAGCCGGGGATTTGGCTGAGAATGCCGCTGGTGGCATTGGCGCAAAATGCACCGGGCACCGCCCCGTTGGAGGTCACCAACCGAAGCGCCCGTTCGGCCACTTCGGGGCTGACGGGAATTTCCTGACTGACCACATGAAAGGTGCTGCGGGCATGGGCGGATTTATAGGCCTGCAGCCACGCGGGCGTCACCCCGTAGAGCACATCGCCCCGCTCGGCCATCCGCGCGTCCCGGAACGATCCGGCGGGGTCAAAGATCACCCGCTGCGAGCCGTTTACCATCAGGGCAGTATGTCCGCCGCTGCCGGTACGGTTGTTCACCATGGTCATCAAAGTGAGGGAGGGCGGCTCGGGCGAGCGATAGGCCGCACGCGCCACGACATCGGGCGGGCTATCGGGGCTTTGATCCACCGAACAGCCAGCCAGAACGCCTACCAGCGCAATCGTCGTCAAGAGAGTTTTCAAAGGGTTACCCTCTCACGCAGGGATAGGGCGTGATCAACCGGCAAAGATCGCCAGCAGAACCAGGATCGCCAGGATGACAACGGCGCTGCGCGTCACGAAGGTCATGAACCCGTCAAAGGTCTTTTGCTGTGGTTCGTAATTCATGCTGCCGTGTTCGTGTTCAGCCATTTTCGTCTCCCTAAGACAATCTGTTGGCGCTGATTAACCTATTCGTAACACCCTGTCACGGGGGGATGATAATCAGAAAACCATACTAGCGTTACGCGAAATTACGCGCTAGAGGGGAATCTTACACTTGCGCGCACGCGAAAGAGTCGTGCAGGTCAGGTCTCTTCCAGATCGGCGACCAAACGAAAGCCGATCCTTTGCGGTGCGGCATCGGGCACTTTCTTTGGCAGGGCCCGCAACATCACGTTTAACTGCCCCACATGCTGCACCAATTGCGCCCGCGCCCCTGCCGGATCGACGCCGTAAAAAGTGATGATGTCGGGGTCGAAATACCCCATGCCTTCGATCCGCAGCACCCCGGCGTCGCCCCCGGCAAAGCCAATCGCCGCCTCATGGTCATTGTCGAGCTTTTCTTCAAAATTCTTGAGATAAAGCACGACCCGCTCATAGGCCCATTGCGCTGGCGACTTCTGTTTCACCGGCTTGTCGGTTACCGATTTGGGCAGCGGCTGGTCGCCTGACTTGGGCTGATCCGCGCCTGTATGCACCTCATGCATACGCGGCAGTGCGGCCTCCTCATAGGCTTCGGCCGCCGTTTTCACCTGATCGCCCATCGCTCACCCCTTGCGCTGATACACCCATGCGCCGTCTGCCTCACGCAGCACGCGTGTGGCCTCTCCGGCTTGGTAAAGGTGGCTCAGATGGGCGACGGCTTCAACCAGCGCTAGGCCATATTCCGCCTCGCCAATGCTGCGCTTGAACAGCGGCGCGAAACATTCCGAGGCTGATTTCGGCGTGTCGATATAGGCCAGCAGGCGGCGCAGGGCGCTGTGGTGGTTCTCGATCAACTGTTTAAGTCGCGTCGGCAGGCCGGTGAAGGGCAGTTTGTGCCCGCCAAGTACCAGATGATCCTCGCGCGCCAAGGGTAGGAAACGCTCGCAAGCCTCCAACCATTCGCCGATGGGGTCGGCCATGGGCTCCGTCGGGTAGACGCCGATGTTGGGGCTGATGGAGGGCAGGATTTGATCCCCCGCGATCACCAAATTGTCATCCCGGCTCCAGAAGGTGGCGTGTTCGGGCGCATGACCATTGCCGATATGCACATCCCAATCGCGCCCGCCCATGCGGATCACGTCATCCTGCCGGATCCGGGTGAAGCCTAGCGGCAGCGGGGCCACGACGTCGGAAAAATTGAAAGGTCGTTCGTTGGCGCGTTTGTCGTAGAGCTCCGCCGCCATGCCCGCTTTACGATAAAACGACAGGGATTCGGCGACCGGCACCTCTTGCACGTCCAGCGTCAGCATCCGCGCGGTGAGCCATGCGGTCCGTGTGGTGACCAGTTTCGCGCCATGCTCCGTCTGCAACCAACCGGCAAGGCCGATGTGATCGGGGTGATGATGGGTGACGACCACGCGCGAGATCGGTTTGCGGCCCAGCGGTCCGGCCATCAGCCCCTGCCAGATGTCCTTTGCCCGGCGCGAAGCGAAACCGGTGTCGATCACCGTCCAGCTGTCACCTTCGTCCAGCGCATAGACGTTGACGTGATCCAGCTTCATCGGCAGCGGCAGGCGGAACCAAAGCACCCCCGGCGCCACTTCTATCGCCTCCCCCTCGGCGGGGGCACGTCCCATGGATAGCGCAGCCCCTTGGGCGGTTTCGGCGTGGTGGCGGAGAGGGTGGCCTGTTCTGTCATCAGCTTCTCAGGTCTTCGACATCAAGCGCATAGAGGTCTTCGGCCCCCGCCTGCGCATGGGCCAGCAGCCCCTGATGCTCGGGCAAGAGGCGTTGGATGTAAAATCGCGCCAGCTTTTCACGTGCACCGCTGCCGCCTGCGGCTTTCTCGGCCATGGCGGCTTGCAAATGCAGATGCCCGCCCAGCACACGGGCAAAGGCGCGCAGGTAAGGCACGGCCCCGGCGAAGCGTTCGTTCATGTCCTTTTGCGCGGTCATCCATTCAGTCGCTTCGCGCAGGGTCTCGCTGGCTTGCCAGACGGCATCGGCCATGCGCGGGAACGGGTCGCGTGCGGTCTCGGCATCGGCTTCGATTTCGTCCAGCAGCCGGTTCGCTGCCTCACCGCCGTCCATCATTTTGCGGGCGACAAGGTCCATCGCCTGAATGCCGTTGGTGCCCTCATAAATCGCCGTGACGCGTACATCGCGGCTGAACTGCGCAGCGCCGGTTTCTTCGATAAAGCCCATGCCGCCATGCACCTGCACGCCCATCTCGGCAACGCTCATGCCTACGTCAGTGCCGAAAGCCTTGGTGATCGGCGTCAGGAACGCCGCCCGCGCCGCCCATTCGTCGCCCTGCCCGGCGCGCGCCATGTCGCTGGCATAGGCGCAGCTCAGCGCGATGGCACGAGAGGCAAAGATATCGGCCTTCATGCTCAGCAGCATCCGGCGTACGTCGGCGTGATCGACAATGGTGCCCGTGCCACCCTCGACAGGCGACCGGCCCTGTTTGCGGTCCAGCGCATAGTCCAGCGCAAGTTGATAGGCCCCTTCAGCGGCCCCAATGCCCTGCTCTCCAACGCCTAGCCGCGCATTGTTCATCATCGTAAACATCGCCGCCATGCCGCCGCCTTCGCGGCCAACGATCCAACCGGTCGCGTCGTCATATTGCATGACCGCAGTGGGCGAGCCGTGCAGACCCATCTTATGCTCAAGGCTGACTACGCTGACACCATTGCGCTGGCCCGGCTCCCCATTCTCATCGGGGATGAACTTAGGCACGAGGAACAGGCTGATCCCCTTGGTGCCCGCGGGTGCCCCCGGCAGCCGGGCAAGAACGAGATGGCAGACATTGCCCGCGAAATCATTGTCGCCCCAAGAGATATAGATTTTCTGGCCCGAGACCGCGTAGGTCCCGTCGCCATTGTCTTCGGCCCGGCTGCTGAGCGCGCCCACGTCCGACCCGGCCTGCGGCTCGGTCAGGTTCATCGTACCGGTCCATTCGCCCGAGATCAGCTTGGGCAGGTAGAGGGTCTTGATCGTGTCGCTTGCGTGATGCTCCAACGCTTCGATCTGGCCTTGGCTCATCAAAGGCGCAAGCTGAAGCGACAGGCAAGCGCCGCTCATCATCTCGTTGACTGCGCTGGTCAGGGTCATCGGCAGGCCCATGCCGCCGAATTCAGGGTCGGCCGACATGCCGATCCAACCGCCCTCGGCAATCGCGGCAAAGCCTTCGGCAAAACCCGGAGAGGTCCGCACGATGCCGTTCTCCAACTTCGCGGGATGCAGATCGCCGCCACGTTGCAGGGGCGCCAGCACGTCATTACAAAGCCGCCCCGCCTCCTCCAAAATTGCGCCGGTCACGTCATCGGTGGCCTCGGCGTAGCGGTCAGTGGCGCGGAGGGCTGCGAAATCCAGCACATCTTCGATCAGAAAACGGTAGTCATCCACGGCGGCGCGGTACGGCATATCATATCCTCCTGAAAGGCGCGCTTGATCTGGCAAGCCTAACATGGCCCTGATAAAGGCTGGTTTATGTTGCCGCCAGCATGAAATGCCCGGCCGCCCCCGCAACCCAAACGCGGCGTCACGGGATGCTGCAGGATTAGACAGGATTAGCCCTGCTATGACCGAGACGCTGACCCCCACGCCCCAAGGCATCGCCCGCGCGGCGAAGCTGCTGCAAGACGGTGCGCTGGTCGCTCTGCCGACCGAGACGGTCTATGGCCTTGGCGCGGACGCCCGCAATGGGGAAGCCGTGGCGGGCATTTATGCCGCCAAGGGGCGGCCCAGCTTCAATCCGCTGATCGTGCATTTGCCGGATATCGAGACCGCCAAACGATACGTGGAATGGACCGACGATGCCGACCGGTTGGCGCAGGCCTTTTGGCCCGGCGCGCTGACATTGGTCTTACCGCTCAAACCCGACAGCGGGCTGTCGTCACTGGTCACGGCGGGATTGCCCAGCCTTGCGGTGCGCGTGCCAGCCCACCCCGCCATGCGGCAGGTCTTGCAGGCACTCAACGGTCCCGTGGCCGCGCCCTCGGCCAACCCCTCGGGCAAGATCAGCGCGACCACGGCTGCGCATGTGCTGGCGGGCCTCGACGGTAAGATCGCGGCGGTACTGGATGACGGCGCCTGCACTGTTGGTTTGGAAAGCACGATCCTCGGTCTGACCGGCCCCCGCCCTGCCCTGCTCCGCGCAGGCGGCCTGCCGAGTGAGGCGATAGAGGCGGCGCTCGGGCAACCGCTAGAGATCGTCGATGGGGCAGAGATCATCGCGCCGGGGCAGTTGGCCTCTCACTACGCCCCTGGCGCGGCGGTGCGGTTGAACGCGGAAACGGCTGGGCCGGGCGAAGTGTTGCTTGGCTTTGGAACGATGGTTTGCGACCTCAACCTCTCGCCCTCCGGCGACCTGACCGAGGCTGCGGCGAAGCTTTTTGACCATCTGCACCAGTTGGACGCCACCGGACAGAGCATCGCCGTAGCGCCGATCCCCGATCACGGCTTGGGCCGCGCGATCAACGACCGTTTGGCCCGCGCCGCCGCCCCGCGCTAGGCGTGGCCGGCTGAGGCCGAAAGCCCCAAGGGGTCAATGCCCAGCGTTTTGAGCGCCGCCGCCCATTTCTCTGCATCCGGCAGGTCAAAAATCACCTCTGGCGAGGCCTCGCAGGTCAGCCAGCCGTTCTGCGCAATCTCGCCCTCCAACTGCCCCGGCCCCCAGCCCGCATAGCCCAGCATCAACTGCGCGCGCTCTGGCCCCTTGCCGGTGGCGATGTCTTCTAGGATGTCGCGCGTGGCGGTCAGCGCAATGCCATCGCCGACCCGCAGCGTTTCAAGGGCAGAGCGGTATTCATCGGAATGCAGCACAAAGCCGCGCCCCGTCTCGACCGGGCCGCCGAAATGTACGGCCAGAGATTTCGCCTGCGGCGGCGTGTCATCGACCAATTGATCCAGCACATCCGACAGGCGCAGTTCCGGGGCGGGTTTGTTGACCATCAGCCCCATCGCGCCCTGTTCTGAATGCGCAGAAAGATAGATTACGGAATGTGCGAAACGTGGATCGCCCATGCCCGGCATCGCGACCAGCAGTTTGCCCGTCAGTTCCATTGTCTGACCCGTCAACGCCCACCTCCTGAAGGTAACCTTTCTTTAAACATGGCCGCTTGCGCCCTACAAAACAAGAGATGCCGCCCGCCGCCCGCCCCATCGGCGAAACATGGATGATGCAAATGTGACTTGGCAGGCGCGGATGGATACCCCATCAAGACCCCATGAATATATCGCGCCTCTTCTCCGCCGTTCTTTCCTGCCTTGCCCTTGCCCTGCCCGCCGCCGCACAGGACGGTGTCGGCACGCCACTGCAGGGTGATCTGCTCACTGGTTGGCAACAGGCCGACGGGCGGCGGGTGGCGGCGATCCGGCTGCGCATGGCTCCGGGGTGGAAGACCTATTGGCGCAGCCCCGGTGACGCTGGCATTCCGCCAGAGTTCGACTGGTCCGGCTCTGACAACCTGCGCGATGTGCAAATCACATGGCCCGCGCCCAAGGTCTTTGACCAAGGCGGGGTGAACTCCATTGGCTATGCCCGCGAAGTGATCCTGCCGCTGACCATCACCCCGCGCCGCCCCGGTGCCCCGGTAAGCTTGGACGCCAGCATCGACCTTGGCGTGTGCAGTGACATCTGCCTGCCACAAACCATCCGCCTGCGCGCCCTGCTCGACACCCGTGACAGCAAGCCCACCCCGGCCATCGCCGCCGCCTTTGCAGCGCGGCCCTATTCGGGGGCCGAGGCTGGATTGAAAAGCGCCCAATGCAGCCTGCGCCCCACCGCGCGGGGGCTGGAGATCGAAACCCGGCTTGCCCTGCCCTCTGCCGGGGGTAAGGAGACCGTGGTGATTGAGCCCGGCAACCCCAACATGTGGATGAGCGAGATGGACAGCCAGCGGTCGGGCAATACACTTGTCGCCAGCGGAGAGATGATCGCCGAGAACGGCACGGCGCTGGCATTGGACCGCTTTGCCATTCGGATCACCGTCATCGGGCAGGATCACAGTGTCGAGATCACGGGCTGCACCTCTGGCTAAGTCACGGCGCTACTTGCGGCGTTGATGCTCGTCTAGCCGGGGCATGATCTCTACGAAATTGCAGGGCATATGGCGGTAGTCCAACTGCTTGAGCAGTATGCCGTCCCATGCGTCTTTGCAGGCCCCCGGGCTGCCGGGCAACGCGAAGAGATACGTCCCCTGCGCCACCCCGCCCGTCGCACGGCTTTGCACGGCGCTGGTGCCGATCTTCTCCATTGAAATCATGGTGAAGACTGTGCCGAAAGCGTCGATCTCTTTCTCATAGACATCGCGGTGCGCCTCGACGGTCACGTCGCGCCCCGTAAGCCCGGTGCCGCCCGTGCTGATCACCACGTCGATTTCAGGGTCCGCGCACCAGTCGCGCAGTTGCGCCGCGATGGCGGGTCGGTCGTCGGTCACGATCTCGCGCGCGGCCAGCACATGGCTCGCCGCTTCAATCCGTCCGACCAGCACATCACCCGAACGGTCCTCGGCCAAGCTGCGGCTGTCCGAAACGGTCAGCACGGCAATTCTCACGGGGATGAACTCCCGGCTGTCGTCGATCCTGCTCATGTCCGCTCCATCATTGCCAAACGCGCGGCCAGTGCCACGAAAATGCCGCTGCTGATCCAACCGAGCACACGCCCGCCCCCGGCCAGCCGTCGCCCGATTCCGGCAGCGAAGACTCCCACCGCGCCGTTGATGACGAAACCGCCCAAGGCCAGCACCGCGCCAAAGGTCAAGAACTGCGCCAAGACCGGCCCAGCCTCTGGCACCACGAATTGCGGCAGAAAGGCCAGCACGAAAAGGATCACCTTGGCGTTGGTCAAATTGACGATAAACCCGGTGTTAAACGCCCGCCAGCCGCCCATGCCGGGCGTCGTGTCGCGCGGCTTTCCAGCCTGTCGCAGCGTTTGAACCGCAAGCCACAGCAGATAGGCCACGCCAAGCCAGCGGATCAGATCAAGCGCCCAAGGCAGCGCCGCCACCAGCGCCCCAAGACCAAGCCCCGCCAGCGTCACATGCACAAAAGCGCCCGCGGAGATCCCGGCACTCGCCGCCAGCGCGGCACGCGGGCCCGAACGCAGCCCCTGCCCAAGGCAAAACATCATATCCGCCCCCGGTGTCAGGTTCAGAGCCAAGGCGGCAGGCACGAAAGCCAGAAGGGTCAGCGCATCAACCATCGCGCAAGTTGGCCTGAACGCTCAACAAATCGGCCCAAGCCTCGCGCTTGGCCTCGGGGTTGCGCAGAAGGTAGCCGGGATGGACCATCGGCATGCAAGAAAGATCGGCGGCTTTGGTCCAATTGCCCCGCAACCGCATGATGCTGCGTTTTTCCAGCAGCGACTGGCAGGACCAATTGCCAAAGAGCACCAGCACCTTGGGTTTGGCCAATTCGATATGACGCTGCACAAAGGGGCGCATCATCGCAATCTCATCCGGTTTCGGGTCGCGCCCCTGCGGCGTGCGCCACGGTAGGATATTCGACAGGTAGACATTGCGGTCCCGCCCCATGTCGATCGCCGCCAGCATCCGGTCAAGCATCTGACCCGTGCGCCCCACGAAAGGCTTGCCCGCGCGGTCTTCGTCGCGGTCGGGCGCTTCGCCAAAGATCATCAAAGGCGCGCCCGGCACCCCATCGGCAAAGACCAGATTGCGCGCACCCTTGTGAAGCTCGCAATGTTCGAACCCTTGGACCGCGGCGCGCAACTCTTCCAAGGTCTGCGCGCCCCGCGCGGCGCGGCGGGCCAAGGCGACGGGGTCGGGCGTTTCCGACGCCTGCAAAGGCTGGGGGCCTTTGCCGATCTTGGCACTGGCTTTGGGCGGGCTTGCGGGCACCTCATAGCGGTTGACCGGGGCGTCGCAAATCGCTTCGGTCGCGCCAAGCTCAACCTGCCGCGCCAGCATCTCTGCCGCCTGATGATAATCGAATGATTCCATGGCCGCAGCTTACGCCCTGTAGGCGAGGGGCGAAATGCCCTATCGCTGCGCTTTACCTGCCAAGCCGCCCGCGCCTATAAGGCGGCAACAGCAGAAGGGATCGCCACCATGTCATTCGCCCATCGCCACCTGCTTGGCATCGAACAACTCTCGCAGGCAGACATCACCACCCTGCTGGATTTGGCCGACACCTATGCAGACCGCAACCGCCAGCCGAACAAGCATTCGGACGCGCTGCGCGGGCTGACGCAGATCAATATGTTCTTTGAAAACTCCACCCGCACGCAGGCGAGTTTCGAGATCGCGGGCAAGCGTCTAGGCGCGGATGTGATGAACATGGCGATGCAGGCCAGCTCGATCAAAAAGGGCGAGACGCTGATTGATACCGCGATGACGCTGAACGCAATGCACCCAGATCTGCTGGTGGTACGCCATCCGCAATCCGGCGCGGTGGACCTGCTGGCGCAGAAGGTGAACTGCGCCGTGCTCAACGCAGGCGACGGGCGGCACGAGCATCCCACACAGGCACTGCTGGATGCGCTGACGATCCGCCGCGCCAAGGGTAGGCTGCACCGCCTCAGCATCGCGATCTGCGGCGATATCGCGCACAGCCGGGTGGCGCGGTCGAACATCCTACTGCTTGGCAAGATGGAGAACCGCATCCGCCTTGTCGGCCCGCCGACCCTGATGCCGAGCCAGATCGACCAATTTGGCGTCGAAGTCTTTGACGACATGAAAAAGGGGCTCGAAGGTGTCGATGTGGTGATGATGCTGCGCCTCCAGAAAGAGCGGATGGACGGCGGGTTCATCCCCTCCGAGCGCGAGTATTATCACCGCTACGGGCTGGATGCCGAAAAGCTCGCCCATGCCAGCCCCGATGCCATTGTCATGCATCCCGGCCCGATGAACCGCGGGGTTGAGATTGACGGCACGCTGGCCGATGACATCAATCGCTCGGTGATCCAAGATCAGGTAGAGATGGGCGTCGCCGTGCGCATGGCCGCAATGGACCTGCTGGCGCGCAACCACATCGCCGCCCAGCCCGGCGCGATCTGAGCGGAACCCCAATGGGCCAAGCGGCGTTTTCCTGAGAACAGTTAAAGGAAGCCGTCATGCCCCATACAGAAGTCGCCCCGCAAGAAGCCGGCAAAGTCCGGGTCTACACCCTCTCGCTCTCGGATGACGAGGCGCGGGCCATGCGTGATGATGAGACCGCACAGGCCGCCGCCCTTGGGGTCGAGCGGATTGACGCGGCCTATACAGAGGTCTTTCGGGTTGCCGACCTAGATCAACTGGGGCTTGCGGGCTATCTGCGCGACGGCAATGGCGTGAACCCCAACCAGATCGAGACGGACCGCAGCAAGCTTGCCGCGCTCGACGGCTGGGTAATGATCGTCTACTCCCGCGCTTTCGCCGGGCAGTCGCTGCAACTGGCTCCGATCCCGGCGCTGACCCATATCGGCACCTATACCGAAGGCGGCCCCGACACGCCCGTGCAAGCGATGGAAGCCGAAGCCGCCCAGCCCTACACCGGCATCCCCCGCGTCTCTCCGGCTGAGCCTGCAAAGGGCGGTGGCGGCAAGACGATGGTGATCGTGGCCGTTGTCGCGCTGATCCTGCTGGTCATCTGGTGGCTGCTGGCCTAAGGCGAAAACCGCTGGCACCCTTGGTGCTGGCGGGTTACATCTGGCCCATGCAAGAACCTGAACACGATCCCAAGATGTCTGGCCGTATTGCGATGGTCGCCCTTCTGGTGGCTTTTGGCGTGGTCGGTATGATGATTTGGATCGGCGGTTAAGGGCGACACCTGCCTCAGAAAACCGCGAAAACCGCTTGGTCTGGGGGGCGATTTGGGGCATGACAGCGGCGCATCCGCTATCGCATCAAAGGCCCGCCCATGACCCAGTTCTTCACCAACCTGCGCCTTCTAGACCCCGAAGCCAGCACGCTTGAGCCAGCCGCTGTTTTGGTCCGCGATGGGGTGATTGCCGAGGTTCTGGTCGGTGGCGCTACAGCGCCCGACGGCGCAGAGGTGATCGATTGCGGTGGTCATATCCTCGCCCCCGGCATCGTCGATATTGGCGTGAAAGTTTGCGAACCAGGCGAGCGGCATAAAGAAAGCTACCGCTCTGCCGGTCTGGCCGCAGCAGCGGGCGGGGTGACAACGATGGTCACACGCCCTGATACCGATCCGGCCATCGACAGCCCCGAAACACTCGAATTCGTCACCCGCCGCGCCAATGAGGCCGCCCCAGTGAATGTGGTCCCCATGGCCGCACTTACCAAAGGCCGCGACGGGCGCGAGATGACCGAGATTGGCTTCCTGATGGATGCAGGCGCCGCCGCCTTTACCGATTGCGATCGCGTGGTGACGGATACCAAAGTCTTCTCCCGCGCGCTGACCTATGCGCGCAGCCTTGGTGCACTCGTCATCGCCCACCCGCAGGATCCGGGGCTGAGCAAGGGGGCGGCTGTCACCTCCGGCAAATTCGCCTCGCTGCGCGGCCTGCCTGCCGTGTCGCCCATGGCCGAACGCATGGGACTGGACCGCGACATTGCCCTGATCGAGATGACCGGCGCGCGGTATCACGCAGACCAGATCACCACCGCACGCGCCCTGCCCGCGCTGGAACGCGCCAAGCGCAACGGGCTCGACATCACCGCGGGCGTGGGCATCCACCATCTGACGCTGAATGCGCTCGACGTGGCCGATTATCGGACCTTCTTTAAGGTGAAACCGCCACTGCGCGACGAGGAAGACCGCATCGCCGTGGTCGAAGCCGTCGCCAGCGGCCTGATCGATATCATCTGCTCTATGCACACCCCGCAGGACGAAGAAAGCAAACGCCTGCCCTTCGAGGAAGCCGCCAGCGGCGCGGTCGGGCTGGAAACGCTGCTGCCCGCCGCCCTGCGATTGGTCCATGCCGAGATGATGGACCTGCCGACGCTCTGGCGCGCGCTGTCGCTGAACCCGGCCAAACGGCTCGGCCTGCCCGGTGGGCGGATTGCCGTGGGGGCGCCTGCGGATATGGTGCTGTTCAACCCCGACGCGCCCTTCGTGTTGGACCGCGCGACGCTGCGGTCAAAATCCCGCAACACGCCCTTTGACGGGATGCGGATGCAGGGTAAGGTCGTGGCAACTTATGTTGCAGGCTCCTGCGTTTACGAGGCGAATTGATGCCCCCTATCGACACTTCTATTGAAATGATCCTTTTTTGGGCGCTGGCGGGCTACGTCATCGGCTCTATCGCCTTTGGCATGCTGCTGGCGCGGCTGATGGGGCTGGGCAACCTGCGCGATATCGGGTCGGGCAACATCGGCGCGACCAATGTGCTGCGCACCGGCAACAAAAAAGCCGCGGCGCTGACGCTGTTGCTGGACGGGGCCAAGGGGGCCGTTGCGGTGCTGCTGGCCCGGGCCTTCGCGGGCGAAGATGCCGCGCAGGCGGCGGCGCTCGGCGCGATGATCGGCCATTGCTATCCGGTCTGGCTTGGCTTTCGCGGCGGCAAGGGCGTGGCGACCTTTTTGGGCCTCATGCTGGCGCTGGCATGGCCTGTCGGGCTGGCATGCTGTGCGGTCTGGCTGATTACGGCGGCAGTCTCGCGCATCTCGTCCCTGTCGGCGCTGGCAGCAGCGGCAAGCTCAACCTTTTTGCTGGTGTTCCTTGGCTATGGAGAAATGCTGCTTTTGGGCATCGCCCTGACGCTGCTGATCTTTTGGCGGCACCGCGACAACATTCGCCGCATTCGAAGCGGTACGGAATCGCGGATTGGTCAGAAGGGCTGACACCGCCCGAAGGCGGCATCAGCCAATTCATGTTTCAGTAGGAATATTCGGCGTAGATACGGCTCAGATCGCCGTTCCATGGCCCATGATAATCCGCCAGCAGATCATCCGCAGGCACGCGGCCCGTCTCGATACTATCGCGCAGGGCGTTGAGGAAATGCGTCTCATCCGGGACCAGCCCGCCTGCGCCGGGACGGGCGCGGGCTTTCAAACCGGCCTCTGACAGGGCCACCGCCTCGCGGGCCAGATCATGCATCTTTAGCCCGCCAACCTCGGCCTGAAGGCCGTGGGTCGAGGCCGCGATACGCAGCTCTTCTCGGGTGTCGGCATCCCAATCCTTGACCAAATCCCAAGCGCCATCCAACGCGCTCTGGTCATACATCAGCCCGACCCAGAAGGCCGGAAGGGCGCAAAGACGCCGCCACGGGCCGCCATCGGCACCGCGCATTTCGATGAATTTCTTCACCCGCGCCTCGGGGAAGAGCGTGGTCAGATGATCGGCCCAATCGCTCAGCGTCGGCTTCTCGCCGGGCAGCGCAGGCAGCTCGCCCTTCAGAAAATCGCGGAAGGACTGGCCGAGCGCGTCGATATATTTGCCATCGCGGTAGACAAAATACATCGGCACATCGAGCGCATATTGCACCCAAGCCTCAAACCCAAAACCCTCGTCAAAGACGAAAGGCACCATCCCAGTGCGGGCATCATCCAGATTGCGCCACACCAACCCGCGGGTGGATTTCACGCCATTGGGCTTGCCGTCGAGGAAGGGTGAATTGGCAAAAAGCGCATTGGCGATAGGCTGCATTGCCACGGCGACGCGCATCTTTTGCACCATGTCGGCTTCCGTCGCGAAATCGAGGTTCACCTGAACGGTGCAGGTGCGGCGCATCATGGTGGTGCCCATGGTGCCGACCTTTTGCATATAGCTGTCCATCAACTTGTAGCGGCCCTTGGGCATCAAATCCATCTGCTCATGCGACCACTCGGGCGCGGCACCCAGACCGATGAAGCCCACGCCGATCTCATCGGCCACATCTTTGACCTCGCGCAGGTGGGTGTTCACCTCATCGCAAGTTTCATGGATGGTTTCGACTGGCGCGCCCGACAGCTCCAACTGCCCGCCCGGCTCAAGACTGATGTTCGCACCCTCTTTTTCCAGCCCGATAAGCTTGCCACCCTCTTCGACCGGCGCCCAGCCGTGACGGTCACGCAGCCCTTCCAGCATCACCCGGATTGAGCGGTCGCCCTCATAGGGCAACGGCTTGAGGGTATCGGTGCAATAGCCGAATTTCTCGTGTTCTGTACCGATGCGCCAATCTTCTTTGGCTTGCAGCCGTCGGCCAGATACTGCGCCATTTGGTCATGATGTTCGATCGGGCCGCCGCCGGATTGAGGAATGGACATTTGCGAGGGCTCCGTTTTGAAGGGTCGTCTTGGGTGTCTTCTAAGGTGACGACTTGGCGTCGTGTTTAGCAGGGATGGGCGGATTTGCCGGGGCTGTCAATGCAGCAAGACATGCGCCGGGCGCAGCGGCGCGCGCTCCCAGATCACAACGGCGTCATGCCGGGTCTTGCGCAACTCAAAGAGCATCCGCTCGGTACGCAGGCCCGGCAGGGCGGCGAAAGCGTCAAAAAGCGCCTCGGAGCCAGCGGCATTCACCGGGATCAGCAAGGGGGTTTCATCGTCGCGCGGCTCAAGCCGCCAATGGGCGGGAAACATCTGCCGGTCAAGGCTGAGCCGCTGCAGTTCACGCAGGGCGACCGTGCCGCCGGTCAGCGGGCCGAAATAGGTGATCTGCCCCTCGACAACCTGAACGGCCCCCGCCCCGTCACCTTCACCGCGAAAGCGCGCACGCTGCACGCCGAGCCAGATCAGCGCAGTCCCGCTCGCAAGGGCAGCGTATCCCGGCACCGCCAGCAAAAAGCCCGGCCCGGCCACCAGCCAGAGCCCAAAGAGCATCAGCCCGCCGCCGACGATCGCTTCGCGCCAGCGCCAAAGCTGGTCGCGGGCCCCTTGGCGCAGGAAACTCATTGGGCCATCCTTTGCATCACCAATCCCCCAAAGCCTGCTGCCACATCGTCATCGCCGCCACCGCAGCCGTATCGGCCCGCAGGATGCGCGGCCCCAGTGTGACGGCGTGGGCATGATCAAACCCGTGCAAGCGCTTGCGTTCTCCTTCCGAAAACCCACCTTCGGGACCGATGAGAATAGCCCATGGTCCGCCTGCCCCCATGGGAAGCGCGCCGCGCTCGCCAGCCAAAGTCTCATCGCAGAACATGATCTGACGGTTGCTGTCCCATTGATCCAGCAGCCGCCCTAACTTCACTGCCTCGGCCACCTCGGGCACATAGGTGCCGCCGCATTGCTCTGCCGCCTCGACCGCATGGGCCTGAAGGCGCGCTTGCTGCACGCGGCCTGCGTTGGTGAATTCGGTCATCACCGGGATAATGCGCGAGGCGCCCATCTCGGCGGCTTTTTCAACAATAAAATCTGTCCGGGTCTTTTTGATCGGCGCGAAAAGCAGCCACAGATCCGGCGGCATCTGCAACGGGCGGGTCTGCTCGACACAGGTCAGAACCCCGCCGCGTTTGCCCGCCTCAGCGACCTCGGCCAGCCATTCGCCATCGCGCCCGTTGAACAAAAGCACCCCAGCCCCGACCGACAGCCGCATCACCCCAAAGAGGTAATGCGCCTGCTCGCGCGCCAAAGGAACCGTTTGCCCCTGCCCCAAGGGCTGATCTACATACAATCTGATTTTCGCATTCATGGGGCCAGATATATGCACAACCAGCCGCCTTCGCCAGATGCTACGCCCGATGCGCCTGTTGCCGATGCGGTGGCCGACAATTGGGTCGACCGTTACGCCCCTGCCGGACTGCGCCCCTACCTGCGGCTGAGCCGCGCAGATCGCCCCATTGGCACATGGCTGTTGCTGCTGCCCTGCTGGTGGGGGCTGAGCCTTGCGATCCTTTTCGATCAGGCACCCCGGTGGGAGGATCTGTGGATTTTCACGGGCTGCGGCATCGGCGCCTTTCTGATGCGAGGGGCGGGCTGTACGTGGAACGACATCACCGACCGCAACATCGACGGCAAGGTCGCGCGCACCCGCTCGCGACCGATCCCTTCGGGCGCGGTCTCGGTGAAACAGGCGCTGGCGTGGATGGTGGGGCAAATGCTGCTGGCGCTGCTGATCCTGCTAACCTTTAACCAAGCAGCCATCGCCATGGGCGTCCTGGCGCTGCTGCCGGTGGCTGTCTATCCCTTCGCCAAACGGTTCACATGGTGGCCGCAGGTCTTTCTGGGGCTGGCCTTCAACTGGGGCGCGATGCTGGCTTGGACAGCCCATGCAGGCACGCTGCACGCGCCTGCCGTGGTGCTCTACCTCGCAGGGATCGCTTGGACGCTGTTCTATGACACGATCTATGCCCATCAGGACGCCGAGGATGACGCGCTGATTGGGGTGAAATCCACCGCGCGGCTTTTTGGTGAGAATTCGGGCCAATGGCTGCGACGCTTCTTAATGGCGACCGTGGGGCTGATGGGGATCGCGGTGATCTATGCCGGGTTGCCGCAGGCTTCGGTGCTGGCGCTGGCGATTGCCCTCGGCGGGCCTTGGGCGATGGGCTGGCATATGGCGTGGCAGCTTCGGGGGCTGGATACGAAGGACAACGCCAAGCTTTTGCAGCTCTTTCGCGCTAACCGTGATACCGGCATGATCCCGCTGTTGTTTTTCGCAGCAAGTCTTCTGGCCTGATTGCACCCCCGGCAGGACGCGCGTATCAAGTCTTGAGCTTAACAACCAGAAGGCCGCCCATGCGCCTCTCCGCCATTTTCATGATCGCCCTGACCTTTGCAGCCGCAGGGGTGGTCTCTCTCGTGGCGGCAAGCTTTTCGGTGCAGTTGATCGAGGATACTTCCGAAATCGGTGTGCGTGACGCGCTGGACGATCAGGGCATGACATGGGCCGAGGTGCAGGCCGATGGTCTGCAAGTCACCCTCGCCGGGATCGCCCCGACCGAGGCCGTGCGTTTCCGCGCCCTGTCGACCGCAGGCACCGTGGTCGACGCCGCCCGCGTGATCGACGAGATGGAGGTCGAGGCCCAATCCGGCATCGCCCCGCCGCGTTTCTCTGCCGAGGTTCTGCGCAATGATGCGGGCATCTCGATCATTGGCCTGATCCCCACCAGCACCGACCGCGAGGCGGTGATCGACGCCTTTGATGACATGGCGGGTGACGCCACGGTGACTGACCTGTTGGAAGCTGCCGACTATCCAGCCCCCGAAGGCTGGGAAGACGCGCTGAACTTTGCGGTGCGTGCCATGGCGGACCTGCCCCGCGCCAAAGCCTCGGTCGATGCGGGGCGCGTGACGATTACCGCCATCGCCGACAGCGCCGCCGCCAAGGCCCAGATGGAGCGTAAACTGCAGCGCGCGGCCCCGCCCAGCCTGCGGCTGCGGCTCGACATTGCAGCACCCCGCCCGGTGATCACCCCCTTTACCCTGCGGTTTGAGATCGACGCCGAAGGCGCGCGTTTCGATGCTTGCTCTGCCGATACCGAAGCCGCCGCCAACCGCATCCTGAAAGCGGGCATCGCCGCCGGCGCGTCAGAAAGTGCTGATTGCACCATCGGTCTGGGTGTGCCCAGCCCGAACTGGGGCCGCGCCGTGGCGCTGGCCATCGAAGCGCTGAGCCGCGTGGGCCAAGGCGCCATTTCTTTCGCGGATGCAGACATTACATTGCTGGCTGCGCCCGGCACCGATTCCAACACCTTCGACCGCGTTGTGGGCGAGTTGGAAAACGCCCTTCCGGATGTTTTCGCCCTGACCGCGAAACTGCCGAAAGTCGAAGACCCCGACGCAGGCCCGCCCGAATTCACCGCCACCCTCTCTCCCGAGGGGCAGGTGCAACTGCGCGGACGGCTCTCGACCGAGGGGTTACGCGATCTGGCGGACAGCTACGCAAAATCGCATTTCGGATCGGCCAATGTCTATACCGCCGCACGTCTAGACGAGACCCTGCCGGACGATTGGGCCACCCGGGTCCTGACCGGGCTAGAGGCCATGGCCTCGCTGGCCAACGGCTCTGTCAACGTCACGCCCGACCGGCTTGAGGTGATGGGCAACACCGGCAACAAGGATGCGAACACCACCGTTGCCTCACTCTTGGCTGACAAGCTGGGCGAAGGTGCGGATTACAGCATCGACATCACCTATCAAGAAAAGCTCGACCCCATCGCGGGTCTGCCCACACCCGAAGAATGCGAAGCCGAGATTCGCGAAATCCTGAAAATCGGCAAGATCACCTTCGAGCCGGGCAGCGCCACGATCGACGCGGCCGCTTTGGGTACGATGGATGATATCGCCGAGGTGCTGAAACGCTGCGGTGACATCCCGCTGGAAATTCAGGGCTACACCGACAGCCAAGGCCGCGAATCGATGAACCTGTCGCTGTCGCAAAGCCGCGCGGAATCGGTTCTGAACGAATTGCGCGCCCGCCGGGTGCTGACCTCGTCCTTCCTTGCCAAGGGCTACGGCGAAGAAAACCCCATCGCCGACAACAAGACCGAGGATGGCCGCGAAGCCAACCGCCGCATCGAATTCCGCCTGATCCAACCCGAGGCTGAGACGCCCGAAGACGAAACAGCGCTGGAATCTGCTGAAGAAACGGGCGATACCACGGCAGAAGAGATCGGGGAATCCGACGAAACCGAAGAAGGCAGCGGTGATGAGCAGAACTGAGTTTGTCCTGGCAACAGCCATCATTCTTTTCGTGGCCTTCTGCATGGGATGGTTCGCCAACTGGCTGCTGAACCGCTTCACCCGTGTGGCCGCCGATGATGTGGCCCAGCTTGACCGGATGAGCCAAGAGCTTCACGAGGCCGAGGAAACCCGCGATCAGGCGATCACCTATCTGCAGCAGCGCGAAGCCGAACTGACCAACCAGCTTGCCCAGACCGAGGCAGAGCTGCGCGCCGCGATGGACGGCCTGCGCGATGCCCGCCACGAGGCCGAAGAGATGCGCGCCTATATCGAGCGTCAGAAAGCCTAGCCCCACGCCCTTCCGGAGGCTCCCATGGCCAAACTCGCCCATTCCATGATCCGCGTCTTCAATGAGACGGCATCGGTGAAATTCTACGAAGACGTTTTCGGGCTGAAGATTGCGGACCGTTTGGATTTTGACAGCTTCACCCTGATCTACCTGCGCGACGCCTCGGGCGATTTCGAGCTGGAGCTGACAGTCAACAAGGACCGCGATACGCCCTATGATCTGGGCGACGGCTATGGCCATCTGGCCTTTGTGGTCGAAGACCTTGAGGCCGCCCGCGACACCGCGTTCAAGGCTGGTGCCGCCCCGCGGGACATCGTCGATTTTCGCCCTGCCGGAGAAACGGTGGCGAAGTTCTTCTTTGTGGCGGATCCGGACGGCTATCAGATCGAAGTCATCGAAAAAGGCGGACGCTTCGCCTGAAGCAGAGGCTTACCAGCGCTCTAGCGCAGCCTCATCATCGTCTTTTGCAGCGACCCAAGCCTCACCCTCAGCCGTGATCTCGCGCTTCCAAAACGGCGCGCGGGATTTGAGATAATCCATCAAGAACTCCGCCGCCTCAAATGCGCTGCGGCGATGCCGCGCTGCCGTGGCGACCATCATGATCTGTTCGCCCGGCACCAGACGCCCATGGCGGTGGATCACCAGCGCATCTTGCAGATCGAACCGCGCAACGGCCTGCTGCGCAATCTCGCGCAGCGCCTTTTCGGTCATGCCCGGGTAATGTTCGATCTCCATCGCGCTCAGCGTGCCTGCATCATTGTCGCGCACGACGCCGGTAAAGGTCACAATCGCACCGCTGCCGCCCTCGCCCTTGGCGAAACGTGCGGTTTCCTCGGCCAGATCAAAGGGCGCTTCCTGCACCAAAACGCGCATGGGTCAGCCCCCGGTCATCGGAGGGAAAAAGGCCACTTCGCGCGCGCCATTCAGCGGGGCGTCGAAGTCGGTCAACTCCTGATCCACGGCCACGCGCAATGCGGAGAGGTCAGAAAACGCCACTTCATAGCGCTCTTCGCGCCCGCGCAATTCTTCGATCAGTTCGGCCACTGTGGTGGCTTGGCTCTCCACCCGCTCGCGGGGCAGGCCGATCCGTTCTCGGACCCAAGCGAAATACAGAACATCCATCAGCGTGGCTCCTTCAGATGTGGCAGCGCCTTGCGCAGGTAGTCAAAGCCGGTGATGGCGGTCAGCACCGCGGCGATCCACAGCAGGACCAGCCCCAACAGCCCGGCCCATTCCATCCCGGCGAGTTTCCAACCCAGCCCCAGAGTATCTTCGACCTCGCCATCAAGGATCGCTTCGATCATCTGCTGGTCCATGCCGAAAACACTCATGCCGAGGTAATGCTCGAACACACCTTGCGAGAACAGCACGGCGATGGCGATCATCTGCAGGGTCGTCTTCCACTTGGCCAGTTGGGTGACCTTCAAAGTGCCCGCAACGTCGCCCAGATATTCACGCAGGCCCGAGACAAAGACTTCCCGAAACAGGATCAGCGTGGCGGGCAGCACCAGCCAAGGCGACCAGCTTGAGAAGGCCACGATCACCATCAGCGCGATCACGACCATCGCTTTGTCGGCAATCGGGTCGAGCATGGCGCCCAGTTTGGTTTCCTGCCCCCAAGCGCGGGCAAGATAGCCATCAAACCAATCCGTCACCGCCGCCCCGACGAAGAGCACCAATGCGAACCAGTCGGCGTAGGGGCGCGTAAAATAGAGAAACATGACCGCCACACCGGGGGCCGCGACCAGCCTGAGCAGGGTCAGGATATTGGGCAAATTCCATTTCATGACGTTATCCTATCTTGCGCCGTTCGCGGCTGAAAGGACGAAACCGCGCCAGCGGCCTGCCCTTCGGCGGACGCATACCTAACCCTTTTCATGGAAGTAGCCATAAATTGTCTCTGCCAGCGCATCCGACACCCCTTCGACGGCCTTAAGATCGCTAAGGTTCGCGCGGCCCACCGCCTTGGCCGAGCCGAAATGCGCCAAAAGCGCCCGCTTGCGCGCAGCCCCGACGCCCGGCACATCGTCAAGCGGCGTGGCACTGACCCCCTTGGCGCGTTTCGCACGGTGGGTGCCGATGGCGAAACGGTGCGCCTCGTCACGCAGCCGCTGCACAAAATATAGCACCGGATCATTGTGCCGCAGCGCCATGACGCGCTTGCCGACACGGTGGAACTCTTCCTTGCCCGCATCCCGATCAATGCCCTTGGCGACGCCGACCATCGGAATGTCCTGCACCCCATGCTGCGCCATAATCGAGGCCACCGCGCTCACCTGCCCGGCGCCCCCATCAATCAGCAACAGATCGGGCCAAAGCCCACGACTTCGGTCTGGGTCTTCTTTAATCAGGCGTTTAAACCGGCGGTGCAGCACCTCTTTCATCATGCCAAAGTCATCACCGGGGGTCAGGTCATCGCCGCGGATGTTGAACTTGCGGTACTGGTTTTTCATCATCCCTTCGGGGCCCGCGACAATCATCGCGCCCACCGCATTGGTGCCTTGGATGTGCGAGTTGTCGTAAACCTCTATCCGATCGGGCGGTTTTGGCAGATCAAAGGCATCGGCCAGTCCCTGTAATAGCTTGGTCTGGGTCGCCGTCTCGGCCATCTTGCGGGCTAGGCTTTCGCGCGCGTTGCGCAGGGCACCGTCGACCAGTTCGGCCTTCTCGCCCCGCTGTGGCACCAACAGTTCCACCTTGCGACCAATCTTGCCACTCAGCGCTTCGGCCATCAGATCGGGGTTTTCGATCTCATTGCTCAGGATCAACTGCCGCGGCGGCTCGCGGGTGTCGTAGAACTGGCCGATGAAAGCCTCCAGCACTTCGGCGGCGTCCACATCGGCCCCGACGCGGGGGTAGTAGTCCCGATTGCCCCAGTTCTGGTTGGCACGGATGAAGAAGACCTGCACGCAGGCCTGTCCGCCCTCCATATGGAGCGCGATGATGTCGGCCTCGTTCACCCCTTGCGGGTTAATGCCTTGGGCCGTTTGCACCTGCGTCAGCGCCTTGATCCGGTCGCGCAGAGCGGCGGCGCGTTCAAACTCCATCGCCTCAGATGCCTCGGCCATATCCTGCGCCAGACGGCCCTGAATCTCGGTCGATTTGCCACTCAGAAACCGCTCCGCATCACGGACGGTCTGGCGGTATTCCTCGGCCGAGATCTTGCCGACGCAGGGGGCCGAGCAGCGTTTGATTTGGTGTTGCAGACAGGGCCGTGTGCGGCTGTCGAACATCGCATTGGAACAGTCCCGCAACAGGAAGACCCGCTGCAACTGGTTGAGCGTCCGGTTCACCGCGCCCGCGCTGGCGAAGGGCCCATAATAGCTGCCCTTCTCTTTCTTCGCGCCGCGGTGTTTCTTGATCTGCGGATAGTCGTGATCGGCGGTGACAAGGATGTTGGGAAAGCTCTTGTCGTCGCGCAGCAGCACGTTGAACTTGGGCTTGAGCTGCTTGATCAGGTTCTGCTCAAGAAGCAGCGCCTCGGTTTCCGTCTTCGTGGTCAAAAACATCATCGAAGCGGTATTGGCAATCATCCGCGAAATGCGGCCCGAATGCCCCGTCGGCCGCGCATAGGACGACACCCGCGCGCGCAGGTTCCGCGCCTTACCAACATAGAGCACGCGGCTCTCCGCATCGAGCATCCGGTAGACGCCCGGCGAGGAATCGAGCGACTTCAGATAGGCCTGAATCACTTGGCGGCCTTGCGGCGGAGGGCTGTCGTTTGGCGTGGTCATCTCAGGCGCTGATTCTCGTGCTTCGCTGCAATAGGACGGCAATGGGGGCAAGCTTTAACATGTCCACCAAACATGTGGATAACTCTGCCGATAACTTCTGGGCATCTTGGATTTCTCTTTGTTTTTAACATGGTTCGCTGATTTGCCTGTTTTTTAGGCACGATCGTAATGCACTGATTTCGCTCATTTTTTTGTTTGCCGTGAAACAAGCCCCTGAAAACAAAAGGGTTTCGGTAACACTTTGGTTACATAGGTTAACGAGGTGCAAAACTTCCCGCATGGCCGTCAGTTTCGGGGGCTTTTAGGGCTTGTATCCCACTGCAAATGTTCGCCGCCATCGGTGCAGATAAGCTGCCCTGTGACGCCCGGCGAATCGATGAAATAGCCCAGTGCCGCCGTGATATCCTCTGGATTTGCCCCCGGCCCAAAACCGTGCCGCGGC
Source organism: Sulfitobacter profundi (assembly GCF_042661425.1). Taxonomy (NCBI): domain Bacteria; kingdom Pseudomonadati; phylum Pseudomonadota; class Alphaproteobacteria; order Rhodobacterales; family Roseobacteraceae; genus Sulfitobacter; species Sulfitobacter profundi. The sequence continues at coordinate 2,014,889 of NZ_JBHSWA010000001.1, read as the reverse complement.
GCTGCGCGGCAAAGTCTTCGGCGTCTTGATGCGGGCCTTGCAACGTGGGGCCGGGACCGATGCCATTGACCCGGATCGCCGGGGCCAGCGCCTGCGCAGTGGTGCGCGTCATTGCCCAAAGGCCCATCTTGGCGATCGTATAGGTGGTGAATTCCGGCGTCAGGTTGCGCACCCGCTGGTCCAGCATATTGACGATCAAACCGCGCGCACGCGGCTCGCCCCCGGCGTCGACCTTGGGCATCAGCCCCTGCCCCGCCATCGCCTGCGTCAACACGAAGGGCGCCCGCAGGTTGCTGCCCATATGGCGGTCCCAGCTTTCACGGCTGGCGCTCGCGATATCGTCCTGCTCGAATATCGAGGCGTTGTTCACCAGGCAGGTGATCGGCCCGCTAAGCGCCTCTGCCGCGCGGGGCAACAGCGCCCCGGCTGCGGTATCGTCCAAAAGGTCGGCTTGCAGGGCCACGGCGCGACGGCCCATGGCCGTGATTTCAGCGGCGGTTGCCTCGGCCCCGGCACGCGAGGTGGCGTAATGCACCGCCACGTCAAAGCCCCGCTGCCCGAGATAGAGCGCCATGGCGCGGCCCAGACGTTGCCCGGCTCCGGTCACCAATGCCCGCCGCATCTGCCGCCCTCCTCAGATCAGGATGATTAACAAATAAAGCCCGTAAAGCGCGCTGAGCGCCACACCCCAAAGCCGTGTGAGGTCGCGCCCCAGATAGACGAAGGGGATCAGCAGTAGCGACGCGCCCAGCATCACCCACAGGTCGATCCGCAAGAAGGCTTCGTCGACCGAGATCGGGCCGACAAGGCTTGCGATGCCGATAATTGCCAGCAGGTTGAACATGTTCGAACCAATGACGTTCCCAAGCGCCACATCCGCCTGACGGCGCAGCGCCGCCATCACCGTGGTCGCCAGTTCCGGGAGCGACGTGCCCACCGCCACCAGCGTCAGGCCGATCACCGTGTCGCTGACACCGTAGGTCTGGGCGATGAGCGTCGCATTATCCACCAAAAGGCTCGCGCCCAAGGGCAGGCCGATCAGCCCGAGGATCAGGAACAGCGCAATCTGCCAGCCCGCCATGTCGGGGTCGGCGCCTTCGGGCTCTTCCTCTTCCTCAACCTCCACGCTGCGGCAGGCGCGGCGGTGGTCCTTGGCATCGCTGAAGGCGTCGTAGAGCATATAGGCCAGACCGGAGAGCAGGATCAGCCCCGAGATCCAGTCGAACACACCGCGGAAGGCCAACGCGATAAAGAGCAGCGAGGCCGCGATCATCTGATTATAGGTCTTGCGCGTGCTGCATTCAGAGGTGTGCATCGTCGCCAACAGAGCGGGAATGCCCAGCACCATCAGGATGTTAGCCGTGTTCGACCCGACCACATTGCCAAGCGCCAGCCCCGGCACCCCGTCCAAGATCGCCTTGACCGAAATCAGGAGTTCCGGTGCCGAGGTGCCGAAGGCCACGATCGTCAAACTGACGATCAGCGCGGGCACGCCAAGGCGCAGCGACAGGTTCACCGCACCTTTCACCAACGCATCCCCCGCAAACAGCAGGATCACGAGGCCAAGCCCCGAAAGTAGCCACGGCATCAGCATCAACGCCCTCCCTTACAGGCGCAATCGCCTTTGCCAATGCGGTAACGTCCGCAGTCACGGCATTTGGTCCGGGATAGGCGTTTGCCCCCCAGCCAATGCATTTTTCCAAACCAAGCGAGCAGGCCCATGGCCACCAGAAAGAGCAAAACGATCTTAAAAACCATGGGCTAGAGACCAAACCGCGCATAGGCCGCGCGTTCCTCTATGCCCTGCACCGCGTCCTGCACCATCTGCACGCCAAAGCGTGACAGCAGCCCGCGTTTCACACCGTAGCGGCGCAGTTTCACCTTGTCACCAAAGCGCTCTTTCAGAAGCGGTTTCAGATGGCCGACACCGTCGATCAAGCCCAGTTCGGCGGCGCGTTTCGCCAGCCAGATTTCCCCGGTAAAGAGGTCTTGCCCCTCGGGCAGCTTGCCCGCGCGGCGGGTCTTTACGTGGTCGATAAAGTTCTCATGAATGTCTTCGAGCAGCGTTTTCAGCCGCGCGACATCTTCGGGGTCTTCCGGGCGGAAGGGGTCGAGCATGGATTTGCTCTGCCCTGCCGTATAGACGCGCCGCTCAACCCCGTGTTCGCGGATGAATTCATGCACCCCGAAAGAGGCAGAGATCACCCCGATGGAGCCCACAACCGAGCTTGGGTCGGCGTAAATTTCATCCGCCGCAGCTGCCAGCCAATATCCGCCCGACGCGGCGACATCTTCGACGAATGCGATGACGGGAATGTTCTTTTCCTCAGACAGCCGCCGGATACGCGCGCCGATCAACGAGGATTGCACCGGGCTCCCACCGGGACAGTTAATCTCCAGCGCGACAGCGGCAGGCTTGCCCTTAGCAAAGGCCTTTTCGATGACCGGCCCTATGGTGGCATCGTTCAACACGGCACGGCCCTGCGAGCCGATCATGCCGGCAAGCCGGATCACGGAAACGCTGGGCGGGGATTTTAGGAAGGGCAGCCGAATTCTCATTCTTCTCATGTAGAACGCCCACCCGGTGCAAACAAGGCGGGCGCAGAAGTTTCGCGGCCCTCAGGCCCGCAGACGCCAGCCGGTGCGGAAAATCCACCAGATCACGCCAAGGCAAAGCGCCGTGAACAGCGCGATTGCCGCAAGGCTGGTCAGGATCGGCACATCGGCAGAGCCGAAAAACGCCCAACGAAAGCCTGAGATCAGATAGACCACCGGGTTGAAGTGCGAGATCACCTGCCAGACCGGCGGCAGCATCGAGATCGAGTAGAAAGACCCGCCAAGGAAGACCAGCGGCGTGACTATTAAGAGCGGCACAAGTTGCAACTGCTCAAAATTCCCTGCCCAGATGCCGATGATGAACCCCATAAGCGCGAAGCTGATGCAGGTCAGGATCAGGAAAGCGACCATGGCGATGGGATGCTGGATGGTGATATCGACAAAGAAAAACGCCGTGATCAATATGATCGTGCCGATGAACAGCGCCTTGGTCGCGGCCGCCCCGACATAGCCGATGACGATCTCAAAGAAGTTAATCGGGGCCGAGAGCAGCTCATAGACCGTGCCGATGAATTTCGGGAAATAGATGCCAAAAGACGCGTTGGAGATCGACTGCGTGATAACGCTGAGCATGATCAGCCCCGGCACGATAAAGGCGCCATAGCTCACGCCCTCGACCTCTTCGATACGGCTGCCGATGGCTGCGCCGAAGACGACGAAGTAAAGCGACGTCGACAGCACCGGCGAGATGATGCTTTGTGTGATGGTGCGAAAGAAACGCGCCATTTCAAAGGCGTAGATGGCTTTGATCGCGGTCCAGTTCATGCCGCATCCTCCTTCAGCAGGTCGACAAAGATATCTTCAAGACTGCTTTGCCGCGTCGCCACATCTTGCAGAACCAGACCGCTTTCAGCCACTTTGGAAAGCAGCTTGGTGATCCCGGTTCGCTCGGCATTGGTGTCATAGGTATAGATCAGAGAGCGCCCGTCAGCCGAAAGTTCCACATCCGGCGATTGCAGCGCCAGTGGCACGTCGGTGATCGGCTCGGTAAGCTGCACTTCGAGTTGCTTCTTGCCCATCCGCGCCATCAGCGCGTCTTTCTCTTCGACCAGCAGCAATTCGCCCTTGGCGATGACACCGATCCGGTCAGCGATTGCTTCGGCCTCTTCGATGTAATGAGTGGTCAGGATGATCGTCACGCCAGAGGCTTTCAGCCCCGCCACGATCTCCCACATGTCCTTGCGCAGTTCCACGTCGACGCCCGCGGTAGGCTCGTCCAGAAACAGCACCTTTGGGTCATGCGACAGTGCTTTGGCGATCAGCACGCGGCGTTTCATCCCACCCGAAAGCTCACGGATCTGGCTGTCTTTCTTGTCCCAGAGCGAGAGTTGACGCAGGATTTTCTCCAGCACCGCCTCATCCGCCGGACGGCCAAACAACCCGCGCGAGAAGCGCACGGTGTTCAGCACCTTTTCAAACGGTTCAAGGTTAATCTCTTGCGGGACCAGCCCGATCATCGAGCGTGCGGCTCGGAAATCGTCCTTAATGTCATGGCCACCAACGGTCACTGTGCCACTGGTCGCGGTGGTGATGCCGCAAATGGTCGAGATCAGCGTCGTCTTGCCCGCCCCGTTGGAGCCCAAAAGCGCGAGAATCTCGCCCTGTTCGATCTGTAGGTTAACCCCTTTAAGCGCCTCGAAACCGCCCGCGTAGGATTTACGCAGGTTCTGAATATCCACGATTGTCGGCATGGTCGTCTCCGCTCTGGTAAGACGGGCAACCTAACGGGCTTTGGGCTGGGTGAACAGATGCGTTCAGGTCTTGGCGCGGCCGAACCAGCCCTTTTTGTTGGGGGCGTCCTCACCGGGGGTTCGGGCTCGGCGCCCTCTTCCGGCGTGCCTTCGAGCGAGGATTGCAGATTGTCGAAGAACTGATCCGCCATTTTCTTGGCAAAACCGTCGATGATCCGGCTGCCAAGCTGCGCCAGTTTGCCGCCAACCTTGGCCTCCACATCATAGCTCAACTCGGTGCCGCCGTCTTTTTCGGCAAGCCGCACTTCCGCGCCGCCTTTGGCGAAACCAGCAGCGCCACCCTTGCCCTCGCCTGTGATCGTCAGTGCTTCGTTCGGCACCAAATCAGAGAGTTTCACATGCCCCTTAAAGGTCGCCTTCACCGGGCCGACCTTTTGCACCACCGTGGCGTCATAGCCGTCTTCGACCGAGCCGGTTACGTCTTGGGCGCCGGGCACGCAGGTTTGCAGCATCTCAGGGTCCAGAAGGGCTGCATAGACCTCGGCCGGGGTGGCGGCGATCTGGCGGGTGTCGGACATCTGCATGGCTGGCTCTCCCTTAAAGCGATGCGCCCAGCCTAGCGGGTAATTCTGCGCAAACCAATGTCAAAGCGCTGGACCTCTCCCGCCGGGCTGGTAGGTCTTTGCCATGACAACCACTCCCCATAACCGCGCCGGTCTGGCGATCGGGCTGATCCTTCTCGGCGTGGCCGCGATTTCGGTCAATGACATGCTGATCAAACGCCTATCGGGCGGCTATCCACTGCATCAGATCGTTTTCACCCGCTCGGCCATCGGGATCGTGTTGGGGCTGTTGCTGGTCAAACTTGAGGGCGGGTTTCACCTGCTCAAGACGCGGCAGCCGGGGCTGCACCTGCTGCGCGGGCTGCTGATCGTGATTTCGAACATGTCGTTCTTTCTGGCGCTTTCTGTCCTGCCGTTGGCCGAAGCGACGGCCCTGTTCTTTGCCGCCCCCTGTTCATCACGCTGCTGTCGATCCCGCTGTTGGGCGAAAAGGTCGGTCCGCTGCGTCTTGGCGCGGTGATCGTGGGGTTCATTGGTGTGGTCATTATGATGCGCCCTTGGGCTTCTACGGCGACGCTCGAAGTTTCCCGCTGGGTTCTGCTGCTGCCGGTGCTGGCAGCGCTGACCTATGCATTGAACCAGTTGATGACCCGCAAGCTCGGCGTGAACTCCAAAGCCTCGGCCCTGATGGTCTATATCCAAGCCGCTTTTGTCGCCGTGTCGCTGGGGTTTTTCCTGATCGCGGGCGATGGGCGTTTCGTAAATGAAGGCAGCAATGCCTCGCTCCAGTTCCTGCTGCGCGCATGGATTTGGCCCGCACGAGAGGATTACCTCACCTTCCTCGGCATCGGCCTCAACATCGCGCTAATCGGCTATTGCCTGAGCCAAGCCTACCGGCTGGGCGATGCGGCCACGGTGGCGCCCTTTGAATATATCGGCCTGCCGCTGGCGGTGTTCTGGGGTTTTGTGATCTTCGGTGACCTGCCGGTCTGGGAGGTCTGGGTCGGGATCGCGCTGATCCTCGCCTCTGGCCTTTTCGTTTACCTGCGCGAGCGCCAAAAGGCGCTGCGCGTAACACGTTTGCAGGGCGGGCGGCGGGCCTAGCGGGCCACCTCGACCACCACCTTGCCCGTTGCCTTGCGGTCGCGCAGCAGGGCCAGCGCTTCGTTGGCCTGCTCTAGCGGCATGACGTTGCTGACATGGGGCTTGAGCTTGCCGGCGACATACCATTCGATCAGCTCAGCGAAACTGTCGGTCAGCACCGAGGGCTTAATCTTGGCATAGCCGCCCCAGTAAAAGCCCAACACGCTCAGGTTCTTGACCAGCAGGATATTCGCCGGGATCTGCGGCACCTCACCGCTGGCAAAACCTAGCGGGATCAGCCGCGCTTCGGGGTTGCAGGCGCGCATGGCGGCTTTGAACTGATCGCCGCCCACGGGGTCATAGACCACATCGGCGCCGCCCAATTCCTTGACGATCGCGCGGATGTCGTCGGTCTCGGAATTGATCAGATGGTCGGCCCCGGCCTCTTTGCAGACTGCGAGTTTATCCGCGCCGCGTGCCACGGCGATCACCTCGGCCCCCATCAGCTTGCCCAGTTCCACCGCCGTCAGGCCAATGCCGCCCGAGGCACCCAAGACCAACAGCCGCTCACCCGGTTGCAACCGCGCCTTATAGTCCAACGCGACATGGCTGGTGCCGTAAGCGATGAGGAAAGCTGCCGCATCCACGGCGGTCATCTCTTCGGGGATCGGCACGCAGACCGCGGCGGGAATGGCCGCATATTCGGCCAGCCCGTCAAATCCGGTATAGGCCGCCACGCGCTGCCCGACTTTCAGGTGATCGACCCCCGCGCCCAAAGCGGTGATCGTGCCCGCCATCTCCATCCCCAAGGTAAATGGCAGCGGCGGTTTTTCCTGATAGGTGCCTTTGATGATCAGCAGGTCCCCAAAGTTCAGCCCGCAGGTATCGACTTGGATCAGCACCTCGCCCTGCGCCGGCATCGGCATCTCAAGCTCTTGCAAGGTGAGCGGTTCGTCATAGGCGGTGACTTGCATGGCGCGCATCGGGCTGTCCTTTCGTGCTGCTTTGGGATTGAAGAGGCCAGATGCCGCCGCACTTGGCAAGGCCCGAGGCACGCGCCGCTGCGTCAGCCGGGCATGATCACCAGCCGGATGCCATAGGCCACCACCGCCAGCAAGGCGACGCTGGCCAGCCAAAGCGCCACGAACCAGCCGCTGCGTTTCAGCCATTTTCCCATCAGTGATAGCCCTCCTCGGGGTCGATCTTGCCGCGGAACACCCAATAGGCATAGGCCGTGTAGCTGAGGATCAGCGGCAGCAGCACCAGCGTGCCGACCAGCGCGAACATCAGGCTTTCATCGGGGGCGGCGGCATCGGCGATGGTCAGGCTTGGCGGCACCATATGCGGGTAAAAGCTGATCCCGATGCCGATGAAGCCCAACACGAACAGCGCCTGCGCACAGAGGAACGGCTGAATGTCCGCCTTGCGTTGCAAGCCGCGCAGCATCCCAAAGGCCGCAAGCGCCACCAAAAGCGGCACCAAGCCGCTGAACAGCGCCGTGGGCCACGCGAACCACCGCTCGAAATAGACGGCATCGGTGAACGGCGTCCAAAGGCTGACCATCCCCATGAAGACCAAAGTCGCCACCGCCAGCGGCCAGGCGAGGCGGCGCATGTGGGCCTGAATGCGGCCCTCAAGCTTCATGTTGAGCCACGTGGCCCCCAGCAGAGCATAGCCCACGGTCACCGCCACCCCGGTCAGGATCGAGAAAGGCGTGAGCCAATCCCACCAGCCGCCCGCATAGGCGCGGCCTTCGATCTCGATCCCCTGCACCAGCGCGCCAAGGGCGATGCCCTGACAGAAGGAGGCCACCAGCGAGCCGCCGAAAAACGCCATGTCCCACAGGGGCTTCCAACGTTTGGTGCGCCAACGGTACTCGAACGCCACGCCGCGAAAGATCAGCCCCAGCAGCATCAGGATGATCGGCATGTAAAGCGCTGGCATGACAACCGCATAGGCCAGTGGAAAGACCGCAAAAAGCCCACCGCCGCCCAGCACCAGCCAAGTCTCGTTGCCGTCCCAGATGGGGGCGACCGAGTTCATCATCACGTTGCGCTCGCCCTCGTCCTTGGTCATCGGAAAGAGCAGCCCAACCCCCAGATCGAACCCGTCGAGGACGACATAGATCAGCACGGCACCGGCGATGATCCCGGCCCAGATGAACGAAAGTTCCAGTCCAAACATCTCAGCTATCCCCGCGCTTGTTTTTGACCGCTTTGTCTCTGACCGCCGCCTCTTCGCCGACAGCAAGGATCGGCCCGTCATCCTGCGCGGCGTCATCCTGCGCCGCGTCGCGTTCGTCTTCCAGCACATGATCCACAACCGGTTTGCGCATCATCGCCACGATATACCACGTGCCCGCGCCAAAGACGAAAAAGTACACCACGATGAAAGCGATCAGCGAGGTCGCCACGGCAGGTGCCTCAATCGGTGCAAGGCTTTCAGAGGTTCGCAGCAGCCCGTAAACCGTGAAGGGCTGCCGCCCGACCTCGGTCGTGATCCAGCCCGCCAGCACCGCCACAAAGCCGGTCGGCCCCATCAGCAGCGCCAACCGGTGCAACAGCGGCGCGTCGTAGAGCCGCCCCCGCAGCCGCGCGAGTGCGGCCCAAAGACCCAGCCCCAGCATCGCAAAACCTAGTGCGATCATGATGCGGAAAGACCAGAAAACAATTGCCACGGGCGGCTCATCCTCGTCCGGGATTGTGTCCAGCCCCGGCAGCGGCGCGTTCAGATCATGCTTGAGGATCAGGGAAGACAGCTTGGGGATCTCGACCGCGTAATCAATGCGCTTTTCCTCAGGGTTCGGGATGCCGAAAAGGATCAACGGCGCGCCATCTGGATGGCTGTCGTAATGCCCCTCCATCGCCATGACCTTGGCGGGCTGATGCTCCAGCGTGTTGAGGCCGTGCATGTCGCCCGCAAAAATCTGTAGCGGCGTGACCAACAGAAGCATCCACATCGCCATCGAGAACATCCGCCGCGCGGCCCGGTCGGCGTGATCGCGCAGCAAGTGCAAACCGCCGACCGCGCCCACGACCAGCGCCGTGGTCAGATAGGCCGCCAGCACCATATGCACCAACCGGTAGGGGAAAGAGGGGTTAAAGACGATCGCCCACCAGTCCTCGGGCACGAATTGACCGACGTCGTTGATGCCAAAGCCCGCAGGGGTTTGCATCCAGCTGTTGACCGACAGGATCCATGTCGCCGAGGCCAGCGTGCCCAGTGCCACCAGCGCTGTGGCAAACATATGCAGCCCGTCGCCGACCCTTTTGCGGCCAAAGAGCATGATGCCAAGGAACCCGGCTTCGAGGAAGAAAGCCGAGAGGACTTCATAGGCCATCAGCGGCCCGACAACCGGCCCTGCCTTGTCGGAAAACACCGACCAGTTTGTGCCGATCTGGTAGGACATGACGATGCCCGAGACGACCCCCATGCCAAAGGCCACGGCAAAGATTTTCTTCCAATAGTTAAAGAGCTTCAGATAGGTTTCTTCGCGTTTCCACAGCCAAAGCGCGTTCAGCACGGCCAGAAAACTCGCCAACCCGATCGAGAAAGCCGGGAAGATGATGTGAAACGAAACCGTGAATGCAAACTGCACCCGCGCTAGGATTTCGGCGGTGTAACCGTCGAGCATGAGAAGCCCTCGCGTGTTGTTTCCTGACCTATATAGGACCGGGGGAGGGAGAGGCACAGGCTAAATTGCCGCAGTCCTTTGCGCGCGCTAACTGTCGAAGGTTATCACGACGCGCAGCCCCGGCGCGTTGTCGATCAGTTCCAGCCTTGCCCCATGCAGTTTCGCCACCCCATCGACCAGCGCCAGCCCCAGCCCATGGCCCGGCGTGCCCCGGCTGCGGTCAAGCCGGTAGAGCCGCTGCAGCACTTTGTCACGGTCCGCCGCCGGAATGCCGGGGCCGCTGTCCGCTAAAGTGAGCACGACCTGTCCTGCCGTCTGGTTCAACGATATCTCTACCGCTTCGGCATCGCCGGAATGGCGCAGAGCGTTCTCGATCAGATTGGCCAGCAGTTGGCCCAACAGCGCCCGGTCGCCGGTGACATGGGTCGATGTCTCCGGCAGATCGCAGAGCAAGCGTTTGCCCTGCTCCCCCGCTGCGGGCTCATAAAGCTCGATCATGGTGCGGCAAAGCGCGGCCAGATCGACGGGGGCGAAATGGGCGCGGGCGTCGCCCTGCTCTACCTGCGCCAATTGCAGCAGGGATTGGAAAATGGCAGCGATACCGTCCAACTCGGCGCGGGCGCGGGCCAGCGGCTCGGCGCGGTCCTCGCCCGTGGCCTCGGCCCGATCCAGATCGTCCAGATGCACCGAGACACGCTGTATCGGCGTCTTCAGATCATGCGCGATATCCAGTGACACCTGCCGCAACGCCGCCACGGAGGTTTCCTGCGCCCGAGCCATCTGGTTCACCGCCTCTCCGATGCGCAGCAGGTCATCCGACCAGCGTGCCCCCGGCGCGACCCTTGCTGCCAGATCGCCCGCAGTGAGCCGGTCCAGCGTGGCGCGGATCACCTCAACATGACGTTTAGAGCGTCGGGCAAGGATCAGCCCGCCCGAGAGCGCAATCAGCACCGTGGGCAGAAGGCTGACCAACAGAATGTTGACGAAAACCTCACGCAGGGCCGTGATCTCGGCCCGGCTGCGCGCGATGGTCAAAAGCCCGCCATAAAGCGTGTCGGTCAGGGTCAGATAAACCCCGGTATACTGCGCCCGCGCCGCGCCGATTGAGACGATGTGATAGCCCTCGTTGTCCCGCGCGATGGCCCCGTTGCCGTAGATACGCCCATTCGGGCCGATATAGCTGAGGATCAGACGGTTGGGATCAGTCTCACGCGATTCCGCCTCGACCAGCCGCGCCAATGCCGAGGCGCCCGGGGCGGCGCGAAAGCCTGCCATGTCCTGCGCCAGATCGGCGCGGATGGCCTGCTCGAACGACCGCTGCGTGACCGCATAGCTTGCCGCGAGGCTTAAAAGGCTGACGATGGTGAACAAAAGCACCAGCAAAAGCGCCAGACGCAGCGGCATCGACCGCCAGAGCCCCGCCAGCCGCGCCCTCATGCGTCGATCCTATAGCCCGCGCCGCGCACGGTTTGGATCAACTCGGTGTGAAAGGGCCGGTCCACTTTGGCGCGCAACCGGCTGATGTGGGTTTCGACCACATTGGTCATCGGATCAAAAGAGATATCCCAGACGGCCTCTAGCAGCATGGTGCGCGTCTGCACCCGGCCTTTGCGGCGCATCAGATGCTCCAACAAAGCAAATTCGCGCGGCAGCAAGTCGATGTCCTGCCCGGCCCGCGTCACCCGGCGGCTGATGAGGTCCATCGTCAGATCCCCGGCGCGCAGGGTGGTCTCCTGCTCCAACGCCTGCGGACGACGCGCCAGTGCGTTCACCCGTGCCGACAGTTCGCCAAAGGCAAAGGGTTTGACCAGATAATCATCTGCCCCGGCGTTCAGCCCGTCGATCCGGTCTTCGACCGCGCCCATTGCCGTGAGCAGCAACACCGGTGTGGCATTGCCTGCCCCGCGCAGGGTTTTCAGCAGGGTCAGCCCATCAAGTTCCGGCAGCATCCGGTCGAGGATCAGCACGTCATATTGCCCGGTGGTGGCCTGCACCAACCCGTCGCGGCCATCGGCCACAACATCTACCGCATGCCCCTCTTCGCGCAGGCCGCGCGCGATATAGGTGCTGGTGGTGGTATCGTCTTCGACAACAAGCAGTTTCATCAGGGTCTCATCTAGGTTCAGCCAACAGGTAAGGCAATTCTGCCGCCCGCGCATCCCGCCGCCTGCATTCTCACAGATTTGTATAGCGCCTGCGACGAAGCTGTAAAACGCGGCCCCCAAATAGGGGTCCAGAAACACCGAATGCACAGCAAGGAGCATCTCATGAACCAGACCTTTTCCAAGGCCCCCGCGCCGCCGCCCTTGCGCTGAGCGCCGCCGTCGCCGCGACCCCGATGCTGGCGCTTGCACCCACAGCCGCGCTGGCCGTCCCGGCTGGCGGCTATGCCGACTTGGTCGAGGCCGTCTCTCCCGCCGTGGTCTTTATCGAAGTGACCGCCAAACAGCAAAGCACACAGATCCAGCAGCAACTGCCCCCGGCATGCCCGAAGAACTGCGCCGCCGGTTTGAACATATGCTGCCCGACCAACCCGGCGCCGAAGCGACTCCGCGCCAAGGTCTGGGGTCCGGTTTCATCATCTCCGAAGATGGCCAAATCGTGACAAACCACCACGTCGTCGCAGGCGCCGAGACGGTAACCGTGAAGCTCGCCGATGGCCGCAGCTTTGACGCCGAGGTCGTGGGCAGCGACGCGATGACCGACATCGCGCTGCTAAAGGTCGCCGCGGATGTGGACCTGCCCAAGGTGGACTTCGGCACCTCCAAGACCCTGCGCGTCGGCGATGAAGTCGTGGCCGTGGGCAACCCCTTTGGTCTTGGCGGCACCGTGACTTCGGGCATCATTTCGGCCCTGTCGCGCGACATTCAGGCCGGGCCGTTCGATGATTTCATCCAGACCGACGCGGCGATCAACCGCGGCAACTCCGGCGGGCCGCTGTTTAACAACGATGGCGAAGTTGTGGGTGTGAACACCGCGATCCTGTCGCCGGGTGGCGGCTCTGTCGGGATCGGCTTCTCGGTGCCTTCTGACCTCGTGCAGACCATCGTGGCCGATCTGGCCGATGACGGCTTGGTCGAGCGTGGCTGGCTGGGTGTGCAAATCCGGCAGATGACCCCCGAGGTCGCCAATGTGCTGGGCTATGACGAGCCGCGCGGCGCGGTGATCGAAGCGGTTTCCGAGGACAGCCCCGCCGCCAAAGCGGGCCTTAAGAAAGGTGATATCATCCTGTCCTTTGGCGACACAGAGGTGGACGATCTGCGCGACCTGACCCGCGCGGTGGCAACCACCACGCCTGAGACGGCAGCAGAGGTTGTCGTGCTGCGCAAAGGATCTGAGCAGACCCTCGACGTGACCGTGGGCACGCTGGAACCCAAGCCGGCGTGATCCATGCCTTCCCGGCGCCCCTCATGCCGCCGGGAAACCCCAGCCCTTAACCCTCGCCGGGGCTGGGCAGCCTGCCCCGGTGGTCCTGCACTGCCGGGGCTTTTTACGCGCGCTCGCTGTCTTCGGCTGAGGCGGGCGGCGCATTGTGGATATGAAAGCGCACCAGTTCCGCGACCGAATTCGCCTCAAGCTTGCGCATCACCCGCGCGCGGTGCACCTCAACCGTTTTGATGGAGATATCCATCTCACTGCCGATCTCACGGTTCGAGAGCCCCGCCACCACCCGTTCAAAAACCCGATGCTCTTGCGGGGTGAGCCGGGCCAGCAGCTGCGCATTCTCTACCTCGGCCTCTTCGCCCTTGCGCCGCGCGGCATCGGCCTGAAGGGCGGTGTTGATGAGGTCGAGCATGTTCTGGTTGTTGAAGGGTTTTTCGATGAAATCCACCGCGCCTGCCTTCATCGCCGTCACGGCGGTAGAGACATCGCCGAAGGCCGTCATCAAGATCAGCGGCACTTTGATCCCCCGCGCATTCAGTGCCTTTTGCAGTTCCAGCCCGCTCATCCCCGGCATCCGCACATCGCTGACGAGGCAGCAGTTGCCACTGTCCTCATAGCTGTCGAGGAACGCGGCCGCCGATGCAAATGGAATCGCGCGCAGCCCGACAGACCCCAGCAACCACACCAGAGACTCCCGCACCGCGGCGTCATCATCAACGACGTAAACGATCCCGTTTTCTGACATTTTACTTTTGCACCTCCAGCGGCAGACGCACGCTCAGGCAGGCCCCCTCTGCATCGGATTTCGTCACGGCGATTGTCCCGCCATGCGACAGAACGATCGTTTCGCAAATCGCCAGCCCCACGCCAAGCCCCTTGTCCTTGGTCGAGCGGAAGGCGCTGAAGGCCGTCTGCGCAGGCATGTCCGGGGCAAATCCGCGGCCCGCATCGGCCACGTCGATCACGATCTCCTCCGCCTCGCACCGCGCAGAAACCGAAACTTCGGCATCAGGGCGACCCGCTTCCCGGCAGGCATCAATGCCGTTCTTGATCAGGTTGATCAAAAGCTGCTCAATCTCGATCCGGGCGCAGGTCAACTCGACCTCCCCACATTGATCGTCGATCTCCACGGCGACGCCGGTGGCCGAGCTTTCCGGCTGGATCAACAGTTGCACCGAGCGCAGGATATCTTCGAAGCGCACCGCATGGCGGTCGGCATCGTCACTGTGCAGATAGTTCGACATGGACCGCAGGATGGCGCTGGCCCGTTCCGATTGGCTTTGCATATTATTAAGCACGGCGATCATATCCTCTCTCTCAAGCTGGTCGTTCTTGGCCCGCAACACACAGCCTGCGGCAAAATTGTGAATAGCCGCTAAAGGCTGGTTCAATTCATGGGCGATGGCAGCGGTCATCTGGCCCAATGTCTCGCGCCGGTTGAGCAGTTGCAGCGCCGTTTCATGGCGGTGCAACCGCTCTTCGCGCTCGACCTTTTCGGTGATGTCGGATGCGATGGTCAAAAGCCCGCCTGCGGCCACGGGGTAATCCGTCACCTCCAACCAGCGCCCCTTGGAAGACCGCGCACGAAAGAACTTGGCCGGGGTGTTGCGCCGATCGCGCCGCTGCTCGCTCCAGCGGACCTTGCCTTCGGCGGTCGTGGCCAGTGTGCCGGTTCGCGTGAAATGCGCGAGCAACTCATCAAAGTGCTTTCCGATGATGTCGCCGTCCATCCCGGCGTAGGTCGCGCGGTATTCCTCGTTGCAATAGACCAAGCGGTCGTTGCTGTCGAAAAGCGCCACCATGGTCGAGATGGTCTCAAAAGCCAGCGCCAGCGCCTCCAGCGCGCTTTTGCGCTCAGTCTCGGCCATGGCGATTTCGGTCATGTCGAAACAGGTGCCGCGATAGCCTGCCAATTGAGCGTGGCTGTCAAAAAAGGGTTTACCCGACATGTCGATTTGCCGCGCCCGCCCATCCCCGAGGGGCAGAACCAACCGCAAGTCCCGGAACGGCGCCCGGGCGGCCAATCTTTGCTGAAGCTGGTCGAAATCGCCTTGGTCTTGCGCCAGATCGGCCTCGGCGAGGGTCTTGCCCAGAGCGAAAATCGGGGTTTCCGCATCGGTTTGACGGCCCCCGCCGGACAGGAAGGTGAACCGCCCATCGGCGTCCATCTCCCAGACCCAATCGGTCGCGCTTTCGGTGAAATCGCGAAACCGGGTTTCGCTTTCCACCAGATCGGTGAGGACGTTCTGCTGATCCGTAACATCTTGGATCGCGGCCAAAAGATGCACCTGACGCCCCCGGTTCAAGCGGCGAATGCAGGTGCGCGCTTCGATCTGGCGACCGTTGGCGGCCAGAAACTTTACATTCTCGACCACGTCGCGGGGCGGCTGCCAGCCATATGCAGGTTGTTGCGGATCGTGGCGCGGCTGCGCGGCTCGACAAAGCTTTGGCCCTGCTGCCACATCTCGCGCAGACTCTGCGCATCGCGGCCCAAGAGCCCCTCCACCTCGGGAGAGACATCAACCAGCGCGCCCTCTTGATCCCATTCCAGATAGCCCACCCCCGCCACCTCAGCCGCGAGCGCGTGTTTCGCCGCGCTGACCTCTGCGTCATGCACCGCGTCCTGCGAGGCGGAGCGGTCCATTATCATCACCAGCACCCCCACCACCTGCCCCCGGTCGGACAGGGGCTGATAGATCGCCGCCCCTTGGGAGCGGGCCAGAACCGGGCGCGAGAAATCAAAACGCCATGTGACCTGCCGCCCGGCCAGCGCCTTTTCGAGGTTGTCCGACACCTCCTCCAGCAGGTCCGGCGGGATAATCTGCGACAGGTGTTTGCCCACGATCTCCTCGGCGGATCTCCCAAAGGAGGCGCTATAGGCATCATTGACGAAGGCATAGGTCATATCCGGTGTCAGAAAGGCCGCCTGCACGGGCACATCGTTCAGTAAATCGGGCAGTTTCCTGCGGGTCTCATCGGAGTTGGCGCTGCCCTGAAGCTTGCGTCGGTTGCGCATCACGCGCCAAACCTGCGCCACCAGAACGGCAAACGAGGCGACCGCAAAGACCAGTTCGACCGGGTCGCTATAGGCCCCGCCGCGCGGCGCAGACGCCAACACCACGGCGATATACATCGACAAAACCGCGATCTCGCCAGCCACGGCAAACCGGTTTACCGCATCGCCAACCTGCTTTGCGATCATCACGCCGGACAAGACGATTCCGCACAGCGCAATCAATGTGAACGCCGCGACCAAGCTCATGCGCACCTCTACTTTCCCTTGAAACCTCGGCTTTTTCCGCCGCTCTGTCTATTGGGGGAAACCCTGACAGGCGGTCATTAACCATTTCTTCGGATGCAAATACGACCGACTGAAATGATATCGTGAAAATATCTGCCTCAATTTCAGCACCTTGTTCGCCCCTGTAGGGGATAACCCTGATTTGGCTGGGGCTTTGCCCAATTGGCGTCGAAATTCGGGCTCGGTACTCTGTGCCCCACCACGGAATTGGCCGTGAGATTTAAGCTCAATATTCGGATTAGCCAGTGACAAATAGTGAAACCCCAGACTCGCATCCCTTTGAGGGAACGACGAAACAGAGCAAGGCGCCAACCAAAGCCGATCTGATGGAGATCCGCAGCCTCTACGCTCAGGCCGACGCAATGGCCGAGGCTGCCGAGAAACCCGACGATGAGGATCAGCCCCACGCGGCGGCCCCGCCCCCGGCGCAGTCAAAACTGCCCGACAGGCAGAGTGATGCGGGCTGAGCGCCGGGCGCGTCACTTAGAACTGTTGGACACCACATGATCGCTGTCGATGCCGCCCAACGAATGAAACAGGCCAGAGGTATTGCTGACGCCGAATTTCTTGAGCAGTTTCGCGCGGTACACTTCGACCGTCCGGTGCGAAATATCGAGGTTGAGCGCAATTTGCTTGCTGGTCAGCCCCTCTGCCAGATGGCTCAGGATCTCGCGCTCGCGCCGGGTAAGCGGCAGGTAGGGCCGCTCGGCGGAGAGGTCGGCAAAGCTCCAAACCGCGCGGTCGAGCGGGCGTTCGGGCGTGAAGGAATGGCCCCGCACACGGCACCAAAACAGGCTGCCATCGCGCCGCGCCATGATGCGTTCGTCCCAATAGGTGTTGGTCTTGCGCAACTGGTCCACGCCACGGTCGCGGATGTTTACGAACTCTTCATCCGAGGGGTAGAGAATGGCGAAAAGCTGGTCGCGCAGGTCGGCGCGCGCATAGCCGAACATTTGCGCAAAGGCATTGTTGCAATCGCGGATGCAGCGGTTCTCGGTCACCACCAGCCCGATGGGCGCATGCACAAAGGCAAGCTCTGCAAAGCGCCCCGTCTCGAAGCAATCATCGGTACGTATTTCCACCATCTTGCTCCGTTTATTTCTTTTTCG
Organism: Sulfitobacter profundi; assembly: GCF_042661425.1. Lineage (NCBI taxonomy): Bacteria > Pseudomonadati > Pseudomonadota > Alphaproteobacteria > Rhodobacterales > Roseobacteraceae > Sulfitobacter > Sulfitobacter profundi. The sequence continues at coordinate 1,997,508 of NZ_JBHSWA010000001.1, read as the reverse complement.
GATGCTGAAAACTTAAGCTAGTCGACGGGGGAGACGGCGCAACATGGCGCTGGCCCGTTTAGGGAGGATACCATGAAGACACGCAGATGGATCGCCGCCGTTCCATGACCAAGCTGGCCCCGGTCGCACAGGTGCGGAGACCGCCGCTGTCGCAATTCACCGACGGCGCGGATGGCAGCACCAACCGCGCGCTGAACCTGATACAGAAAGGCGCGCGCGGATGACCTCCCCCGTTTCCATTTCATCCCCGTCATGGGACACGAAATCCATGTCACTGAATGGGGCGAGCGCAAGAACCCTGCCTTGATGATGCTGCACGGTCTCGCCCGCACCGGGCGCGACTTTGACGAAGTGGCCGCGACCTTGTCGCAAAATTTCCACGTGCTCTGCCCCGATATGATCGGGCGGGGCCGGTCAAGTTGGGCGGCCAGCCCTGAGGCGGAGTATTCGGTCGAACATTATGCGCGCATCGCGACAGGGGTGTTGGATCACTTCCAGATTGAGCGCGCCGCGTGGTTTGGCACCTCTTTGGGCGGCATGATCGGGATGCACATGGCTTCGGGCCCCGAGACCGCGCGGGTCAGCGCCTTGGTGGTGAACGACATCAGCCCCGAACTGCCCGCGACGGCGGTGAACCGGATCCTCTCCTATGTGGGCAGCCTGCCAGACTTTGGCAGCTTTGCCGAAGGTGAAGCGTGGCTGCGCCAGACCTATGCCCCCTTCGGCCCGGCGGCCGATGCCTATTGGCGGCGCATGGCGCGGTCTTCGCTGCGCCGCCGGGGGACGGACGGCTGACCCTGCATTATGACCCGCGCATCACCGTGCAGTTCACCGCCTCAGCCCATGAGCTTTCCACTTGGGACCGTTGGGACCGGACCACCACGCCCACGCATCTTTTGCGCGGCGCCCGGTCGGACCTGTTGCTGCCCGAGGCTGCAGAGCGCATGACCCAAAGCGGCCCGCGGCCCGGGATGAGTGAATTCCCCGACTGCGGCCACGCGCCCAATATGTCCAACCCTCAGGATATCGCCCTTTTGCACCGCGTTTTGGTTGAATTGCTGGGGCGATCGCCCCAAGGATAAAAGGCGTCACTTGCAAATTTGACGCTGTTGCCCAGCATTTGTCTGCATCCGGGTATTTTCCTTGCGTCAACAAAGCCCCCTGCAGTCTAATACCCCAAGGGCGTATTCGGCACTAAGAAGGCCGGAGCGCGGAGGGCGGAGGACAGAGACCGATTTGGGCAAAGCCGGCATGGAAAAAATGAGAAATGCGCTGTCTCAGCGTGCGAAACGGATTATCGTTCTGGTCGTGTTGTGCGGCGTTGTCCTGGGCTTTGGCCACCGGATCGAGACCCTGTCATATCAGACCTACATGCAGAATCTGGAGCTTGATACCACCTTAGAGCTGATCGAAGTCCGCGAACAAATCCGCGCGGATATCTTTGACCAGATCCTGAAGCTGCGTGAGTTGGCCACGGTCATCAGTGAGAACCCCACAATCACCCAGTCCGAATTCAGCGCCCGCGCGGCCGAGTTCATGGCCGAGAACCCGGATGTGATTAACCTCGCCGTGGCCCCCGATCTCGTCGTGACGATCGTCCACCCCTATGAGGCCAATCGCGGCGTGCTGGGGCTGGACTACCGCCAAAACGCGGCGCAACTGCCCAAGGTCGAAGAGGCCCTCCGGACCGGCGAAGGGTTGGTGACCGGCCCGGTTGATCTGGTGCAAGGCGGGCGCGGGCTGATCCTGCGGCATCCGATCTTTGATTCAACCAGCACCGCCGCCGCCCCGAACGAACCTTGGGGCATCCTCTCCATGGTTGTGGATTACGACGCGCTCGTCACGCAGCTGCGCATCCCCGAACTGACCGAAAAATACGATCTGGCCATCCGCGAGCTGACCCCCGAGGGAGAGATCGAACAGACGATCATCGGCGACCCCGAGATGACTTTGATCGACCCCATCGAGCTCGACTTCAACTTTGCTTTCGGCGCTTGGCAATTGGCCGCCACCGTCAAAGGCGGCTGGCCAGAGCATCGTCCCGACTTCTGGCTGAACTGGATTTTGCGTCTGCAAGGCGCCCTAGGGGTCACCATTTTTGCCTGGTATATCATCGGCTTGGCCGAGAACCGCAAACTCGCCGAAGAACGTCTGCGCACGGGCGTCGAGGCTTTGGACCATGGTTTTGTCATGTATGACGCCAAGGGTATTTTGGTGCTTTGCAATGAAAAATACCGCGAAATCCACAACTATAGCGAGGTGGTGAAGCCCGGATCATCCTATGAAAAGATTGTCCGTGACAGCATCCGCCGTGGGATCGTGCCCGATGCCATCGGCAAGGAAGAAGAGTGGATTCGCGTCTGGTTGGAAAAACGAGAGAACGGCGCTTTTGAAACCGAACAGCGCATGCCCGATGGCCGCATCATCCGCACCTCGGACCGGCGGATGGAGGACGGCAGCGTCGTGGGTTTGCGCATTGACGTGACCGATCTGAAAAAGGCGCTGCTGACCGCCGAAGACGCGAACAAGGCCAAGACCGACTTCATGGGCGTGCTGAGCCATGAGTTGCGCACGCCGCTGACGGTCATCTTGGGCCATGTCCGCCTTGCGCGGCATTTCGACCGCACCCCGGCAGCGCGCGATCTTCGTACCGCTATTGAGGAAGACCCCAAGACCCGTGAAACGCTGGCGCCCAAACTGTCCGCCACGATGGGCAAACTGGGCGATATCATGCAAACGGTGGAGCGTTCGGGCAATCACCTGCTGACCCTGATCAACGAGGTGCTCGATTTTGCCAAGATCGACGCAGGCAGCCTTTCGATCGCGATGGAACCAGTGCAGATCGACGATATCGTCACCCCTACCGCCGATCAGCTACGCCCGATGATCGAAGACAAGGGGCTGGAGCTAAACGTGAAATCGGCAACCGGAGTGATGCTGGCGGATGGCAAACGCATCCAGCAGGTGTTGATCAATCTGCTAAGCAACGCGACGAAATTCTCGGACCAAGGCACCATTTCGCTGACCTGCCGCATCCGCGGGGAAGTGGTTGAATTCCGCGTGACGGATTCGGGCATCGGCATCCCGGAGAACGAGTTGGAGCGCGTCTTCGAGCCCTTCCATCAGGTCGATTCCACCGCCACCCGCCGCTTTGGCGGCACCGGGCTGGGCCTAGCGATTTCACGCGATATCGCCACTGCCCATGGCGGCAGCCTTGTCGCCACCAGCATCATGGGCAAGGGCAGCAGCTTTTTGCTGACCCTGCCCCTGCGCCCCGCCATCGCTGTCGCCGCCGCCGAAGCGCGCGAGGCCGAGGTCGCCTAGACACCCGATCCTGTCACCCGCCATCGCCCTCGCCGGTGGCACCCGTGGCGGCTGGCCCCTTCAACGCACGGGCAGCCGCTCCACCACCTGCTCTTGCTCGCCCAACCCTTGGACGCTTAGCCGAACCCGGTCGCCGGGGCTAAGGTAGCGTGGCGGTTTGAACCCCATGCCCACGCCCGGTGGGGTGCCCGTGCAGATCAGATCGCCGGGCTCTAGCTGGATGAATTCGGACATGTAGGAAACGATCGTCGCCACATCAAAAACCATCTTCTCGGTCGTGCCGTTTTGCAGCCGTTCTCCGTTGATCTCGGCCCAGAGCGACAGTTTGCCGGGATCGCCCACCTCATCGCCCGTCACCAAAACCGGCCCTGTGGGGCAAAAGTTGGGAAAGCTCTTCCCCTTGACCCATTGCCCGCCCCGTTCGGCCTGCCAAGCGCGTTCCGACACGTCATTGACGACGCAATAGCCCAGCACATGGTCCAGCGCTTGATCACGGCTGACGTTCAACGCGGTATGGCCGATCACCACGCCCAACTCGACCTCCCAGTCGAGTTTGCTCATCTCTTTGGAGTAAAGGAGCGGATCATTCGGCCCGCAATAGGTGCGGCTGGCCTTGGTGAACAGGATCGGCTCGGTCGGCACGTCCATGCCCGATTCCGCCGCATGGTCGGAATAGTTCAACCCCACGCCCCAGATGTTGCGCGGCTGGCTGACCGGTGCAGCGATACGCTGGCCTTGGGTCTCGACCAGCGGCAGACTTTCCAGATCGACGCCATCCAACATCTTGCGCAATGTCGGAATGGTTTCGGGCGTGAAGTCTGGCACAAGGCTGCTGACATCCCGCGCCTGCCCTGCAGCATCCAGCACCACCGGCGTTTTTGCCCCGTCCCGCGCCCCGTATCGCATCAATCGCATGGTCAACTCTCCCCTTTGGCGACCCTCGTTGGCGGTACCATAGCCATAGAAACGGCGATGACCACCGCTTTGCAAAGGTCACCGGTTTCTGCCCTCCTGAGGCAGGACTTGCCGCGCTTAGCCGCCCTCTCCCGTCCGATAATCCACAATTATCTGCATTACCGGGGTGAAAAGCCCCATTCTTGCCCCAATTCACCCGCTGCGGCATTGGCAGCAGAGCGTAAGGGGGATACCTTGGGTCAAACATCTGCCTTCTCGCCAAGTCAGGTGCAAAGACCACGACAGAGGCAATAATGAACGACTTTTACAACGCTTTGGCGGATTTCGATGATCCGCTGCGGCAACTCTATATGCTTGCTGTCGAGCCTGATCTTTCCGTCGAAGACAAAATCGCCAAGCTCTTGCAACTGGGCACAGAGGCGCTTGGTCTTGAACTCGGCATCGTCTCTCGCGTGGATCATCCGGTTTACGAATGTGTCTATGTCCACGGCCCTGACTGGGCGCCTGCCCCCGGCAGCACCTTTGACATCAATGGCACCTATTGCCTGCACACGCTTGCCAATGCCGATGTGACCTCTTTCCACCACGCCGGTCAGCAAGAGATTTCGACCCATCCGTGTTATAAGAATTTCGGTCTGGAAAGCTATATCGGGGCGCCGCTGAAAACCGGGGACACGCTGTTTGGGACGTTGAACTTTTCCGGCACCGCCCCGCGCCCGGCCCCGTTCAGCAAGGCGCAGAGCCAATTCGTCCAATTCCTCGCCCGGTGGCTGAGCAGCGAGCTGTCCCTGCAATCCGAACGCCGTGCGCTGCGCGAACAGCGCGGGCTGCTCAAGGCAATGGTGGATGCCGTGCCCGAGGCCATTATCATGGCCGACCCCAACCGCCGCGTGGCGCTGGTGAACCCGGCGGTCGAAACCCTGTTCGGCTATGCCCCCGACGCGCTTTTGGGGCGGCAGACGGCCGTTCTCTATGAGACCCTTGGCAGCTATGAGCGCATAGGCGAAGAGCTGTCAAATGCCAGCACGGCCAGCACGCAGGGCGCGTTTTCCGTTGCCTGCCGCCGCGCCGATGGCTCGACCTTCGAAGGCCAAGTCGCCACTGCCAAGGTCGAGACCGATCGCGGCGAACATCTGGGCTATCTTGGGGTGGTGCGCGATGTCAGCGAACAGCGCGAATTTGAGCGCGCCAAGGATCAGCTTATCGCCACGGTCAGCCACGAGATGAAGACACCGCTGACCGCGCTTACCGGGGCGCTGCGCTTGCTTGAGGTCAGCCCCGGCGACCTGCCGCCGCAAAAGCGCAAGCTGCTGGAACTTGCGCTGCGAAACGGGCGGGCAATCGATCAGATGGTGGGGGATATTCTGGATGTGGAAACCCTGCGCAGACCGGATCAATCCGGCTTTTCTGAGCGCCCCTTGGCGCCATTGTTGGCCCAAGCCTCAGAGACCTTGGTCGCCTACGCCAAAGAGCGCGGTGTCGGTTTGGAAATGACCCCATCCGAGGCCCCCGCCCCGCTTTTGCGGCTGCACGAGGGGCGGCTCATGCGGCTGTTGTCAAACCTGTTGTCCAACGCGATCAAAGCCTCTGACGAAGGGGGCACGGTCCAGCTTGGCCTGTCGGAGGATGGCACCGGGTTTTGGGTCAAGGACCACGGCAGCGGCTTGCCGTTGGAGCTGCAACCGGTCCTGTTCGACCGGTTTTCCCGCGGGTCCAGCTACCGCGTCGAAGAAGGGCATGGGCTGGGCATGAGCATCGTCAAAGCCATCGTGGATCAGCACCTCGGCGAAATCCGTTTTGAAACAGCCGAGGGTGAGGGCACGACCTTTTTCGTGGATTTCCCCACTCTCAAAGGGCGGCCCGATGCGGTGGCCGCCTCCTGACGGCACATCGTAGGATCCCCAAACGCTAGACCAAGAGAGCCCGGAGCGCGTACCCCGTGCGGTCGGTCCCCGCGGGGGTGCTGACCACCGCCGCCAGTTGCGCACCACATCGGCAGCGTCGATATGATCGGGCAAAACCACCATAAGACCGCCCCGCGCGGGTCCGGATCGGTCGGGCTGGCAAGGCCAGCGCCACATCCTCATCCCAATGGGCGATGATATTTTCCGCCTCTACCCAATGACCGGATCGGCAAAGTGTTAAACGTGAAACCAAAAGGTTTCGACAGACCGCTGAGCAGAAAGTGCAACGAGGGAAGGCCGTCTTCGGTGTGGGGTTGGCGCAATCAGCTGACCGAAGATGACATCGCCCCTTCACCCGCGCGGTCGAGCAATCCGAGCGCACATTGGACGCGGAGGAGAGCGAAAGCACTATGTTTTGGCAAGGGAGGACAGCTTCCTACGCCTGAAGGCCCGCGCGCCGGGCTAACCTGCCTCGCGTTTTGCCACCGTGCAAAGCCAATCGCGCACGATGATCGCAGCACTTGAAACCCCTTGGCGCGGAGAAAGCAGATAGAAATCCTGCCCGACCTCCATCACATGAGGCACCGGGCAAACCAACCGCCCCGCTTCAAGATCGCGCTGGACCAAAAAGCGGCTCGCCAGCGCCACCCCCTGCCCGGCGAGAGCGGCATCCAGACTAAGCGTTGTTTGGTTAAACCGAAGCCGCCGCGCTGGTTTTACAGCGCTATCAAACGCCTCTTGCGCAAAGCGCGGCCAAAGATCATGCGTATCGTGGAGCAGGGTCAGTCGCGCCAGACCCACCGCATCCAGTGGCATGCCGTCAGCCGTCAAACTGGGCGAGCAAACCGCCACAACCTCCTGCGCGAACAGCAGATCAGCCCGCAGACTGGCACCGAAAGGCGGACGCGCCTGACGCACGGCAAGGTCGATCCCATCCGCATGAAAGCTCGCCACCCGCTCCGTCGCCGTGATGCGCAGGTCGATGCCGGGATGGGCTTCGGTGAAGTCTGACAAGCGGGGGATCAGCCATTTCGACGCAAAAGTCGGTGTCACGCTGACCGTCACCCGCGCGGGCGCACTGCGCAGGGCATCCGTCGCCTCGCTCAACTGCTCAAAAGCCCGCGATACAGAGGCATGATAGGCCCGCCCTTCGTCGGTAAAGGCAAGGCCGCGCGGTTCGCGTAGAAACAGGCGCAGCCCCAGATGATCCTCCAGCCCGCGCACCTGCTGGGCGACCGCCCCTTGGGTGACGCCCAATTCATCCGCAGCGGCGCGGAAGTTCATATGACGCCCCGCCGCGGCAAAAGCGCGAAGGCCGTTCAGGGGCGGCAGTGGAAAGTCTGTGGGCACGATAGAATTCCTACAGTCATACGACAATACATCTGGCTGGCCAGCACAGCGTACCGTGCCTAATTAAAAGACCATAACACCGCAGCGCAATCGCTGCACAGCATATGGAGTATATCCGATGACAACAGAAAAAGTAGCCCTGATCACCGCAGGCGGCAGCGGCATGGGCGCGGGGGCGGCCCGCAAACTGGCCGCTGATGGCTTTAAGGTCGGCGTGCTCTCATCCTCCGGCAAGGGAGAGGCGCTTGGCGCCGAATTGGGCGGCTTTGGCATCACCGGTTCGAACCAATCGCAAGAGGCGCTGGCGCAGTTGGTGGATGGCGCGATGGACCGCTGGGGCCGCGTCGATGTGCTGGTGAACTCCGCCGGACATGGGCCGAAAGGCGACATCCTAGAGATGACTGACGAAGACTGGCACGGCGGGTTGGATGTCTATCTGATGAACGTGATCCGCCCCACCCGTCTGGTGACACGGATCATGGCGGCGCAGGGCGGCGGCGCAATCATCAATATCTCGACATTTGCCACCTTTGAGCCGGACCCGCTTTTCCCCACCTCAGGCGTCTTCCGGGCCGGGCTCGCGGGTTTCACCAAGCTCTATGCAGATCAATACGCGGGCCAAAACATCCGCATGAACAACGTCCTCCCCGGCTTTATCGACAGCCTGCCCGAGACCGAAGACCGCCGCGCGCGCATCCCCATGGGGCGCTATGGAACCGAGGCTGAAGTCTCTTCGCTGATCGGCTGGCTCGCCTCCGAAGGCGGCGCCTATGTCACCGGGCAGAACTGGCGCATCGACGGCGGGCTGACCCGTGGCGTCTGAGGCGATCGCGGGCGCGGCCCCTGCGCAGCTGGCGTTCTGGGTCAAATGGGTGGCTTCGGTGATCCAGATCCTTGGCTATGCCGCCACCGGCTTTGGCTGGACGCCTTGGAACCTCTACCTCTTTGTGGTGGGGGTTCTGGGCTGGCTGATCGTCGGGGTGCTTTGGAATGATCGGGCGATAACGCTGGTCCATCTCGTTGCCATGGCCGCGATGCTGGCGGGGATGGCGAGCCAGTAGCGGGCCCCTTGTTCTCTGCGGGATGATCCACTCGCCCCGCAGGAACGGCCCCGGCCTAACGGCACATCGCATCCGGCGGCGGGACCGTGGGCCAAACTCTCCCGCCGCCACTTGCCTTGCACAGCGCGAAAGCTGCCCCATATTTCCTATCAAAGGACAACCGCGAGAGACCAAGATGGGCTATGTAAAGACAGCGATGCTGATGGCGGCGATGACCGCGCTTTTCATGGGGGTCGGCTACCTGATCGGCGGATCGGGCGGTGCGCTGATCGCACTTGTGGTGGCGGCGGGGATGAACGCCTTTACGTGGTGGAACTCCGACCGCATGGTGCTCAAGATGCACAACGCGCAGCCGGTTTCCCCAATGACCGCACCGGGCTTTATGCCCTCACAGCCGAGCTTGCGCGGAACGCGGGCCTGCCCGAACCGAAGGTCTATCTGATCGACACGCCGCAACCCAACGCCTTTGCCACCGGGCGCAACCCGGCCAATGCTGCCGTGGCAGTGACGAAAGGGCTGATGCAAAGCCTCAGCCGCGAGGAACTGGCGGGCGTCATCGCGCATGAACTGGCCCATATCCGCAACCATGATACCGCGATCATGACCGTGACGGCCACCTTCGCGGGTGCAATTTCGATGCTGGCGAACTTCGCCCTATTTTTTGGCGGCGCGCGTGAACGGATGGGGATGATCGGCACGCTGATGATGATGTTTCTTGCCCCTTGGCCGCAGCGCTGGTGCAGATGGCGATCAGCCGAACGCGGGAATATGCCGCAGACAAGGCCGGGGCCGAGATCTGCGGCCACCCGCTCTGGCTGGCCTCAGCGCTTGAGAAAATCGCGATGGGCGCCGCGCGGATCGACAATCACGCCGCCGAGCGGAACCCGGCCACGGCGCATATGTTCATCATCAACCCGCTGCACGCGCATAAACATGACAGCCTCTTTGCCACACACCCGGCGACGGAAAACCGCATCGCGGCCCTGCGTGCGATGACGCCCACGGCGGCCCCGGTGCGGACCGAGAGCGCCCGCCCCACCACCAGCAGCCGTATCCCCAAGGCCGGCAGACGTGGTGACGCGGGGCCGTGGCGCTAAGCCGCGCTCAGCCCCGCCGCCAGTAAGCCGTGCAAATCTGGCGTGTCTTATCCATGCCGAGGGTGGTTTTGAAATGCCCCCGCAACTGCTGGGCGTTCCGGAACTCTCCGGCGAAAAAGGCATAGCCCAAACCGTCATCCGTCAGCGCCTGCGCATGGCCTAGCACCTCGGCCTCGAACGCGGCGGGCGGCAGCGCATGGACGCGCAGCTTGGTCTTGGGCAGGTAGTCGCGATAGGACACGCCACGCGGCAGGGCCGCCACCACATCGCCCACCGCATCCTCTGGCAGGCGCGCTAAAAGCTGCGCCACAGCGGGCAGCCCCGTGCCATCTGCGGCCAGAAAATAGGAGGAGGCTTCGGGCAAGGCGCTGATGCCCACCGGTCCCATCGCCCCGATCCGTTGCCCGGCATGGGCGTTCTGCGCCCATTGCGAAATCAGGCCCGATCCATGGCGCACCACGTCGATATCGACCTCTTCGCGCGCGGCGCGGATATTCTTGAGCGTGACATAGCGCGCGTGCAACTCATCCGCGCCCTTTGGCCAGACCGGCGCACCGTTGGCGCCCATCACGGGCCACACGGGTGCGCGGCTGGGATCGCGCGGCAGGATCAACCGCAGATGCAGCCCCTGCGCGGCGAGTTCGGCAATATCCGGGTAATGCAGGGTGACGCGCTGCATCCCCTCGAACAGGATTTCGCTGTTCAACACAGTCAGCAGGCGGAAGTTCTGCGGCGTGGCACCGGCCTCTTGCGAGATGCCCTGCCAGCGGATGCGATCGGCCAGCGCGAGATCAAACTCCGCCACGTGATGCACCATGCCCTCTTTCGAGAATTGCATGGCGTTTTCGCCGGGCGCTTGAAGGCTGACTTCCAGCCCCCGCGGGCAAAGATCGAACTCCACCCGGTAGCCGTCTTGCTCAAACACATGACCGGTCGCCCCTTTGGCGCGAAACGCCATGCCGTGGTCATCAACAAGATGCGACAGGATCTGCGAGAGCATCTCCTGCGGCGCGTCCATCGGGATGGTGGTCTTGGCTTTGGCGATGGTCATCTGGGGCTCCTCCCGGTCAAAGAAAAGCGCGGCACACGAGGGTGGTGCCGCGCTTTAGGCTCACCAGCTATGGGCCAGCTTCACGGTGACTTCACGGCCGGGGCTGTAGAAGTCAGCGTAGAAACCGCCGTAGGAGGTGTGCTTTTCGTCAAACAGGTTGGTGACATTGGCCGACAGGGTGGTCTGCTCGGACAGGTCATAGCTTACGGCCGCATCCACCACGACAAAGCTGCCCGTCTCGCCTGTCGCGTTGCTGTCGCTGTAGTAATAGCCGCTGTTGAACCGCGCGCCCAACCCGACCGTCAGATCACCATGACCAAGGTTTTCCCATGTCCGGCTGGCCCAGATCGAGGCGACATTTTCAGGCACCAGACCGGGGCGGTTGCCGACGTTGCCGGAGGTGCCGTTCTCTTTGATCTCGGCATCCAGATAGCTGTAGGCCGCGGTGAGGGTATAGGCGCCCATCTCGGCTTTGGCTTCCAGATCGATGCCGCGGACACCGATTTCACCGATGGTTTCCGGCTGGTTGGTCGCCGGGTTGGTGCGGGTGATGTTGCTTTTCGACAGGTCATAGACCGAGGCCGTCAGCAGCGCATTGGTGCCCATGGGCTGCCATTTCGTGCCCAGCTCAAACTGCTCGCCCTCTTCCGGCTCGACGCCAAAGCCTGCGGGCACGACCGACTGCGCGTAGTTCCCAAAGACCGAAACGTTCGGCTTGATCTTATAGGTCAGACCCACGCGGCCTGTCGTCTCGCTGATGTCGTTGGTCTGCACCGTACCGGCAAGGTTGTTGGTTTCGGTCACGTCGATCCAGTCGTGACGCAGCCCGAAGGAGGCGATGAAACGTTCGTTCCAGTTCAGCTCTTGCTGAAGGTAAAGCGCCTTGCCTTCCGTCTCTGTGTCGAGATCGGCAAAAATCGGAACGCTGGTGGGACGGCCTGTGTAGCTCGGGTTGTCGCGGTCAACCGACGGCGCCGCGCCATAAAAGCGCTGATCGGTCTCGTCGGACCACGAGAATTCGACCCCCGCCGTGGTGGTGCTGGCCGCACTGCCAAGGAAACCCTCATAGGTCAGATGCAGGTCGGAGATCATGTTCTCGCTCGTGCCGTCGCTGGCAAAGTACGCGCGGTCCACCATGCTGTCATTCGGGGTATAGTCGCTGACATAGGCATAGCCGAAGTCATCCGCGCTGTCGCTGTAGCGCAGGGTGCCGCCAAAGCTCAGCCCGTTGCCAAAGTCATGCGCGCCCAGAACGGAAACGGTGGTCCGTTCGGTGCCGCGGTAGTTATAGGCAGGCTCACCGTAGAACACGTCGCTGCGGTCAAAATCGCCGCCCGCCGGGAAACCACCGCTGCCGGGCACAGAATCGCGGTCAAGGTGATCGACGATCATGGTCAGCTCAGACGCATCGGAGGGACGCCATGTGAGGCCACCCATCGCAAAGATCTCGTCATTCTCGGAATAGGGGTACTCAAGCTCGCCGTTGCGCAGCAGGCCGGTGAAACGGTAGCTGAGCGTGCCTTCTTCATCCAGCGTGTCGCCGAAATCCACACCGGTTTCCAAGCTGCCGTAGGAGTCCACCGAGGTGTAAACACTGCCAAACCGCTCGTCGCGCGGGCGTTTGGTGACATAGTTGACCGAGCCGCCGGGGTCGGACAGGCCAAAGGTCGAAGACGATGCGCCCCGGATGACTTCCACACGCTCAAAGGCAAAGGGCTCTTCGCGGATGGCCCCAAAGTTCGGGCCTAATGTCAGCCCATCGCGGTAGGTATAGGCCTCGAACCCGCGCAGAATGAAATAGTCGAACCGGTCGTCCGCGCCATAGCTGTCGGTACTGGCGCCGGCGGTGTAGTTCAACACCTGCTCCACACTATCCGCACCGCGCGCCTCGATCTCGCGGCTGGTGATGACAGACACGCTGGCCGGGATATCAATGATCTCTCCCGACAGCTTGCCGCCGCTGCTGAGTTCGCTGGCGACCACGGTTTCGGCATCCGCCGCGCCTGAGGTTTGCGCGCTGGTCTCTAGGATCACGTCGTCCAACTGGTAGGTCGCTTGCGCGGAAACTGCGCCGGGCACCAGCGCCGTACAGCACAATAGCGCCGTCTTGAGAGAGCCGCGCCCTAGTTGCAGGGGAATGAATTTAAAAGAGGGCATGGCGGTCTCCGTAATAACCTAGTGAATCAGTCGGGATTTCCTTACCCCTATGATACGGAGGGCGCCAGAGTCAATCTGACTGATTTAGTAAGTTATTTTAAGCTGCGACTTCTTTTCGTGATTGCCCGATTTTATGGCGCCCGATCGGCACCATGCAGGGGGTCTGCGAAACGGGGTCGCTGACAATACGGCACGACAGGCCGAAGACGGCTTTCACCAGGTCCTCTGTCAGGACCTCAGCGGGCGGCCCCTCGGCGCGGATGCCGCCATCGCCCACGGCGATCAGGTGGTCGGCATAGCGCGCGGCGAGGTTGAGATCATGCAGCACCATGACGATCGTCGTGCCCTGCGCGGTGTTGAGATCGACAAGCAGGTCCAGCACCTCTACTTGATGCGCGACGTCCAAAAAGGTTGTTGGCTCATCAAGCAACAACAGGTCGGTCTCTTGCGCCAAGGCCATGGCGATCCACACCCGCTGGCGCTGACCACCCGACAGGGTATCAAGATCGCGCTCGGCTAGTTCTTCGGTCCCGGTCGCGGCGAGCGCGCGGGCCACGGCGCGGTCATCCTCTGCCGACCAGCGCGAGAATAGCCCCTGATGCGGATGCCGCCCGCGCCCGACAAGGTCGGCCACGGCGATCCCCTCGGGCGCGACGGGCGATTGCGGCAACAACCCCATGACCTGCGCCAGCTTGCGCGATTTCATCTGATGCACCGACTGTCCATCGAGCAGGACCGCGCCGGATTTGGGCTGCAAAATCCGCGCCAGCGTCCGCAACAGGGTCGACTTCCCCGAGGCATTGCCGCCCACGATGGCGGTGATCTTGCCCGCAGGCAGGGAGAGAGAGACATCCTCCAAAATCACGCGCGTTTCATAGCCCGCGCCCAGATTGCGCGTTTCAAGACGGTGGTCGTGGGTCATAGCGTGCCCCCATTTCTATTGGCGCGGACGATGAGATACAAAAGGAAGGGCGCGCCGACTGCTCCGGTGACGACGCCGACAGGCAAGCGCGCGGGCAAAAGGAACTGCCCCACGAAGTCACCCGCGATGACCAGCACTGCACCCACCAGACCGGCCGCCAGAAGCAATCCGCGGGACCCCGGCAAGAGCCGCGCCGCAATGGGCCCCGCGAGGAAGGCGACAAAGGCAATCGGCCCGGTCGCAGCCGTCGCGATGGCCACAAGGCCGACGGCGGCCAGTGTCACCCGCAGCCGCGTGGCATCGGCCCGCACGCCAAGGGCTTCGGCGGTGTCATCGCCAAGGCGCAGCACCTCCAAATCGCGGGCGGTAACGGCCAGCAGCCCTCCGAACACCAACAGCGCCCCGGCCACGGGCAGGGCTTGGACAAGCTGCATACCGTTGAGGCTGCCGGTCAGCCAACGCATCGCCTCGGCCCGGTCCCATGCGGGCGCTTCGAGCAAGACATAGGCTGTCACACTATCGAGCATGGCCGAGACGCCGATGCCAATCAGGATCAGCCGCGCCCCCGCAGCGCCGCGGCGCGAGGACAGCGCCCAGATCAGCGCCGCGACCCCAAGCCCCGCCGCCACCGCGACGAGCGACACCAACCACCCATCGAGGGCCAGAATAACGATGGCAAAGACCGCCGCCGCCCCCGCACTGGCGCTGATGCCGATGATGTCGGGGCTGGCCAGCGAATTGCGCAGCATGATCTGAAACGCCACCCCGCCCAAGCCAAAGCTGGCCCCAGCGAGCAGCCCCATGACCGCGCGCGGCAAACGCAACTCGGTCACCACGAAAACGGCATTCGCCTCCGGCGCACCGGTCAGCGCGGCCCAGACATCGCCCGGCGGCACGCAGCCCCGTCCGCAGCTGAGCGTCAGCAGCACCAAGCCCAGCACAAGCGCCGCCAGAAACCCCAGCACCTGAAGGCGGCCCGCCGCCACGGGGCGGGTGCTGCGCGGGGCGGTGAAGGTCACATCGCTCATAGCCCACGCATCCTGTGATTGCGCACCGTCCAGATAAAGAAGGGCGCGCCGACAAAGGCAGTGACGATGCCCACGTCCAACTCATTCGGGCGCGCGATGACCCGGCCTAGCACGTCCGATAGCCCCAGCATGGAGGCCCCCGCCAAGGCCGAGAGCGGCAACACCAGCTTGTAATCAACGCCTGCGATCATCCGGCACAGATGCGGCACCACCAGCCCGACAAAGCCAATCGGCCCGCAAAGCGCCGTCGCCGTGCCGCAGAGGATCACAGCCCCCGCCGCCGCCATGACCCGGCCCAAGGCGACGCTCTGACCAAGGCCGGTGGCAAGCTCTTCGCCCAAGGCCAATGCGTTGAGCACCCGGGCCGAGGCGAGGCTTAGCGCAAACCCGACCAGCGCGAAGGGCAAGGCGGGCAAGAGCGTCTCAAAGCTCGCGCCGCCGATGCCGCCCACCTGCCAAGATTGCACAGAGCCCGCGATGTCATTGCGCGGCAGGACCACCGCGATGATAAAGGCCGACACCGCCACAGAGGTCGCCGTGCCAGCAAGGGTCAGCTTCAGCGGGGTCGCCCCGCCCTGCCCGGCGGAGCCGATCAGATAGACGAAAACCGCCGTCACCCCGGCCCCGGCGATGCCGAGCCACAGAAAGCTCTGCGCGCCGCTGATGTCGAACCAAGCGATGCCCACCACGACGAAAAGCGCCGCGCCCGCATTCACGCCCAGAATACCCGGATCGGCCAGTGGGTTGCGGCTGATGCCCTGCATCACCGCCCCCGCAAGGCCAAGCGCGCCCCCGCGAGAATGGCCAGCGCCGTGCGCGGCATCCGCACCGCGACCGCCGCAGCGCCGATGGTCTCAATCCGGCCGGTCATGCCCGCCCAGGTCTCGGCCCAAGGCACTGAACGCGCGCCCACGGTCAGCGACAGGCCGGTCATCAGCAGCAGCAGGCCCAGCAAAAGCGCGAGACCAGCCAGCCGTTGGGGGCGCTGCACCTGCATTATTCCCCGCGCGTGGCGGCCGCGCTCAGCCGTGCAAGATAATCGTCGAGCACATAGTCGATCGACAGCGGCGTCGGGTTCGCGGCGGTGCCCATCGGGTCATTCGCCAGTAGCACGACCGAGCCACGGGCGACGGCGGGGAAACGCGCGATCAGCGGGTTCTTGGCCAGTTCGTCCAACCGCGCCTGATCGCCATAGGTGACCACGACATCCACGTCTTCGAACAGATCGATCCGCTCGGCACTCACACGGCCCGAGTATTTCCCGGCCTCGCTGGCCTCGCGCACCGCTTGGGGCGTTGCCATGCCGATGTCGGTCAGGAACTGCACCCGCTGGTCGGCGGCGGCGTAGAAACCGATGGTGCTGAGGTCGCGCGGATCGAGGTGAGTGACGAACATCCCGGTTTTGCCAGCCAGTTCGGGATATTCTTCGCGGGCGGTGGCGATACGCTCTTCGATCTCGGCGACCATCGCGTCACCTTCTTCGGCCATGCCAAGGCCCGCCGCGTTCTGGCGGATCATCTCGCGCCATGTCGTCGTCCATGCGGCTTCGGGATAGGCGATGACCGGCGCGATGCGGCTGAGCGTTTCATATTCCGACTGCGACAGACCGGAATAGGCGGCAAGGATCACATCGGGCTGGGTGCTGGCCACGGCTTCGAAATCAATGCCATCGCCCTCGTCAAAAAGCGTGGGCACCTCTGCGTCCAATTCATCAAGCTTTTCGATCACCCAAGGCAGCAGCCCATCGCCATCGTCGTCCCCCCATGAGGCGCGGGCAAAACCGACGGGCACGATCCCGAGCGCCAAGGGCACCTCGTGATTGGCCCAGCCGACAGACGCCACCCGTTCGGGCCGCTCTTCGATGATGGTTTCGCCAAAGGCGTGTTCAACGGTGACGGGAAAGTCCTGTGCCGAGGCGGCAGTCGCGCCAAAGGCCAAGCAAATGAATGACAATGTTCTGAGCACTGCGGCCCCCTTAATCCGATTCTTTTAGTAAACTATTGTCTGTTATGCCCCAGTGGGCGGGGATGCAACAGGGCAGTTCATCGGATCGTGGGGTTGGGCCGTGCCAAAGCGAAGGTGCGCGCGGTCGGCCCAGATGCCGCTGCGACAAGCGTGATAAACGCACAGATAGGTGAAACAGCCCCGCCAGACCGCCCGTATGCGCCCCCGGTTTCCCCCGAGGGGAGGGACAGGAAAACCGGTGGGGCGCATCGCTGCAAGTCTATCGAGGAGCCACTCCCTGGGGTAGGGGAACGGGCAGCAGCTCCCGAGAAGGCCCGCGTCGTGAAGCATGTTCTCAGGCCAAACGGTCGAAATGAACCGGTTGCCAGCTTGGGACGCGGTCATTGTTCTGGTCAATGACGCCTTCGTGCAGACCCGTCTATCGGCGGGTATGTCTAACTATAGGTCGCGCTTTGCATCGCTGCATCTGGGCGGGGGTATAAACGGGCTAGTCTTAAGGATAGGTTGCCGCCCCCCGGTCAGACACGCCCCCGTTACAGACCGACCTGCGCCTTCATTGCCGCCAGCGTCGCGTCCCAAGTTTCGGGCAAAGCCTTTGACAGCCCGCGCGCTTCGCCGTCTTTGCCGGTCTTGCAGGCGGTCTCGATCTCCTTGAGCAGGCCGTGCAGCCGGTCCGCCCCAAGCATGCCGCACATCCCGGCCATGGCATGGGCCTGCGCCTGCAAATCGGGCAGGCCATCGGCGGCCATCAATGCGGGCAGGTCATCCGCGCCCTTCTGGCCAAGCTTTTCCATCCGCTCCCGCAGCTTCTCCACGCCCAATAGGTCGATCAGGTCCGCGATCTGTTGTTCGTTCAACAATGGCCGTTTCGCGGATTTCGCCTGCACCGATGTCTGCGCGCTGGCCAAACGCTCTGGCAGGGCCTGTTCCGGCATCACCTCACGCCCCGAAAGCTCGCGCAGCTTTGCACGCAGCACTTTCATATCCAGCGGCTTTTGCAAAAACCCCGACATCCCGACCGCGCTGAACTCCGCCCGTTCTTTCGGCAAGGCGTGGGCGGTCACGGCGATGATCGGCGTCTCCCGATTGGGGCCATCGCCGGAGAGAATCGCCTTGGTCGCCTGAATGCCATTCACCTCGGGCATGGAGATATCCATGAGGATCGCATCGAAGGGCGCGTCTTCGGCAAGCTCGATCGCCGCGCGCCCACCGGTGGCAAGGGTGACATCATGGCCGATTTTCTCCAGCATTGCCATGATCAGTTCGCAGTTGATCTCATTGTCGTCCACCAGCAGCAGGTTGAGCCGCTTTGCTGGCAGCATCTCGACGCGTTTTTTCTGTGGGTCGGGGGCGGCGTCGCAGTCGATCTCTGCCAGATCAGCAAGTTTCACCGGCAAGCGCAGCGTGAAACATGCCCCCTCTCCCACGGTCGAGTCGCAGGTAATCTCGCCGCCCAAACGTTTGACCAAACGACGCACGATCCCAAGCCCCAAACCGGTGCCCCCAGTGCGCCGCTCATAGCGGCTGTCGAGCGAGACGAAGTCTTCGAAGATACGGTCGATATCCCCCGCCGGAATGCCGGGTCCGTCATCCTCGACCTGAAGGTGGAACTCCTCCCCCTCTGAGCCAGATTCGGCGAACCACCCGCGCAATGTCACATCACCGCCGGGGCTAAACTTGATCGCGTTGCTCAGAAGGTTGACCAAAATCTGCTGGATCGCCCGTGGGTCCGTCACGATGGCCTTGTCGTCCAACTGCGTCAAATCTAGGTGCAGCCGCGTGCCCCCGGCCTCGGCCAGAGGGTCCATCGTGTTGATGATTCCCGCCATCAGCACCGTCATGTCACAGGTCTGACGCACCTGTTCATAGGTGCCCGCCTCGCTGCGCTCGATGGCCAGCACGTCGTTGATATGGCCCAACAAAATCTCACCCGAGGTCATCCCCGCATCGAGATAGCGCTTTTGCTCATCGTCGAGCCGGTCATCTTGCAGCAGTTGCAAAGCCGAGATCACACCATTGAGGGGCGTGCGCATCTCGTGGCTCATCATGGCGAAGAAGCGCGACTTTTCCTGATAGGCAACAAGGGCTTCGTCACGCGCGGCAATAATCTCGGCCTCGCGGAGGCGTTTTTCGGTGATGTCCCGGATATAAGCGATGAACAGCGCCCCCTGCCCCATGGGCGATTGCGACACGGACATCTCGACCGGGAAAATGCGCCCGGTTTGGTCGATCATTTCAAACTCGCGGCGGCCCTTATCGGCGACCTCCGTCTCTCCAGTCTGGCGGAATTTCTCAAGCCGTTCGCGGTGCACGCTGCGGTCGGCGGGCGGGATCAACAGGCTGATATAGTCCCTGCCCTTTGCGGCCTCATGGGTGATTCCGAATATCTCTTCGGCGGAGCCGTTGAAATCTTCGATCTCGCCGTGGTCGTTGATAACGACGATGGCGTCGAGCGATGCTTGAAGGGTGGTGGCAAGGCGCAGGTGGTTTTCTTCAACCAATTGCGAGGTGCGGTTCAACCGGCTGGCCTGCCGCGACAGGCGGTAGACCGCGCCGACCAAGGCAAGGGTGACGATCAACACGATCGCCGCCATCACTTCGATCAGTCGCACGATCTCATGGCGTTCGTTCTGGGACATCTCGTTGGCGATGGCGATAGAGGTCAAGGCAATCTCACGCGGGACATCCTCGACGCTGCGCAGCATCGTATCGATATCATCAAGCGCTGCGGCCAGTTCGACGTCAGTGCCATCAATCGCCGGTAAGAACCCATCCAGCAGGATGCGCAGTTCGCGATCTTGGGTTTGGCCTTTGCGTTATTGCGCATCCGTTCGGCCAGCAAAACGCGGCTGTAGAAGATGTCGAACCGCTTGCGGAACTCTTTCAGCGCCTCGGGCGTGGCGGATTTCGCCTGCGCCAATGCGCGGTCAGTCTTGAGGAACTCGATCTCAATCTGGGTAAAAACCCATTCGGCGTGGTCCTGTTGCGCACTGTCGAGCGCTTGAATCCGATCCCAGACGTTATAGGCCAGATAGGCGGCGATGCTCATCCCCGCCACGAGGATAAGCATCAATACCTGTCGGCTTCTGGCGCGCGCGGGTCCGAATTTTCCTGCGTCGTTCATCCAAGCCCTCTGCGCCATTGTCAGTTACTCGACACTAATGCGGTCAAGCTGCCAGATCGACCGGCTGTAGACCAGTTCAGTCTGGTAGGCGATGTCACTGTCGTAAGGGTAGACGACCCAAAGTGGCCCCTTGTCCCGGCGCGACATTTCCTCGCCATTGGTGTAGTAGGCGATGATCGGGCCGCCTTCGACGGCGTCGGACATCGGGATTTCCACAGCATAGTCATTGATGGCCGTCGCGGTGATCGTGCCGTCTTCGACGTTCAACGTGTCGAACAGATCCTTGAGGGAAACGCCTTCGAACTCCTGCGAGCCATCGGTCCAGATGGTTGTCGTTTCAAAGCTTGAAACCGGCATCGACTGCAGGTCAGACAGGGTAAATTTATGGGTTTCACCGGCCAGCGTCACGTTGAGCACGGCCTCTTCGTCTTGGGCGGCAACCGCCGAAGCAAGGCCCATTGTGAGCGCGGCTGCGTTGATGGTCTTGCTAAGATTCTGAAAAATCATGTCTTGGTTCCTTATCTGGCGTTATGACCTGACCATACCCTGACCTAATGAGAGGCGCGAATGCGCAGAAGCGCATCCCCCCTATACCAAAGGATAGGCGCGCCTGCCCCGGAGCGCCCCGCCCTGCCATACCAAAGGATAGCGGCGCATGCCTTTGCGTCCCTTGTTCCTTGGGCTTTCATCTTTCTTTTCGAACGGGCACACTCTACCCATTAGAGAACGCCGGCCATTTGGGCTTCAGGAGATCTATTATGTCTTTGCGTATTTTAATTGCCGATGATCACGACATGGTTCGAGAGACCATTGCCATGTTCCTTGATGCCGATGGGGCGACCGTCACCGAAGCGGCATGCGATCTGGCCGGTGCCTTGGACAAGATCAAGTCCGAGCCGCCCTACGATCTGGTTCTGCTCGATTATACGATGCCCGGTATGAAGGGGTTGCAGGGCCTGCAAACCGTGCTTGGTATCAACGAGGGCCGCCCCGTCGGGCTGATTTCTGGCACCGCCACCCGGCTGATCGCCGAACAGGCGCTGGAAATGGGGGCAATCGGCTTTCTGCCCAAAACCCTGCCCGCCAAGTCACTGGTCAACGCGGTCCGCTTTATGGCCGCCGGGGAGACCTATGCCCCGGTCACCTTCATGTCGGGCAAAGACAATCCCGAAGAGACGGATTTCGAGAAAGCCTTGTCCGAGCGTGAGCGCCAAGTGCTGCGCGGATTGATGAGCGCGCAGTCGAATAAAGAGATCGCGCGCGACCTCGATCTGCAAGAAGTGACGATCAAACTGCACGTGAAAACACTTTGCCGAAAACTGGACGCAAAGAATCGTACGGATGCAGCGATCATTGCGCGCGACGCGGGCTTCGTTTGAGGCCCGTTTTCGCCGCCTGAAACGCCCCGGCCCGGACCCTGCGCGGCCCCCGTAGCGCGCCCAATTTGCCCTCTGGCTTGTAAACCATAATCGCCCGCCCCGCGCGGGCGTTTTTGCGTTTAGCCTATGGCGTTTTGCACCGGATCAAAGATTCGGAAACTGCATTTTTCCCTGCAAAATTAACCATCTATCCGCCCCGCCCCCAGCGCCATCCCCGCGCCAAATGATAGGCCGGGGCGCGACCCGATAGGGGCGCCTATCCTTTCGACTAACCGTCTGACCAGAGGCTCAGCGAGTTAACCCTTCGCTCAGATGATATCGGTATTCGATTCCCCGAAGATGAGAACAGGACAACGCAATGAGCGTGTCCGTTCATTGCAACTGCCGGCTCTTCACCGGCCCACAAGGGAACTACTAGATGCGTATCCATATCTCCCAATTATCCAAGACACTCATTGCGAGTACGGCCTTGTCCCTCGCGGGTTTCGCGGCTGCCGCCGACGCGCTCACGAGCGAATTCTCCTTCCGCGTGGTGGAAACCAATGCCGAGGGCGAAGAAGTCCTCGTTGAGCGTGAAACGATCCGCCCGGGCGAGGTGATCTCTTATGAGCTGCGCCACCAGAACACGACCGAAGGCGCGATGGAGGGGCTCGTCATCGCCGCCCCGGTTCCTGATGGCGTCTCTCTCGCCCTTGGGGCCGAAGTGACCTCTGTCGCCGCGGTCTTTGAAGTCCAGGCCGAGATGGACCCAGAGCAGGAAGGGCTGGAATGGTCGACCGTTCCCGCCACCCGCAAGGTCGTCGATGCCAATGGCAACATGACCGAAGAGCCTCTTCCCGAAGAAGCCGTCGCCGCCGTGCGCTGGACCCTCTCGGAACCGCTCGAAGCAGGCGCCTCCGCCTTCAACAGCTACCGCGTGCGCCTGAACTAATTCCGGCGCCTCTCTCTCCTCTCTCTCTCCAACTACTATAGAACTAGGGAATATTAACGTGAAAAACCATACAACCTTCCTGCGCTCCGTGAGCGCTGTTGCTCTGACCGCCGTGATCGGCACTGTCGCTTTCGCGGCACCCGAAGCGGGCTCGGTCATCGGCAACCAAGCCGTCGCGACCTATACCAACGCGGCGGGCGACACGATCACGGTAACCTCCAACACCGTTGAGACGATCGTTCAGCAAGTTGCCGGCGTGACATTGACCTCCGACAACTCCGAGACGATCGCCCCCGGCGGCAAGGCCTTCCTGCCGCACATCATTACCAACGATGGTAACGGCCCGGATGCCTTCGCTCTTACCGCGGTGGAAACCGACACCGGCACGCTTGATACGTCGCAACTGGTCTTCTACCCCGACGCCAATATGGACGGCGTGGCCGATAGCGCCACACCGCTGACCGAGACTCCGACCCTTGCCCCGGGTGAGCAGTTCGGCATCGTGATCGAAGCCTCCGTCGCCTCCACGGCGACCGGCTCTGACACGATCACCGTGACGGCGGCCTCGACCCTCGACGGCACCGTGCTGAGCACCAACACGGACACGCTGACAATCTCTAACGACGCGATTGTCGAGTTGGTCAAATCGATGACAGCAGACCCCTCAGGCGGCGCCAATCCAAACATCATCGACGCGGGCGACGTAGTGACCATCACGCTGACCTACTCCAGCACCGGTCTCGCTGCCGCCAACAACTACTCTGTGCAGGACGTGCTCGATGGCCGCCTGGCCTACGTTCCCGGCTCGGCCCGCTGGTCTGACTCTGCTACACCGCTGGACGATGACAACGGTTCCACCGTCGTGGACACCACAAACGGCTCCGGCGAGACAATCGCTTGGGACTATGATGACGGCCAAAACGTCAACTTCCTGATCTCCTCTGTCGGCTCTGGCCGCTCGGGTGAGGTGACCTTCCGTGCCGTGATCGCGGATACCGCCAATGCGGGCATCATCACCAACGTGGCGACCCAAGACGTTGACGGCACAGCCTTCCCGCCGTCGAACACCGCCTCTGTCACCGTGGACAACCAATATGCAGTGGCGATTGCCGATACGGCAATCAACTCCAACGGCACCGCCAATGCGGCGATTGCCTCGGGCACCGACGATGACGCCGCGAGCAACGATGTCGTCACGGAAACCGGCGATGTCTACCAAGGCGGCGTGATCCGTCAGGAATTCGTGCTGACCAACCTCTCCAACAGCCCGGACAGCCTGCAGCTCGACGTGGCCAATGTGGACTTCCCGAACGGTACCACCTTCCGCTTTGTCGGTGCGGATGGTGTCACACCGGTGGTAAGCTCTGTTGGTCCGCTGGCCATCGGGGAAAGCGCCAAGGTGACGTTGATTGCCACATTGCCATCAGACGTCACACCAACCGCGACCACCAACTACACCGCGACAATCACCACCACGTCGGACAACTCGGGCGTCTCTGACGTATCGACCGCTGAATTCTCAGGCGCGGTGCTGGCAGCTTCGGTTGACCTTGAAAACGCCGTGGTCGGTTCCGAAGGTGATGGCGCGGCCCCGACAAACGGTGGCAACCCATGGATCACCGAAACGGCGGACCCCGGTGAACCTGTCGTCTTTGACATGCTGGTCGAAAACAACGGCCCGACCTCGGACAGCTTCAACCTGTCGCTGGATCAGGCCCTGCCCGCAGGCTGGACGGTTGAGTTCCAACTGCCAGACGGGTCGATCGTGTCGAACACAGGCACCATCCCTGCAGGTGATTCGCAGGCCATCCGTGCGGTGATCACCCCGGCCGATGACGCCCTGCCCGGCGATACCTTGGTCGACATCGCGGTCGTCTCTTCCGTCTCGGGACAGGGTGACCGTATCGTCAACCAAGTCACGGTCAACGAAATCTACGACGTGAAGATCATCGACAACCAAAGCGCGCAGGCTTCGCCGGGTGGTATCGTGGACATCCTCCACACCATCTCGAACGAAGGGAACGTGGCCATCACCGAGGCGTCGATCACCGAATCCGGTCTGACCAACTTCTCAGGCGCGATCTTCTGGGACCAGAACGGCAATGGCGTGATCGATCCATCCGAGCCGGTGATCGACAACTTCGATGACCTGACCGACGGTGTTTCGCCGGGTGTCAACGGACTTGCTCCGGGCGACAGCATCTCGCTGATCTACCGTGTGCAGACGCCATCGACAGCCACCCAAGGTGTCTCCGAAGTCGGCACGATCTCGATCAACAACACGTTGAACGGCACCGGGACCGATATCGACCAGACCAACAACGCCGTCGAAGACCGCGTGGTCATCATCTCGGGCGATGTCACACTGAGCAAGTATCAGTATATCGACGCGGGCTGCGATGGCACCGTGGGCACCTTCACCAAGACCCGTCTTGATGTCGAGCCCGGCCAGTGCATCCGCTACATGGTCGAAGCCGAGAACACGGGCGCCTCTGCGGCGGACAACGTGATCATCTCGGACGCCGCACCGGCCTATACCGCGGTCACAAACTGTGGCGGTGCCTGCCCAGAGAGCCTGTTCCCGGGCACCAGCACGGCCACCGTCACCTCGACCAACGTATCGAGCACACATGGCACGATCCTTCCCGGCGGCTTTGCCCGGGTAGAGTTCACCGTGCGGGTCGACGACTAACCGACCTCTCCGGTGCCCCCGGGCTGAGCAACGCTCACCCGGGGGCACCCCTTCTACCCCCGTTTTCGTCTCCCCAATTATTTCATGCCCTTTCTAGGGATCGCACAGGAGCAAGCTGATGCGCAGTTTCCTTATGTCTAAAGCCCGCCCGGCTCTGGCCCTGATCAGCGCCTCCGCAATGAGCCTGAGCCTTCTGCCCCACACCGCCGCCGCCGCCCCGGCCCCCGCCGGATCTTTCATCCGCAACGTGGCAGCAGTCAGCTATTTCAATACCTCCCTTGGCATCATGGAACGTGTCTTCTCAAACCCGGTTCGGGCCGAAGTCGCCGCAGTTCCCGGGCTGGAAGTGACCGGCTACTCCGACCTTCTGCTGACCCGCGGCGCCTTTGGCCGCTACCATTTCGACGTGATCAACACCGGCAACGTGCCGCTTTCCACATCGCTCAGCATTGGCGAACAGGGCAGCGCCCAAATGATGTCCCGCCAATCGCTTTTCCCCGACCTGAACGGCAACGGCCTGATCGATGTCGAAGACCGGGCGGTCGACATGTCCGCGCCCATCATGCTCGCGGCGGGAGAGCGGCTGCAACTGATCTATGAGTTCCGCATTTCCGCAGACACCCCTGTAAGCACCCAGTTCGCCAGCATGTTGACGGCCTCTGCCGTGACCGAAGATGGCCAAAGCCTGAGCGAAGAAGCGGTGGGGGTCTCGCGCGTCGAAGAAGGCGGGCTCGAAGTTTCCAAAGAGCAGGTCGTCTCGGAAAACGACGAAGGCGCGCTCATCACCTACACCCTGCGGTTGCGCAACGACTCCGAGCGGGACGCCTTTGGCTATCCGCAGATCGACGGCCAGCCCATCGTGATCGACGGCACACCCCGGACCGGTGTCTTGCTGCGCGATGCGATCCCGCTGAATACCGTGTTTAACACGGTGCAGGATCGGGGACCATGACGGCCCTTGTCCATATGCGCGGCGCCCCCGCGCACCAATACCTCAGCGTGGTCCCCGCAGGGCTTTCCCACGATGTAGATGCGGTGGCCTTCTTTCATGAGGGCGACTACGCCATCGGCCATGCCACCGATCCCAGCTTTTCGGTGCGCGTGCCTGCCGCCTTGGGCAAGGTCGAGGTGCACAACACCGCCTCCGCCTTTTACAACAACCAAGAGAGCACCTTACTGCTGGCCTCCAACACCGTGATCTATGACCGCGAGTCGGAGACAGCTGGCACATTGGTGTTCGAGCACCCCGAAACCGGCGCCGATCAACCCTATGGCACACCGGGCAGCGACACCCGTCTGCGTCTCACCTCAGGCACTTGCAACGTCAGCACCGAGGTCGACAGCACAGCGGTGACGATCCGCAGCATGCTGACCGGCGACGTGGAAACGATCATCGCGACCGAGACCGGCGCGAATACCGGCATCTTCCTCACCCCCGCCCTGCCGTTGGCGCAGATGTCGCCCGCCGTCGCCGGGGATCAGGTCATGGCCACAGACTTTGGCGACAGCTTCATCGCCACGGCGACCTGCGACAGTGAGGTGCTTGAGGACGATCTGATGATCAACCCCGGCAACTTCCTGTTCAACTCCGTCTCCAACGCCCCGGTTTCCGATGTGTCTGTCGCCCTTGTCGATGCGCGTACGGGCAATGAAATGGCCCGCACGCAGACTGACCAACGCGGGTTCTTTACCTTTTCCGAAATGCCCGAAGGCGACTACCGCTATGCCGTGATGGATGCGCCCACTTGGGTCTTCCCCTCCGCCCGGCTGGACTATGCCGGGATGGGCCGCAAGGTGATGGATGCAGGTTGGGGCAACGCCTTCAACCACGCAGGCGGCGCGCTTTTTGTCTCCGATATTCCGGTGGATCCGAATTACGGCACGCCGCTGGCCTTGGACAAGGCTGCGGACCTCGACAGCGTGGGCCATGGTGAATTCGTCACCTATACGCTCAGCTTTACCAACAACATGCATCAGGCCCTGATCGGTGGCGAGATCCTCGACCGCCCGGCCTATGGTGTGAACTTTGTTCCCGGCACGGTCACCCTTAACGGCGAGCCGCTGGACGATCCGCAAGAGATCGGCAACGGCGATCTGCGCTTTGACGTGGGCATGCTTGAGCCGCTGACAAGCCATGAGCTGTCCTATGTGATGCAATTCTCTGCAGCAGCCCGCGAAGGCCGCATTGAAAACACCGCGATCCTGTCGGGCCGCCAAGCAGGCACCGGGGCGCTGCAGCAGTCGCAGACCGCCCGCGCGATGGTACGGCTCGACAATTCGGGCGGTGTTTTTGCCCGGCAGGGCACCGTCCTGGGCGCCGTGTTCATGGATTGCAACGGCAACGGTCTGCGCGACCGCGCCGAGGATGAGCCGGGCATTCCCGGCGTGCGCATCGTGACCCAAGAAGGGCTCTTTGTTGTGACCGATATCAATGGTGCCTATTCGCTCAACGGCATGCGCCCGGTGACCCACGCTTTCCTCGTGCAGCCCGAAACCCTCCCCGCTGGGAGTGCGGTGCAAGTGACCCGCACCAACGATCTGCGCCGCGGTGGGTCGCGCGTGGTGCCACTGAAAAAGGGCGAGCTTAGAACCGAGAACTTTGCCGTGGCCCAATGCACCCCCGAAGCGCTCAAAGAAGTCAGCAAACGTCGTGATCATTTCGCCGGAAAACGTCAGACCCCGGGCGTGAATGCAACCGATCTGCCGATCGACGGCCAGCGCAGCAGCACCCGGTCGGTGCGCGGCGAGGCTGGCATCGCCACCACCACCCAGCTGACCCCCGGCATGGTCGCCGCACAAAACGAAGAGGCCGGGGTCGACGCCTCCTCTGTGGCTCAAGCCGCCCGTGCCTCGGCGCAGCGCCAAACGCTCGACAGCATGATCCCTAACCTTGATAGCGCCCCCGGCTTTGTCGACTTTGCCGAAGACACCGCCGTCACCCGCGCCACCCAGAACATCCGGATTAAGGGCAAGGCTGACTTGACGCTGACGCTTTTGGTGAATGGCCGCGAGCTTGGCGGCGACCGGGTAGGAGAGCGCACCAGTCTGGAAAAGAACAACGTGCAGGCGCTGGAATATGTGGCGGTGAAACTGGGCTCGGGCGAGAACGTGCTGACGCTGGTGGGCCGTGACGGCTTCGGCATCGAACGTGTCCGCAAGGAACTGCGCCTTACCGCGCCCGGCAAACCCGCCCGGATTGAGATCCTCTTGCCGGAAACCGCCGCGGCCAATCCCGCTTCTGTGGTGCCGGTGGTGGTGCGCGTGCTCGACGCCCGGGGTCGCCCGGTGCCCGCGTCCGGCACGGTGACCCTTTCGGCCCGCCGGTCGCTTTGGGATGTGACCGACATCCGCAGCAGCGCGCCCGGCGTGCAGGCCTATCTCGACAATGGTGAGGCGACCTTTAACCTCATCCCACCGCAGGCCTCTGGCCCCGATCTGATCACCGTACGGTCGTCCTTTGGCGAGGCTGAAGCGCGGCTGACCTTCACCCCGGATCTGAACGAACGGGTTCTGATCGGCGTGATCGAAGGCGCGGTATCGTTGAGCGGGGACGCGGGTAATGTCATCGAAGAAGACCGCATCAGCGCTTTCGAAGACACCACAACCGGGATCCGCGGTGAGCTTTACCTCAAAGGGGTGATCCGTGGCGACGCCCTGCTGACCCTGCGCTACAGCTCGGACCGTGACACCGAAGACAGCCTGTTCCGCGACATCCGCGGAGAGGAATACTACCCCGTCTATGGCGACAATTCCGAACGCGGTGCCGATGCGCAATCTTCATCCAACCTTTTCGTGAAGGTGGAGAAGGGCCGCTCTTACGTGCTCTACGGCGATATCGCCATCGAGCCTGAGGCCAGCGCGCTGAAACTGGGCGGCCTGCAACGTGTGGCCACCGGCGCCAAAGGTCACTGGGAGAACGACCGCGTATCGGTCACCGTCTTTGCGGCCCGCACCGCGCAGGAGCAGCAGGAACAGGAAATCCGCGGGCGCGGTGTTTCTGGCCCCTATGACCTTGACCTGAGCGGCTATGTGCAGGGGTCCGAGCGTGTGGAAATCCTTGTTCGGGACGAAGATGGCGGCGATATCCTGTCGGCCACGCCCCTGCTGCGCGGCACCGACTACTTGCTCGACTTCTTCCGCAACACGATCACCTTCGACACGCCGGTGCGCCAGTTCGACCTTGACGGCAACCCCGTGTCAATCCGCGTGACCTATGAGGTCGAAGCCGAGGGCGCCGAGGCCTATTGGCTCTACGGAGGCGAGGTGAACTATGCCCTGTCCGAGCGGACCTCCATCGGCGCCCGTGCGGTGCATGCCGACGCCCCCTTGGCAACACGGCCCGCCAGCGGATGCACTCTGCCTATATCCAGCACGAAGACCGCCAAGGCGGCCTGTGGGAGGCCGAAGTCGCCCGCTCGGAAAACGCCATGGGCGAGAACGACACCGCCGCGCGCCTGTCCTATGAGTTGAAGACCGAGACCCGCCATTTCGCTTTCGAGGCGATCCACACCGGGCGCGATTTCTACGCTCAGGGCGGACTGGCCCGCCCAGGTACCAGCCAAGTCCGCCTAAGCTATGGCGAAGAGATCGATCAGCGCAGCGACATCGCCTTTGGCGCGGAATACACACGTGACCGGGTCAACGACAGCGCTCGGCTGACCGTGGATGCGATCTATTCGCGGCATCTGAGCAAGACCCTGCGCGGCGAGATTGGTCTTGAATACAGCCGCGACCGCACCGCCTCCGGAAGCGAAAGCGACACGGCCTTGATCCTGGGTGCACATTGGACCCCGGCGGCCCGCCCCGGCACCGTGATCGAAGCCCAGCTGCGCGCGCCGCTCGGTGGCGACGCCCCCACTGAACTGACCCTCGGCCTCTATGACGAGCCCAAGAACGGCTGGCGCGTCTATAATGAGATCGAGCTTCAATTCGGCAGTGACGAGCTGGTCACCCGCGCCGCCTATGGGTTCACCTACACGCTGAACGAATGGGTCACTGGCCGAACCGAGATGACCAAAGCCGGCGGCACAAGCGACACCACCATGGTGCAGGGTCTGTCGGTCGATTGGGATATCAACGAAAGCACCAATCTGCGCGCCGATCTTGAGCATTCGCGGAACCTTGAGACCGATGACGGTGAGCTGACATCATTCGCAATCGGCACAAGCTGGCAATCGGCGGATGGGGATTGGGTCGGCGATGCCGAACTGGAGACCACATGGGAAGAATCCGGCAAAACCCACTACGCCAGCATCGGCATCGCGGGCAATGTCACCCCGGACCTCACCGTTCTGGCGCGCAGCCGTGCCGCGCTTGATCGGCGGGATAGCGAAGACTCCCGCCGTATGCGCACCCGCATCGGCGCAGCCTATCGCCCCAAGGACAATGCCCGCCTTGATGTGCTGGCGTGGTACGAACACCGGCTGGAAGAGAAACACGCCAGCACGGAAACGCACCTATGGTCGATCGATGCGAATTACGAGATCGATGCCGACCTGCGGATCAACGGCAAATATGCCGGCCAGTACCAAAAGATCGGCACCCATGCCGGCGCGGCGGCCAATACCACCACGCAGCTGATTCAAGGCGGTCTGAACTACGAATTTGGCGACGACCGTTTCCAACTCGGCCTCAACGCCACGCACCTGTGGGACAGCGAGGGCAACTCTTCCAACGGGATCGGCGCCGAATTCGGCTTCACCCCGCGCGAAGGTATCCTGCTGGCGCTCGGCTACAACAAGGCCCGTGGCCGGGTGGCAGGGCAAAGCGGCCTCTATGACGAAGGGTTCTATTTCCGGTTCAACTTGCTGTTGGACAACTCACTCTGGACCCAGTTCGACCAGTTCCTCGGAAGCTGACCGGGAGACTCAGCCCCGAGGGAGAGCCACGTTCCAAGCGCATCTGGAACGTGGCTCATTCCTCTTTCAGAGCGCTGCTGCGCTCCAAAGGTGACCTGGCCTATTCCTAGTGCCGGACCAACTATCCTTTCGAGACGCTAACTAGCTGTCCGCATTAATGAAATATCGATTTTAAGCGCGCATGATCAGGGCCAACGCAACATCCAACCCAGATGGGAAACCCAGATGAAAAAGCTCGCTGCCAGCACTGCCTTTTGCCTGATCGCCGCCACCCTTTCCGGTGCGGCAAATGCAAATGATTTCGCCCGTTTCGACAGCAGGAAGATCGCCGTCGCCGGCTTGAATTTCGCCCTGTCGCCCTCCGCTTCGGAGGACCGCATTTACCTTAACCGCAGCATGATCAAGACGACCGCCAAACGCGCACCGCGCAAGCTTGCCATTCCCACGCGCGGGGGCCATCCGCCGCCGTGCGCCATGTCATCGCGTCGGCTGAGGCCGGGGGCAAAGGCTATGACGCGGTGCAACACGGGGCACGGGTCAAGCCGCCGAAGCGCCCCACAAGCATGACCATCGGCGAAATCTACCGCTGGATCGCGGCCACCCCCGGCCAGCCCCATGCCATTGGGCGCTACCAGTTCATCCCCAACACCTTGAAAACGCTCGTCGCCGAAGCCGGGCTGAGCAAAAGTGACGTCTTTACCCCACGGGTCCAAGACCTGTTGGCCGACCTATTGCTCGAAGATGCGGGCTTTACCCCCTTCATGAAGGGCAAGATCAGCCGCCATCGCTTTATGGAGAACCTCGCCCGCATCTGGGCCGGGCTGCCCACGTCAACGGGCCGGTCTTATTATCACGGCCATGCGGGCAACCGGGCCGTCATCACGTGGAATGAGTTCGACAGCCATATGAAAAGCATTTTTGAAAACATGGCCCGCGGCACCTCCTAACCACGCGCCCCCTTCTCTCTCTCTCTCTCTCTCTCTCTGTCTGTCTCCCTCCAGGCCAAAGCGTGCGTATTTTCGCCGCTTTGGCCACTTTTTTAGCTGCGGCGCTGCACCTCGCGCGGCATTTCCGAGAAGATTTCCAGACCATCGGCGCGCAGGATCACGATCTTCTCCAAGCGTACGGCGAATTTGCACTCCAGATAAATGCCCCGCTCGATCAAAAAGACATTCCCTCGGCCAGTACCGGGTCGGAATGCGCAGCGACTTTACGCGGCTCATGTACGTCACTGCCAAGACCATGGCCCGGGCGGTGCAGGACAATCGCATCGTACCCTGCCTGCGTGACCACATCGCTGCTCCCCCAGCCCGCCGTCGCTACGATGGCCGTCATGCGCCAGATGGCCTGATCCCTGAACAACAGTTGAACCGATAAGGCCATCCGCTGGCATGCGCCGGCGTTGTTCATTACGGCCTCGGCCAAAGACCGCCGCCTCCGGCAGGAGGGCGGAACCCAGCGAGCATAAGCGTCGTTAACCTTATGAACATGCCCAAGGAGGAATGGCTCATGTGGACGTATGAATTCCTGATACTGGTCGCAGGCGTGGTGGCCTTGGCTCTCGTGGCAAAGCAGCGCCCCCAGCCCCGGCAGGCCCGCGCGATTGCGCCCCGCCCGCGGGCAAACACCACACCCAAACGTCGGTATTGAGTGACTATCGCTGATTTAAGTGCTCTGCATTTAGCGCTTTCGTGATTCTACCCTTACCTCTCGGCCCCCGTCCTTGCCTGCACATCGGTTTCCGCCATGATGCGCGCAACAGAGGGAGCCGACGTTGGACACCATTGAATATTTCTATTCCGCCCATTCCGCTTACGCCTATCTTGGGCATCGCAAACTGCTGGAGATTTGCGCCGCCCGTGGTGCGAAGCTCATCCACCAACCATTTGATCTTTATCCGGTGATCGCAGCGGGTCGGGTGTCCCATTTTCGTGGCTTTACCCCCCATTATATCGACTATTTCTTTGGCAGAGAGATCACCCGTTGGGCTCAGTATCGCGGGCTGGACATCCTCAACCACCGCCCCACGCATCACGACAATGCGCTCGACCTTTCAAACGGTTACCTGATCGCCGCCGCGCGGGCTGGGCGCGATGTCGATGCGCTTTCCTTTGCGATTCTTCAGGCGCATTGGCGCGATGATATCGATCTCGCGATCCCGAGCATCTGCGCCGCGCGACCGCTGCGATTGATCCCGACAGTGACGCTCTGATCGCGCAGGCGACGGATGCAGACGTTCAGACCATTCACGCCGAGAACACCGAAGAGGCGATCGCCCGCGGCATCTTCGGCTCGCCCAGCTATTTTCTGAATGGAGACATGTATTACGGCCAAGACCATCTGGAATTGATGGATCACGCCTTTGACCAACCCTACCGCGACACGGGCTTTTACAACCCGCCGAAAGACGGGTGAGACGCGCCAAAAGCACTGCGTTCTTCAATTTTGGGTAGTGGCGGACCGAGGAGGATTCGAACCCCCGACCCCCTGATTCGTAGTCAGGTACTCTATCCAGCTGAGCTATCGGTCCACTGAGCGGGGGTTTAGTCTTAGCCCCGGGGAGTTGCAAGCCCTCGTTTTGAGGAAATGCAATTTTCTGCGAAAATCTATAGGGTGCCGTCCCCCTTGGGCAGCGTTATGTCAAAAACAGTCCCTTCCGGCCCACTGCTGCGCAGGGCCAAGGTGCCGCCGTGGCCGCGCACCAGTTCGGATGCGATCACCAGACCCAAGCCCGACCCACCTTTGCGCGCACCGCCCTGAAACGCGGTAAAAAGGTGCTCTCGCGCTTTCGGTGGCAGGCCGGGGCCGGTGTCGCTGACGGTGACGCACCACGCATCGCTCATATCCTCGGCCCGCAAATAGACTTCGCCCGGTTTGCCGGTGGCGGTAATCGCCTGCCGGGCGTTCCGCATCAGATTGGCCAGCACGCGGTACATTTGTTCGGGGTCCGCACGCACGGTCAGATTCGCGGGGATGTCGGCGGCAAAGCTGATGTCGCTTTCAGGGTCGGCAAGGCGTTCGCCGTCGATGACCTCTTCCACCAGATCTTCCAGCAGCATGAGGGTCAGCGTCGGCCCCGGCTCTTCGGCCTTGCCGAAAGCCAGTGTCGATTCGCATAGGTGCACCGCACGGGTGATGGAACTGACGAGCTTGGGCGCCATGCGTTTGACCGTTGGGTCTTCGGACATCTCGATCCGGTCGGTGAACAGCTGCGCCGAGGTGAGGATATTGCGCAGATCATGGCTGATCTTGCTGACCGCGCTGCCCAATTGGGCCAAACGCTCTTTCTGTTTCAGCGCCTGTGTCAGGTCCGTCTGGAGCTTCTGAAGCGCCACTTCAGCCTCGCGCAATTCGGTGACACTGGCGGAGGGCTCAATAATCCGCCGGGCGTCCTCGGGCGCGGCGGCGTAGCGCTGCATATGCCCTGCCACCCGCTTGATCGGCTTGAGCAGCAAAGCCCGCATGGCAAAGAACAAAAGCACCGCCGTAATGACGGAGATCACCGCCGAAAGCATCAAGATGCGAATCCCGTAGTCGAGCATGGCAACGCGCATCGGTGCCGTTTCCATCGTGACTTCGATCAGCAGCCCCGCCTCGCGCACCGGGGCGCCGATCACGCGCACCACCTCATTCCCCGGCCGGAACAGCCGCAGCATCGCGTCACGAATCAGAACCATCGCAGAGGCATCGCGCAGGTCATAGGTTTGCGAGACAGAGCGCGGCATGGGGGACGCCAGCACCAATTGCCGCGCTTCGTCCCGGCGCAGTACCACGTTGAAGACCTCGGCGTTGCGCAGCAACTCCGCCTCCAACTCCGGGTCGAGCATATCGTCAGCCAAAAGCGCCAGCGACGCGATCTGCGCCCGCTCTAGCCGGGTCAGCATATATTCCTCGCGGAACCGCGCGATGGAGGGGACGAAAATCAGCACTTCGGCCAGCATCACAAAGATGGTGGTGAGGATCAGCAAACGGCCAGAGAGCGAGTGAATCATGTGCTATCTCAGGGCAACAGGCGCTGCACGGCGCGCACAACCGTTTTAACCAACGCGCTTTCGAAGAGGCGCGGACTGAAATAGGCCCCCGCCGCGCGTTTGTTGATTTCCGAGATCGTGGGGTAAGGGGCGACCATAGCGGCAATCTGGCTCATCTTCATGTTGTTGACCAGCGCAAGTGACCACAGGGTGATCAATTCGCCCGCCTGATGGCCGACGATGCTGGCCCCGACCGGGCGGCCCTTGACCACCATGACCTTGATGAACCCTTTGGTCTGGCGTTCGGCGATGGCGCGGTCGTTGTGGTTATAGTGAAAACGCACGACCTCCAGTTTGTCGCCATGCTCCTCTTGCGCCTGCGCCTCGGTCAGCCCGACTTGCGCCAGCTCCGGCGCGGCATAGGTGACCCATGGGATATGGTGTAATTTGGTCTTGCTCGGCAGGCCAAAGAGGATCGAGCGGATCACCACCCCAGCGTGATAGCCCGCCACATGGGTGAATTGCAGCCCGCCTGCCACGTCGCCAATGGCATAGACGCGGCGGTTGCTGCTGCGCAGGCTGTCATCGACCTTGATGCCTGCTTTGGTGGTTTCCACTCCCGCCTTATCAAGGTCGAGACGCTCAATGTTGCTCTTGCGCCCCACGGCCATCATCAGGTGCGAGCCTTTGATGACACGGCCAACCTCAGTTTCAACCGTAATCGCGCCCGCTTCACCGCTGATCTTCGCGGCGTTGCTGCCCTCTTCAAAAGCGACGCCTTCGTCGCGCATGGTCTGAAGAACCACCTCAGCCAGCTCCGGATCATCTTTGCCAAGCGCCCGATCGCCTTCGATCACCGTCACCTTGCAGCCCATTCGCACATGGGCCTGCGCCATCTCGATGCCGATGGGGCCACCCCCGATGATGATGATATGCTCCGGCTTTTCCCGTAGATCGAAAAGGGTTTCGTTGGTCTCATAGGGCACATCATTCAGCCCCGGAATCGGCGGCACCAGCGGGGATGACCCGGTGGCCACGACGATCCGCCGCGCGGTGATGATCGTATCACCCGCCTGCACCTCTTTATCGGAAATGAAACGCCCGTATTCACGGATCACCCGCACGCCCAAGCCTTCAAAGCGCTCAACCGAATCGACCGGCGCGATTTGCGAGATGACATCGGCCACGTGATCCTTGGCCGCCGCGTAATCCACCGTACCGGCGGCATTCTCGACCCCATATTGCGCGCTGCGCTGCTGGGCATGGGCGGTCTTGCCAGTCTTGATCAGCGCCTTTGAAGGCACGCAGCCATAGTTCAGGCAATCACCGCCCATTTTATGCCCTTCAAGTAGGGTCACATCCGCGCCCATCTGGACGGCCCCCGCCGCCACCGACAACCCGCCAGAGCCTGCGCCGATGATCAGAACGTCGGTCTTGATACGGTTGGTCATTTCAGCAGATCCTTCTTGCCGGTAAATGTCTTGATCGCCACAGGCAGCAGCGACAGAACGCAAAGACCCAGAATGGGCAGCAAAATATGGGGCTCAAAGATGATCCCGAGGTCCGGCGTCTCACCTCGGGCAAAAACCGCACCTAGCCCCGCCCCGACAGAGGTAAAGACCAGCGCCCCTGGCATGATGCCGAAAAACGTCGAGATCGCGAAGCGAAACAGCGGCACGCCAAGAAAAGCAGGCACCAGATTCGCAACGAAAAACGGCACCACCGGCACGAGCCGGATAAAGAAGAGCATCGACCATTGGTTATCGTCGATCCCTGCCTTGATCTTGCGCACCACCCCCTCTGAGGCATCCATCCGTTCTTTCAGCCGGTCGCCGAGGCCCCATTGCGCGGCCAGAAAGATCACGATCGCGCCGAGTGTGGCCCCACCCACGTTATAAAGGACACCGGGAAACAGCCCGAACAGAAAGCCGCCAGTTAATGTCGCCACTGTGGCCCCCGGTAGGGAGAATGCCACGATCACTACATAGGCGGCGACAAAGGCCAGCGCGGTCAGCAGGTAGTTGTTGTCGCGAAAGGCGATCAGCGCCTCGCGATTCTCACGCAGGGCGTCGAAACTCAGGTAATCACGCAGGGTAAACGCGCCGATGGCGGCGACCGCTAGGATCACCGCAAGGGGCAGGTAACGCATCAGCGCGGGCTTACTTTGATCTTTGCGGCTCATTTCAACACTTTTATTAGGCCTACATCAGACCATTTTCCGTTTCCTTAATGATGGCGTGAAGCAGCGCGCAGGAACAGGCTCCTCACGCGCGCTTGATAGGACTTGTGCCGAGAGCCCCGATTTCGCAGGGTAGAAGGGCGAACTGAAACAAACCGCCCCCTTCTGACCGGCATTTTGTTGCAAAGCGCAGTTTTTCCGCCTCAGGGGGTTTGACTTGCGCGCCCCGCCGCATTAGAGGACGGGCTTGAATTGACGCTGGCCGCGGTGGAACCCTTCAAGTGATTCCGTGCCCAGCCAGCTTTAGATGGAGACGGAGCGATGAAACGCACCTTTCAACCCTCGAACCTCGTGCGCAAGCGGCGCCATGGTTTCCGCGCGCGCATGGCCACCAAAGCCGGCCGTAAGATCATCAATGCACGCCGCGCACAGGGCCGGAAATCGCTGAGCGCGTAAGCGCCTTCGATCTTCGGAACCAGAATATGACACCGCCGGAGGCACCCTTGAATGGCATTTGCGCCACAAAAGGGAACCCTGCCCCGGCGGTTTCTCTGCGTTTGGAAATCCTGACCAAACGGGCGGACTTTCAGCGTGCCAGCCGCGCCAAACGTGTAGCGACCCCGGGATTCATCCTACAAATGCGACCCCGCCGGGAGGATGAGCCCAGCGCGGCGCCCATTCGCGTGGGATTTACCTGCTCGAAAAAGGTCGGCAACGCCGTGGCCCGCAACCGCGCCAAGCGCCGCCTGCGTGAAATCGCGCGGCTGACGCTGCCTCAGGCGGGGCGCGCAGGCATGGACTATGTCTTTGTCGGGCGGCGCGAGGCGACAGCGGCCCTGCCCTTCGACCAGTTGCTAGCCGATCTCACCCGCGCGCTTGATATCCTTCACGGGGCGCGCAAATGACCCCTTGGCGGCGCTGCTCGCCCTGCCGGTGCGCGGCTACCGGCTGCTTTTCAGCCCATGGGTTGGATACAATTGCCGCTACCAGCCCACCTGCAGCGCCTATGCGCTGGAAGCCTTGCAAAAACACGGCGGGCTGCGGGGTGGATGGCTGGCCGCACGGCGCATCGCCCGCTGCCACCCGTGGGGCCACAGCGGGATCGACAACGTCCCAGACTAGCGCCACGCTTGCGGCAAAGGGGTAAAATGCCCTAGGTGAAGCCAAGCAGATAGTGAGAGACCGACGATGCTGGACGAAACCAACGAGATTCACCCCTCTTTGCCGGCGCACCGCAAAGCACCGAGTTCAAGAAACTGCGCAAGCGCATCGTCCGCATGACCCGCGAGGCGATTGACCAATACGGCATGGTCGAGCCGACCGCCGAGGGCGCGCCGAAACCCAAATGGCTGGTCTGCCTGTCGGGCGGCAAAGACAGCTACACCCTGCTTGCGGTCCTGCATGAATTGCAATGGCGTGGCCTGCTGCCTGTCGAGCTTCTGGCTTGCAACCTCGACCAAGGCCAGCCGAACTTTCCGGCCACCGTGCTGCCGGAATTCCTTGAAAAGATGGGCGTTCCGCATCGCATCGAATATCAAGACACCTACTCAATCGTGATGGACAAGATCCCTGCCGGACGCACTTTCTGCGCCCTTTGCAGCCGCCTGCGCCGGGGCAATCTTTACCGGATCGCGCGGGAGGAAAGCTGCTCTGCCGTGGTGCTGGGGCATCATCGGGATGACATCCTTGAAACCTTTTTCATGAACCTTTTCCACGGCGGACGGCTGGCGACGATGCCGCCCAAGCTGGTGAACGAAGAAGGCGATCTGTTCCTCTACCGCCCACTTGCCCATGTGGCCGAAAGCGATTGCGAACGCTTTGCCACGGCGATGAATTACCCGATCATTCCCTGCGATCTTTGCGGGTCGCAGGACGGGCTTCAACGCCAGCAGGTCAAGGCGATTCTCGACGGATGGGAGGCCAATAGTCCCGGTCGTCGGCAAGTTATGTTCCGCGCCCTGATGAACGCTCGGCCCTCACATTTGCTGGATCCCGAGCTTTTCGACTTTGCCGGGCTTACGCGGAACATTAAGAGTACAGAGCAAGAACAATTTTAGATAATAATCCGCGAAAAACCGGTCTCTGTTAACCCACGACACACCCTAAAGGCGATATCCCACCCCCATCAGCGCAGGCATGGCGCGCATTGAAGAGGGATATCGCGATGGCACATTACCGCACCACTGGGCCCGGGCAACTGCGCCAGTCGCTCGCCGCATTGCTTAGCGGTCAGGCCGCTCTGGCCTTTCTCCCCGCGATGTCACTGCTGGCGTTTTGGATCGGCGGTGAAATGGCATTGATTGGCGCCTCTGCCGCGCTGCCACTTCTGTTTCTTGCGGGGCAGCGGTTTGGCGAGGGGCGACGTTTCCCCGTGACGCGCACACCGCCATACTACAGCGCAGCACCTTTGAAGAGCTGACCGAACAGGTCTTTCAAAGCGCCCGAACACAGGGGCGCTTGTCGGCAACGTGCTTTATCGCGCTTGAGGATTTTGACCAGATCATCGAACGTTACGGCCAATCCGCCGCTGATACGATTGCGCGGCAAAGCGGCGAACGGTTGCACAGCGCCCTGCGGGATGACGATATCATCGGCAAGATGGGCGAAGCACGTTTCGCCATCTGCACGGCCCCGGTCCGCCAGCTTGATCTTGAGCTTTGCATTCAACTCGCCGGGCGGCTTCAGGCCACTTTGGAAGAACCGTTCTTTGTCGATGGGGTCACGATCTATCTCACGGCCTCCGTCGGATTTTGCCTCAACACCCGCGCCCCGGGCGGTGATGGCTCCGCTTGGCTTGCCGCCGCCGCCACGGCGCTGCGCAGCGGCCAGCGGCGCGGGCCATCTTCCATCCGCGCCTTCTCTGACCAGATGCGCCGGGAAACCGAAAGCCGCGCAGAACTCCGCGAGGAGGTCGCGCAGGCATTGGCCAGTGGGCAGATTCAACCATGGTTCCAGCCGCAAATCTCAACCGACACCGGTCAAATCACCGGCTTTGAAGCACTGGCGCGCTGGAACCACCCGGTCCAAGGCATGATCCCGCCCTCCGATTTCCTGCCCGCCGTCGAAGAAGCTGGCCTGTTGGAACGTTTGGCCGAGGTGATGATGTATCATTCCTTTGCAGCGCTCAAAGCTTGGGACAGCTCCGGCACCGAGGTGCCCCAGATCGGGGTGAATTTCGCAGGCGGCGAACTTGCCAACCCTCAGCTCATCGACAAAATCACGTGGGAGTTGGACCGTTTTGATTTATCCCCCGAAAGGCTCGCAATCGAAGTACTGGAAACGGTCGTCGCTTCCGCCGCCGATGATGTGATCACCCGAAATATAAATGCCCTGCGCAAGCTCGGTTGCCGCATCGACCTTGATGATTTCGGTACCGGCCATGCCTCCATCGCGTCCATCCGCCGCTTTTCGGTAAGCCGGATCAAAATCGATCGTTCCTTCGTTATGAAGGCCGATCGCGACCCCGATCAGCAACGCATGATCAGCGCCATCTTGACCATGGCCGAACGCCTGGGCGTCGAAACCCTTGCCGAAGGGGTGGAGACGGTGGGGGAGCATGTCCTGTTGGCCCAACTCGGCTGTGACCACGTGCAAGGCTTCGGCATCGCCCGCCCCATGCCTTTTGAGCAAACACTTGATTGGATCGCCCGCCACAATGCAAAACTGCAAGATGTGCCCCGCATCATGAACGGGCGCGCGACATAGCGCCACATTCGTCCGATCTGCACGCGCCAAATGTAGCGTGCCGTGCCTACCCCAGACAGATGATACGCCCCTCGCGCCGAGGCCCCCAACCCCTTCGGCCCCGACCCGAGTCAAAGCCAGCGCCACAGGCCCCGCAACCGCCCCCGGCGAAACTCCGCAAAACCCATGCCAGATGGGCCAAAACCACGCTACATCGCCCCTAACCTTACCCGATTCCACTTGACCTTTGGCCCCGCACTCTGTTGAACCCCCATGATATTCAAAGACATCAGGTGGCGGTCCCCATGGACGAACAGAACAAGAATCTCATCCTTGCCACGGCGCTCAGCTTTGCCGTCATCCTCGTGTGGTTCCTCCTGTTCCCGCCCCCGAAGCCGACCCTGCGCTAGAACCCGGCACAGAGACCAGCCAAACCATCGAGGGCACCTCGGTCCCAGCCTCCACCGCCGACACCGCTGCCGCGCCCGGCACGGAGGATGGCGAAGGCGCCGCACCCGAAGGCCGCCGCGCGGCTCTGGCGGCTGCCCCCGCGTGGCCATTGCGACCGATAAGGTCAGCGGCTCCATCTCGCTCATGGGTGGTCGGATCGATGACCTGAAACTAAACGACTACCAAACCACGCTCGACGCAGACGCCGAAATCGTGACCCTGCTCTCCCCCGAAGGATCGAGCGATGCCTATTACGCGCTGCATGGTTGGGCCGCAGGCTCTGGCCTTGCGCCCGATGCCGTGCCGGGTGTCGATACGCTCTGGACCCTGAGCGAGGGCGAAACACTGGGCCTCGACAGCCCCGTCACACTAAGCTGGGACAATGGCGCCGGTCAGGTCTTCACCCGCACCATCTCGGTCGACGACGAATATATGTTCGACATCACCCAGAGCGTGACCAACAATGGCGAAGGCGCGGTGAACCTCGCCCCCTTCGGCATGATCGCGCAACACGGGTTGCCCGAAGACCTGAAAAGCTTCTTCATCCTGCATGAAGGCGCCGTAGCCATGGCCAATGGTGAGCTTTCCGAAGTCGATTGGGACGACATCGCCGAAGCCGACGTGAACAGCACCTGGGGCCGCCCCGCCGTGGTCACCGAAGGCGTCACCGAGGGCTGGGTCGGCTTCACCGATCACTATTGGCAGGCCGTGCTGATCCCCGACGCGGGCGAGACCTTTGAGCAGGCGCTCACCTATGACCCGCGCGCCGACACCTACCGTGCCTTCACCCGCCAGCCGACCCGCTCGGTCGCGGCAGGCGAAAGCGTGAGCACCTCCAGCAAGTTCTTCGCGGGTGCGAAGGAGTGGGAAACCCTGCAGGATTACCAAGCCTCCGGTGTCGCCAAATTCATCGACAGCATCGACTGGGGTTGGTTCTTTTTCCTGACCAAGCCGATCTTCTGGCTACTGCACAACCTCAACCAGCTCATCGGCAACATGGGCGTTGCGATCATCGGCCTGACACTGCTGATTAA
The DNA here is from genome assembly GCF_042661425.1 of Sulfitobacter profundi. Classification (NCBI taxonomy): domain Bacteria; kingdom Pseudomonadati; phylum Pseudomonadota; class Alphaproteobacteria; order Rhodobacterales; family Roseobacteraceae; genus Sulfitobacter; species Sulfitobacter profundi. The sequence goes on along the minus strand of NZ_JBHSWA010000001.1, from coordinate 1,955,432 downwards.
GGCGCTGCTCTTCCCGCTGGCCTATAAATCCTACGTCTCCATGGCGCGGATGAAGGAACTTCAGCCCGAAATGGAAAAGCTGAAGAAAGATGCGGGCGACGACCGTCAGAAGATGCAGCAGGGCATGATGGAGCTTTACAAGAAGAACAAGGTAAACCCCGCCGCGGGCTGTCTGCCGATCCTTCTGCAAATCCCGATCTTCTTCTCGCTCTACAAGGTGATCTTTGTCACGATCGAATTGCGCCACGCGCCCTTCTTTGGCCCGTTCCAAGACCTCAGCGCGCCCGATCCGACCTCGATCATGAACCTCTGGGGCCTGCTGCCCTATGCGGCCCCCGAGCCCGGCTCGATGCTGGCGCTGGTGTTCATCGGTATTCTGCCGCTTCTGTTGGGTATTTCCATGTACCTGCAGCAAAAGCTGAACCCGGCCCCCACCGATCCGACACAGCAGATGATCTTTGCTTGGATGCCTTGGGTCTTCATGTTCATGCTGGGCGGTTTCGCGAGCGGCCTTGTGGTCTACTGGATCGCGAACAACACGATCACCTTCACCCAGCAGTATCTGATCATGCGCAGCCAAGGGTACAAGCCTGACCTCTGGGGCAACATCGCAGGCGGCTTTAAACGCACGCCCAAGGGTGATGCCGCCAATGCAGATAGCAAACCCAAATCGGGCAAGTCGAAAAAGTGATGCAGATCACTGCGCTCAACCGGCACCCGCTCAAGGCCCATGGCCGCGAGACGGTTGAGCGTGTGACCCTGCGCGCCGGGCAGTCGATGCCCTATGACCGGCTCTGGGCCGTGGCCCATGACGCATCCAAAGCCGCGCCCGGAGATTGGGCGAGGTGTTTGAATTTCACGCGGGGGCGTCCTCGCCGCAGCTGCAGGCGATCACGGCCAAGCTGGATGAGACGACTGAGATGCTTACCCTGCGCCACCCGGCGCGCAGCGAAATCACCTTTCACCCCGATCGCGAACAGGCCGCATTCCTCGACTGGGTGCGCCCCTTGGTTGCCGAAGGCCGCGCCGCCCCCGCAGATATCCTGCGGCTCGACGGGCGCGGCTATACTGACAGTGCCGAACCGACGCTCTCGCTCAATAACCTGGCCTCCCATGCCGCTGTCGAAGCGCTTGCCGGCAGCCCGCTGCAAACCGCCCGCTGGCGCGGCAACATTTGGTTTGACGGGGCCGCCCCGTGGGATGAGTTCGAATGGATCGGACGCGACCTGAAAATCGGCGAGACGCGGCTGCATGTGTCCAAACGCATCACCCGCTGCCTTGCTACAACCGTGAACACCGACACCGGCGCGCACGACGTGGATACGCTCGCCGCGCTTGACCAATTGGGTCACCGAGACTTCGGTGTTACCCTGACCGTCACCACCGGCGGAGAGATCGCCGTGGGCGACGAACTGGAGCTGATTTGATGCAAGTGAACTACACCATTGCCGAGGAGCCGGACGCGCCGAGCGCCGAAAAAGGCCGGATGCTTTTCGCCGGTGAGACGACATTCGTCAAAGGCGTGGTGGCGATGGACGGGCTGCCGCCCCCAGACCGCATGGAGGTCTGCTTTGCGGGCCGTTCCAACGTCGGGAAATCGACGCTGATCAACGCGCTGACGGGCATGAAAGCACTGGCGCGGGCCTCGAACACGCCCGGCCGTACGCAGGAGATTAACTTCTTCACGGCCGGCGAAGAGCATTACCTCGTTGACCTGCCGGGCTACGGCTATGCCAACGCGCCGCTGCCGGTGGTCGAGAAATGGCAGCGTCTGCTCAAGCAATACCTTTCGGGCCGTCAAACTCTGCGCCGCGCCTTTGTGCTGATCGACGCGCGTCATGGCGTCAAAAAGGTCGACAACGAAATCATGTCCCTGCTCGACAGCTCTGCCGTGACCTTTCAGGTCGTGCTGACCAAGGCAGACAAGGTCAAAGAAGCCGAGCGTGAGAAAATCCTGACGCAGGTGAAAGACGCGCTAAGCAAACACCCCGCCGCCTATCCCGAGATTGTGGTCACGTCTTCGGAAAAGGGCTGGGGCATCCCTACCCTGCGTGCCATCATCGCCACGCTGGAATAGCACTTTTCGCCGCTATCGGCTTCCCATGGGTCAACAGATGAGAACGCAAGACATGAACCGCGACTGGATCGCCACTGCCCAAACCCTCAGCCAAGCACTGCCCTTCCTGCAACGCTATGCCGATGCCACCGTGGTCATCAAACTGGGCGGTCATGCGATGGGCAGCGACGCGGCGATGGACGAATTTGCCCGTGATGTTGCGCTGATGCGGCAGGTGGGTGTGAACCCGGTGATCGTCCATGGCGGCGGCCCGATGATCAACGACATGCTGGCGCGGCTCAACATCAAATCCGAATTCGTGAATGGCAAGCGGGTCACCGATGCCGCGACAATGGAAGTGGTCGAGATGGTGCTGTCGGGCCTCGTCAATGCGCGGATCGTGCAGGCGATTTCCGAACAGGGGGACGCGCCGTTGGCGTCTCGGGAAAGGACAGCGGTTTGATCGTTTGCGAGCCCGAAGACCCCGCTCTGGGCCTCGTCGGCAACCCGACACAGGTGAACCCCCGCATCCTGCGTGACTTTGCCGACAAGGGCATCATTCCCGTCATCGCACCGCTTGGCATGGGCCGGGGCGGTGAGACCTATAACATCAATGGTGACACCGCCGCAGGCGCCATAGCGGGCGCGCTGAAGGCCGACCGCCTGCTGTTGCTCACGGACGTGGCTGGCGTTAAAGATGGCGCGGGTGAGGTGGTGACCGACCTGACGGCGAGCCAGATCAGCGACATGATCGCCGATGGCATCATTGCAGGCGGGATGATCCCTAAGGTTCAGACAGCACTAGATGCGCTCGAAGGCGGCGTGCGCGCGGCGGTGATCCTTGACGGGCGGGCGCCCAATGCCTGCTTGCTGGAGCTTTTCACAGAACACGGCGCGGGAAGCATCATTCGCAAAGGCTAAGGCAAAGCGCTTGCCCCCTGCCCCTGCTTCGCGCCTATGATGGGCCGAGCAGTGAAAGGAATGACATGCGCCGCCTGATCCTAATGCGACACGCGAAATCGGACTGGTCCCACGGCACCAGCGACCATGATCGCCCCCTGAACCCCCGTGGGCGTGGCGCAGCCGAAGCGCTTGGCAACTGGCTGCGGGCGGAAGGGTTTGTGCCTGATGTGGGGTTCTGCTCCACGGCGGCGCGCACGCGCGAAACCTGCGCGCTTTTGAACCTACCTGAAAGCTGCACTGTGACGCATCTCCGCCAGCTTTACCTCGCCGAGCCTGATGAGATCATAGCGACCCTGCGCCAGCGGACGTCTGGCGACACCCTGCTGCTTATCGCGCATAACCCCGGCATTGCCGCCGCCGCGGTGGCGCTGTTGCAGGACACGCCCGACCAAGATGCGTTCGGTCGCTATCCCTCGGGGGCGACCACGGTAATGGATTTCGATATCGACAGTTGGGCCGACCTCGCCCCCGGCAGCGGCGGGTTGCGCGCCTTTACCGTGCCCAAGCAACTGGTCTGAAACGCAAAACGCCCCGACCGATTGGCCGGGGCGTTTGGTTGGTTATCATGCTGTAACGCGGCTTAGTGCCCCAGAATCTGGCTCAGGAACAACTGTGTGCGCGGGCTTTGTGGGTTGTTAAAGAAGGCTTCGGGCTCGTTCTGTTCAACGATCTGGCCTTCGTCCATGAAGATCACCCGGTTCGCCACCTGACGTGCAAAGCCCATCTCGTGGGTCACGCAGAGCATCGTCATACCTTCTTCGGCAAGCTCGATCATCGTGTCGAGCACTTCCTTGATCATCTCAGGGTCAAGCGCCGATGTCGGCTCGTCGAAAAGCATGATGCGCGGGCGCATGCAGAGCGAGCGGGCAATCGCCACACGCTGCTGCTGACCGCCCGAAAGCTGGCCGGGATACTTGTTGGCCTGATCGGGGATCTTCACCTTTTCGAGGAAGTGCATCGCCGTTTGCTCAGCTTCCTTCTTGGGTGTTTTACGCACCCAGATCGGCGCCAGCGTACAGTTCTCAAGGATCGTCAGATGCGGGAAGAGGTTGAAGTGCTGGAAGCACATGCCGACCTCGGAGCGATCTTGTCGATGTTCTTAAGGTCCGAGCTGAGGAGCGTGCCGTCGACTTCGATGCTCCCCTTTTGGTGCTCCTCCAACGCGTTGATACAGCGGATCAGCGTTGACTTGCCGGAGCCCGAAGGCCCGCAAATCACGATCCGCTCGCCCCGGTGCACGGTCAGATCAATGTCACGCAGCACATGGAACGCGCCATACCACTTGTTCATGTTCTCGATCCGAATCGCGACTTCGTCGGATACTTTCATTTGTGCGGTCTCAGCCATGCGAGAACCCTCCCTTAACGATGGTCAGTCGCAAGACGGCGTTCCAGCCACTGCGAGTATTGAGAAATGCCGTAGCAAACGATGAAGAACAGCACGGAAGCAAAGAGGAAAAGCTCCCAGTAGACGCCGTTCCAATCGGTCGAGGCCAAGATCGGGCCGCGGATCATGCCGATGATATCGAAGAGCGAGATCACCGAGACCAGCGTGGTGTCCTTGAACAGGCCCACCGCGATGTTGACGATGCCCGGGATCGAGATCTTCAGTGCCTGCGGCAGGATGATCAGCCGCATCGCCTGCGGGTAATCAAGGCCAAGGCTGTCTGCGGCCTCGTATTGGCCCTTTGGTAACGCGGCCAGACCGCCCCGGATCACCTCGGCGATATAGGCCGAAGAGAACATGGTGATCATGATCACGACGCGGATGAAGAGGTCAACGCCTGAGCCCGGCGGGAAGAAATAGGCGAGCATCACGTTCGCCACGAACAAGAGCGTGATCAGCGGCACGCCCCGGACGAATTCGATGAAGACCACGCAGATGCCTTTGACGATTGGCAGGTGGGACTGACGCCCCAAAGCCAGCGCAATCCCGATCGGCAGCGACAGCGACACACAGGTGATGCCCAGCATCATGTTCAGCATGAAGCCACCAAGGTCACGGCTGGGGATCGCTTGCAGCAGTGGCGAGGCGGGGCGCAAAGCCTCCCCGATGAAGCCACCGATATACCAGACGAACACCGCAGCAACGAGGCCACCCGCCAGCGCCATGGCAAAGCTTTTCTGCACCAGACGGCTATAGACGATATAGCCCGCGATCACGCCCACGAGGGCAAAGATCGGCCCCCAGATTGGACCGCCCCAGATCAGCCAGAAGGCCAGAAACGGGTAGACGCCAGTGAAATAAAGCAGCTTGCGCGGCAGGTCGATGAAGAGCACCGGGGCCACCGCAAGGAACAGCAGCACCAGCGCGAGGGTCGGACGCCAGTATTGATCACTGGGATATTTGAACCCGAACAAGAGCTGATGCCAACGCTCGCTCAGCACCGAGAAACAGGCCCCCGTGGCCCCGTCCAGCACCTCGCGACATTCAGACAGGCTGCTTGCCGACCAAACGCCGTTCAACAGCCATGGCAGAGAACCGGCGAGCAACAGATAGAGAAAATAAAGCGCCACCACCGTCAGCAGGGCGTTCGCCCAAGTCGGGAAGAGGTTGTCTTTCACCCATTTTACCGGGCCGCCCACCTTGTCCGGCGGTGCCGAAGGCGGCAGTGAGGTTTCACGCACGAAGGCGATGGATTCAGCATGTGTGTCTGACATGGCTTAACGCTCCTTCAGCTTCGTTGCGTTGTTGTAGACGTTCATCACCATGGAGATGCCCAGCGAGATGACGAGGTAGAAGAGCATCAACAAGACGACACATTCGATCGCCCGCCCGGTCTGGTTCAGGGTGATCCCGCCCAGTGTGGCGGTGATGTCGGCATAGCCCACGAGGATCGCCAGCGAGGAGTTCTTGGTGATGTTGAGGTAGTTCGAGATCAGCGGCGGGATGATTACGCGCAGCGCCTGCGGCAGCACCACAAGGTTCATGATCCGGCCCGACCGCAGCCCCAAGGCAGCAGCGGCTTCGGATTGCCCCTTGCTGACGGCTTGGATGCCCGCGCGGACGTTCTCGGCGATGAAAGCACCGGTGTAGATCGACAGGGCGAACCACAACGCGATCAGCGGTGCACCAATCTGGATGCCGCCGCGGAAGTTGAACCCTTTGAGCGCGGGGTAATCCAGCCCGATCGGCATGCCCATGATGAAGAACATGATGATCGTCGGCAGCAACAAGATCGCGACCGAGGGCCAAAGCATCGGCAGCAGGCGACCGGTGTCGTAAAGCAGTTTCGTCGCATAGCGGCGGTAGGCAAAGACGCCGATCACCGAGGCGACAAAGGTCGCCACCACGATCATCGAGCCCGGTCCCCAGACCGGACCGGGGATATAGACGCCCCGGTTGGTAAAGGCAAAGACCCCAGCATCATGCTCGACGCCGGATCATCGCCCCGGAAGGCCGAAGGCGCGGGCATCGCGGCGGTCATGATGGTGTAGATGATCAGGATCCAGATCAGCACCGGGATGTTGCGGAAGATCTCGACATAGCCTGCCATCAGCTTGCGGATGAGCCAGTTGTTCGACAGGCGCAGAACCCCGGCGACGACGCCAAAGATCGTGGCCGTCACGCAGGCAAGGAGGGACACCAGCAGCGTGTTGATGATGCCGACCCATGCCGCCTGAAGGTTCGACGACTGGCTGGTGTAGGGGATCAGCGTTTGGTTGATGTCATAGCCCGCGGGGTTACCGAGGAACTGGAAAGAGATGTTCAACCCGGCGGCGCGAAGGTTCGCGGCAAGGTTCGATCCCAGATACCAGATCGCCGTGACCAGCAGCGCAAGTGCGATAACCTGAAAGGTAATCGACCGATAGCGGGTGTCGCTCAACAGCATAGATGGCCGGAACGACTCCTTGGGAGGGTCGGAGAATGTCGTCATGTATGTATCCCTGTGTTCCGGCTTGTTTTTTATTGGTGCATTTGGCGCACCTTGGCCGAATCATTTTTGGTCGTTGATCGTTTCTTCGATCGTGGGCTTTTATTGTCTCGTTGGGGTTTTGTCAGTCGTTTTTAGACCGTTTTTCGTGTCGCAAAGGCACTTCGCGCCTCCAGAGGCACAAAGGGCGCAGGAATTCCTGCGCCCCTTGGCTTGCTATTTAGCGGAAGGGCGGTGCGTAGAGCAGGCCACCGTCTGTCCACTGGGCGTTCAGCCCGCGTGCCAGACCGATCGGGGTCTCTTCGCCGATGTTCTTGGCAAAGATCTCGCCGTAGTTGCCTTCGGCCATGATGGCGCGCTTGGCCCACTCGGCGTCGAGGCCGATCATCTCACCCAAGGTACCTTCGGTGCCCAGAAGACGAGCGATCTCAGGGTTGTTGGTGTTGCCGGTCATCTCTTCGATGTTGGCGGATGTGACACCCAGTTCTTCAGCAGCGATCAGCGCGTTCAGCACCCAGCGGGTGATGTCGCCCCAGTCGTTGTCGCCGTGACGGACCAGCGGGCCGAGCGGCTCTTTCGAGATGATCTCGGGCAGCAGCACGTGCTCGCCGGGGTTCTCAAAAGTGGCGCGTGTCGCGGCAAGGCCGGATGCGTCTGTGGTGTAGGTGTCGCAGGCACCAGCAAGGTACTGCTGCTGGCCTTCGGCGTTGGTTTCGACAGGCACCGGCTCATAGCTGATGTTGTTCTTGCGGAAGAAGTCCGCGAGGTTCAGCTCGGTTGTTGTGCCGGTCTGGATGCAGACGGTCGCGCCGTCCAGATCCTTGGCCGAGGAAACGCCAAGCGCTTTGGGGACCATGAAGCCCTGACCGTCGTAGTAGTTGACGCCGATGAAGTCGAACTTCAGGTCGGTGTCACGGCTGAAGGTCCATGTGGTGTTCCGTGCGAGGAAGTCGATCTCGCCCGAGGCCAGCGCGGTGAAGCGGGTCTTGCCGGTTGTCGGCACGAATTCCACGGCGTTCTTGTCGCTCAGTACGGCGGCGGCAACGGCACGGCACACAGCCACGTCGAAACCTTCCCATTCGCCGTTGGCATTCGGCGCGGCAAAGCCTGCAAGGCCTGTGGTCACGCCACAGTTCAGCTTGCCGCGGGCCTTGACGTCATCAAGCGTGGCGGCACCAGCAGCACCGGCCGCAAGGCCAGCAACGGTCAGCGCGCCAAAAATTACGGTTTTTTTCATTTTTACCTCTTCCTGATAGTCCGCCACGTTCACTGGCGGTTAATCCGACGTCAGGTGACGCCGAAAGCGATCTTGCGCAGGGTTCCCCTGCTCAATGAAAAGCAGTGTGGGCGGATTCAGGTTTGAAGGTCAAGGGCGCGATGGGCAAAATCAGGGCGGGTTTTCACATCGCGTGGCAAAGCTTTTATCAAGTTAAGCAGCTTTGCAAAGCACGATAATTGCACATGCATGTAAAAACGCCTGTCGCTTGATTTCGGCCTCTTGCTCGGCCACGTCATCGCGGCCCCACTGCTCGGCCTGCCAATTCTCATCCAGCCGCGACAAGGCCCAAATCTCTTCGGGGTCAAAGGCTTGCTCCAGCGCGGCAAAGCCAAGGATCAGCGAACCGGTCAGGCTGACGAGGTCATGAAATGCCGCCAGTTCGAACGCAACGAGCCGCGCCGCCCGGCGGTGCAACTCGGCCAAGGCTTCGGGCGTTTGCGGGGCATGCATGATGCCCTGTCGCGGCTCCAAACGGACGCCGAGTGTCTCTGCCGCCCAATCCAGCATCGGATCCCACTGCGCTGCTTGCCGGGCGACCAACTCTTCGGGGCTGTCGGCGCGGTAGCACAGCAAGTCACTGTCCCCATAGGCCGCCAGCATGTCGACGACCTCGGCCTTTTGCACCGCGACCTTGTCGATCGCGGCATTGGCGGTTTTGGTCACCGGCATTGTGCGGGGGTCGATCTGCTTTTCCTGCGCCTGCCATTCGGCGGCCACGGCATCGGCCATGGCGCGGGTCGGCAGGGTCAGGGGCGCTTGGCCGGGGTCTTCACCCGGCGGCCATCCAGTTCTACGGTGAAACCGTCTTCGACCGCGACCACGGCGGCGTCTTTCCAAAAGCGTTTGGCTTTCCAGTCACTCATGCGGGAATGCTCCAGATTTGTTCCAGCAGTGCGGGCAGCGCCGCGAATTCCTCAACCAGATGCGCGGCGGCGGCCAACCGTTCCGGACCGTGATAGCCCCATTTGACCCCGATCCCGGCCACCCCGGCGGCGGCGGCCATGTCCATGTCGAAAGAGGTATCGCCAATCATCACCGTCGCCTCCGGCCCCACCCCGGCATCGGCCATCGCCTGATGGATCATCGACGGATGCGGCTTGGAGGGTGAAAATCCGCGACCTGCTGGGTGATAAAAAGCCCCTCCAGCCCGTGCCCGGCGATCAGCTTGTCAAGCCCGCGTTTCGACTTGCCCGTGGCAACGCCCAACAGCACCTCCGGTTCGCCGTGAAGGCGCCGCAACGTGTCCAGCGCGCCGGGATAAAGCGGCGAGGATTGCGCCACGCCCGCCTCGGCCCGCAGGGTCATATAGGCGGCCTTATAGGCCTCCACCATCGCAAGGTGATCGCCGGTTGGGCGTGTGGGCGCCAGCACGGTCATTGCCACGTCCAGCGACAGGCCGACGATCGACAGGATCTCGGCACGGCTCGGCGCGGGCGCGTCGACAGCCGCAAAGGCCGCCGTCATCGCGGCCACGATATCGCCTTGGCTGTCGACCAACGTGCCGTCGATGTCAAAGATCACCAAACGCAGTGGCTTGCTCATTGCAGCGACTCAAATGGGTCTTCGTCGGCCAGATCTTCGGTCCAGCCAAAGGTGTCCCAGCTATGCGCCATATGTTCGGGCAACTCGGCGGTGATGGTAACCGTCTTGCGGGTATGGGGATGCTCAAACCGCATCATCCGCGCGTGCAGGTGCAGCTTTTTCGAGATGATCCCGCCCAGTTGCGCGCCCCAGCCGTCGCCGAGGTTCTCTTGCCCCGAGCCGCCGTATTTCCCATCGCCGACAATCGGATGCCCGATCTCGGCCATATGCGCGCGCAGCTGGTGCGTGCGGCCGGTGACTGGCTCCATCGCCACCCAAGACGCGCGCGAGCCGACGCGGAACAGCGTGGCATAGAGCGTATGCGCCCGTTTCGCGCCCGGCGTGTCATCCATATCGCGCGGATGCACGGCGATCATCTTCTCGCCCTCGCCGCTGCGGCCATGACCGCCAGCTTTAACGAGACCGTATTTGATTTCGCCCAAGTACGGCGTCGGCACACCGGCGACGATGGCCCAGTAAATCTTGCGCGTCTCGCGGTGCCGCATCGCCGCTGTGAGCGCCTTGGCCGCCAAACGGGTCCGCGCCAGCAGCAGCACGCCCGAGGTATCACGGTCAAGCCGGTGCACCAGACGCGGTTTTTCCTCGGCGTCAAAGATCAACGCCTCAGACAGCGCATCGACATGGCGATCCGCCTGCCCCGAGCCGCCCTGCACGGCCAGACCCGGCGGTTTGTTCAGGGCGATGACATGCTCGTCGCGGTAAATCACGCAGTTGCGGATCATCTTGGCATCAGCATCGGTAATGCGCGTCCGTTTTGGCGGGGGCGGCGGGGCGCTGTCGGGCAGCGGCGGCACGCGCACCTCTTGGCCGGCTTCGAGCCGCGTGTTGGCCTTGACCCGGCCCCCATCGACGCGATCTCGCCCTTGCGGCACATCTTTTCGATGAGCCCCTGATTGATCTGCGGAAACATCCGCTTGAACCAACGGTCCAGCCGCTGGTCTCCATCGCCTTCGGCGACGGTAATGGTTTGTACGCGGCTCATGCCAATACCTCTCGGGCCACCCAGAGGCCCAGCAAACAGGCGGCCAGCGACAAGATCACCGAGGCCCCCACATATGAAAATGCGACAGCGGCGCGGCCTGTTTCAAGCAGCCGCATCGTGTCGAGTGAAAACGCCGAAAAGGTGGTGAAGCCGCCCAGCAGGCCGGTCATCAGAAAGGGCAGCAACAGCGCCTTATCCGCCAGTGCGACCCAGACCACCCCGATTGCGAGCGAGCCCGCGACATTCACTGCCAGCGTGCCCAGCGGGAAGCCGACGGTCAGACCGACAAGGTAGCGCAAGCACGCGCCCAGAGCGCCGCCGAGCGCCACCATGATCAGTGTTTTCATCATCGACACCCCATCGCGCGGGCGCGGCCCGGAGTCAAGTTTTCCGCTTGGCCCGCAGCCCCGCGAAGTAATCCTGTCGCTTTTTCAACTCCCGTTCGAAGCCACGTTCCACCGGCTCGTAGAGGCTGGGGCGCTCCATCGTGTCGGGAAAGTAGTTCTGCCCCGAGAACCCGTCTTCGGCGTCGTGGTCATAGGCATAGCCGCTGCCGTAGCCTTGCTCCTTCATCAGCTTAGTGGGCGCGTTGAGGATATGCTTGGGCGGCGGCTCTGACCCGGTACTGCGGGCCAGCCTGCGGGCACCCTTGTAGGCTTTGTAGACGGCGTTGGATTTCGGCGCGAGGCAGATGTAGGTCAGCGCCTGCGCGATGGCCAACTCCCCTCGGGACTGCCAAGCCGTTCGTAGGTCTCCCATGCTTGAAGGCAGAAAGCCTGCGCCTGCGGATCGGCGAGGCCAACGTCCTCAACCGCCATGCGGGTGATACGCCGCATCAGGTAGCGCGGGTCCTCCCCGCCCTCCAGCATCCGGCCCAGCCAATAAAGCGCCGCGTCCGGGTCCGAGCCGCGCATGGATTTGTGTAGGGCGGAAATCAGGTTGTAATGCGATCCCCCGATTTGTCGTATTGCGCGGCCCGCCGCATAAGGCGTTTCGACAGCCCCGCCTTGTCGAGCGGCGCAGCGCCTTTCCACGCCGTGACCTGCTCGATCAGGTTGAGCAGCGCCCGCCCGTCGCCATCGGCCATCTCTAAAAGCGCCTCGCGCGCCTCGGGCTGCAGCGGCAGGGGCTTGCCCAACTCGCGCTCGGCCCGCTGCGCCAATCGCTCCAGATCGGTGAGCGGCAGGCGTTCCAGCACCAGCACCTGCGCGCGGGACAGCACAGCGGCGTTCAATTCGAAACTCGGGTTCTCGGTGGTGGCACCGACCAGAAGGATCGTGCCATCCTCCATATGCGGCAAGAACCCATCTTGCTGCGCTTTGTTGAAACGGTGGATTTCGTCGACGAACAAAAGCGTCCCCTGCCCCTGCCGCCGCCGCATTTTGGCCGCGTCGAAAACCTTGCGCAGTTCCGGCACGCCCGAGAAAATCGCGCTGATCTGCACGAAATGCAGATCGGTCTCATCCGCCAGAAGCCGCGCGATGGTGGTCTTGCCCACGCCGGGCGGCCCCCAGAAGATCAGCGAAGACAGCGCGCCCGCGGCCAACATCACCGACAGCGGCGCATCGGGGCCAAGCACTTTTTCTTGCCCAATCACCTCGGACAGCGCGCGCGGCCGCAGCCGGTCCGCCAAGGGGCGGTGCCCAGCCTCTGCCGCTGGGTCGCCGTCACCAAATAGATCCGCCACGCTACCCCCTGAACCGCAGTGCGACACGCCGGTCGCCGCGTTGAATGACCATTTGAATGCGCCGCACCTCGCCCGACAGCAGGGCGGCCAAACTATGCGTCTCTGCCACCTCTACCCCATTCACCGAAAGGATCACATCACCATCCCGCAGCCCCACACGCGGGCCATAGCGGCCCGCATCCATGACCACGACGCCACTGCTTTCCAGCGGCAGGTTCAGTTCCGAAATCACCGCCGGATTGATTCGCGCAGCGCGCAATCCGGGCAAAAGGCTCCGGGTGCCCAACGTGACCTCGGCCCGGTCCGGTTCATCCGGGGCGGCGATCAGCGCCACCGTCATCTCTTGCAGAACGCCATCGCGCCTGACGCCCACACGCGCGGAATGCCCAAGACCGGCGACCGACATGCGGTAGATCATCTCTGACGGCGTGTTGACCGGCTGGTCATCGACGCTGACGATGACATCCCCCACCTGCAGCCCCGCCGCGTTGAAGGGGCTGGCGCGATGCAGCCCCGAGACGATGATCCCGCCCGGTCGATCCAACCCCAGCGGGCCGGCCATATCTGCATCCACCGGCTGCCCGGCCAAACCCGCCCAAGGGCGGCTGAACGCCACCTCCCCTGCGCGGGCCTGCGCGACAAAGGCCGCGACCAGATCAGCGGGGATCGCAAAACCGATGCCGTTGCTGCCGCCCGAGCGCGTCAAGATCGAGGTGTTCACCCCGATAAGCTGCCCCGCCATGTCAATCAGCGCCCCGCCCGAGTTGCCGGGGTTGATCGGCGCATCGGTTTGAATGAAATAGCCCTGCCCGCCATTATCCGCCGCCCCCGACCGCGCAAGGCCCGAGACGATCCCGCTCGACACCGTCTGCCCCACGCCGAAGGGATTGCCGATGGCCAAGGCAAGCTCACCCACCTCCACCGCGTCGCTGTCGCGCAACTCAAGAAACGGCAGGTCCGCCGCGCCTTCCAGCTTGAGAATCGCCAGATCGCTCTCCGCATCCCCCAAAAGCACATGGGCACTGAACTCGCGCCGGTCATTCAGGACCACACGGATATCGGTCGCCGTGCCCACCACATGATAGTTCGACACCACGATGCCATCCGCCGACAGAATCACCCCGGAGCCGAGCGAATTCTGCACGCGGGGCCGCTCTGAGAAGGGATCCCGAAAGAACCGTTCGAAAAATGGATCGGCCTGAAGCGGCGTGCGCTGTGGCTTGGTCAGGAAGCGGGCGTAGATGTTGACCACCGCGGGGGTGGCCTGTTTGACCAGTGGCACGAAACTCAACTGCATCTGCGCGGCGGAACTGGGCACCTGCTGCGCCGCTAGGGGGCGGCAAGCAGCGTTAGGATCATCAGCAAATATTTCATGCCGTCAGATATGCGCAGCCGCCCCGGCTGGCGCAACTCCCATTTCGGAATGATCTTGAAATCTCCGCCGCGACAACGAAAAAGCCCCGCCAAATGGCAGGGCTTTCCATTCCGCAATCTGCGAAATCTTATTCTGCGGCGTCTTCTTCGGCCACACGCGCTTTGTCTGCGGCGCCTTTGGCGTCGCGGTCGCGGTCGACGAATTCGATGATCGCCATCGGCGCCATGTCACCATAGCGGAAGCCAGCTTTCAGAACGCGGACGTAACCACCTTGGCGGTCTTTGTAGCGCGGGCCGAGGATGTCGAACAGTTTCGCGACATACTGGTCTTCTTTCAGCTTGGCTGCGGCCTGACGGCGGGCGTGCAGATCGCCACGTTTGGCCAGCGTGATCATCTTTTCGATGATCGGCTTGAGTTCCTTGGCTTTCGGCAAGGTTGTTTTGATTTGCTCATGCTCGATGAGCGAGCCTGCCATGTTCGAGAACAGCGCCTTGCGGTGTTCATGTGTACGGTTCAGGCGGCGGTATCCACGTGCGTGACGCATTGTCTTACTCCAATCGTGATGCCCTCTACGGGCGGTTTTGCTTTGTCTGGCCCGCGATGCGTGTCAGGGGCTCTCCTTGGGGCTTGCGCCCGGTCGTAACGGTGCCCGATTTCTTTTGGAGAAATCGGCCCGGAAACTTTAAAAGTTTCCGGGTCCGTGTCTCTTAGAACGATCCTCGAACTTCTTGGCGAGGTCTTCGATGTTTTCTGGCGGCCAGTCTTCGACATCCATGCCAAGGTGCAGGCCCATGCCCGACAGCACTTCCTTGATCTCGTTCAAGGACTTGCGGCCAAAGTTCGGCGTGCGCAGCATTTCGGCTTCGGTCTTCTGGATCAGATCGCCGATATAGACGATGTTGTCGTTCTTCAGGCAGTTTGCCGAACGTACGGACAGTTCCAACTCGTCGACTTTCTTGAGCAACAGCGGGTTGAACTCAAGACCATCGTCGTCGTCCTGACGGGACGCCGATTCCGGCTCGTCAAAGTTGACGAAGATGCCCAGCTGGTCCTGCAGGATGCGCGCGGCAAAGGCCACGGCGTCATCCGGCGTGATGGACCCGTCGGTTTCCACTTTCATGGTCAGCTTGTCATAGTCCAGCACCTGCCCCTCACGGGTGGGCTGCACGTCATAGGAGACCTTCTTGACTGGCGAATAGATCGCGTCGATCGGGATCAGACCGATGGGCGCATCCTCAGGCTTGTTCTTGTCAGCCGAGACATAGCCCTTGCCGGTGTTGACGGTCAGCTCCATGTAGACATCTGCACCATCGTCGAGGTGGCAGATCACATGCTCGCGGTTCAGAATCTCGATACCGGCGGATTCGGAGATGTCACCGGCGGTCACAACGCCCGGACCTTTGGCAGAGATCGACAGGCGCTTGGGACCTTCGACTTCCATGCGCAGGCTGACGCCTTTGAGGTTCAGGATGATGTCGGTCACGTCTTCGCGCACACCGGCGACGGAGGAAAACTCGTGCAGCACGTTGTCGATCTGCACAGATGTGATCGCCGCGCCCTGCAGCGAGGACATCAGCACGCGGCGCAGCGCGTTGCCGAGGGTCAGGCCAAAGCCCCGCTCCAGCGGTTCGGCCATGACGGTCGCCTGACGCGCGGGGTCATTGCCCGGCTTGACGTCAAGCTGTTGCGGCTTGATCAATTCAGCCCAATTCTTGTGGATCATGCGTCCCTCCATCCTTGTTTGTGCCTCATGTCCAAATGACACAAACGCTCGAGGTTTCTGAAAAGCGGTATGGGGCCGCACGCAAGGCGCGACCCCATGTAAAACAGTCCCGGCTTAAACGCGGCGGCGTTTGGGCGGGCGGCAGCCGTTGTGGGCCATCGGGGTCACATCACGGATCGAAGTGATGTTGAAACCGGCAGCCGCCAAAGCGCGGAGTGCGGATTCACGACCCGAACCGGGGCCCTGAACTTCGACTTCCAGCGTCTTGACACCGTGATCCTGCGCCTTGCGGCCAGCATCTTCTGCGGCCATCTGAGCGGCATAGGGTGTCGATTTACGCGACCCTTTGAAGCCCATGGTGCCAGCGGAGGACCAGGAAATTGCGTTGCCTTGAACATCCGAGATCAGGATCTTGGTGTTGTTAAAGCTCGAGTTCACATGCGCCACGCCTGCGGCGATGTTCTTGGAGACCTTACGCTTGGTCTTTGTCTTATCGCGTGCCATTGATCAGACCCTCCCTTATTTCTTCTTGCCAGCAATGGCCTTAGCGGGGCCTTTGCGGGTGCGAGCATTGGTGTGGGTACGCTGACCACGGACGGGCAGGTTACGACGGTGGCGCAGGCCACGGTAGCAACCAAGGTCCATCAGACGCTTGATGTTCATCTGCGTATCACGACGCAGGTCGCCTTCGACGGTGTAGTTGGCGTCGATGTGCTCACGCACGGCCAGAACTTCGGCGTCGGACAGTTCGTTAACGCGACGGGTCGCGTCGATGCCAACGGCTTCGCAGATGGCTTTGGCGGAGGAAGTGCCAATACCGGTGATATAGGTGAGGGCGATTGGAACCCGCTTTGCAGTCGGGATGTTTACGCCGGCAATACGTGCCACGTTAGCTATTCCTTTTCGTTGCGGGTCCGTCGTTCCAGACCCTTTTTCACAACACAAGCCCGAGGCGTTTGGGCCATCGGGCTGAGGCTGATCAGGTGATCTTACGGGGCTGGGCGGAACCCTTGCCGCAATTTGATTCTCTTGCGAGATAGGGGTGACTATGAGGTTTTGCGCAGGGCGTCAAGCCTTGCACAAAACTCCCGTAGGATCGGCGGCGCGGAGCGAAAGGCAGCGTCGCCCCTGCCCCCACCGCCGGGAAATCACTTGTCGAGAATCTGCGCGATGGCGCCGCGGACTTCTTCGATCTGACCCAGACCATTCACACCGCTGAGCATCTCTTTGGCGTAGTAATAGCCGATCAGCGGAGAGGTCTGTTTGTAGTAGGCCATCAGACGGGTTTTGAGGCTTTCCTCATTGTCGTCCGCGCGGCGCTTGAACTCGGTCCCGCCGCAGTTGCTGCATTTCCCATCTTCGGGGATCGGCTTGGTCAGGTCGTTGTAAACCTCGCCGCAGGACGCGCAGGTGGAGCGTGCGGTGATGCGAGCGACCAGCGCCTCATCGTCGACCTTCATCTCGATCACGGAGTCGAGGGTCTGGCCCTCTTGCTGCATCAAATCGGCCAGCGCGTCGGCCTGCGCCAGCGTGCGGGGGAAACCGTCAAAGATAAAGCCGCCATGTTCGGCCTTGTCGGTGAGCTTTTCGCGGATCAGACCGATGACGATCTCATCGGTGACCAGCGCGCCGCGGTCCATGACATCAGCCACGATCTTGCCCATCTCCGTACCGCTGTCCTTGGCCTCACGCAGCATGTCGCCGGTGGAGAGCTGAACCATGTTGCGGGTTTCGACCAGATAACGTGCTTGGGTGCCTTTGCCTGCGCCCGGAGGCCCGAGTAGGATAATATTCATCGACGTACGGGGCTCCGTTTCTTGCGTGTACCTTTGCCTTTGCCCGCGCCCTTGCCGCGCAGCTGAGACTTCTCAAGCAGACCTTCATACTGGTGCGCCAGCAGATGGCTCTGAACCTGTTGGATCGTATCCATGGTGACCGAGACGACGATCAGCACCGAGGTGCCACCGAAGTAGAAGGGAATGGCGAACTGGCCGCGCAAAATCTCGGGCAGAACACAGACCGCCGCCAGATAGGCCGAGCCGAGGACGAGGATGCGGTTGACCACATACTCCAGATACTCAGAGGTGCGCTTGCCGGGGCGGATGCCGGGGACAAAGCCGTTCTGGTTCTTCAGGTTGTCGGCCACGTCATCAGGTTTGAAGCTGACGTTGAAGGTATAGAAATAGGCAAAGAAGACGATCATCGCCACGAAGAACAGCAGGTAAAGCGGCTGACCGGGGCCGAAGTTCGCCAGAAGCCACGACATCACCGGGCTGGTGGAATTGCCCGAAAACGTGCTGACGGTGACCGGCAGCAGCAGCAAGGACGAGGCAAAGATCGCCGGGATCACGCCCGCCGGGTTCACTTTTACGGGCAGGTGGCTGGTGCCGCCGTCATACATCTTCATCCCGACCTGACGGCGGGGGTATTGGATGTGAATCTTCCGCAGCGCGCGCTCCATGAAGACCACGAACATGATCGTCGCAATCACCATGACCAGCACACCCACGATCACCGCAGGGCTGATCGCACCCGAGCGGCCCGAGGCGAAGAACTGCGCGATGGCGGCGGGAACCTCGGCGATGATGCCGACGAAGATGATAAGCGAGATGCCGTTGCCGATGCCGCGTGCGGTGATCTGCTCACCCAACCACATCAGGAACATGGTGCCGCCGACGAGGGTAATCATACAGGCGGCGATGAAGCTAAAGCCCATCTGCCCATCGGCCACGATGTCACCGGCCTGGAGGCTGACCGCAAGACCGTAGGACTGCAGGGTCGCCAACGCCACGGTGCCGTAGCGCGTGTACTGGTTGATCTTCTTGCGCCCCTGCTCGCCCTCTTTCTTCAACTGTTCCAGCGCCGGGACCATGGAGGTCAGCAACTGAACGATGATCGAGGCCGAAATATAGGGCATGATGCCCAGAGCGAAGATACCCATCCGGCCAAGCGCGCCGCCGGTGAACATCGACACCATGCCGCCGATGCCTTGGCCCGCGCTCTCCATAAAGTCACGCAGGGCGCCGCCGTCGATGCCGGGCACCGGGATAAAGGTGCCAAGGCGGTAAACGATAAGCAGCCCGAGTGTGAACAGGATCCGATTGCGCAGGTCTGTTGCCTTACCCAATGCGGCCCAGCTCGTGTTCGCGGCCATGTTTTCGACGGCAGATACCATGAGGGGTCTCTTCTTTTGTTGCGAAAACGCCGCCCGGGCCGTTTTCCGGCGGGCGGCGTTCGGGAAAACTTGAGGATATGTAAGCGGCTGGCGCGCCGCTCACAAGCCTTAAGGCCGCTTTACTCGGATGCCTCGGCCGCCTTGGGGGCGGTCACGGTCACCTTGCCGCCTGCCTTCTCGACCGCCTCGATGGCGGACTTGGAGGCGCCAGCGACGTTCAGGTCGATCTTGGAGGTGATGTCACCCTTGGCCAGAACGCGGATACCGTCCAGCTCACGACGGACCAGACCGGACGCGATCAGGGCGGCACCGTCGATGGTGTTGCCGGCGTCGAGCTTCTTGGCGTCGATGAATTTCTGGATCAGGCCCAGGTTCACGACAGCGAAAGACTTGCGGTTCGGCTTGTTGAAGCCACGCTTGGGCAGACGCTGGTAGATTGGCATCTGGCCGCCTTCGTAGCCGTTGATGCTGACACCGGAACGGGATTTTTGACCCTTGATACCACGGCCACCCATTTTACCCTTGCCAGAGCCGGGACCACGGCCAACGCGCATACGCTTCTTGGTTGCGCCTTCGTTGTCGGAAAGTTCGTGCAGTTTCATGTCGCTTCTCCTAATGCCGGAAATGGCCCCCAGCGACGGGAGTGGCCAAACGCGGCGTTTCGATTCCATTGCGACCCAACACGGGCCACCGGGGGCGTATAGGGGATGGCGGGAGGCGTGACAAGGGGGTGGGTAAACGCAGGTAGGACGTCATCCTCCCCTACCTGCGCAATCCGTTTGCTTAATGGCAGTGGTATGGCTCTGACCCAGCATGGCAGCATTGACCGGGCGGTGAAGATTTCCGGCATCCGCCGCCATGCGAAGGAACTTCGGAGGTATAGGGTGTGGCCCTTTGCGTGTGAGCTGACGCGAAGGATGGCATGCCGAACGTCGCAATAATGAGTACTAAAACTGAAAAGGCTTTCATCGTTTATCCAATACGTTAACGCCCCCGCAAAAATCTACGAGGCCACTCAACGGTAAATGTTAACTAAATATTAACAAGTGTACAAAATCCCGTTGTTACGGCAGCAGTGATAGCCTCATGGTTCCGTAAGACGCGATGAAGGCGTCCACCATCACTCCGACACATCGGTCCGGAACAGTACGTGAAGCCGCAAATAGCAAAACGCCCCGCAGTTCCCTGCGAGGCGCATTCGTAGAGTGGTCCCCCACCCTACCGCTGAACCAAAGTTCAGCCTTTCTCTTCGACGATCTCAACCATATGCGAGACCTTGTTGATCATGCCGCGGACGGAAGGTGTATCTTCCAGCTCACGGGTACGACCCATTTTGTTCAGACCCAGGCCAACCAAAGTTGCCTTTTGCTTGGCGGGGCGGCGGATCGGCGAGCCGACCTGCTTGATTACGAGTGTCTTGGCCATGCTTATGCCTCCTCAGCCACTTGTGCG
The DNA here is from genome assembly GCF_042661425.1 of Sulfitobacter profundi. Taxonomy (NCBI): domain Bacteria; kingdom Pseudomonadati; phylum Pseudomonadota; class Alphaproteobacteria; order Rhodobacterales; family Roseobacteraceae; genus Sulfitobacter; species Sulfitobacter profundi. The sequence continues at coordinate 1,935,264 of NZ_JBHSWA010000001.1, read as the reverse complement.
GAGGACTCTACGTTGTCTTCACGCTTGGGCAGAATGTCAGCCACTTTCTTGCCGCGACGCTGCGCGACGGAACGGGGCGATTGCTCTTTTTCAGACCGTCCAGAGTGGCGCGGATCATGTTGTAGGGGTTCTGCGAACCGACCGATTTGGACACAACGTCTTTCACGCCCAGCATCTCGAACACGGCACGCATCGGACCACCGGCGATGATACCGGTACCTTCAGGTGCTGTACGCATGATAACGCGGCCTGCGCCGTGGCGACCATGCATGTCGTGGTGCAGGGTGCGGCCTTCGCGCAGTTGAACGCGGATCATCTGACGCTTGGCTTGCTCAGTCGCCTTGCGGATGGCCTCGGGTACTTCTTTCGCTTTACCCTTACCAAAGCCCACGCGGCCTTTCTGATCACCCACGACCACGAGTGCGGCGAAGCCGAAACGCTTACCACCCTTAACGGTCTTGGACACGCGGTTGATCGCGACCAGACGGTCAGCGAATTCCGGGGTTTCGTCGCGTTGGTTGCGGCGGTTGCCCCCACGGTTGTCATCTCTTGCCATCTGGCATCTTCCTTTTTCTGTGGCCCTGAGGCCCTTAGGATCAATCCTGGTGAGCCCTTGGCCCCCGGATCATCGAGAGGGCCAACCCGGCCCTCTTCGCAGGAAAGCTATGCGCGGGGCACAGCCTCCATATGAAAGCAGGTGCGTGGTTGCCCACGCACCGCACAATCAGATCTTCAAACCGCCTTCACGCGCGGCGTCGGCCAGAGCCTTCACCTTGCCGTGGAAGAGGAAGCCGCCACGGTCGAAGTATGCTTCTTCGACGCCAGCTTTCTTGGCACGTTCGGCAATCGCGGCACCGACCTTGGTCGCTGCTTCGATGTTGTTCTTGCCGAAAACGCCCAGATCCTTTTCCATCGAGGAAGCGGAAGCCAGTGTCACGCCGTTCACATCGTCGATCAGCTGAGCCGAGATGTTTTTGGACGAACGGTGTACCGACAGGCGAAGACGCCCGGCGTTCACTTTGCGGAGTTTGTTCCGAACGCGCATGCGGCGTTTCAGGAACAGCTGTCTTTTGGTGTTTGCCATCTTTCCGTTCCTTACTTCTTCTTGCCTTCTTTGCGGAACACGAACTCACCCTTATAGCGGATGCCTTTGCCCTTATAGGGCTCGGGCTTGCGCCATGCGCGGATGTTCGCGGCGACCTGACCAACAAGCTGTTCGTCAATGCCTTCCACAACGATTTCGGTCTGCTTCGGTGCCGTTACGGTGACGCCTTCGGGCGCAACGTAGTCAACATCGTGGCTGAGGCCGAGGTTCAGTTTCAGCGTGTTGCCATTGACGGCCGCACGATAACCAACACCCTGGATTTCCAACTCCTTCTTGAAGCCCTCGGTGACGCCGGTCACGAGGTTTTCAATCATGGTGCGGGACATGCCCCACTGCTGACGTGCGCGCTTGGACTTGCCACGCGGTGTCACAGAGATTGCATCGTCTTCGACCGTCAGGGTCACGTCGTCAGTTGCGCGGAAGCTGCGGGTGCCCTTGGGGCCCTTCACTTCGATCGTCTGACCGCTCACCGATGCCGAGACGCCCGAAGGCATGGCGACTGGTTTCTTACCAATACGAGACATTGTCTTCTCCTTAGAATACGGTGCAGAGCACTTCGCCGCCAACATTGGCAGAGCGTGCAGATGCGTCCGACATCACACCTTTGGAGGTGGAGACAATCGACACGCCGAGGCCCTGACGGACAACGGGGATGTCATTGACGGCCATGTAGACGCGACGACCGGGTTTGGAAACCCGCTTCAGTTCACGAATAACAGGTTCGCCTTCGTAGTACTTGAGGCTGATCTCGATGGCGGGGTGGCCATCGGCGCCCGTGACTTTTTCGTAGCCGCGGATGTAGCCTTCGTCGGCCAGCACGTCCAAGACCCATGCACGCAGCTTGGAAGCCGGTGTGGAGACGGTGGATTTGCCGCGCAGCGAAGAGTTACGGATGCGTGTCAGCATATCTGCGATAGGATCGTTCATCTGATGCGCTCCTTACCAGCTCGACTTGACCATGCCGGGGATTTGGCCCGAAGAGCCGAGGTCCCGCAGCGCGATCCGCGAAATTTTCAGTTTACGATAGTAGGCGTGCGGGCGGCCCGTCAGCTGGCAACGGTTGTGCAGACGCACAGCAGAGCTGTTGCGCGGCAGTTTCGCCAGTTTCAGGGAAGCGCGGAAACGCTCTTCCATCGGTTTGCTTTCGTCGCTCACGATCTCTTTCAGAGCCGCGCGCTTCTCAGCGTACTTTTTGACCAGTGCTTCGCGCTTCTTCTCGCGCTCAATCATGGATTTCTTAGCCATTTCTAATCCTTCCCGCGCTTATGAATTGAAGGGCATGTTGAAAGCTTTCAACAGCGCCTTGGCTTCAGCGTCGGTTTTCGCCGTGGTGGCGATCACGATGTCCATACCCCAAGTCTCGTCAACTTTGTCGAAGTCGATTTCGGGGAACACGATATGCTCTTTCATGCCCATGGCGTAGTTGCCACGGCCGTCAAAGCTCTTGCCCGAGATGCCGCGGAAGTCACGGATACGGGGCATTGCGATCGTGATCAGACGATCAAGGAATTCGTACATGCGGTCGCCACGCAGGGTAACTTTCGCACCCAAAGGCATGTCTTCACGCACGCGGAAACCAGCGATGGATTTCTTGGCCACGGTTGTCAGAGCCTTCTGGCCTGCAATCGCGGTCAGGTCTTCCTGAGCCGACTTGGCTTTTTTGCTGTCGCGCACGGCTTCGGCACCGCAGCCGATGTTCAGAACGATCTTGTCCAGCTTGGGGATCATCATGTCGTTCTTGTAGCCGAATTCCTCTTTCAGGGCGGCGCGGATCTTCTCGCGGTATTCGGCCTGAAGGCGGGGTGTGTAGGTTGCGGTATCAAGCATCGATCACGTCCCCCGTGGTCTTGGCAAAGCGCACTTTTTTGTCGCCTTCGATTTTGAAACCTACGCGCGTGGCTTTGCCATTGGCATCCACCAGTGCGAGGTTGCTCAGGTCGATCGGCATCGCCTTGGGGATGCGGCCGCCCTGAGATGTCTGTGTCTGGCGCGTTGCGCGGATGGCGATTTTCACGCCGTCAACGATGGCCTTGTTCGACTTGGGGTCAACAGACGAGATGGTGCCCGTCTTGCCCTTGTCCTTGCCGGACAGGACGATGACCTTGTCACCTTTGCGAAGTTTAGCAGCCATGATTACAGCACCTCCGGAGCGAGCGAGATGATTTTCATGAAGTTCTTCGCACGCAGCTCACGAACAACCGGCCCGAAGATACGGGTGCCGACAGGCTCGTTGTTGTTATTCAGGATAACAGCAGCGTTGCGGTCGAAGCGGATGGCGGTGCCATCTTCACGACGAACTTCTTTGGCAGTGCGAACGACAACGGCCTTACGGACGTCGCCTTTTTTCACACGACCGCGCGGGATGGCTTCCTTGACCGACACGACAATGATGTCGCCGACGGATGCGTATTTACGCTTGGAACCACCCAAGACCTTGATGCACTGAACACGGCGCGCGCCGCTGTTGTCAGCAACATCCAGGTTGGTCTGCATCTGGATCATTTGGTTTCTCCCGACCTTCTGGGGGGCGATGCGGCCCTCATCCCAGGGTTTCGTTTAAGGGGCTCAGGCTTCGGTCTTGTCCGAAGTCAGAACTTCCCAACGTTTGGTTTTCGACTTTGGTGCACACTCGATGATGCGAACGCTGTCGCCCACTTTGTATGTGTTGTTCTCATCGTGAGCCCGGTACTTCTTGGACTTACGGATGGTCTTTTTCAGAACCGGATGCGTAAAGCGGCGCTCTACGGAAACGGAAACTGTTTGTGCGTTGGCGTCCGATGTCACGGTGCCTGTAAGGATACGCTTGGGCATGTTTCAGGCTCCTATTATTCGGCTGCCGCAGCAGCGGCTTTCTGGTTCAGCACGGTGTGGACACGGGCCACGTCACGCTTAACAGTCTTCAGACGTGCGGGGTTTTCCAACTGGCCGGTGGCCTGCTGGAAACGCAAGTTGAAGGATTCTTTTTCAGGTTCACAAGTTCGTCGCGGAGCTGGTCCGGCGTCTTGTCATGCAGTTCGCTGGCTTTCACGGCCTCTTCCTTTCAACATCACCAGTAGGCCCCTGTCAGGGTGACCATGATTCTGGTGGAGTTCATGATGAAAGGTGCCAATACGCGCTGAGGTCGCACATGGCAACCCCCGATGGCCCGGCGCCTGTGAATTAGGCGGGAAAGACGCTGGCGATAGGAACATGTTCCGCATAAGAAGGGCCTATGTCAAACATCAAATCGCTTTTCGCCACCCGCCTCTATCACGCCGCCCTGTCGGACCATGGCAAACCCATCGACACCGATGAACTGGCCGCCTCTTGTTTCTCGATCGCCGAGGATGATGAGGCCGGGCAGGACTGGTGCGAAGAGAACGGCTATGCGGGCTACACCTCTTATGCGTCGCTCGACGACCTGCCCTACCGCTTTCCGATCTTCAAAGATCTGGTCGCGGTGCTGGACAAACATGTGGCCGCCTTTGCCAAGGATCTCGACTTCGATTTGGGCGATCGCAAGCTGGTGCTGGATTCTCTGTGGCTGAACATCCTGCCCGAAGGCGGCATCCACACCTCGCATATCCACCCCCACTCCGTGATCTCTGGCACGACCTATGTCACCATGCCCGAAGGCGCCAGCGCAATCCGTTTCGAGGATCCGCGCCTGCCGATGATGATGGCCGCGCCGGGCCGGGTGAAAGACACCCGCGAAGAGCTGCGCCCCTTCATCTATGTCGCACCCGAAGCTGGCGATGTGCTGCTGTGGGAAAGCTGGCTGCGCCATGAGGTGCCGATGAACATGATCGAAGAAGACCGCGTTTCGGTCTCGTTCAACTACAACTGGGCCTGACCGATGGCCGAGGACGTGAGCGCCCTCCCCTGTCGGACCTGACAATCGACGCCGAGACCCGCCCGCCCCTGCCCGACATGGGCGACGTCACCGAGGCACAGCGACAAGCTGGGCGGCACCTTGCGGCGATCCACCGTCACTACCTCAGCGATCTATCACAAATCGCTCAGGTGATGACCCGTATTGAGGCCGGAGACGCGCCCCCGGCTGAGCTTGCACATATCGTCCTGCATAGCCAGATGGCCCAGAATTTCGCCGCCGCCGGGACGCTCTGCGGTCAGCAATGCTGGGCGTTGACGATGCACCACAATATCGAAGAACAAAGCATTTTCCCGCAGCTGCACGCCCGCGGCTCTGAACCCGTACGTGCAATCGTGGACCGGCTGCGGGCCGAACATGAGGTCGTTCACGCGCTTCTCGAACGGCTGGGCGCGGCGGCGGGCGGATTGTCCGAGGCACCAAGCTCAGAACAATTCGCCGAAACCCGCGCGATATTCGACCAACTGGTCGCAGTGGTGCGCTCGCATTTCAAATTCGAAGAGACCGCCTTGGCCGAGGCATTGGGCGTCTATCAGGTCGACATCTAAGGCACCTCCCGGCGGCTATTTTAGCTTCTTCGCCGCCTCTTCCTGCGCTTTGACCGCTGCCTTCTCTTCCTTGGTCAGCTTGTTGCCCCACTGATTGTTGCTGAGCCCGAGATCACTGGGCATCGGCTTGGTCTTGCCCTTCTTTACCTCGCCACCCTTATCGAGAAAGGCGCGGATCAAGTCTTCGTCGGTATTGGGTTTGGGGACGTGCTTCATAGGACTGGGCCTCCAGTGTTCCCTCTATTTGTAGTTTGCCGCATATCACTTGGCTACCACCTTTCAGTGACATACCTTCTCCATAGGTTTTTTACATTTACGGTTGAAGATTTAGCATTTTGAGGAAGTAAAATGGGTGAAGGTGAACCACATTTTTTAAAGGCAGCGATTGAAGGTGGAATCCCTCAACTGCTTGCTGGTCCAGCTGGCAAAGCGATAAGCCGTTTAATCGGTGCGGGAATTGAGATTCCGGCTGTTTGGCTGGAGGGCATAGCTCAAGGCACGCGAGATAAAACGCAAGCTCGTAGCGCAATTTCTGAAATTCTATCCGCAAAAGTTGCTTGCGAAGCTTCAACAGATCCTAAAGTTCTTGAGCGGGCAATGAATAGTATGCTGAGCAAAGCTTACCGAACACAACGCAATAAAGACGCTGTAGCGAAAATAGCTATCGAAGAACTTCAGGTTCATCCATCTGAGAAGGAAAACGAGGCGCCATCGGATAGTTGGATGTCCAAGTTCGAGAGTTATGCTGAAGACGCCAGCGATGAAGAGCTTCAAGCGATGTTTGGCCGCCTATTAGCGGGCGAATTGCGAGCCCCCGATCAGTGGCACCATTAACCCTTCATTTTGTTTCCATGCTAGAGAAAGACGTCGCTGATCTCATTCAACGTGTTCTCCCCTTCACCCTAGACGATGGCATGACACTGCTTGAGTGTATCAAACCAAATTTGACCGTAAAGGAAATTACCTACTTGGAGCAATCGGGCTTCTGGACGGCGGACAAAATATTGACTTTTTCCACGAAAAATGGCCAGCGAGCGGTGCAAAGAACTCGCGGAGAAGAAGGCTTTTTCGTCCAGTTAGGCGAGGGCAATGAACTCGCTTTTAAGGTCGGCCTTCTTTCGAGAGCAGGGCGAGATTTGCTCCGGGTAGTTCAGCCGCCTTTCGAATTCGCCGCTTTAAGTGAACAGGCCAAATCTAAAGGCGCTGAACATTTTGGGTTTGGCGAAATTTACCAAGATGGACCAAATCTCATAATGCCACAGCCGAAAATACTGTTCTAACTGTCATATCATAGAAAAACCCCCACCGATCGCTCGGCGGGGGTTTCTGATTTCTTCGCAATCACCCCTGACAGGGTGACAGGCTTACCAGTCCTCGCGGACAACAACCCGGGTTTTGATCGGCAGCTTCATGGCTGCCAGACGCAGAGCTTCGCGTGCCACGTCTTCACCGACACCGTCGATTTCGAACATGATACGGCCCGGCTTGACCTTGGCTGCCCAGAAGTCGACGGAACCTTTACCTTTACCCATACGAACTTCGACGGGCTTGGAGGTGACCGGTACGTCCGGGAAGATGCGGATCCAGACACGGCCCTGACGCTTCATGTGACGCGTCATGGCGCGGCGTGCCGCTTCGATTTGACGGGCTGTAACCCGCTCCGGCTGCAGTGCCTTCAGGCCGTAGGTGCCAAAGTTCAGGTCAGACCCGCCCTTTGCCAGACCCTTGATCGAGCCCTTAAACTGCTTGCGGAATTTAGTACGCTTTGGTTGAAGCATTTCTCATTCCCCCTTAGCGACGACCGCCGGCACCGCGAGGTGCTGGGCCGTCTTGGAGTTCCTGTGCCTTACGGTCACGCGCGGCGGGGTCGTGTTCCATGATCTCGCCTTTGAAGATCCATGTCTTGATCCCGATGATGCCGTAAGCGGTGGCCGCTTCGACATGTGCGTAATCGATGTCGGCACGCAATGTGTGCAGCGGCACGCGACCCTCACGGTACCATTCGGTACGCGCGATTTCGGCCCCACCAAGACGACCCGCGAGATTCACGCGGATGCCCAGTGCGCCCATGCGCATGGCGTTCTGCACGGCACGTTTCATGGCGCGGCGGAAAGACACCCGGCGCTCCAGCTGCTGTGCAATGCTCTCACCAACAAGGTGTGCGTCCAGCTCGGGCTTGCGGACCTCAACGATGTTGAGGTGCAGTTCCGAGTTGGTCATCTTGGCGATCTTCTGGCGCAGCGTCTCGATGTCCGCGCCTTTCTTGCCAATGATAACACCGGGGCGTGCTGTGTGGATCGTGACGCGGCACTTCTTGTGCGGACGTTCGATGATCACACGAGCGATACCGGCCTGGTGGCACTCTTTCTTGATAAAGTCGCGGATTGCGAGATCTTCGAGCAGAAGATCACCGTAATCTTTGGTGTCGGCGTACCAGCGGCTATCCCAGGTGCGGTTCACCTGAAGACGCATACCGATCGGATTGACTTTGTTACCCATCAGGCTTGCTCCTCAACTTGACGCACTTTGATCGTGATCTCGGCAAACGGCTTGATGATCTTGCCGAACCGGCCACGGGCACGCGGGCGACCGCGCTTCATGGTCAGGTTCTTACCCACATAGGCCTCGGCCACGATGAGTTCATCGACGTCCAGGTTGTGGTTGTTCTCGGCGTTGGCAATCGCGGACTGAAGGCATTTCTTCACGTCCTGCGCGACTCGCTTCTTGGAGAAGGTCAGATCGGTCAACGCTTTGTCCACGGACTTGCCACGGATCAGGGCTGCAACCAGGTTCAGTTTCTGCGGGCTTGTGCGAAGCATGCGCAGTTTTGCCATTGCTTCGTTGTCTGCCACGCGGCGGGGATTCTTATCCTTGCTCATGGCTTATTTCCGCTTCGCTTTTTTGTCGGCGGCATGACCGTAGTAGGTCCGAGTCGGGGAGTACTCACCGAACTTCTGACCGATCATGTCTTCGCTGACGTTAACAGGGATGTGCTTATGACCGTTGTACACGCCAAACGTCAGACCCACGAACTGGGGCAGGATCGTGCTGCGGCGCGACCAGATCTTGATCACTTCGTTACGGCCGCCCTCGCGGGAAGCCTCTGCCTTTTTGAGGACATAAGAGTCAACAAAAGGACCTTTCCATACTGAACGAGCCATTGATTAACGCCCCTTCTTCTTGGCGTGACGCGAGCGGATGATAAGCTTGCTGGACGCTTTGTTCTTGTTGCGGGTCTTGGCACCCTTCGTCGGCTTACCCCAAGGAGTAACCGGGTGACGACCACCAGAGGTCCGGCCTTCACCACCGCCGTGCGGGTGGTCGATCGGGTTCATCACCACACCACGTACAGAAGGACGGATGCCCTTGTGACGCATGCGGCCCGCTTTACCGTAGTTCTGGTTGGAGTTGTCGGGGTTAGACACAGCACCAACGGTGGCCATGCATTCCTGACGCACGAGACGCAGCTCGCCGCTGCTCAGACGAATCTGAGCGTAGCCACCGTCACGACCCACGAACTGGGCGTAGGTGCCGGCGGCACGTGCGATCTGACCGCCCTTGCCGGGCTTCATCTCGATGTTGTGGACGATCGTACCGATTGGCATGCCCGAGAAAGGCATCGCGTTACCGGGTTTGATGTCCACTTTGGCGCCGGCGATGATTTTGTCGCCGATGGCCAGACGCTGGGGGCCAGGATGTAAGCCTGCTCGCCGTCTTCGTACTGGATCAGTGCGATGAAAGCGGTCCGGTTGGGGTCATATTCGATCCGCGCGACAACAGCGGACATGTCCAGCTTGTTACGCTTGAAATCAACGATACGGTAGAGGCGCTTTGCACCACCACCTGTACGACGCATTGTGATTCGTCCGGTGTTGTTCCGACCGCCAGATTTGGTCAAACCCTGAGTAAGGGCTTTGACCGGGCGGCCTTTCCACAGCTCCGAACGGTCGATCAGTACCAGTCCACGCTGGCCTGGCGTCGTCGGTTTGTACGACTTGAGTGCCATGTTCTCTGTCTTCCGTTTGCTTGGCACGCATCCACCGAGATGAAAGCGCGTTGGTTGTAGGGCCCCGAAGGTCCCCTGTAGGAGTGGTGGGTGGGCTGAAATCTCTTGCGAGGCAGGCATCCCAACCACCGGGATCGTTCAAATAGCCAAACCCCGGACGAATCCGGGGCTTGAGCCGATGTGGCGACCTAGCAGGTTCAATTCTGCCCGTCCAGTGGGCATGGCGAAATTCTGTTGATTGTCACCGAGAACTGACCCGGCATTTTCACCGAGACTTGACCCACCCAGTTGTTATGTTCTTTGCGTTATGATGGCGTCAATGCCGCTTTTTCCTTTCGTTTCTGTTTGGCTGTCGCGGAGCTGGCCTTGAACCGGTAGCTGTCATTGCCGGTCTCGAGAATGTGGCAACGATGTGTGAGGCGGTCGAGGAGCGCGGTGGTCATCTTTGCATCACCGAACACGCTGGCCCATTCGCTAAAGCTCAGGTTGGTTGTGATGACGACGCTGGTGCGCTCGTAGAGTTTGCTTAGAAGGTGGAACAGCAACGCGCCACCCGTAGCGCTGAACGGCAGGTATCCCAGCTCATCCAAGACCACTAAATCGGCTTTCACCAGCACCTCGGCGATCTTTCCTGCCTTGCCTTGGGCCTTTTCCTGCTCCAACGCATTGACCAACTCGACCGTGGAGAAGAAGCGCACACGCTTGCGATGATGCTCGATTGCTTGAATGCCGAGGGCGGTAGCGACATGCGATTTTCCCGTTCCAGGGCCTCCGATCAGCACTACATTCTCAGCCGCGTCCATGAACTCGCATCGGTGAAGTTGGCGGACCAAAGCTTCACGGACTTCGCTGGCGCCAAAGTCGAAGCCAGAGATGTCTTTGTATGCCGGAAAGCGTGCTGCCTTCATGTGGTAGGCAATGGAACGCACCTCACGTTCAGCAATCTCGGCTTTAAGCAGCTGCGACAACATGGGGATCGCTGCATCGAAAGCAGGCGATCCCTGCTCATGCAGGTCCTGCACGGCCTGAGCCATGCCTGGCATCTTCAGGCTACGCATCATGATGACGATGGCAGCACCGGCGGGATCATGACGCATGACGTGTTCCTCCCGTGGTGCGTAGCCCGTCATATCGTGCGACATTGGCCTCGGGCTCCTTATTCAAAGAAAGGGCCGCAGGCGGGGTCACATCGGGCTGGTCTATCGGTGCGCCATCCACCAGCCTGTGAAGTAGGTTCAAGACATGGGTTTTTGTTGGTACGCCCGCCTCCAGCGCCATTTCTACTGCGCAAAGCACGGCCTGTTCGTCATGGTGGAGGACCAAGGATAGGACGTCGATCATCTCGCGGTCACCACCTGGCCTACGCAACATATGATCCTGCAGCTTCCGGAACCCTTCTGGCATCTCAACGAAGGGCGCCCCGTTGCGCAGCGCGCCGGGTTTGCGTTGAACCACCGCCAGATAATGGTGCCAGTCATAAATAACGCGCCCTGGCTGACGGTGTGAGCGTTCAATAATGCGCTCATGCGTGCAGACCACATGGCCTTCGGCGACGATGACCAGCCGTTCAGGATAGATGCGGAGACTGACAGGGCGGTTCGCAAAGCTGGCAGGCACTGAGTAGCGATTACGGTCGAATGCTATCAGACAAGTGGGGGATACCCGCTTGCTCTGCTCGACAAAGCCGTCAAACATTGTGGGCAGTGGCATCAGCGCGGCCTTCTCGGCGTCCCAGATATCCGCAATATTGCCAGGCAATCTGCCATGCGGTGTCTCGGCCCAGAGAAGCTTGCAGCGCTCCTCCAGCCATTCATTCAGCGCATTGAGGTCCGGAAAGGCGGGCATGAGTTGCCAAAGCCGATGGCGGGCGTCGCGCACATTCTTCTCAACCTGACCTTTCTCCCACCCTGCCGCAGGATTGCAGAACTCAGGGTCAAAGACATAATGGCTGGTCATCGCAAGGAACCGTGCGTTTACATCGCGCTTCTTGCCGACACCAATCCGGTCAACGGCTGTCTTCATGTTGTCATAGACGCCACGCCCCGGAACACCCTCAAACACCCGAAAGCCATGCCAGTGGGCATCAAACAGCATCTCATGCGTTTGCAGTAGATAGGCCCGCACCAGAAATGCGCGGCTGTGCGACAGCTTGATATGAGCGACCTGAAGCTTGAGGCGCTCGCCGCCGACATAGGCCCAGTCCTCGCTCCAATCGAATTGGAACGCCTCGCCCGGCTGAAAGACCAAGGGCACGAAAACACCCCGGTCAGTCGTATGTTGAGCACGCTGGCGTTCGCCCTTCCAGTTCCGCACGAAGGCCGCGACACGCTCATATGAACCATCAAAGCCGAGCTGAACCAGATCTGCATGCATCTGTTTGGCCGTTCGCCGTTCCTTGCGTGATTTACGCTGCTCAGACAGCAACCAGCCTGTCAGCTTCTCAGCATAAGGGTCTAACTTGCTCGGTCGGTCCAAAATTTGGAACTCGGGCTCAACTATCCCTGTCCGCAGATACTTCTTGATCGTGTTGCGAGACACCCCTGTCCGGCGCGCAATCTCGCGGATGGGCATCTTGTCTCGCAGAGCCCATTTCCGAATAATCCTCAGAAATCCCATGTCTAACACTCCAATAGCTCCCAGCTGATTCAAGCAGGGGCAAGGTTACACATGGGTCAATTCTCAATGACAATTTCTGCAGTTGCCGGGTCAGTTCTCGGTGACAATCAACAGCGAAATTCCTCTCCCACTGCCCGCACAAAAGAAAAGAAGGCGCCGAAGCGCCTTCTTCCGTAGGTTTACCGATTACCCAAAGCGGGTATTAGTCAAGGCCAATGCTCTCGGCCAGACGCATACCGGGGTCAAGGATTTCAACTTCTGCTTCGTTGAATTCCGGCATGCTTTCCAGACGCTCTTCGGTGACGCCGGGGACGATCACTTCGTCTTCACGCATGATCAGCTTCTCAACCGGAATGGCGACTTCGTTTTCGCCCATCCCAAGGAAACCGCCAACGCCGATGATCGCAACAACGGTGTCGCCACGGACGCCGATAAAGTCGATCTCGCCAACGTCTTCACCGGTTTCGGTGGCGACGCTGCGGCCGGTCAGTTCTTCGGCGGTCAGGTTAAAGATCGGCAGACGCTGCACGTTCTCCTGATAGCGGGTGCGGTCTTCTTCGGCCATATTGCCTTGCTCGTCAGCGTTGAAGTCTTCCATCAGCACGCGGGCTTGCTCTTGCTCGACGTTGATCTCGGCGCCTTCGGCACCTTCAACGTTGACCTGCGGCGCTTCGGCTTCTTCGACGACGACATTCGCGTCTTCACCCTGCTGCACGTTCACGTTGGCTTCTTCCTGCTCAACAGCGACGCGGGCCTCTTCGGATTCAGCCACGTTCACATTGGCTTCGGCCTGCTCAACCGTCACGCGCGGCTCGGCTTCTTCGATGGTCACTTTCGGCTCGGGACGAACGAATTTCACGACGGGTTCGGGCTGCTCCAGGTCAACGATTGGCTCACCTGTTTCCACATCGACCTGCGGCTTGGGAACCTGCACGGTCACGACCGGCTCAGGGATGCGCACGGTCACCTGCGGCTGTGCCTGCTCAACGGTGATGATCGGCGCCTGCTGCTGCACGCGAACAGTCGGCTCGGGCACAGCGACGGTCACTTCGGGCTGGCCCTGCTCAACCGTTACCACGGGGGCGTCCTGCGAAACGTTTACGTCGGGCTCGGGCACGGTCACGTCAACTTCGGCGTCTTCCTGCTCGACAACCACTTGGCCGCCGGCCACATTGGCGGTCGCGGCTGCGTCACCTTCAACTTCGACTTCAGCTTCTGCTTCCATCTCGGCTTCGGCGTTGCGCTCAATGGTCTCTTCGACTTTGTCTGTCGCGTTCTGCGCCAGAACCGGAGCGGCTGCGAAAAGGGCAACGGCGGATACGCCGGCCATGAGTGTTTTGGTATAGATCATTAGGTCTCTCCCGTATTCGTTTAAGATAGTTGGGGCGCCCAGCACCCCGTCTTCCACGGTGAGACAACCGGCAGCTTTCTGCTCTGTTCCAAGAAAATTGATAGCCTTTTTTCGGAACTTTTTATGGGTCGCCACATGATTGAGGCAGGCCTCGACGGGATCGCGCATGGGTAATGCCTCCCCCTAAAAACGCAAAAACCCCGCCGGAGCGGGGGTCTTGCATCAGCGATATGTTAGGGCTTAAGCGGCGCGGCGCGCCTGTGCGAAGGATAACAGGCGCTTGCTCTTTTCATCCCACAGATGCAGCCGCGCATTGGCGAGGCTTTCGCGAATGGTCATGCGGTTCCCCTCGGCCAAGGCCACATGGTCACGCAGCACTTCCGGCAGGCGATAGAACGGGATGCGGCTGTAAAGGTGGTGCACATGGTGAATGCCAATATTGGCACTCAGCCACTGCAAGGGCCGGGGCAGGATGTAATGCGACGAGCCGTGAAAGGCCGCGTCATGCAAATCCCAGGCTTCGTTCTCCTCCCAATGGGTCGTCTCGAACTGGTGCTGCACATAGAACAGCCACATGCCCGCCGTGGCCGCCAACAGGGTGCTGGGGACGAAGATAAGCAGAATGGGCATGATCCCCCCAAAATAGAAGATCACCGCAAGTGCTGCGAGGATCGTCAGGTTGGTGCCCATCGCGCTCAGCCAATAACGGGTTTGCGCCATCAGCCCCAGCGGGACGCGGTTCTGCACGAAAAACAGGTAGCTCGGCCCAAGACCAAAAAGCACGACCGGATTGCGGTAGAGACGGTACTGCAACCGCCCAAGCAGCCCAAGCTCGCGATACTCTGCAACGGTGAGCGTGTGAATGTCGCCAATCCCGCGACGGCCAAGGTTCCCGGCCGAGGAATGGTGAATCGAATGGGTTCGGCGCCAAACGTCATAGGGCGTCAGTGTCAGCACCCCCAGGACGCGGCCCACCCAATCGCTGGTGCGACGGCTGCTGAAAAAGGCCGCATGGCCGCAGTCATGCTGAATCGCAAAGAGGCGCAGCAGGAAGCCTGCATTCACCAGCGAAATGCCGAGCGTCAGCCAGCCACTGATCGACAACGCCCACCAAGCCAGTGCCCAGAGAAGGACAAACGGCCCAAGCGTGATCGCCAGTTCAAAACTGCTTCGCCAAGTGCTTGGCTCGCGGTAGCGGGCCAGCACGCGCACCCAGTCGCGCGCGTTCGACACGTCCGCAGACGCGCCGGAGGTAGATTTTTCGTGGGACATAGAGCTGCTTTTTATCGTTGCTTCATGCCTTGTAAAGGAAAGCGCGCAGCAAGCAACTTATCCGTTGAGTATTAACGCGGGGTTTCCGCTCACGCGGCAAATAACTGTCGAGATAGGTCGCCTTGCTGGCCCCGAGTGATTGATCCTATCGGTCTCCACGCCTACGCTTGCGCATGACTTTGCCCGACCTGCCCTTTCAAACCGACGCCGTAACCCGCGCCTTCGCCGACTTTCCAGATAAGGTACGCCCCGGCCTCTTGGAAGTACGGCACCTCATCTTCGAAGTCGCGGCGACCGAGAATGTGGGACCCATCGATGAAACCCTGAAATGGGGTCAGCCCGCCTATCTCACATCCGAAAGCAAATCCGGCACGACCCTGCGCATTGGGGCGCCAAAGTCTGGCGGTTACGCGGTCTTCGTGCACTGCCAGACAACCATAATTTCAGACGCCCGTGCGGTCTTCGGAGATGCCTTCACCTATGACGGCAATCGCGCTGTCCTCTTTGATGCAGAGACCGAGGTCGCCAATACGCCCCTGGCCCTTTTGATCGCCCAGGCGCTGACCTACCACCGTCGAAACGAAAAAGGCCCCCGCTGAGCGGAGGCCTTTTCTAAATGTCGGTACCGAAAGCTTACAGCCCGGTGGATACGTCGATTGTGTTGCCCTCTTCGAGCGTCACATAAGCCTTTTTCACGTCTTTACGGCGGCCCATCTGGCCCCGGAAACGCTTGACCTTGCCTTTGGTGATGGACGTGTTCACGGCCTTCACCTTGACGTTAAAGAGCGCCTCAACGGCCTCTTTGATCATCGGCTTGTTGCTTTCGATCGCCACTTCGAAAACGACAGCGTTCTGTTCGGACGCCATGGTTGCTTTCTCGGTGATGATCGGCTTGCGGATCACGTCGTAGTGTTCATGCTTGGCGCTCATTTCAGGCGTGCCTCCAATGCTTCGATCCCCGCTTTGGTGATCACCAGAGTGTCACGCTTGAGGATGTCATAGACGTTTGCGCCCATCGACGGCAGGACATCCAGCCCTTCGATGTTGCGCGCGGCCTGTGCGAAGTTCTCGTTGACCGAAGCGCCATCGATGACCAGCGCGCGCTTCCAGCCCAGGTTCGACACCTGTTTGGCCAGAGCGGCTGTTTTGCCTTCGGATGTGGCTTCGTCGATGATGACCAAGGAACCGGCTTTTGCTTTGGCGGACAGCGCGTGGCGCAGGCCCAGCTTGCGGAACTTTTTGGTCAGCTCGTGGCCGTGGCTACGCGGGGTCGGACCCTTGTAGATACCACCCTTACGGAAGATCGGCGCGTTACGGTCACCGTGGCGTGCGCCGCCGGTGCCTTTTTGGCGATAGATCTTCTTGGTCGAGTAGCTGGTCTCGGACCGGGTCTTGACCTTGTGCGTACCCTGCTGCGCGTTGTTACGCTGCCAGCGCACGACGCGGTGCAGGATGTCGGCACGCGGCTCAAGGCCGAACAGTGCTTCGTCCAGGTCTACGGACCCGGCTTTGCCACCGTCGAGTTTGATGACATCGAGTTTCATGCGTCACCTTCTTTCTTGTCAGCGTCGGCATCGGAATTATCGGCATCCGAACCTTCAGCTGCGATTTCAGCTTCAGCGGCCTTCAGCGCTTCGGCTTCCTGTGCGGCTTGCTCTTCGGCCAAACGCTTGGCTTCGGCTTCTGCCTCTGCTGCGGCTGCGGCGGCTGCCTCTTCGGCGGCTTTCGCGGCTTCTTCAGCGGCGGATTTCAGAGCGGCGGGCAGAATCGCGTCTTCGGGGAACGGCTTTTTGACCGCATCCTTGACGGTGACCCAGCCACCTTTGGAGCCAGGAACGGCGCCTTTGACCATGATCAGGCCACGCGCACTGTCGGTCTTGACGACTTCGAGGTTCTGCGTGGTAACACGGGCAGCGCCCATGTGACCGGCCATTTTCTTACCTTTGAAAACCTTGCCGGGATCCTGACACTGGCCTGTGGAGCCGTGCGAACGGTGGCTGATGGAGACACCGTGTGTCGCCCGCAGACCGCCGAAGTTGTGACGCTTCATCGCACCGGCAAAACCTTTACCGATCGAAGTGCCTGCAACGTCAACGTACTGACCCGCGAAGTAATGGTCCGCGATGATTTCCTCACCAACGTCCAGCATCGCGTCCGCATCGACGCGGAACTCAGCAACCTTGCGCTTGGGTTCCACTTTCGCAGCTGCGAAATGGCCACGCATGGCTTGGCTTGTGCGTTTGGCTTTCGCCGAACCGGCACCCAGCTGAACGGCGGTGTAGCCGTCACGGTCTGCGGTGCGCTGTGCGACAACCTGAAGCTTGTCCAACTGAAGAACGGTCACAGGAATCTGCTTGCCGTCTTCCATGAACAGCCGGGTCATGCCGACTTTTTTGCAATAACGCCTGAGCGCAACATATGATTACCCTCCCGGCTTACGATTGCAGCTTGATCTCGACATCCACGCCAGCAGCGAGGTCGAGCTTCATCAGCGCGTCTACGGTCTGGGGGTCGGATCAATGATATCCAGCAGACGCTTGTGCGTGCGGATTTCGAACTGGTCACGGGATTTCTTGTCAACGTGGGGACCACGAAGAACGGTGAATTTCTCGATTTTGTTCGGCAGCGGAATGGGACCGCGAACCGAAGCGCCTGTGCGCTTGGCGGTGCTGACGATTTCCTGAGTGGAGGCATCGAGCACCCGGTAGTCAAACGCCTTGAGGCGAATGCGGATGTTCTGGCTTTGAACGGCCATATGCATATCCCTTGTTTTGGGATTCTAACGGATTGGAGGAAGCAGGCTCATCCGGCCCCCTCATCGCGCCTTGGTATTAAATCAAACGGGGCGCGTCTAACGCACCCCGGTTCAATGGGCGTCCTATAGGGGAATCGCAACAGGTGGCAAGAGGGTTCTAAAAACCCCCGTGTTTTTAGAACCAGTGCGCAAAGTCACGCCGGCCACGGCGTGACAGCGCACCCCGCCAACGTTCAATCACCACCGAAAACCACACTTAGCTTTCCCGTTTCACCGAAGCGTCCCCAAAAGCCCCCTCCCCCACAAAAGCAAAAGGCCGCAGCAAACGCTGCGGCCTTTCGAATCTCTCAGACGTCAGGCCCGAAGGCCCCGCCCAAAATCACTCAGTGATTTTGGAAACAACACCGGCGCCAACCGTACGGCCACCTTCGCGGATCGCGAAGCGCAGACCGTTTTCCATGGCGATCGGTGCGATCAGCTCAACGCCGAAGGACACGTTGTCACCGGGCATAACCATCTCGGTGCCTTCTGCCAGCTGAACGGTGCCGGTCACGTCAGTTGTACGGAAGTAGAACTGTGGACGGTAGTTCGCGAAGAACGGCGTGTGACGGCCACCTTCCTCTTTGGTGAGGATGTAGGCTTCGGCTTCGAACTTGGTGTGCGGGTTCACGGAACCGGGCTTGCAGAGAACCTGACCGCGCTCAACGCCGTCACGCTCAACGCCACGCAGCAGCGCGCCGATGTTGTCGCCAGCTTCACCACGGTCCAGCAGCTTGCGGAACATTTCCACACCGGTGCAGGTGGTTTTCTTGGTGTCGCGGATGCCGACGATTTCAATCTCGTCGCCAACGTTGATCACGCCACGCTCAACACGGCCAGTCACAACGGTACCACGACCAGAGATCGAGAACACGTCTTCGACGGGCATCAGGAACGGCTGGTCAACCGCACGCTCTGGTGTCGGGATGTAGTTGTCGACTTCTTCCATCAGCTTGCGGATCGCGTTTTCGCCGATGGCCTCATCACGGCCTTCCATGGCTGCCAGAGCGGAACCGGGCACAACGGGGATGTCGTCGCCGGGGTAGTCGTAGGAAGACAGCAGCTCGCGGATTTCCATCTCAACCAGCTCAAGCAGCTCGTCGTCGTCGACCTGGTCAACTTTGTTCATGAAGACGACCATGGCGGGGATGCCAACCTGACGGCCGAGCAGGATGTGCTCACGAGTCTGGGGCATTGGGCCATCGGCGGCGTTCACAACCAAGATCGCGCCGTCCATCTGAGCGGCACCGGTGATCATGTTTTTCACATAGTCAGCGTGGCCGGGGCAGTCGACGTGGGCGTAGTGACGTGCTTCGGTCTCATACTCAACGTGCGCGGTCGAGATGGTGATGCCGCGGGCCTTTTCTTCGGGCGCGCCGTCGATCTGGTCGTACGCTTGGAAGTCACCGAAGTATTTGGTGATCGCCGCGGTCAGCGTGGTTTTACCGTGGTCAACGTGGCCGATTGTGCCGATGTTGACGTGTGGCTTGTTACGTTCAAACTTTGCCTTTGCCATGGTGTTGGCTCCTTTAGATGTTGGGTGGTGGGCTTAAAAACCCACCCTACAGATTGGGTAGGGCGGGGTTCACCCCGCCATCCCGGTTATGCAAATTTGGCCTGAATCTCGTCGGAGATGTTCTGCGGCACAGGCTCGTAGTGGTCGAACTGCATGGTGAAGTTCGCACGACCGGAAGACATCGAACGCAGAGTGTTGATGTAGCCGAACATGTTGGCCAGCGGCACGAAGGCGTCGATCGCGATGGCGTTGCCGCGCGTGTCTTGACCCTGCACCTGACCCCGACGGGATGTCAGGTCACCGATGATGCCACCGGTGTACTCTTCCGGTGTCACAACTTCGACCTTCATGATCGGTTCCAGCAGCTTTGCGCCAGCTTTCTTCATGCCTTCGCGCATACCCATACGGGCGGCGATTTCGAAGGCCAGAACGCTGGAGTCAACGTCGTGGAACTTACCGTCGATCAGAGCAACCTTGAAGTCGATGACCGGGAAGCCCGCCAGCGGACCGGAGTCCAGAACCGATTTGATACCCTTTTCCACGCCCGGGATGTATTCCTTGGGAATGGCACCACCGACGATGCGGCTCTCAAAGGAGTAACCTTCGCCCGGCTCGGTCGGCATCAGGATCATCTTAACTTCACCGAACTGACCCGAACCACCCGACTGTTTCTTGTGGGTGTAGGTGATCTCGGCTTCGCGGCTGATCGTCTCACGGTATGCCACCTGCGGTGCACCGATGTTCGCTTCAACTTTGAATTCGCGCTTCAGACGGTCCACCAGAATGTCGAGGTGAAGTTCGCCCATGCCCTTCATGATGGTCTGACCGGATTCCAGATCGGTTTCGACGCGGAAAGAGGGGTCTTCGGCGGCCAAACGGGCCAGACCTGCAGACATTTTCTCTTGGTCGGCCTTGGTCTTTGGCTCAACCGCGATCTCGATGACCGGATCGGGGAAGGTCATGGTTTCCAGAACCACCGGATCATTGGCAGCACAAAGCGTGTCACCTGTGGTGGTGTCTTTCAGACCGGCAAGCGCGATGATGTCACCCGCAAAGGCTTCTTCGATCTCTTCGCGGTTGATCGAGTGCATCATCATCATACGACCGACGCGCTCTTTCTTACCTTTGGTCGAGTTCAAGAGGGTATCGCCCTTCTTGAGCACGCCCGAATAAACGCGGGTGAAAGTCAGCGAGCCAACAAAGGGGTCGTTCATGATTTTGAACGCAAGGCCAGAGAACGCCATGTCATCATCCGCACGACGCGGGATGTTACGTGTTTCTGTCTCATCGCCCGGCTTGAAGCCCATGTAATCGACAACGTCCAGCGGGCTGGGCAGATAGTCGATCACGGCGTTAAGCAGCGGCTGAACACCCTTGTTCTTGAAGGCAGAGCCGCAAAGAACAGGGATGAATTTGATCGCCAGAGTGCCCTTACGGATCAGCGCGCGCAGGGTGTCGACGTCCGGCTCGGCGCCGTCCATCAGGTAGTTTTCCATCGCCTCATCGTCCATCTCGACCGCGGTCTCGATGAGCTTGGCACGCCATTCATCAGCGGACTCTTTCAGGCTGTCACGGATCTCGCGCTGTTCCCAGCCGGCACCCAGATCTTCACCGGACCAGACCCATTCCTTCATTGTGACGAGGTCAACGAGACCTTCAAGCTCGTTCTCGGCGCCAATTGGGATCTGGATCGGAGCAGGTGTGGCACCTGTACGGTCTTTGATCATCTTCACGCAGTTGAAGAAGTCAGCGCCGATTTTGTCCATCTTGTTGACGAACACGATGCGCGGCACCTTGTAGCGGTCAGCCTGACGCCACACGGTTTCGGTCTGCGGCTCAACACCGGCGTTGGCGTCAAGAACGGCAACCGCGCCGTCGAGAACGGCCAGCGAACGCTCAACTTCGATGGTGAAGTCAACGTGGCCGGGGGTGTCGATGATGTTCATCCGGAACTTGGTGTCAGATGTCGCATCGGCTGTGGGCTCTTCCTGGCGCTGCCAGAACGTGGTGGTCGCGGCGGATGTAATGGTGATCCCGCGTTCCTGCTCTTGCTCCATCCAGTCCATCGTTGCGGCGCCGTCATGCACCTCACCGATGTTGTGGCTTTTGCCGGTGTAGAACAGGATGCGTTCGGAACATGTGGTTTTGCCGGCATCGATGTGAGCCATGATGCCGAAGTTGCGGTAGCGTTGGAGCGGATAGTCGCGTGCCATGGGGCTGCTTCCTCGAAAATATCAGTACGAACAGATCGCGCCCGAAACCGGGCGCGACGTTGAAATTACCAGCGGTAGTGGCTGAACGCTTTGTTGGCGTCGGCCATCTTGTGCGTATCTTCGCGCTTTTTAACGGCAGTACCACGGGACTGGACAGCGTCCATCAGTTCGCCTGCAAGACGCTCTTCCATGGTGTTTTCGTTGCGGGCGCGCGCGGCTTTGATCAACCAGCGGATCGCCAGCGCCTGACGGCGCTCGGGGCGCACTTCGACTGGCACCTGATAGGTGGCACCACCAACGCGACGCGAACGGACTTCGACGGACGGCTGGATGTTTTCAAGTGCTTCGTGGAACACTTCGATCGGGGCGCGCTTGATCTTGTCTTCGACGCGGGTCATCGCGTTGTAGACGATACGCTCGGCGACAGATTTTTTGCCGTCGATCATCAGGTTGTTCATGAATTTGGTGAGAACCAGATCGCCGTATTTGGCGTCTGGCAGGACTTCGCGTTTTTCAGCGGCGTGGCGGCGTGACATGTCAGTGTCTTCCTCTTGGCGGGTGGTGGGGCCATGCCCCACCCAACATCGGATGGATTGGTGGGGGCATGCCCCACCACTGCGAGATTACTTCGGACGCTTCGCGCCGTACTTGGAGCGGCGCTGCTTCCGGTCCTTGACACCTTGGGTATCGAGAACACCGCGCAGAATGTGGTAACGCACACCGGGAAGGTCTTTTACACGACCGCCGCGGATCAGAACCACAGAGTGTTCCTGAAGGTTGTGGCTCTCACCCGGGATGTAGGAGATGACTTCGAAACCATTGGTCAGGCGCACTTTGGCAACCTTACGCATGGCCGAGTTCGGCTTCTTGGGTGTTGTTGTGTAAACCCGTGTGCAGACGCCACGCTTTTGCGGGCACTCCTGCAGGTGCATGGATTTCGAACGTTTGACTTTCGGCTGCCGCGGCTTGCGGATCAGCTGTTGGATCGTTGGCATTCCGGATATATCCCCGTATCGCTCAGATTTTGTACACGGGGGATCCCCCATGCGGCTAATTTCGGTTACTTCATGCGTCCACAAAGCAAAATGACCGCAACGTTCCCGTACCGAGGAAAACGACGCGGTGGGTTAACAGAGGATCGGGCCAGTAGTAGGCCGGATCGTGACCACTTGAGTTATGAGTTCGGATTGGCAGAGCGGCCTCCACCTCCGAGATAGCGGGCGTATAGGACGTTGCGCGGGGGCTGTCAACAGCAGGGCCCGTCCCGGCGCCGGCCAGAGCAGTAGATCGCGTGCTCTGGATGCGCCATGTGGCCCCCTCCCTCGCAGAGCCCCCTTGCCAGCGGCTCTCCCCTGTCGCCATATTCGTCGAAGTTTTCCTTGAGGGGCAATACCATGCAAGCCATCGGCCTGTGCCGTTTTTCTTACCCCGCCCTTGGTGGATTTCAGGTGGGGCACGACACCACCGAGGAACGTATCGCCTACCTCTATGACGACGCCCGGCTTGAGGAGCGCTTCCGCTTGCTTGAGGCCGTCGCCCTGCCCTGCCTCAAAGCACAGTCAGACCCGGATTTCTCAATGATCTTCGTGATCGGCGACCAGTTCCCGGACCACCACGCACGCCGCCTCGAATCGCTCCTCGCCGACCTGCCGCAAGCGGTGATCCACCGCGAGCCGCCCCGCCAGCACCGCGAGGTGATGAAAGAGGTGCTGAACGCCGCGCGGATCAACCCCAAAGAACCCTGCCTGCAATTCCGCTATGACGATGACGATGCGGTCTCGGTCGACTTCATTGCCCGGCTGCGGCGTACGGTTGAGGACAGCGCGGGGCTTTTGGCGGGTCAACGCTCGGTCGCTTTCGACTGGCCCAAAGGGTATATCGCGGAGTTTGGGCAGGGCGGCATCCGCGCGGCGGAAGTGTTTCGCCCCCTCAATGTGGCGGCCTTGGCGATGTATGTGAAGGGCGGCAGCCCGGTCACGATCATGAACTTCGCCCATGAGAAACTGCCGCGTTTCATGCCCTGCGTCAGCCTGCCCGACTCGGCGATGTTCGTGCGCAGCCACAACGGATCGAACGATTCGCGCCAAGGGCTTGCACGGCATGTGGACGTGGCCCCGCTGGATGCCGAAGGCGAAGCGCTGTTTCGAACGCGCTTTGCCATCGACAACGATCAAGTACGGCGGGTCTTCTCCGCCTGAACCTTCAGCTTCCGCTCGCGGTAGAGGGTAAAGACCCCTGTGGCCACGACAATGCCGGCGCCGACCAGCGTCAAGACACCCGGCCATTCCCCAAAGACCGCCCAGCCCAGCAGCAGCGCCCAAAGCAGGCCAGTATAGCGAAACGGCGCGACAAATCCGATATCGCCGACCCGCATGACTTGGATCGAAAAGAAATAGCCGCCCAACACAAAGACCCCGGAGCCGCCGATCAGCGCCGCCACCGACGGGGTCACCGGCGCCCATGGTCCGCTGAGGGATGCCAGCCCCGCCGCCGTCATCACCGACAGCGCGGTCACCAAGGTGACGGTCATGGAAGGCACCGCAGGCGACAAGGCGCGGGTCGACAGGTCACGGACCGTCACGCAAAGCACAGCTATCAAGACGTAGATCGACCAAATGTTGAACCCTTCCGCGCCCGGCTTCACGATCAGCAGGACACCGCAGAAACCGATCCCGATCGCCACCAACCGCCGCCAGCCCACCGCCTGCCGAAACACCAACGCGGCGGCCAGCGTCACCGAAAGCGGCACCACCTGAAGGATGGCGGTCACATTGGCCAAAGGCATGTTGAACAGCGCGGTGAGAAAGAAATAAGCCGCTGCAATCTCGGCCACCGAGCGCAGGCCAATCACCCGCCAATCCCGCGGCTGGAGCCGGAAATCAATCCGGCCAAGCTGGCGGCTGAGGGCCAAGATCAGGACCGAGGTCGTCACCCCCGCAGGAACAAAAGCTGAAACAGCGGCAGGGCCCCGTCGGTCATTTTCAGCAGCGTGTCGTTAAACGTGAAACAGGCCATCGAGGCAATCATCAGCAGCGCGCCGATGGTATTGGGGGACATGAAAGCGCTCCGGGAAAAAACCGCGCGGCTTATATCGATGCCGCTCCCGAATGACTGGCAGCGGGCGCGGGAGCTGTCAAGAACGGGCGGCTATGCAGGACAGCGGCTTGCGCCCCTCAAATGCGGCATGGCGGCTGCGTAAGACGGGTGCCCAGCAGTTGCCCGGCCTTACTGGTTGGACGCCTGCGCCACCGGCTGTTGCTGACTGGCCAACAGGTTCCGAACCGTGCTGCGCAGCAACCCCGGCTCGACAGGCTTTTGCATCACCGTCGCGGCCAGATTGCGAAAGGCGTCATAAACCTCAAGATCGCGGGTGCGGCCGCTGAGGAAGATAATAGGCGTTCCGGCGATGGCGGGGTTTTCGCCAAAGCGGTGCGCCAATTCCAAACCGCCCATATCGGGCATGGAGATATCACTGATGATCAAATCGGGCTTCAGGTCATTCACCACCGCCAGCGCATCGCGGGCGTTCAGGCAAGAGACAAAGGTCAGCGATCTGTCGTCGGAAAAGATCATCTTTACCAATTCCAGAATGATCGGATCATCGTCGATATGTAGAATGCGAGACGTCATCTGAAGAACCTTACGACGGTTAAGCTTTCGCAAACCTATTGCCACTATGTGGCGGATGTAAGGCTACGGCGGCAAATTCCCGGCCATCTCGCTGGCAATGTGCAATCGATGCTGCGGCACCGCGCATTAAAAAGCCCCCGCAGCTTTCACTGCGGGGGCTTTTGATTGTCAGGTCAGAGCGGCGATCAATCGCGGCTCTCGTCGTCACCGACCGGCGTGTTGAACACATCGCCACCGACGATGTCGTCATCCGCAGAGGCCGCAGGTGCTGCCAAGGCGGCAGCGGCTTCGGCCTCTTCGCGGCGCGCTTCGATCACGACGTTGTCGCGGTCTGTCGCCACTTTGCGCATCTGCTGGGTCGCCCCACCAGTGCCCGCCGGGATCAGACGGCCCACGATGACGTTCTCTTTCAGACCGACCAGTTTGTCCCGCTTGCCCTGAACCGAAGCTTCGGTCAGCACGCGCGTTGTTTCCTGGAAGGACGCGGCAGAGATGAAGCTGCGGGTCTGCAGCGACGCCTTGGTGATGCCCAGCAGGATCGGTTCGCCCTTGGCAGGACGGCCACCCTTCGACAGGGCCTTTTCGTTGGCCTGATCGAATTCCTGCTTGTCGACGTGTTCACCCTTGAGCAGCGTGGTGTCGCCGCTTTCCTGGATTTCCCACTTCTGCAGCATTTGACGCACGATGACTTCGATGTGTTTGTCGTTAATCTTCACACCCTGCAGGCGGTAAACGTCCTGCACTTCGTCAATCATGTATTCGGCCAAGGCCTCAACGCCCATGATCGCCAGAATGTCATGCGGCGCGGGGTTGCCGTCCATGATGTAGTCACCCTTCTGCACGAAGTCGCCTTCGGCAACGGGGATGTGTTTCCCCTTGGGTACCATGTATTCAACCTTCACGTCCGGATCATCCGAGCTTTCGATCGCGATGCGGCGCTTGTTCTTGTAGTCCTTGCCGAAGCGCACATAGCCGTCGATTTCCGCGATGATGGCGTGGTCTTTGGGGCGACGTGCCTCAAAGAGTTCGGCAACACGCGGCAGACCACCGGTAATGTCCTTGGTCTTGGCACCTTCACGCGGGATACGCGCGATGATGTCACCGGCCTGAACCTCGGTCTGGTCCTCAACGGACAGAACCGCATCCACCGACATCGGATAGGTCACCGGGTTGCCCGCATCGTTGCGGACCGGTTCGCCATCTTCACCCACCAAGATGATCTCGGGCTTAAGCTCGTTGCCCTTGGGGGCCGCGCGCCAGTCGATCACGATCTTCTGAGTCATGCCGGTTGCTTCGTCGGTGTCTTCTTTGACCGCGATGCCCGAAACAAGGTCGACGTATTTGGTCATACCAGGTTTTTCGGCGATGATCGGCAGGGTGTAGGGATCCCATTCGAACAGCTTGTCGCCGCGTGCCACGCTGTCGCCTTCCTTGACGTGAAGCTTGGTGCCGTAGCCGATCTTGTGGCTGGCGCGCTCATCGCCGTTCTCATCGACGATCGACAGTTTCATGTTCCGGCCCATGACGAGCATTTCACCGGCGCTGTTTTCAAGCGTCTGCGCATTGTCGAACACGATTTTGCCGGACTGGCTGGCCTCGAGGAAGGACTGCTGACCACCCTGAGCAACGCCGCCGATGTGGAAGGTCCGCATCGTCAGCTGAGTACCGGGTTCACCAATCGACTGGGCCGCGATGATGCCGACAGCCTCACCTTGGTTAACCAGCGTACCGCGTGCAAGGTCACGGCCATAGCACATGGCGCAGACACCCTCTTCGGCATCACAGGTAAGTGGGCTGCGGATCCGTGCGGACTGCACCCCGGCTTCGTCGATGGCATCCGACATGCGCTCGTCGATCAACGAGCCTGCGGGCACCAGAACATCCTCGGTGCCGGGCACCAGAATATCATCCGCCGCAACACGGCCCAGCAAACGCTCGGCCAGCGAGGAGACGACTTCGCCGTCGTTAACCGCGGCTTCGGCAGTGATCGCAGTCTCAGTACCACAGTCATGCTGACGCACGATGCAGTCTTGCGCCACGTCCACCAGACGGCGTGTCAGGTAGCCGGAGTTCGCTGTTTTCAAAGCAGTATCCGACAGACCTTTCCGCGCACCGTGTGTCGAGTTGAAGTACTCAAGAACGGTCAGACCTTCTTTAAAGTTCGAGATGATCGGCGTCTCGATGATGTCGCCATTCGGCTTCGCCATCAGGCCGCGCATCCCGCCCAACTGTTTCATCTGCGTGACCGAGCCACGGGCACCGGAGTGGGCCATCATGTAAACCGAGTTCGGCTCTTTTTCGGAACCATTCTCGTGGTACGTGGTGGCCGAGATGGAGCCCATCATCGCGTCCGTGACCTTGTCGTTACACTTCGACCATGCATCGACGACTTTGTTGTACTTTTCGCCCTGAGTGATCAGGCCGTCCATGTACTGCTGTTCAAAGTCCTTCACCTGCTCGCGGGTCTCTTCAACCAGCGGCCATTTGGAGTCTGGGATCAGCATGTCGTCTTTGCCGAAGGAGATGCCCGCTTTGAAAGCTTCGCGGAAACCCATCGTCATGATCTGGTCACAGAAGATAACCGACTCTTTCTGACCGCAATAACGGTAGACGGTGTCGATGACCTGCTGCACTTCTTTCTTCCGCAGCAGACGGTTGACTAGGTCAAACGGTGCTTTGGCGTTCAGCGGTAGCAAGGCGCCAAGACGTACACGACCGGGGGTCGTGTCAAAGCGCATCATCACTTCGTTGCCTTCGGCGTCGATCTGTTTGATCCGGGCTTTAATCTTGGTGTGCAGGTGAACCGCACCGGCGTCGAGGGCGTGCTGCACCTCATCAACCGAACCAAAGACCATGCCTTCGCCAACCATGCCTTTACGCTCAAGGGTCGTGTAGTAGAGACCCAAGATCATATCCTGCGATGGCACGATGATCGGGGCGCCGTTTGCAGGCGACAGAACGTTGTTCGTGGACATCATCAGAACACGCGCTTCCAACTGGGCTTCCAGCGAGAGCGGCACGTGAACGGCCATCTGGTCACCGTCGAAGTCAGCGTTAAAGGCCGAGCAGACCAGCGGGTGAAGCTGGATCGCTTTACCTTCGATCAACACGGGCTCGAACGCCTGAATGCCAAGACGGTGAAGCGTCGGCGCGCGGTTGAGCATGACGGGGTGTTCACGGATCACCTCATCAAGGATGTCCCAAACTTCGGGACGCTCTTTTTCGACCAGTTTCTTCGCCTGTTTCACGGTGGAGGACAGACCTTTGGCCTCCAGACGCGAGTAGATGAACGGCTTGAACAGCTCCAAGGCCATCTTCTTGGGCAGACCACATTGGTGCAGCTTCAACTCAGGACCGGTCACAATGACCGAACGGCCCGAGAAGTCGACGCGCTTACCCAAAAGGTTCTGACGGAAGCGACCCTGCTTGCCTTTCAGCATGTCTGAGAGCGACTTCAGCGGGCGCTTGTTGGCACCGGTGATGACGCGGCCACGGCGGCCGTTGTCGAACAGAGCGTCGACGGATTCCTGCAGCATCCGCTTTTCGTTGCGGACGATGATGTCAGGCGCGCGCAGCTCAATGAGACGCTTCAAACGGTTGTTCCGGTTGATCACGCGGCGGTACAGGTCGTTGAGGTCAGAGGTCGCGAAACGGCCACCATCCAGCGGCACCAGCGGGCGCAGTTCTGGCGGGATCACCGGGATCACGGTCATGACCATCCACTCAGGACGGTTGCCCGACTCGAGGAAGGACTCAACCACTTTCAGACGCTTGATGATCTTCTTAGGCTTCAGCTCGCCTGTCGCCTCTTTCAGATCGGCGCGCAGGGTCTCGGCTTCGGCTTCCAGATCGATGGCGGCCAGCATTTCGCGGATCGCTTCGGCACCGATGTTGGCGGTGAAAGCGTCCATGCCATAGGCGTCTTGGGCGTCCATGTATTCTTCTTCGGTCATCATCTGACCGTATTGAAGATCGGTAAGGCCCGGCTCGATCACCACGTAGTTCTCGAAGTAGAGAACACGTTCCAGATCACGCAGTGTCATGTCCAGCATCAGGCCGATGCGCGAAGGCAGCGACTTGAGGAACCAGATATGCGCAACTGGCGATGCCAGTTCGATGTGGCCCATGCGCTCACGGCGGACCTTTTGCAGCGTCACTTCGACACCACATTTCTCGCAGACAACGCCGCGATACTTCATCCGCTTATATTTACCGCAAAGGCATTCGTAGTCTTTGATCGGGCCAAAGATACGCGCGCAGAACAGGCCGTCACGCTCGGGCTTGAACGTCCGGTAGTTGATGGTTTCCGGCTTTTTGATCTCACCGAAGGACCAGCTGAGGATCCGCTCGGGCGAGGCCAAAGAGACCTTGATTTCGTCAAACGCTTTTTGCGGCGTCAGCGGGTTGAACGGGTTGTTTGTCAGTTCCTGGTTCATTTTCAAATCCTTGAAAGGGGTGCGTTGGGAGGGACCGGACCCGTTTTCTTATGAAGAAAACGGGCCGGGATTTTTAAAAATCCCGTTTACCGCGTCACTCATCCTCCTCCGCATCCAGGAGTTCCATATTCAGGCCGAGGCCGCGCACTTCTTTGACGAGAACGTTAAAGCTCTCTGGAATGCCCGCTTCGAAGTTATCCTCGCCCTTGACGATGCTTTCATAGACCTTGGTCCGGCCCGCGACGTCGTCCGACTTGACGGTCAGCATTTCCTGCAATGTGTAAGCGGCGCCGTAAGCTTCAAGAGCCCAGACTTCCATCTCACCAAAGCGCTGGCCACCGAACTGTGCCTTACCACCCAGCGGCTGCTGTGTGACGAGGGAGTACGGCCCTGTCGAACGTGCGTGGATTTTGTCGTCCACCAGGTGGTGCAGCTTGAGCAGGTACTTGACGCCGACAGTCACGGGGCGGGCAAACTGCTCACCTGTACGACCATCGAACAGCACCGACTGACCGGAGGTGTCGAACCCAGCACGCTTGAGGCTGTCGTTCACGTCCGCTTCCTTGGCACCGTCAAAGACCGGCGTGGCAATTGGCACGCCGCGGCGCACGTTGTCGGCCACTTCAAGAAGCGTGTCCTCGTCCATGCCGGTGATGCCCTCTTCGTAGACATCATCGCCATAAGCCAGCTGCATTGCTTCACGCACAGGTGTCAGATCGCCGGAACGCTTATACTCTTGCAGCGCCTCGTCGACATTCAGGCCCAGACCGCGCGCGGCCCAACCCATATGCGTCTCAAGAATCTGACCAACGTTCATCCGGCTAGGCACGCCCAGAGGGTTAAGGCAGAAGTCGACCGGGGTACCATCGGCGAGGAACGGCATGTCCTCCATTGGCACCACTTTCGAGATCACACCCTTGTTCCCGTGACGACCGGCCATCTTGTCGCCCGGCTGCAGCTTACGCTTCACCGCCACGAACACTTTGACCATCTTCATCACACCCGGGGGCAGATCGTCACCACGACGTACTTTTTCGACCTTATCCTCGAAACGTGCATCCAAGGTCCGTTTCTGGATCTCGTACTGCTCGTTCAGGGCTTCGACGATCTTCGCGTCATCCTCGTCCTCGAGGGCCAGCTGCCACCACTGACCACGGGTCAGGGTTTCCAGCAGTTCCTCGGTGATCTGGCTGTTCGCCTTCACGCCTTTCGGGCCTTTGACGGCGATTTTGCCAAGGATCATGTCCTTGAGACGCGCATAGATGTTGCGGTCGAGGATTGCCAGCTCGTCGTCCCGGTCACGGGCCAGACGTTCGACTTCCTCACGCTCGATCTGCAGCGCACGCTCGTCTTTCTCGACACCGTGACGGTTGAAGACACGCACTTCGACAACCGTGCCGAAATCGCCTGGCTTCACACGCAACGAGGTGTCGCGCACGTCAGAGGCTTTCTCACCAAAGATGGCGCGCAGAAGCTTTTCTTCCGGCGTCATCGGGCTTTCGCCCTTCGGGGTGATCTTACCCACAAGGATGTCGCCCGGCTCTACGTCCGCACCGATGTACACGATACCGGCTTCGTCGAGGTTTCGCAGAGCTTCCTCGCCGACGTTGGGAATGTCGCGGGTGATTTCTTCTGGCCCAAGCTTCGTGTCACGCGCGGCAACTTCGAATTCCTCGATGTGGATCGAGGTGAAGACGTCATCACGGGAAATCCGCTCGGAGATCAGGATGGAGTCTTCGTAGTTGTAGCCATTCCACGGCATGAAGGCGACGACGACGTTCTTGCCGAGCGCCAGTTCCCCCATATCGGTCGACGGGCCATCTGCGATGACCTGACCTTTCGTGACCTTCTCGCCCACTTTCACCAGCGGGCGCTGGTTGATGCAGGTGTTCTGGTTCGAGCGCTGGAATTTGCGCATGCGGTAGATGTCCACACCCGCGTCGCCCAGCTCAAGGTCTTCGGTGGCCCGGATCACGATACGGGAAGCATCGACTTGGTCGATGATACCCGCGCGGCGTGCCGTGTAGGCCGCCCCGGAATCGCGTGCCACAACTTCTTCGATGCCGGTGCCGACGAGCGGCGCCTCGGCTTGCAGAAGCGGAACCGCCTGACGTTGCATGTTCGAGCCCATGAGAGCGCGGTTGGCGTCGTCGTTTTCGAGGAACGGGATCAACGAAGCAGCGACCGAGACCAACTGCTTGGGCGAAACGTCGATCAGGTCCACGTTTTCCGTCGGGGCCAACGTGTAGTCACCGGACTGACGGGTCGAGACCAGTTCGTTGACGAACTTCATGTTCTCGTCGAGGTTGGCGTTCGCCTGAGCCACGGTGTGGCGCATTTCCTCGGTTGCGGACATGTAGTGCACTTCGTCGGTGACGGTGCTGTCCTTGACCACGCGGTAAGGCGTTTCGATGAAGCCGTATTTGTTCACGCGGGCAAAAGTGGCCAGCGAGTTGATCAGACCAATGTTCGGCCCTTCCGGCGTTTCAATCGGGCACATCCGACCATAGTGGGTCGGGTGAACGTCGCGCACTTCAAAGCCCGCACGCTCACGTGTCAAACCGCCAGGCCCAAGCGCCGAGAGACGACGCTTGTGCGTCACTTCGGACAGCGGGTTGGTTTGGTCCATAAACTGCGACAGCTGCGACGAGCCGAAGAATTCACGCACCGCAGCCGCGGCCGGCTTGGCGTTGATCAGGTCTTGCGGCATCACCGTATCGATCTCGACGGAGGACATCCGCTCTTTGATCGCACGCTCCATGCGCAGCAGGCCAACGCGGTACTGGTTTTCCATCAATTCGCCGACGGAACGCACACGACGGTTGCCGAGGTGGTCAATGTCGTCGATGTCGCCACGGCCATCGCGCAGGTCAACCAGCGCTTTGATACAAGCGACAATGTCGTCACGGTCGAGCGTGCGCTGTGTGTCGGGCTTATCAAGCGCCAAACGCATGTTCATTTTCACGCGGCCAACAGCCGAGAGGTCATAGCGTTCGCTATCAAAGAACAACGTGTCAAAGAGCGCAGACGCGGCCTCGACGGTGGGCGGTTCGCCCGGACGCATGACGCGGTAGATGTCCATGAGCGCGGTGTCGCGGTTCATGTTCTTGTCCATCGCCATGGTGTTGCGCATGTAGGGGCCGACGTTGACGTTGTCGATGTCCAGCAGCGGAATCTCGGTGATGCCCGCGTCGATCAGCTCTTTCGCGGTGCCGCCGATCAGGGTGCCGTCTTTGTCGTATTCCAGCGTCAACTCGTCACCGGCTTCGACGTAGATCGCACCGGTTTCTTCGTTGATGATGTCACGCGCGACGAACTTGCCAACGATGTGATCGAAAGGCAGCAGCAGGTCTTTGACCTTGCCTTCGTCGAGCAGTTTTTTGACGGCGCGAGGGGTGACCTTTTTGGTCGCTTCGAACAGGATTTCACCTGTCGCTGCATCCACCAGATCATAGGTCGGACGGGTGCCGCGCACGCGGTCGGGGAAGAAGGGTGCAACCCAGCCCTTGTTCTTCTCAAGCGTGTAGGTGACCGTCTTGTAGTAGGCGTTCATGATCGCCTCTTGGTCCAGCCCGAGGGCATAGAGCAAGGTCGTCACAGGCAGTTTGCGGCGGCGGTCAATCCGGGCAAAGACGATGTCTTTGGCGTCGAATTCAAAGTCCAGCCAGGAACCGCGGTAGGGGATGATGCGGCAGGCGAAGAGGAGCTTACCCGAAGAGTGGGTTTTGCCCTTGTCGTGGTCAAAGAACACGCCCGGGGAGCGGTGCATCTGGGATACGATCACACGCTCGGTGCCGTTCACGACGAAAGTGCCGTTCGGCGTCATCAGGGGCATGTCGCCCATGAACACGTCTTGTTCTTTGATGTCTTTGACCGACTTGGCGCCGGTGTCTTCGTCTACATCAAACACGATGAGGCGCAGCGTCACCTTGAGGGGCGCGCTGTAGGTCATGTCACGCTGCTGACATTCCTCAACATCGTATTTCGGCTTTTCCAGCTCGTACTTGACGTATTCAAGCACGGAGGTCTCGTTAAAATCTTTGATCGGGAAGACCGACTGGAAAACGCCTGTGATACCTTCACCATCGGTGGGGGTCTCGGCGTCGCCGGAATTCAAGAACAGATCGTAAGAGGATTTCTGAACCTCGATGAGGTTCGGCATCTCCAGCACTTCGCGGATTTTGCCGTAATATTTACGCAGACGTTTCTGGCCAAGGAAGGATTGTGCCATGTGTCGTGTCACCTTTCGTGTCTCTTGCCGAGCGCATCAACCACCGGGGCCGTGGTGCGCGCCCATAAGAGCGGAAAATCCGGGTCAATTCTTGGAATGCGTCCCACTGCATCCCTTCCGACCATGGACCTCTCCAGAGAAATACTCCGCCGGACGGAACATTCGTCAAAACAGGTCAGGCTGGACAGGAAAACTCCCGTCCAGCCCTTGTTCATGCGTGGTGCACGTTGCCGCGCACCTCTGGCTTAGGCCAGCTCGACTTCGGCGCCAGCTGCTTCCAGCTTGCCTTTGATCTCTTCGGCTTCGGCTTTGTCGACGCCTTCTTTGATCTTGCCACCGGCTTCGACCAGGTCTTTGGCTTCTTTCAGGCCGAGACCTGTGATGCCGCGGACTTCCTTGATCACGTTGATCTTGGATGCGCCGGCGTTCTTCAGAACGACGTCGAATTCGGTCTTTTCTTCTTCGGCAGCGCCGCCATCAGCAGGACCAGCCATCATCACTGCGCCGCCAGCGGCGGGCTCGATGCCGTACTCGTCTTTGAGGATGGTTTTCAGTTCTTGTGCTTCAAGCAGAGTCAGACCAACGATGTCTTCTGCCAGTTTTTTCAGATCAGCCATGTTTAGCTCTTTCCGTTACGATATGTGTGTTCCAACGCGCGTGTTCAACCCGAGCGCCGGCTTGACGATATGCCTTACGCAGCCGCCTTGTCCTCGATCGTGGACAAGATGGATGCGATGTTGCTTGCAGGTGCGCCAATGGCCCCGGCGATGTTCGAAGCAGGTGCGCCGAGCATGCCCGCGATGGTGGAGATAAGCTCCTCCCGCGAAGGCATTTTCGACACGGCTTCGACACCAGCGGCGTCCAACGCGTTCTCACCCATGGAACCACCAAGGATCACCAGCTTTGGGTTTTCCTTGGAGAACTCCTGAGCAACCTTGGCCGCAGCCACAGGATCCTCAGAATAGGTCAGAACGGTCATACCCGTCAGAAGGTCAGCGATGCTTTCGCATGGCTTGCCCTCAAGGGCGATCTTGGCGAGCCTGTTTTTGGCAACACGCACGGCCCCACCGGCAGCGCGTGCGCGCGCCCGAAGGTCCTGCATTTCGGCAACTGTCAAACCGACGTAGTGGCTAACCACAACGACGCCAGAGCTTTCAAAGATCTGGCCGAGTTCGTCGACCAGCTGTTCTTTTTGTGCTCTATCCACAGTTTCACTCCAAATTTGGGGGTTGCCCCCGGCTCAGTTCAGGATGCGATCTTTTGCATCCCATTCGGGTCCAATGTCAGGGTCCCGGCCAAAACCGCCCGAGGGCAGAATTTTTCCGGTTTCCCATCTCAGGAAGGAATTATTCAGGCCAAGGCCCAAACCCTCCGTCTCGGACAGACGCGCGGACCGATCTTTTGGTCCTTGCGTATCTGACGGCCGAAGCCGCCAAATCTCGGGTCGTAAGGTGGGAGGCTGGCCCCCACCCCACTGGATCACTCGGCGGTTGCGTTCTCGACAGCGACCGACACGCCCGGGCCCATTGTGGAGCTCAGGTTGATCTTTTTCATATATGTGCCTTTGGCACCGGCAGGCTTGGCTTTGGACACCGCGCCAACAAAAGCACGGATGTTTTCGGCCAGCTTGGCTTCGTCGAAGGACAGTTTGCCAACGCCTGCGTGGACGACACCGCCCTTTTCGGCTTTGAACTGAACTTCACCGCCCTTGGCCGCTTTCACGGCGTCGGCGACATCCATGGTCACGGTGCCAACCTTGGGGTTCGGCATCAGGTTACGGGGGCCAAGCACTTTACCCAGACGGCCAACGATCGGCATCATGTCGGGTGTCGCGATGCAACGATCAAAGTCGATCTTGCCGGACTGCACGGTTTCCATCAGGTCTTCTGCACCAACGATATCTGCGCCAGCCTTTTCGGCTTCTTCAGCTTTCGCGCCACGGGCGAAGACAGCAACGCGCATGGTTTTGCCGGTGCCGTTGGGCAGGCCGACAACACCGCGGACCATCTGGTCTGCGTGGCGTGGGTCAACACCGAGGTTCATCGCGATCTCGATGGTTTCGTCGAACTTTGCGTTTGCGTTTGCTTTGATGAGGCTTACCGCTTCTTCAACGGTGATCTCTTCTTTACCAGCAAAGGCTTCACGGGCGGCGCGGGTGCGTTTACCAAGTTTTGCCATCTTACTTCACCTCGATGCCCATGGACCGGGCAGAGCCCAGAATGATTTTCATCGCCGCTTCCACGTCGTTCGCGGACAGGTCGGCGGCTTTTGCTTCTGCGATCTCGCGCAGCTGCTTGGTGGTCACTGTGCCGACGGTTTCACGGCTCGGCGTTTTCGCGCCGGAGTTCACCTTGGCAGCTTTTTTCAGGTAGTAGGACGCCGGGGGCGTCTTGATGTCCATGGTGAAGGACTTGTCCTGATAGTAGCTGATCACGGTGGGGCACGGTGCGCCCGGCTCCATGTCTGCGGTCTTGGCGTTGAACGCCTTGCAGAATTCCATGATGTTGATGCCGCGCTGACCGAGGGCCGGACCAACGGGCGGGGACGGGTTTGCTTGACCCGCTTTAACTTGCAACTTCATCGTACCGACGAGTTTCTTGGCCATCTGACCATTCTCCTTTCAACACCCTTGGGGCGCGCCCCGCGGGATCTTCGTTGCGTGGTCCGGATTGGGCGCCGCGGCGCCCTCGCCTCCCACAATGACCGACACCCTTGAGGCGCCGGGATGGCGGACCTGAGCCCGCCGCGCACTCAGACCTGCTTGTTGACCTGAGTGAATTCCAATTCGACCGGCGTTTCCCGGCCAAAGATCGACACCGACACCTTGAGGCGCTGATTGTCCTCGTCGACCTCTTCGATCATGCCGTCGAAATCCTCGAACGGACCGTCGGCAACCTTGACCTTCTCGCCGATCTCGAAGTGAATCAGCGTGCGTGGGGCTTCTTCGCCTTCCTGCACACGGCCCAAGATCGCCTGAACCTCGGCATCGCGCATCGGCATCGGACGGCCTTGCGGGCCCAAGAAACCGGTGACGCGGTTGATCGAGTTGATCAGGTGATAGCCCGCGTCGGACATTTCCATATGCACCAGCACATAGCCGGGCATGAAGCGACGCTCGGTTGTCACCTTCTTGCCGCGCCGGACCTCGATCACCTCTTCGGTGGGCACCAGCACTTCGTCAATCTGGTCTTCAAGTTCCTGCTCGGCCACGGATGCGCGGATCTGCTCGGCGATCTTCTTTTCGAAGTTCGACAGGACACTGACCGAATACCACCGTTTTGCCATCTGAACTCTGGTCCCTGTCTTGCCATGCGGGCTGCCCCGGCATGTAAATTCGTCAATCACACGGAGCCTCGGCCCCGCAACATCTGAACAAAAAATCGGCGCGCAACTCGAATCGCCGCACGCCCCTTTTCAGGTCAGGTCTGCGCAATAGCCCGCGCAGACGCAGGTTTCAAGGGTGTAAAGATAAATTCACCCGAGCGGGCGATGCTTAGCCGAACATCCCAAGGATCTGCTGTAGACCGCCGCGGATCAGGATATCTACGATCGCAAAGAAAACCGCCGTCAGCGCGGCAAGGATAAAGACCATCACAGTGGTCAGCATCACTTCGCGCTTGGTCGGCCAAACAACCTTGGCAACTTCGGTACGAACCTGCTGGATGAACTGAAGCGGATTGGTGGTGGCCATGACATCTTTCCTTGTTGCCCGATTGGGCGGATGTAACGGGTCCGCCCCCTAGTTTCAAGACACCATCGCGTCCGGCCTAGGCTTCGGAGTTGCGCAGACTGTCAAACCGGCGATCGAGGGCCTCATCATGGCGGGTGTCAGCCGCTGCCATTTCGCCAAAGTCCGGCAGATAAAGCCCGTCGACCGTCCCTTCGGGAAAGCGATCAAGCACCGCATCCCATTTCATCGCGAAAGCATCCAAACGTGCATGAAGCGCCGCCGCCCGGTCCGGCCGCCGCGCGGCATACCAGCGCCCAAGCGTCAATGCCCGCCCCCAAAACCCGTCATAACCAAGGGCGAGAAAGACCCCCAGCGTGACAAACACCGCGATGAAAACCACGCCCAGTACTAACCAAGGCCGCAGAATCACAGCGAGCGCAAGCAGGCTCAGCATCACCGCCCGAGGCGACGGTCGTTTCTTAGGTATCTTGAGCGGCAAACGTTTTTCGGATTTGGCTTTGGCAACCTCCGGCTCCGGCAGCTCGGGAAAGGCATTGCGTCCGGACTGCCGATGTTTGGCGGGGGCTCCGGTGTGTCCATCCCGGTGCCCGCATGCCCCTCCGCCATCACGTTTCGGATCGCAGACAGCGCGGTGGGGTCCAATTCAGATGCTGACGAAGGGGCAACCTTATCTGTGGGGGTCATCTTATCGATCTCTTTAGACAGTTGCGAAAGAGTTACCGATCTATTGCGCCCCCTGCAGGGCGGAAAATGGACAGTTCTTGGGCATAGTGGTTTTGCGCCCCGCCCCCAAAGACAAAACCGCCGCAGCTTTATAGCTGCGGCGGTTTTGTTATTCTGTTGATCGTCGAGAGATACTTTTTTTATCAGGAACTTATTAGGTTTGGCGATGACCTACTCTCCCACGTCTTAAGACGCAGTACCATCGGCGCTACGGCACTTAACGGCTGGGTTCGGGATGGGACCAGGTGTTTTGCTCGCGCTATGATCACCAAACCAAATAAATTCCTGATAAAGCGCTCTGCGCGTTGCGACGCAGAGCGTGTTCCAAGTCATGTACAACTGATTGTATGTGTATGCTTTTGCCCAGTTAAGCAGTCTTGCTTCTACTGGATCAAATCAAGCCTATCGAGCAATTAGTACCAGTCAACTGAACGTGTTACCACGCTTACATCTCTGGCCTATCGACGAGGTGGTCTACCTCGGCTCTCAGGGATACCTTGTTTTGAGGGGGCTTCCCGCTTAGATGCCTTCAGCGGTTATCCTGTCCGATCATAGCTACCCAGCACTGCTATTGGCATAACAACTGGTCCACCAGTGGATCGTTCACCCCGGTCCTCTCGTACTAGGGGCAACTCCTCTCAAGTATCCTACACCCACGGAAGATAGGGACCGAACTGTCTCACGACGTTCTAAACCCAGCTCACGTACCTCTTTAAACGGCGAACAGCCGTACCCTTGGGACCTGCTCCAGCCCCAGGATGAGATGAGCCGACATCGAGGTGCCAAACACTGCCGTCGATATGGACTCTTGGGCAGTATCAGCCTGTTATCCCCGGCGTACCTTTTATCCGTTGAGCGATGGCCCTCCCACTTGGGACCACCGGATCACTATGGCCGTCTTTCGACTCTGCTCGACTTGTCAGTCTCGCAGTCAGGCTGGCTTCTGCCATTGCACTCAACGAGC
This sequence comes from Sulfitobacter profundi, assembly GCF_042661425.1. Classification (NCBI taxonomy): domain Bacteria; kingdom Pseudomonadati; phylum Pseudomonadota; class Alphaproteobacteria; order Rhodobacterales; family Roseobacteraceae; genus Sulfitobacter; species Sulfitobacter profundi. The sequence continues at coordinate 1,896,297 of NZ_JBHSWA010000001.1, read as the reverse complement.
GATTTCCGACCGCTCTGAGCCAACCTTCGCGCGCCTCCGTTACGATTTAGGAGGCGACCGCCCCAGTCAAACTACCCGCCACACAGGGTCCCGGAACCGGATAACGGTCCGCGGTTAGACATCAAGCAGAACAAGGGTGGTATCTCAAGGGAGGCTCCACCGAGACTGGCGTCTCGGTTTCAAAGCCCACCACCTATCCTGCACATGTTCGGCCTAATGCCAGTGTGAAGCTGTAGTAAAGGTGCACGGGGTCTTTCCGTCTAACCGCGGGTAACCGGCATCTTGACCGGTAATTCAATTTCGCTGAGTCTATGTTGGAGACAGCGGGGAAGTCGTTACGCCATTCGTGCAGGTCGGAACTTACCCGACAAGGAATTTCGCTACCTTAGGACCGTTATAGTTACGGCCGCCGTTTACCTGGGCTTCAATTCAGAGCTCTCACCCCTCCTTTTAACCTTCAGGCACCGGGCAGGCGTCAGACCCTATACGTCGTCTTACGACTTCGCAGAGCCCTGTGTTTTTAATAAACAGTCGCCACCCCCTGGTTTGTGCCCCCAGCCTCTAGTTGCCTAGAAACCGGGCCTCCTTCTCGCGAACTTACGGAGGTATTTTGCCGAGTTCCTTCAACATAGTTCTCTCAAGCGCCTTGGTATTCTCTACCTGTCCACCTGTGTCGGTTTAGGGTACGATCTAGCGATGGAGCTATTTCCAGGGACCTCTAAGCAGCCCATTCAATCCGATAAGGATGAACTACCCTCGAGATCCGTCACTTCCATCTGGCCCAGGAATATTAACCTGGTTCCCATCGACTACGCCTTTCGGCCTCGCCTTAGGGGTCGGCTTACCCTGCTCAGATTAGCTTTAAGCAGGAACCCTTGGACTTTCGGCGAGAGTGTCTCTCACACTCTTTGTCGCTACTCATGTCATCATTCTCACTAGTGATCTCTCCACCGGATCGCTCACGCGCCAGCTTCACAGAAAGCTCCTTGTGTCCAATCCTACCTAAGTAGGTAAGGACACATGGAACTATGTCACACTACGCTCTGCTACCATGCAATAAATGCATCCTCAGCTTCGGCTCATGGCTTGAGCCCCGTTACATCTTCGCCGCAAGACAACTTATTTAGACCAGTGAGCTGTTACGCTATCTTTAAAGGATGGCTGCTTCTAAGCCAACCTCCTGGTTGTTTTGGTCGTCTCACCTGCTTTCCCACTTAGCCATGAATTAGGGGCCTTAGCTGGAGGTTAGGGTTGTTTCCCTCTTCACGACGGACGTTAGCATTCGCCGTGTGTCTGC